>NZ_JAJOYU010000015.1 GCF_021290985.1 Rheinheimera soli
CTAAACATATATCCATCAATTTTGTCGCTTTTTTTATGCATAGATTGAGAGGATTTGAAATTAAAAAACCAAGCCAGCCGATCCCAGTTGGAAAAGATTTTTTGATCCAGGCTGATGAATGATGCGACAGTTATTGTGAGGGGTTGTCGCGTTGAATCAAGAGCTGTCACAGGGAATGACAGCTCTGTTTAAGGTTACGGTTACTTACACGCTGCAGGTACGTTTTCAAGCTCTTTTGCGTCAACTTGTTGTCTTTCATTGCCATCTAAAGCCAGTTCGACTTGCTCCGGTGTCAAATATTCACTTGCGAGTTTTGGTCGAAGATTGCGAGACATGCTGTTGGCGATCGCTTTTTCCAATCCAATATGTTTAGGAGCATCTTGAAGTTTTTCGGGAATTTCTGCTTCAAACTCTTGTGCATTCGCGAAAATATGAGCGGCATCTTTGTGTCTTGAACAAGCAACATAGGTGTGCGCTCTGTCCATATTCTGGCTGTAATAAACAAAAACGTTACCTTCAATGGTTAGCCCTTGTGAGCTGTAAACAGTTTGCGCATAAGCTTGGGTAATGAAAACACGCCCCTGATCATTGCAATATGTAGACGTCATGAACTGTGTTTCGAGGCCAGAGTCCAGCCTTACCCGGATCCAAATATCACCGTCATCCATGATTTGTACCTTGGTTACGGTACCCAAATCACCGTTTGTAAAATTCCGTTTATAGTCGTTTTTAGTGAATCTTACTCGCTCTCCCAAAGAGATTTGAACATCAATATCTCGCTCACTAACAGTCCCTTTTAATAAGATATTCTCATAACCAAGTGAGCCCTCAGATTGCAGCTTTAATCGCATAGCATTGTTAAGCTCAACAACATCGGTCCAGCTTTGAGCAATTACCATGGCTTGTTTACTCGGGTTAGTTTCTCTAAACAATGTCCAAGCATCTATCATTGCTCGTTTAGCCGACTCTTCATCTGTACAGATGTGAAGCTGATTGTGAGCTCGATATTGCGCCAAGGCTTTATCTGCATAGCCGTCGCGAAAATCAGCTACAGCTTGCCGATCCCACAAGTTATTTTGTCTGCGTATTGTTTCAACACGTGTTGTACCAATATCTTTTAACGAAGATAAGTACCTTAAAACACCGCCATGCTCGATGGCGTCAAGTTGCTTGTCTTCTCCGACCAGAATAATTTTGAAGTTTTGTTCTTTCGCGAAATTCATAAGCTGTTCGAGATACATAGTCCCGACTTGACCAGCTTCATCAATGATTAAGACGTCCCCGGAGGAAATAGGCGGTTTATCACTATCTAACCAAGCTAAAAGTCGTGCAATGGTATGGGTTTCGATCCCAGCTTCATTTTCAAGATTTTTTGCAGCGGATCTAGCGATAGAAGCTCCAACGACCTTCCGACCTATTGACTGGTAGATGTCTCTGACACATCGCATTGATGCTGATTTCCCAGCACCTGCCGATCCTTGTAAAATGGCAATCTGTTGAGTATTACAAACATTTCGAACAGCCGTTCTCTGCTCTTCGCTTAGTCGCAATGTTTGCCTATTAATCCACGCATCAATCAAATCTGATGATAGATGGCACCAAGATTTAGCAAAGAGTTGCTTAGCATTTGATATGAGCGATTGTTCTGCGTTCAGCATACTTTTTGTTGTGAATATCTGACTATGTCGCCAATCTTTCCCCAGTTTCACTGAAACATCTGATTGTTGTAACTGCGTCACTATTGCTCGCAGAGAACAGAGCGATTGTTCATTTTCTAATGCTCTAAGCCCCCCAGACACAAACATATCTTGCGTGCTAAACACTGACTTTGATTCTGTTAATTCATCTGCAAGCGATCCCGCAGTTAACACATCTTTCATTAGTGGCGTTGTGTTTTTCTGCTGCAGTTGGGCTAAATGCAGCGTTGACCCCGAGAGCCCAAATTCGGATAACTCTTTCTGCCAGGTAGCTAAAAGTTGGCTTCTATTAATATCGCCTTTAGAGCTTCGGGTACTGAGCGAAGCAATATCTCCAGCAGCAGACGCACGGTTTTTAATCCCTCGGTCTTTCAGTGCATCTATAATTTGTTTTGAGCGTTTTGAGAAGTGATCACAAATTGACTTAGATATGCAGGAAATGTGAAAAGAGCCGCCATCGGCTTCTGTTTGAAATCCTAGCGTTCGGATTGATTCTGCAAGACTGAGGTTGTAGGCCATTCCTGCTGCTTTTTGCCACAACATGATCGTACGTAACTCAAGCGTACCCCACGAACCATCGCTTCTAGGCGCTAAATTTGCCACAACTGCATGCGTATGAAGATGCGGATCTAAAGCTCGACTTGTCGAATGTTCAAATAGTGCAACAACCAGCCCTTCTACTTTTTCTCGCTCAACGCCAGCTTCACCTCGCCTGGTAAAAGCTGCGTATTCTTCAATGAAAGAGATGGCTTGTCGCACAGCATAGTATTGAGCTGCCTGTATATCATGTCGCAACTTTTCATCAGCAACGGCCCACAGCAAAGAAACTGACTTTGGCGCATTGAATGTAAGATCAAAACCAGACGTGCGGTGTTGACCTGCATTCTGACACAATGCTGTTTTCCCGCAGGGCGAATAGCCGCGCAGAAGATTTTTAAATTTGTCACCGACAACTTTGCCTTTTAATTTTAGCAATCTCGCTGCAGAGCCATACCAAATACCGTCAGGCTCACCACCACTGAGGTAATAATCATCCTTGGCTAACTCGAGATAATACTTACCTTCCCCATGAATTTTAGCGAGTGACATCATTCAGTGGATCTCCTGTTAAGACGATTAGCTTTGTTGGGTGTGGCAGGTACAATGGGAGCCTTCTTTTTCACAACCGCGTCAGCAATTTTTTGTAGCTGCGTGATGGGCCAATGAAGTTGATACACAGCATCTACGCCGCCGATAAAGAGGAAACCTTCGATGCCATATTTAAATGAAGGGGGCGGTAAGTGAACAATGTTTTCAGCGCTAACAACCGGGATATGTTCTTGATGCAAGGAATAACTCGCTTCCCCTTTTTCGTTAGTTGATTTTGTTCGATACTCCACCCGCCTCTGCCCCATTCCCTTCGATGCCTTTTCTGCCGAATCACCGGTTGGGGCGAGTTTGAACGTTACAACAATGTTGAATAAACCCAACACTGTATTGGCATCATCTTTCCCATAGATCGAATCAAGTTGAGATAAAAGCTGAACCCCAGCTATTGCTCTGCAGCCTTTAGACCGCCCTAGCGCTAACCAACGCTCGAGACTTTTAGACTTGTTTAGTGTTGAAAGCTCATCAATCACAAGCCAAATGTCATTGTTTGTTACATCAGGGCCGGATAATACATAACTGCTGAGGACAGCCATTAATGCTGTGATCAGGGCAGAACTCATTAGTGGAGCTGTAAGATCTCCCTGAATAATCAAGGTTTTCTCTTCCTTACTGCTCAGCCATTTCTGCACTGAAAAGGTTGCACCACTGCTTTGGTCAATAGTCTTGATCCAGGCTAACTGTGCTGCAACTACGGCTCGGATTGAGGCTGTGGTCTTATCATCAGCCTGAATTAATGTCGCGGCTTGGGGATGATGCTTTTGTAAAAAGTATGCAAGTTCTTTATCTTCAGAAAACAAGCGCTTTGCTAACTCAGCCCAGGACCAGTCTTCTTTTTCTTTAATCAATCCGGCAATAACACCGATCACAACGAGACGTGCTGAATCTGTCCAAAAGGAGTCTGATATTGAACTGGAAGAAATCACAGCTTCAGCGAAAACCTCTGCTAATCCGATATTGGTGATGTCCATCCCGAGGCACCAATGGACGCTTCGCTCGTCTTTTGGACTTAATAGCAAACTGTTTTCATCTAGAAATAATTCTGTGTATTCACCTTTAATGTCGTAAATAACAACCCGGTCTAAACGGCTGATTAACTGACTTATTAGCCACTTTATCAAGTTTGACTTACCCGAACCTTGCATGCCCCAGATCAGAATATTTCCCAACTCATACGACATTGGTAGCCATATCTTCTGATGCATGCGAAGTCCTTTTTTGCGATCAAATTTTGTTTTCTTCGCAAAATGTTTTTCAGCGTTTTTGTATTTGAGAAGCACCGGGCCTGCTAAATGTGTGTTTGGCGAGTTGTCGAAATTACGAATTCTGAACCACCAGACAAGCGCCACACTAACCGCTACGCTGCCTAACAATGACAAGACTACAACGGCAGTTAACTCAGTTGATATTGGAAATTCGTTGTTAAAATGTGCTTGGGTTCGAGTCAGTAAAGACCAGACTAAAACGGCAAAGTAACTGAATGCTTCAGCTACGTCAGACTTGAGATCGTTTAAAATGACTAGTACTGCCGTCGTGATTGAAAACATGTAGAAGCTGAACATTGCAATGACTTTGCAATGTTCTCGCCACATGGCCCCATGCTGAGAGGTCATTTAATCTTTCTCTTTAACTGAGCTTCAATTAACGCTCGGGCATTTTCTTTCTCATCCGGGTTTAATCCAGCGACCACAGATGTGATAGTAAACATGTGACTAGTTAAAATGTTGACTACGCTTGAGAGCATGTCTTTTAACTCAATCTGTTGTTCAGCTAGCTGAATTCGCTGACGAGCAATATCAGCTACCGTCGTCCCTCTTTTTTCAGCATCTAGCACTAAGCGTTGATGATCAGCGAGCGGCATTCTGAGACTGATTTGCTGAGTTGAATGTTTGTTATTCATAATTTGTTCCTGGTTTCGTTGAAACCCTAGGAAAAAAAAGGGGTTTCATCGTGGTTTCCTTTGAATTGGTTTTGCGGCCAAATTCACTCTGAGTATTGATTGCCAGCGTCTTTCAACTGAATTTGTGCTGTTCTTAAATGCACCGAAGGTGCAGGTGTGTAAGACAATTTTTTAGTCGAATTAAGTACCGCTTCCATACTCGAGAAGCTCGATAGTATCTCGCAGCGCTTCAAGGGATATGCAGACTCTGCCACCGTAAATACCCCACGTCACCTCATCGTCTGGGTAATGACCTAACAACGATTTCACTATGTACCCATTAGCGCCTTTTTCTTTAAACATCGAAATAACAGTGTGTCGGCAACAATAAAGATCGAGTAAAGTGGAAAACTTGAGTTCAGCACTCTTATCAAATCCCATTTTTACCATCGCTGTTCTGTTGAACCATTTACTGATGGTATCAAGCGCCTTAGCCCTCTCCTGAAAATCATTTTTTGGGTAAAGCTCTGGGAACACAACCGTTTCACCTCTAGTGCGCATGAGGTTGACATGCTCCAAGAATCCCATCGCTTTTAATTTGCTGTGAATGGGTATAAATCGACGACTGTTTATAGATTTTCCGCGTTGGTCTATCAGTGAAATAAAATCAATGCCTCTTCTATTGCGTATTTGAATCACACGTAAGCTCACAATTTCAATCGGCCGCATTCCCGTATATAGGCATAGCAACGGGACCCACTTTGCTGCCAACCTGAAGTACTTTGCTTCTCTTGGGTCAGATGGCTGGTAATTGACAATCTTCGCAATTTCATCCGCAACATACGAACGCCGGGTAAGTGAATAGCTAGATGCTTTTGGTAGCGCTGCGAGCCCGAAAGGATTGTTTAGCTGATATCGCTCGCGCTTGATTAACCAAGCAAAGAAAAAGTGACAGTTACTAATAAATTTGTTAATCGTCTTGGGTTTGAGTGTGCAAATTAAATCTTCATCTGTGCCGTTTGGAATCCAGCGAGGCCGCCCATTCGATGTCGACTTCAAGTGATTTATAAAGATGTCGGCTTGAGAAGTTGAGAATTCAGGAACGAGAAATTTTGGACCAAACAATCTAACTAATCGCTTAAAAGACAACTCATATTGAGCTCTTGCTGTGCCTAATGTGTGGACACTAAGAAATTCATCAATACAAACTTGCAATTGAAGCTGCTCGTTATCTTTTCGATATTGTTCACGCTCAATGCTACGTGATTGATTTAAAAATTCTTTGAGCATTTTTAGAGCGTGATAGAGCTCATCTAATTCAGTCTCACTAAGACTGCGTTCAATTTTTAGTGTTCCTGCTCGAAACTCACGAAATTCTCGACCTATTTTTTGAAGCTCCGCAATTAACGACTGTTGCATCAACGCATCATCTAACCAAGGCGAGTAGTTAAGATCCTGCAAAGCAGAGTCTGCGGCAAATGCAGCAATTACAGAGGCGGAAATGGAATGATGTTTTTCAGGTATTTCTTGAAAAGAATAGTGCTTCTTCCAAATCCCGACTGGGACATGACGAAAAGACTCTAACAATTCATGATTAAAAACACCTTCATGCATTGCTTGCTTTACAAGAAAAATTATTCGCTCAAATGTATTTCGTAGATATCGATGAACATCTGCTTCAAAAGATTTCGCACTAAGCGACAGACGTCGCTTACCCATAAGATTCGAAAACTTACAAACAGAAGACACAGGGTTAATATTCATACAGCCTCACTCCAAACAACTTGAAACTGACCCGTCAATCAGGCAATCAAACAACTGACTGCAACGAAATTAAATCACATCAAAAAATCCTCGTAAATATATTTTTTTCTTTATTTTCAATAACTTATAGTGCGCACATGGATTTTTACATGCAGTTTTTGTTACAAAACAACTGTTTAACAACAAGACTCAAGCATAAAAATATTTTCAATTTATCAGTAATCAAGCGCCTCAATAGCCGCTTTTAGCGCCGCAAGTTTTGTGGATACTTGTCCGGAATAGACTCCCCAGGTGATGTCGCCATCAAGCTCATGCCCTAAAATTTGCTTGGCTAAATACGCCGGGACGCCATGAAATTTGAATCGGGATGCAACGGTATGACGACAACTATGAAAGTCTACTAACCACCAATTTGCTCTCTCTTCCTGTTTGTCTATGCCAATCGCATCAAGTAAGGTCCGATTGAACCACTTCCCTACAGGTGTGCCAGGGCCGTCTCGCTTGGTGAGGGCCTGTTCAGACTGAAGCTCAGGGAAAAGGAACTGCTCGCCCTTCCCCGTCTGGCTATCGACAAAATCAATAAATCCCATATCAATCAGACGACTATGGATTGGGATCAACCGACTGGCATTGTCTGTTTTCAATCTATAGCTACTCAGATCAAAAAACCAAATACCTTCATCAAAACGCACATCTCGAAGGCGAATACCGGCTATTTCGTCTAAGCGCATGCCGCTGAATAATGAAATGCTTGGCAACCACTTCGCTGCATCTCTAAAGTAAGCCGCTTCTAGCTTATGGCGCGGCTTGTAATTTAAAATTGCGTTTATTTCATTCAACTCAAAAGGGCGTCGCTTAAGCTGATGCTTTGACTCTAATTTGAGTAAACAGCCCACAAAAGGATTTGATGATAGGAGGCGCCGTTGTTTGACCAGCCAGTCTGTGAAAGTGAGCATATTGGTCAGGTATTTATTGACGGATTTCACGGATAGGATGGCGTCCGAGCCATCTGCATTTTTCCGTCCAGACGACATGCAAAGGACGGCATGTTTCACTTTTTGCGCCTGATCATGATCAAGCGCGACCACTGAAAACTCTCTTCCCAGAACGGCAACTAATGTATCGAGTGATTTTGTATACTGCTGCTGGGCACTGGCACCAATCTCACGGAATTTGCTGCTGCAAAACTCCTGGACAAGCTGCTCTAAACCTAACTCTTTGCGTTGTGTTGAGGGTGGGCTGTTGTGACTAGCGATTGAGTACTTTTCCTGCCCTTCTCGACTTGGGTTAGTCGTGAGCTCCGAGAACTTAGCCGCAGCTGAGGATTTTTCAATCAGAGCATACAGCGACTGAAGCTGCTGCATAATGAGTTCTTGCTGGGAAATGGATACATGTTGTCGCGGCTCTTGGGCGTCAACGCTCCCTGAGGGAAGTGTTAGCGATCCAAAGCCACTGTCCAGCAGTTGGTTCGCCTCGTCCAACATACTGGCATAGACGCGTTTAACCGCATTCTTCAGACTCAGTTGCCAAAGCGCCTCAACGACGTTTACCTGTGTGCTGTCTTGAACGTAGTGCGCTGTGAAGAGACTCAGTCGCTGCAAGATAAACCGACTGAGCCAGAGTGCCCTGTCGAGATCTGCGGTTCCAAGTGACGCTACAAAGTGACCACCACCGATCTGCGCGTTTGCTCGTCTTCCAAAGTAAGTCCAGCGTACCCGAAAATAATAGCTCTGAGAGCCTTTGACTTGATAAAGATAAGAATGATGTGCGCGCATGCCCCTGCCTCCGAGTCTGTGGCAAAGGGTTGTGGCAAACAAAAAACCCCACGATGCTACTGGAAAATATCCAATAAAATCATGGGGTTAATGAATTGGCGGAGAGAGAGGGATTCGAACCCTCGTTAGGGATTAACCTAAACACACTTTCCAGGCGTGCGCCTTCAGCCACTCAGCCATCTCTCCGAGGCTTGCTACAGCAAGCGCGGCTATCCTATTGAAAATCACCGCGCCGTGCAACAGTTAAATACATAAGCCTGTTTTTTTGCTGGAATTTTCAGCAACAATGACCAACAAAAACTTAGGCGTTGCCTTTTACCGGCATCTGCGCTGATTTTGCAAAGTTCAGCATTCGATCCAGCGGGATTAATGCTTGTTCGCGTAAATCTGCATCAACAAAAATTTCGTGACCTTCGGATTGCAGCAGAGCGTCCTCAATCGCCTTCAGACCGTTCATCGCCATCCACGGGCAATGAGCGCAGCTGCGGCACGTTGCGCCGTTACCGCCCGTTGGAGCTTCGATAAAGGTCTTATCCGGCATAGCCTGTTGCATCTTGTAGAAGATGCCCCTGTCTGTTGCCACGATAAAGGTGTCATTTGGCATGGTCTGGCTGGCTTTGATCAACTGACTGGTCGAGCCAACCGCATCGGCTAAATCAACCACGTTGGCTGGAGACTCAGGGTGAACCAGCACAGCAGCGTTTGGATATTGCTTTTTCAGCTCCACCAGCGCTTTGGCTTTAAACTCATCATGCACAATACAAGCGCCCTGCCATAACAGCATGTCGGCTCCAGTTTGTTTTTGCACATAAGCACCCAAATGACGGTCCGGGCCCCACAGAATTTTTTTGCCTTCGCTGTCTAAGTGCTCCACCACGTCTAATGCGATAGACGACGTCACCACCCAGTCAGCCCGGGCTTTTACCGCAGCGGAGGTATTGGCGTAGACCACGACAACACGGTCAGGATGCTCATCGCAAAAGGCGCTGAACGCCTCTGCCGGGCAACCTAAGTCCAGTGAACAGGTCGCTTCCAGCGTTGGCATTAATACCGTTTTTTCAGGGTTCAGAATTTTGGCGGTTTCGCCCATAAACTTTACACCGGCTACGATCAAGGTTTTGGCTGAATGCTTATTGCCAAAACGTGCCATCTCCAGCGAGTCAGACACACAACCGCCCGTCTCTTCAGCGAGCGCTTGAATCTCAGGGTCTGTGTAATAGTGCGCAACCAATACTGCATCACGTTGCTGTAATAAAAGCTTGATACGTTCTTTGTAGGCAGCTTTTTGATCCGCATTGAGCGGCAAAGGTTTTTTCGGGAATACAAAGTCAAGTTCGTTGAAGTGCAGTGCTTGATCCATAACGGCCACCCGGTTTTAAAAAGTGCGGCATTATACACAAAAAGCTTAGCTTAAAACATAAAGAAGGTAACGATTGCATGGTGGGTCATGATGGATTTGAACCATCGACCAACGGATTAAAAGTCCGCTGCTCTACCAGCTGAGCTAATGACCCATGCAAGGAGAATCGAGAAAGTGGTGGGTCATGATGGATTTGAACCATCGACCAACGGATTAAAAGTCCGCTGCTCTACCAGCTGAGCTAATGACCCAAACAAGGGTATCGAAGTGGTGGGTCATGATGAATTCGAATCATCGACCAACGGATTAAAAGTCCGCTGCTCTACCAGCTGAGCTAATGACCCAGTTCGATACCAAAGTTTGCGCGGGAGTGGTGGGTCATGATGAATTCGAATCATCGACCAACGGATTAAAAGTCCGCTGCTCTACCAGCTGAGCTAATGACCCCTGCCGCGGACGCATATCTTACTTATTTAAATTTCCAGTGCAACCAAAAATTACCAGAAAGGCCATTTTCTTTGTTCAACTGCTTAAAATGCCAGCATAAAGCCAACACAAAGAGAGTGGTCTGGCGAAAATAAAAACAGCAGTATTATTTATATACAGCAAAACTCTCGCCATTCGATCACTGCTGTGATGGCCAACTTTTATGTTTTTTGCCATTCGTTTGTTACTTTTTACGAAAACAGAACTTCTGTGCATGGATTTTTCAGCGGCTTTGATTTCGGTATAAATAAAAAACCCCGGCGCTCTGGCCAGGGTCTTCATTCAGAATTGCAATTCGCTTAGAGAGTCTCTAGCTTCGCCTTGGCTGCTTTTGCAGGTTTAGACTGTGGGTATTTGCTGACTAAAAGCTGATAAAACTGCTTGGCAGCAGCCACATCACCTTCTCTTTCGGCTAGTTGACCCAATTTAGCTAAAGAATCTGCGGCTTTTGCAGACTGCGGATACTGTGCCACCACACGTTCAAACTGGGCTTTGGCTTTAAGCAGTTCGTTTTTAGTGAAAAACAACTGGCCTAACCAATAGTAAGAGTTGGGAGCGTAGCTGGAATCCGGGTAGGAGCGGACAAAATTCTCAAATGCAGGGATAGCTGCATCGTAAGCGCGATCTTTCAGCACCAGATTCACCGCACTTTCATAAGCATCACTTTCCGACGGGCTGCTCGACGCTGCAGCACTGGCTGTATCTGTAGTTTCAGCAGTCTGGGTCTCACCACCATTCACTAAAGCAGCAGGGTTGCCTATGGGCGCCTGTTCAGCTGGTGTTGTTGGGGTGCTTGGCTGTGTCGGAGTGGCTGAAGTTGAACCAGAAGTGGCACCACTGCCCAATCTTCGGTCAATTTCCTGATAAATATTGCGCTGTTGCTGCAATATTTCTTCTAATTTGTAGGAATGCATTTCAGTCACGCCACGCAATTCAGACACTTCGTCTAATAAAGCGGACACTTGCTGTTGCATTGCAACCTGAGCATTAGCTCTGGCCTCAACAATACGTTCCAGTGCAGCTATACGATCCGCTGTAGAGGCGTATTTTGGAGTCTGGACGGCGCCACCGCCAGCGCGGGACAGATCGGCTACAGGAGCCGGATCTGCCCACGAGGCAATGCTGATAACAGAAAGCGCAGTAACTAAATATTTTTTCACTGCTTTGCTTCGTATCAGTTATTAGTAAACTAAAACAGCGCGACGGTTTTTAGAGAACGCGCTTTCGTCGTTACCTTCAACAGCTGGTTTCTCTTCACCGTAGCTAACTACTGACATCTGGCCAGCAGAAACGCCCAGGTTAGCTAAGTATTGAGTCACAGACTGACCACGACGCTCACCTAACGCGATGTTGTACTCTGGAGTACCACGAGCATCAGTGTGACCTTCAACAGTTACAGTGATGTTAGTACGAGCACGTAAGAAGGCAGCGTGAGCTTCCAGAACAGAAGCGAATTCTGAACGGATTTCAGACTTGTCGAAGTCGAAGTAAATAGTGTTGTCTTGACGCAGAGCTTCTAATTGCTGACGCAGCAATTCTTCAGCTGACAGGCCTTGTTCAACCACTTGGTTAGTGTTTGCACCAGTGTTTGCATCAGTAGCAGCTACTTCATCAGTTGAGCTACAAGCAGCTAAAGTTAACACTGGCACTGCAACTAACAAGCCTTTTAAAACTTTGTTTAAGTTCATAATTGTTGTCCTTAGTAAATCAATTAACCAAATTTTCGTTTTTTATAAAAATGGTGACCAAGCCGGAGATTTAACTCTGCCGTTTGCCGCCGGTAACCGTGCTTTAAAGCGCCCATCCATGGATACCAGTGCCAGTACTTGTGACGAACCGTACAAAGTACTATAAATTATCATTGAGCCATTTGGCGCAATGCTTGGTGACTCGTCCAGATAAGTGCGAGTCAACACCTGCATATAGCGACTCTCAACGTCCATGCGGGCGATATTATACTGGCCATTTGTTCTGTTGACCATAACAATACCACGCCCATCTGGTGTATAAGAGGCAGCTAAATTCATTTCTCCTTCAAATGTTACCCTTTCAGTAACACCAGAAGCTACATTTACGCTATAAATCTGTGGATTACCACCACGTTCTGAACTAAAAATAATTTTAGAACCATCTGGTGACCACGACGGTTCAGTATCAATACGTCTGTGATTCGTCAGTTTAGTCAGCGCTTTTGTCGCAATATCCATTACATAAACTTCAGCATTGCCGTCTTTTGACAATACCATGGCCATCTTACGACCATCCGGAGACCATTTCGGTGCACCATTAATACCTTTAAAACTGGTTAATATACTGCGACGGCCAGTGTAGATATCTTGAATATAAATTTGTGACTGACGTTTCTCGAATGTCACATAAGCTAATTTAGTACCATCAGGTGACCAAGCCGGAGACATTAAAGGCTCTTTCGCTCTTAATAAAACCTGTTCGTTTTCACCATCGTAATCTGCTACAACTAATTGATATCTAAAGTCTGCTTTGTCACGTACTAACACATAGGCTATTTTAGTTAAAAAAGCACCACGTTCACCAGTTAATTTTTCATAGACTATATCACTGATGCGGTGAGCATATTGTCTGAACTGGTCACCACTGATGGTTGTTTCGCGCGCATCCAGCACATGAGTCAGACCTGTAGTGAGCTGACCGCCAATGATAGCGGAAGACGAACCACCACCTGAAGCGCCTTTAAATACGTCAACTAATTCAAAACGCACAGCGTATCTATTAATTCCTACTTCGCGGATAGTGCCTGTAACTACAGCTTCAACACCTTGTTTCATCCAGCGCTGGTAATCAATTTCTTTGCTGTTGGTCGGCTGCTGCGGCATACGAGTTGCTGCGATAGGGTTAAATTTACCGCTGCGCATTAAGTCTGCGGACACAATATCAGCAATACGTTGATTTGGCAGTGTAGTGCCTTCAAATTTAAATGGCACTATCGCAACTGGGCGGGCACTGTCCACACCATCTGTGATGACAATTTCTAAACTGGCATACGATTTTGCACTTAGCACCAGCGCAAACGCCACCAGGCTTTTTCCTATCAACTTCAGCATATTGTTATCTCAGTTCCGGTTGTAAAATAGTCGTGATGTCTTTTAATGCGTCATATACATCAGGATCTGGCGACATTGGGAAGTTACCTGCCTTTTGTATTGCACGCATCGCCGATTCACAAAGCGCTCTGTCTCCACCTAAGATGGTGCTGGCGGTAACAAAACCATTGCTGGCCAAACGTATATTTACCCGACACTCTTTGCCACGCATTGTATCGTCTACAAACCAATTTTGTTGGATTTTCGCAACAATCATCGCCAGGTAGCGTTGCTTCTCGGTCAGGATCTGACCCGCTTTCGCTGCACGGCGTGCTTGTGCTTCTTCTTCCAACTGCTCAGCTAACATTTCTTCCGCAGCTTCACGCTCACGTTTTTCTTGTTCGGCTTTGGCTTTTTCAGCTTTTTCTTTGGCTGCTTTTTCTTTAGCTGCCTTTTCTTTGGCTGCTTGCTCTTTTTTCTTCTTCTCTATTTCCTGCTGCTTTTTCTTCTCGTCATCTTTCTTTTTCTTCTCAGCAGCAAGTTTTTGTTGTTTCTCTTTTTCTACAGCCTGTTTTTTCTTTTCTTCAACAGCTTTTTTTTCTGCTATTTCAGCCTGCTTTTTCTCTTGTTCCTGTTTTTTCAAACGCTGCTCTTCAAGACGTTTATCACGCTCTTCCTGCTGCTTTTTCTTCTCAAGATCTTTTATACGCTTTTCCTCAGCCTTTTTTTTCTGCTGATTTTTTTCCTTCATGTCATCGAACTGCGACTGATCAACGACAGTTGCATTCAAAGGCGCACTCAAATCACCTGGCATTGGTATCACTAAAACTTCTTTGCTTTTAAAGAAGTTAAAATTCGCAAATAAAAGCACAACAACCAAAAGGTGCAAACCACCCGAGATGATCAGCGACTTCTTAAACGCTGGTTCCATCTTAGTTTTGCTCCACATCGTCAGTCATTAAACCAACGGAAGGAGCACCGGCATCTTTCAGCAGGTTCAGTAACTGGATAATGGCTGAATAGTTAACGCGACCATCCCCTTTAATTATCACTTGGGTGCCAGGCTCTAACTGCAGAGTACCCGCCACTTCCAATTGCATTTCCTGAGCGTTAAATGGTCCTTTATTAACACCATCTTTCTCAAAATAATACAAACCACCTTCATCCACTGTAGCCACAAGCGGGGTTTTACCGTCTTTCATTTGCTCTATAGGTTCAGCATCTGATTTAGGTAATTCCACTTTGACACCTTGTGTAATGATAGGCGTCGTCACCATAAAAATAATCAACAGCACCAACATCACGTCGATGTATGGAACTACGTTGATCTCTGCCACCATACGGCGTTTTTTACGGACGTACATTAGTTGTTTTCTCCGTTGGCCATTGCCTGACGGTGCAGAATGTTGGCGAACTCTTCAACAAAGTTTGCGTACGCACTTTCCAGCATTTCCACTTTATGAGAAAACTTGTTGTAAGCAATTACAGCCGGGATAGCGGCAAATAAGCCTATAGCTGTTGCGATCAAGGCTTCGGCTATACCTGGTGCAACCATAGCCAATGTGGCTTGTTGTACAGCACCTAAAGCGATAAAGGAGTTCATGATACCCCAGACTGTACCAAACAAGCCGATGTAAGGGCTGATTGACCCCACAGTAGCCAAAAATGGTAAATGCATTTCCAGACGCTCTACTTCACGCGACAAACCAACACGCATAGCGCGTTGAGTGCCTTCCATCACAGCACCAGATTGACGGCTGTTTTTGTGTAAACGGGCAAACTCTTTAAAACCTGCTTTAAACAGAGCTTCCACACCGTTCACTGTGACTTTAGCGCTGACTTCATTGTAGAGTTTCGACAGGTCTATACCCGACCAAAACTTGTCTTCAAATTGTTTTGTCTCTTCAACTGCAATACTCAGAGCTTTGTTGCGTTGAATGATCATGGCCCACGACATCACAGACATGCCCACCAACAGCAACATAACCAGCTGCACTACTACACTAGCGTGGAGAATTAGATCAATAACTGATAGTCCGCCTGTCACCTGATAACACCCCTAAAACGTCGCGAGGTATTGCACTCGCTTTCATTAATGATAGTTTTACGCAAGCAATACTAACCTGCGCTGAACAAAGCAATTCTGCATCTGCGTTGTAGATTTCCTGCCAAAATACCAAACTGGCCCTTTTTAACTGTCTAATCTCACTTTTTACTAACAAAAGCTGATTAAACCTGCCTGGTTTGTGGTTGTCCATCTGCACGCTTTTCACAACAAAACCAATATCCTGACTGAGCAACTTGTCTTGTTCTATGCCTAAACTTCTAAGCCATTCTGTTCTGGCTCTTTCAAAGAATTTCAGATAGTTAGCATAATATACTACGCCACCCGCATCGGTGTCTTCGTAATATACTCTGACCGGAAACTCGAATACCTCAAGCATCATACTGTTTTGCCATCCAAATTGGTCGCTATGATATTGGAGGCCACTGCCGAACTCAACAGGGCGACCCTTACCAGAGTTAAAAATATTTTACCTTTGCAGCCATTTTGACCGATCAAAAAAACTCTGGGTCTTATATTCATAAAAAGTTTCATCTTCACGACAGAAGGGGAAAAAATAGCGACTAATGACCATTTTACTCAGTCAGATAAATTTTGCTCAAAAAATAGTAATTCGGAGTAAATATTCACCCCATTCAGCACCCCTTAATTTTCAAGGCCTGGCGATATAGCGACCACAAAATGAGATTAAAATTCACACAAAATCACTATTTATTCAGATTAAAAAAAGTAATCTGAAATCTCAATTTTTCTAGTTTGAAGTAATTACACTAACTCCCTAAAATGCCCGCGTGTTCTGAGCTAGCGCAAAAGTTTCGGCCCTTGTGCCCCAACTTTAGTGATGAATACTGGTGATGTGATTATCTGTTCGAAGATGGTCATGTTGCTTCTCAACATGTTCCCTGGATTTTGAAGATTTACTTCAACTTGTTGCATTCGCCCGCTAATTTAGCGGGCTTTTTTTTTACATTTTGCTGTCCTGCAAAATGCCCGGTCGGGCCACCGTCGCTTCGCTCCTGTGTTGAAAATCGCTCCAGACGATTTTTTCGCCGCCATCCATAACGCCATTCAGCAGGTGGCCTACACTGTTCAAAAAACAGCAGGATAGCTGTTTTTCACAGCTTTAGCTGCCGAAGGCGAACATCATGGACGATGTGAGTGAAAATCGCTCCCGGCGATTTTGTGTGTCCAATGAGAAGGAATACTTAGTTAATTCGATTCTGGTAAATCAAAACCAAAGTGTTTGTAGGCGGCTGGCGAGACGATGCGGCCTCGTGGCGTGCGCTGGATAAAACCTTGTTGAATTAAAAAAGGTTCTATCACATCTTCAATAGTTTCTTTTTCTTCGCCTATAGCAGCAGCCAGGTTATCCAGCCCTACAGGACCGCCACCGAACTTCTCAATAATGGATAACATTAACTTGCGATCCATATAGTCAAAACCACTGGCGTCTACGTCGACCATATGCAAAGCGGCTGAGGCAATTTCCACTGGCACCAGACCACTGGATTTGACCTGAGCATAATCACGCACCCGCCTTAAAAGACGGTTGGCGATACGAGGTGTACCACGGGAACGTCGGGCAATTTCTGTTGCTGCAGGCAGTTCCAGCTCTAAATTCAGATAGTGCGCTGAGCGTAAAATAATTTGCGCCAGCTCATCTACCTTATAAAACTCCAGACGCTGCACTATGCCAAAGCGATCACGTAAGGGGGATGTCAAAGCGCCAGCTCTGGTGGTGGCGCCTATTAGGGTAAAAGGCGGTAACTCCAGCTTGATAGAACGGGCCGCAGGCCCCTCGCCTATCATGATATCCAGCTGATAGTCTTCCATCGCCGGGTATAAAATCTCTTCCACTACCGGACTTAAGCGATGGATTTCATCGATAAAAAGCACATCGTTGGGTTCGAGGTTGGTCAGAAGCGCCGCTAAATCACCGGCTTTCTCCAGCACAGGGCCTGAGGTGTTTTTAATATTTACACCCATTTCATTGGCAACCACCATGGCAAGGGTGGTTTTACCTAAACCTGGCGGACCGAAAATTAGCAAATGATCCAAAGGCTCGCCACGACCGCGGGCCGCTTCAATAAAAATAGCCATTTGCTCTTTCACATGACTCTGGCCTGTGTAATCAGCCAGTGATTTTGGCCGGATGGCGCGGTCAATCAGCTCGTCTTCGCGACTGGCTTTGGTATCGATCAGACGATCGGCTTCTATCATGAATATTCCCGGTTAAATCTGGTTTAAATCATACTGCGCAAAGCCAGTTTGATCAGCTGTTCACTGCTCATATCGGCCTGCTTAATTTTTTGTACTGCTTTACTGGCTTGCAACTGACTATACCCTAAAGCTACTAATGCACTGATCGCATCCTGCTCTGCACTTTCGACCAGTTCAAACGAATCAACTTCATCACCGCTAAGCACTAAATGGTCAGTGACAGGAGTACTGATATTCAGCCCCCAGTCTTTCAAACGATCGCGCATTTCAATCAATAAACGCTCTGCGGTTTTTTTACCAACGCCGGGTAACTTCACCAGTGTACTGATATCGTCGTGTTGCACACAGCGGACAAACTGCTGGGCTGAAAGGCCGGATAAGATAGTAAGAGCTAACTTCGGTCCTATGCCATTGGCTTTAATCAGTTGGCGAAACAAAGCACGTTCTGTGCTGGTATTAAAACCATAAAGAAGTTGTGCATCTTCACGCACCACAAAGTGGGTGTAGATCACGGCTTCTTTGCCAACTTCCGGCAATTTATAAAAGCTGGTTAAAGGCAGTTGCACTTCGTAACCCACACCTGCCACATCAATGAGTAAATCCGGCGCCTGCTTTTCTAAAATAACACCACGTAATAATCCGATCACAGTCAAAAGCTCCGGTATTAAAAAAAATCAGCGTAGGCGGCCACGCACTGTTTTGGTGGCCTGCCCTGCCATATGCAATAAACTTTGGTGAGTATGCCCGTGACACATAGCCACAGCAAGAGCATCGGCTGCGTCGGCCTGCGGATTGCCTGGTAATTTTAATAAGGTGCGGATCATATGCTGCACCTGAGTTTTATCCGCAGCACCAGTACCGACTACAGCTTGTTTGACCTGACGGGCTGAATATTCAAAGACTTCAAGACCAGCATTTTTTGCAGCCACTATAGCGGCACCACGAGCTTGCCCGAGTTTTAAAGCCGAGTCAGGATTGCGCGCCATAAAGACTTGTTCTATCGCAAATACATCAGGCTGGGTTTGCTGAATTATTTCGCTGACACCGTCAAAAATTTGTTTTAACCGATCAGGTATATCGTTTAGCGTTAAGCGAATACAGCCACTGGCAATATACTCAAATTTTTGACCTGTCTGGCGCACAACCCCGTACCCTGTTAAACGGCTGCCGGGGTCAATGCCAAGGATGATAGCCATTAAGGCACTAACGCCATCACGTCTTCCGCAATGTCTGCATTGTGGTAGACGTTTTGCACATCGTCGAAATCTTCAAGCATGTCAATGAGCTTAAAAAACTTCACTACATGCTCTGCATCCACTTCAGCTTTGACGGAAGGCACCATGGTTATTTCAGCATCATCCGCCACTAACTTAGCGGCCTCCAAGGCTTCGCATACATCGTTAAAGCTGTCAGGGCTGGTTATCACTTCAATACTGCCATCTTCATGACTGACCACATCTTCAGCGCCCGCCTCTAATGCGATGTCCAGCACCTGATCTTCAGATAAACCCGGCGCAAAAGAGATAATGCCTTTTTTACTGAATAAATAGCTGACAGAACCTGCAGTGCCCATATTGCCGTATTTGGTAAAAGCACTGCGTACATCCGCCACTGTGCGCTTATGGTTGTCGGTCAAAGTTTCCACCACTATAGCCACACCACAAGGGCCATAGCCTTCATACACCAGCTCTTCGTAATTACTGCCGTCCTGCTCACCAGCGCCACGTTTGATAGCCCTGTCTATTGCATCCCGGGTCATATTATTCAACAGTGCTTTGGCAACAGCAGTACGTAAACGTGGATTGGCATCCACATCAGCACTGATACGGGCTGACACCGTCAGCTCGCGAACAAGTTTGGTGAAAATCTTTACCCGCTTGGCATCCTGACGAGCCTTGCGGTGCTTCATGTTAGCCCATTTACTATGACCAGCCATGTGCATCAAACTCCATTGTAATTATAAAAGTGAAGCGGCCTTAGCCGCTTCAACATAGTTCATCAAAAGCGCGCAATAACGGGTTGCGGCACTTCGTCAGTTATTGTTTTTTTACCACCTGAATACCCAGCTCGGCCAGTTGAGCCGGATTGGCTTCACCTGGTGCATCGGTCAAAGGACAAGCAGCAGTGGCTGTTTTTGGGAAAGCCATTACATCACGAATGGACGTGGCGCCAGTCATTAACATCACCAGACGGTCTAAGCCAAAAGCTAAACCTGCATGTGGCGGCGCGCCATAACGTAAGGCTTCCAGTAAGAAACCAAACTTCTCAGCCGCTTCTTCATCGCTGATCCCCAGTAACTGGAATACTTTAGCCTGCACATCCGGCGTGTGGATACGCACAGAACCACCACCTAACTCAGTACCGTTGAGTACCATGTCGTAGGCATTGGATAACAGCGCTCTGTGATCCAGTTTATCCATTTCGGTAGCTAGGAATTCAGCCGTGTCCAAAGGCGAAGTAAACGGATGGTGTACAGCAGAGAAACTGCCATCATCGTTTTCTTCAAACATTGGGAAGTCCACAACCCACAATGGTTTCCAGCCTTGCACCGTTAAACCTAAATCTTCACCTAACTTCAGACGCAAAGCGCCCATCGCTTCACAGACTACTTTATAGCTGTCTGCGCCGAAGAAAATTAAGTCGCCAGTAGTCGCTTGGGTACGGCTTAAAATTTCGCTGATAATTTCAGGCGTTAAAAATTTAGCAACAGGAGACTGAATACCTTCAGCGCCAGCGTTAATATCGTTAACCTTTAACCAAGCTAAACCTTTAGCACCGTAAATGCCGACAAATGCAGTGTAATTATCGATGTCTTTACGTGACACTTTTTCTGCAGCGCCTGGTACTTTTAACGCAACCACACGGCCTTTGTTATCGTTGGCTGGGCCTGAAAACACTTTAAATTCAACGTCTTTTAAAAGATCTGCCACATCGACAAACTGCATTGGGTTACGCAGGTCTGGTTTGTCTGAACCATATAAACGCATAGCTTCGTTATAGGTCATGCGCGGCATTTTGCCTAAATCAACATCCAAAAGCTGCAGGAACATCTGATGCACCATCTGCTCTGTCACTTCCATGACCTGCTCTGAGGTCATGAACGAAGTTTCGATATCAATCTGAGTAAATTCAGGCTGACGGTCAGCACGTAAATCTTCGTCACGGAAACATTTAACGATTTGGTAATAGCGATCCAGACCCGCCATCATCAGCAATTGTTTAAACAACTGTGGTGACTGTGGCAACGCGAAAAACTGACCTTTGTGCGTGCGGCTTGGTACTAAATAGTCACGGGCACCTTCAGGAGTGGCTTTGGTCAGAATGGGCGTTTCAACGTCCAAAAAGCCCTGGCTGTCCATAAAGTTACGCACGAAGCTGGTCACTTTAGCGCGGAACTTTAAGCGATCGCTCATCAGAGGACGGCGTAAATCAATATAACGGTATTTTAAGCGCTGTTCTTCGCTGTTGTTCTGGTTTGGATCCAGCGGTATTGGCGCAGATTTATTCAAAATAGTCAGGCTAGAGGCGTAGACTTCCACTTCACCTGTGGCCATCTCACTGTTGACCTGAGATTCTGGACGAGCGCGCACAGTGCCTGTTAATTGCACACAAAATTCATTACGTAAATCTGCAGCCTGAGAGAATAAGTCAGTTAAGTCCGGATCAAAAAATACCTGAACCAGGCCTTCGCGGTCGCGCAGGTCAATAAAAATCAAACCACCTAAGTCACGACGGCGGTTTACCCAACCACATAATGAAACCTGTTGACCAATGTTTTCTGCCTTTAATGAACCGCAATAATGGCTACGCATTAACTTATCCTTTCAGTCGAACTTTAATCTGCCTGTGAAAATGAGCGCTAATTATATAGAAAAGACGCTTAATGTCACTGCTCTTAACGACTAAAACGATATTGGCTTTTGCCTTGCTGCTTCACTTGATACATCAATTTGTCGGCAGATTTTAATAAAGTAGCAGCGTCAGTGCCGTCATGCGGGTAAATCGCAATGCCAATACTGGCTCCGACGCTGGCCTGACACACTGACAAAGCCAGCGGTTCCTGCAGGTAAAGCAGTATTTTTTCAGCCACTATGGCCGCATCATCTTTATCGACCAGTCCTGTTAATAAAATTACAAACTCATCGCCACCAAAACGGGCCACTGTATCTGTTTTCCGTACGCAGTGGCTTAATAAAGCGGACAACTTCACCAGCATTTCATCGCCAACATCATGCCCATACTGATCATTCACCAGCTTAAAGCCATCCAAATCAATAAACATCAGCGCCAGCATTTCGTTGTGACGGGCATGCTGATGCAATGCCGTTTGCAGGCGTTCAATCAGCAGACTGCGGTTGGGCAACTGAGTTAAATCATCGTGACCTGCCATAAAGCGCATTTTTTCTTCCACTTTACGGCGTAAATTCACTTCACGGCGTAAGGAAAAGTTCCAAATCAAAAAGCCAACAATAACCGCCATAGACACCGCAGCAATTTGCAGTACCAGCGTCATCACCCGGCTTTGATCCAAGCCTTGTTTAATCTCAAGATTCAGCCATTTATCCTGCAGACTTTTTCTGTCTGCTTCATTGATGGTTTTAATACCTTTGTTCAGGATCACCAATAATTCAGGTAAATTTTTATGCACACCAAAATAAGAAGGATAAACAGGTAAATCTGTTGGCAAATAAGCTCGTAAATTGACATAACGGGGATCCCGCATCGCCACACCTGACGCTACCACAGTGTCCAGTACAAAGTCGGCCTGCCCTGCGACCACCATCTCCAAACCGTCATTTAAACTATCGACTTCAATCACCTGATGTTTTGGAAAATCTGTTTTGAGTTGCTGTACAAACTGGTACTCACGCATTATCGCAATCCGCTGGCCTGGCATTTGCGCCAGCTTGCTGTCGAATGACGCATCGTGTTTACCTATCATAATCCATTGTAAAGTCCAGTAATCCAGGCTGAAGTTACTGAAACTGCGCCGTTCTGGTAAGTCGGAGATATTCGCGACCATCTGCAGTTTTCCGGCTTTAAAATCCTTCAATAACATCGCCCAATCACTGTAAGGCTGAGGCACAAACTGCACATCTAAACGTTGGTTCAGTAACTTCAATATATCGCTGGTAATGCCCTGGGCTTCACCCTTTTCATCGACAAATTCGACCGGACGCCAGTCACTCATCACGCCAACCCGGATCTGCTGATGTTGATTTAGCCACTGCCGTTCTGCATCAGTTAAAGGCACTTTGTCGCGAAATGTCTGAAAATAGCCACCGGCCTCTTTGTCCAGCCAGCGATTTTCAATCGCAACCATTTCATCCAGACTGATCTGTGAAAAACCTTGCTGAATAGTTTGATACAGCTCTTCGTTCTCGGCACGGGTCAGAGAGTAAACAGCAGATTCATAACGAATTCCGGGAAACACTTTAAGACTGTTCTGACTGCTGTTTTGTAATAAACGACTGCGAACTATGACATCAGAGGCTAAAAAGCCGGTTAATTGCTTGCTTAACACGGCCTCAATCATCTGATCAACGGTATCAAACACCTTCAGTTTTGCATCCGGGAATTGCTGCTGAACCTGAGGACCAAAACTGGCGGTATGCAATAACCCCAGTGTCGCATCTTTGAGCTGCTGTGGATCTGTAAGCTCTGATTCACTGCTATAAAACAACGAGGAATAAATATTGTACAAGTGGTAAGCCGGTTTTAAACCGGTAAACTTTTCCTTGTTTTCAACCTGCGCCATTTGCACGTCAATACGGCCTTTACGCAAATAGGCTAATGAATCTTCTGACTGATTTGGCACAAAACTGATATCGATACCGGTATTTTTTGACCATAAGCGCCATAAATCAACAAAAACACCTTGCACATCACCAACAGGACTGACGTGCATAAAAGGTTGATTGCCAATAGACACGCCGATCAGCAAAGTGTTTGGGTCGGTATCCACACTGAGCCATTTGCGCTCCAATTGATCTCTGAAAGCCAGATCAAGAGTAGCGGTCGCTTCTTTTAACTGTTTCAGTAAGACCACCTGGTCTTGCCTGACCGCAAAGGTCAGCTCTATTTTCCTCACTGGTACTTTTTTATATACAGGATAAAACGTCATCAGCTCCCGATAGCGTGCATAACGTGGCGGCAATCGATCAAGACCGGTAAAGGCTTTAATTTCGCCTCTTAAGGCGGAATCGTACATTTGTGACACCGAATCGTAATGCTTTAACACCAGATCAGGTTGTTGTTGGCTCAGGCTGTCGATATGAGTGGAGCGTTCAACCACCCCAACCAGATGGGGCTTTAAATCGGTCAGATTATGCACGCCGCCCAAATCTCTGTGCACAAACACATTACTGAAAATATCCAGATAACTCAGACCTAATAAATACTGTTGTTCACGATCTGTAGTTCGCCCAAGGCCACCATGTAAATCGATAACGCCTGAGTCCAGCATACTTAACGTATCAGCCCAGTCAGCGGCGACGAACTCCGCTTTGATGCCTTGTTGCCTGGCGACTTCCAGCCAATAATCCACCACTAAACCTGCAGCCTGCCCTTGCTCATTGACGAACATATAAGGATAAGTATCGCTGGATATACCTATTTTCAGTGATGCCGGAAGTTCACTGATGACTGCAGAGCTCTGAGCCTGCAGAGTAAAACCTGTAAGTAGCACAAACAACAGCAGCACGTTTTTCATCATAATAGAGATAGAATCTTTACCTTGGTTTAACAGCTCGAATACAGCGATAATAGGCGCCTTATGGATTATGAAACTTTTTACAACGGGATTCGCGGATGCTTTATCTTGGCTGCCCGGTCTGGGCTAACCCTCAGTGGAAAAACCTGATATTTAACAGCAAGCTGGATCCGTCTGACTTTCTTGCTAACTATAGTAGGTATTTCAACTCTGTAGAGGGCAACACCAGTTTTTATGCTGATCCGTCGCCACAGACGGTAAATCGCTGGAAAGAGCAAAGCGATGAAGCTTTCCGTTTTACCTTAAAAGTCCCCAAACGATTAAGCCATCAGTTTCAACAATTCCAGCATGCCGAGTTACAACTCTGGCTGGATCTGATAGCGCCGCTGGCAGAAAAACTGGCTTTGGTGCATTTACAGCTTCCCGCTTATTTTTCACCAGAGCATTTAAGCTGGCTTAAACAAATGCTGAATAGCTTATGTTCTTCCTTTTCTGTCGCGGTTGAGGTGCGCCATCCGGTGTTTTTTGATAAAGCAGAACATGAAATCACCTTGAACCGTTTATTGCGTGATTTTGAGGCAGAGCGGGTGATATTTGACAGCAGAGCTTTATTCTCAGTGCCAGCTACAACCGCAGCATTGCTGGACGCGCAGCGAAAAAAACCTTATTTACCGGTGCATGCAGTGGCCTTGACCAAACAGCCGATGCTGCGTTTTGTCGGCACTGACGATATGACCATCAATCAGCATTTTTATCAGCCTTGGCTTGGGAAAGTCCGGCAATGGCTGGATGAAGGTAAGACACCTTTTTGTTTTTTCCACAGCCCGGACAATTTAACGGCTCCACAGCTGGCAAGGCAGTTTGTGATGGATCTGGGTATAGAGCATCCGATACTGGCACCCTGGCCAGAAAATCAGAGCCAACTGAGTCTGCTTTGATTTCGCCCTCAAGCCAAAATACGTTAAACTGTCCGCCAATTACAGGTATGAAGTAGTTCGACTGATGCAAAAAGATCATATTTACGCCGACCCTTTGGGCCATATTCAGGATTTTTGTTTTGACTCTGCTGTCGTGGATGTGTTTCCGGACATGATCCAACGCTCTGTGCCTGGCTATCAAACCATTATTCAGACCATAGGCAAGCTGACGCAACGTTATCAGCAAGCCAACAGCAACTATTACGATTTGGGCTGCTCTTTGGGAGCGGCTAGTTTAGCTATGCGCCGTCAGATCACTGCACCGGGTTGTCAGTTGATTGGGGTCGACAACAGTGCCGCTATGGTGGAACGTTGTACCAGTCATTTACAGGCCTTTCGTTCTGACGTGCCAGCGACCGTATTGCTGGCCGATATTCGAGATATTCCGATGGAAAACGCCGCTGTGGTGGTCAGTAATTTCACCTTGCAGTTTCTGGCGAAAGAAGACAGAGCCCGCCTGATTGAACGTATTTATCAAGCACTCAAGCCTGGTGGTATTTTTGTATTGTCAGAAAAAATTATCGAAACTGATGCCACCACGCACGAACTGCTGATTGACTTACACCACGATTTCAAACGCGCTAATGGCTATAGCGAGCTGGAAATCAGCCAAAAACGTACTGCGCTTGAAAATGTGATGCGCCCTGACAGTCTGGCCGAACATAAAGCACGACTGTCTGCTGCAGGTTTTGAACATATCAGTTTGTGGTTCCAGTGCTTTAATTTCTGCTCTATGGTGGCCATTAAAGCCGAGGCGCAGCAATGAGCCGTTTTCAGAGTTTTTATCAGCAAATTGCCGCTAATAAACTGGTGCACTGGCTGGAAACCTTACCGGCTCAATTAAAAAGCTGGGAGCAAGAGGCTTTGCATGGTGACTTTAAGCAATGGCAAAAAGTACTAGACCATTTGCCAGTTGCAGCGAAGATCTGTGTCGAATTAAAAACTAAAGTCGAATTTGGCCAGCCAGAAGATTTAAACCAAGGCCAAAAACAGCGGCTTGAAGTGCTGTTGCGTCAACTGATGCCATGGCGCAAAGGCCCTTTTACTTTGCATGGTTTAACCATTGATACCGAATGGCGCTCTGACTGGAAATGGGACAGAGTTCTGCCTCATATCAGTCCACTTGCACACAGAACAGTGCTGGATGTGGGGTGTGGCAGTGGCTATCACTTATGGCGAATGAAAGGTGAAGGCGCAGAATTTGTCGTAGGCATTGATCCTTCACAGCTATTTTATTGTCAGTTTGAAGCCATCAAACATTTTCATCCTGACCCGACAGTGCATTTATTGCCGGTCGGCATCGACGATATGCCGGAACTGAAAGCTTTTGATACGGTGTTTTCAATGGGAGTGTTGTATCACCGTCGCTCCCCTATCGACTTTTTAGCTCAATTAAAACAGCAACTGCGCCCTGGTGGTGAGTTGGTGCTGGAAACCCTAGTGATTGAAGGCGATGAGCAGGCGGTGTTAGTGCCCACTGACCGCTACGCTAAAATGCGTAATGTCTGGTTTATCCCAAGCACGGCAGCTCTGTTGTTGTGGATGCAACGCGTGGGCTTTAAAAATGCAAAAGTAGTGGATTTATCTGTCACCAGTCTGGATGAACAACGTAAAACCAGCTGGATGGAAAATGAAAGTCTGATTGATTTTCTTGACCCAACTGATCATAGTAAAACCATTGAAGGCTATCCGGCACCGCTGCGGGCTGTGATAGTGGCACAGGCTTAAACTGAAGGAATTTCGATGCCGTACCGCCCCAAATCTACCATGGAACAATGGCGCATACTACAAGCTGTGGTCGATGCGGGGGGTTATGCTCAGGCTGCTGATTTACTAAATAAAAGTCAGTCGTCCTTGAATCATGCGGTCGCTAAATTGCAGTACCAACTGGGCGTGGAACTGCTGGAAGTGAAAGGTCGTAAAGCCTTTTTAACATCGGCTGGTGAAGTCATGTTGCGCCGCTCTCGTTTATTGACCCAACAAATTGAAGATTTAGAGCTGTTGGCTTCCAATATTAACGTAGGCTGGGAGCCTGAAATTCGCATTGCAGTGGAATTAATTTACCCGAAAAAATATCTGTATCAGGCGCTGGCCAAATTTCACCCTATTTCTCGTGGCAGCCGCATTCAGATCATAGATACGGTCATTACTGGCTCCACAGAAATGATTATTGAACATAAGGCAGATTTAGTCATAGCAGCCTCACCCAGTGTACCTAAAGGTTATATAGGCGAACCTTTGAGCGTGACACAAATGATCCCTGTGGTGGGGCAAGCCCATGTACTGGCACAACAGCCAGAACTGGACTTAAATGAGCTGAGTCAGCATTTACAAATAGTAATCAGAGATACCGCCAGTAAACCTAAAGACGTAGGCTGGTTGCGGGCAGAACAACGCTGGACTGTAAATAATTTTTTTGAAGCAATAGATATTCTGAAAAGTGGCATTGGGTTTTGTTGGTTACCTGAATTTCTAATCGATGATTTGGTAAAAGCCGGCGTTCTGGTCCGCCTTAGTATTCCATTAAGCTCAGCCCGTGTTGTGCCTTTAGCTTTAATTACACCCAAAGAAGAAACTCTAGGGCCTGGCAGCCGTCAGTTACGAGAGCTGTTATTAGCCGAACATAAAAACTACTAATCAGGGGATAATAATGAATCACCAAGAAGTGACTGAATTAATGAAAGTGACAGCACAGGATGCTGTTGTATACGCAGCGGAAGAGCACCAAGTGTTATTAGATTTTAGCCTGGACAGCTTAACTAAAGTAGACGAAATACTCAGCGAACTGTTTTTACGTCAACAGGAACAACGCCACGCTGATGAGGTTTTATTCACTCTGTCTAATGTATTTGGTGCTTATACAGGTGAAGTTTTTATTCATCATGTGGGTGGCCAGTGGTATTACGATGAGTCGGCCCCCGAAGCCCCCTACATTTGTGTGCGCTACAACGGTAAAGAATTTCCTTTTGCGTCTTTGGTTTATCATCAGATTGCCAAAACCCCAAGCGCCAGTTTACGTAACTATGTGGGCCAGGCAATGAATAACGTGATGCAATAACAGGACTTTGGCACAAAGTTCTACAGCGGTTCCATCCGCATTCACAGAATGCTGTGCAGTAAATCCTTTTGTCTGGCGGCTTTACAAGGTAAAATGCCGCCAATTTTTTTGGACCTTCACTTTTTAGCCATTTGGGGATTGCCGTGAGCGAGCAAAAAACGTCGTTAAGTTACAAAGACGCTGGTGTGGATATTGATGCCGGTGAGGCCTTGGTTGACCGTATTAAAGGTGCGGTAAAACGCACAACCCGTAAAGAAGTAATGGGCGGTTTAGGCGGCTTTGGTGCTTTGTGTCAAATCCCTGCTGGCTATAAAGAGCCGGTACTTGTATCGGGCACTGACGGTGTGGGTACTAAACTGCGTCTGGCTATGGATTTAAAACGCCATGACAGCGTAGGTATCGACTTAGTGGCCATGTGTGTCAACGACATTGTGGTTTCAGGTGCTGAACCTTTATTTTTCCTCGACTACTACGCCACAGGCAAGCTGGATGTAAATACCGCAGCTACTGTAGTTGAAGGTA
Organism: Rheinheimera soli; assembly: GCF_021290985.1. Classification (GTDB taxonomy): domain Bacteria; phylum Pseudomonadota; class Gammaproteobacteria; order Enterobacterales; family Alteromonadaceae; genus Pararheinheimera; species Pararheinheimera soli. Next base: position 28,721 of record NZ_JAJOYU010000015.1, read on the forward strand.
TTGCCAAAGGCTGTGAGCTGGCGGGTTGTGCTCTGGTCGGCGGTGAAACTGCTGAAATGCCAGGTATGTACCACGGTGAAGACTACGACATCGCAGGTTTTAGCGTAGGTGTGGTTGAGAAGTCTGAAATCATCGATGGCAGCAAAGTAAAAGCTGGCGATCAGCTAATTGCATTAGCTGCTTCAGGTCCTCATTCCAACGGTTTTTCGTTAATTCGTAAAGTGCTGGAAGTCAGCGGTCAGGATCCTCAAACTATGCTGGAAGGCAAAACTATTGCCGATCACTTGTTAGAACCGACCCGCATTTATGTGAAAAACCTGCTGGCGTTGATTAAATCTATGCCGGTACATGCCTTGTGCCATATCACTGGCGGCGGTTTTTGGGAAAATATCCCACGTGTACTGCCAGAAAACACTCAGGCAAAAATCATCGAAAGCAGCTGGCAGTGGCCTGCTATTTTCAGCTGGTTACAGCAGCAAGGTAACGTCGAACGTCACGAAATGTACCGCACCTTTAACTGTGGTGTAGGCATGATAGTCGTAGTTCCTGCCACTCACTTAGATGCTGCTTTAGCCCAGTTAAAAGCAGCTGGCGAAAACGCCTGGCACTTAGGTGAAATTAATCAGGTTGCTGCCGACCAGGCTCAAGTTGTTATTGAAGGCTAAACCCATACATGAAATCTATTGTGGTACTGATTTCAGGGAGTGGCTCCAATCTGCAGGCTATTTTAGATGCCTGCAGTGCTGGTTTTATCGCGGGTAAAGTCACAGCTGTTGTATCAAACAAAGCCAAAGCTTATGGTTTAGAGCGGGCAAAAAAAGCCGGAGCTAAAGCTCTGGTGCTGGACCATAAAGTCTATGCCGACCGGGCTTCTTATGACCAAGCCTTGATTGAAACTATTGATCAACATCAGCCTGATTTGGTGGTGCTGGCTGGTTTTATGCGTATTTTAACGCCTGAATTTGTCCAGCATTATCAAGGCCGCTTACTGAATATTCATCCTTCGTTATTGCCGAAATACCAGGGCTTGAATACCCATCAGCGCGCTATTGATGCAGGGGACACTGAACATGGCTGCTCAGTGCATTTTGTTACTGCAGAGCTAGACGGCGGTCCTGTTATTTTGCAAGCCAAGGTTCCGGTTTTTCCGGGCGATGATGCGGACGCGGTGGCACAACGTGTACACGAGCAGGAACATCGTATTTATCCATTAGTTGTACGCTGGTTTTGTCAGAACCGTTTACAACAGCAGTCAGATAAGGCATTGTTAGATGGCCTTTTATTGTCTGACCATGGATATGCAAATGACCAGGATGACGAATAAATGGCGCCTTAGTGCGTCATTTTTTTTACTCTTTTCAAGTCTTTTATCAGCTGAAGAACCTGCAGCTGCGCCTACAAACCAAATTTCACCTTTTGAAGCCAGTTACAACGTGCTGCGCTCTGATAAAAAACACGGTGAAGCCAAACGTTATGTCAAAGTCACTGAACAGGGTTACGAGTTGGGCTACAGCAGTGATATCAGTTGGCTGATTTTCACAGATAAACGCTCAGAACAATCCTTTTTCAGCATCAAAGATGGCCGCATTCAGCCCAGCCGTTATGTAATGCAGCGCTCAGGCTCAGGCCCAAACCGTTATTACGAACTGAACCTGAATTGGGACACTAAAGAGTTAAGAGTTGAGAAAGCGAAAAAACTCAAAACTGTACAGTGGAATGAGCAATGGCTTGATCCCTTGAGTTACCACAGCCAACTGGCTCTGGATTTAAAAGCCGGCAAAACTGAATTTGTTTATCAGGTGCTGAACCGCCATGGTGAAGAGCGTAAATACAGTTTCAAAGTGGCTGGCGAAGAATGGTTATCCCTGCCCTACGGTAAAGTGAAGGCGGTACGAATTGAACGCACAGGCACAGGCCCCGACAAACAAGTATTAGCCTGGGTAGCACCGGAGCTGGATTATTTATTGGTGCGTTTATGGCAAGCGGAAGACAAGGTTGAACAGTTCGATATTCAGCTGGCAACTTTAAAGCAATAAAAATATCTCAACCAGAGCCGCTTATTGCGGCTCTCCTGCTTTAAACAGCTGTGCTTGCCCCGACGTCATCACCTGCCATTGTTCGTTTGAAGTCAGTGGCAAAGTAGCAATAATAGTCACCACATCTTTTTCTGTGGTTTCTTTTGAAAAATCTATATCCACATCCACATCGGACAACAGTGCCACCCCAAAAGGTGCTCTTCTGGTGATCCAGTGTAATTTGGTGCTGCAATAAGCCAGCAAGTAGTCGCCATCTGATATCAACAAATTAAAAACACCTAACTGCTGTAAAGCCGGACACAAGCTCGCCAGGTAATCAAAAGCCTGTTTCATATCAGCAGGTGGCGCAGGAAACTGTTGTTCAAGCGCATTGAGTAAATAACAAAACGCATGCTCGCTGTCGGTTTGTCCTACCACAAGATGTTTACCGGTCGCTAAAGTTTCAAAACCATGCAACTGACCATTGTGGGCATAAGTCCAGTACCGTCCCCATAAAGTTCGGGTAAAAGGATGGGTATTTTCAAGCCCTACTCCACCGCTGTTGGCTTGGCGGATATGCGCCACTACAGCAGTGCTTTTAATAGGGTAGTCACTGATAAGCCGCGCAATTTCCGACTGATAACTCGGATCGGCATCTTTAAAGGTACTGACACCTTTGCCCTGATAAAAAGCCACACCCCAGCCATCTTTATGTGGACCCGTTTTGCCACCGCGCTCTCTTAAGCCTTTAAAGCTAAAACAGATGTCGGTCGGCACATTGGCTGACATTCCTAATAACTCACACATAAATCAGATAGCTTCCTATACTTGGTAACACGATACACTGAAGCTGCAACAAAAGTTGACAGTAAACCAAACTGCAAAGTAAGGAATTACTTGCATCTTTGCAACAGGCACACTACTCTAAGGCCACAGTGGTCTGACCTCTAGTTCTCAGGAGTAAATTATGGATGTGTTATTTTTTTGGGTAGCCTTGCTTGGCACAGTCGCCGTGCTCGCCTACCACAGAGCAAGTTTAACTATGTTTACAGCAGTTATCGCTGCTTTATTAGCTATCGCAACTTTCACTGATACAGTGGGTGTGGTCAGCTGGGTCCTGTTTTTAATAGTCGCAGTGCCGTTAAACGTCGCCAGCATACGCCAACAGTACTTAACCAAGCCGCTGCTGAAGATGTACCGCAAAATTATGCCGGAAATGTCGACCACAGAAAAAGAAGCTATTGATGCCGGTACCACCTGGTGGGAAGGCGATTTATTCCGTGGCACGCCAGACTGGCACAAACTGCACAACTATCCAAAGCCACGTTTAAGTGCGGAAGAGCAGGCGTTTTTAGATGGCCCTTGTGAAGAATTACTGGCCATAGTAGACGATTGGCATACCACGCACGAACGTGCTGATTTATCACCAGAGGTGTATCAGTACCTGAAAGATCATGGCTTCTTTGCGATGATCATTAAAAAGCAATACGGTGGTCTGGAGTTTTCTGCTTATGCCCAGTCATGTGTACTGCAAAAATTAACCAGCAAAAGCATGGTGTTATCCAGCGTTGTTGGTGTGCCTAACTCTTTAGGCCCTGGTGAGCTGTTGCAACATTATGGCACTAAAGAGCAGCAGGACCACTACCTGCCTCGTTTAGCCAAAGGTTTAGAAATTCCTTGTTTTGCCTTAACAAGCCCAGAAGCAGGCTCTGATGCCGGCGCTATTCCGGACGTAGGTATAGTTTGTAAAAGCGAATGGGAAGGCCAGGAAATTATTGGTATGCGCCTGACCTGGAACAAGCGTTATATCACGCTGGCTCCTATTGCGACCGTATTGGGTTTAGCCTTCAAAATGCACGATCCGGATGGCTTGTTAGGTGACAAAAAAGATTTGGGTATCACTTGTGCTTTGATCCCTGTCTCTACCCCAGGCGTTAAAATTGGCCGTCGTCACTTCCCGCTGAACGTACCATTCCAGAATGGCCCTACTCAGGGTGAAGAAGTGTTTGTGCCACTGGATTACATCATAGGTGGTCCGAAGATGGCTGGTCAGGGCTGGCGTATGCTGGTGGAATGTTTGTCTGTAGGCCGTGCTATCACACTGCCGTCAAACAGCACTGGTGGTATCAAAGCTGCAGCCTTAATGACAGGTGCTTATGCCCGCATTCGTCGTCAGTTCAAACTGCCTATTGGTAAAATGGAAGGTATTGAAGAAGCATTAGCCCGTATTGGTGGTTACGCCTACATGGCAGAAGCTTCTACGACTATGTCAGTAGGTTCTATCGATTTAGGTGAAAAGCCTTCTGTTATTTCAGCCATCACCAAGTTCCATATGACGGAGCGTATGCGTCAGGCCATTATTGATGCGATGGATATTCATGGTGGTAAAGGCATCTGTATGGGCCCGAACAACTATTTAGCACGCGGTTATCAGGGCGCTCCTGTAGCAATCACTGTGGAAGGCGCCAATATTCTGACCCGTAATATGATTATTTATGGTCAGGGTGCAATTCGTTGCCATCCATTTGTATTGGCTGAATTACAGGCTGCTGGTTTAGAAGATGAACGTGCCGCTGTTACTGCTTTTGATCATGCTTTATTTGGTCATATTGGTTTTAGCATCAGCAACTTCTTCCGTGCTTTATGGTTAGGCTTAAGCAATTCAGCCTTTTCTTCAAGCCCTTATGCAGATGCAACAGCTAAATACTACAAACAAATGAACAGATACAGTGCTGCCTTGGCGTTAATGTCTGATGTGGCTATGGGCACCATGGGTGGTGACTTAAAACGCCGTGAGCGTATCTCTGCCCGTTTAGGCGATATGTTGTCGATGTTGTATCTGACCTCTTCTGTACTGAAACGTTATAACGACGATGGTCGTCCGGCACAGGATTTACCTTTAGTACAATGGGCTTGTGAAGACAATATGTACAAAGCTCAGGTGGCTTTGGATGAAATGCTGGATAACTTCCCGAATCGAGTTGTAGGTTCTGTCCTTGGCAAGCTGTTATTCCCTTGGGGTCGCACTTTACGCAAGCCTTCTGATCAGCTGGATCATCAAGTGTCCCGTATTATGCAGACTCCTTGTGAAGCCCGCAGTCGCTTAGGTACTAATCTTTACCTGACGCTGGAGCCAAACAACCAGATCGGTTTAATTGAAAAAGCCCTGACTGATATTCTGGCCGCTGAGCCTATCTTCGATAAAGTGGTGCATGCAGCGAATAAACGCCTGCCATTCTTCCGCTTACACGAAGTCGCAGCTTTAGGCTTAGAGCTGGGTGTGATCACTGAAGCTGAAGCAGAGAAGCTGCGAGTAGCTGAACAAGGCCGCCTGCATACCATCAACGTGGATGATTTTGACCCACTGGAACTGGCTGCTGATAAGTCTTTGTTTGATAAAAAACCAAAAGCGAAGTCTGTTGCCGCATAAGCTGCAATAGCTCACATCGAGCCTGCCCTGCGCAGGCTTTTTTTATGCCTGTGAAAATAAATGGATCAGAAAACTAAATAAGGAAAAACCTAATAGAGCCAGAGGATTATTTAACAGAGAGCAGAGATGACGAAGAATTGTTGTCTGTGACGTCGCAACTTTTCAGAACGCCAGAAAGCAAAAAACAGCATTGCTGCTGTTATTGTTTTTACTGGGAGAATGGTCGGTGATGCAAGATTCGAACTTGCGACCCCTTGGACCCAAACCAAGTGCGCTACCAAGCTGCGCTAATCACCGACATATAAACCAGTCTAAAATGGGGTGGCTGATGGGGCTCGAACCCACGACAACCGGAATCACAATCCGGGACTCTACCAACTGAGCTACAGCCACCACGGTAGAACTTTACTAATGTTGCAATGGCGCGCCCGATAGGACTCGAACCTATGACCCACGGCTTAGAAGGCCGTTGCTCTATCCAGCTGAGCTACGGGCGCCAAATTCGAGGCCGCTAGGCTCTCTTAAATGGTCGGTGATGCAAGATTCGAACTTGCGACCCCTTGGACCCAAACCAAGTGCGCTACCAAGCTGCGCTAATCACCGACTTCGCTACACTACTGCAACGGGGCGGAATATTACAGCCCAACCCTTGGAGCGTCAAACCTTTTTTGCAGCTAAAAAACTGATTGCTTAATATTTGAACCCATTTGCTGTAAAAGGCATCAATAGCGCGAAAATATGCTGATTTTTTAACTTTTTACGCCACTTAAACTGATCTGCTTGGCCTCTTTGACGTAGCTGTGCGAAAATACAAATCCTCAGGTTTCAGGTCAATAGAGCAGTTTTATGGCAGCACAAATCATAGATGGCAAAGCGGTAGCTCAATCTACCCGTCAACAGGTCGCATTAAGAGTTCAGCAACGCCTCGCAGCAGGGAAAAGAGCTCCTGGCCTTGCGGTAGTACTGGTAGGTATGGATGCAGCCTCTCAGGTCTATGTAGGCAGTAAACGTAAAGCCTGTGAAGAAGTAGGTTTTGAATCTTTTTCTTACGACTTGCCGTCTAGCACAACACAGCAAGAGCTATTTGATTTAATCGACAGTTTAAACGCCGATAAAAAAGTAGACGGCATTCTGGTGCAATTGCCTTTGCCTGCTGGTTTAGACGCTTCGGCTATTCTGGAACGCATTCATCCACTGAAAGATGTCGATGGTTTTCACCCGTACAATATAGGCCGTTTAGCGCAACGTATGCCTGCCCTGCGCCCTTGTACACCAAAAGGCATCATTAAGCTGCTGCAAAGCACCGGTATTCAAATCCGTGGTATGGATGCTGTAGTGGTAGGCGCATCGAACATTGTAGGCCGCCCTATGGCGTTGGAGCTGTTATTAGCTGGTTGTACTACCACTGTCTGTCATAAGTTCACCAAACAGCTGGAACAGCATGTACGCCGCGCTGATTTAGTGGTGGTGGCTGTAGGTAAGCCTGAATTTATTCCAGGCGACTGGATTAAGCCTGGAGCGCTGGTGATTGATGTCGGTATTAACCGTTTAGAATCCGGCAAACTGGTCGGTGACGTTGAATTTGATAAAGCCAAAGAGCATGCGCGTTTTATTACGCCAGTGCCAGGTGGTGTAGGCCCTATGACAGTAGCCTGCCTGATTGAAAATACCTTAGAAGCTTGTGAGCAGTTCCACGATCAATAGTCAGATACAGGCACGAAGTAGATATGGGGCAGAGTTAACGCTCTGCCCTTTTTTATTGGAGACTATTAACCCCGACGCCAGGTGGTAACACCTGCTTTATCTTCCAGAATAATACCCTTAGCCACCAAAGCGTCACGGGCAGCATCAGCTGCAGCCCAGTCTTTGTTAGCCCGTGCTGTATTACGTTGCGCTATTAAAGCTTCAATTTCAGAAACATCATCAGAATCTGTGCCTGATTGTAAAAAAGTCTCTGCATCGCCCTGCAAAATACCCATCACACTGCCGAGTTTAATTAATAAGCCCGCAAGCTGTGAAGCTTTGGCTGGATCTGTGGCTTTTTCTTTGTTGATATCACGCGCCAGTTCAAATAACACAGGCAAAGCCAGGGCCGTATTGAAGTCGTCATCCATAGCAGCACGGAAGGTTTTGACATAGTCGTTATTCATATCGACGTCTGTCGCAGGTACGACTTCTCGTAGGGCGGTATACAAACGGCCTAAAGCTGAATGCGCCTGCAGTAAATTCTCTGCCGAATAGTTCAGCTGGCTGCGGTAATGGCTGGAGATCAGGAAATAACGCACAGCTTCAGCGTTGTAATCTGCCAGCACATCTTTCACAGTAAAGAAGTTGCCTAAAGATTTAGACATTTTTTCTTTATCCACCTGCACCATACCTGTATGGATCCAGGTATTGACGTACGGCGTGTCATGAGCGCAGCAAGACTGAGCAATTTCATTTTCATGGTGCGGGAACTGTAAATCTGAACCACCACCGTGAATATCAAAATGTTTGCCTAAGTGTTTTGCACTCATAGCCGAACATTCAATATGCCAGCCAGGACGCCCCTCGCCCCATGGCGATGACCAGCTTGGCTCATTTGGTTTAGCCATTTTCCACAAGACAAAATCCAGCGGATCGTCTTTGGCCTGATCAATTTCCACCCGGGCGCCAGATTGCAACATGTCCAGATTCTGTTGACTCAACTGTCCATAAGCTGCGTACTTGCTGACATCAAACAGCACATCACCGTCAGAGGCTATATAGGCATACCCTTTAGCCACTAAGGTTTCTATCAGCTCAATAATTTCGGCCATATGAGTAGTGACTCGGGGTTCAATATCGGCAGGCATTAACCCCAGCGCATTAAAGTCATCATGCATAGCAACCGTATAGCGGGCCGTTAATGCGTCACAGCTTTCACCGTTTTCATTGGCTCTTTTGATAATTTTGTCGTCTACATCTGTGATGTTACGCACATAAGTGACGTCATAACCGCTGAAACGTAGGTAACGGTTCATTACATCAAAAGCAACATAAGTACGGGCGTGGCCAACATGACAGAAATCATAAATAGTGATGCCGCAGACATACATAGAAACTTTGCCAGGCACTAAAGGCACAAAGGACTCTTTTTTACGGGTCAGGGTATTAAAAATCTGCAGCATGGGCTCCTCGGGAAATCATCAAATCATCGGTCACAAAGTGCAACAGTGTAACATTAGCAAATGTCTTGAGCTATCCTCGCTTTGTGATCTCCAATAGCTGCGGTACACTATCGCCGTTTTTAAGCCATAGGAGATGATCATGGTTAGCTTACATACCAATTTTGGTGTTATTAAACTGGCATTATTTGCCGACAAAGCCCCTGCAACAGTCGAAAACTTTCTGAATTACGTCAAAGAAGGTTTTTATGACAACACCATTTTTCACCGTGTGATCAATGGCTTTATGATCCAGGGCGGCGGTTTTACTCCTGACATGGAACAAAAAGAGCCGGGCAAACCAATCAAAAACGAAGCAAATAACAAAGTGGCTAACAAAGCAGGTACTGTGGCTATGGCCCGCACCAGCGACCCACATTCTGCGACTTGCCAGTTCTTTATCAACGTGGCCAACAACGACTTTTTAGATTTCAGCTCTGAAACCTCTCAGGGTTGGGGTTACTGTGTATTCGGCGAAGTAGTCGAAGGCATGGATGTGATCAACAAAATCAAAACTGTGTCTACAGGACGCAAGTTTGGTCATGCTGATGTACCAAACGATGCTGTGATCATCGAAAAAGCAGAAATCCATGGCTAAAGGCCACAGCCTTTTTATTGCCGATCTGCATTTAAGCGAACAACGCCCGGATATTACCGCGGCGTTTTTGCTTTTTTTACAGCAAAAAGCAGCAGAGGCTGATGCTTTGTATATTCTGGGCGACTTGTTTGAAGTCTGGATTGGTGACGATAACCCCTCGCCTTTACTGACTGAAGTTGCTGCTGCCATCAAAGCTTTAACCGACAGCGCGATACCGGTCTATTTTTGCCACGGCAACAGAGACTTTTTACTCGGCCAAAAATTTGCCAGGCGCTCCGGCATGCAGTTGCTTGCTCCTCTGACTGTGGTTGATTTATATGGCACCCCAACTTTACTGATGCACGGAGATTCGCTCTGCACTCTGGATATTGGTTATCAGAAGTTCCGGGCCTGGTGGGATCAGAAATGGTGGCAAAAACTGATTTTGTCTTTACCACTGTGGTACCGCCAACATCTGGCGCGTAAAGCACGTCGTGTCAGTGCTATGGATAAAAAAGGAAAAACATCGGAAATTATGGATGTAACGCCGGATGAAGTCCCCAAAGTGATGGCTCAATATCAGGTGCAGCATTTAATTCACGGCCATACCCACAGGCCTGCAGTGCATGCATTGCAATTGGCCGATGGCATATCAGCGCAACGTTATGTGTTAGGGGACTGGTACAGTCAGAGTTCTTATCTGGATGTATCAGCCGGCGCTTGGCAACTACACTTTAACGCCCTGCCCCAGATTTCAGAATAAACAGCGTACCGAGATCTTTATGAGCTTTACCGAATTACTTCAGCCTATACATCAATTTTTACAGTGTGAAACGCCGGACAGCTGGCTGGTGGAAGCACAAAAGCCAGAACGTTTGGCCGTGTTATTACAGGACCACTTGATATGTGAATTAAAAGCGGCTCAAACCGCTATGTATCTACTGCGCCGTTATGCCTGTGATAAAGACAGCTCTTTAACCTTACTGAACTGGCTAAAGCCTTTTGAAGACTTCGCTTATCGTTTTAACGGTGATATTCAAAGCTTAAAGCAGGCTGAAAAACTGAATAAAAGTATTATAGGCCGTTCTGATTTTGCTCACTCGGATCGTATTATCGATCGCATGGTGCTGTTAATTCGCGAAGAGTTGCACCATTTTTGTCAGGTGCTGGAGATTATGCAGGCGCGTGGCATTCCTTACGAAAATATCAGCGCCAGCCGTTATGCCAAGATGCTTATCCAGAACTGCAAAACCCATGAACCACAAATTCTGATCGATAAACTAATTTGCGGCGCTTATATCGAAGCCCGCTCCTGTGAGCGTTTTGCGAAATTAGCGGAATTTGTTGACCCGGAGTTAGCCAGCTTTTATTCCTCTTTACTTCGCTCAGAAGCACGGCATTTTGCCGATTATCTGGAACTGGCTCAGGTGATCTCTAAATCAGATATCACAGAGCGGGTGCGCTTTTTTGGCCAACTTGAAGCACAACTGATTTCAAGCCCGGATGCGGATTTTAAGTTCCATAGCGGTGCCCCCACAACGACCATTTAGTACTGTTGTTTTCTGCCGCTAAAAAGCCTGTACCTGCAGCCCTGAAACAGCTTTACACTGCTTGCTACAGATTTTCTGCCTTAAACTTGACGAACCTCGTTCTATTAGCCATAACAAAGGTAAGGGTTTGTTTGTGCCCTGTAATGAACAACGTAGTAGCCAAGGATAACAACTATGATTTTAAATCACTTATGGGGACTGTATGCCCATCCTAAAGAAGAATGGCATACGATAGACGCTCGTCACGAAAGTTTCAGATACAGTTTAATTCACATCCTGCTTATTGCCTTAATTCCTTCTCTTTGCGCTTATTATTCAGCAGTGCACATCGGCTGGAGCATAGGTGTGGGTGAACCTATACGTTTAACCGCTGAAAGCGCCATGATGCTTTCTGTCGCTATGTATATTGCTTTAATAGGTGGGGTGTTCGCGCTGGCTTACCTGGCGCACTGGATGGCTCACACTTTTGGTTCCGAACCTACCTATACCCAGACACTGGAATTAGCCTCCTACACCTCCACTCCACTTTTTATGGTAGGTTTTGCCGCTTTATTCCCTGAACTCTGGTTTGTGATGCTGGTGGGTTTGGCAGGCTTAACCTATTCGGTGTATTTGCTTTATGTGGGCGTGCCTATTCTGATGCATATTCCTGAAGAACGTGGTTTTATCTACGCCAGTTCAGTCGTGACCACAGGATTAATTCTGTTGGTCTGTGTGATGACAGCTACCGCTATTTTATGGAGCTCAGGCTTCGGTCCGGCATTTACACATTAGCTTGTTATCAGATAATTTTTTCAAATCGCGATTACAGAAAAGTAAAAGGGGCCAGTTAAAAACTGGCCCCTTTTTGATTAACAAGTCTGACTAAGAGCGATCAGTTGCCTTCGTTATGCAAATCTAAACTTGCAGATAACTCGGCTTCTTTTTTGCGCTTAGAGGCTTCATTGCGCTGTGCATCCAAACGATTCAGGTACGCCTGATCTATGTCGTTGGTCACATAAACACCGTCAAAGACTGAAGTTTCAAAACGCTTCAGCTCTGGGTTTTCAGAACGTACCGCATCGACTAAATCTTCCAGTGATTGGAAAATCAAACCATCAGCACCAATGATTTTGCAGATACTGTCCACATCGTGACCATGAGCTATCAACTCGTTAGCCGATGGCATATCAATACCATAGACGTTCGGGAAACGAATTTCCGGAGCTGCAGAGGCGAAATACACTTTCTTGGCACCAGCTTCACGCGCCATATCGATGATTTGCTCTGAAGTAGTACCGCGAACTATAGAGTCATCCACCAGCAAGACGTTTTTGCCTTTGAACTCCTGCCAAATAGCATTCAGCTTACGCTTGACGGACTTTTTACGCTCCCCTTGACCCGGCATAATAAAAGTACGGCCAATGTAACGGTTTTTCACATAACCCTGACGGTAAGGCAAACCTAACTCGTGGGCAATTTGCAAAGCAGCATCGTTACTGGTCTCAGGGATTGGGATCACTACATCAATATCTAAATGCGCCCATTCTCTTTTGATTTTTTCACCGAGCTTTTTACCCATAGCAACACGAGACGCATACACAGACACATTGTCTATGGTTGAATCCGGGCGGGCAAAATAGACATATTCAAAAATACATGGGGCATAGCTTGGGTTTTCAGCACATTGCTGGCTGAACAGCTCACCGTCTTCAGTGATATAGACAGCTTCACCTGGCGCCACATCACGCAGCACAGTAAAACCGTCAGCATCTAAAGCAACACTTTCAGAAGCGACCATATACTCAGTGCCAAGTGCAGTTTCACGTTTACCCATCACCAGAGGACGGATGCCGTTTGGATCACGAAACGCCACTAAACCATGGCCAATCACCACAGCCACCACCGCATAACCACCGCGGATTTTACGGTGTAAATTAGCGACAGCACGGAAAATATGGTCAGGATTTACATGCATATCGGCATGAATATCCAGCTCATGAGCAAAAGCGTTTAATAGCGCTTCTGAGTCTGAGTTGGTATTGACATGACGACGGGCGGTACGGAACAACTCGTCTTTTAATTCTTCAGAGTTCGTCAGGTTACCGTTGTGCGCCAGCGCTATACCAAAAGGACTGTTGGTATAAAACGGCTGAGCTTCGGCCGTACTGGCAGAACCCGCTGTTGGGTAACGCACATGGCCTATGCCCATATTGCCAGACAAACGCTGCATATGGCGGGCTTCAAATACGTCTTTCACTAAGCCATTGGCTTTGCGTAAGCGTAAGGTTTTGTTGTCTACTGTCACTATGCCGGCGGCGTCCTGACCACGGTGCTGCAACACAGTTAAACCGTCGTACAACGCCTGATTGACCGGATACTTACCTACGATTCCAACAATACCACACATCGATTATTTCCTCGCCACGCTTAGGGTCGCTGCATAAAACTGGAATGGGCTTTGATGTACTCAAAAAACCATTCAATGATAAAACCAAATTCGGGTATTAGTTTGGACGCTTGCCACCAGTCGGTTTGATCTGCAGTGGTAAAAGCATCCAGGAAAAATAACAACGCGCTGACCACCAGCACACCACGCAGGGCGCCGAAGATCAGGCCAAGTAATCTGTCTGTGCCGGATAAACCTGTAGATTCAACCAAACGGCCTATCAGGTAGTTAATTAAGGCACCAAGGATAAGAGTAGAAATAAACAGAACAGCAATGGAGACCGCATTACGCACCAGTGCGTCTTGCAATTCAGTGAAATAGGTTGCCAGATAGGGGTAATAATAACTGGCAACAAAAAAGGCCAGTATCCAGATAATCAGTGAAACCGCTTCTTTGGCAAATCCCCGGACCAGACTGATAACAGTCGACAGGCCGATAATTGCCAGAATGGCATAGTCAATCCAAACCATTTGCTACCAAAGGATGCTTAGGGACGGCGCGCATTCTACCAAAACACGCGCCTGAACACCTAATTATTTTCGATAGGCTTAAAAGCTGTCAGCTTCAGACCTTGAGTTCCGGTTAGTTGCTGCAATTGAGGCAGTTTTTGTTCCAAGCGTTCTTTTTTCAATTCAGGGCCAACCACAACACTGACCATAGACTGGCCCTGAGCATTAGTGGTTGAACGGGTAAAGGTGGTAAAACCTGCTTCTTTCAGTTTAGCCACTAAAGCAGTGGCGTTTTCCACTTTACCGAAACTACCAACCCGCACTATCCAAGCCGTTTCATTGAGTGCTGGATTCCCTTTCGATTCAACTGGTTGTTCTGCAACAGGCGCAACAGTTGCGTTATTCACTGGCGCTAACGGGTTTTCAGTCGGTACAGGAATAGGATCTGTACTTGTGCCGTTAGCAGACTCTGCCACCATAGTTGCACTGTCTGCTGCAGCTTCGCTGCCTGGCGCGCCAGCAGTCACTTGCGCAAAGCTATTATCAGGTAATCCTGCATCAGCAGCAGGCTCATTCACCGGAGTCGCCAATAATTCCTGCTGCTTTTCGGCTAATTGCTGCTTAGTAAATACCTGCTCCTGTTGCACTGTGGCAAATTCAGGACGTTCCGGAATAGCTTTAAACTCGTTTTTCACCACTTGTTTTTGCCCATCCAGCAAATCAGGTAAAAAAACGATGGCAGCAATAATTAAAATACTGCTGCCAATTAAGCGGTTTTTAAAGGCGCTGGTCATACATCTGTCTCCTTTTGCAGCGCTAGAACTGCCGACACTGTAACAAAAGAGCCGAAAATCACCAATAAATCATTAGCCTGCAAAGACAACAGCGCTTTTTGGTAACCCGACTCTAAATCTGAATAACAGCAATAGCTGCTTTGTATTGGCAACTGCCCCAACAACATATTCGCCGAAGCTCCACGAGCACCAGGTAAGTCCACCAGATGCCAGTGATCCGCGAGTTGGTGGAATGGTGCCAAACTTTGCTGAATATCTTTGTCTTTTAACATCCCCACCAGCAGATGCACCCGAGCATAACGCTCTTTGATGAACTGAAGCTGAGCCGCCAGATAACCAGCAGACTGCGGATTGTGCGCTACATCCAATAAAATACCGGGGGTTTTGCTCAACCATTGCATACGACCGGGCAGACTTAAAGCAGACAATACCTCTGTTGCCTGTTGCTTCGAAGGTAATAAAGCTAAGGCTTCCAGTGCAGTAAGAGCTGTCGCAATATTTTGCAAAGGAACAGTTGCCAGAGGTAGTTCTTCCAAACGGCTCTGCACACCTTGCCAGCTGAAGCTCGCTTCTGTGACGTTGTACTGGTAATCCGTATTGATACAAAGCAGTTGGGCTGCAATATCCTGACTGTACTTCAGTACCGACTGTGGAATATCAGTCTCACCAATCACAGCAGGCTTGTTTGCGCGAAATACACCGGCTTTTTCACGACCAATGCTTTCACGGTCTGGCCCTAAATAATCCTGATGATCTAAATCGACTGTGGTCAGAATACTTAAATCAGGCTCGATAATATTAGTGGCATCCAGACGACCGCCTAAACCGACTTCAATCAGGCAAATATCCGGTTGCTGTTGTTTCAGCAGATAAAAAGACGCCAGTGTGGTGAACTCAAAATAGGTCAGTTCAATATCGCCACGCAATTGCTCGATAAAAGCAAAAGCTTCACACCAAAGAGTGTCGGCTACATCTTCGCCGTTGATGCGTAAGCGCTCGTTAAACTGCAGCAAATGAGGAGAGCTGTATACACCGACAGACAAGCCCTGCACTGCGCAGAGCTGTTCAAGAGTGCGGGCAGTAGTGCCTTTGCCATTGGTGCCAGCGATCAGAATTTTTTTACCAGGCAGCAGATGCAAATCGGCACGCTGAGCGATGTTAAGCACCCGGCCCAATCCCAGTTCAATCTGATGTTGCGGATGTTTCTGTTCTATATAACAAAGCCAATCCGTCAGAGTCTGGCAGGATTGGCTTGCAGGCGATAAAAGATTGGTCATAACACCTTACTAGGCGACGCGGTGTTCCTTGGCAGGAGCTGGCCATCGCATGAATTTAGCCACAAGTCGCGCAATTGTATCGCGCATTTGGCGGCGGTCAACAATCATGTCGATAGCACCGTGTTCCAGCAGGAATTCACTGCGCTGGAAACCTTCAGGTAATTTTTCACGTACTGTCTGCTCAATAACACGGGGACCAGCAAAACCGATCAGAGCTTTTGGCTCACCAATGTTTAAATCGCCCAGCATGGCCAAACTGGCAGATACACCACCCATAGTAGGGTCGGTCAGTACAGAAATATAAGGTAAACCTGCTTCGCTCAGCTTGGCTAAAGCCGCACTGGTTTTTGCCATTTGCATCAAAGACATCAAAGCTTCTTGCATACGGGCGCCACCACTGGCAGAGAAACAGATAAAAGGCACTTTGTTTTCAATGGCGTATTCGACACCTTTGACAAACTTGGCACCCACTACAGACGCCATAGAACCGCCCATAAAAGCAAATTCAAACGAAGCCACAACGACCGGCATGCCCAATAAAGTGCCGCGCATTACCACCATGGCATCTTTTTCATTGGTTTCTTTTTGCGCAGCAACAATACGGTCTTTGTATTTTTTGCTGTCTTTAAATTTCAACAGATCCTGAGGTTCCAGCTCTGCAGCCAGTTCAACCATACCACCGGTATCAAGGAAATTGTTTAAACGGTCTCTGGCACTGATACGCATATGGTTGTCGCATTTAGGACAAACCCCTAAGTTCCGATCCAGTTCTGCCTTGTACAATACAGCTTCACAAGAGGTACATTTAGTCCAGACCCCTTCAGGAATATTACGACGGGATGAAGACGAAGTTCTGGGCAGAATTTTTTCTAACCAACTCATAGTTGTTCCTTGGTATCGCAGCAGGGCTTGAGCCCAAACTTAGTTTATTGTGTAAAAAAGCGCCGATCATGCGGCTAACGGCGCTTATTAAAGCACAAAGCCATGATAGAACCTATAGCTAACTGGTCGTAGTTGTTAGCAAAAGCTGTCGGGCAGGAACAGTGGTCCCAGTGGCATTTTCGGAATACCAAAGTGTTCAGGGTAGTCCACATCCACCAGATACAAGCCTTCAGCTTTGGCCGTCGCTGCTGCTAAAGTCCGATCTTTCGCTGCCAGCAATTCTGCTATCCATTCAGGCTCTTTTAAGCCCATTCCTACCTGTAACAAACTGCCGGTGATATTGCGTACCATATGGTGCAAAAAGGCATTGGCTTTAATATCCAGCACAATAAACTGTCCTGTCCGGCTTAAATGCAGATGCATTAGATTACGGAAGGGACTGTGCGACTGACACTGGATAGCACGAAATGAGGTGAAATCATTTTCACCCAGCAAATGGACAGCAGCTTGTTGCATCAGTTCAATATTCAAATCCTGATGATAATGACTTAAGCCTGCCCCCAAAATGGCAGGCCTGAATTTATTGTTGTAAATCACATAACGGTAACGACGAGCT
This sequence comes from Rheinheimera soli, assembly GCF_021290985.1. Classification (GTDB taxonomy): domain Bacteria; phylum Pseudomonadota; class Gammaproteobacteria; order Enterobacterales; family Alteromonadaceae; genus Pararheinheimera; species Pararheinheimera soli. Next base: position 45,924 of record NZ_JAJOYU010000015.1, read on the forward strand.
GTGGCAGAAAAGCGGGCATGAAAATCATCTGAAACTTGTTTTGCCCAGCGTACGGCTATGCCATCAGGCAGATTGGAGTTGGCCCCCATAATCCAGGCGCGCATATCACGGTTGGCATCGGTATCAAAATGCACGACCTGACCAGTTGCATGCACACCAGCGTCAGTGCGGCCAGCACAGGATAATTCAATAGTTGCATTCGCAACTTTGGATAACGCAGCTTCGAGATGACCTTGTACGCTTGGCACTTCACGTTGCCTTTGCCAGCCAAATAAACCTACACCGTTGTATTCGATACCTAACGCAATTCGCATTCTGACTCCCATCACTTAGGGGCGGAAGTATAACTCAGGGATTACAGGAAACTCACGAATTTTAACGGTTACAAGCGAAGCTCGGTATTAAAAACAGAAGCATGATTTGGTTTTGTGGCGACATGAGGTCAGTATGAAATTGAAAACTGAAGGGTCAGAGTCTTGACTCTGACCCTGAGATTTACAGCTGGTCTTTTAAGCTTTTAGCTTCTTGTTTGATATGCTCAGGCGCGGTAGAACTTAATACTTTATCAATCAGATGTTCAGCACCATCCTGCTCACCAATTTCGATATAAGCACGAATTAAATCCAAATCGGCAGCAAACCCCTGCTCAGCCGGATCCAGTTCAGGTTCGTGTTGTGCGGCAATAAAATCCTGATAATCTTCCAATCCAACATCAATATTGCGTACAGGATTTTGAGTCAGTTGCGGCTCATCTTCAGAATCGTCCAGTAATTTATCCAGCGCCAATAATGAAAATGCCAAATCATCAGATGGAGTGTTCTGCTGTATTTCAACTTCTGCTTGCGGTAACGGTTCGCTCTCTGTTTCTGTATCAGCTTTATCCAGAGCTAATTCGGATAACACAGCATCAGCTATATCTTCATCTGCCAGCCTGATTTCAGCATCAGTTTGAGCATAATCAGCTAACAACGCATCAAAGTCTGTGTCATCTAAGGCTTCAAGTTCTGATGCAATGTCGTTATTGGCCTGTTGCGTGTCATGCGATATCACTTCGGACTCTGCAGTGTCCTCAAGGTCCTGTTCCAATTCAAGATCATCATCAGTGTCTTCAACAGAACCAGCTTCATCAGAAAACTCCAGATCCGGGTATTCTTCTAATACTTTGCTTGGATTCTCCACTGACAAGGTGGCAGCAGATACACGACTGACACTTAAATCTTCCTGCAGATCAAGATCAGGCACCGACTCGCCAGATGGCTGCTCGACAGCCTGATCAGTCAGCTCCTGCCATGCCTCACTGGCTTCAATGTCGTCTGACATCTCCTCAGCGCCTTGTGCGGCGTCGGTATCTGATACCTCAGGCTGTATCTCATCTGGGCTATCAATTTCATCCACAACCTGATCATCTGAGTCTGCGGCTAAGACTTGATCCGGTATCGCATCTGTATGTTCTGATAGGCTTGCGGTCTGATCATCAGCCAGAATGTCACTTTCAGGTTCAAGTTCGTTGATAAGCTCTGCTAAATCGCCATGATCTGCATGAAAATGTGCAGGCATTGCTGTTGATTGCTCTTCTGCCGGCTCATCGGATAACAACAGAGCGACATCACCAGGGCTCAGCGGGTAATCATCCTCGTCAAATTCCAGAGTAGTTTCAACAGCATCTTGTGTTTCAGGCTCAAGATCCGGTTCATCAGTCAGACTAAAAGCATCAGGTTCAGGCTCACTCACCTTATCTGTGTTTGCACTGTCAGGCCAGTTGGTTGTGCCATCCAGCAAGGCATCAATATCAATATCGCTTTCATCTTCAGTCGATGATGGCTCTGAGATGGATAATTCTTCATCAGCAAGTGATTCAGCAAATTCATCCAGCTCTGAGCTGTCAAAATGAGGTTGCTCTGGCATCAGATCCTGTAGGTCCGCAGCCTCTTCAACTGGCACTTCCGGGGAGCGGTCCGATACCACTTCTTCAGCTTGAGGCGCTTCGTTTGTCACCACCAATTCATCCAGCAGGGAATCAAAGTCGACTTCTTCAACTTCTTCTATTTCATCCAGACTGAACTCATCTGTTTCGTCGGAAACCTTATTACTTACAGCAAAAGTGTCGCTATCTGGTTCATCCAGTTCAATTTCTTCAATCAGTTCATCCTGTTCATCGTCAGTCTGCTCTGCTTGTTTTTGCTCTTCCGCTAACTGCTCAGCGACAGCCTGAGCGAATATATCGTCAGGGTCATCCAATTCAGGCTCTTCATCAAACAGAGCGGATAAATCAGCGCCAGATAAAATATTATTTGGATCAAACTCTTTGGCTGGTGCTTTTGTCGGTTGATCCAACAAATCATCCAGCAGCTCATCATCCATTGAACTGGCGTCGAGTAGATCTTTGCTGTCCAGCAAGTCATCGTCATTCATCAGAATGTCGTCAAACTCGTCCGCTCTGGTATCCAGTAACATATCATCATGTAAATCAATAGGTTCATCATCCAGCCGTATACCTTGACTGCCGGTATCCAACAAAGATTCATCCAGCGTCATCAGACTGCTTTCGTCAAAATCCAGACTTTCATCTAAAGGAGGTAAGGGTGAACGATAGCCTGATTCTTGCTGAGGCACTGCCGTAGCAGCGCTGACTATTTGCTCTGATTTTCTGGTCCGTCGTTTGATCCAGCCCAATACCGCAAACAACACAAATAAGGTCGGTAATGTGGCTAATAACACCCAGGTCAAACTACTGGAGGAAATATTTTGCCACAGCTCGGCAAAACTTGTCCCTTGCTGCTCCCGCTCTATCTGGGCCTTTTGTTGTGCCAACATTTCAGCCTGCTGGGCCACCAACAACTGCAATTGCTGCTGAATTTCGCTGTCTTTATCGACCTGAGACTTCATCAGCAGCATTTGGTCAGCCAGCTGATCCAGCTTATCTTTTAGCGCAGTGTTGTCCGCCAACACAGCTTCGACTGTAATTTTTGATTCCGCTAGTTTGCTTTGCAGATCAAGAAGTTGTCCCTTTTGTTGCCCTTCAACGCGGCTCAACTCCTGCTTAATTTCCTGCTTGGCTTTATCCACGTCTTTTTGCTGTGCAGTGTTTATACCTTGTTTCACTTTGGCTGCTGCTGCGGCACGCACTCTGTCAGCCCAGATCCGATCGTCTTCTTCCGACTTACGTTGCGCCTCCACAGCATCAACCTGCATGATTTCATCCACATTAGGAATAGCCAGAAAAGAGCCGACATTCAGATGGTTGAAGTTATCATCAAGGAAAGATTGAGGGTTTTTCAGATAGATGGCATGCATCACCTGATAAATATTTAAACCTGGATGTGGCCTTGCTTCTTCGGCAATACGCCATAAGGTATCGTTGGGTGTCAAAGGGCCTACCCGACTACGAGCCGGATTTTCGGTGCTTTTTGGGCCTTTAAGACGCAAGGTGGTATCTGCAGTGGCGTTAACACTGCAGATCTGCAACAGAATACTGAAAATAAGAAGCCCAACTAAACGCATCGATGATCCTTTAAGGCCGGAGATTATTTTTGACACAAAAACACTGCAAACATCGTTCCACACTGGAATAGTAAACCAGATGAATGCGACTGGCTATGCTTAAACACTATCTGCATATCGGCAGCTAAATCAATTGCTTTAGAAACAACAAAGGCCCCGTCAGGAGCCTTTGTTTAGTTTTAATCTGTGTTTACAGATAGTCGCGAATTAAATGCTCAGCGATTTGAATACTGTTGGTGGCGGCGCCTTTACGGATATTGTCAGCAACAACCCATAAGTTAATCCCATTTTCATGGGAGAAATCCTGGCGAATACGACCAACAAACACATCATCCTGACCCGCAGCATTGCCTACCTGAGTCGGATAATCAGCATTGTCTTCCATCAGCGTCACACCAGGTGCATTGGCTAACAGCGCTTTTACCTGTTCAACACTGATTGGCATACGGGTTTCCAGATGCACAGCTTCGGCATGACCATAAAACACAGGCACACGAACCGCAGTCGCATTTACAGAAATGCTGGCATCGCCCATGATTTTTTGGGTTTCCCAGTGCATTTTCATTTCTTCTTTGGTGTAGCCGTTATCTAAAAACACATCAATTTGCGGAATACAGTTAAAAGCAATCTGACGGGCAAACTTGCTGCCTTCTTCCAAAGGACGACCATTGAGTAACTGCGCCGTTTCTTTAGCTAAAGCTTCAACACCTTGTTGACCAGCACCAGCCACCGACTGATAAGTCGCTACATTGATACGGCTGATCCCCACTGCATCATGAATAGGTTTTAACGCAACCAGCATCTGAATAGTGGAGCAGTTTGGGTTAGCAATGATATTGCGGTTACGAAACTCAGCAATAGCATGAGCGTTCACTTCAGGCACCACCAATGGAATATCAGCTTCGTAACGGTAGTGAGAGGTGTTGTCGATCACCACACAACCTGCATCTGCAGCACGAGGTGCATAAGTTGCAGATACACTGCCACCTGCAGAGAACAAACCTATCTGCACCTTAGTCCAGTCAAAGGTCTCAGCATCCAGTACTTCGATTTGTTTACCCTTAAAGGTGATAAAGCCACCGGCAGAGCGGCTGCTGGCTAAAGGATAAAGTTTATTTACCGGAAAATCGCGCTGCTCTAAAATTTCAATTAAATGCTGGCCTACTAAACCTGTAGCACCTAACACAGCGACGTCGTATTGCTGAGCCATGGTTATTCCCCCTCTGATTACTGGCTGCTTTACCCTTCTTACTTAACGCTGCCGCATTGTTGACTACGCTCTTCGCCCCAGTCACATAGGACTACTATGCTCCTGGGGTCTCGCTCGCTTGTCGCCGCGCTGCAACGTCAATTAATTTGGGTGTTAAAACCTAATGTTGTTAAAAACTCAGGCACTTCTTGTCCTGTCAGCCGCACCGAGCTGTATTCACGCCGCGGTGAGTATGACTTTCTAAGCCAGTCAAAACCTTGTGTTTTCTTATCTTGCATCATATAGAAACGAAACAAAGCATCGTCCCGGCGCACATCATATAACAGCCGGGTTAAATTTTGGACATCTAAAAGTCCAAAATTTGAATTTATTTTCACCTCTGAAACTTGCGGCTCTGGTAGCACGTGCGTCAGGGTCTTTGCCGGGCTTAACCCCAACTGTTGGCAAAATGCCTGATACAGCATTTCAGTACCACGAGCTTTGCCTTCGATGCTGTGCCCTGCAATATGCGCAGTGGCTACATCTGTAAAGGGAATTAACCTTAAATCAGGTTCTGGTTCATTGGCCCAAACATCCAGCACCAGCGCTCGTTTCTGACCAGACTGAGCCTCTGTACATTGAGCATCCGTCAATAAAGCGTCGTTATTGGTCACTTCACCACGACAGGCATTGATCACAGCGCAATCGGCTTTCAGCAGCTTTAAAGTCCGGCTATTCAATAAGTCCACTGTGGCATCTGGCCCGGTCTTTACCAAAGGCACATGAAAACTGACGATATCGAGCTGAGGCAATAATTCTTCAAACGGAATATGCGGAAAATCAGGTTCAGTGGCAGCACGTTGTGGGTCACAGCACAAAACCTTGATGGACAAGGCCTGAAGAGCACTCACCAGCACACGACCTATATTGCCAACCCCGACCACACCAACTGTTTTTTGCTGCAAATTCCATTGGTACTTTTCAGCCAGCACAAAGATACTACTCAAGACATACTCAACCACAGACTGAGCATTACAACCAGGCGCGCTGCTAAAACCAATACCCCGTTGTTGCAGATAGTTCTGATCAATATGATCAGTGCCAATAGTGGCCGTACCGACAAACTTCAACTTTGGGCTTTGTGACACTAACTGCTCATTGACTTTAGTCACAGAACGCACCAGCAATACATCAGCATCTGTAATTTGTTCTGAAGTTAAAGTACGGCCGTTAACCAGCGTCACCTCGCCTAAATCAGCAAAGAAATCTTTGACGTACGGCATATTTTCGTCGGCGTATATCTTCATCTGTATCAGTCCACTGTCACAATGGCGGTATTGTAACGACGGTCTATGTTTTGAGCCATCGGATTTCTGAATTTTTGCTAAGCCAATAAAAAAACGCTGCATCAGGCAGCGTTTTTTTGACAGAGGAAAAATTAGCTCTGATATTTTTGCATCACTAAAGTGGCATTGGTACCACCAAAACCAAAGCTGTTGGACATCACAGTGGTCAATTTAGCTTCTGTCGCTTTAGTAACTATATTTAAACCAGCAGCAGCTTCGTCCAGCGTATTGATATTAATGGAAGGGGCAATAAAGTTATGCTCCATCATCAACAGTGAATAAATAGCTTCGTGCACACCAGCAGCACCTAAAGCATGACCTGTCATAGCTTTAGTGGCGCTGATAGCAGGAGATTTGCCACCAAAGACTTGCTGAATAGCGCCTAATTCTTTCACATCACCAACTGGCGTACTGGTACCGTGGGTATTGACGTAGTCGATTGGACCTTTGACGTCTTTCATCGCCATTTCCATACAACGTACAGCGCCCTCACCACTTGGTGCTACCATGTCGTAGCCATCTGAAGTTGCGCCGTAACCAACGATTTCAGCATAAATTTTAGCGCCACGTGCCAGCGCATGTTCCAGCTCTTCAACTACTAAAATACCGCCACCACCGCTGATCACAAAACCATCGCGGTCAGCGTCATAAGTACGGGATGCCAGTTCAGGCGTTTCATTGTATTTAGTCGATAAAGCGCCCATAGCGTCAAATTCCATCGCTAAGGTCCAGTGCACTTCTTCACCGCCACCGGCAAAAATAATGTCCTGTTTACCTAACTGGATAAGTTCCACTGCATGACCAATACAATGTGCACTGGTGGCGCAAGCTGAGCTGATAGAGTAGTTCACACCTTTGATTTCAAAAGGAGTGGCTAAACAAGCCGAACAGGTGCTCGACATAGTTTTAGGCACAGCGTAAGGGCCAACACGTTTCACGCCTTTTTCTCGTAAAGTGTCTGCAGCTTCAATTTGAGTTTTAGACGAAGCACCACCAGAACCTACCACTAAACCAGTGCGGAAATTCGACACTTGCTCTGGAGTTAAACCTGCATCTTCAATGGCTTGTTGCATAGAGATATAAGCATAAGCTGCTGCATCGCCCATAAAACGTAAGGCTTTGCGGTCGATTAATGCGGCGGTATCAATTTCAATCTGGCCCCAGACCTGTGATCTCAGGCCCATATCGGCAAATTCCTGAGACGCTTTAATACCAGAGCGTCCTGTTTTTAATGATTCCAGCACTTGCTGTTTATCATTACCAATGCTGGACACTATGCCTAACCCTGTGATCACTGCTCTTTTCATGCTTACTCCAAACAAAAAATCGGATGTCTTTTTATCATTGCGGCACATTGTACGGAGTTTCTTTTAGAAACTGGTCCGCTTTCAGCGCACAGTTGTACACTATTATCTATTTGTATTGCGGCTAAGTTACAATACCTTATTCTTTTTCGATAGGGTTTGACGTCCTTGCAACAAGCACAGGTTCACTATAACGACGCTGGCACACCGGTTTCCGACCTGTTTGGCGATATTTATTTTTCCGACAATGGCGGCCTCGACGAGACCGATTATGTGTTTTTGCATAAAAATCAGCTGCCTGAACGCTGGTTTACTCACTCGCGAGCTTTTTTCCATATCGCCGAAACTGGTTTTGGTACTGGTTTAAATTTTCTGCTGACCTGGTTGCGTTTTCGTCAGTACAAAACAGCGTCAACGACCTGTCAGCGTTTGTACTTTAGCAGTTTTGAAAAATACCCCCTGAGTAAAGCAGACTTAACCAAAGCTTTAGCGGCCTGGCCCCAACTGGCAGAACTGACCGCCTTATTAATACAGAGCTACCCTGTTGCTTTACCAGGCCCACATCGAATGACCTTTGATGACGGCGCTGTGGTGCTGGATTTATGGCTGGGTGATGTCAATGAACTACTGCCACAAGTGCCGGAACAGAACAAAGTCGATGCCTGGTTTTTAGATGGTTTTGCACCCAGTAAAAACCCGGATATGTGGCAACAAAATTTGTTTAACCAGATGTTCAGGTTGAGCCACAGCGGCACTACGGCCTCTACCTTTACCTGTGCAGGTTTTGTCCGTCGAGGTTTAAATGACGCAGGTTTTTCTGCCAAAAAAACCAAAGGCCATGGTCAAAAGCGTGAAATGTTGATTGCCAGTGCAGAACAGGCTGCCGAATTGAACTTAGATCAACCAGACAACATCACGGTTGTAGGCGCTGGTGTCGCAGGCATCAATGCGGCTTTTGCGTTATGGCAAAAAGGATTAAAAGTCCAATTGCTGTGTGCGGATGCAGAAGCGGGTATGGGTGCATCCCACAACCGTCAGGGAGCTGTGTACCCTAACCTGCATGCGACTTACGATCTGATGTCGTCTTTAAGTTGCCAGAGCTTTTTATATGCCAGACAGTTTTATGCTGGCTGGTTAGGTAAATTAGCAGTAGCAGCAGACTGGTGTGGTGTATTAACTTTGGCCTGCAATGACAATCTGACTAAACGCCAGCATAAAATCCAGCAGCAACCTTTTGCGTTAAGTGGCTTGTTTAGTAGCGTCACCAAAGAGCAGGCTTCAGAAATTGCAGGGCTGGCTTTGCCTTATGACGGCTTATTTTTTCCAACCGCAGGCTGGTTATGCCCACAACAGTATTGCCAGCAGATGGCACAATGGCTTGGCAGCCAAAGTGTCGACATTCACTACAACGCTCAAGTGCAAGCGATCACTCAACACGAACAGCATTGTATGCTGGAAACATCTGCCGGAACTTTGCATGCGAAAACAGTGGTTTTGGCAACAGGCGCACAATTAAATACTCTGGATCATCAGGAGTCCTTTCCGCTTCGACAAATTCGTGGTCAGGTCAGTCATCTGCAAAGCCAGAGGATGACGCCGCTAAAAACTGTGGTTTGTCATCAGGGTTATATCACCCCTGCTTATCAGCAGTTGCATTGTGTCGGAGCCACCTTTGATCGCAACAGTGGGCACAGTGAAGTGCTTGCTGGAGATGATCAACAAAACCTCGATTTAGTAAATCAGGCATTAGAGCAACCTGATTGGTTTGAGGACGTTGAAGTGATGTCAGCCAAAGCAGGTTTACGTGCCACAGTACCGGATCATATGCCTGTACTGGGTAAGCAAAAGCAGCTGTGGCGTTTTGGTGCTTTGGGTGCCCGGGGCTTAACCTGGGCACCTTTACTGGCAGAGGTTTTAGCTTGTCTGATTGCAAAAGAGCCGCTACCTTTAACAACACAACAACTGGATGGTATTGATATCCAAAGGTATCTTCACCAAAGCGCAGCGGAATAATTCAATTGAACTTACTTTTTGCTGAAGATGATGCACTACTGGCCCAACTCTTTATGCTACAGGCACAAAGTGTAGGTTATCAGGTATTTTGGGCAGAAAATGGCGATATTGCAGTGCAACAGGCATTAAGTTATCAATTTGATCTGATTTTTATGGATGTTCAGATGCCAGTGCTCGACGGCATCAGTGCGATGCAAATGCTGCGTCAGCTTGGATACGACAGACCTATTATTGCAATGTCCGCAGAAAAAGTCACAGATGCTGGTTTTGATCTGGCGTTAACAAAACCGCTGCACTGGGAACTGGTGCAGCACAAACTTGCGCAATTTGATGTTATTCCTCAGTTAACGCTAGAGATACCTCCTGAACTTAAAAATGCCTATGCAGCTCATGTCGAACAATCGCTGCATCAATTGCAAATGCTGGCAGATTCATCACAATGGGCTGATTTCTCAGCTATAGTGCATCAGTTAAAAGGCAGTGCTGGCAGCTTTGGTTTTGAAGAAATCAGTCAGCTCGCTGACCAGTTACAACAGACTTGGACTACCCTTTCAGAGCAACAAAAACCAGCGAGAGCAACCTATTTTCTAGAGCAATGCCAAGCATGCAAAATAAAATAAAAGTGCGTGATCAGAGAATCTTATTGGTTGACGATCTGGACTACAACAGACAGTTATTAAGACACAATCTGACGGCCTTATTTTCTCAGCACAATTTAAAGCACAAGGCCTTTAGCTATTTTCAGGCCCATAATGCTGCGTCCGCCCTGCTCACATTTAGTCAACAACAACCTGATCTGGTCTTCCTTGATATTGAATTACCGGACGGCTCCGGCATTGAACTGTTGAAACGCTTTAAACAGCAAAAGCCGGATTGTTTTGTTGTGATGGTCAGTGGTGTCAGTACACTGGACAATGTCAAAGCCAGTATAGCGGCAGGAGCGGCCTCTTTTGTCGTCAAACCTTTTAGCGCAGATAAAATTCTGGCTGTGTTAAAACAATTCGATCGTTATTTCGACAAAGTAGTAAACACAGCGGATTAATGCTGTGTTTTCATTAGCTGCCCTGAAAAATCAGGGCTTTTCCATTTGAATCACAACCCGACGGTTTTTGGCGCGGCCTAATGAGCTTTCATTTGAAGCCACATGGCGTTTCTCACCTAAACCTTCAGTGCGAATTCTGCTTTCTTCCAAACCAAAGCTAACCAGTTTGCTTTTGATTGAATCTGCACGTTTGATCGACAACTGTTCGTTCATCCAACGACCACCGTAAGAATCGCTATAAGCCTGAATATCTATACTTTCGATACTCTGATCATGCTTTAAATACTGTGCAATTTGCTCGAGGCGTTTTTTCGAGGCTTTGGTCAACTCGTCGCCACCCGACTCATAAGTCAACACAGTAAAAGCAATATCATCAAAGGTATAAGGCAACAATGCGCTGACGCATTGGGTAAATTGGTCCATAGCCCCAATAAAATGCACTGGATTCAGAGACACACTGACCTTGTCGTAAGGGCTGTACCAATCGGAGAAATAAAAGGTCGGACTATAGCCTTGTTCCAGTTCCGTCAGCATAATCCAACTTTCAGCTTTACCTAAATCACCATCAAACTGCTTCAGCATTTTCATACTGCTGATGGCTTTTGCCTGTTCACCCGGACGCCAGACCGGTGGTACTGACAAAACTTCAGCTAAAGCATAATGATCCGGCAGGCGCAGCATGCTTAGCTCAAACTGCATATTCAACTCTTTCCCGGCCATACTTCTAAAAAAAGCTTCACCAAAATGAGGGATCGGATGACTCAATTCGCACACTAAAGGCGAGTTTTGTTGTAAAGACCAGGTGGATTGGTCCAATGTAGCCGAATACTGACGCAATCCTGCTTCTGCCTGCGTAGCAGAAAGCAAAAACAGCACCAGCCAAAGCTTATATCGCATAGGTTTCCCTTTTTTCATCTCAACACTCGTTGTTTTTTCAACTTCAACCCAGACAAACAAGGTACTCAAACAAGACGCTTTGCAATTTCTTTGGCATAATACCTGCCAATCTTATCAGGACACAGGTCTTATGACTCAAGCTTTACATCCGTTAGCACAACGTTTTCGTGGCTACTTCCCTGTTGTTATCGACGTAGAAACCGCAGGCTTTAATGCAAAAACAGATGCATTGTTAGAAATCGCTGCAACTTTGTTGACTATAGACGAAAAAGGCATGCTTGTTCCAAGCCAAACTTTGCATTTTCATATTGAACCTTTTGAGGGTGCCAACATGGAAGCAAGCTCATTGGCTTTTAATGGTATAGACCCCTACAACCCGCTTCGTGGCGCCGTTTCAGAGCGAGAAGCCCTGACTGAAATTTGCCGTGCTGTACGTAAAGCTCAGAAGGATGCAGACTGCCAACGTGCTGTAGTCGTCGCTCATAATGCTGCTTTTGACCAAGGTTTTTTAAATGCAGCTATTGATCGAATTAAATTAAAACGCTCACCTTTTCACGCTTTTGTGTCTTTTGATACCACAACCTTGTCGGCATTGGCTTTAGGTCAGACCGTTTTAGCAAAAGCCTGTAAACAAGCAGGTATTGATTTTGATAACAAAGAAGCCCACAGCGCTTTGTATGACACAGAACGCACGGCTGAACTGTTTTGCTACATAGTCAACCGCTGGCATCAACTCGGCGGCTGGCCGCCACCTATGCTGATGGATGATTGTGAACCGGAAAAAAGTACCGAATCCGATCCGGCTTGATCGACCCGACTTTATGAATACAGATGTAGAAATACAAAAGGCAGCCTAGGCTGCCTTTTTGCTTCAAACGTAAAGTTACTCTGCGCTTTCGCTGCTGTGCTTAGCGGCAGTTTCATTAATTAACGGCTGCAATTCACCACGCTGGAACATTTCCAGAATAATGTCACAACCACCAATCAGCTCACCTTCCACCCATAACTGCGGGAAAGTTGGCCAGTTGGCATATTTTGGTAATTCAGCACGGATATCCGGGTTTTGCAGAATGTCGACAAACGCAAAAGGTTGGCCACATGCAATCAGGGCTTGAGAAGCCTGAGCTGAAAAACCGCAACTCGGGAATTTCGGCGAACCTTTCATATACAGAATGATTGGATTGTCAGCCAACTGTTGTTCAATTTTCTCAATGGTTTCCATCTTCAGCCTCTGGCACTACTGGGTTTAAAAATTTGTCTCATTTTACGCTGAGTTCGTTCATTTCGCACTTGAGATTTTACAAAGTGCCCCAAGAATATGGGGAGCAGACACTTGCATTGCAATAAGCTCAGGCTGTGAAATTTACGACTAAAACTTGAGTAATTTAGTCGGGTTTTGTAGTCTACGCGATGCAGACCCCATAAACAACGCCTACGGAGAACTACAATGGCTTTCGAATTACCAGCATTACCTTTCGCAAAAGACGCATTATTACCACACATCTCTCCTGAAACTCTGGATTATCACCACGGCAAACACCATAACGCCTATGTTGTGAAGCTGAATTCATTAGTTGAAGGTACTGAATTTGCCGGTAAGTCTTTAGAAGACATCATCCGTACTTCTCAGGGTCCGGTCTTTAACAACGCGGCTCAGATTTGGAACCACACCTTTTACTGGAACTGCTTATCACCAAATGGTGGCGGTGAACCAACTGGCGCTTTAGCTGCTGCAATTACTGCACAGTGGGGCTCTTTTGCTGCATTCCAGACTGCTTTTAATGACAAAGCAGTTAACAACTTCGGTTCAAGCTGGACCTGGTTAGTGAAAAAAGCGGACGGTTCTTTAGATATCGTCAACACCAGCAACGCTGGCACGCCACTGACTGACAGCTCAGTGACTGCACTGATGACTGTGGATCTGTGGGAACATGCCTACTACATCGATTTCCGCAATGCACGTCCAACTTACTTAAATGCCTTCTGGGCATTAATCAACTGGGAATTTGCTGCGAAAAACTTCGCTGCTTAATTTGCTGTTGTTGTAAATCCTCAAGCCCGGCTCGCCGGGCTTTTTCTTTGTCCCCAATTAAAAACCAGACTCTATCCAGGCTCAACTCTGCTGTTCTGTTCACTCATCGCTACAAAAAAAATTCATATTTTTCTGTGAATTAGTTGAGCGAAGCGCTTTTTTACTGTCTAACCTTACATCAGTGGCTTTATTTGCATTCAGTTCCCACAGACCAGTTTCGGAGGTGCACTATGGGCATTTTTGAGCACTACAAATCTAGATACGAAGCAGCCAAAGAAGAGGAATACAGCATTCAGGAATATCTGGAGCTGTGTAAAAAAGACAAAAGTTGTTATGCAAGCGCTGCCGAGCGTTTGTTAATGGCCATAGGTCAGCCTGAGCTGATTGACACAGCACAGGACTCTAAACTCAGCCGCCTGTTTTCCAATCGCGTTATTGGCCGTTATCCGGCTTTTGCCGAGTTTTATGGCATGGAGGATGCGATAGAACAAATTGTGTCCTACCTGAAACACTCAGCTCAGGGCCTGGAAGAGCGCAAACAAATTCTGTACCTGTTAGGCCCTGTAGGTGGCGGTAAATCATCCTTAGCTGAAAAGCTAAAATCGCTGATGCAGCAAGTGCCTGTCTATTACATTAAAGGTTCACCTGTTTACGACAGCCCTTTGTGTCTGTTTGATGTCAACGAAGATGGCAATATTCTGGAACAGGAATACGGCATCCCCAAACGTTACCTGAAAACCATTATGTCGCCCTGGGCCAGTAAACGCCTGCATGAATTCAACGGCGATATCAGCCAGTTTAAAGTGGTAAAAAAATACCCTTCTATTCTGGATCAAATCTGTATTGCTAAAACTGAGCCTGGAGATGAAAACAATCAGGACATAGCATCCTTGGTAGGTAAAGTGGATATCCGCCAGTTGGAGCATTTTGCTCAAAACGATCCGGATGCCTACGCCTATTCAGGCGCTTTATGCCGTGCCAATCAGGGCCTGATGGAGTTTGTTGAGATGTTTAAAGCGCCTATTAAAGTGCTGCATCCATTGTTAACTGCGACTCAGGAAGGTAATTACAACGGCACCGAAGGTTTAGCCGCCCTGCCCTTTGAAGGCATTATTCTGGCACACAGTAATGAGTCGGAATGGCAAACCTTTCGTAACAACAAAAACAACGAGGCCTTTTTAGACAGGGTCTATATTGTCAAAGTGCCTTATTGCCTGCGGGTGTCTGAAGAAGTCAAAATTTACGAAAAACTGCTGGAGCACAGTGAATTAAAAATCGCACCATGCTCTCCTGCGACTTTAACCTCGCTGGCACAATTTGCCGTGTTGTCGCGTTTAAAAGCACCAGAGAACTCCAGCTTGTATTCCAAAATGCGGGTGTATGATGGCGAAAGCTTAAAAGACACAGACCCTAAAGCGAAGTCTTACCAGGAGTACCGCGATTATGCTGGCGTAGACGAAGGCATGTCGGGCTTATCCACCCGCTTTGCCTTCAAAATTTTGTCGCGGGTGTTTAACTTTGACTCAACCGAAGTGGCCGCAAATCCTGTGCATTTGTTTTATGTGCTGGAGCAGCAAATAGAGCGGGAGCAATTCCCGTCCGATGTGTCAGAGCGTTATCTGGAGCATTTAAAAGGCTACTTAATTCCGAAATACATAGAGTTTATTGGCAAAGAAATTCAAACCGCTTATTTAGAATCCTACTCTGAATATGGCCAGAATATTTTTGACCGTTATGTCATTTATGCAGACTTCTGGATCCAGGATCAGGAATACCGTGACCCGGAAACCGGTCAGTTGTTTGACAGAGCTGCGCTGAATGCTGAGCTTGAGAAAATTGAAAAGCCGGCAGGCATCAGCAATCCAAAAGATTTCCGCAATGAAATCGTCAATTTTGTGCTGCGGGCCAAAGCCAAAAATAATGGCAAAAATCCAACCTGGACCAGCTATGAAAAACTTCGCACTGTGATAGAGAAAAAGATGTTCTCCAGCACCGAAGAGCTGTTGCCTGTGATTTCCTTTAATGCCAAAACCTCCACAGACGATCAGAAAAAACATGATGATTTTGTCGACCGGATGATGGAGAAAGGCTACACCCGTAAACAAGTGCGCTTACTGAGCGAGTGGTATTTACGGGTTCGCAAATCGCAGTAAGGTCAGAGCCTTGGAGGTTGTATGGCGCATTTTATTGACCGACGCTTAAATGGCAAAAACAAAAGTGCTGTCAACCGACAGCGCTTTATTCGCCGCTACAAGCAGCAAATTAAACAAGCTGTGTCCGATGCCATCAGCAAACGCAGTGTCACTGATATCAACAACGGTGAAAAAGTCTCTATTCCCGGCAAAGACATTACCGAACCTTTTTTCCATCAAGGTCAGGGCGGCCACAGAGAGCGGGTGCATCCGGGCAATGACCAATTCAGCCCAGGCGATAAAATCAAACGACCTCAAGGCGGACAAGGCGGTGGTTCAGGTCAGGGCGATGCTAGTGCAGATGGTGAAGGTGAAGACGAGTTTGTATTTTCGATTTCTAAAGACGAATACCTGGATTTGTTGTTTGAAGATTTAGAACTGCCCAATTTGAAAAAAAACCAGTTAGATAAGCTGGTGCAGTACAAAAATGTGCGGGCTGGTTTTCGCTCTGAAGGCGTGCCGACCAATATTGATATAGTGCGATCACTGCAAGGCTCACTCGCCCGCCGTGTCGCTATGACAGCAGGCAAAAAACGCGAATTGCATGAACTGGAGGCCAAATTAGCCTTAGTCGAAGCAGAGCCAGTGCCGGACCAGCATCAACTAATGGCACTGCGCGAACAAATTGAGCTGCTTGAAAAACGAATAGGTGCAGTACCTTTTATCGACAGCTTTGATTTACGCTTTCGCAATTTTCAGAAGCGCCCTGAACCAACCAGTAAGGCGGTGATGTTTTGCCTGATGGATGTGTCGGGTTCTATGGATCAGGCGACCAAGGACATGGCCAAACGTTTTTATATTCTGCTCTATATGTTTTTAAGCCGCAGCTATAAAAATGTCGAAGTAGTCTATATCCGCCACCATACCCAGGCCAAGGAAGTAGACGAACAAGAGTTTTTTTATTCACAAGAAACAGGCGGCACTATAGTGTCCAGTGCGCTAAAAATGATGGCCGATATTGTCAAAGACAGATATGACCCGGCCGAGTGGAATATCTACGCAGCTCAGGCCTCAGACGGCGATAACTGGGCCGATGACAGCCCGCAATGCGCCGATTTACTGGCACAACAAATTTTGCCTTTTGTGCGTTATTACGCCTATATCGAAATCACGCCACGCCCCCACCAAAGCCTGTGGCTGGAGTACGAAAAATTGCAGCAAAGTTTTGATAACTTTGCCATTCAGCCGATACGGCAAGTAGCAGACATCTATCCTGTGTTTCGCGAACTTTTCAAAAAACAGGCCGCTTAGCTACTGACTTCAGGGAGTTGCTTATGTCTTCTGTTGAACAAAAACAACCTTTATCCGACGGCCCGGACTGGAGCTTTGAATTATTAGGCCAGTATCAGGCAGAAATTGAACGGGTCGCCAAACTATACAAACTGGACACCTACCCCAACCAGATTGAAGTCATTACGGCCGAACAAATGATGGATGCCTATTCCAGTGTCGGCATGCCTATTGGTTATAACCACTGGTCCTATGGCAAAAAATTTATTCAAACCGAACAAAACTACAAACGTGGTTTTATGGGGCTGGCGTATGAGATTGTCATTAACTCCAACCCCTGTATTGCGTATCTGATGGAAGAAAACACTATGACAATGCAGGCGCTGGTGATGGCGCATGCCTGTTATGGCCACAACTCTTTTTTTAAAAACAATTACTTATTTCGTACCTGGACCGATGCATCATCCATTATCGATTATCTGGTATTTGCCAAGCAGTACTTAAGTCACTGCGAAGAAAAATACGGCATCAGCGAAGTGGAAGATATGCTGGATTCCTGCCATGCGCTGATGAATTACGGCGTCGACAGATACAAAAGGCCACAAAAAATTTCGATGGATGAAGAGCAAAAACGCCAGAAAGACCGTGAAGCTTACCTGCAGTCTCAGGTGAATCAGCTGTGGAAAACCATTCCGAATAAAGGCGATTTATCGGCAGAGCATGAGTACCGTTTTCCATCTGAACCCCAGGAAAACATTTTGTACTTTATTGAAAAAAATGCCCCACTACTCAAACCCTGGCAACGTGAAGTAGTGCGTATAGTGCGGAAAATTTCGCAGTACTTTTATCCACAAAAACAAACCCAGGTGATGAATGAAGGCTGGGCGACCTTCTGGCATTACACTATTTTGCAGCATCTGTATCAGGAGAATCTGGTGACGGATAAATTCATTCTGGAAGTGCTGCATAACCACACCAATGTAGTGTTTCAGCCTGAATACAACAGCAAGTATTATTCAGGTATTAACCCTTATGCGTTGGGTTACGCCATGTTTACCGACTTGCGCCGTATTTGCGAGCAACCGACTGAAGAAGACAAAGAATGGTTTCCGGATATTGCAGGCTCGGATTGGCTGGAAACTTTGCATTTTGCCATGCAGAATTTTAAAGATGAGAGTTTTATCAGCCAGTATTTATCGCCAAAAATTATCCGTGATTTTCATTTGTTTGCCATTACAGATGATGACAAAGAAAGCACGCTGGAAGTAGCTGCCATTCATAACGCTGAAGGCTACCAGCAAATCCGCCAGACTTTGTCGGCTCAATACAATTTAAGCAATATTGAACCTAACATTCAGGTGTACAGCGCGGATATCACAGGGGATCGCAGCTTAACCTTGAGATTTATTCCTAACAAACGTATTCCACTGGCAGATAATTTCCAACAGGTACTGAAGCATGTACACCGGCTTTGGGGCTTTAATGTGCAACTGGAGCAACTAAACGATGATGGTAGCGTAAAACTATTAGGTAGCTGCCCGCTTTAGATTCTAAAGATGCAGGGCAGCTGTGGTTTTATTCAGCTTTAGTAATGCAGTTACGCCCTGCCGCCTTGGATTGATACAAAGCCTTATCCGCAGCTTCCAGCCAGTCACGATACTCGCCCATATCTGGGTTGTGTTCGGCCACGCCAATACTAACGGTCACCCTCAATATTTGCTGATTGTATTCCACCGCCATAGCTTCAACATTTTTGCGCAGCCGTTCGGCAAAAAACATCGCTTGATCCACTGTAGTATCAAGCAACAACACGGCAAACTCTTCACCGCCATAGCGGCCAGCCACATCAGTGCTGCGCAGATTTTTTTTCACAGCCGCCGCAACCTGTTGGATCACTGCATCACCAGCAGCATGGCCGTAGGTATCATTCACCCGCTTAAAGTGATCGATATCGCACATCAGTAAAGTACTGTGATGGCCGCTGCGTTTGATGCGTTTGTATTCATTAATCAGCGCCTCTTCCCAGAAGCCTCTGTTATTTAAGCTGGTCAGGAAGTCGGTTTTGGATAAAGTGCGTAACTGTCCATTCATCGACTCCAGCTCTAGCCTGCTGACAGCAACGTCTGTGACGTCATAAATAATAAGACAAAGGTGAGTGACTTTGCCCATAGTATCGCTCAGCGGAAATATGGTGCTGTTTTGATACATATATTCAGCAGAACCTGTAATAGGCCGGTAGTTACGGAATTTAAAAATATAAGGCCGCTGCTCCCAAATGGTGAAAGCGCGGTTCTTCAGTAAAATCACCGGATCACATTTGCGTCTTAGCCAGTCTTCATCAATTTCGGAGAATAAATCAAACAGATATCTGTCGCGCACCTGACGGGGCGTGAGGCCACTGTGGTTCTCCATAAAGCCGTTCCACACCTGAATGCGGTAATCAGCAGATAACACCACCAGACCAACGTCAACCGTTTGGAACATGTCCATTAACCAGTGGATTTCGGATACATCTACGTTGTTTTGTGACATTTAATCTTCCAGAAGGAATTCGACTTTATAATTCAGCGTTTTTATACTGTCTTCGGTAAACAACAGTAACAAATCGCAGCTGATATTATAGTTTTCAATACCATAGCTTATTTCTATCGCTAAAGTACGACGCCAGCGTCTGGCATTTGCCTTAATCAACTCACTCACAGGAGCATGCTGGCCTAACACCACAGGATGGCCCTGACTAAAGGTCATATCAATTTGTTCAGACAGACCTTTTAATACAGCGCCGATCAGAATATTGGCGATGTCCATCAACAGCTCAAGCTCCACCTTAGTGGTCAGCTCGCCGTCGTATTGCATCAATCTGGCTATATCGACAAAACTGGAGTCATTTAAAATCAGCAGTGCCTCGCCTGCAACACCGCCGCCAATAAAACCCTGACAAACAGCAGAGGTATTTTCCTTTTGTTCGACAGAGGCTATAGCCATATGCAGTTCGCTGACTTCAATCACATTGACATTAGGAATAGGTAGTTTGACAAATACGTTCAACAGACGTGCTAGTAAGTCACCAGCCTGACCCATAGCCACGTTACTTAATTCCTGAAACACATCACGTAAATCGTTCGACAGCACAAAAGAGCCGGTGTTTTTGACTGCAGATACTTTAGGTTCAGTTTTGGCTTGTTCCTGTTGCTGCACAGTTTTTTGTTCAACCAGCCCCAACACATGATTCAGCTTTTGTTGATCCACAGGTTTTTTAATAAAATCTAAAGCACCATAAGATAGAACCCGCTCGCGGGCTTCCGGTTGAATGTCGCCGGATACCACTATGGTTTTCACTGGGATCTGTTGCTGTTGAATGGCGGCAAGCACCTGGTAACCATCCAGAACAGGCATGTTTAAATCGAGGAAAAGTAAATCGATAGGCTGACGCTGTAAAATGTCTAAAGCTTCACCACCATGACCAGCAAACTGGACATTCTGCTGCCACTCTGCTGGTAAAGCTCTTGCCATTTGTTTACGTGCAAGGTTGGAATCGTCACATATCAAAACTGCTGCTACCATTTACGGCTCACTTCACGTATTGTTATTTTCCAGTGTAGTCAGAAAGATGGCTCTGCGCTAACCCTGTGTAGTATCTGACAAAAAATAACCAACACCTACTATTTTTTTCACTTTCAGTCCTATTACCAATCTCGGAGACAAAACGATGTCATTAAATTTGATAAAAACGATCATTTGTTGTCTGACCATAAGCCCTGCTGTCTGGGCTATTGATTTAAATGCACAATTACCAAGCCGTTTATCCGAAGTAAAAGCAGGCAATAAAGCTGTTGAATTACAAGGTAATCCTGTGCAACTGCAACAACAGGCACCGGATTTCAAGGTTGTCGACGATAAATTCAAAACAATTCAGTTAAGTGATTTTAAGGGCAAAACTGTATTGATCAGCGTAGTGCCTAGTGTGGACACCGGCATTTGTTCACTGCAAACCAAAAGATTTAATCAGGAAGTCAGCAAGGTATCAGAGGATGTGGTGATGATGACTATATCCACCGACTTGCCATTTGCCCAAAAACGCTATTGTGCACAGGAGAAAGTTGATCAATTACTGGTATTGTCAGACGCAGTCTGGCGTGATTTTGGCAGCAACTACGGCCTGTTGATCAAAGACATGGGCATTCTGGCGCGCGCAGTGTTAATTATTGATGCTAAAGGTAATCTGGCTTATCAGCAGTTAGTTCCAGTTCTGGCACAAGAGCCAGATTATGCTCATAGCATGGCCGCTCTTGCGCAAATTACCGGCAAAAAATCTTAATTTTTTGCTTAGTCCTCTCTTGAAAATTCTCTAAGCGCACTTATCTATACAGCAGGTGGCCATCCGGCACCTGCTATTTCCCTGACAGGAAATAAAACCAATTGCTCGTTCATTTGAAGAGCAGAATAGATTAATTGCCTTAGAGGATTTGATGATGAACA
This sequence comes from Rheinheimera soli, assembly GCF_021290985.1. Classification (GTDB taxonomy): domain Bacteria; phylum Pseudomonadota; class Gammaproteobacteria; order Enterobacterales; family Alteromonadaceae; genus Pararheinheimera; species Pararheinheimera soli. The sequence continues at coordinate 67,149 of NZ_JAJOYU010000015.1, forward strand.
CTTTAGATTTCACCCCGTTTTACCGCTCATTTATTGGTTTTGATCATTTGGCTAACCTGATGGATGCCGCTGCCCGCAATGAAAAGCAGCCTGCTTATCCACCTTACAATATTGAGGTGACAGGCGAGGATCAGTACCGTATTACCATGGCTATCGCTGGTTTTGATGAAGCTGAACTATCGATAGAGACCGAACATAACAACTTAGTAGTGCGTGGTCAGAAGGCTGATAAAACCGAAGGACGCCGCTTCCTGCATCAGGGCATAGCAGAGCGTAACTTTGAGCGTAAGTTCCAGCTGTCTGATTATATAAAAGTAACAGGCGCTCAGATGAGCCATGGCCTGCTGCATATTGAACTGGTGCGTGAAGTACCGGAAGCATTAAAACCACGCAAAATCAGCATCAATCAACAACCAACAGTAAAAGTAGTACCACAACTGCTGGATGAAAGTTTAGCTCAGGTTAGTAATGGCTAAACGCTGAATAAACTCAAGCAGAACAGAGTTGACCAGTTCTGCATCTGTAACGGGCCCCATGTGGCCCGTTTTTACTTTCTGAAACTCAACAGAAGGCAAAGCGCCAGCCAGCATTGTTGCCAAACGTTGTGCTGATAATTGGCTTTGCTCACCACTAAGCAACAGTACAGGGCAGTGAATAGCTGTAGCGTAGTCGGTAAGTGTTGCAGGTTCTCCACTTAAGGCTTCAAAATCAGCAGCTACTTTGCCTACCTGCCCTGTTAGTTTCTGCTGCATGACATCTGGTAAATTGGCGAAATAGCCGTCGCCTTGCCAGTAGTCGATAAAAAGCGCTGCTGCTTCTTTTGCACTGACATGCAACATCTGCATGCTTAACTGTTGCACCTGCTGATACAAAGCTGGCTCTGTGGTTTTTAACAGATGAAAAGCCACGGGTTCAAACAGGAGCACGGCTTTAAAGAGTTCAGGCCGAGTTCTGGCCATATGCAAAGCCACAGCACCACCGAAAGAATGACCAATCAAAATCACCGAACCTGCAGGCTTTCCTTCCAGCAAAGGCCATAGCTGCTTAGCTTCATCAGCAAGTTGCATAGGCCGCGGGTAGCTGGCGGTGTTATTGCCGTAATTCATCAGATCCGGGTTCAGAACTTCATAATCTGCTTTCAAAGCGTTTTTAAGACTCTGCCATTGTCTCCCGCTGGATAGAGAGCTATGCAACATCAGTACTGTGGTTTGCATTTATCACTTCATCAGTAAAAATACAGCACCAACAATAAGCGCAGCGAAAGTTGAGAGCATACCTACAAATCGTGGCACTGAAGTACCGCTGCTCTGCCATAAGCCAACTGCATGCAACACACGACCAGCTAAAGTTAAACCAGCCACCAAATGCAATTGCCAAACCGGGCTCTGCTGTAGTTCCAGCAAGGCCACTAATATCAGCAACAATGGCACATACTCGGCAAAGTTACCGTGCATCCGCACTGTTTGTAACAGCTGGGGCTCTTTGCCTGTACCAAGACCAACACGGCACTTAAATCGTTGCCGTATCACCAGTATCGCCAAAACCACATAGATCAAAGCCAGAATGGCGGCATAAAAAGATGTAATAGTTAAATTCACAATTACCAACCCTGAAGTTGCTGCAGAACTATAGAATGAAATAGTCTGCGGATGAAACTGAAGCTCATTGAATTGTTAAATCCGCAGAAATTGCTACAGGATCTAATAAAAAGCCCACTCTAGGTGGGCTTCGATGAAACGGCTGTGGCTTAACCTAATAACGCCTCAAGTTTTGCACTGACTTGCTCAACTGGCAAAGTACCTACCATATGGTGGTATTGAGTGCGGCCCTGTTCGGCTTCTTTACGGTAATAACCCACCAGCAGTTCAGTTTGCTCGTGATAAATACCTAAACGCTTACGCACGGTTTCTTCTTTGTCGTCTTCACGGATCACTAAATCTTCACCGGTCAAATCATCTTTACCTTCCACTTTTGGTGGATTGTAACTGACATGGTAGACACGACCTGAAGCTGGGTGCACACGACGGCCACTCATACGCTCAACAATCACATCATCCGGCACATCAAACTCAATCACATGATCAACAACCACACCATTGGCTTTCATGGCGTCAGCTTGTGGAATAGTGCGTGGGAAACCATCCAATAAGAAGCCTTTGGCACAGTCTTCTTTACTGATACGCTCTTTCACTAAACCAATAATTAAATCGTCAGACACCAGCTGACCAGCATCCATCACTTGCTTAGCAGCCATACCTAAAGCACTGCCCTCTTTGATGGCTGCACGCAGCATGTCACCAGTCGAAATTTGTGGGATCCCATACTTGTTCATCAGAAACTGCGCCTGAGTTCCTTTACCAGCACCCGGGGCACCCAACAAAATAATACGCATACAAAGATCCTCAATTAACCAGGGATTGATCCATTTGTTATAAGGGATGAATCTTTACATAATGTGCATCATCAGACAAGGAATTTGTCTGCTTGTCTTACCTGATCAGCCCAAGTCAAGCCTACTTTGGTAGGATAACTTGCTACAACAGCCTATTGAGGCATCTATAGAGCGGAAATAGGGCTGACAGGCAGAAAAGTCGAATAAAGACAGTAAGCTATTCGACTAAGGTAGTGCATATTTACTAGGTTTCAGCGTAATAGCGGCTATAAAGCTCTTGAGGTTAAATTGTATAAACGGTCAAATAACAACCAGCACATTTATTGATTAAGTATTTGATTTAAATAAGATTAAATAAGTTTTCACACTTAATGAATTCAGCAGAATTGATTGAGATCAATAAAACAAAGAATTTTATAAAGAAAGGCTTCGGAAGCACATAAAACATTCCGAAGCCCTGCTTTTGCTCAGGCTTTAAATTGCAGGTGTTGAAGCAGTTGCTGCTCGCCCTGTCGTAACACTTCAGCTTTATCACTCACCATCACCAGAATAGCTTTATGGCTGTTAATGCTACGCCCCTGGTATTTATCATCATGAAACTCTGCTTCAAAATCTAATGAGTTTTGTTTTGGCACCACAAAAACAGTCATCAGCCCCTGATCTGTGTCCAGCACCAGATGCAAAGAACGGGTGCCACGGAAGTTACAGAAGTTAGCATAAACCACAGCATGGCCATTTTCAGCAAGACTGGCGTCAAACTCAGCCAGCTTGGCATTTACATCGGATAAAGACAAAGCCGTGGTCATATGCTGCATATAAGGCTCTTCGTGGTAAACATGAGCCAGCGAATTTTCCCCCAGGCTTTGCGAGCCATATAAGAAAAACGACCAGTTCAGCGCAAAACCCGCTAAAAACGCCACTGAAGCCGCTAAAGCAATCAAATTCTGATAAAAGCGCTTTTGTTGTTGCTGCTTGTGTTTGTGCTGCTGCATCAACAAGGTATTTTCCAGCGCTTTTGGCACCGACGGGCTTAACAGCTGCTTGATGTGTTGATCCAGCTCCAGTATATCCTGATGAAACTGCTGACTATCCGGGTCCTGCTGCAACTGCTGCAGTTGTTCAGGCGTCAAATGATAGGGATCAGTCAGCAAACGACGACGAACTTCTAACTCATCCATTTTTTTGCTCCCTGACGCTTTCATGGTTTAATAAATCCCGTAACTGTTTACGGGCGCGGAATAAACGGGTGTTCACTGTATTGAGATTCAGAGACAATAGTTGTGCTATTTCATCTCCGCTGAAACCGCCAATAATTTGTAAAATCAACGGCTCACTGTATTCAGGTTCAAGACTCTCAATTTGTTTTAGCAACTGCTGCTGTGAGTACAATTGTTCAGGGCTCACCTGATGTTCGTCCAGCAGTAAATCTTGCTCTACCTCCTGATACTGAAACTGTTTACGTTCAAAACGTCGGGCATTTTCATTGCGTAAAATAGTAAATAACCAGGCTTTGGCAGACGCTTCACTTTGTAGTAAATCAATACTTTTCCAGGCGCGTAAATAAGTGTCCTGCACCAAATCTTCAGCAATATCCGGGCTTCGACAAATCCAGCAGCTGTAGCGGTATAAATCTGCATGATACAAACGCACCAGCTGCATATAGCTATGCTGGCGCTGTTCTTTTTCCGACGTCTGCTTTTTTGTAGCCGTTTTATCAGTTGACCACCACATTAGTTTTTTTGTCCTTGTAGGCAAGAGCACCGTCTCCGGTTTTGTTTCCGGTTGCGGCTGTTCACTATAGGACATGGAGCGAAGAAAACTCAAGACTCAACCTCCTCTGCAGTGAGCACTCTAATAACTCTGCGACTGAGCCAATAATCCAGACTTAACCAGCGCCCAGATCCATATATAACTAACAGTAATAACATCACAAAGTAAGTAGCAGCAAACTCGATACCGTTATTTAACACCACCAGTTTGCCACTGGAGATAAGCCAGTCGTAATCAGGTTGTTGCTGCAAAATTTCATTGGCTTTGGCAAGTTTATCTGGCACTGCCATCACAGCTTCATTGGTGAAAATAGTGCCGTCGGCCAGCCAGCTCGACGCATCAGCAATAGCCAGCCAGCCGTTTTTTGCATGCACAGTCAGCATAGCCACCAACATGGTAATACTTAGCCCAAACGCAGTCAGTCGGGTGAATAAACCGAACAGCAACGCAAGACCACCGCCGAGCTCTAACAGAATCACAAGAGACAACATCAGTGCAGGAGCCGGTAAACCTAAACCCCAATCAGGATTGGCGAACCAGCTTAAGGTACTGTCAAAGTTTTGCAGTTTAGTCCAGCCCGCCTGCATCATCACAGGAGTTAAATACAACCGCAGCAATAACAATGGAATAAAGTCCAGTTGCTGTAATTGGCTCACTCGTTTTTGATAAAAGAGAATACTTTGTTGTATCACAACCAGGCTCCGCATCATGCCGTTGTGACAAGAGACAGGGGAATAGCGGGAAATCTTTCCTTTGTGTATAAAAAATTACCCGGAGCAATTTTTAACAACGCCAAGCGTTGGCCCGGCAGGGTGAGCGCCATGGATGGCTGCGAATAAAAAAGCCCCTGCATATGCAGAGGCTTCTGATGACTCAGAGTAAAACTTATGCTTTTTTCGATAAATCCAGCAGCAGCGCGTTTAAGCGGCTGACAAAAGTTGCAGGATTTTTCAAGCTACCGCGTTCAGCTAACAAGGCCTGATCAAACAAGACTTCAGCCCATTGCTTAAACTGTGTTTCGTCCTGCACATCGGCAATATGTTTCACCAGTGCATGATCCGGGTTCAGTTCAAAAATAGGTTTCACATCCGGCACTTTCTGGCCAACAGATTCCATCAGCTTCATCATCTGCGTGCTCATATCAAACTCGTCAGTGACAATACAAGCCGGGCTGTCGGTTAAACGGTGACTGGTTTTCACGGCTTTGACCTGATCACCTAAAGCTGTTTTAAAACGTTCAGTCACAGCAGCAAATTGTTTTTCTGTTTCTTCCTGAGCTTTTTTAGTTTCTTCGTCATCCAGCTTGCTGATATCCAGACCACCTTTGGCGATAGAACGCAGCTTTTTGCCTTCAAAATCAGTCAGGTGTTGCATTAACCACTCGTCAACACGATCGGATAACAACAGCACTTCAATGCCTTTTTTACGCAACACTTCTAAATGTGGGCTGTGCTTAGCGGCCTCAAAGCTGTCGGCAACGATAAAATAAATTTCGTCCTGACCTTCTTTCATCCGGCTGACATAAGCCTCTAAGCTGACCGTCTGATCGGCATTGTCGTTATGAGTAGAGGCAAAACGCAGCAGCTTCGCTATGCTTTCTTTGTTGCCAACATCTTCAGCCGGGCCTTCTTTCATCACTTGACCAAACTCGTTCCAGAAGGTCTGGTACTCGCTCTGATCTTCAGCTTTGGCCATTTTCTCCAGCATTTTTAAGACGCGAGACGTACAACCTTTGCGTAAGCTTTGCGTCACTTTGGTATCCTGCAGAATTTCACGGGACACGTTCAGCGGTAAATCACTGGAATCCAACACACCTTTGATAAAGCGCAGGTAACTTGGCATAAACTGTTCAGCGTCATCCATAATAAATACACGCTGCACATACAATTTTAAGCCATGACGGGCTTCACGGTTCCACATATCAAAAGGTGCTTTTTTCGGCACAAACAATAAACTGGTGTAGTTGGTATTGCCTTCGACTTTGTTGTGAGTCCAGCTTAATGGCTCACTCCAGTCGTGCGAAATATGCTTGTAGAATTCCTGATATTCATTTTCAGTGACTTCAGACTTATCACGCATCCACAGTGCTGTGGCTTTGTTGACGGCTTTCCAGAATCCTTCAGTGGCAGGGATTTTTTCGCCCTCTTCACCGTCCTGCTCTGGTGTACCTTCCTGATACATTTCCACAGGAATGCTGATATGGTCAGAGTATTTAGTGACAATAGACTCAACTTTCCACTGACTTAAAAATTCAGTTTCGTCGTCACGTAAATGCAAAATAATTTCTGTACCACGGCTAGGTTTGACGATAGGAGTAATAGTGTACTCACCCTCACCTGTCGATTCCCACTCAACAGCAGAATCAGCTGGCGCACCGGCTTTACGGGTTTTGACCGTCACTTTGTCAGCCACAATAAAAGCAGAGTAGAAACCGACACCAAACTGACCAATCAGTTGAGAGTCTTTGCTTTGATCGCCTGAGAGCTGACCAAAAAATTCCTTAGTGCCGGATTTCGCGATAGTGCCTAAATGGCTAATCACTTCATCCTGCGTCATACCAATACCGTTGTCGCTGATGCTAATGGTTTTAGCGGCTTCATCCAGGCTGATACGGACTCTTAACTCGCCATCATTGTCATACAGGCTGCTGTCTGACAAGGCTAAAAAGCGCAGTTTATCAGCCGCGTCTGAAGCGTTGGATACCAGCTCGCGCAGGAAAATTTCTTTATTGGAATACAGCGAATGGATCATCAGCTGCAGAAGTTGTTTGACCTCGGCCTGAAAGCCGTGCTTTTGTTTTTGTACTGTTTCAGTCATATACAGCTCCTTATCTTTCGTGGAATGACTTTAAATGCAAGGGCGTAGCGCCTTTCGAATTGTGCTGGCAAGGATATGGGTTTAATACCCACAAATATCAAGGGGGCAATAACGGCAAAACTCAGAACAAAATGGAGGATCAGGCAATTGGAGAAAGAATAAGCAAAGCTACCAGCTTCAAAGACGAAGGTCCTGAGCAAAAGCATTGGAGCTAGAGCGCGGCGGAATTGTAGGGGCGTGGTTTATGTGCGCCCGCTTGCAGTTCTAAGCAATTAGCACGAATAGCTAAGTCCGCAAAGCTACAGCTTCAAAGACGCTGGGTCTGACCAAAGACATTGGAGTTGCAGCGAGGCGACAAGCGAGCGAGACCCAAGGAGCATAGTAGTCCTATGTGACTTGGGCGAGTAGCGCAGTCAACAAAGCTGCGGCTTCAAGGGCGCAGGTCAGATAGGTTTACGGCCACTAAAGGCGTGTGACAAGGTAGTCCCGTCCACATACTCTAAATCGCCCCCCACAGGCACACCATGGGCGATACGGGAGACATTCACCTGATACTTTTTACACTGTTCGGCAATGTAATAGGCTGTGGCATCACCTTCCACTGTCGGATTGGTGGCCAATATCACTTCCTGCACTGAACCTGTACCTAGCTGCTTTTGCAGTAAATCCAGCCCCAGTTCTGACGGACCTATGCCATCAAGTGGCGATAACTGGCCCTGCAACACAAAATAACGGCCTTTAAACTGACCGGTTTGCTCTATCGCAAACTGATCAGAAGACGAGGCGACAATACAAAGGCTTTGACTGTCGCTACGCCTCGGGTCTGAGCAAATCGCACATAAATCAGTTTCGCAAAAAGTACGGCACTGCTGGCAATGCCCTACTTTCTCCATAGCCACAGCCAAGGCCTTCGACAACTGCACAGCCCCGGAACGGTTGCGTTCCAGCAACTGCAGGGCAATGCGTTGTGCCGACTTTGGACCTACGCCTGGCAATATGCGCAAGGCGTCGATCAGTTGCTGCAGCAATGGGCTAAATTTGCTCATACTAAATCAAACAACAACTTAGAACGGCATCTTAAAACCAGGAGGTAATTGCATACCACCGGTCACAGCAGCCATTTTGGCTTTATTGGTTTCTTCAACACGGCGTACTGCGTCGTTAATAGCTGCAGCTACTAAATCTTCGACCATTTCTTTGTCATCCTGCATCAGACTGTCGTCGATGCTGACACGGCGTACATTGTGGTTGCCTGTCATGGTGACTTTCACCAAACCTGCACCCGACTCGCCTGTGACTTCCAGATTAGCCAATTCCTGCTGGGCCTTTTGCATTTTATCCTGCATGGCTTGCGCCTGCTTCATGATATTGCCTAAACCGCCACCACCACCTTTGAACATAACTGTACTCTCTTTAAAAATGACTCGATTAAACTGGCGACAAGATAATGACTTGAGCCCCAAAATACAAGACGAATTAGTTGACGATAATGCTGTCAGCGACTATTTCCGCCCCAAAATCTTTTTGCAGCTGCACCACCCATGGATCCTGCTGCAACAACTGCTCGACATAAACCAAACGTTCCTGCTCAATACGCTGCTGAATAGCCACAGGGCAAGTCTCTACCCAAGGTTGATACTGAATGTCCAGCTGAACCGTTTTATTAAAAGCCTGACTCAACTCTTTAATAATTTCAGCACGGAATTTTTCTTTGTCCAGATGCTGCTGACTTTGACAGACCAGTAACTGCACCGTATCACCTGCCCAACTAATGCAACTGTGCAGCAAATACAAACGCAATAATCCACCTAAATTCAGGCTATCAACTAAAGCCGCCCACTCATCGACCTGAGCGGCGAGGCGCACTGAAAAGTTTTCAGCGGTGATCACTCCATCAAAACGATATTGAGCTTTCGCTTCCGGCGCAGCTATTGGCTGTGGTTCTGGCGCAGGCTCAGATTGATGTTGCTGCTGAAATTCCTGCCAGGCCCAATCGGCCGCAAAATCTGCATCCTCTGTTGGTATATCCAAAGCATCAGATTCATCCGGATAAACGGACATCACAGGTTCTGGTTGTTCTGACGCGGCAGCAGAAACCTGAGTGTGCTGAACAGCTGGAGCTGCCGATGTCTGAGACGGCTGATTCACTTGGGCTTGCTGTTGTAATACAGGCTGATGAACTGCAACTGGAGCAGCTTGTGCTCTTTGCATAGCAACAGGCTCTGCAGCCTTGGCTACAGCAGCACCTGCTTCAGACTTTTTTTCGGTCTGTGTCTCCACAGCCCTATCCGCACTAACAGGATCCGCTTTTATACCACGACGCGCCAGAATAGAGGCGGCTATACCAGCAGGAGCTGATGGCTGTGTACCTACCGCCACAGCTTCTACTGGAGCATGCTGCTCTGGGAGTATTTCAACTACAACTTCAGGCTCTAGTGGCAATGACTCTGCCATATGAAGCGCAGGTTCTGGCTCTTTAGCCGGACCTGCGGTTTCAGGTAAATTAAACTTAGCTTTGAGTTCAGCCGCATGCGACACCGGAAGCGACGCTCGCATCGCAGGAGAAGTATCAGCTCCAGGCACAAAAGCTACAGCTCGTAATAACGCCATTTCCAGACCAATACGTGGCTCTGGTGCAAAGGCCAATTCTTTTTTGCCAGAGATCAGTAACTGATAAAACAGCTGTAACTGCTCAGGGCTTTGCTGCTCTGCTAATTGCTGCACAAAAGCGCTGTGATCTGTGACTAAATCGGCAGCTTGCCAGTTAAACTGACTTAAAGCAGCTAAATGCAGCAAGGCCAGCATATCATCCAGTACATGGGCAAAATGACTATGCTGCTGCACCAATTGATCCAGATGCTGTTTCAGCGCAGCCAAATCCCGGTTAATCACAGCTGCCAGTAAAAGCTCAGCCCACTGCTGCTCCAGATACCCCAGCATATCGCGCACTAAAGGCACAGTGATATTGGAATTACTCTGGGCTATAGCCTGATCAGTCAGGCTTAATGAATCGCGTAAACTGCCTTTGGCAGCGCGAGCTAATAAAGCCAGCGCATCTTCGGCGGCCGGAATGCCTTCCTGCGCCAACACATAAGATAAATGCTGCTTAATTTGTTCCGGGCTTAAGGCTTTTAAGCTGAACTGTAAACAACGGGATAGCACTGTAACAGGCAGCTTTTGTGGGTCAGTCGTCGCCAGCAAAAACTTCACATGTGGCGGCGGTTCTTCCAGAGTTTTCAAAAGTGCATTAAAGCTGTGGCGCGACAGCATATGCACTTCGTCTATTAAATAAACTTTATAACGGCCGCGGCTTGGTGCGTACTGCACGTTATCGAGTAAATCGCGGGTATCTTCTACTTTAGTGCGGGATGCAGCGTCAATTTCTAATAGATCAACAAAAAAGCCCTGATCAATTTCGACACAGGCACTACAGACACCACAAGGCGTGGAAGTGACACCTGTTTCGCAGTTTAAACTTTTGGCAAAAATACGGGCTATGGTGGTTTTACCGACACCACGGGTGCCGGTAAACAAATAGGCATGATGTAATCTGTTGTGATTCAGCGCATTGGTCAGCGCAGTTTTCACATGATCCTGGCCGACCAGTTGACCAAAATGTTGAGGTCGCCATTTTCTTGCCAGTACTTGATAACTCATGCCACCTGCCTGTTGTTAGAATTAATCGCCTGCAAATTCAACCAGACTGTAAAGGTTCAACCCAAGCTTTTCTAAACGGGCTTGTCCGCCTAAATCCGGCAGATTTACCACAAAAGCGGCGTCTGTGGCTTTGCCACCTAAACGTTCGACTAAACTGGTTGTGGCAGCAATAGTACCACCTGTAGCCAATAAGTCATCCACTAACAGCACCTTATCTCCGGCAACTATAGCGTCTTTATGAATTTCCAGCGTGTCTTCGCCATATTCCAGTTGATAAGACTGAGCAATACGTTCACGTGGTAATTTACCCGGTTTACGCACTGGTACAAAAGGTAATCCCATCGCATAGGCCAAAGGTGCACCAAAAATAAAACCGCGAGATTCAGTGCCAACAATCTTAGTAAAACCTTTGCCCTGATACTGCTGCTTAAACGCATCAATCACCTTAGCAAAAGCGTCGGCGTCCAGCATCAGACTGGTGACGTCACGAAATAAAATACCTGGCTTTGGATAGTCAGGCACAGCTTTGATCACCTGACTTAATAAAGCGGAAAGAGATTGTGCATTCATCATCACTATCCTGATTATAAAATTCAACAACTGCATACCGCCAAATTGGCTCGATATGCCACAGATAAAAAAACCGCCTTGTGGGCGGTCTTTTTCGCTCGCAAAAATTTAAGCGATGATCCGCAACCAACTTACTATGGGTGCCAGACACAATAAGACCACAAATGCGATAATCAATAACGCTAACTGGCCAATGCCAAAAGACTCTTTAAAATTCTCGTCTGCCATGATGTGAGCTCATTCACTAAAAAAGGTGGACCATGGTAATGAATTTTAGTCAGCTTGAAAAGCGTGCACTATGCCTTTCTCTGCAAAATCACGCAGTATTGTTTCTGCTCCTGACAATAATTGAGCTGGGTCTAATTGTGGCACGTAAGGTGATAATTGACTCACCAGTTCAGCCAGAGTCAAACCCGGCTGCTGCCCCAGCACTTGCAGCAATAAAGTGGTCAGCTGGTTTAACGCGATAAATTTTACTTCGTCATCAGAGTTACGATGAATAAGTAAAAAACTAGCTTCGGTTTCTGTTGGCTGAAACTCAAGACAAATTTTATGCACTGGGTATTGATAGGCCTGAACTGATGCCAAATCGGACAACTGCAGTGCCTGCTGTTTTAGATCGCATATGGGACGTCCAGGTTCAGCTTTGCGGGTTGCCAGCTCTAATTCCAGCCATTCATAATGCGCCAATTCCAGCATAAACACAGGGTCATCGGGCTGCAGTTGATACTGGTGCTGTAAAAAATCTAAAAAACTCTGGGCTATGGATAAAAAGAATGGATTTTCGCAGCGATAGCCGGCAAAAAACAGCTGTAAACGCAGTAGCCACGCCTGATCTGAGTACAAAGATTTCAGCACAGGAAAAGCTGCGCAAACAAAACCTGAAACATTGTTAAACAACAACTCCCGATACACATCCAGACGTTCCTGTTCTATATCCACAGGCCTTTCGTTTTTATCCGGCTCGCGCAGATAAGAAACAAACTGCTGCTGAAGCTGTTGAAACTTCATATCAGGCCCTTAACTTAGTATTTTGGGCTGGTTGCAGGCGGCGGATCTGTGCCAGCTCCAGTTGCAGTTGTTGCAGGTCCGGAATATTAAAATCCCTTTCCAGCAATGTCGGAAACAGGCCGTGATGCAAATAAGCTTCGGACAATAAAGCCCAAACCGGATCAGACACATCAGCGCCATGAGTATCAATCAGCAAGCTGTCATGCTGGCGGTAATGTCCGGCCACATGACCATAAGCAATACGCTGTGTCGGCAGGCCTTTTAAAAAAGCCAGCGCATCATAGCCATGATTGACTGAATTGACGTAAATATTATTCACATCTAATAGCAGCTTGCAGTCGGCTAACTCCAGCACTGCATTAGTAAACTCAAGTTCAGTCAACTCCTGCCCAGGCGCCGCATAATAAGAGACGTTTTCGATGACTAAAGGCTGTTCAAGAATATCCTGCACCAGACGAATACGCTCTGCGACATAAACTGCGGCTTCTTCAGTAAAAGGAATAGGCAGCAAATCATACAAATGCCCTGCAGCAGAGCAATAACTTAAATGTTCGCTGTAAAGTTTGATTTGATGTTCTTTTAAAAACGCTTTGATTTGGCGAACAAAATCCAGATCCAAAGGATCAGGACTGCCTAAAGACAACGACAAACCATGGCAAATAAAACGATACCGCTCAGTTAACTGACGGAATTTTTTCTGGTAGGCGCCACCATAAGGCAGCCAGTTTTCCGGCGCTACTTCAAAAAAGTCGATGTCGGTTTGAGGCTGTTGCAACACAGAATTGAGCATTTCACGACGTAAGCCCAAACCGACTTCTGCAGCTTTTAAACCCAAAAGGACATCCGACATAAGCTCTCCTGAAAGCTGTCAGCCTGCGATCACAGGCTGACATTCTTCGATGTTATACAGCACCACCGCATTTGCCTTCACCACATTTAGCTTCTTTGGTCTTTTCTTTATCTTTGGCATCTTTTTTATCGCCGCCGCATTTGCCTTCACCACATTTAGCTTCTTTGTCTTTCGCTTTGGCTTTATCTTCGCCGCACTTGGCTTCTTTGTCTTTGGCTTTATCAGCACCACAAGAAGCTTCAGCTGAGGCTAACTGATAACCAGCATTCAGCTGTTCAGCTGAAAATGGATTCGCATTAGCGCTTAAGCTTAAAGTAGATAGAGAACCCAATACTAAAGCGCTGACGGCAACAGCAGTAGTTTTATTCGTTTTCATGTCGATGTTCCTTGTAGTTGCAATAAGTTGCGTTAAGTAGACCAGCATAGCAGAGAGAAAATTTCAGAGTACCGCACATTATTTAATTTTCTGATGCACAGCAAGAGAGTTATTACAGGACATGACGATTGAAGGTGCAGCAACCACACCACAGGCGTGGCTGCTGTATCTGTTACTACTTCTTATTCACCTGAGATGCATTACCTATGTTTTTATCAAAAAACGCCAGCATCTTGTTGTAAAGCTCAACCCTGTTTTCTACTTTATAGAAGCCATGGCCTTCTTCTTTTACCATCCATTCGTAAGGCTTACCAATTTTGTCCAGGGCTTTTCTAAGGTTGTTCGCATGTACTAATGGCACACGCACATCTTTAGAACCATGCACAATAAAGATATTTGCTTTGATTTTGTCAACATGATGCACAGGAGAAATTGAACGCATATAGTCCTCTCCCGTTCCGACATGTGATGTTATAAATTGCTCGATATTACGGCTGTTGCTAGCATCAGAACCATCACCATCAAAAAATAGTGGCATATCGTATACGCCGACATATCCAACAGTGCACTTATACAAGTCAGGTTCTTTGATCACTCCCCACAGTGCAGCATAACCGCCATAACTACCACCATAGATACAAATGCGATCAGGATCAGTAATGCCCTGTTCTATGGCCCAGCGAGTACCATCGGTAACATCGTCCTGCATAGACTTACCCCACTGCAATCGGCCAGCACGCGTAAAGTCGTCACCATAACCACCTGAACCACGGAAGTTTATTTGCAAGGTTGCATAACCGCGACTGGCGAAAAACTGCGCTTCAGGGTTAAAACCCCAAGTGTCGTAGACACCAAAAGGACCACCATGAACATTCACAATCAGCGGGACTTTTTTATCCGCATTCGCTGGAGTCGTCAGGAAACCACGAATTTCCTTGCCATCCCGAGCCTTAAAACTTACCTGCTTCATAGCCACCAATTGTTCACTTTTCAGATTAGCACTGACGGAAGCGAGATAACGGGCTTGTTTATTTTCCAGATCGTACAGATAAAATTCGCCTGGGTTGCGATCACTACTGACATGGAATAAAGCTTGCTGCCCTTTGCTGTCAAAAGAAGTAATAGTTACTTTCTGTCCGGCAAAGGCGTTTTTCAAACCCGCTAATAATAAGGCATCCGGATGACGCTGGTTAATAAAAGCATGTTCAGTGATACTGGTACCATAGTCGATCGCTAGTAACTCACCATCATGACCCAGTGAACGGCCACTGATGTCAGAATATTCGTGACGGCCAACCAACTCCAGTGATTTAGTCTTAAAATTGTAAGCAAACAACCCTTGGCGATCGCCCTCAGGCATGTCAAAGTTTGAGACAAAATAAGCTGTGTTGTTATCTGCAGTAAAACCTAAAGGCTGAACGACCGGGTTAGCCCTTTTGACCGGCAACTCCAGACGCTGCCATTTGCCTTCATCTTTGATATGCAATACGGTTTTGTTATCGTCAAACGTCTTTCCTTCGATAAACTCAACGCCCATGCGCAAGGTGCCACTATTGTCGGCCATCAGACTGGCAACAACACCTGGCGGCTGATCACCCAAAAATGCATCCTTCCCTTTGTAAATGTCCAATGTAAAGGCACGCATGCCCTTGTCCTCTGCCCAATGAAACTTGCCAATCAGTATGCGTTCCGGTTGGTCGGGTAATAAATGCAATATGGTGTAGCCAGACATTCCCATTTCAAAAATCAAGTTACGGCGGCTACCGTCAGCATTCGCGGCGTAAAGATCAACTCTTACACCTTCTTTACTGACCAGATTACCGGTCACTTCAGCGACTTCCATCAAGACTCTTTCATTATTAGCCCAATGAAAAGCCAGCACATGCTTGTTTTCACCAAAGTTAAAGCTACTTTTAATTTTTTTGCTGGCTACCTGCATAATCGCCAATCTTACTTCAGTACCATGTTCATAGCTAAAGGCGACCTGAGAACCATCAGGCGACAGTTTCATGTTGCGAACCTTGGCATGCTCAAAAAAATGGCTGGTAGGAATAGTTGCAATAGCTGTTGTGCTAAACAATACAGCACAGCTAAAAATCCAGATACGTAGTAAAAACAAAGTTACACTCCTTTAACATTATAAGTTTTGGTATCTCAATATTATTATCAATTATGTCACTTTTAAAGCTAAAAATAATCTTTAGCTGTGGGGAAAAGCAAAAACATTTTTTAACCCATCAAACTATAGTTGTTCAAAAACTCAGCTTATGATTTAGAGTAAAAAAAATGCCAGTCAGATAATCTGACTGGCATTGGTTTTTTCGCTTACGTTTTAACTACAAGCGTTTATCAGAAACGTTGAGTGTAACGAACGTAAGGTACACGGCCCCATGGGCTGTACAGCTCAGAGTTGTAAGAGGTAGAGAACAGCGCTGCATCCGCAGGATCTTTGTCTGTCAGGTTGTTCATACCAAACGAAAGTTTTGCATCCCATGGAGTGTTGTAAGTGACCTGGATGTTATGAGTCACCCAGCTTGGGATGTGGTATGGAACAGTACCATTGACGTCGTCCATGCTATCAATCAAGTTGATATTCCAGTTCACGTCGAAATCACCCACTGCCAAACCGTTGGTTAACGAAGCACGTAATTCAGGACGACCATCTTCACCTACTGCATTTGGACCATCGTTTGCAGAGTACTCTTCAACATAGCTGACGCTAAAGTTGTTATTCAAGCGGCCCCAGCCCAAATCGAACTTGGTTTGAGCAGTGAAGTCGAAACCACTGGTGTTTACAACACCCAGGTTAACAGAACCCAATTGCGCGCCTGTGATAGCACCATTGACGTTGTTACCTTCAAACATCGCACCTAAACCTAATGACTGGTTAGGGATTGGTGTGCCATTCGGGAACTGAGTCAGGCCAGGAGGACAAACAGATTCGGTACCACGTAAACAATCGACTACTGTAGCCAAACCGGTTGTACTGATGGCACCATCAATCTCAATGTTGTAGTAATCCACACTCATGTTCAGCCATTCAGTGGTGTTCCACACAATGCCCAGACTGTACTGTTTGGATTGCTCTGACTGCAGATTCACGTTACCCATGCTGTAGGTCGTGATTTGCACAGAAGAAGTACAAAGCGCGCCAGTCAGTGCGATACAAGTCGCTGGGTCATTGGTAAAGGCTGCACCGAATGCCGGTTCGCTGGTCAAGTCTTTCAGTGTTGGTGCACGGAAACCTTCACCATATGAAGCACGAACTAACAGGTCATCAATTGGTTTCCAACGGGCAGCAATTTTTGGTGAAAAATCACTACCATAGTCGCTGTATTTATCAAAACGACCTGCGATTTCAACATCTAAAGTCTCAAGTACCGGGAATAACATTTCACCAAACAGCGAGGTTAAATCACGTGCGCCAGCAGAAGAAGCACCTGAAGAACCAGCTACCTGACCAGCTGCTGACAGCAAGTCATATTTATCCTGGAATCGCTCTTCACGGTACTCAGCACCTACCGCAGCAGCCACTGTACCGGCCGGCAAGTCAAATACATCAAAAGATGCATTGGCGTAAAACTCTTTAACCACAGAGAACATGTCGCGGTTGGTTGTAGCTGTCATACCCAGTGCGCTTGCATTGCCAGCGAACGGGTCATAAATATTGTATCTACCGCTGGTAATTGGTGCCTGAGCCAAGCCACCTACTACATAGTTTTGTCCCAGATTCAGTGCACGACCTTCAACATAGCGCGCACCCATATCTACTGTAACTTCGCCAATTGTACCCTCAAAACCACCAGAAAAGCTCAGTGTGGTGTTTTCAACGGTGTTGTCACGTGGACCAAGAGCCGCAAAACGGTGATACAGCGACAGTTCCTGATCCGCAAATGAGGCATAGTAAGAATCATAGAACGGGTTTAAACCGCCATCTTCCGGAGCAGTACCAGGGTGGTTAGGCGTACCTGGTAACAGAGAGATTGCACCGCCTACCCAAGGAGAAGAAGGTAATGCAGCAAAACGACCAAAACTTTTTACCTTGGTCATGTCGCCATTGAAGTACAGTGACCAGTCATCATTGATCTGATAAGAACTACGACCAAACAAAGACGTATTTTTCAGAGCGGTTAGCTGTGCTGAAGTGGCAGAGTGGTTGTACTGACAAGTTGTGTTATCAGCTGTGCTACCAGTCGTATAAAACAGATCACTGTCATCGCCATTAGTACACAGACCAGGTACTGCCGCACCGTTGGTTGGGTGCTTTAAACGGTTTCCATTACCAAGTGAGGTTGCGTGACCAGTAGGCTGTTTTACACCAAAGTTATTCGAGTAAGTAGACAGACCTGGCGACTGATACCAATAATCACGGTCACGGGTAAAGATTACATCACGGTTATTCATTGATGCACCGAACAGCATACGGCTTTTATCCGTAGCAGTACCGATAACAAAACTCATCTCTTCAGTATCGCCACCAGCCTGAGTAGGACGGCCCACACCGTAAGTGAATTCTGCACCTTCGAAATCTTTACGGGTAATGATGTTGATTACACCACCGATAGCATCAGAACCATATACTGCTGATGCACCATCAGACAGAACTTCGATACGCTCTACCGCTGCCATTGGAATAGAGTTTAAGTCCTGGCCGCTACCAGTCAATGGTGACGTAGGAGCACGACGGCCGTCGATCAGGATCAGAGTACGACCTTGACCCAGACCACGTAAACTGACCGTAGAAGCACCACCAAAGCTGCTACCAGAGGTGGACTGATAAGAGCCGAAAGAGTTGAAGTTAGTGTCACGTAAGTAATCTGAAACAGAAATGTCACCACTTACGCTCAGTTCTTCACGGCTAATTACTGTAACAGGCAAAGCACCTTCAATGTCGGTACGCTGTAAACGAGAACCTGTAACTTCAATACGCTCTACGTTTTTTGCTTCTTCAGCTTCTTGAGCAAAAACTGCACCAGTAAATGCTGCAGTAGATGCTGCACCAAAAGCTACTGCTAAACGCACTGCTTTTGATAATTTATTATTTGTAAACATGTTTTTCTCCCTGGACCACTATTTAGTGATTCTATATTTTTACGATGACCAACCTTTACGGCGACTGGAACTCCGGACTTTTCGAATTCGAGGAGGACCCCGAAAACAACGTCTCGATAATAAACGCAATTTTTCAACACGGTCAACAGCTTTTACGGAACAAATTTCACTGAGTGTTGTCAACGTCTCCGTCAAACCAAGCTGCTTAAAGCCTTAACGCGCAAATTAACCGATGTTTTTAGTAGATTCATCCCTATTCAGGCTACAAAAAAACCTTTTTTAGCACACTTTATAACCAATCCAGTATACCTTCTAAATTCTTTGCCTGATTCTGTAAACATAACTCCACAATATATAAGTTAATTTTTTTCATTTATTCGCAGCCTAAAGTGTGTTTTTTTAGAGGTAATATCGATATTGCGCTGGACTAAAGGCTGACTTATCATGAACACCTGTTTTTTTATCCAGATGTTTTAATGCTTACTGATGCTTTAAAAAACCAAATCCGTGAAATTCATCAGCAGCTAAAAAGCAATCTGACGAATTACCAAGCCCGCCCTGGTCAGAATAAAATGGTGGCTGAAATTGCCAATACATTGGCAGGCAGTTATCACAGCTACGACAGAACCTTGCTGGTGGAAGCTGGAACTGGTACTGGTAAATCTCTGGCTTATTTAATGGCGGCCATCCCTTTTGCGTTAAAACAGAAAAAAACACTGGTAATAGCAACAGCAACAGTGGCCTTACAAGAGCAATTGGTGCAAAAAGATTTGCCCTTCTTCCTGAAATACAGCGGTCTGAAATTTGAATTCTGTTTAGTCAAAGGCAGGCAGCGTTATGCCTGTGTCGAAAAAATCCGCCAGCAATTGCAGCAACCTGATTTATTACCATTATTTCAAAGCACAGCGCCAGCGCCTTTATTACAGCAGTTACTTAGCAACTGGCAGCAGCGTCAGTGGCTGGGTGATAGAGACAGTTTAAAAGAGCCTATTGCAGATGAACATTGGTATGCTATAGCTTCTGATCCTGCGCATTGCAGCAAAGCCAACCCAGTGCATCATCAATGCCCTTTTCATTTAGCTCGTGCAGAAATAGAGGGCAGCACTGTATTGGTGGTCAATCATGCTTTGTTACTAGCTGATTTAGATGCAGGTTCACAAATATTGCCAGAACCCGCTGACTGTATTTATGTCATAGATGAAGCCCATCACTTACCCGACAGTGGTCGTGATTTCTTTTCAGCCCATGCACCTTTGAGTTTCCCGGCCCAGTATCTGGAAAAATTAAAAAAGACCACCCAGCAGCTGGCCGGTGTATTACCACAGCATGGCGCTATGACCGAAGTATTAAAACTGGATGAGCTGGCGAGCGACTTTTTAAAACAGCTCAAACCTGTGCAACATCAGATTGAGCTGAATCAGCACCATTGGTTTGCCAAAGAGCCACATTATCGGTTTGCCGATGCGGTATTGCCGGAAGCTTTTTCCTCCAACGCCGATCAACTGGCAGAGTTAAGTGGTAAAGCTTTATCTTGTGTAGAAAAATTACAACAATTTTTATCTGAAGCCACTACAGAACACAAAGTAGCAACCAAACTGGTGTTGCCACTGCAGTTTGAACTCACAGCAATAGAACACAGATTTGAGCAACAGTCAGAGCTCTGGCGCTTGTATTCAGTCCCACAGCAAAAACACGTGAATCAGGCGCGCTGGGTTACTATTGATCAAAAAGAGCATCAACTAAGCAGCGCTTATGCCAGCCCTTTGTCAGTGAGCTTTTTACTGGACGACTTATTATTCAGTCAGGCTTTTGCCACAGTTTTATGTTCTGCCACCTTAACCACGCTGAATAGTTTTGACTATATCAAACAGGAGTTGGGGCTTTCCCAGCACCAAGGCTTGCAAACACTCAAAGTTGATTCACCTTTTGATTATCAAAACAAAGCCAGTTTATTGTTGCCCAAAATGCAAACCGACCCCAGCAGTGATGCCTTTACTGACGAATTGATCGATAAATTACCAAAATACCTGGATAAAAAAGCCGGTAACCTGCTGCTATTTGCTTCGTATTGGCAAATGCAAAAAGTCGTAGAAGCTTTGCGAGCTAAAGGCTGGTCTTTTTTAGTGCAAGGCGAAGCATCCCGTCAGTCGTTGCTGGAACTTCATGCCCTGAAAGTAAAAGCAGGCGAAGGCAGTATTTTATGTGGCACTCAAAGTTTTTCTGAAGGTTTGGATTTGCCCGGTGCTTTGCTGACGAACCTGGTGATCACCAAATTACCTTTTGCTGTGCCCTCTTCTCCTTTAGAAGAAGCTTTATCTGAAGCTATTACCAAACGCGGCGGCAATCCATTTTTGCAAATGACAGTACCAGCTACAGCACGAAAACTGGTGCAGGCCTGTGGTAGACTGCTGCGCCAAGAGATGGATCATGGCCGAGTCGTCATTTTAGACAGACGCTTAGTGACCAAAACTTACGGCAAAGCCATGCTAAAAGCTTTGCCCCCTTTTTCACAAACTATTGAAGAGTAAAAATGGAATTAGGTTTAGAACTCTGGGTAGTGGCCGCTTTATGCGCTGTCGCTTTAGTCGCAGGTTTTATTGATGCTGTGGCCGGAGGCGGAGGTTTATTGACAGTCCCAGCTTTACTAACAGCAGGTTTACCGCCTCATCTGGTATTAGGCACCAATAAACTGGCTGCGACTTTTGGTTCCATCACGGCTTCAGTTACGTATTACAGACGCAAACTTTTTGATCCTGCATTTTGGCGCACAGCACTGATATTCACTGCCATTGGCGCAATTTGCGGCACTTTAGTAGTGGATTTAATCAGCAAAGAATGGCTGGAACGTATTATTCCGTTTTTTATTGTCATCGCAGCTTTATATAGCCTGGTGGTAAAAATGCAGCCAGACGATCAATTGACCCTGCCGGAACAAACTCCTCAACATTTCTGGCAGCAAAGAGCTCAGGGTTTTACTTTGGGTTTTTATGATGGTTTAGCAGGCCCTGGCACAGGCTCCTTTTGGATGGTGTCGACTATGGCACTGTATAAAATCAATCTGCTATTGACCAGCGGCGTGGCGCGTTCAATGAACTGTGTCAGTAATGTATTTGCATTAGTCACCTTTGCTTGGCTAGGCCATATTTATTGGGCTTTGGGCTTAGCCATGGGCGCCTGTTTAATGCTCGGTTCTTATTTTGGTGCCCGTTCAGCCATTCGTTTTGGCAGTAAGTTTATTCGTCCAATATTTTTAACTATGGTCTTAGCTATTACCGCCCGCTTGTTATGGCAAGCCTGGAGCAATGGATGAAAGATTTATTAGCTGCTTTGGAGCAACAACTCAAACAGCTGACACAACAAGCCAAAGTGATAGATGGTAAACAAAGCAGCTGGCAACAAAAGGCCTGGTTTGACAGCGACTTGTTTCAATCCCACTCGCCTTTTTTAACCGACTATGTGCTGGAAGCCGAAGCTATGCTCAAGCGCCTGAAAGCAAGCACAGAGCAGCGCACCAGTTCAGCCCAGGCTTTGGCGGCTAAACTCAGCGCCCAAATTCAAGCCTTAAGCCGGGCTTTTCAAACCAAAGACTTACGTTATCTACCAGGCAAAGGCAAAAAACGCCCTACTTCACCTAATGCGTCAGAACAAGCTCAGGCTATGGTTGGGCAGTTACGCCGCACTACTCAGGAGTTGTATCAACAGCTCTCTGAATATCAAGGCTTTGAAAGGCGTTTGCTCGATATGCTGGAACTGGAACAACGTCAGTTGTCCAGTGGTTCAGCGGACACCAGCGCCGACAGAGTATTGGCCATACATGCCCGGCTAGGTCGTTGTCGTAAAGCTTTAAGTGAATTAGAGGTAGAAATTCAGTGGTCCGAACAAAACCGCCGGGGCTGATTTATCACCCGATTTATAGCCAACTGGAACTACCTTTTAAACACCGTTACCCCATAGGTAAATATCAGGCTTTGTATCAAGCCTTGTTAGAACTGGGTGTACCTGCTGAGCAGTTCACTTCATCTCAAATCGCCACTACTGAACAGCTGCTATCCGTTCATGCCCCCCGATACGCCGAACAGCTAATTTGCGGTCAGCTCGATAGTAAAGCTATGCGCCGTATAGGTTTTCCCTGGTCTGAACAATTAGTGACCCGCTCTTTAACCTCTGTAGGTGGCACAGTGCAGACGGTTCAGCTTGCTTTGCAGCAAGGTTTAGCTTTGCATTTAAGTGGCGGTTATCACCACGCTTTTGCTGGTGAAGGCAGTGGTTTTTGCTTATTTAATGATTTAGCAGTGGCCGCGCGCTACGCCTTAACACAGGGCGTGGATAAAGTGCTGATTTTTGATTGTGATGTGCATCAGGGCGATGGCACCGCCGCAATTTTTGCAAATGAGCAAGCTATCATTACCGCCTCTTTACATGGCGAAAAGAATTTTCCATCCCGTAAACAACAGTCCAGCTGGGATTTAGGTTTGCCTACAGCCTGCTCAGACGAAGAGTATCTGGCAGCAGTAACACAAAGTCTGGATTATTTATTGCGCATCAATCAGCCGGATTTAGTGATTTATGATGCGGGTATCGATATTCATCAGCAGGATGATTTAGGGCTTTTGCATATCAGCACAGCTGGAGTGGCAGAGCGGGATTGGTATGTACTCAACGAATGTCACAAACGCGGAATTCCGGTTGCCGCTGTGATTGGTGGAGGTTATCAACGTGACCTTGAGGCTTTGACTCAAATTCATCTGCAGCTGTTTTATGCAGCCTTTAAAATCAGCGGTTTGTCGTTACCAAATACAAACCGCTGGTTTCATGCCCTTAGTACCTGAATTGAAAGACGGGCGGGTACTGTAGGGGCAGGGCTTGTCCCCGCCCTTCACCCGCCCCAATTTAAACCTGCTGCGCGCCAGCGAAATAAAATCCCAGCTGTTTACGCACTACCAAAGGCAGTTCAGGTAGATCCGATTTTGGCAGTAAGAACGTAGCCATATGGAATAAATCGGTAAAAATACGGTTTTTCTCTGTGGTACGTTTTAAATAATCATGACCTGAAGAACCGCCTGTACCAATTTTAGTCCCCAGCATACGCTGGACCATCATGGCGTGTTTGTAGCGCCAAATCGTCATATTTTCATCAATTTCAGTCAGGCAGGTTAATACCTGAAATGGCAGGTTAAACACAGGCTCTTCCTGATACAAGGTAATAAACAAAGCGGCCAGCATAGCGCGCTGACTTAAGCGGAAGCTGCCTTGTTGCTGCAGTTCTGCGTATTTGTCTTTATCCAGCAAAGCGGCAAACTTAGCTCTGGTGTTGATGATTTCTTTTAGCTGCATTTCGCGTTCATGTTCAGCAATTTGTTCAATAGCCAACACTGTGCTTTCATCTTCATTCAGCATTTTTTCTGTCGCGCTTTGGTACATCTGCCAGAAGCTGAAATCGCCAAATTGTAAAAATGGCATACGTTCCAGCCACTTTTCCACTTGCTCAAACAAACTTGGCTGAGTTTCAAGGCCTTCTAAAAAGATCCGATCTTTTTCGTTTAACCGGCTGTAAAAGGAGTTTTTATCAAAATCGATGCGGTATTCACTTTTTAAACCCAGCCCAATTTCCAGCATCTTAAACTGCACGCTTTGAAAACCTGAAGCTGGCACTAAGTAGTCGCGGAAGGACATAAAATCCTGAGGTGTCATGGTTTCCATCACACCAATTTGCTGGTTCATCAATTGCTGAATGGTAATGACCCGCTTAAGCTTATGCACCACACCTGTTAATTGCTGATCTTTGACTTCGTCAGCAGCAAAAACGCCAAGCACAGCTTTTAGCTCATGCAGCACTTGCTTAAACCATAATTCATAGACCTGATGCACCACAATAAACAAGGTTTCATCATGAGCTTCATTGGCATACTTTGCACTTTCAGGTGCCTGAGCAGTTAAAATTTTGTCTAGTTGCAGGTAGTCACCGTAGTAACAAGGGGTTGTATTCTTTTGCATTTTTTTAATCTTAGGCCAGAGCCTGTTGTTTTGACCGCGCTATTCTATCAGCACGACCAGAAGTTAACATCTGCTGGTAGCGTTTTATAACCGAACTGATTATGCTTAGGCTCAGTTAAGTAGTCAGCGGCAGGGGCATAAAGCCCAGGCACACAAGGAGTAACAGATGAAGTTAGATGACGATATCCATAACTATTATGAAAAGCTTCTGTTGGACCATTTAGTTGAGCTACGTCTGGACGATGAGTACGACACCGAATATCTAGCCGATTTATGCTGCATAGTACTGAATCAGTTACCGCCTAAATACATTCGTTATGAAGTGGATATGGCCTTTTACCTGCCTCAGACGGAACGTTTTGAAATGGTGATGAAAGTGCGTGAAGCTGTTGCCAAGGCCAAAGGCTTCTTAGACACCCAACGTGACAAAAACTAAGACTCCGGCTTTATCTGATGCGCCCCTTGAGGTGCAACTGGCTGTGGAACTGATCCTGTTGCTGGAGCAACAGGATTTGCCAACAGAAACAGTACTGGCAGCCCTGAGCATAGTACAACGCGATTTCCAGAAAAAACTGGCAACACCTGTTAAACAAGCTGATTAAATTCTGATTTTCCTGAGGCAGTATGCTGACCCATTCCATTACTTTGTATCTGGCCACAGTATTGATTTGGGGCTCAACCTTTTTCGCTATTAAATTTCAGCTCGGCGATGTGCCGGAAGTGTGGTCTATTGCCTATCGTTTTGGTTTAGCGGCTTTGTTGCTCTGGTTCTGGTGTCTGTGGCGTAAGCTGCCACTGAAATTTAGTCGTCGCCAGCATGGTTGGATGGCGCTGCAAGGTTTGTTTTTATTTTGCTTAAACTACCTGCTGATTTATCTGGCCACCTCTGATTTAACTAGTGGCCTTATTGCAGTGGTGTTTTCCAGCATAGTGCTGATGAATATACTCAACGGTGCTTTATTTTTTGGCCGACCCATTGAAGTTAAAACTCTGTTGGGGGCCTTGTTGGGAATTTTGGGTATAGCTTTTGTGTTCTGGCCAGAACTGGCAGGATTGGAAAGTAATGGTTCTGCCTTGTGGGGTTTAGTGCTGAGTATTGCCGGCACTTACATAGCCTCACTTGGCAATATGCTCTCATCCAAAAACCAGCAACAGCAGTTGCCTGTCATTCAGAGTAATGTGTTTGGTATGACCTACGGTGCGATTATGATGGCCATATTGGCCTTAGTTCAGGGCATTATGCCGGTGTTTGATAGCAGTCTTAATTTTAATTTGTCCCTGTTGTATCTGTCACTATTCGGCTCAGTACTGGCCTTTGGCGCTTATCTAACATTAGTTGGTCGAATAGGCCCCGCTAAAGCTGCCTACACCATGGTGTTGTTCCCTATTGTTGCTTTAGGCATTTCCACCCTGTTTGAGAATTACCACTGGAGTTGGTCAGCTCTTATTGGGGTTTGTATTGTGGCTCTGGGCAATTTAATTATTTTGTTGCCGGCAGCGAAGTTAAAGCGTCTTGTCAGTCTTTGATCACTTATGACAACTCTTTGTTGTCAGCACTGTGAAATCTGACTATACCTAGTACAGTGTTTCTTTCTCAGAGAACGCAGACTATGCGATGGATTGTGGGTATTTTTTTCTTTCTTATCAGCTTTGCTCTGCAAAGCCAGGCCTTGCGGATCATCACAGTAGTAGAACCTCCAGCCAGTTATCTGGATAGCCACGGCCAACTGACAGGTTTTTCTGTCGAGGTGGTGCAAGCTATTCAGCGTATCCTGAATGACAAAACTCAAATAGAAATAATGCCTGAAGCCCGCGCTATTCATATTGCCCGCACTGAACCTAATGTCCTGCTGTTCAGTTTCTCCCGAACTGAAAAAAGGGAAAATGAGTTTTATTGGATTGGACAGTTGGTGGTTAAAACCTGGTCAGCCTATGCTATGAGTTCAAGTCCTTTGCAAATTCAAACGCTGGATCAGTTACGTAAAGTTAAAGCCATAGGTGTGGTTCGAGGGGATATCAGAGAAGAATGGTTGCTGGAACAAGAGTTTCATAACCTGCATCCTTCGGTCAACCATAAGCAAAATATCCATAGGTTACGTTCGGGTCGGCTGGATTTAATTGCTTACGAAAGCCAGGGGATCCAGCATTTGTTATGGGAAGAAGGCTTGCAAGCAGACGACATTAAAGCTGTGTATAAACTCAGAACTTCAGAGGTTTATCTGCTGATGTCTAAATCAGGCACAGATCAAAAACTAATGCAAAGCTGGAAATTAGCGGCGGAAAAATATCGTCAAAGTGGTCAACAGCAGTTTATTGCGGAAAAATGGCAGATGATTTTAAAGCATTATCACAATATCAATACACAAGCTATTGATGGCATTTTGCACTTCGAGTAACTCAAACTCCGTCGTACTTAAAAGCACCAATATGTTGGATTCATACCATAGCTCTGCGTAGAGCTTGAACGCAAGACGGGCGGGTACCGTAAGGGCTGGGCTTGTCTCTGCCCTTACGGTACCCGCCGCTACATGACCTAGATTTGGCCCATATAGTCTTTTTTGCCTACTTCAACACCATTGTGACGCAACAAAGCGTAACTGGTAGTGACGTGGAAATAAAACTGAGGCAAACCGTATTGAGCTAAATATTGAGTACCGGTAAAACGTTTTTCTTTTGGTGTACCAGCACGCAATACAATTTCTTTTTCTGCGGCATTGGCAAATTGCTCAGCGCTTAAGGTGTCAAGAAAAGCCAGAGTTTTATCCAGACGTTGCTGCAGTTCTGCAAAAGTCTGCTCAGTATCTTCATAGCCGGGCACTTCAACACCAGCTAAACGGGCCGAGACACTTTTAGCAAAATCAGCGGCAATTTGTACCTGACGTACCAGCGGAAACATATCAGGGTATAAACGCGATTGCAGCAACACTGCATCGGCCAGATCTTTTTGCTGGCTGAACTTTTCAGCTTTAACCAACAAGTCTTTTAAGCTGGTGAGGAACTGTTTAAAGACCGGAACTGACGCGCTGTAAAAAGATAAACTCATGCTTTTTGCCTCATTTAAACCATCCTGCCCTTTGCAAGGATCTGATGATTGAAATGGGGATGCGAAAAGTTATTACAAGGCTTCGAGTTGCTGAAATAACAAATCGCAACTGTGTTTTAATTGCTGCAACTGCTCTAACGGCATAGCTGATTGCTGAAAAATAGTTTTTGGAATATGGCTGGCTTGTGCTTTTAACAACTGCCCCTGTTCAGTCAGACGAATATGCACCACACGTTCATCTTGCTGACTACGGGTTCGGCTAACTAACCCCTTAGTTTCCAATCGTTTTAACAAGGGCGTTAAAGTACCAGAATCCAAATACAGTTTTTCACCTAACTCTTTGACATTGAGTTCAGGCTGCTGCCACAACACCAACATTGCCAGATACTGCGGATAGGTCAAATCCAAAGGCTCCAGCAATAATCGGTAACTGCGCACCAGTCGGTGGCTGGCGCTGTAGAGTGAAAAACACAGCTGTTTTTCCAATACTAAATAATCTTCGTGTTCTGTCATCATCAGATAGCCGGACTCAATTGAATTGTGTGCAATATACTTGAGTTCAGCTCTAAAATCGAGCTTGAGAGCTTAGCCAAAAATCAGTTGCCAGAAGCTGGGTTTACGATGTTTATGATACTTTTTCCGCAGCTCATCTATTTTCACCAGGTGCTGCTTCGCCCCTTCCAAATTCTGTTGTTCTAACAACAGTTGAGCCTGGTCCACTTCAACAGCCAGTTCTTTTAAACCTTGCTGATACAGCTCTGCTTTGTCTGCCTGAAATTTACCTTGCTGCGCTTGCTGCAATTGAGTTTCAAAACTGGCTAATGCCAGCCTCATCTGCTCCACTGACTGCGCTTCTTTGGCTTGTTTAAAGTTCAGCGCCATTTGCTTCATGGTTTTTTCCATATCCACATCATTCGCAAAAGCAAAGCCGCAAAACAACACAGCTGTTATCACCACAGAAATTACTACTTTCATCAAAAATCCTCAAAAAAATGCTGGGGTATTATAAGCAAGTTCAGTCCTTTTGCTGTGTATTTCTGAGCTATGATGCAGCGACTTAAGGTTAGACAGAGGAATGACACCGATGAAACTTCCGATTTATCAGGTAGATGCTTTTACCGATCAGCTATTTAAAGGCAATTATGCTGCTGTTGTGCCTTTGCAACAGGCCATTAATGATGAACTGATGCAGCAAATAGCCACCGAAAATAACTTATCTGAAACCGCCTTTGTATTGCCTTTGGCGAAAGACCATTACCAGATCCGCTGGTTTTCTCCTGTCACTGAAATTGACTTTTGTGGTCATGCTACCTTAGCTGCGGCTTTTGTATTGTTCGCTCAAAGCAACAGTACCACCCTTCGCTTCAGCACCTTAGAAGTGGGTGACTTAGTGGTGAGCCAACAGGCTGATGGCTGGATCCAAATGGATTTCCCTAAACGCCCTGCCAGTCCGGTCAAAGCACCAGATGCTTTGATAACCGGATTATCTATAGCTCCGGCTTTGGTAATGCAAAGTGCTCAGGCTTATTTTGCGATTTATACCGATGAAGAGCAGGTCAAGCAGCTATCGACCAACAGCCATGAACTGAAAAAATTGGCGCCTTATGATGTGGTGGCCACAGCGCCTGGCACTGATTACGACTTTGTTTCACGTTATTTCTGGCCAGCCAATGGTGGCGATGAAGATCCGGTAACAGGTTCCATTCATGCGGGTTTAGTGCCCTATTGGGCAGAACAGCTCGGAAAAACTCAGTTAATGGCCTATCAGGCATCGGCACGAGGCGGTGTATTGCGCTGTGAATTAGCAGGTGAAAGAGTACTGGTTTCGGGGCAGGCAAAACTCTATTTACAGGGTGAGATTTTTTTAACTTAACTGGCATTTTAATAGTAAGGGCAGACAGTTCTGCCCCTTACTATTGTTTTAATCAAATCGCCGGAATAAAACTGCTTAATAAACCTATCAGGCCACCAAAAACGCCGCCCCAGACCACCAACCAGCCTAAATGCTGACGGATCATCTGTTGCACTATGTCTTTTACCATTTCAGGCGTCAGCTCAGCTAAACGCCCCTCCACTACAGCGGCAATTTTAGGCTGCAACAGATCAATAGTATCGCCCTGATGCAGCTGGTTTTTAATTTGCTGCTGTACTTCAGGGCTATCGGCCAATTCAATTAAAGAACGGCTCAGGTTTTCGATAAAAGGCTCTTTCAGTGGTACAAGCATCTGAGCGCCGCCAAACATCGCCAGCATACCACCTAAGGAAGATTTTTGAACTGTCTCCAGCAAGGCATCAAAAGCCGGTGATAAGTCGATGGCTTCAATCACAGGTGCCAGTTTTAAGCTGACTGCGTCTTGCTCATGTTGCTCGGCAAGCAAACGCTGCAGATTTTCTTTGCTGAAAAACTGCCCCATGATCAGATCATAAATCCCTTGTTTGAATTCAGAAAAACGAGCCGGTATCACGCCTGAACCGTATAACAAGGGCACTTTTTCAAACAACATATGAATAGCCAGCCAGTTGGTCACAGCACCGGAAAAGGCAAACAAGCCGATAGCCCATAACCATGGCAAAGCGAAAAACCAGCCGGCAACCATCACAATCAAAGACAACAGATTGGTTAAAAGACTTTTATTCATCAGAACTCCATACAAAAAGCAGAAATGGCAGCGATTGTAATCAGTGTACAGAAGAACAACAAGATCAGGATCTTAATGCCTGCGAATGAAGGCGTTGCGGCCTGATCCAGAGATCTGTGGCCAAAGCCATAGTATCAACCTGGGATCACAGCAAAACTTTCAAGTAGCAATACAAGGGCACCAGTCAGCACAACGGCAAATCCCAGCCATTGCCGTATAGTTTTAAACAGTTTATTGGCTGTGTTTTGTGGCTTGGGTTCTGTCATCAGGTGTGTAGGCTTCAGTAAAAACAACTTAGATGATAATAATTCCCATTTGCAATTTAAGCAATAATTTCTGCTTTTCAGACTTTTTTATACAAAGGCAGCAAGCGCGCAATAAACTGTACACCTGATAACAGTTGCTGCTCTGAACTATTGGCTAAACCTATCACCAGACCAGTACGCGCAGGCCCTGCAAATACATAACGGCTCAAAGGCTGCACTCTGTAGCCTGCTTTTAACAATTCGGCCGTTAGCTGCAGATCTGCCACTTCATAAGGAAACTCAAGGCTGATATGTAAACCGGCATAACGGGCGTGTAGCTTCGCCTCTGGCAGAAACTTTGCAATAAGTTGCAGGCAAAACTGTTGTTTGTGCTGGTACAGCTGGCGCATTTTTCGCAAATGCCGGCCAAAATGCCCTTCAAGCATAAAATCTGCCGTTACTGCCTGAGGCAGCAATGCTACATCACCATACAGAGCCTGCAATAAAGCCGCCGCTTTCGCGACCCATTGTTTGGGTAATACCAGATAACCTAAACGCAGCGCAGGAAATAAGGTTTTACTAAAGGAGCCAACATAGATCACCCCTTGTCCTTGCGCCAGCCCCTGCAAACTGGCAATAGGCCTGTGTTTAAACTGGAATTCACTGTCGTAGTCGTCTTCGACCAAAACGCAGTGCTGTTGTCTGGCCCATTCAAGTAAATGCAACCGCTCTGACAGCGGCATAATACCACCCATAGGGTATTGATGAGCCGGAGTCACAAACAAGGCTTTACAACCGTTTAAACCATTGAGATCTGAAGTGGCAAGCCCGCTGTCTGAACTGGCATCGATGTAATGAATATCGGCTTCGGATAACTGCAATGCTTGCCGTAAACGGGGATAACCGGGGGATTCCATCGCCACTTTATCCCCTGCCTGGCTCACCAGCTTAGTGGCAATAAACAAAGCTGCCTGAGCGCCCGGTGTGATCACAATACAATCTTCATCACAAAGCACCTGACGGGACTGGCGTAAATAATGATTCAGCGCCTGGCGCAGTGGCAAATACCCCATCGCATCCGCCATACCGGCTAAAGCACTTCTGCCGCTATGTCGTTGGGTTAATTTTTGCCACAAGGCAAAAGGAAAGGCCGATAAGTCTGGCACTCCGGTTTGCAGCAAACCTGAAGCTGGCCCGGTTTTGGCTGTAACCCCATAGTCAAACACTGTTATTTGAGCTGGTGCCAGCGCTACTTGAGCATGTCCGCTTGCCTGAAAAAATTGATCAGGAGCCACAGCCAGCACCTGATAACCGCGGCCTGGTTGGCCCAACAAATAACCTTCGGCCACCAGCTGTTGCAACACCTGATTGACCGTATTGCGGCTTAACTTTAAATCCAGCGCTAATTGACGGCTGGACGGCAATAATGCCTCTGCAGGCCACTGCTCTGTCAACAGCTTTTCGCGCAATGCTTGATACAACTGCTGTTGCAGGGAGCCTTCACCAGACAGAAAAAAACTTCCAAGTTCTATACGCAAACTGGATCTCTCACTTTGACAAAACTGGCACTTTCTATAGAACCAGTTTAGCGATAAAACAGCGTCTTCTACAAGCGAAGAGGAATGTATATGCTGAGTTATCAGGTGGAATCCAGTTTTGATTTAGAAGAAATGCTGGCTTTGTATAAAGCTTCTGGCATTAACAGGCCCACAGAGGATAAAAGCCGCATGGCGACCCTGCTTTCCGGCGCGAACTTACTGCTGACAGCCCGGAAAAATGGTCAATTGGTGGGCTTAGCCCGCTGTATGACGGACAAAGCATGGGTGGTCTATATCTGCGATTTACTGGTCGATAAAAGCCTGCAGCATCAGGGCATAGGTAAAGAGTTGTTACGTCAGGTGCAACTGGTGACAGGACCGCAAGTGCAGCAGTTATTGCACAGTGCCGAAAGTGCGATGAGTTATTACCCCAAAGTGGGTTATCAGTTATGCCACAATGCTTTTGTAGTCAAAAGGGAAAGCTAAAAAACTATGTATTTACCTAAACATTTTCAGAGCGAAGATTTAGATCAGATCCGCTCTTTTTTACAGCAACATTATTTTGGTTTGCTGTTGAGTAAGAGCCCGGATTTATATTACAACCCCTTGCCATTTTTAATGGACTGGCAGGACGATCATCTGACTGTATTTTGCCATCTGGCCCGCACTAATCCGCAGTTAAAGCAGCTCAATGATCAGCAGGTGCAGATTGTGATTATGGGGCCTCATGCTTTTGTCGCAGCAAACTGTTATGGCGATGAGCAGGCAGTTTCAACCTGGAACTACGGCCTGATTGAACTTAAAGGCACAGCTTTTACTTTAGATACAGAACAAACCCTGGCGTTAGTACGAAGGCAGGAAAGTTTTTCCGCACCAGACATGCTGCAGTCTGCGGATTATCAGCAAAAGCTGGTAAAGGGTATTTGTGGTGTGCGGATAGAGATCAGCAGCGTCGTTGGGAAAATGAAACTCTCGCAGAACAAATCAGCAGAACAGCGGCAAAAAGTCGGAGACTATCTACAGGCGACGGAGCAACCTCAAAGTGTCTGGCAACTGATGCAACAGCTGGCTTTGTATCAAAGCAACTGACAGCGAAAAACAAGCAAAGCAGAAGATGGCTGCGGGCTCAGTATAAAACCAGCGACTGCCTTGCCTGAGTACGGACTAAAACCAGAACTACAGATGAGTGGCCGCACTGCGGCTTAGTTATAACCAAGCTCAGCACAGTGATCTGTAGTGAAGTCAGGGCTTTTGGATTTCACAGGCTCTGACTCCGCATCACTCCAGACTAAACTTAAAGCCCGGCGCTCTTGCTGGGTTAAATCTGCATTGTTCTTAGTGGCGTCAAAGCTAAAGGGTTGCGCACTTTTCTGTTGTTTGATTGCACTCATAAGATGCACTCCTGTCTTTTTACTTAAGCTAATACCTTGTGGTATTGAGACTGCCAAGGGCTAAAATCTAAACTTCATTACAGAGCCCACTGGCAGGTGGATTTTCAGTTTGCGCCGGTAAAGATGAGCCTAAGCTGAACTGAGTGTTCATTTTTTAATCAGACATTATCCGCTGATTTTTGGCCAGATCCTTCTGCGAAACTGCGTTCAACAACAGTAAGCTGCCGTTCAGTTAACCAAGGTACACTGCCGCCTTATCTGAACCGGGCAACTTCCGGTATGTGTTTTAAAGAGGGATCATAACAATGAAAATTAAATTAACTCTGGCCAGCTTAGTAGTCGCAACAGTATTCGCAACAGGCGTTGCTCAGGCCGGTGAATTTGTGCCAGCCGCAGGTTTTGGCTCTCAATACGGCGACTTAGGCGGTAAATTTATGTACCGCGAAGATAATATGGCTGTTTACGTCGGTGTGGGCGTAGGCGGTGCAGCTGTAGGTTTTCATATAGCGCCATCTGCCGGCAGTCAGCACGTATTTGGTGCTCAATATGCGTCAGGCTCTGATGTGTTTGATAGTAAAGGTTTATTGCTGGCCACTTATGATTACCACTTCAGTGGTTTTAGCGGTCGTGGCTGGACTTTAGGTGGTGGTTTAGGCACAGCAGATTACGATGGTGGCCGTCGTGATGGCGACAGCAGAACTGTCGCAGTCTTTAACGCTG
This sequence comes from Rheinheimera soli, assembly GCF_021290985.1. Taxonomy (GTDB): domain Bacteria; phylum Pseudomonadota; class Gammaproteobacteria; order Enterobacterales; family Alteromonadaceae; genus Pararheinheimera; species Pararheinheimera soli. The sequence continues at coordinate 101,214 of NZ_JAJOYU010000015.1, forward strand.
GCTATAAATTCTGACGTTCTTGTTCGACTAGCGCATTGAAGTTAAGGCAGCCATTTGGCTGCCTTTTTATTCGCCGCCATCCATGGCACTCACCCTTCGGGCCAACGCTTCGCATTGTTAAAAATCTTTCCTGACGATTTTTTATTCGCCGCCATCCATGGCACTCACCCTTCGGGCCAACGCTTCGCATTGTTAAAAATCTTTCCTGACGATTTTTTATTCGCCGCCATCCATGGCGCTCACCCTCTGGGCCAACGCTTCGCATTGTTAAAAATCTTTCCTGACGATTTTTTATTCGCCGCCATCCATGGCGCTCACCCTCTGGGCCGGCAAACAGCGCCGTTAAAAAACATTCCCGATGTTTTTTTTAATTCCATTATAAAAACAGCTTGCTGTATTCTGCTGGCATTTGCTCTATAGGTTTGATCAGTATGCCTTTGTAGAACAGTTCTGCTGCTTCACTTTGCAACTGAATTTTGCCTTCAATTAAAGGTTCAGTTTTGCCTTCTGGCGTGACATATCTGGAATTACGCAACACCATCACCACATGACCATTCACTATATGCAGGCTTTGCCCTTCAAAAGTAATAAGCTCCAGCGTATTCCACTGCCCAGCCGGTTTTTCATGATTGTCTTTACGTAATACAAAACCCTGTAGCTCTTCGCCTTTGCCCACTTTTATAAAAGGCTGAGTCTCATCGGCAACCGCATTCATAATAGACTCAGGTAAAAAGGCTCTGACATCAATAGCTGACGTGGCTTGCTGCCAATAATCGCCGTTATGGCCTTCCATGATTTGAAATTCCTGCGACAACATCCAGGTGCGGAAATACTCCTGACCATGTTCACCATTGGCGTGATACAAAATGCCGCTGTCTTTGAGTTTATTCAGACGAGGTGGCCACTTTTTCTCACCCCAACGAAATTGCAGTTTTAAATGATAATTTTTATAGGATTTTTTACTGGTCACAGCGCCATAAACTTCACCACTGACTCTAAGCACTGGCTCGTTGTTTTCTTCCTGCATAGTAAAAACTTTATACAGATCATTGCCCCTATTTAAACCTATAGGAGCTATAGGATTTCCCTGCTCATCTTTAGGCACAGAACCGTCATAAGACTCCTTATGCTTATAGCTTAAGTAGGTATCCCACTGGCTGAGGTTTTTATCCAGTAAGGGTTGCCAGTCGGCCGCTACTGCGGAATAACTGCACAAGACGATGGAAAAACAGAGGAATTTAAGTTTCATAGCTTTTATCCAATAGTGAATGATTTCAATTGGATACCAGTTTAACAATCAAATGTAAAGCGCTTACATAGCAAAGCAGGAACAAAGCCTGTTACGTTTTTTAGTAATAAGGGCTGAGTATTGACTCAGCCCTTAAAGCGATAAAAGAATATGGTTACCAGTTCAGCTTTTGTGCGTCTTTGGCAATACCCGGCTTTAACGGCTCCGCTTTTAGTTCAGGCACGACTTTTTCCTGCAGTTGTTTTTGCAGCAAGCTGATGGCATAGGACAACTGCGCGTCCTGACCACTGAAGCTGGCATAAGGTAAATTATCGACCAGCAGATCCGGGCTCACGCCTCTGCCTTCGATAATCCAGCGGCCATCTTTATCAAACTGTGCGGTTTCAGCCACTCGGGCCACCCCCATATCAGCTAATAAATTACGACCTGACAACCAAACCCCTGCCCCTGCGGTTTGTTGCCCAATCACAGGGCCTAAACCTAAACTTTTAATACCGGCGGCAAAAGTTTCACCATCTGAGTAAGTCAGTGGGTCGGTCAGTACTACCAACTGGCCACGGAAGCTTTGCTGCATATTGCCATAAGCATTGCCCTGAGTCGGTTGCCAGAATGCCCAAACCCGGCGTAATAACTTTTCAATCACCCAACTGTCGATATTGCCCCCTCTGTTGCGGCGCACATCAATGATCAGGCCGGGTTTATCCACGTTGGCATAAAACTCGCGGGCAAAGTTGCTGATGTCGTTGGCTGTCATAGCGTATAAATGCAGATAACCCAGTTGCTGCTTGCCTTGTTGTTCCACCTGTTGTTTTTTCTGCTGCACCCAATGCTGATAACGCAACATCTGCTCTTGTTGCGGGCTGACAGGCACCACCACTTTTTTCAGGGCTTTACCATTTCGCTCTAGCTGCAACAGTACTTGCTGGCCTTGTTGTTGCTGTAAAACCTGATGTAAATCCAATACTGAAGTCACAGCTTTACCATTCACCGCCAGCAAGTGATCGCCGGTTTTCAGTTCAACTCCGGCCCTGTTCAGTGGACTGGCAATAGAAGGTAAATCAGGGTCGGTCTGATAAATAGTTTGCAGTATTAATTTGCCATCTCGGCTGACAAATTCGCCCCCCAGACTGGCAGCTTTGCTGCTTTCACTGGCTTTTGCATAATCGCCGCCCCGCACCTGCGAGTGCAAGACAGACAATTCGCCAATCAGCTGTGCCAGTAAATCGTCCAGTTCAAATCTGTCTGTCACCCTTTCCAGTAAAGGCTGATAGCGTCTTTTGGTGGTGCCCCAGTCCACACCACGCATTGCCGGGTCAAATAAAAACTCCCTGTGCATCAGCCAGGCATCATGGAACATTTGTTGCCATTCGGCTTTTGGTGTGACGGTCAGGCTAATTTTATCAATGGCCCAGGGTTCTGCTTCTTCGCCTTCCGGTGCTTTCGCTGCGGCAGAACCCAAGAAAAATCTATAACTGCCAGGCGCTGTTTCGTACTGCAAAAACAGTGATTTACCGTCTGCACTACTTTGTATAGCGCGAACCTTACCGGCAAAGCTCAACAGTTTTTTGTTTTCAGGTTCAATTTTTAAGGCCCGTACTGAACCCGCATCCCTACTATGTTCAAATTCATGCAGATATAAATAATCAGCACCAACCTGCAGTTTCTGATAATTCCCTGCTGCTGCCGGTACTTGCCACAACTGCCCTGGTAAGTCTTTCACTGAAACAGCTTTACCCTGGTCTTCAAGCCCGGCGGTTAATTCAGTTTCTGCGTCAAAGGGAAACTGCGCAGAGCTGGTTAACGCATAGGCAAATACCTGGGCTCTTTTATCAAAAGCAGGCCCCATATTTCTATCCCCCCAAGGTGAACCTGGGGTTGGTTTTAACTCGCGCTCTGATAAAAAGTACAACCAGTCGCCATCTGGATGAAAAGCCGGGCTGTAGGAATTGTATTTATCTGTAGTCAACAATTTCGCCTGCTGCTCTTTGATGGAATACAGGCCAATTTGCTGACGGCCAGTGCCATCTTTTTCTGCGGTAAAGGCCAATACGTTGCTGAATTTATTCCAGACCATATCGCCGTAAGGGCTTAAACCAAAGCCACTTTTGTGAACCAGCTGATTGCTGCCGGTTTTCAAATCGAACACCCAAAGCTGGCCTTGTTTATCATCATGCGCCAGATAACGGCCATCAGGTGATAAGGCTAAGTTCCAGCGAAAACCACGGCCATCCTTGGTCAGTTGCTTGCCTTTGTCTGAACCATCGGCTGCATATTGCCAAATTTCAGGATCACCGGATTGATCCGAAATCAGATACACCCATTTGCCATCCTGACTGATCACAGCACCGCGGGCCCGGGCTGTTTCAGGCACGGCCAGCTCGACAATACGTTGTGGCGAGCGGGACAACACCTGCACTTTGCTGCGAAGCGTCAGTACCAGTTTTTCTTTGGCAAAACCAACAGAGCTGGAGGTTAAATACTTCAGAGGTTCAGTTAATAAACGCTGACGCTGCTGCGGAGAGTCTGTCACCAACGCAGGGGCTAGAGTACTACTTTGGCCCGAGCTTAAATCCAGCAGTTGAATATCTGCCCCTAACTGATAAGCCACTTTGCCTTGCTCAAGACGGGCAGAACGTACGGCAAAATCCTGATGCGTGGTCAGCTCTTTAAGCTGTGCAGAAACAGGATCGTAAGACCATAAATTAGCATTGCCACCTGCATCACTGACCAGCACCAGTTGCCCTTGCCAAAGCATAGGATTGCGTAACGAGCCCTGATGATCTGCCAATAAGCGTTCAGCTTCGAGCACTGAACCCAGTTTCCAGCGCCACAACTGGCCTTTGGCTCCGCCCTGATACTGCCGGGCGTTATCGCCGGTCAGTTGCAAACCGTAACGGATAAAATAAACATAGCCATTTTGCTGATCCAATACAGCTTCTACTGCATCCAGTAACGGCAAGGTTTCAGTTTGCTGAGTGTCTATATCCATCAGCTTCAGCACCCAGCTGTTTACCGGGCCTGTCATGGCATCAGTGCTGTACAGCAATTTGCCATCCAAGCTCCAGCCTTGCAGTTTTACTTTGGCATTGTGTGCTGTTAAACGCTTCGGTGAACCGCCTGTTAAAGATAAATAATAAATATCCGGGGTATCGTCATAAGCCGCCACATAAACTACGGCTTTACCGTCAGGGGTAAATAGCGCCTGAGTTTCTTCGGCCGGATGTGTGGTCAAACGTTTAGCATCGCCACCGCTAAGTTGGCTTAGCCATAAATCACCTTCGGCAGTAAATACCAGTTGATCGTTTTGCAAAGCGGGTGAGCGGTAATAAGCAGCATCGGCATAACTGCTGGCAAAAAGAGCGGCGGTCAGACAAGCGACTAAACTGAGTTTCATAGATGGCCCCGGAGTTTTTGTTTTTACTGTACTTTTAGTTTGGCTTTACCTTATCAGCTTCAACCAAAAAAAAGCAGAGGGGGCCGCCTCAGAAATCAGTCAGTTAATCCCACTCAGAGCCTGAATTTTTGCACTACGTCCAGCGCACCTTGAATATCAGTAGCCTTGATATCCAAATGAGTGACCCAACGCACTCTTTTGTAGTATTGATCTGCTTTGTTGTAATTACTGCTGGTCAGTTTAATACCCTGCTCCGACAGATAAGCCAGTAAAGGCTCTGCCACTTCAACAGCTATATCGGTAAATAAAATATTGGTATGAACAGATACCAGTTCCAGCTTGCCTTTGAGCAGTGGATGTTCAGCAGCAATATGCTGTAAACCATCAGCCAGTTGTTGTGCATGCTGGTGATCTTCTGCCAGACGCTGAATATTATGCTGCAATGCATATAAACCAGCCGCCGCCAGCACACCAGCCTGACGCATGCCGCCGCCCAGCATTTTACGAAGTCGTCTTGCCTGCTGAATAAAAGCATGACTGCCCAGCAGCAAAGAGCCAACCGGAGCCCCTAACCCTTTGGATAAGCACAAAGACACTGAATCAAAACCAGCACAAAGTTCTCTGGCTTTTTGAATTGGATCAGAACCATCTTCAGTCGCTAAAGCCACAGCAGCGTTCATCAAACGGGCGCCGTCTATATGGCACTTTAATCCCAGCTCTTTGGTCAAAGCCGCCACTGAATTCATATAGGCCAGTGGCAATACCTTACCCCCCGTGGTGTTTTCCATCACAATTAATTTAGTGCGGGCAAAATGTGGGTCATCTGGCTTTACCGCAGCTCTTATATGCTCCAATGCCAATGTACCATCGGGTTGATGCTCTATAGGTTGTGGCTGAATAGAACCGAGTACGGCCATACCACCGCCTTCCCATCTATAGGTATGCCATTGCTGCCCCACTATGGCTTCATCGCCCCGCTGGCAATGTGCCATCAGGGCTATTAAGTTGGTTTGGGTGCCACTTGGCGCAAATAAAGCAGCTTCAAAACCTAATAGCTCTGCCGCATAACGCTGCAACTCATTTACTGTCGGGTCGTCCTGAAATACGTCATCACCCAAAGGGGCAGCCAGCATAGCGGCTTTCATTGCTTCGCTGGGTTGAGTGACTGTGTCACTGCGAAAGTCTGTCATGCATTCCCTCTGTTTATTCAGATTTTAAAGATTAAAAAAAACCAGAGTTTTAAAAGCTCTGGTTTTTTATCAGGGTTAAGCTGCTATCTCAAGTAATAGTGCTAAAAGTATTTACTGCTTTGGCAGCTCTTTCACACCCATATTAAACAAAGTAAAACCAAAGATATCCGCAGCTAACTCGATTTGCTTGGATACTGGCACACCGGCACCGTGACCTGCATTGGTTTCAATGCGGATCATCTGTGGGTTAGGGCCAGTGGCTTTGGCTTGCAGTTCAGCGGCAAACTTAAAGGAATGCGCTGGTACTACACGGTCATCGTGATCGCCTGTGGTGACAAGAGTTGCAGGATAAGCCACACCTTCTTTGACGTTATGCACTGGTGAGTAGCCTTTGATGTAGTCGTACATCTCTTTGCTTTGCTCTGACGTGCCGTAGTCGTACGCCCAACCTGCACCAGCGGTGAAAGTATGGTAACGCAGCATATCCAGTACACCGACCTGAGGAATAGCCACTTTGACCAAATCAGGGCGTTGTGTCATCACAGCACCTACTAACAAACCACCGTTAGAACCACCACGAATAGCCAGTTTGTTGCTGGAAGTGTATTTTTCTGCGATCAGGTATTCACCTGCAGCAATAAAGTCATCAAACACATTTTGCTTTTTCAACTGAATACCGGCGTTATGCCAGGCTTTACCGTATTCACCACCACCCCGCAGGTTAGGCACAGCGTACACGCCGCCCATTTCCATCCACACCAGGTTGGCCACACTGAAGGCTGGTGTCAGGCTGACGTTAAAACCGCCATAACCGTACAACATAGTTGGGTTAGACCCATCCAGTTTGATGCCTTTTTTGTGGGTGATCATCATCGGCACTTTAGTACCGTCTTTAGAGGTATAAAACACCTGCTTCGACTCATAATCGTCACTGTTAAACTTCACAGCAGCTTTGTAATAAGTACTGGTTTCGCCAGATTTTGGCTCAAAAGCAAAAGTACTAGGTGCTGTGTTGTAGTTAGTGAAGCTGTAGTACAAAGTCGTGTCTTTGGTTTTACCACCAAAGCCAGACACAGTGCCTAAGCCCGGCAGTGTCACATCACGCACCAGTTTGCCGTCGTAGTCATACTGTTTAATCTGAGAAATCGCATCCACCATATAATTGGCGAATAAGAAACCTGCACCTTTATTCACATCCAGCACATTGGCAGTTTCCGGGATCACTTCTGTCCACTTATCCGCTTCAGGTGCAGTCGCATCAATTTTGATCAGCTTTTTGTTCGGTGCATTTAAGTTGGTGACAAAATACAGCGCATCACCACGGCTATCGACAAATTCAAAATCGGCATTGCCTTCAGCATATAAAGTGACAAAAGCGCTGTCGGCTTTGGTTAAATCTTTCAGGAAGACTTTGTTACCAGAGGTCGCGTTGGCGGCAGAAACAATCAGGTATTTGCCGTCATCTGTGACACCACCACCGACATAACGGTGTTTTTCAGCATCAACACCACCAAACACCACAGGATCGTCTTTTTGTGCAGTGCCTAATTTGTGGTAATACAGCTTGTGCTGATCGGTTTTTGCAGACAGCTCGCTGCCTTCTGGTTTGTCGTAACTTGAGTAATAAAAACCTTCGTTGCCTTTCCACGACACACCGCTGAACTTGACGTCTACCAAGGTTTCTTCAATTGGTTTTTTCGTCTCAACATCGATGATAATAATTTTGCGCCAGTCACTACCACCTTCAGAGATAGAGTACGCCAACGTTTTACCATCGTCAGAAAAAGACACATCAGCCAAAGAGGTTGTCGCATCAGTGCTGAAGGTATTTGGGTCTAAAAAGACTTCTGCTTCGCCATCGCCTTTTTTACGGTAAAGCACCGACTGGTTTTGTAAGCCGTCGTTTTTAAAGAAATAGGTGTATTCACCTTCAATAAAAGGTGCGCCTACTTTTTCATAGTTCCATAGTGCTTCTAAACGTTGTTTAATCTGGTCGCGGTAAGCAATCTGGTCCAGGTAAGCAAAAGTCACTTTATTTTGCTCTTTTACCCAGTTGCCTGTCTCGCTGCTGCGGTCGTCTTCCAGCCAGCGATAAGGGTCTGCCACTTTTTCTTCAAAGTAACTATCTACCACGTCGCCTTTAGCGGTTACTGGGTAAGTAAAAGGGTGAGCGGCCTGAGTTTCTGTCATAACTGTTTCTTGTGTTTTTGTGGTGTCACTTGGTTGGCCGCAGGCTGTTAACAAAGCCAATGCCACTGCGCTTAATGCGTATCTCATCTATCCTGTTCCCCGGATGTTATACCCTTCGCAGTGGAAGCCGGTGCTTCACTGACAAATGGGTGAGTGTTACTAAAATTCAATACCGAGCATAACAAAACTGCCAGCTCAAAGCACCTGTTTGAACCAAGGCTTTTAAAAGACGCGACTAATAGCCGGAGCTGTGCGGTTTATGGAATAAATAGACAGAATATCGGCTTGTTGTTCAGCTTTGCTTTATGCTGAATAAAAGACTGGTGAGGTAATGCTGATGTCCCGAGGAAGTGCGTTGTTGTGGCTGGGTTTAGCTGTATTTTTTGTCAATGCCGATATGACAGTACCGGTAAGTCCAGCCCCCACTTATCCGGGCAGTTGGCAAGCCTCAATACCAGTGCAGCAATGGCAACAGCAGCAACGTCAGTTTTATCTGGCTGCTTTGCTTGCGCCTGTGAAATCCCCTCTGGCTGAGGCACAAATGCTGCAACAGGAAGACAGAGGCAGTTATCAGGCAGAGCTATGGCAAATCCCGTTAAGCAGTATCAGTCATAGCAAAGCCTTGCTGCTCACACCTAAAAGCCAGCCGATTAAAGCTGCTGTTTTATTGCTGCATGACCACGGTGCTTATTTTGTTATTGGTAAAGAAAAAATGATCCGGCCTTTTGCTGGTTCCAGCGTCAAAACAGAAGCACAAAACTGGGTAAATAAACACTACGGCGGCCGTTTTATTGGCGATGAACTGGCGGAACAAGGTTATCTGGTGCTGGCCGCTGATACCTTAGGTTTTGGTGAACGTGGGCCTGTGCTGTACGAACAGCAACAGCAGTTAGCCGCTAATTTGCTGGCAACAGGGCATTCGCTTGCAGGTTTGTCGGCTTATGAAGATATGCAGTTAGCTCAATTTTTAGCACAAAGACCCCATGTGCCCAAAGGCAAAGTTGCCGCTATCGGCTTTTCGATGGGGGCTTACCGGGCATGGCAGGTGGCGGCTTTGTCAGAGCATATTCAATCTGCAGCGGCTATTTGCTGGTTTAACACCTATCAGCATTTAGTGCTGCCAGGACAAAACCTGACCAAAGGCCAATCGTCTTTTTATCTGCTGCATCCAGGCTTGGCCCGTCAGTTGGATATAGTGGATCAGGTCAGTTTAGTCGCGCCTAAAGCTTTGTATTTAATCAATGGCGGACAAGACCCACTGATGCCAGTGCAAGGCGTGATACAAGGTCATAACCAACTGAAAAAAGTCTGGCAGGCTTTTGAGGCTGACTCCACACTTCGCACTGAAATCTGGACTGAAGCCCGCCACGAATTTAACCAGCAACAGCAACAACAAGTCTGGTTATGGCTGGAACAATGGCAAAAACAGCACTAAAACAGTCGGCTTTGCCTTGCATCCTTAAGCATGTATCAAACACTCATGTCATTTTTGTTTGCAAAACAATCAACTACTCATCACGTTCAGCTGTCACAGGCGCACAGCAAATAAAAACCTCCCTGCCGCAAGGTGAGGTTCACGTAACCCTCACTGCGGATCAGATGAAACTCCGTTTGTTGATTAATGCAAACAGGAGAAGCTCGTG
>NZ_JAJOYU010000016.1 GCF_021290985.1 Rheinheimera soli
AGTGATCGAACGGCTGCAACTGGAAAAACGATACTGGGAAGATAAACAGATACCATGGGCTATCATCACTGAGAAGGAAATCAGCAAAGAGGTGGTGATGAATATTCAGTGGCTTTATCCTGCAGAAAGCGAAAAGGTTGCTGAAGACGAGTTGCACCACCAATTCCAACTGTTTCAAAACCAGTTTGATAAACAACCAAACGACTCAATTATCAAAATAGCTCAGCAGTTGGACCTTGCGTATAACCAGGAATCCGGTCAGGCCCTGTTTTGGTTGCGCCATCTACTGGCCAGACGTTATTTCCAGTTTGATATTAATCTGCCCTACCGAAAGTTAATTGCAGCAAATCTCATCGCTACTACCTTTGAAAAGGAGATCACGGAGGCCAACTATGTTTCCGGTTAATCAGGTTTTTAAACGTGGTGAGTTGTACTACCGGCTGTTGTGGCTGGATGGCGAGCTTTCATTCTGGATTGATCTGTATTCGAAAACTGCATGGCCAGAGCAGATTGCTGTAACTGGTATTGAGCAATTATTAATTCTGCAGGAAATAACCCGGGTTGATGACCCCTGCTTCAGTCTTGTTGCACGCAGCGTAGAAGAAGGCTCGACTGACAGGCAAAAGCGCGAGTATGCCTGGTCTATTATCAAAGATGAAATTGAAAATACTGCCCTGTTTTATCCTCGAGAGCGCGGCGCTGCTGTAAAACGTATGATGGCCGTCAGTGGTGCCACTCACCAGACGATAAACCGTTTTATTCGTCGCTATTGGCAGCGTGGTATGTGTAAAAACGCATTACTACCGGATTACGTAAACTCAGGCGCTAAAGGCAAACCTCGGCAGTCTGAAAAAGCTAAGTTGGGCAGGCCAAGGACTGTACGGTCAGGTGTGGGTACCAACATTACACCTGTGATCGAAAGAGTATTTCACCAGGTTATTACCAGCAAATTACTCATCGAAAAGAATACGGCCGTAAGCCAGGCCTATGCCAGTGCGTTGAATTTGATTGGCGCACTGATGCCAGAGCTCCAACCTGAAGAACTGCCAACACCTGAACAGTTCCGATACTTCTATCAAAGCCGATATGCCAAAACGCTGGTTGTTGAAAAGCAGCATTCAGCGGTTAAATTTGCCAAAGATATCAGGCCATTAAAAAGCACGTCGACAGCAGAAACCTTTGGCCCGGGCCACAGGTACCAGATTGATGCCACCATTGCTGATGTTTATCTTTTGTCTGAGCATGACCGCCGCCGGATTGTTGGCAGGCCAGTGATCTACATAGTGCAGGATGTATTCAGCCGGATGGTTGTTGGCCTCTATATTGGCTTTGAAGGGCCTTCATGGGTTAGCGCGATGATTGCGCTTGCTCATATAGTTGAGGATAAAGTGGCGTATTGTCAGCGGTTTGGTATTGAGATCTCAGAAGAGGATTGGCCCACCAAAGGTTTACCTGCAGTCATTCTGGCTGATAAAGGGGAAATAAACGGTACCAAGGTTGAAAAGTTTGCTGAGGCTTTTGGAGTTCGTATTGAAAACGCTACTGCCCGTCGTGGTGACGCTAAAGGCATTGTCGAACGAGCCTTCAAAACAGTTCAGGACGAATTTAAACCCTACACTCCTGGCGTTGTTGAAGCGGTTATGAGTACGAAACGTGGCGGCCATGATTATCGTCAGGACGCAACGCTGAACCTACCAGAGTTCACCCGAATTATTCTGGCCTGCGTGCTTTACCACAATACCGCTAAAGGTTTGGAAGGATATGACCGTACTGAGAATATGCCGACTGACTTACCCTTAATTCCTATCGAATTGTGGCGCTGGGGTGTGTCGAATCTGACTGGCAGGCTTCGCACTGCGCCAGAGCAGTTGGTCCAGATTAACCTGATGCCGCACTTTGAGGCGACAGTTTCAGAACTTGGCGTCAATTTGTTCAACTGTTTCTATACTTGCCCTGAATTGATTAAAGCCGGCTGGTTACATCGCTCCGGAACCAAAAGGCCTGACAAGGTATTGGTCGCCTACGATCCAAGAACAGCAGATCATATCTATATCAGACCTTCTTCCGATTTAAGTGAATACTGGGTTTGTGACCTTACCGATCGCAGCAGGCGTTTTCGTGGTTTGTCATTTTGGGATGTTTGGCTTATCACCAAAGAAGAGCGAAAAACCGATGCCAAGGTGCGGATGAGTACTGCAGTAGCTAAAGGGAAGTTGATTCAGCAGATTGAAAATATTGTGGCTGAAGCCGATGAAAAACGGACTGAAATTAAGCGGCCAGGAGTTAAAAAACTGGGGCAGCATATCAGGCAAAACAAGCAGTTAGAAAAATCAGTAGAGCGACAGGTGTCAGCGTTCAGACCGGAACGAACTGAAACCAGTACGCCAGCACAAGTGGTGCCTATTCGTAGCAATGCTAATGAAGATTGCCGCTTCCCAGACATGACGGATTTGATTTTTGGGGAAGACACAGGCAATGAATAACCCAGTGCAAGGCCGCATCCCTCATGCTGAATATATAGACCCTGGCTTGCCAGAGTATCGAGATAACCCTCTTATTTCTGCTTTGCCGCCAATATATGATGTCAAACAAGTAGTCGAAAAACTGCGGCTTAAACCTTTGTTTGATGCTGCAGAGCGAAATCTGGATGGACGGCTCAGAGTTCATACCATAGCCCGATTACTGAATCATTTCTTTCAGCCGTTGAATCACCATCTGGAGCTCGAACAAAAAATATCGCTGATATTGCGCCAGGGCTATCTCAGTAGAAATCCTGCGCAGGGTGCTTATCACCTTCACCTGCAAAATGGATACAAACGGGTTCAGGACGAAGACCTGGATGCTTATGTGTTTGACCAGGTTCGTTCCAGTGCAAATAGCTTGTCATTATTTGGTTGCTCAGGATGCGGTAAGTCCGAAACCATCAATCGAATTTTTTCGGTCTATAAGCAAGCCATATTCCATCCCGAATACAACATAACTCAACTGACCTATCTGAAAGTGGAATGTCCGGGGGACGCTGATCTGGATGAACTCTGTCTGAGCTTTTTTAACGAGGTCGACCGGGTTTTGCATACTCAATACAGTATTTCTCACGGGCGGAAAAAACTGGGTACCAAGCGGCTGATGGCCAGCATGTGCCAAATCGCAAATCTGCATGCACTAGGGGTTTTGGTGATTGATGAGGTGCAAAACCTTAATGAAGCCAGGTCGGGTGGTGCAGAGAAGATGCATAACTTCTTTGTGTCCCTGGTGAACACTATTGGTGTGCCGGTGATCCAGATTGGCACTCATCGAGCTCGTAAGTTTTTCCAGCGAACTTTTCGCGCTGCGCGGCGTATTTCAGGGTTTGGCAGTTTGCTTTGGGACAGGTTACCCAAAGACAAGCAGTGGCAGTTGCTCCTAAAGCAACTCTGGGAATACCAGTGGTTGCGCAAGGCCGAGCCATTCACTGATGAACTCGGCAATGTAATGTACGACCTGACACAAGGCGTCATGGACATAGTAGTTAAGCTTTATGTGTTGGCCCAGGTCAGAGCTATTGTGACTGGTATGGAACGTATCACTGTTCAGTTGCTGAAGCAGGTATATGACGACGAGTTTAAACCTGTTCATCCCATGTTAGCCGCGCTTCGCAGCAATGATCCGAGCTCAATAGAGCAGTATGATGATCTGCTGATGCCGGATATTGAAGCACGGATGTTCTCCATGACGTCGTCACTGGAAAAGACAGTTCCTGAAAATATTCGCTCAGAAGTATCTACTGATAAGAGCAAGAAGCTGCTTGCGCTGTTGTTGCAAATGGACATCCCTGAGGATATTGCTATTCCGCTTGTTGATCGGATTGTTCGGCAGCATCCTGAGCTGTCAGTGGCCGCTTTGGTGCATAAAGTCACTGAATACACCGCAGATGTCAGTAAAGAACCACCAAAAATCAACCGGATAAAAAGAACTCAATGGCTGGAATTACCAACCAATGATTTACGTTATTTGTACGCCAGTAGTGATAAAAACAATGTATATCAGCTATTCAAAGAGCAGGGGCTGATTTACGACCTTAAATCAGTCAGGGACAGGACTGGCTAGCTATGCTGGCTTACTTCCCCAAGCCTTATCCGGACGAGCTGTTGTACAGCGTGCTCGCCAGATGTAAGGTTCACATGGGGATAGAGAGCCCTAAGCATTTGCTGGATCTTCTCTACCAAAAACGCACCGTCATTGCTGTACCAGACTTACCAGCTCAACTGCAGTTGTTGTGTAACAGTCTCCAGCATGTACAGCAGCTAAACGCTAAACAACTTCTCTACCAAAGAACCCTGTTCCCGCTGTATGCCTCTTTTATTCCCGAAAGCCGTAAGCAACACCTGACAGATTTGCTGGTCAATAGTGACGGCTCTGCTGTGTATGTGGAGATAGGTATGAGCGCTGGTACGGTAAAGCTACCAGCGTTTTTTCGATATTGTCCTTTGTGTATGAATGAGCTGCAGCAAGAGTATGGCGAGTTTGCCTGGTTACGGCGTTGGCTGGTACCTGGTTATCAGGTGTGCCATATCCACGGTTGCGAGCTTTGTGACTCTATACTGCCGCTGAGATCTATCCATAGGCACGAATATTTGGCAGCATGCCCTCAGTATTGTGAAGAGTTCGCTCTAAACACAAATCGCAGTTCTAAGTTGGTACAACTTTCTTCCAGTATTATGGAGTTGTTGGCCATAACCGAAAACCAGAGCCCTACATATCACCAATGGACGTTGTTCTATCGAGAACTGGCTGCTGAAGCCGGTATGCAAAATGGGATGCAGGTTTCAGGTACTGAGCTTCACAGCAACTTCAGGAGTTACTGGCCGAATTCATTTTTAGTGCCACTGAACCTTGTGCCTGTGGGCCCCAGTTCCTGGTTATTAGCTATGTTTCGCAAACACCGGAAGTCTTTTAGCTACCTGCAGCATTTACTGGTTTGGCAGGTACTGAAACCTCAACTCTCAATATCTCAGGTACTGGCTTGCGTGCACTCATTCCCTGAATCGGCCAGCAACTCACAAAAAGTGGTAACGGAAGGGCCAATTAATCAGGCTGACCGTGATCGCTGGCTTCAGTTGTTGCAATCTGGTCTTAGCGTAAAGCAAGCAAGAATTCTGTATAACAAAGCCTTGTATGCCAGATTGTATCGACATGACCGAACCTGGTTGCTAGAGACTAACAAGGGCTGGTATTTAAAGAGGACAAATCACAGCAATACAAACTGGCATGCCAGAGATAGGCGCTATTTACGCCAGTTGTATCAGGTGTTGGCGTTAAGGGATTTGGAGCTTAAAACGCCAAGGCAGAGCCGGAATTGGTTTTTAAAGCAGCTCACGAGATCATCGACCGCTGAAAAACATTTATCAAAGTTACCCCTTTGCCAATCCTTCTTAAATAGGTACAGTGAGACTGTTGCTGAATTTCAAATACGGCGATTAACCTATCAGGTTTTGTTGGATCGTCAGAATAATCAAAGCCATCTGTGCTGGGAATTAGAGCGGTTGTGTGGATTAGCCACTGGCCGTACTCGACCGCTGACATTGAAGTTTATGGAATTGTTAGAAAGGGAAGTCTTGTAAATCAATGCAGAAAAAGCTCATTAAGAAAATTCCGGTTAATGCCCGATTAGTTGGTTTGGGTAATCAATTCCGCAGAGATGTCCCGTCTGATTTCTGGCATTTTTCTGCATACTTCAACAAAGAAGACGGTACAAGCCACAGCGACAACTTCGATCTGGAGGCGATGTGCTTAATGGGCCTTGGCCGCACTTTTACTCAGAACGAGCACTTGTTTACCTCTGGTGGGTATCGGAAAGCATTAAAACTGCCGCCTGTAGAACAGTGGCAAGAAGCCAGACTTAGCAGCTTTCAGCGATTATCTAAGAAGTTATCAGGCACGAAAGAAGTCGCAAATCAGCGTTGTTTTCTATTCCGGTCAGATGGTTTAAAGGTCTGGTTGCCCAAGCTGGAATTAGCCAGAAAGTTGTTTTTCCACGCAGGCTTTTTGGTCCGGGCAGCTTACCAGCCCAATGCTCTTGATCTGATGTTCAACGTGAAAAGCTGGGAGTTTGATACCACTTATCTTATTGAAACCCTTGATGCAAACGGAGCTCCTGTTGAGTTTATCCGTCAACCTGTCTATCGGTCGTTTTTATCCTGGCTGTTATTAAACAAGGATATTCGTCAGTCCTTTAACTCAATATGGCAATGCCTCAACCAAGAACAGTTCATTGCTAATGGTTATTGCAGATGGGCGTTTAATTTCATTCCGCCAGCAGGTTTGTCAGGCTTGGATATGGATGTTCATGGCGTTTTCAACGAAGAAAAAAATGAGTTGTTGGTTTGGGAAATCAATTCCATCAAGGTATTACCAAATACGGTATTGGGTGAAACCCTTTTTAGCCACCCGAAACTAAAAAATCATGTACGCACTCCAGGTAGCAAGGGCGGTGGCTTTGGCGGCCAAGGAGGAGAAAATCTTTTAATAGATACCGAGCTTGAGCCTTCGACAGATACGACCAAGATTTTGCTGGATTTGCTCTCGGAAGGTTTGCAGATAAACCATCCAATTCAGACGAAGGTGAAGTACGCTGGCGAGAGATCTTCTGGTTATGGTAAACCGAATCAGGACGATGACGACTCTAGTAATACTCAGCAGGTTGTTGGCACCAAAGATGATGTAGAGGGCGGACAGGGCAAAGCTGCTGATTTTGACGCATTACAAGAGTCGGATAATGATACCGAGCGATTCAAAGACCGCTTTAAAGTGTTTATCGACTTAATCAAACAGTTGGCAAACGAACCGGATTTAGAACTTATCAGCCTGGTTGTAAAACCTCTCCCAGAGGTAAAGCGTTGTCACCTTCACCTTATGGCTGACGGAACAGAACGCTGTTATCTACTGGCAAAATTTGTGGTTGGAGAGCAGGTTAGATATGTCTTGGAAGTTGATACATCGGATAACAAAAGGCAGATATCCACGAGAATATTTAGCCTTAGAGATGAGTTTTTTGAAAACGAATTTGTCAAACTGGCATTAGGTCTACTACTAAAGCGTTCGCTTAGCTGGCCAACTAATGTTTTTGATAAACATTGTCTTAAAGTATTTCGCGTAAAGCATCCAAGCTCGAAAGAACACTATTTCGGTCGATGGGTTAAACGTCTAAATCACGGGGTAAGGTTTTTGTTTACAGGCTCGGAGCTATGACATAGTTATATTTAACAGTAGATATCTTTGCAATTGAATGAACGCTCATGTACCTTGTATTTATACAGCCTATACACAGATCCTTGACTTATATAAGGATCTAGAACACACTTGGATAGTGTGTTTTTATACAGTGGTTATGTCATGGATAAACTGAAAAAACAGATTGAAGACATGCTGTCAGCATTCTGGGATGAGCGAGCTTTGGTTGGCGACACGTCTCAACAGGGAGAGGTTGGTATTGAGTCAGTGATTGTTCCGCTTGACTCGTTTTCCGCTGTGGAAATCTTAGCTGAATTGGACGCATTTTTGGGCGTCCATACACCTGATTCGGTTATAAAAAATGGTGGTTACACAACGAAAGAAGAATTCGTTAATAATCTGTCTGATCAGGTTATGTGTTTTCTAGTGAGTATTGACCATGAATAAGCATGTTTCACAGAGACTCAAGGATGGCCGTGAATATCTTGGATATTCGGTCGACGAAATAGCTCAAATCATAGGTATCGATGATTGTTTGCTTCGACAGATTGAAGCTGCTTCAGCTGAGGTAAGCGAAGCTGATCTGGATAGACTTTTAGCGTTTTATGGACTGAGTAAAGAGTGGCTTTTTAATGGCGGGGATATATCTTCAAAGGCTCAATTCTTAGCAAGATCCAAGGTCGGTTTGTCAGCGAAAGATTTTGAGGAAGTGAACCGGTTTGCGAGTTATCTACAAAACTCAAATAAAGGAAGTCGTTGAATCGTGGATAGAAGTACTGCTACAGCGGTAAGAAAAGCTTCTGAATTGATTATTGAGATGGATCTCAAAAATGCTCTTCATAAGAATAATAGGACAAGGATCAATCCTTTCTATATTGCTGCGACGCGTGGAGTAGAGGTTTTATTGAGGCCTTTGGACAAGCTGTTGGGGGCTTTTCTAAACGATTCTGTGCCGGGAATACTGATAAACTCTGAAAGGCCAGCCGGTTTAATAACTATGACATGTGCTCATGAGTTAGGTCATTTTTTCCTAGGCCATGAAGCCGCTTTTGACTTCGAAATAGATTATTCTCCCTCTGCATTAGAGATTGAAAGGCTCGCTGATACTTTTGCATATTCTTTACTAACGCCTTCTTGGTTAATTCCATATATATCTAACATCAAAGGATGGGGTGTTTCTGATTTAAATAATGCAGAACACATTTATCAGTTGTCTCTTCGTTTAGGCATTAGTTACACGGCAACAGTCCTCGCCTTAGTTCGTCAGAAGATAATTACCCAATACTCCGTCAAAGAGTCTTTACTAAAAACTTCTCCCGCATCAATAAAGCAAAGAATCATTTCTGGGTACTCTACAGATGGCTTCAGTGTTAAAGGAGACATTTGGCTTGTTGATGATCAAGATAAGCATTTTGTTATAGAGCCAAAAATTGATGATGTCATTTTGGCAAAATTAAAGAATAAAAGTAGCTCTGGATTCATTTGGAGTTTGGAATGCAGTGTTGATGCCGGTTTTCAAATAGAGCCGTTGCTGATTCCTTTCGACGAAAGTAGAAAAAACCACTTTAACGAAGATTCAGCTGTTGGTGAAGGTGAAGATGTCCTTATGAGGATAAAAACAAACCAACATCCAAATGTCGGAGAGTTGTTTGAGTTTTCAGTGTATGAAGACCGCATATTTCAAAGAAGTGGAAGTGTTACAAATAAAAAAATATACAAAACAGAGTTTCATTCTTTTTATCCGGGTTTAGAAAAATCGTCGAAAGATAGAAAATGTGAAAGGATCTCTCAAAAAAATGATTAATGTTGTAAATAATCTTTCGAAAAGTTTTGGCTATGCAAGAGATCAGGGAGCGCGGCCAACTTGTTTAGCATTTTCAATCTCTGACATTAATATGTTCGCAAATTCATTAAGTGCATACTTAAGTGTGGAATATTTGTGTTTCCACGCAGCTCGAAATATGGTTGGCTGGAAAATTGAGCAACCCTTTACGTGTAACGCCGTTATGAAAGCTGCAAGAGAAGCTGGTCAGCCTGCTGAGGTAAGCTACCCTTATGATCTCAATGACCAAAGCAAACCTTTAATGGAACCTCCGTCGTTTGGAGAGTTAAAAAAAGTAGATTGCCATTATGGGGTGGGTGATGTAAATGATGTTATTGATGCAATAGTTGTTGGAAAACCTATCATCATTATCATATCCCTAACTCAGAAATTTATGAGTCCGGAAGGCGGGGTTGTGGTTGATGAACCGAAGCCTGAGAATGTCTATCCGGGACTTCATGCAGTCCTGGTTGTTGGACACGGCAAGATGGCCAAGAGCAATGAGCAATACTTTTACATAAGAAATAGTTGGGGTACCGAATGGGGTGAAAACGGTCATTCCTGGGTTTCGTATACTTATTTGTGTAGACATCTGGCAGGTGTCATAGGGATATAGAAAATGGCGTTTCTGATTTGCGAAGATGGAATTGTGAGTGCATGGCTTCGGGCTGTAGAGTATTTAAATAAACAACCCAAGAAAGAGTCTAACAACATCATATTAGATGTTTCCAACCCTTGTAAATTAAGCGCATCCGCGAAGTTAACTATAGATACGGTAAGTAGAAAAATTAATGCCGTTGATAGTTCAAAATCAATATCAACGGTAGCAAATACGATTTTCCCTCAGAACTTATATGACCGATATGGGCGTCCAGCTTTTTATAATAAATTTCACCAATGCTTTGATAGAGCAAAGGAGAAGGGTACATGGGGTACTTATTTTGAGAGGATGACTAAAATCGGCCGGGGGAAAAACGGTTCACCAATAAACCAGTTGGAATTAACAATAAGAAAGTTGACGGAGCAACGTAAATATAAAGCCGCGCACGAGGTTTCTATTTTGGACATCGAAAATGACTACTTAGTGGAAGGTAGCGAAATCGCGATTTATGAGCCGTTAAGATTTGGTAATACGTTTATGAATATGCCGTGCTTAAGTCACATATCGTTTAAAGTGTCTTCACAAAAACTGGATATGACAGCAGTGTATAGATCCCATTACTATGCGTCTAAAGCTCTTGGTAATCTAGTTGGACTGGCGCAGCTATTGAACTATGTTGCACGAGAAAGCCATATTGAGTCTGGACGATTAACATGTGTTTCAACACTAGCTAAGCTTGATCCACGTGCTTTAGGTGGCGTCAAACACATACAAGAACTGCTACAGCCACCTTTACCTGTTTAGTTATTGCATTTTAATGGCGTAAAGTTCTTTAATCCCGCTCCTAAATTCATTTACTCCTCCATAACTGGGGTGCCGAACCTTTTCCACACTAATACCAAACCTAGATGCATATACTGCGGCATCATTGCCAATGGCAATTATACGTTTTATACCAAGCCCCTTAATTAAGATTGCATTGATTTCTTCTGCAACACTTAACTCCTTTGCCGTAAATTTCCTGTTTGAAAATTGGTTCCCTGCTTCGTATGGATGAAAAGGAAACACATTCCACAGCAGTGGAGGCAAATTTAGTTTAGGTAGCAAGCTCCAAATTTCGTCAGCTGTTCTTTCTTTAATCGACGGCCCAGTAGTGGATTTCTTGATGACACTACCTGGATAGACTTCGCAAAAGGAAGTTAAGTGTCTCTCATCCGTAAGTGCTAGACCCGTTCTACGACCACCTCTGTACCCCAAATCTCTACCCATCCACATTGTTTCAATACCGAGAAGAGCTGATACTCTGATGAACTCTCTTAAATTATTTCTTCTTATTACAGCAGCATCGACCTCGTCATACTGATCACATTGATCTGCGTATGGGTTGAAGACGTTTGTCAGTTGTACCGAAGAAATATCAGTAACGAAGCTATCGATGTTCATATGGGCTGCCCGTGTTTTGTAAAAGTTATAGTTCTATTGTTCAGATCAACCTTAATTGTTCCTGCTCTGTGCTGGACCAGCGAACGATACATTTTAAAACCATCTAAAATGGCCATTTCCCATTGCCACAATGGACATTTTTCAACCTCACAACCTTTTACTAAATTTGCGACTTGCTTCAAGAGTGAATATTCCAATTTCCCAACTTCAACATTGTCGTAAAAGTTATTTTCACCATCTCGAGCATGGTTGAATATCCATGTGGATATCCCTTCTTCAATGATTATAGCCCTTGCTCCATCCTCATTTTCATCAGTCGCCGGGTTGGACTTTCGTTTAACCTTAAGTAAAGCTCTCAGAACAGGCGACCAACCTAAATGGGTAAGATAGGCAAGATGGAAGACATCATGAAATTTATAGTCATCTTTTTGGTGGTTGTTATCTGTGAGTCGATCACCAATATTGACCCCATTCATCGTAATGAAACAATATACTTTGTTGTTGACAGTTCGTTCTTCAAACACCATTTCGAAACTACGTGAAAATCTCTCGTTCTCAGGGGATGACTCATCAAACAAAGGGATGTAATTTCTGTCCTTTTCTGAGGGCCAGCGGCTTGCATTTTTTGTGAGGTTTTCTTCAGCCACGTCCTCAATCGTTAGATCCAAACTCGCAGAGGTGATTGCCAATTTAGAAAGCGCTTCAGCTAAAATGTCTTCCCTATCATTAGCTTGCGTTGATGGTTTGATTTCCATGATTTTGTTTACAGACGCAATCATCTTTTTGATTACAGATGATCTGTCGTTTATGTCATGTTTCGCGGGGTCGGCCTCGATTTGAGCGTGTATTACTCTAAATGTTGGAGTTCCATTTTTTCTGCCGCCGAGAATTTCCAGGCATTTATTCCCGATGGTTGATGGCGGTATTTCAAACGCCCGGGCTAACGCAAATAAGTACCAAAGTGCATCTCCGAGCTCCTCACCTGATATATGAGCCTCTTTTGGACTTAGGGTATCTCGTTTCACCTTTTTAATAGCTGATAGTAGGCTGCCTATCTCACCGTAGATGCCGTACAACAGCATCTCAAATTCGTGTTCATTTTGCTGCAGGCGGTCAGTCTCCCCGGAGAGCGTTGAGTACTCGTCTAAGGTTTTGGGTTTACTCTTAGTATTTAAAGGTGCCATTTTCTTTCCTTGAATAAGTAAGTACCTAAAACTAGATAACCACTACTTAGATAGCATTTCAAGCTTCATTTTTTTTGCGCACGAAATCATAGTGATCCTGTCTCCTTCCCGTGCACCCAATCTCAGTGCTTTCGTCCTTACCGATTTTGTCACGTCGTAATGAGGGTAACTCGCCTTTGCTTGAAACCATTGCCTTTTAAGCCCTAGCTCAGTAGCAAAACCATGCAATTCGTCTAATGAGTCTGCAACTAAGTGACACCATACCTTCCCTTTCCAAGGGATCTCTACGTTATCAACATACACAGCCATATCTCACCTTGCTTTTTGCAAATTTTATTGCAAAAATATACGTGAAATGAGCAAAAAATTCAAGCAAGATGAGACAGAAATTATAGGTTTGTCTCTCAAGGAATATAGACAATCACGGGGGCTAACACTCCGTGAAGTGTCTGATTTATCAAAAGTTCATACTAGTCAGATCTCCAGGATTGAGAACGGGATTTTTAAATTTGGCTCAAAGAATTTTGATGAAATTTGCAAATTTTATGGTGATGAATTTGCAAAATATCATCAAAGGAAAGACATGATTGCAATTCGAGCTAGTAAGATTGCTGCCCGCTCTCCGAAGCATTTGGAGATTATGTTGAAAATTTTAGATTTGCTGGATGACACAGAGACGCTACGGTCCTAAAAGTCGTTGAGCGGTAGTTGTTTAAAATCGCGATTAGTTCTTGAAGACGTTAACCGATGATGAAACTTTATTTTCGAGTCTGAGCGGGGGGAAATCTAGTCTGGTAACGACATGATGAAACTTTAGTTTTGTCCAAGGCCACCCCGATTTATAAGGATTGGGGTTGCAGGCGGGGTCACGTTAAATCTTTATTTTTAAACGACATTTTTATAAAGCCTGGGTTTTCCCAGGCTTTTTTATTTGGTGCGCCAGGCATGGCGCGTTGCGCGTAAGCGCAGCCAGATTGACTGTGGTAGTCAAACTGGTGACTTGGAGGTGTAAGTCCTCTACACACCCGGCAAGGGGAAGTGTTAGCTGAACGGCAAGGGTGTTCATCGTGAGATGAAATCTGAAGGAAGCTGAAAGCAAAATGCTGGCCTGACGAACAGGAAGCGGCTTAGGCGCTGTAGCAGGGTAAGGTGGCAAATATCACTAAAGCCCAATACTTGCACGGAATGCTACAACGTAAAGTCGACAGGTATAAGCAGGAAGGTCGCGCGAATTACCCTGGGAGGTCTGAACACCTGCCACAGTGCTACTGACATCGGGAGGTGTTGGGATGGAGGTTCAGAAGTCAGCCGAGGCCGTAGTAGTGCTTTTAACCGATAGCATGAAGGGCTGAACATAGTTAACCGTGATTAGGACAGTGGACCTCGATGTTGATTGATGATGCACAAGCGCAGGCGACTGCGGCCATGAACAGAGGACGCGAACAGAATTCGCCGGTGCTGATTGATGGTGTTGAAACCAACACGGCGGCCAGTGGGCGAACGAAAGCGGAAATGTCGTTAACGATAGATGCAGTGATAAGTCGCGAGAACCTGATGCTGGCGTATCAGCGGGTGGTGGAAAACAAAGGTGCGGCGGGGGTGGACAACCTCAGTGTGCTGGAGTTAAAACCATGGCTGAAACAGTATTGGCCGAGCGTCAAAAGTACACTGACGGCAGGCAGTTATCTGCCACGGGCAATCCGCAAAGTGGATATCCCAAAGCCAAATGGCGATGTGAGAACACTGGGCATCCCAACCGTGGCAGACCGATTGATTCAGCAAGCGATAGCACAGGCATTAACACCTTATGTAGAACCGACGTTCTCAAAATCCAGCTACGGCTTCAGACCCAACCGCAATGCGTGGCAAGCGGTGCGCCAAGCACAGCAGTTCATTCAAAGCGGCAAACGTTGGGTTGTGGATATGGACTTAGAGAAATTCTTTGACCGTGTGGACCACGACATTCTGATGTCGAGATTGGCACGGACTATCAAAGATGAGCGGCTCCTCAAACTCATCCGCCGTTATCTGGAAGCAGAAATGGTGGATGGAAAAGAGGTGATAAAACGCGATAAAGGCATGCCGCAAGGTGGCCCATTGTCGCCGCTGTTATCGAATATCCTGCTGGATGAACTGGACAAAGAACTGGAAAGGCGAGGCCACAGCTTCTGCCGCTACGCCGATGACTGCAACATTTATGTCAGCAGCCAAAAGGCGGGTGAACATCTGCTGAAAGACATCAGTGAATTCTTAGTGAAAACACTGAAACTTCAGGTGAATGTGCAAAAGAGTGCAGTGGCAAGACCATCAGAACGGAAGTTCCTTGGTTATAGCTTCACATGGCACAAAGTGGCCCGACTGAAAATTGCAGCCAGTAGCGTGGCGAGACTGAAAGAGAAAATCAGAACGCTCACCACAGGAAATGGTTCAAAATCAGTGGCAAAAGTTATCAGTGAACTGACACCGGTACTGCGCGGGTGGATAAGCTACTTCCGATTGACCGAAATCAAAGGTGTGCTGGAAGAGTTAGATGGCTGGATAAGGCGCAAACTACGTTGCCTCTACTGGCGACAATGGAAACGAGCTTTTACCCGAGCCAAACAACTGATGAAAGCAGGTCTGGATGAAATCAGAGCATGGAGTTCAGCTTGTAACCAACGGGGGCCGTGGTGGAACTCCGGTGCCAGCCATATGAATCAGGCTTTAAAGAAGAACGGGTTCGAGAGGCTGGGACTGGTATCACTGCTGGATTGTCACCGACAGTTCCAGTGTTAACATGAACCGCCGTATGCGGAACCGCACGTACGGTGGTGTGAGAGGACGGCGGGAGTGATCCCGCCTCCTACTCGATCAGCGAAAAGCTCCTTGTCTCTGACTTTTTGCTGTTATCTACTCTTGTTTTTTAGTGTTCACTAATATATCTAAATGGTATATGCTTATATCCATAATTTAGTTTGTTGGTTGCAAAATCAGCAGCTCTATAACTTCAGCACTATTAAGCAAAGAGGGTATTTATGATTGACTGGACCCATTTTACGCCGGAGTCGGCTTTAGTGGGCGGGCTAATGATTGGGCTTGCTTGTGCTTTGTTGTGGTTATTGAATGGTCGTATTGCTGGTATCAGTGGCATTACTGCCGGAACTTTTATCTCCGCAGGTACTGAACGAAACTGGCGGCAGGCTTTTGTTTTGGGTTTGGTGTTGTCGTCCTGGTTGTGGCTGATGATGGCGCCTTTGCCTGTGGCTGAAGTCACGGGCAACTATGGCTTATTGGCCGCTGCCGGTTTATTGGTCGGCATAGGTGCACGTTTAGGTTCGGGCTGCACCAGTGGTCATGGCGTTTGTGGTTTAGCCCGTTTATCTATGCGTTCGCTCGCCGCCACCCTGACGTTTATGGGCGTGGCAGTGGTCACTGTTTTTATCGTCCGTCATCTGCTGTAAGGGGATCATGATGAAAAATTGGCAGGATAGACAATTTTCACAGCCGCAGGCTGCCCTTCAGGGTGCGGCACATGGAGGTGCCGCATGAAAAAACACTGGTTTTTATCCTTAAGCGCTTTTATCTGCGGCTTGTTATTTGGCTTGGGTTTATTAATGGCTGGTATGGCAAATCCGGCCAAAGTGCTGGGGTTTTTAGATATAGCAGGTCTTTGGGATCCGTCTTTGGCTCTGGTGATGATTGGCGCCATAGCCATTGCTTTTGTTGCCTTTTGGTATAGCAAAAAAATGCCACAGAGCCTGTTAAAAACCAAATTCAACTGGCCTGATGCCACTGCTATTACCCGGCCTTTATTGGCTGGTAGTGCGTTGTTTGGTTTAGGTTGGGGTTTAGTCGGGTTATGCCCTGGCCCTGCTTTAGTGCTGGCTGGCACAGGCTCTGTTGAAGGTCTGATTTTTATAGTCTTTATGCTGATTGGTTTTCGATTGGTGGATTACTTTCAGGCGAAGTAGAGTTCTTAGATCTTGCCTGATACTACTTTATTTACAACGCAAATCCGCAGATTAGCGTTGTAAATAGCCTTGAAAGTCTTCCGCCGACAAAGGTTTACTGAAAAAGTAGCCCTGACCCATCTGGCAACCTAACTCCAGCAGTTTGTCTTTTTGTGCTTCGAGTTCGATGCCTTCTGCTATGAGCTGTAAATTCATCGACTGAGCCAGAGAGATCACCGCTTTAACTATTTCCATATCGCCTTTGTCGGTCAGCATTTCATGCACAAAAGATTTGTCGATTTTCAGCACATCGACCTGAAATTTTTTCAGATAAGACAAACTGGAATAACCTGTACCAAAGTCGTCTATTGAAATACAAATACCGGCCGCTTTCAGCTGGCACAACATGCTTTGGGTTTTGCTGACATCCAGCATTAACGCACTTTCGGTCACTTCCAGTTCTAATAAGTCGGCTGGCATCTTCAGTTCAGCCATCAGGCTGTTGATTTGTTTTACTAAACTGGGATCGGCAAACTGAGCTGCGGCAATATTGACCGACACAGGCACCTGATACCCCAGTTGTTGCCAACGCAAACACTCCAGGCAGGCTTGACGCAGCACTTGTTGCCCCAGTTCGCCAATCAAACCCGTTTCTTCAGCCAGCGGAATAAATTCAACAGGTGGTACCCACTGGCCCTGATGGTTTTGCATACGGGCTAAAGCTTCAGCTCCTAATAGCTTACCTGTTTCTAAACAAAGTTTTGGCTGGTAATACACCTGCAGTTGGTGATTGGCTAAGGTTTCGCGCAACAGCAATTCCAACTGATGGCGATGGATAATTTGCTGTTCCAGTTCTTCGGAGAAAAAGCTGGTTCTGTTGCGGCCTTCAGATTTGGCTTTAAACATGGCGACATCGGCATGGCGCATGAACATTTCTATGGTTTGGGCATCGTCCGGATAAATACTGACCCCTATACTCACGGCTATCTGGTACTTTTTGTGTTCCAGTACAAAAGGCTGCTGGAACTGGCTATGCACCTGACTGCTGAACAAACCCACTTCGTCGATAGACCAAAGTTCGGGCAATACCAGCACAAATTCATCTCCGCCTAAACGGGCCAGCGTAGTGTCTGCACCACAAATTGACAGTAAACGCTCTGAAGCTTGTTTGATCAGCAAATCACCGAGGTTATGGCCTATGGAATCATTGACGTATTTAAAGTGGTCCAGATCAATCAGTAACAAGGCCGACTTGTGGCGCAACTGCTCTGCTCTTTTAATGGCTTGTTCGATACGGTCATATAACAGCACGCGATTGGGTAAGTTGGTTAAAGGATCATGATTGGCCAAGTGGCTCATTTTAAGCGCCAGCGCGGTACTTTCACTGACATCATGAAACACCACTATGCTGCCAAGGCACATGCCGCTGCTGTCGATAATAGGAGCTGCTGAATCTTCCACCTGATACAGCTGGCCTGTGCGTGACACCAGCTGACAATTCAGCGCCATAGCTACAACACGTTGTTCTTTTAACGCAAAATAAATAGGGTTCCAGTGTGGCTGCAATGTGTGGGCATCACGTAATTGCATCACTTCTTCTATAGGACGATTCAGGGCATCTTTAGCGAACCAGCCTGTCATTCGTTCGGCTATGGGGTTCATAAAGCTGATTTTTCCACTCAAGTCTGTGGCAATGACGGCGTCACCTATAGAACAGAGCGTCACCCGCAGCCATTCTTTTTCTGCTTCCACTTGCCGGCTGTAACGGCTTAAATCCAGCAGATTTTTGATGCGGATACGGCTGGTTGCCGCATGCAAAGGCTTACGTAAGAAGTCGATGCCTCCTTCGGATAAAGAGGATAATTCGTGTTCTGTATCTATATGGGAGGTAATAAATACTATGGCGATATCACGGGTTGCAGGGTCTGCTTTTAAGGCTCTGCAGACTGCAATGCCATCCATATCAGGCATTTCGATATCCAGTATGATCAGTTCAGGATGGTGTCGACGCGCCAGATCCAAAGCTGTAGCGCCATCTGTTGCAAAATACAAAGTCGCCATGCCTTGCAGCAGTTCGCGAAGCAGCATCAGAGATGAAGCCTGATCATCAACTAATAAAATTTTTGCTGCCGTGAGGTTGGATTGAGTGATATGCATCTGGCACTTCCCTGTTTTTTGCCCACGTTTTTAGTGTAGATGGAAAAATTAACCAGACAAAATTAACTGGATAAAGCGCGGGATTTTTCAGCCAAAGCCTATTATGCTGTGAGAAAGCGTCAGAGTGGCTCAATATGTTGTTTAATTTTAGTGTGCTGGAACAGTTAATGGGCTTTTCTAAAGATGCTTTTTTGCATTTGTCTCCGGCTGTTACTCAATTAATTGCGTCCACCCCTGTTGAAATACAGCAACTTACTCAGGCATACCAGCAACAAAATCATAAAGCTGTGGAGCATACTTTGCACAAGCTGCGGGGAAGCTATGCAACTTTAGGCGCCATAGATTTACCTGAATTATCACGGCCGCTGGAGCAGGCTTTGCATCAGAGTGGCCAGTTGCCCTCTGCCACTGACTTTGCTTTGTATCTGGATTGTCTGGAACAAACGTCAGTCGCATTAAAGTTATGGATAAGCCAGTTTGAACAAAGCACAGACAGCAGTTTGCCTGATGTTCAGCTTTATATTCAGTACCTTGAAAATTGTGATATGCAGGCCTATAGCTTATTTCAGCAACAAAGAGCGGGCTGGATCCGTTATCTGGGGCCAGACGAGTTTGTACTGATGGAGCAGGATATGATGGCGTTGGATTTTACCGCTGTGGCAAAACGCTTAACACATAAAGTAAATCACAAGGAACCCGGATAATGGCATGGCTGAAACGCAACCTGAAACAGCTGATTGCAGCTTTATTGCCGATGCTGTTGTTTGCGGCAACAGGATTTTGGGTTTCTGACTATTTGCAACAGCGTCAGCAAGAGCAAAATCAGCAGCGAATTCAGCAAAGCTTGGAGGTAAAAGCCAATCAGCTTGCAGATGCAATAGTCGAAAAAATGACCATTTACCAATATGGTTTACGTGGGGTACGTGGCGCTGTGCTGAGTGCTGGAGCTGAGCATTTTAGCTACCCGAATATACTGGCGTACAGCCAAAGCCGTGACATGACCACAGAATTTCCGGGAGCTCGTGGTTTTGGCATTATCCGTAAAGTGACACCTGCCGAGCTACCGCAGTTTTTAGTAAAGGCTGAAGCTGAAAATGGCGATGCTTTTAGCTTTCGTCAGCAAAATAGCCATAACCATGATTTGTTTGTGATCCAGTACATAGAACCTATGGCAGAGAACGAAGAAGCCATAGGTTTTGATATTGCCTCAGAACAACTGCGTTACCAGACTGCATTAAAGGCAGTACGGGAAAATAAAGCGGTGATCACGGAACCCGTAACTTTAGTGCAGGCGCAAAACAAAAAATCTCAGGGGATTTTGTTGTTAATGCCCATTTATCTGCAAGGGAAAGCACCTGAAACTGCTGAAGCCCGCTATCAGCAGTTGTATGGTTTGGCTTATGCGCCTTTAACCATAGATGAAATCTTATCCAGTATAAAAATGGTGGGTGCAGAGGAAGTGCAACTGGAGGTGATCGATATTGATTTTGATCCTCTGCAAGCTTTTTATACAAAAACCGTAACAGCTGTTGTTTTACCTGATTATCAGGCTGAGCATAACTTGTCTGTTTTTGGCCGCAACTGGCAAGTGCGGCTGCAGGCAACACAGAATTTTGTCGATGGACTGAAGTTACCAAAGCCACAAAATCTGTATTACATCAGCCTGAGTATCACTGCTTTGCTGATTGTCATCTTTGCTTTTGTGCAGCTCACACTGTCGAGGCGTTTACAGCTTACCAGGCACAGAGCAGTGCTGGCGGCCATAGTAGAAAACGCCAATGAGGCGGTGATCGGAACTGATCCGCATGGTTTGATCAGCAGTTGGAACCCTGCGGCAGAACAAATGTTTGGTTACACCGAATATCAGGCTATGGGCCGCACTATCAGCCAACTTATAGTGCCGGCGACACATCTGGATGAACAACAACATCTGGAACAAGAAGTACGTAAAGGTCAGAAAATCCGTTATATCCAAAGTGTGCGCCAGCATAAATCAGGTCTGTTGTATCCGGTCTCGCTTAATCTTTCGCCTATTCTGGACGAGGCAGGTCAGTTTATAGGCTGCGCGCTGACGGTTAACGATATTAGTCATATCAAACAGGCCGAACAGAAACTGCAACAAGCCAATGAAGAGCTGGAGCATCAGGTTGAATTACGAACCGCTGAAATTGAGCAGGTATCAGCCTTGCAGCGCAGCATTCTGCGTAATGCCAACTATGCCATTATTACCACTGATCTTAATGGCATGATTACCTCCTTTAACCCGGCAGCTGAAACTATGTTGCAGTATAAAGAAGCCGAAATTATTGGTCGCTATGGTCCTGCTATCATCCATGATCCAGTGGAGATGGCGGAGTATTCCCGGCAATTGACCACAGAGGTGGGCCATCAGGTGGACGCTGATTTAACTGTGTTGGTTGAAAAAACCAAACAAGGCCAAACCGATAACAGAGAGTGGACTTATATTCGTAAAGATGGCAGTCGTTGCCCTGTGCAGGTTGCGGTAACTGCTTTATTGGACAAGCAAAATCAGGTGGTAGGTTATTTAGGTATAGCCCGGGATTTAACGCTGCAAAAAGAGCTGGAATTTGAATTGGCGCTGGCAAAAGTGTCGACAGAACAAAGCCCGGACTTAGTGTTCTGGTTAGACGATACATCGCACGTGATCAAAGCTAATCCTGCCGCTTTGGCGTGCTGTGCCGGGCATTTTAGCCTGGCTGATCTGGCGCTGCAGTTAGTGGGAGACCGGCTGCAACAGTTGATCCAAAGTACAGAACGAAAACGCAGTGTGCAGTTTGAAACCCAGTTTGAAGACGCTGGAGGGGACGCCATACCTTTATCTGCGACTTTGTCCTGGATCCGTTTTGAGCAGCAGGATTATTTTTATCTGGTGGCGCGGGACCGCTCTGAACAGCATAAAAGAGAGCTGGAACTGGCACAGGCACGACAACAGGCCGATGCGGCCAATAATGCGAAGTCTGCTTTTTTGGCCACTATGAGCCATGAAATCCGTACGCCGATGAATGCTATTTTGGGCATGTTACAACTGGTGCAGCAAACCAGCTTAACCCGTCGTCAGGAAGATTATATTCGTCAGACCGAAATAGCGGCTAAGTCTTTACTGGCCATTCTGAACGATATTCTGGATTTTTCCAAAGTAGAAGCCGGCAAGCTGGAAATGGATAGCCACAGTTTTGAGCTGGCTATTTTGATGGAAGATTTGGGCACTATTTTATCGGCTAATCTGGGCAGTAAAGATCTGGAAGTTCTGTACCAGTTTGATGAAGATTTACCCCAATTAGTGGTAGGCGACAGCCTGAGGCTGAAGCAGGTGCTGTTGAACCTGACGGGCAATGCCATTAAGTTCACCGAAAAAGGAGAAGTTGTTGTCAGCCTGGAAGTGACAGAGCGCACGGCGGAGGCGGCCAAAATTAAGTTTAAAGTGAAGGACACCGGCATTGGCATGACAGAACAACAACTGTCTTTGATTTTCCAGAGCTTTAGTCAGGCAGAATCTTCGATTAGCCGTCGTTATGGTGGCACAGGTTTAGGTCTGGCGATCAGCAAAGGCCTGGTAGAGCTGATGGGAGGCCAACTGTCGGTAGACAGCAAGTTGGGCTCTGGCAGCAGTTTTGAGTTTGAACTTTGGTTTAACTGTCTGAGCCTGAACGCTGCTCAGGCAGATTTATCTTTATTACAGGATTTAAAAGTGCTGGTGGTGGATGATAACCAGCAATCACGGCAGATCCTTTCTGAAGTGATGCGCCATTATGGCTGTGAGGTTGATTTAGCCCACAGCGGTGAGCAGGCGCTGGAGCTGCTGCAACATAACAACAGCTATAAACTGGTGTTGCTGGATTGGCTGATGCCGGGCTTGGATGGTTGGCAAACGGCAGAAAAAATTCGCCAGATTGTGCAAGGCCCGGATATGCCAGTGGTAATTATGGTCACTGCTCATGGTCGCGAATGTCTGGCGCAAAAACAGCAGGATGAACAAAGTCAGCATCTGCTGAATGGTTTTATTGTCAAACCTGTCACCCCAAGCCGTTTATTGGATGCTGTGCTGGATGCGCTGGCGGGCAAACAAATGTTTTCCAATGCGCTGCAGGATGCTGCGCCACGACAAAGCCGTTTAAACGGATTACAACTGCTGCTGGTGGAAGACAATCCTACCAATCAGATAGTCGCCTCTGAGTTATTGGCCCATGAAGGGGCTTTAGTGGATATAGCGCCTGGTGGCACTTTTGCCCTGGCGATGCTGGAGCAACAGCCTGATAAATACGATCTGGTGCTGATGGATATTCAGATGCCGGATATGGATGGTTATGAAACCACCAGACGTATTCGCAGCAAAGCCACTATGCTGACTTTACCTATAGTGGCCATGACCGCCAATGCGATGCAATCAGACAAGCAGGCTTGTCTGGATGCTGGGATGAACGATCATGTGGCCAAGCCCTTTGCCATAGATACCTTGGTCAATACCATTTTAAAGTGGTCAAAAGCACCGGTCGACGCCAATTTACCTGTCGAAGAAAAACAACTGCAGTTGCTCAACCCGGCTTTGGTTGATGCAGCTTTACAACAAGGTGTGCAACTGACATCGGCATTAAACCGCTTAGGTAATTCGGTGGCTGTGTATCATAAAACGCTGAAATCTTTTGTGATGGAGCTGGATGCCGCGCTGGTCAAACTACAGGCTGAAGCTTCTCCTTTGACAGAAAAAGAGCTGTACTTGCTGGCGCATTCGCTGAAAGGTTCTGCCAGTTCTTTAGGTATTGTTTGTTTATCTGAACCCGCAGCAGCTATTGAGCAATCCATTAAACAAAAAACGGCGCTGGATTTACCCAGAGCGCTGTCGAAGTTTGTTGCTGACGCGCAAGCTTTTGCTGCTTTTGCTCCTGTGTTGTTAGCAGAAACTGCACCAGCAACAGAAACATCTTCAGTTGCTGTGATGCTGACAGAAGCAGAACTGACTGTGCAACTGGAGCAACTGCAACAGTCGCTGCACAGCTTTAATATGAGTGCTTTGGATCAGTTTGCTGTGCTGAAAAATATGCTGCAAAACATCGATCCAAGGCTTTCAACCCAACTGGAAAGCGCTTTAGAACAATTAAATTTTGCCCAGGCGCTGCTGTACACTGAACAGTATTCCGCTCAACTAAAAGGTGTGTCTGATGAGTCCTGAGCCGTTACAACCCAAAGCAAAAGTACTGGTGGTGGATGACCAGCCGGTGAATATTCAGATCATTCATCAGATGCTCAATGCCGACTATCAGATTTTTATGGCCACCTCTGGTGCTCAGGCGATCAGCCTTTGTCAAAGCAATCCTCCGGATTTAATTCTGTTGGATGTGGTGATGCCAGAGCTGGATGGTTTAGCCACCTGCCGCTTGCTGAAACAGCAGCCTGAACTGGCACAAATTCCGGTGATTTTTGTCACTGGCTTACAAAGTCAGGAAGAAGAAACCCAGTGCTGGGAAGCTGGTGGTGCAGATTTTGTGATCAAGCCAGTGAACATAGTCACTTTAAAACACAGAATAAAAACTCAGCTAAAACTGAAACAACAAGACGACCTGTTGCAGCAACTGAAAAACAATACCCCCACTTAAGACAAGCTGGAGTACAAAGCTAAAATGGCCTGACTTTGTTGGCGCATTTCTAGTTTTAGTGCTTCCGGAGCCAACACTTTTGCGGCTATGCCAAGGGACAGCAACCAACAGGCTAATGAAGGCCAGTTGCTGCAGTTCAGCGTCATCACTACGCCTTCCGCGCTTTGTTGCTCTGCGGTTATCCCTTGCCACCACTCTCGCCTGGCTCGGTCTGCTGCTGTATGGGCAAATGCCACTTGTGCAGTCAGTTGGGCTGGAGCTGTGCCGTGCTGCAAAAAGTCTTTGGCATCAAAGTTGGTTCTGGCCTGAAACTTGTCGCTGTGTAATTGCAGGTTCTGCATGCGGTCAGTGCGAAAATCACGGAAGCCTTGTCGTAGCCTGCACCAGGCAATCAGATGCCAGCGGCCAAGGTAAAACACCAAACCCGCCGCTTCTACTTGTCGGCTGCTTGGGGTTTGGCTGACGTTCTGGTAGTCAAAACTCAACAGCTGTTGCCGTGCTATGGCTTGTTGCAACACCGACAAATCTGCCTGTTGTGGATGTTCTGTATGGGGTGTTGCCATGCCTTTGGCCAGAACTTCCAACCTGTGTTTAGCTTCATTAGGTAATACGGCTTTAATTTTATCCAAAGCGGACTGCATTTTTTCGTTATAGCTATGGGTGGTCATGCGTTGCGCCAGCATTACGCCTGTCGACAGTGCATAAGCTTCTTGTTCTGAGAAATTCACCGGTGGCAGCAAATAACCTTTCATCAGGCTATAGCCAACCCCGGCCTCCGCCAGAATAGGCACTCCAGCTTCACCCAAAGCAGCAATATCACGGTAAATAGTACGTACACTTAAACCAAAATGTTCTGCCATGGCTTCGGCTGTGCAGGTACGGCGACTTTGTAAATACAATATCAACGCCAGCAGGCGATCAATTCGGTTCATCAGTTTCTCTTACTATCGGCGCGTTACAGCTATAACTAACGGATCATCAGACGGCTGATTTTGCCATCCTGCAAGGCAAATATATAGTTTAGCTGTATTGGGCTGTCCTGGAACTGGCCTGATACTTGCGTTTTTACCCAGACTTCACCATAACTGCGTTGTGTTGCCAGCACCTGCACCACGGGCTGATATTTTTGTTGGGTATGTTGTAACCAATGCCTGATAGACTCCAGCCCTGTCAATTGCTGGCCTTCGTCAAACACACAAGCGTCTGGATCAAAACACTCAGCCGCCAGTTGATTATTTCTGGTATTAGTCGCTGAAAAATAACGATCAATTGCAGTATCTAACATAGTCATGATGCGCTCCTTTTACTTGACCGCTTGAGGTTAGCAACCCAGACTGACAACTGTATGTCAGTAGCCTGATTGCTGAATGCAGAAAAAATCTGTTAGCAGATACGCCGTTAGCTGTTTGGGGTTAAAAACCTGATGTCAGGAGTTATTCAGTTGATCCTTTTGCCTTTCATCGCAGTAAAAATACTTCTGACCGAATGTCAGGCCATCTTTACTCAATCTTGACATTCACTTCGTTGCAGCGCTTCACAGGCTGAATTAGAGTAGGCGCGTTTTACTAAACCTAAATTTTGTTACAGGGATTTATCGTATGTCTTTGCTTAAAAAGCCTTTTGTTTTAGCTGCTGGTCTGGCTGTTGCCGTTGCTGCTGTGTATTGGTTCTGGCCTGGTGCTGAATCTGCTGCTGCGGGCAAACCTGGCGCTGGGCAAAGACCTGGCGGCGCTCGTCCAGCAGGGGCTGGTGCTGCCAATAATCCCTGGGCTATGCCTGTGCCTGTAAGGGTGATTGAAGCGGGATCCACAGATTTAAAAGTGCAGATTAAAGCCATTGGTACAGTAACCCCACTGAATACTGTGTTGGTGCAAAGCCGGGTGTCTGGGCCATTGCAGCAAGTGTATTTCAAAGAAGGTGAAAAAGTGGAAGCCGGTCAGCTGTTGGCTCAGATTGATCCGGCCGATTACAAGACAGAACTGGCTCAGGTACAAGGTCAGAAAGAGCAAAATGTCGCGCTGCTGAAAAGTGCGGAACAGGATTTAGAGCGTTTTGCCAAACTCAAAGAGCAAAACACCATAGCTGCCCAGCAAATGAATGCGCAGCAAGCCTTAGTGAATCAACTGAAAGGCGCCATTAAATCGAATCAGGCTGCTATTGATGCCGCCGCTTTGCAACTGTCTTATACCCAGATTAAAGCTCCTATCAGTGGCCGTTTAGGTTTACGTGCTGTCGACCCTGGTAATTTAATTCAGGCGAATAGCGCTGAAGGTTTAATCACTATCACTCAAAGCTCGCCTATTGCTGTGGTATTCACTATTCCTGAAACTCAGTTGCAGCAAGTGCGTACAGCATTTCGTGCAGGAGTTGCTTTGTCGGTGGAAGCCTGGGACAGAGCAGAGCAAATGCCGTTGGCCAACGGTACTTTAACCACTTTGGATAACCAGATTGATATAGCCACTGGTACTTTGAAGTTAAAGGCAGAATTTGCCAATCAGAATGAAGAGTTATTCCCGAATCAATTCGTCAATGTGCGTTTAAATGTGGCGGTGCAAAATGCTGCTGTGACCATTCCGCAAGACGCTGTGCAATATGGTGCTCAGGGTACTTATGTGTATATGGTAGACGATAACAACAAAGCGCAAATCCGCGTGCTGAAACTAGGCGCAGTGGATAATGGCTTAGTGGCTGTGGAAGAAGGCTTAAACGCAGGCGATAAGGTGGTGCTGGAAGGTTTAGATCGCTTACGGCCTGACCGTGAAGTTGAGGTGATCCAGGACGCGTCTAAGGGGTAAATGATGAACCTGTCCCAGCCTTTTATATTACGCCCTGTTGCCACCTCATTATTGATGCTGGCTATTTTAATTGCCGGTATTTTAAGCTGGCGTTTATTGCCTGTGGCTGCTTTGCCTCAGGTGGATTACCCTATTATTCAGGTGTTTAGCTTTAACCCTGGGGCAAGTCCAGACATTATGGCGCGTACTGTCACAGCGCCTTTGGAGCGGCGTTTAGGCCAAATTCCCGGCTTAAAACAAATGTCGTCCAACAGCTCTGCTGGTGCTTCTGTGATTACCTTGCAGTTTGCCTTAGTGGTAGACATGGGCGTGGCAGAGCAGGAAGTACAAGCCGCTATTAATACCGCATCTTCATTATTACCCAATGACTTACCTACGCCTCCTGTCTATCGCAAGGTCAATCCGGCCGATGCGCCTATTCTGACTTTAGCTGTCAGCTCCGATACTTTGCCTTTGCCTGCGGTTTACGATTTAGTGGACACCCGCATGGCGCAAAAGTTAGCTCAGCTGACAGGTGTAGGTATGGTGAGCTTAGCGGGTGGCCAGCGTCCGGCTATTCGGATCAAAGCCAATCCCGCGGCTTTAGCCAGTCTGGATTTAAGTGTGGAAAGTTTGCGTTCTGCTATAGCCGCAGCCAATACCAACCAGCCCAAAGGCAGTTTTGATGGTGCATTTCGCTCCACTATGCTTGAAGCCAATGATCAAATTCGCAGTACAGAGGAATACAAAGAACTGATAGTTGCCTACCGCGAAGGTGCGCCTATCCGCTTAAAAGATGTGGCTAAAATCGAAGATGGTGCCGAAGACCGTTTTCTCGCCGCCTGGGCCAATCAGCAAGCTGCGGTATTGGTCAATATTCAGCGCCAACCCGGTGCTAACGTTATTGATGTAGCCGACAGAGTGCAGGAGTTGTTACCACAATTGACCGCCACTATGCCGGCGGCTGTGAAGATCGAAGTTTTAACAGACCGTACCCACAGTATTCGTGCTTCAGTGCGTGACGTACAAAAAGAATTAGTTTTTGCCATAGTGCTGGTGGTCTTGGTTACTTTTGCATTTTTACGCAGTATTCCGGCTACTATTATCCCCAGTCTGGCTGTGCCTTTATCCTTGATTGGTACTTTTGCCGTAATGGTGTTGCTGGATTTCTCCGTCAATAACCTGACCTTAATGGCGCTGACCATAGCCACTGGCTTTGTGGTGGATGACGCCATAGTGATGCTGGAAAACGTGGCGCGGCACCGTGAACAAGGCGCTTCTCCTATGGAGGCAGCACTGAAAGGTGCCAAAGAAATAGGTTTTACGCTGATTTCACTGACCTTTTCGCTGATTGCCGTGCTGATCCCTCTGCTCTTTATGGCCGATGTAGTAGG
This sequence comes from Rheinheimera soli, assembly GCF_021290985.1. Classification (GTDB taxonomy): domain Bacteria; phylum Pseudomonadota; class Gammaproteobacteria; order Enterobacterales; family Alteromonadaceae; genus Pararheinheimera; species Pararheinheimera soli. Next base: position 28,126 of record NZ_JAJOYU010000016.1, read on the forward strand.
CCGGTTGTTTTTTGAATTCGCTGTCACCTTGGCAGTCGCTATTTTAATTTCGCTGGTGGTGTCTTTAACGCTGACGCCTATGCTCTGTGCGCGTTTATTAAAAACTCTGCCGGAACATCATGATCAAAATGGTCTGATGGACCGCATTATTGCCTCTTATGGCCGGGGTTTGCAGTGGGTGTTACGCCATCAAACCTTAGCCATGTTCAGCATGCTGGCAACTGTGGCTTTAACAGCTCTGTTGTATCTTGCTGTACCCAAAGGCTTTTTCCCGTTGCAAGACAGTGGTGTGATCCAGGTGGTGACAGAAGCACCGCAGGATATCTCGTTTCAGGCTATGGCTTCACGCCAGCAGGAATTGGCAGAAAATATTCTGCAGCATCCGGATGTCAGCAGTTTGTCGTCTTTTATTGGGGTGGATGGCAGCAATACCAGCATCAATAGTGGCCGTATTCAGATCAATCTGAAACAACATGGTGAACGTGAGTTGTCGGCAATGGAAGTGATCCGCCAGCTGGAGCAACAAGTCTTGGTTGTGCCTGGTATCAAAGGCTGGTTCCAGCCGGTGCAGGAATTGAGTATTGAAGACCGCGTCAGCCGGACTCAGTATCAATTCAGCTTAACCACGCCGGATCAGGAGGTGCTGAATCAGTGGCTACCGGATTTAGTCGAAGCCTTGCAGCAACGGCCGGAATTATCTGAAGTAGCCCATGATTTACAGCAACAGGGCCTGCAGGCCTATATCGACATAGACCGCACAGCCGCTGCCCGTTTAGGTATTAATGTGTCGCAAATCAGTACTGTGCTGCAAAGTGCTTATAGCCAGCGCCAGGTAACCACCTTATTTACTCAGGCCAACCAGTATCGTGTGATTTTGGAAGTAGACCCGGATCAAATTAACGGTGTCGATGCGCTGAATAAACTCTATATCAGCTCAGGCTCTGGTACTCCTGTGCCTTTATCTGCTGTGGCCAAAGTGACACAACGACCTGCTAAGTTACTGATTAACCATCAGGGCCAGTTCCCGTCCGTGACTTTGTCTTTTAATCTGGCAGAAGGTTATTCGCTGGGTGAAGCAGTGGCCGCTATTGAAGAAGTGCAGCAGCAATTGCAACTGCCTGCCGAAGTGGAACTGACTTTCCAGGGCGCTGCTGAAGCCTTTCGGGCGTCGCTGAGTAATACGCTTTGGCTGGTGCTGGCCGCTGTGGTCACTATGTATATAGTGCTGGGCATTTTGTACGAAAGCTTAATTCACCCAGTCACCATATTGTCGACTTTGCCTTCAGCCACTGTGGGCGCTTTGCTGGCGCTGCTGATTGCTGATCAGCCGCTGGATTTAATAGCGGTGATCGGCATAGTGCTGCTGATAGGGTTGGTGAAGAAAAACGGCATTATGATGGTCGACTTTGCGTTGGATGCGCAGCGTAATCAGGGCTTGTCACCTCGAGATGCTATTTACCAGGCGGCTTTAATGCGTTTCCGACCTATTTTAATGACAACTCTGGCTGCGTTGTTTGGTGCAGTGCCATTGTTGTTGGCCAGCGGTTCAGGTGCTGAATTACGCCAGCCTTTAGGTTTGGTGATGGTTGGTGGTTTATTGGTCAGTCAGGTGCTGACACTCTTTACCACTCCTGTGGTGTATTTATGGTTTGATCGCCATTTCAGCGGTACAGAAAATGGCAGAGAAAGTGTGGCGGCAACTGAGGCTAAAGCGCTATGAATTTAGCTCAGCCTTTTATTCAGCGCCCTGTAGCCAGCGGCTTAATTGCCACGGCCATTTTGTTGCTGGGCATGTTGTGCTGGCGCTTATTGCCGGTATCTCCTTTGCCCGCTGTCGATTTCCCTATGATAGTGGTTACCGCCAGTTTGCCCGGTGCCAGCCCTGAGAGTATGGCCTCTACTGTGGCGACTCCACTGGAGCGGGCTTTGGGTAGTATTGCCGGTATCAACCGTATCAGCTCCAGCAGTAATCAAGGCTCAGCCCAGATCCGACTAGAGTTTGATTTGGACCGCAATGTAGATGAAGCTGCCCGTGAAGTGCAGGCGGCTATTAATGCAGCCCGCAGCCAGTTGCCATCCGGTATGCCCCGTAATCCAAGTTACCGTAAATTTAACCCGTCACAAGCTCCTGTGATGGCGCTGGCGTTGAGTTCTGAGCACCTCGCATCCAGCGCTTTATACGATGCCGCTTCTACTGTATTGGCGCAAAAACTGGCCGCTATTAATGGTGTGGGCGAAGTGGAAGTGACAGGGGCTTCATTGCCTGCTGTACGGGTACAGCTCAATCCAGGCATGTTGACTCAATATGGTGTGGCTTTGGATGAGGTGCGCGCTGCTATCAGCGGTGCAAACGCTGCTGTGCCTTTGGGTGTATTGGAAAGCAACGATCAGCGCTGGCAACTGGCAACCAGTCAAACCTTGCGTCAGGCTTCGGATTATCAGTCTTTAGTAGTGAAGTACGTCAACGGCGCTCCTATTCGTTTATCGGATGTGGCTTTGGTCACCGACTCCACCGAAAACCGCTACAGCGCAGGTTTTCATAACGATAAAAACGCGGTGATTTTACTGATCAGTCGTCGCACCGGTGCCAATATTGTTGAAACCATAGATGCCATTTATCAGCAAATGCCGCTGTTGCAGGCGCTGATACCAGCAGACGCTGATTTAGCTGTGGTGATGGACCGAAGTCCGGTGATCCGCGCAACTTTAACTGAAGCTCAAATCAGTTTGCTGATTGCTGTGGTGTTGGTGGTGCTGGTCGTTTGGGCTTTCTTAGGCAGCCTGCGCAGCGCATTAATTCCAAGCCTGGCTATTCCAGTGTCTTTGGTTGGCTCCTTTACCGTGATGTATCTCTGTGATTTTTCACTGAATAATTTGTCGGTGATGGCACTCATTGTTGCGACAGGTTTAGTGGTGGATGACGCCATAGTGGTGGTCGAAAACATTAAGCGCCATATAGAACGCGGTTTAACGCCTCTAGCGGCAGCGAGACTAGGCGCATCTGAAGTGGGTTTTACCCTGCTGGCAATGAATCTGGCTTTAGTGGTTATTTTTCTGTCGATTTTATTTATGGGCGGTTTGGTTGAGCGTTTATTCCGCGAATTCTCTATCACCCTGGCTGCTGCTATGACGATTAGCCTGGTAGTGTCTTTAACTCTGACTCCCAGCCTGTCAGCGCTGTTGCTCAAAGCAAAAAAAACGGGGGAAGGTGAAAGCGGAGCTTTCCATAAATTTCAGCACAAGTACCATCAAAGTGTGAATTGGAGCTTAAGTCATTACCGCTGGTTTTTGGCTGCATTGGTGCTGTTGTTTGCAGCTAATGCCTGGTTGTACAAACAGGTTCCTACAGGTTTACTCCCGAATCAGGATACAGGCCAGTTAAATGGTTTTGTTCGTGGTGACGATGGTTTTTCGTTTCAGATTATGCAGCCCAAAATTGAGGCTTTTCGCCAGCATATTTTAAAAGACCCTGCTATAGCCGACGTAACAGGTTCCAGTGGCGGTGACACAGGTATCAGCAATAGTTGGATGCGGGTGCGGTTAAAACCTTTGGCTGAGCGTAAAATCTCTGCTCAGGAGGTGGTCGACCGGATCCGGGCCACAGCACCTAAAGTACCGGGTGGCATGGTGTTTTTAAATGTCGATCAGGATATTCGATTGTCTTCGCCTTTTGGCCGCAGTGACTACGAACTGATGATGTTATCCGGCGATCTGCAATTGCTGCGTAAATGGAGCAAACAAGTTGCCGAAAAAATGCAGGAACTACCAGAGCTGGTGGATGTAGACACGCCCAGTGGTGAAGATGCGCAGCAAATCTCCTTGACGATAGACCGCGAAGCGGCGCAGCGTTTAGGCGTGGATATGCGTACTATTGCCACCTTGCTGAATAACTCCTTTTCGCAGCGTCAGGTGGCGACTTTGTATGATGAGATGAACCAGTATCGGGTCGTGATGGAATTGACGCCCGGCTACACAGCTCAGCCTGAAGTATTAAAGCAACTGCAACTGGTGACAGCTGATGGCAGCAGGGTGCCCTTGTCCAGTATTGCCAGTTATCAGTACAGTCTGGCCAATGATCGTATTCGCCGCGATGGTCAGTTTGCTTCTGTGGGCATAGGTTATGGCTTAGCGCCAGGCGTGACTTTGCAACAGGCATCAGCCGCTATTGATCGGGTGCTGGCTGTGGCTATGGTACCAAGCGGTATTCATACCATCAATGGCGAAGATCAGCGTAACGCTATGTTTAAAACCGGCGATCAGCTTTGGTTGATTATTGGCGTGATTTTAACTGTTTATCTGCTGCTGGGCGTGTTGTATGAAAGTACGATCCAGCCGATCACCATTTTATCTACCTTGCCTTGTGCTGGTTTAGGCGCTCTGCTGGCACTGTATGTCAGTAATACCGACTTTAACCTTATAGCCTTGCTGGGGCTGTTTTTGCTGATTGGCATAGTGATGAAAAACGCCATCTTGCTGGTCGATTTTGCCTTACATGCTGAACGCGATCTCGGCTTATCACCCAAAGAGGCGGTCGCTTTGGCGGCAGCACAACGTTTGCGTCCTATTTTAATGACCAACTTTGCTGCCTTATTAGGCGCTGTGCCTTTGCTGTTTGGTATGGGCGAAGGCTCAGAGTTACGCCAGCCTTTAGGCATTACCATAGTAGGTGGTTTGCTGGTCAGTCAGTTGCTGACGCTCTACAGCACACCAGCTGTGTATCTGGCATTAAGTAAATTCCGCAGGAAAACAGCAGAAGACCTGTTGATGCCTGAGCATAGCAACGAAAAAAAGGCTGAGGTTTAGCTCAGCCAGAGGCGTTAAAAAAGGCAAGGCCAACCGGGATGCAGTCGCAACAACGTTCCCGACAGTTGCGACATACCGTCCATCCATGGACATATGCCTTGCCCCGGCTTGCGCCTTAACTGGTTACTTTGCGACTGCGTAAACCGAAGTAGCAAATATAGATGTAGCAAAATATCGGCAGAATAAAAGACAGCGCCAGACCATAAGCGTCGGCCAGCATGCCCTGAGCTACCGGCACTAAAGCGCCGCCTACTATGGCCAGACACAATAAACCTGCACCCTGACTGGTGTATTTTCCTAAACCATGTAACGCCAGACTGAAAATAGTCGGGAACATAATAGAGTTGGCGATACCTATGGCCAGCAGTGCCAGTAAGGCCAGTTGACCCTGACCTGTAATGACCAATACCAACAACGCAATAGCGGCCGCAGCGTGAATAGCCAGTAATAAACCTGCGTTAATACGCTGCATTAATAAAGCACCGACAAAACGCCCCACCATAGCTCCACCCCAATACCAGGCGACATAGTGGGCTGCTTCAGCTTCTGCCAGCCCTGTAATTTCAGGCAGAGCAATAAAGTTGACCATCACTGAACCTATAGCCACTTCAGCGCCAACATACATAAATATGCCTAAAGCACCCAGCCATAAATGCTTGTATGGCAGCAGGGCTTTAATGGAGATTTTTTCTGCTGCTGTGGTGTTTTGAACTTCAGGTAGTTTCAAGCGCGCAAATACAAAAGCCACGGCAAATAAGGCTATGGTCAGCACCAGATAAGGCAGTTGTACCGCATCAGCACCTTCAGTACTGTCGAGCTGGCTAAGGATCAACGCTGCACCAATCAGAGGTGCTACAGTAGTACCTAAAGAGTTAAAGGCTTGTGTCATGGTCAGGCGGCTGGCTGCTGTTTTTGGGTTGCCCAGTATGGTGACATAAGGGTTAGCGGCCACTTGCAAAATAGTAATGCCGGATGCCAGCACAAATAAAGCCGCTAAAAACCAGGCATAACTGTGAAAGCTTGCTGCCGGAATAAAGTTCAGTGTGCCAAAGCCAGCAATAGCTAAACCTATCACTATACCTTTCTGGTAACCCAGCTTATTAATCAAGGCTCCTGCAGGTAAAGACACCACAAAATAAGCGCCAAAAAAGCAGAACTGGATCAACATGGCCTGAGTGTAAGTCAGATCGAAGACGGCTTTTAAATGCGGAATTAAAATGTCATTCAGACAAGTAATAAAACCCCAGATAAAAAACAAAAAAGTAAGAGCAGGTAAAGCCCAGCTACTGACTGGTGTGCCGGAACCCTGCACTTCGGCGTTTTGAACAGTTTGCATTCTATCCCTCATCAGGCCGCAGCTTGACGGCCTTTCTTGTTATCAGATTGTGGTTAAAAAACTATTGAGCCGCAGGGCAGCTCAGATCGGCCGTTGCTGTGGCAGGGGTCAGTCGGATATTGGAAATACTTAACTGATAAGCTGCTTCGCTATGTAATACAAAAGGCTGCTGTAGATGATTCAGTGCTGCGCCTTTGGCAGCAAAACAGCTTAAATCAATCACGACTTTGTGCCACTGGCCTGCGGCTTTGCCGCGGATCAGTTCAGCCAAATCCAAAGTGCCACCACAGCCTGAACCACAGGATTGAGCTAAAGTCACAGCTGTTGTAGGTGCTGTATTCCATTTCATATCTACCACCAACTGACCATAAGCACTGGCATCCAGTGGCACTGCAGCCTGCAGCACCAACTTAGCTTTGGAATTCGCAGCCCAGTCGAGCAATAAGGCATCTTCCTGCTTTTGCCAGTTTACTGCGGCTAAGCTCAGGCTTTGGTCGGTACTCTTGGCTTTGTTGCCTGTGACTGTGACCAGACCTTGTTCATCCTGCAGCAACAGGCTGTAACCTGAAGCCGGACGGCGCTCAAATAAACTTAAGCTTTCATTGCTGGCGCCGGTTGCACTGTTGATTTGTTCGGATAAATCATTGGCGATAGTGGTGTTGTCCTGATAGGTCAAGCCATAACCAAAGGAAAAAAGCGGATCGTAGTTGCTATCCCCTTGATTTAACGGTGATTGATCCGCTGTTTTAGGCCAGGAGAATGGCAGTTTGCCCTTAAAATCATACTGAATTTCACCAGCTTGAGTTTTAAATAAAACGTCAGCCACCGCCTGACCTGCGGTACCAGGTAACCAGGCCGCAACAAAGGCATCGGACTGATTCAGCTCAGGGTTCACCCATAAAGGCCGGCCTGTTAAAAATACAGTGACTACAGGAATGCCGTCCGCTTTGAGTTTTTTCAGTAATTCCAGATCGGTATTTTTACCAGCCTGATAATCCAGAGTACGGATATCGCCATCAAATTCGGCATATGGGTTTTCACCTATCACTACAATAGCGACGTCAGGCTTTTGCTGATAACTGCCATCGACGCTCAATTCGACTGTGCCCTGAGCTGCTTCAACCTGTTGTTGTATGCCTGAATAAATGGAGCGCCCATTCGGGAAATCGGTATTGGTGTTGCCTGTACCTTGCCAGGTTAAAGTCCAGCCACCACTTTGTTTACCAATATTGTCGGCACCATCGCCTGTCACCAGCACCTTTTGCTGAGGTGCTAAAGGCAGTAATTGATTGTTGTTTTTCAACAGCACTAAAGATTCACGCACGGCCTGGGCTGCAATAGCCTGATGATCAGCATGACCTATCAGTTCTGATTTACCAGCCAGTTCCGACTGCGCCGGATTGCCGCGTTCAAATAAACCCGCACGGATTTTCACTCTTAAAATACGGCTGACGGCGTCATCCAAACGAGCTGGCGAGATATCACCGGCTTTGGCCTGAGCCAGAGTATTTTGATACAGCAGTTTCCAATCTTCCGGCGCCATTAAAATATCCACACCTGCATTGACTGCAGCGGCGCAGTTATTATTGGTGCAGCCCGGAATTTGGCCGTGACCGTTCCAGTCTCCTACCACTAAACCATCAAACCCCATACGCTCTTTTAAAACAGTAGTAAGCAGGTAGTGACTGCCATGTATTTTCTCGCCATGCCAGCTGTTAAAGGTGGCCATCACGGTTTGCACACCTGCATTCAGGCTACTGATATAACCCTGAGCATGTAAGCGGACTAAATCGGCTTCGGTGTTCAGGTTGTTGCCCTGATCTTTACCATTTTCAGTGCCGCCATCACCCAGATAATGTTTAGCTGTGGCTATTAAGCGGCCGCTGTGCATAAAGTCAGAGCCCACATTGCCCTGAATACCTTTGACCAATGCTGCGCCTAATTCTTTTACAATAGTCGGGTCTTCTGAATAACTTTCATAACTGCGGCCCCAGCGGTCATCCCTGGCTACAGCAACTGTTGGGGCAAATATCCAGTTGATACCAGTGGCAGCCACTTCAGCTGCTGTGGCTTTGCCTATCGCTTCCACCAATTGGATATTGTTGGCGGCACCTAAACCTATATTGTGTGGAAAGACGGTAGCGCCAAATACATTGTTGTGGCCATGCACAGCATCTGTGCCCCAGATAGGTGGAATAGAGCTGCCGTCTTTACTTGAGTCCACGCCTGCATCGTAATAGGCCTGAGCTAAAGCCACCCAATCTGCTGCTGTGGATTTTTTATTGTCCTTTGGATAAGCACCACCACCATTTAAATACGAACCAAAACCATACTGGCGCATATCTTCTGCTGTCATCCAGCGGATATCTGGCTGGATCAACTGAGCTACTTTTTGCTCAATAGTCAGAGTGCTCAGCAGTTGCTGAACTTTTTGTTCAGTATCAGTGTTCGCTAAAGAGCTTTTTAATTCAGGCCACAGAGCAAGGCTTTCGGCAGTTGTTGTTTTAACTTCTGTTGCTGTTTCAGTTGTGGCCTTTTGTTGACCGCAACCAGACAAAGTGGTGAAAAGTGCAGCACTGCACAACAACGCCAATGGGGTGTGTCGAAACATAATTATTATCCTGTTGAGCTCTGTTTGCCTTTGTGTCCGCTTTGGTTGGAAAGTCAGACCTTTACAAAGTATCAACAGAGTTTTTATCGGCGGGGCTGGCAGGCAAATCAGCATTTTTGTTTAAGCAAAAGCATACAAAAACCCTGATGGGTGCTTGGTGTTCTGTCCCCGTGTCCTCCGGGCTTATTAAAAGCTCCGGTATGCAAATCTTTGATTTGCTTATTATTGTTTTAAATTTACATCACATTGTTTCAGCAAAGGAAAACACAACACCTTGATATGCTTGGCTAGAATGCAATTGTAAGCGGTTTCATTTTTAACTGATAAAGTCAGTATTGCCAACTGTTTTTTAACCAAAATGTAAGAATTAGTTTTTCTGTATTGACGAGTTAAAAAAAATCACCTAAGTTTGTGAAAGCGCTTACAGTTAGTTTTGGGGAGTAGTTAAGCTATCTGTCCGGCGTCACAATAATTTTCTTATAAAAGTAAAAAGCCAAAAAACAGTCGACAGGGAACTAAGATGAAATCCAAAACATTCAAAAAGACCAGACTCGCCACCAGTCTGTCATTAGTGCTCGGAGTAGGCGTTGCTATGCCTGCTTTTGCGGATGCCGCACAAGAGCAAAACGCTAAAGCTGAAGAAAAAATTGAAGTGATCAGCGTGACCGGCATTCGCGGTAGTCTGATTAAATCCATGGATACCAAACGCTCTTCTACAGGTATTGTGGATGCTATTTCGGCGGAAGATATAGGTAAATTCCCAGATACCAACCTGGCAGAATCTCTGCAGCGTATCAGCGGTGTTTCTATTGACCGTGTCAACGGTGAAGGCAGTCGGGTTTCAGTCCGTGGTTTTGGTCCGGATTTTAACTTAGTGACACTGAACGGTCGTCAAATGCCTGTGACTACAGGTTCGCGTTCTTTTGATTTCGCTAATATTTCTGCTGACACTATCAGTGGTGTTGAAGTAAACAAAACTAGTTTTGCTTCAAACCCAACAGGTGGTATCGGCTCAGTTATTGATGTGCAAACCTTAAAACCTTTAAGTGCTGGCGGCGAAAAAGCTGTATTTAGTGCGGCCATGGTAGATGACAGATCCACCGAAGAAGGCAGTGCTACTCCGGAATTAGCAGGTTTGTACTCCACAACTTTTAACGATGATAAATTTGGTGTGTTAGTGTCAGCCAGTTATCAGGAGCGTGAAAGTGGTAGTCAACAAGCCAACGTAGGCACAGGTTGGCGCAGCTTCCCAGGTTCTGTCGATATCACTTCTGGTCAGTGGGGTAGTATCCCGAATGATAATCAGGTGAATCGTCCTGGTGCCAATGATGTGTATTCTGTGCCACAAACCACCATTTACAAATTTGAAGAGCAACAACGCGCCCGCACCAACGGCCAGTTAGTGCTGCAATATGCTCCTACTGACAATCTGATCGCATCCTTAGACTATACCTATATGCGCAATGATATCGACACTCAATACAACGATGTGTCTGCCTGGTATACCTATGTTCCTTCACAAAGTGTCTGGACTGATGGCCCTGTATCTTCACCGCTGATTTATTCAGAAGACTATGGTAATAGCTTTGCCGATTTGTCTATGGGTGCTGGTGACTATGGTGTGCGTAACCAAAGCGGTTCTCTGGGTTTGAATCTGGAATGGCAAGCAACAGACAACTTAAAATTGAGTTTTGATGCGCACCAATCAGATGCTGAATTCAAACCAAACCATGCTTTAGGCTCAAACAATACCTTAAGTACAGCCGCCTTTGTTCGTCAGAGTGCTGCAACAGACTTTACCGGTGAAATGCCTTTGCTGGCTGTTGAAGGTGGTAATGCTGTTCGTCCTTCCGACATGATAGTAACAGGCAGCGTATTCGGTAATTCGACCAACAAGTCTGAAATTGATCAGTACCAGTTTGATGGAGAATACGTGCTTGAAAACGCGGGCAGCATAGATTTTGGTATTGCTATCACAGACGTTGATAACCATTCAAAATCAGTGAACGTGCAACGAAATGACTGGGGTGGTGTAGGCCAGGCCGGTGATTTTGACGATTCTTATTTCCCGGCCGGTACTATCCATGACAAATTTAACGCGGGCAAAGGTGATTTCTCCTTAATGCCGGATCGTGATTTTGAAGTTCTGGATACTATTTTCTTCTGGGATTTCAATACAGTACGTGCCCGTGCTGAGCAGCTCTATACCCCAGCTGGTTTTGTTGGCGCCGGTGATTGTGGCACCAACTTCTGCCCTTCCACCGATTACAACAGTGACGTAAACCGTTACACCAAAGAAGAATCGCGTTCTGCTTATGTGCAGTACAACTATGAAAAAGAAATTTCTGGCATGCCGTACGATGTTCATGTCGGTGTACGTTATGAACAAACAGACGTTACTTCAACGTCTGCAGTCGCTGCCTACAATGGTGCTCGTTGGGTAGCGGACACTGAAATTGTATTACAAGCCAGTGGTCAACGTGAGTTTCAAACGAAAAGTGGTGATTACGATTACATCTTGCCTAACTTAAACTTCAATATTGAAGTAGTGGATGACGTGATGTTACGTGCCGCCTACAGTGAAACTATAGGTCGTCCGGACTATGTTGCCATTCAGGGCGGTACTGTAGTGGCTACTATAGCCAACCGTGCCGGTGGTGGTGGTAATGCTGGTAACCCAAGTCTGTTGCCTTTGGAATCCAAAAATATCGACTTGTCGGCTGAATGGTACTATTCACCATCTAGCTACGCCTCTATTGGTTATTTCCGTAAAGACACCAGTAACTTTATCAGCAACTCTATTGTGAAATCGACTATCTACAACATTCCTAACCCGGTAGATGGTAAAAAGTACGATGAAGCAGTGGCGGCTGTTGGTAATGATGCCAGTGCTATTCGGGACTGGATTTTTGCCAACTATCCAAATGCTCCGGGCGTGAATGTAGCGGCTGGAACTATTGATGGTGTTGCTGGTGAAGATGAAGATTTAGTATTTGATATCAATACACCTTCCAACGGTACTGACTCTGAAGTGATTGATGGTTGGGAATTTGCGGTCCAACACGCATTTGGAGAAACAGGTTTTGGTGCTATAGCGAACTACACCATGGTGGATAGTGAAACAGGCTATAACAACTTCCTGTTGCAGGACCAGGCGGCTGTAATTGGTTTAAGTGACACAGCCAACGCCATTTTGTTTTATGAAATGGATGGTTTTCAGGCTCGTATCGCTTATAACTGGCGTGATCAGTTCCTGAACTCCAGAGGCCAGGATACAGGAGCTCATCCAAAATACACTGAGGCTTATCACCAAATTGATATGTCTGTCAGTTATGACTTACCACAAGTGGAAGGTTTAACAGTTTATGTTGAAGCCCTGAACGTGACTGATGAGCATATCCGTGTTCACGGCCGCGCCAAAGAGCAGGTATTAAGTCTGGTTGAATCCGGTGCTCGTTACAGTATCGGTGCTCGCTACAGCTTCTAAGCTGGACCAGGGCCATAAGGATATGGCCCAATCTCTACTGGCATCTTCAATCCGGATTGAAGATGCTATATCTTGATAAATTCTGCCCTATAAAGAAGTAATAAACAGCAGCCTTGATGGCAGCTCACAAACTTCAGACAAACTATAACTAAAAATACAGACAACAGACCGGGATACAGTATGAGTCACAATGTTTTACTGAACAGTGTTGAACACCGAGACCTGAAGGTGATTACGGCCAGAGGCGAGGATTATGGCGATGCAGTCTGGTTTGCCATCACTTTTCCACAAGAGTTCCGTACCGTTCAGGCTCATTACCCTATTTTTTTTCACAAAGACAATCACAGCAATCAGTTTTTTGCCGTCGCTCTTTTTGGTTTTCAGGATCAGGAGAATCTGTTTTTACAGCAGGATAACTGGCGTGGTTGTTATGTGCCGCTGATGCTCAGGCGTCAGCCGTTTTTAATTGGTCAGCAACTGGTGCGTGAAGACGGTATTGAAACCGCACAGCGTGTTATTCATATAGATTTAGACAATCCGCGAGTCAGCAGCACTGAAGGCGAAAGCTTATTTTTGCCTTTTGGTGGCAACAGCCCTTATCTGGACCAAGTCGCCAGTATGCTGGAAACTATTCATTTCGGCATGCTCGACAGCAAGGCTTTTATTGACCTGTTGCTTGAACATCAATTGCTGGAATCTTTTACTTTGGATCTGACGTTCAGTAATGGCCAAAAACAGCAGCTGGCAGGTTTTTATACTATTCATGAAGAAAACCTTGCCACCTTATCGCCAGAGCTGTTGGCGCAACTGCATCAAAAAGGTTATTTGCAGGCGATTTATATGGCCATAGCTTCTCAGGCTAATATCCGGCATTTGCTGCAGTTAAAAAACAAGCAGTTTGAGTAAAACCTGATGAGCATGTTGAATAAGCCATTAGCACAAGTAAAAACGCTGGAAGGATGCGACCTGGCGGATGCCTTGGCGTTGATCACAAACGCCAGCCAGCCGCTGGTGTTTAAAGGCTTATGTAAAGACTGGCCTTTAGTTCAGGCTGGTTTGGTTTCAGCCTCTGCTGCTGCCGATTATATTCGGCAGTTTTATCAGGGGAATCCTGTCAGTGCCTGTTATATCGAGCCCGATCAGCAAGGCCGGGTCTTTTATAACGCAGAGCAAAATGGCTTTAATTATCAGGGCGGAAAAATTGATTTTAATCAACTGATTGAGCGTTTATTTGCACTGAATGGTCAAAAAGAAGTACCTACTTATTACATGGGCTCTACTGAAATCAACCATTGGTTTCCGGGTTTAGCAGCACAAAACAGTCTGGCTTTGGATGGCGTCAATCCGTTAACCAGCGTCTGGTTAGGTAATCAATCCAGAATAGCCGCTCATTATGATTTTCCGCAGAATCTGGCCTGCAACGCTGTCGGACACCGTACTTTCACCTTATTCCCGCCAGAACAAATTGCCAATCTGTATCCAGGCCCAATGGAATTTGCGCCTGGCGGCCAGGATGTCAGTATGGTGGATTTTGCCGCGCCTGACTTTGAGCGTTTTCCTCAATTTGCAGAAGCCTTGCAGCATGCGCAGGTGGCCCATCTTGAACCTGGTGATCTGTTATTTATTCCCAGTATGTGGTGGCACCACGTCGAAGCAAAAGATGCTTTTAATGTGTTGATCAGCCATTGGTGGCGAGACACTCCAGCCTATTTAGGCCGCCCGAATAATGCCTTGTCTATGGCTGTGCTGAGCTTACGTAGTTTGCCTAAAGCGCAGCGTCAGGCCTGGAAGGCCATTTTTGATTACTACATTTTTGAGCATGATGAGGTATCGCAGGATCATATTCAGCCAGAGGCTTTAAAAATGTTAACCAAGCCGCTGGATGAGCTAAACGCGCGTCAGATCAGAGCTGATTTACTGAATAAATTAAAACGCTGAGTACAAACTACAACTATAAAAGCACCAATCAACAGGGTGAACAGATGAATAACGCACAACACAGAATTAAAAAAGTGGTGATAGCCGGTGGTGGAACAGCGGGCTGGATGACCGCGGCTGGCCTGACTAAATTACTGGGTAAAAATCTTGAAGTGGTCTTAGTTGAGTCGGACGACATTGGCACTGTGGGCGTCGGAGAAGCCACTATCCCAACTCTGCATATTTTCCACCGTTTACTGAATATCAAAGAGTCCGAAGTGATGGCGGCCACCAATGCCACCTTTAAACTGGGCATTCAGTTTGAAAACTGGAAAACGCTGGGCGAAGACTATATTCACTCCTTTGGCTTTTTAGGCAAAGACTGCTGGGCTTGTGGTTTTCAGCATTTTTGGGTCAAAGGCAAACAAAAAGGCATAGCCAGTGAAATTGGTGATTATTGCGTAGAGCATCTAGGTGCCCGTCAGGGCTGTTTTGCCGTCTTGCCGAATCAAGATCTGAACCACGCTTATCATATGGATGCGTCCTTATACGCTAAGTTTTTGCGCCGTTTGTCCGAACAGCATGGCATTAAACGTATTGAGGGCAAAATTCGTGAAGTGCAGCAGCATATGGATGGCAACATCAGTGCTCTATTGCTGGAGTCCGGCGAGCTGATTGAAGGCGATTTATTTATCGATTGCACTGGCTTCCGTGCTTTGTTGATTGAACAAACACTGAATACCGGTTTTGAAGACTGGAGTCACTGGTTACCTTGTGACAGTGCTTATGCAGTGCAAACCAAAACCACGCAAGAGCCTGTTGCTTATACCCGCGCTATAGCCCGTGATGCTGGCTGGCAATGGAAAATCCCGCTGCAAAGCCGGGTTGGCAATGGCCTGGTGTTCTGTAGTAAATTTATGACAGAAACTGAAGCCAAACAAAGGTTGATCGACAATGTCGAAGGTGAAATGCTGTTTGAGCCACGGCTGATTAAATTTAAAACCGGCACCCGCCGTCAGCATTGGAATAAAAACTGTGTGGCCATTGGTTTATCCAGTGGTTTTCTGGAGCCGCTCGAGTCGACCAGTATTCATTTGATCCATCGCAGTATTATTCGTCTGCTGCAGATGTTTCCGTCCAACGGCATAGCCTCTGCTGATGTGGATGAGTTTAACCGCCAGACTAAAATCGAAATGGACAATATCCGCGACTTTATCATCCTGCACTACAAAGCGACCGAACGCACCGATACCAAGTTCTGGCGTTACTGCAAAGATATGCAAATCCCGGACACTTTGACTCATCGTATGGAGCTGTTTAAACAATCCGGTAAAGTTTATAAGTTTGCGCAGGAATTATTTGGCGAAAGCTCCTGGTTGCAGGTGCTGATTGGTCAGGGCTTAATGCCGCAGCAGTATCATCCTATTGTGGATTTAATGCCGGATTCGGAGCTGAATGATTTCCTGATGAGCATTAAACACAATGTGAAACGCACTGTGAGTCAGTTCCCGACTCACCATGAGTTTATTCAGCATTACTGCAAGTCGTCTTTGGTCTGAGCAGGCGATGATGGACGCGCTGAATTATCAGGTGAATAGCAGCATCAGGCCCGAAATTATTTATCTCGGGCAGGAAAAAACGCCACTGATCATGATTGATGACTTTGCTGTGGATTTGTCTGGCCTGCGCCAACATGCACAGCAAAGCGATTTTATGCGGGAAAATCAAACCTATTACCCGGGACAGCGCGCTGTATTGCCAAAAGACTATGTAGCCGCCAGTTTAAATGCTTTGTATCAGTTGATTTATAAAGTCTATCAGGTGCCAGAAAAGCTCAGATTAAAACCACAGATGCTGTTTTATGCGCTGATCACTCAGGCCGAAAACAGCCTGCATCCACTGCAATGTATGCCACATTTTGATACCAGTGCCCCTTATTATTTTGCACTCTTGCATTACCTCAATGACAGTCCTCATGGCAGCACAGGTTTTTTCCGGCATAAACCTACAGGTTTTGAGCGGGTGACCGATCAAAGGCGGCAAGAGTATTTCCAGTCAGCGCAAAACTTTATTGATACTCATGGTGCACCACCTCAGCGTTATCAGGTGCAAAGCAATGAGCATTATGAGTTGTACCACCAAGTCCCTTACCAGGCCAACAGACTGATTATTTACCCCAGTAATTTGTTGCACTCTTCACTGGTAGACAGAACAACAGACATAGATGGCTCGCCTGTTACTGGTCGTTTAACCGCCAATATGTTTATTGATTTCGTATAAGCCCAAACAGCCCTGAACAATAACAAATAAGGATTTGAGTATGGTCAGCACAACACAAAAAATGAAAGCGATTACAAGTTTGGGCCAGTTTTGAACAAGCTACTTTTACCCTCTAATTTTTAAAGATGAAAAGAAGATAACGATGAATTATGAACTGCCGAAAGGCTCGAGATTGCTGAAAAAACAATTTACTTATGGGGTTGCTACCTCATCCTTTCAGATTGAAGGTGGCATAGAACAGCGCTTGCCTTGTATCTGGGATACGTTTTGCGCCACACCGGGTAAAGTGAAAGATGGCTCGAACGGCGATTTGGCTTGTGATCACTACAACTTATGGCGTGATGATATAGCCCTGATCAGCTCACTGGGCGTAGATGCCTATCGTTTTTCTATCGCCTGGGCCAGGGTAATGAATAAAGACGGCAACCTGAATCAGCAAGGTGTTGATTTTTACATCAATATTCTGGATGAGCTTAAGGCAAAAAATATTAAGTCTTTTGTCACCTTATATCACTGGGATTTACCCCAGCATATTGAAGATCAAGGCGGCTGGCTGAACCGCAACACCGCTTATTTGTTCCAGGATTATGCTGACAAGTTAAGCAAAGCTTTTGGTGATAGAGTCTATTCTTATGCCACTCTAAATGAACCCTTTTGCAGCTCCTACTTAGGTTATGAGGCTGGTATTCATGCGCCTGGACTGACTAAAAAAGCCTATGGCCGACAATCGGCGCATCATTTACTGTTGGCGCACGGTCTGGCCATGCAAGTGCTGCAGAAAAATAGCCCAAACAGCATGAATGGCCTAGTGCTGAACTTCACTCCGGCTTATCCATTGACCGACAGTGCGGCAGATATAAGAGCGGCCCAGCTTGCCGACGACTACTTTAACCAGTGGTATATCAAACCTGTGTTTGATGGTGCCTACCCTGACTCTTTTGCCTTACTGGCCGATGAAGACAAGCCGATGATTGAAGCTGGTGATTTTGACATTATCAAAGCGCCACTGGATTTCCTTGGTGTGAATTTTTACACCCGCACTGTGTATAAAGCCACAGAAGGCCGCGACTTTATCGAAGTGGATATGGTCGATGCGCCTAAAACAGATATTGGCTGGGAAATTTATCCACAGGCCTTTACCGATCTGTTAGTGTCTTTGCATCAGAAATACAAACTGCCTCCGGTTTACATTACCGAAAATGGTGCTGCGGCGGCCGATCAACTGCACAATGCTGAAGTCGATGATCAACTACGCTTGTCCTATTATCAGCTGCATTTAAATGCAGTGCATCAGGCGGTTGAGCAAGGTGTGGATATTCAGGGTTATTTTGCCTGGAGCTTAATGGATAACTTTGAGTGGGCCGAAGGTTACTTAAAGCGTTTTGGTATTGTGTATGTCGACTACGACAGCCAGCAAAGAACTGTGAAAAACAGCGGTCTGGCTTACAAACGATTGATCAGTAATCGTTAATTTATAAAAAGTAATAATTTCAAATCAACAGCTTATAATAAAGGTGCGCTCACCATGGTTAGTGTAAAGGAGAAAATTGCTTACGGCCTCGGGGATACGGCAAGCAATATAGTGTTCCAGACCGTCATGTTGTTTCTGACGTTTTTTTATACCGACATTTATGGCATATCGCCGGCCTTTGTTGGCACCATGTTTCTGGCTGTGCGTATCATAGATGCAGTCACAGATCCGCTGATGGGCGCTCTTGCTGACCGTACTCAAAGCAAATATGGCAAGTTCCGGCCTTATTTGCTTTGGTTTGCCTTACCTTTTGGTTTGATCAGTGTATTAGCCTTTACTACGCCGGATTTTGGCGAAGAAGGCAAAATGATCTATGCCTTTGTCACTTACACCTTGCTGATGCTGGTCTACACCGCCATTAATATTCCTTATTGTGCTTTGGGGGCCGTGTTAACTGCCGATCCAAAAGAGCGGGTGTCAGTGCAGTCCTATCGTTTTGTATTTGCCATGCTCGGTGGCCTGATGGTGACCTCTTTAACTTTGCCGCTGGTGGAGTTTTTTGGTCAGGGCGACAGAGCCAAAGGTTATCAACTGACCATTATGGCGATGAGCGTGCTGGGCGTATTGATGTTCCTGGCTTGTTTTTATGGCACCAAAGAGCGGATTAACCCACCTAAAGAAAGCTTTAGCCGCAGCTACATGGACAATTTCCGTCAGCTGTGGAAAAACGATCAGTGGCGTGTTCTTGCACTAGTGGCCTTATGCCTGCTGAGTGGTTATGTACTTCGCACAACCCTGGCTATTTACTATGTGAAGTACTATCTGGAAATGCCGGATAGCATCACCCTGTTTATCACTTTGGGTATGCTTGGCAGTATGGTGGGCTGTATTATTGCGCAGCCTCTGGCCAAGCGTTACTGCAAGGTGAAGCTCTATATTGGCATACAGATTTTGGCCGCAGCCCTTTGTGCCAGTAGCTATTTTGTCGCAGCAGACAATGTCACTTTGGCCATAGGTTTGTATGTACTGTGGAATTTAGTATTCAACACTGGAACACCGCTGCTTTGGGCGAAAATGGCTGACACAGTTGATTATGGCCAATGGCTTACTGGTGTTCGCACTACAGGTATGGTGTATTCATCGATCATTTTCTTTATCAAAATGGGCATAGCTATAGGTGGTGCTTTAGGTGGCTGGTTGTTGGCAGGTATGGGCTATCAGGCGGATGTGGCTCAAACTGAAGAAACCAAAGCAGGCTTGTTGCTGGCTTTTAGCTTGTATCCGGCTATAGGGTCGTTGATTGTGGCTTTTGTCATGGGTGCTTATAAGCTAAATACGCAAAAAGTTGATGAAATCACCCTGGAATTGAAGAGAGCTGCAGAATAAAAGCTGCTAATATGACGGACTACAGGGCATTTCAGTCTTTGCTGAATTACTCTGTAGTTCCCGATTTTCTTAGACTTAACCAGAAGTGACAGCACTATTTATGGCGACTATTTACGACGTTTCTCAGCTTGCAGGTGTATCTCTGGCGACTGTCTCCAGAGTGATGAATAAAAACACCAATGTCAGTGAAAAGACCAAACAAAAAGTGCTGGCCGCTATGGCTGAACTGGGCTACAGGCCCAACACTTTTGCTCAGTCTTTGGCGTCAAATTGCTCGAATAGTGTTGGGGTATTAGTTTCTCAGCTGGATGGTCCTTATTACGGTCCTATGATGGCGGAAATAGAAGCTGCACTGCGAGCCGATAACCGTCACGTCATTATTGCTGTAGGACACAGCGACGCCGCTCAGGAAATAGACAGCGTAGAGTTTTTGCTGAGCAAAGGCTGTGACGCTTTGATCCTGGATGTGGAAGCTATTTCCGATGAATACCTGATTAAGCTCAGCAAAAGTTCTACTCCTATAGTACTGATCAACAGATACATAGCGGAGATCAGCGACTGCTGCATTTATTTAAACAATGAGCTGGGGGGTTATATGGCGACCCGGCATCTGCTTGATTTAGGCCACAGAGAGATTGCCTATATTTCAGGCCCATCAAAAAAACACGATGCCATAGAGCGGCTTGAAGGCCATAAAAGAGCTTTGGCCGAAGTGGGTATTTCTTACGATCCGGCGTTGTGTTTTGAAGGTGACTACAAAGAAGACAGTGGTGTGGATGGGATGAACTACCTGTTTAGTCAAAACAAAACTTTTACTGCTGTAGTCTGTGCCAACGACCAGATGGTGTCAGGTGCTATTTCAGTCTGCCTGGAACGGGGTATGAAAATTCCGCAGGAGTTGTCTTTTGTCGGTTACGACAATATTCCTTTTGCCCGATATGTTTCACCTAAACTGACCACAGTGAACAACCCTATTCATGAAATGGGCAAAATGGCTGCTTTGTGGTTACTGAAGAATCTGTATAAAAAGGATGTTGAAGTAGCCAATGTTTTTGAACCAGAACTGGTGGTACGTAACTCAGCTATCCGGATCTAACCGTTGAGGAAGAACAGCCTCTGTGCCAAAAACACAGAGGCTCAGTCACAGACTTAAGGTAAAGTCGCTTCTAAAGTTAAAGTTAAACCTTCACGGATTTGATCCGCTAATTCAGAGTCGGCTTTAGCAGAATACGAAGCCTCAATCAAAAATACGCCTGCTTCAACAGGGGTGTAAGTAAACTGGCCGGTGGCATCAGTTTTATGCTGAACACGGCCTGCTTCATCACGGTAACGCTCACCTTCATAGGACACTTCCAGCTCAACACCAGCCTGGGCTTTACCGTTAACTAAAAAGGTAAAAGTGACTGGCTCACCCGCCACTATGTCAGCTGGGTGAACTGAGCTTTTAAACTCCAAACCTTCGTTTTTCAGTGCCAGCACTTCAGAGGTTGGTTTGTTGACTGTGATAAAAGCCACGGAGCGGCTGCGGCTTTGGCTGGTCACTACGTCAGTCGCATTAGCCGGCAGTTCTTTAGCGCGGCTCTTTTTATCGGCCATCAGGCGTTTACGTTCATCACCAACTTTGTACATAGTGTTAAAACGTGCCGGGCCAGCTAACTCCAGTCTGTAAGTGCCTTCAGCATTCAGCTCTGCATCGACCTGAGATTTACGTTTGCCTTGGTATTTATGTTCAATCGCCTGTTTTTTGCCATCTGGCGTATACAAAGCTACGTTGTCTACCGGAATACCTTTGTCTGCCACAAAAGTCATATTGGCGGCACTGACATCGGCAGACACCCAGCTACCAGTTTTAGATAATACAAAGTGACTTGGTACTACCCATAAGGTATGAGCCAAAGCCGGAGCGCTAACCGCAGTGGCAAGCAGTAATGAGGCCAGAATAGATTTTTTCATAGGACTAGTTTCCCTGTACTGAAGTAAGTTTAATTTTTCCCAGCTCAGTGCTGGCTTTTATTTCGATCTGAACAGCGCTGCCGTCCCAGGTGAATGCTTGCTTCGCCAGATTGCGTCCGCCTTGTTCACGGGCAGCTTCGACGAAAAGAACATAGTTACCTGCAGCCACGGCTTTACCTTGTTCGTCTTTGCCATCCCAGCGTACTTTGTAGCTACCAGGACCTTTGGTGGCGCCTGTTCTTGCATCCACTAATTGCGGCTCACTACGGCCCAATTTGCGCCAGAAACGGCGTAAGTCTTTAATCCAGTCAGGCTTGTCTAACCAGGCTTCAACTAAGCGCACTGGTTGCTGTTGTTCGTTTTCTATCCATACAGCCACATAAGGTCTGTGGTAAGTACCTGTCTCAATTTTTGGCAGCTCAACCTGAACTTCCAGTTCTGCTTGAGCCATAACAGTGCCGCAGCAAAACAGCATCACAGCGACTAAATACTTGTGCATAATTTTCCCTCTTAATGAAACGAAGCTATATAAGCCAACAAAGCTAATACCAAACCAGCTACAGCCGTGGCATTGCCAAAATATCTTCTGTTGGGCTGACGCCACAATAAGTAAAAACCGGACAACGCAAACAACACACAAAACACTGCAGTAATATCAATCAGCCATTTCCAGCTGCTGCCTGCATAACGGCCTTTATGTAAATCGTTGGCCAAAGCCAGGTAACCACCAAACTCAGCGTCAAGTTCTGCAGTGCGCTCTGCTAAATCAATCACCACTGCGGCATAACCGGCAGGGCGCTTAAAATCAACTTCTAATAGTTCATCTTCTGGCGAAAAACTCAGGTTATAGCCGCCCTGTAATTGGTGCTCCTGCTTTAACCAATCGACATACAAGGCCATAGCTGCTTGTTGCTGATCTTCAGGAGTATTCAACAAATCAGGTAACTGTTCAGGCAGTTCCAACTGCAGCTGCTGGCTGGTTTTGCCCAGACTGCTGCTGAGTTCGGGGTGGTTTAAGGTGATACCCGTGATGGCAAAAAATAACAGCAGTAACAATACCAACATTGCGCTGTAGGTATGTAACCAACGCATCCAACGAGCTAAAGCTGAACTTTTCACAACACCCCCATAAAAAACTTTCGCTATGCTACTGAGAATTGTTCTTGTTTGCAAGCGATCTGCAAGTGATTGATTTTGCTGTTCGTCTCAAAAGCGCTCTTGCATGGCTTATCACGACAACTGCAATTGCAAATGGTTCGCAATTGCTATTGATCTTTTAATGAGAATCACTATCATTGGCGACCATTGCCCTTTCATTGCGTTTCTTTACATAGTCCGGGTGTTGGTTTTATCCACTTTGTTGTGGTGAGCTGCCCGAATAACAGGAGTTTTTATGTTCAAGTCCCGTCCGGCCAAACTGGTAGTCGCAACTCAACTTGCTTTAGGTTTAATTGTTACGGCGCAGGCAGAAGATGCTGCTGCAATTCGAGATAACAATATTGAACATATAGTCGTTACGGCTTCAGGTTTTGAACAAAAACTGGTGGAGGCACCTGCCAGTATTTCAGTGATTACGGCAGAAGAGCTGCGCTCTCGTCCTTACACCACTTTGCTGGATGCGGTTCGGGATCTGGAAGGTGTTGATATTGGTGAAACCCGCGATAAAACCGGTCAGGGTACTATCAGTATGCGTGGTATGGGATCGGACTACACCTTGATTTTGGTGGATGGTAAACGTCAGAACAACCATGGTGATATTTATCCAAATAACTTTGGTGGTAACCAGTTTGGTCATATGCCGCCACTGGATACCATAGAACGTATTGAAGTGGTGCGTGGCCCGGCTTCTACCTTGTATGGTGCTGACGCTTTAGGTGGTGTCATCAACATTATTACCAAAAAAGTTACGAATGAATGGGCTGGCTCTGTCAGTCATAGCCGCACCGCACAAACAGATGACAGATTTGGTGAAGAGGTCACGACAGACTTCAACGTCATGGGGCCGTTAATACCAAATGTTTTGGGCATGTCTGTTCGTGGCAGTGCTTACAACCGTATGGCTTCAACCCCAACCTATTCACCTGTGGTTTATCCTAACGGCGAAGTGCTGAATCGCTCTTTGGGTTTTGGTTCTGGCGGTAAAACTGTAGATAACGACAGTTCAGTATTAGGTAGTCGTTTGAGCTGGACCCCGGTTGAAGGTCAGGCAATTTGGTTTGATATCGAAACATCCACTCAGGAATACGATAACAGCCCCATCATCAACGACGATGGCAGCCGTGAATATCCGGTAGGTACAGTCGACAATATTCAGAGTATCTGGGCTGCTGGTAACTTCTGCCGGGGCGCAGCTGGCACCAATGCTAACGCTTGTGCCACTAATGGCGGCACCTGGACCCGTCGTGCCAACCCACAGGTTGGTTATAGCCCAACTCAGGAATTTAGCCGTGATACCTGGTCTTTAAGCCACGAAGGTAAATGGGATCTGGGTAACAGTTTTATGTCGTTATCTTATGTCGATACACAAAACCATGGCCGTACTTTACCTTTTACTTTGGCTGAACGTGCCCAGTTATTGACGATGATCGATGGCACTGGTGCTTATGCAGGTTTGTCAGTGGATGATCGCAGAGAGTTAGCAGCACAAACCTTCCTGCCAAGAGCCAAACGTAAAATGGCCAGCAATCAATATACTTTTGACGCCAAAATGGATATGCCATTTGAACTGGCGGGCCAGCACACAGCCATAGTGGGTACGCAAGTGATCCGTGGTGAACTGGAAGATGGTGTATTTGGTATGGAAAGCGGCACTCCAGGTGAAGTGCAGGAGCACAATATGTGGTCCATTTTTGCTGAAGATACCTGGGATGCAACACAGGAATTCGCATTAACTGCAGGCTTGCGTCGTGACGACCACGAAGTCTTTGGCAGTGAGATGAGCCCACGTTTATATGGTGTGTATACCTTAAGCCCGGAATGGACTATCAAAGGCGGTGTCAGTACTGGTTATAAAACGCCAAAAACCACTCAGCTGTATGACGGCGTAGTTGGTTTTGGTGGCCAGGGTACATCCCCAATGTTTGGTAACCCGGATCTGAAACCAGAAACCAGTACGTCCACTGAAATTGCAGCCTATTGGGAACACCCGGATAACCATAACTTCAACATCACTATTTTCAATAATGAATTTGAAGACAAGATCGCCTCTCAGCCTTGTGGTACAGGCACTGCTTTGGTCTGTACTAACACAGGGGAATATGCTGAATTGGGTTATGCCACCAGCAGCAAAACGGTCAATATAGATAAAGTAACGATACAAGGCGCTGAGCTGGCAGGACGCTGGCAGATTATCGACAATGTCGCTTTCCGTGCTAACTACACTTACACCGACAGTGAGCAAAAAAGTGGTGCTAATGCAGGACAACCCCTGACCAACACCGCCAAACATATGGCCAACCTGACGCTGGACTGGGCTGCGACTGATGATTTGAAAGTGTTTCTGACCTCAGAAATGCGCACTAAGCGCTACCGCACCTGGGACACTATTAAAGACGAAGCTCTGTACTTTAAAGCGTACGAAGTGCTGCACTTAGGTGCCAGCTATGAAGCCAGTGACACTGTCACCTTCACGGCCCGGATCAATAACTTAATGGATAAAGACTTCACCACCTACGACCTGAACTTTGTTGAATGTGACAGTGGTACCAACTGTGTGTTTGATGCCAATGGCGAAAATGGCTACATAGGCAGCTACACTGACCATTACAACAACAAAGACAAAGCCCGTAACTTATGGGTGAGTGTAAACGTTCGCTTCTAAGCTTGTCTGCAGGCTAACCACAGAAAACCGCAGATGATCTCTGCGGTTTTTTTTGCCTGCATTAATTGTAGATACTGATTTGATTCGTGGTGTGCATACCCTGCAGCACAATCTCAGAAAAAAAGTAAAACTGAAACTAAGTTTATCTGCCATCTGCAGTGCTTTGGTTGCGCTAACAATGCTACATTGTTGCTTTTCCAACCAAACCCTTTCCAACCAAACAAAGGTGACAAGGATGCGACATAGTTTAACGCTGCTTTTTTTTATATCGTCTCTGGCTTTTGCCAATCCATCCCCTATTCCAGCCAACCCGGTACAACAACTAAAACCAGAGCTTGCTCAGGTGATTGCTGCCGATGCTCAGTTAGAGATACTGGCTGAAGGTTTTCGCTGGGCTGAAGGCCCTGTAGCTGAGCCCAAAACAGGGGATATTTTGTTTTCTGATGTACCGGAAAACAAAGTTTGGCGTTGGAATACGAAAGACGGTTTAACTTTGTATCTCAGCCCGTCAGGCCATACAGGTTTTGTTGACGAACCTTCTATCAAAGAAGGTGCTAATGGCTTGATTTTTAATCAGAACAATCAGTTGGTGCTGGCACAGCATGGTGACAGAAGACTGGCTGTATTGACGTCAATCGATGCCAAAGGCCCGGTATACCAGAGCTTGACCACCAGTTATCAAGGCAAGTTGTTTAACAGCCCTAATGATCTGGTGCAACACAGCAATGGCAGTTATTTATTCACCGACCCGCCTTATGGCTTAAAAGATGCGGACAACTCCAAACAAAAGCAGCAGACCTTTAACGGTGTCTATTGGCTTAAAGGCAATGATGTCACTGTTGTCACAGAGAAACTAACCCGCCCTAACGGTTTGGCGTTATCGCCGGATGAACAATGGCTTTATGTTGCCAACTCAGATCCACAAGCTGCACAGTGGTGGAAATACCCTCTGGCAGCAGATGGCACCGCAGGTGAAGGTCAGCTATTTTTTGATGCCACAGCCTGGGTGAGCAGCAAGCCCGGCTTACCAGATGGGTTAAAAGTACTGCCATCTGGCCACTTGCTGGCGACTGGTCCTGGTGGTGTGCTGGTGTTTAACGCTAAAGGTGAACATTTAGGCACTATTCAAACCGGAGTGGCAGCGGCCAATGTGGCATTGAGTTTGGATAAACAGTATTTATACATTACCGCTTCCAGTTACTTACTGCGGATTAAACTGAAAACAGCAGTGTAAGCAAAGGGCTGTGTATAGAAATGTAAAGCTGCTCTATTACTGAACAGCTTAAGGTTAAACTGCGGCCAATTGAATCCGGAGTACCAGCCCTTGAACCCTTTATTGCTGATAGATGATGACCAGGAACTCACCTCCATATTAAGCACTTACTTACAGCGTGAGGGCTTTGTGGTGCAGGTTGCAAACGACAGCCAGCTGGGCCTGCGGCAAGCCATTTCGGGTCAGTATGAATTACTGGTGCTGGATGTGATGATGCCAGGCTTAGACGGCATCTCTTTGTTACGCCAAATACGTCAGCATTCCAAAGTACCGGTCATCATGCTTACAGCTAAAGGCGATGACATCGACAAAGTGCTGGGGCTGGAACTGGGCGCTGATGACTATGTCGCCAAACCTTGTTTGCCGCGCGAATTAGTGGCACGTATTCGGGCTATTTTGCGTCGGGTACAACAGCAGCAGGCTGAGCCAACCGAAGTGAAGGTAGGGCCTTTAACACTTGAACCTGGTGCACGTAAAGCCTGGGTCAATGGTCAGTTGATTCAGTTGACTGGCGCTGAATTCAGCGTGCTCTGGGTTTTAGCTTGTCAGGCCGGGCGACTGGTCAGTAAAGCCGAATTATCCTTACAGGCTTTAGGCAAAACCTTAACTCAATATGATCGCAGTCTGGATGTGCATATCAGCAACATCCGCCAAAAACTGGGCAAAAGAGAAGACCAACAAGCCTGGATTGAAGCCGTGCGTGGCAAAGGCTATCAACTGATGCAGCGAATTTAAGTTATGGGCCAGGTGTTCTGGAAGTTTCTATTGGCCTTTTGGGGCGCGTTAATTCTGGCAGGCACTCTGGTTTGGGCTGTAAACGAAGTAAGCCGTTCTAAGGACGATGAGCCCAAACCTGTCTGGATAGGCCCACAGCTGCGTTTGGTGTTAGGTTCAGCTCAATTGATGATGGACTCTGGTGGTATTCAATTGCTTGGCGACGTATTGCAGCGCTGGGAAGAAGATCCTATGTCGCGCGATAAAATTTTGCTGCTCAATCACCAGGGCGAAGATTACTTACAGCGTGACGTGCCCGAAAACTGGGCAGAATTATTGAAAGAACAGCCCGAATACAAAGTGCAGGACAAAACTGGCCAGAGCTGGTTTTTGTTAGCTGTACCCCGCCATGAGTTTTTATTGGACTGGCTGCGCAGCGGCAGAGGTATTATGTCCAGCCGCTCTATACCGGCACAACGTATTGATGTTCAACATTCACAACCGGCCAGACCCCATGGTCCTCCGGCATCAGGTGATGCTGTAGAGCCTTTTGGTCCTACTGGTTTTGGTGATAAAGGACCGCCCCCTGAAATGCAGGGTGTAGCTGTCAGGGCCACTATGCCTATGCCACCAGTATGGTTTCACCCGGCATTTTTACTGGCTGCTATTTTGGGTACCAGTTTATTGGTCAGTTTCTGGCTGGCCTGGTATTTCGCCTCTCCGGTACGCCAATTAAAACAAGCTTTGCAGTCGCTGGCATCCGATCACTGGCTGACTCAGTTGGGTCCCAAAGTCACAGGGCGGCGTGATGAATTTGGTGCTGTGGCCCGCAGTTTTAATCAGATGGCTCAAAGTGTCGAGCAAGCCATTAGTGGTCAGCGCCGCTTATTGCATGATGTATCTCACGAATTCCGCTCGCCCTTAGCCCGCTTACAAATACTGGTTGGACTGGCGCGGCAAACTCCGTCAGAAAGCGCCATGGTATTGGATAAAGTGGAAGCTGAAACTCAGAAACTCAATGCGTTGGTGGAAGAAATTCTGACCTATTCGCGACTGGAAAGCGGTGCCGCCGCAGTCAAGTTGCAGCAAGTGGACTTGCTGGAGCTTTTGGAGTCTGTAGCTGAAGATGGTCGACTGGAAGCTTTATCGCAGCATAAACAATTGCTGGTAAAAGCTGATGCTGTAGTGCTGGTGCACGCTGACCCGGACTTACTTTATCGGGCTTTGGAAAACCTGATCCGTAATGCCATTAAATTTACCCCGGCAGACACGCAAGTGACTGTTGAGCTACTGCGGCAGGAACAGCAGGTACAAGTCAAAATTTCTGATCAGGGGCCTGGTGTGGCATATGATGATTTAGCCAAACTTTTTACTCCGTTTTTTCGTGGTCAAAGCAAAAAAGACGGTGTGGGGTTAGGTTTAAGTATTGCTAAACGAGCAGTGGAAAGCTGTGGCGGAGAATTGAAGCTGCATAACCTTTATGCAGCTTCCGGTATAGCCTGTGGTTTTCAGGCGGTGATTAGCTTACCGCTGAAATAACAGGAACAACCCTAAAGACCAAAAAGCCCGAACCAGGCGGGCTTCTTTTGGATGTTTAAGGCACAGTCACAGTTATAGCTAAAGGCGTGCCATCGGTAACGCCTAAAGTGATAGTCGCTCTATCCCCTGAAACTCCACCCGTGGTCGTTATGCTTAATTCACATTGACCATTTAAGTCTGTGCGACGGCTGCCTGTGGCTAAGCAGCTACCAACAAACACCTGCAGATTACCTATATTGTCGTCATCGTAACTAATACCCGCTTCAAAATTCAGGAAAGGTAAGCGCACTAAGCCCTGATCCCGGATTTCCAGACTCAGAATAGTATTGCCGCTGATATTGGTTATACCCGATGTAATAACAGCTGGGCTGATATAGGAAAAACAGGCCCTGTCATCAATGGTTGTAGCGCTGCTGCCGCTTGCTTCAGCAACAACCCACACCTGAGCCGAACCCCGAGGGGAGTGACGTGTGTCTAAGCTGGATGAAACACAGCTGGTTAAAATGGTGTCCTGATTAGCCGGGTAAGTCAGAAAAAAGCTGGCCGCTCCGTCCTGGGTAACCGCCTGACCACTGACCAGACCTTCTTTAGCCGGGTCTACACCTGAAACCTGCATACCTAACAATGAAGCTCCAACCAGATATTCCAGCCCAGTTTCTGTATTCAGGTAGTTTTTGTTCACTGTCACTGTAGTGGCCTGATTAGGTAAGGCGGCGACAAAACGACTTTTATCTTCAGCTTGCGCGTTAAAAATAAGCACCCTGTCCTGGGCCTCAATAAAACGAGAGGTATTGTTTCGGGTAATGACAGCGCTTTGAAACAACGCATTGCTTAAATCTGTGAATACTGTCGAATTGGCCGTAGTGGATGCATTGCCATCAATGACAGTACTGCCAAAACCATAGTTAATTTGTGGTGCTCTGTTAGACAACAACACACTGTCAATAACACCCAGGTTGATCACAGTGCCATCTGCCACAGGATTACCGTATCTGTCGGTGACCAGCAAACCACCTTCGCGGCGGTAAGTACCGTTGTTCATATTCTGAATACTTGCAGCTACCGGATAACTGAACACAATAGAGTGAGCAGGGCCAGAAGCTATGCTAAGTGCTGACGTAGTGGTTTGAATCACTGGATCGTAACTTTGCCCTGAAGCATTTAACGCTTCTGCCCGTAATTCGATCACGCCGGGTAACTGGCCTGAACTCAGAGTTAAAGTAGCAACACCGTTGGTGGTGGCAACATCCAGAGTTCTGGTATTTTGTACCAGTTGGCCAGAAGCCTGAGTGCCCAACAGCATTTCTCCGCCGTTTGGTTGAGTTGTAAAACTAACCCGCACATTATTTACTCCGGCCGGAGCATCTTGCGCAGCGCCACCTGTAGATGTGAGTAAACGTACTGTAATAGTACTGCTTTCCATTTGACCTACACCGGCCACATAAATGGCGCGCTCACTGGCGGCAATGCTGATACTGGCTGGTACTGGCCGTTCAGGTTCTACAGCAGTTCCGGTGATAGTTACAGTAGTAGTGGTCTGCACACCATTTACATAAGCAGTGACAGTAGCGGAACCTGCACTTTGGCCCGGGTATAAGCGAACAGCTGCTACACCATCCCCTGCGTCATTAGAGCCACCCCGGCCTGTTTCAGCTGTAGTGCGTGTCATCACTTCTGTGGCACTAAAACTACCCAAATTGGTACTGAATTGAACTGTGGCGTTACGCAACAGTGCGCCATCTGCATCCCGGACTATTGCGGATATAGTGGTAAAACGCTCTGGAAAACCAATATCCAGACTGGCGGTGCTGGCACTGACAGTCACTGCAGTAGCATCTTCGGTTTTATCTGAACCACCACAGGCTGCTAAGAACAACAGAGGTAAGACTAAAAACAGACTATGAAAAAAACGTGGCAACACTGTCATACATCATCCTTGTAACCAGATCGTTAGCTTATGTAAAATTTTGCAGATTTTACTGAATTCTAAAGAGGTACGTTGCTTTTGTATAGACGTCAGTCGAGTTCTTCAGTCGTCATTTGTTGTTTGCTTGTGGTTTGTTGCAGAACAGCGCATGCTGAAGCTTCATTCATCCGGAATATCAGATTGTTATGTTAATCACTTTTAAATCCATAGCCGCAGCGCCAGTACAGATGTTTGGCAATGTCGCTTTGCAGTTGCTGGAACTGATGGGGCGTTTACCTAAAGCACCAGGTGCTTTATTTGCTGACGATGTAGCTGAAGCTTTGGCTTTGTTGCAGCAAGGCTTATCAGAACTGGAAGCCCGGGAAGAGGCAGAATTACTTGAAGATTCAGCAGATAAAGACCAGGAAAAACCCAATGCGATTCCGCTGAAACACCGCGCAGTGCCTTTAATTGCATTAATGCAGGCGGCGATACGCGAGAAAAAAGGCGTAAGCTGGGAGTAACTTTTTCCCCGTCGTACTTGAAACTGCAGCTTTTTTTGACCGAGCTCCAAATGTGGTAGTTGGTATATTTGGGAATGCGATATGCGTTGGTACTTGGCTGCTAAATTGACTGCCGCTATACTAAGCCGCAACAACACCCCTCCAGCTACCCGTCAGATCAGCTCCCTGTGAGGGGTTACTAATTTAGCCTTCTTCTAAATTAAACTTGCCTGCCAATTCCAGAATATCGTCAATTTTCTCTAATATTGTATTTTTGTCATCGAAGAATTTTGAGTAGTGAATGCCTTGAATTCTTTCATGGCTCATGTAGTTTTGGGATTGATATTTACCTGTTTTTGCCTCCATAATTTTGGTTGAAAGTTTGAAAATCCGGAGTGCCAGATCTCTATACGTTAGGTATTCGCTTTGCTTTAGCGTCTCATGCCAGCTTTTGGCGTTGCCAAAAATATCCTGCCTTATTGATTGGTTTATCCTCCTTGAATTGACCTCTTCAACGAATAGTCTGTTCATCTGCTGTTGCAATCCATCTTCATCTAATTTGTGTTTACTAATATTTTTGTATGCTAAGGCATCTTTCGCCTGAAGTGCTGCGGCTAGAAGGATCGGCATAAATGGTAGCTTCTTACTTTCTACATCAGAGAGTTTAAGCGTGACTTCAAGTCGAGATAGCCATTGTTTAATGGTTCTTAAGTCGAATGCCAAATCGTGCGCAAGATCCGCAACAATTGCTGCATAACCTGATTCGTCTGCCTTATAGTAGATATCACCATCTGAGCTGTAAGCGTCAAATACAGTTTTAAATTCTGGTTGCGCCAGAATAAAGTTTTTTGATGTTGGTATGGCTAACTGAAAACTGGCATCAAAAAAGCGTTTTAGGTAGTTATAGCTGCCAAACTTTTCACCGTAGACAGCATTTATCGAATGCTGCAGCTGCTCTGAGTCGGTGGCAATTACAAAAAATATCTGAGGAATACCAAATACATGCTTAATAGCCTCGAGCATTTCAATCGCAAAGGTTGGACGGCAACGATCCAGTTCATCCACAAAAATAAATAGCGGGTAAGTGAGTTTTGTTTTTTTAACTTCACTTACTATGCCGTCCAATAGCTCGGCAATGGCCATTTTGAGCTCATCTACTGCCACGGTTTCTTTGCTGATGTTATCCAACAATAAAGCTGTAGTTTTTGAAGCTAAATCATCAACAGCTGATTTTTCTGCTTCAAACTCGCCTTTTTCCCGTATTTTTTCCAAATCAACCCGAAACATGGCTTTCACCAACTCAGGCCCTAACACTTTGGCGGTAGAGAATAGTTTTGATGCTCTGAGCTTTTCGCTCAGGCTCTTATCTCTGGTCGACTGCTTTTCTAAAGCGTCGATTATATGCTGCAAAATAATCAGTAAAGGACTGTCGTTGTGATCGTACTTCCAAGCGTCTATATACACCACGGGATGCTGGTTTTGCAGCGTTAAAAGCCAGCGTTTTAAAAACCATGTTTTGCCTGTACCCCAGGGGCAGTTCAGGTTTAGCACGTACCCAGCTTTTTTGAGTTTGGCCAACTCAGTTAAGAATTTCGCCGTATCAGCCCTGTTGAGTTGATCGATAGGCAAAACTTCAGGTTCGGTTAAACCCGCAACTGCCGGTGTTGGGCCGTCAAAAGCAAAGCTTTGTTTAGGCTCATCGCCCATAGGCCAGCACACTGCTTTTGACCAATCAAAATTTAACTCTGTATGTTCTGCCATTGTCTGTCCCTGATTTGCTTTTCCTCAGTGTGCCTTTAGGTTGCTTTACAGCCTGCACTGTGGGCCCAGCTGTCTACCAACAGTAAGATCTTTTTATTGCTAGTAAACCGGGGCCATGCCCTCGGTTTACCCTCATTCGGTCTAGCCAGCCACTGCGGCCGGGTCCATCCAGAAGAACTCCCAGATATGACCATCTAAATCCAGCACGGAGCGGCCATACATAAAGCCTAAATCCTGTTTTGTGTTGATATCAGCTGTACCGCCCGCTTTAGTCGCAGCATCACACACCTGATCCACTGCTTCTTTATCTTCACAACTTAAGGCCAGCATCACCTCGCTGCTGCCTGAGTCTGGTATTGGTCTTTGAGTAAAACTTTGCCATTTGGCATGAGTTAATAACATCAGGTAAATATGTTCACTCCAGACCATACAAGCGGCAGTGTCGTCGCTGAACTGCATATTCTGGCTAAAGCCCAGCGCCTGATAAAATTCGATAGCAGCAGTTAAGTTGCGGCAGGGTAAATTAACAAAAAGCATTTTGGCCATGGGCCCTCCTGTTGATATGAACTGAGCAGCGGTTTCACTGTCTTTCACACCTTAGTCGGTTCAGCCTTGACACAATCGACAAGAGATGCGGACTTTTTTAATTTCTGACCCTTTTTTTACCCGGCTCCGAGGTTTTTTCGTGTCGATTCAGTTGTTGGTAATAAGCAAAAGTCAGGCTAAAGCAGGTGCCTTTACCCAGTTGTGATTCAAAGTCGATGCTGCCTTGCATCATTTCAACCAGGGTTTTACTGATATTTAAACCCAAACCAGACCCCTGATTACTGCGGCTGTCAGAGCTGTCGGCCTGAGCAAACTTCTGGAAAATTTTGCTGCGAAAAGATTCAGCTATACCAGCACCCTGATCTTTTACTTTGATCACAAGGTATTGATCCTGCAGCTGATAACTTAACTTCACCACAGAGTGACTGGGGGAAAACTTAATTGCATTAGAGATTAAGTTCGACAAAATTTGCAGCAAACGGAATTTGTCCTGATACAAATAGACTGGAGTTGTGTCTGCGGGAGCTACTAAATCCAGCCGGACTAAGTATTTATCGGCATAAGCCTGATTTTGCAGTTTGGCTTCTTGCAGTAAGGCCAAAACTTCCACTTCTGCAGGTTGCAGTTTCAACTGACCGAACTCCAGCTTTTCAATATCCAGAATATCGTTGACCAGCCGTGCCAGTCTGTCCGTATTGGTTTTGGCAATCTGCACCAACTGTTGTGCCTGAGGAGGTAATTCACCAACCACACCACCGGCCAATAAACCTAAAGAACCGTTGATCGAGGTCAGCGGCGTGCGTAGTTCATGACTGACAGTGGAGATAAACTCACTTTTCATTCTGTCTATTTTTTTGCGTTCACGTAAATCGTGCAGCATCAGGGTATACAAATGCTTATCTGCTATATCTACCCTGCTTAAGCCCATTTCCAGCGGAATTTGCTGGCCGTCCTGGCTTAAGCCTGTCACTTCAACTGTGTGGCCCACCCATAGATTCAGTTGGTCCACTGTTAAAGGTTGCAGCAATTGATGATTTTTATGTTCAGGTAAACAGGCCAATAACTTACTGACAGGCTGGCGTAACAAGGAATGCATGGCGTAACCAAACAGCACAGAGGTTTCTTTATTCACCCGCTCAATCAGGCCTTGCTGGTCGACTATCACTATAGATTCAATGGCATTGTCCAGAATCGAGCTCAGTTCCTTAGTACGCTGGGTGATCAAATGTTCAATACGAGCTGAACGACCGGTCAAAACCAGTAGGAATATCCCCAGCAGGCTACATAACACCAGGCCACCTGTTAACACATACCAGCTTTGCTGGCCTGAATTGAGGTTCAGCATGGCTGTACTGGGAGCCAATTGCATTTCCAGTGAGCGCCCTGCGTGCGACCACTGGCGGGTCCAGGTCAGATACTTCGCCTGAGGTGACAATTCAGGTAAAGAACCGTAATAAGATAGCCCTGTGCCTAAATCTCTGATTTGCAGATGAAACTCAGAGGTATTGTATTGACTTAAACTGGTTCTAACCAGTTCTGCTGTTTCAAAAATGCCACAAACAAAACCACGAATTTGTGTGCGTTTTTCATCTAGGCTTTTTGGAACCTCCCCCTGCTGATAAACAGGAATAAAAAACATCAAAGCGGCATTGCCACTTACCAGTCGCACCGGAGCCGTGATGCTGATACTGCCCGAATCCCTCGCATAATCCATAGCATCTTTTCGCACCGGATCTGCAGCTAAATCCAAACCTGCCAGAGATCGGTCGCCAGAAGCCGAAGCCATGTAACGGATCACGCTGTAGTATGGGCGTTGTGCCGCCAGCCTTACTCCGGGGTTGGCATACTCCTTAAAATCGGTTTGTAGCTGCGCTTCCACCACAGCGCGTTGTTGATGCGGTACGAGTTCAACCCAATCAAAAAACAAGACGCCAGCTTCTTTCCACGGATAACCTTGCAGAAACTTTAGAAACATACCTTCTGTGACTTCAGGTTGAGTGGCAAACAGCCGTTCAAGCATTTGCATTTGCTGCAGCACTTTACTGACTCTGAACTGAAAAGTGGCGCTGATTTGTTCTGATTGATCAAAGAACTTTTGTTGCAGGCTCTGGTGTTGTTGAAAACGGGCAAGCACAAACAGAGCGACTACCAAAGCAGAACAGACCAATAAAGGTAAACCCACAGTCAGCCAGCGTGAACGCCATAAAGGGCGGGGCTTAGCAAATAACATAAATACCAGAGGAATGGCGATCATCACGCCAATCATGTCGCCAACCCACCAGGTAAACCAGTTTAATCCAGCGTTATCTGGTGTCACTATGTCAAATTTACACAAGACTAAGGTGGATAAAGCCGAGCTGATTAAACAAGCCAGAGGACCAGCCAGCAAAAACAGCCAAAGAATACTTTTTTCAAAGGTCAAAGCACTATGAAAGCTGGCAAAACGACGTACAGACCACAACGCAAAAGTCACAGTCAAAGCTGTGATGGCAGCCATGCTTAAGCTGTAGACTATTTTATCTGACCAGGTTAAAGCAGTTGGCCAGTCGGGCTGAACCAGCTTAAAAACCAGCGAACCTAAAAAGGCACCGGCGAGCATCGGGTAACCCCATAACAATGCTGCCGCAATAGCTATACCCAAGGAAGGAAATACAGAAGTCGCCATACCTGGCGCTACGGCCAGCAAAATAGCCAGTTGGCCGAAAACGAAATAAGTAATGGCCAGCAGAACGATGCGCAACAGCGTCAAACTTGTAGTTGAAATTTTAATCAATGCTGACACTTCACCAAAGCAGGCACCAGTTTATCCCGGCAAAACCTTAGCTTACTCTGTGACTGGCAGAAAACAAATGCTCCAGCCTTTGCTTTTTTGGGAAAACTGCGGTTAAATTAACTGTTTTTTCATACAGTGTTTTGTTGGGCTTACAGCATGCGTCTATTTATAGCAGAAAAACCCAGTATGGCCCGTGCTATTGCCGATGCCTTTGGGCCACATCAAAAGCAGCAGGGTTATCTGCAGCTCAGTAATGGCGATAAAGTCAGTTGGTGTCTTGGCCATTTATTAGAGCAGGCCGAACCTGAAGCTTATGATCCGCTTTTTAAAAGCTGGCGGCTGGAGCATTTACCTATTCTGCCCGATCAATGGAAACTGGTACCTAAAGCACAAAGCAAAGCTCAGCTGAAAATACTGACCCAACTGATTAAAGAAGCCACTGAACTGGTGCATGCTGGCGATCCGGATCGGGAAGGCCAGTTGTTGGTGGATGAAGTGCTGCAGCACAGCAAAGTCAGTCAAACTAAACTGAAACAAACCAAAAGGCTGCTGTTAAACGATTTAACCCCAGCCGCTGTGCGTTTAGCTTTGCAGCAGTTAAAGCTGAATTCCGAGTTTGCGCCTTTGTCGCAAAGTGCCTTGGCCCGCAGCAGAGCTGACTGGTTGTATGGCATTAATTTAACCCGTGCTTATACCTTGCATGGCCAGAGGCAGGGTTATCAGGGCGTGCTGTCGGTGGGCAGGGTGCAAACTCCGGTGTTGGGTTTAGTCGTACAACGCGACTTACAGATCGAAAACTTCGTCAGCCGCGATTTTTATCAGGTAAAAGCGCATTTAACGGGGGCCGACTGGCCTTTTAGCGCCATCTGGCAACCCAGTGAAGCTTGCGCTCCTTATCAGGACGAAGAAGGCCGTGTGCTCAATCGTGAGTTGGCTGAACTGGTGCAACGCAAAACAAGTCATCAACCCGCTGTGGTGGAACAGGTGCAGCAGCAACCGAAAAAACAGTACGCGCCTTTGCCTTTTAGTTTGTCGGCTTTGCAAATTGAAGCGGCAAAACTTTATGGCATGACAGCACAACAAGTGCTGGATACCTGTCAGCAATTGTATGAACGCCATCAACTTATTACTTATCCACGTTCGGATTGCAGGCATTTGCCAGAGCAGCAATTTAGCCAGTCTGCAGCTGTATGCCGCGCTGTAACAGCCAACAGCCCAGAGCTGACAGAAATGCAGCAGCAGGCCACTATGAGCCTGCGTAGCAAAGCCTGGGATGACAGTAAAATCACAGCTCACCACGCTATTATCCCGACCGACAAAGCCTTGAAGTCAGCCAGTCTGAATGCGTTTGAGGCCAAACTCTATTGGCTGATAGCGCGGCAGTTTTTATGGCAGTTTTTCCCGCCATACTGCTATCTCGAGCAGCAAGCGCTGATTAAAATTGCCGGAGGTTTGTTTAAAGCTCAGGCACGCCAGGTGCAGTCCTTGGGCTGGAAAGCTTTTTATAAAGCCAGCCAAAAAGAAGATCAGGACGAAGATGCAGACGAGCTGCAGACATTACCGCCTTTAACTAAAGGCCAACCATTGCAGTCGGGTCAGTCTGAGTTGCTGTCAAAACAAACTCAGCCGCCGGCTTATTTTACTGATGCTACTTTATTGGCTGCTATGACGGGGATCAGCCGCTTTGTAACCGATCCAGAGCTTAAACGTATCTTAAAAGAAACCGCAGGTTTAGGTACTGAAGCCACCCGTGCCGGTATTCTGGAGCTGCTGTTTAAGCGCGGTTATTTGCAGCGACAGGGTAAACAAATTCGCGCCAGTCAGTTGGGGCGTGTTTTTATTCAAAGTTTGCCACAACGTATTACAGCACCGGATTTAACTGCGTTGTGGGAAGCACAGCTGGAACAGATTTGCCATCAGCAACAGGATTATCCGCACTTTATGGCGCAGTTGCAGCCAGAAATTACCAGGCTGGTGCAACAGGCACAGGTGTCTGCTGAAATAGCCAAAACTGCGGCCCCACAAAAACCAGCTTATAAAAATACCAGACGAAAAACAGCGCAGGGGAAAGCTGCACCATACACAAAACGAACAAAGGTTAACAAAGTTGTTTAGTTCGTAACTAAGTGTAATGGGGCTGGATTGCTGAGCCCGACTGAATTAAAGTCGGGTGACTTTCTTTCAGGGATCCTTGTGATGTTTAAAAAAACTATACTAACAACCACTTTTGCCGCCGCTTTAGCTTTTACCAGTCAACAGGCTGACGCCACCATCGTATTGGTTGAAACCAATATGGGTGATTTTGAAATTAACCTGTTTGACCAAACCACACCAAAAACTGTGGCTAACTTTCTGTCCTACGTTAATGACGGGTCGTATAACAATGCTGTAATCCACAGGTCAATAAAAGACTTTGTGGTACAGACAGGTCAACGCTACAGCGGCAATAACACAACACCTTTAGTTGATATTCCGCAACGCGCCCCGGTAGAAAACGAACCAAAATTGTCTAATGTGCGTGGTACTGTCGCTATGGCGAAATTGGGCGGTCGCCCAAACAGTGCAACGAATCATTGGTATGTGAATGTCGTCAATAACTCCAGCCATCTGGACAGAGACAATGGTGGTTATACTGTGTTTGGCGTCGTGACTGGCACAGGCCTTTCGATTATTGAAAGTATTAATAATCTGTATGTACCAGGTGGATCTGGCCCTTTTGGACAAACTCCGCTGCGTAACTACAGCGCCACAGATTTCGGCAATAATATTGCTATCACCGCCAACAACCTGGTTGTGATTGAAAAAATTACGGTGATCAACGACAGCCCAACTACAGCTGCTAACCTGAATCCGACGCCAAATACTTTGGCAGGCCAGGAGACTGACAGCAGTTCTTCAGGCGGTGGCTCAATGGGTTCAGCTTTATTGCTGGCGTTAGCTGGTCTGGCGTTTTGGCGTCGCCGTAAAGTTTAATCTGAATAGATTAGAAATTCTGTTGGATTAAAGACGGGCGCGGATAAACCGTGCCCCTACAGTTCTGTGGAATCAGGCAGGTTGTTGTCGTAAGTGACCGGTTAATAACTCACCTGCCTGCTGAATATGCTGTTGTAGTAAAGCTACAGCAGCATCCAATTGCTGCGTTCGCAGTAACTCAAGCAGTTCCCGGTGTTCCTGATGACTGGTATCAGCATAATTCAGACTTATTTCCTGAAAACCTAAATAGCGCTCCACTTGCTGGTGCAGACTATGCAGCAAACGCAGCAAATGTGGGCAATGGCTGGCCTGATATAACATCAGATGAAACTGCCAGTTGAGTGCGCCTCTGTCTGCTGCAGATAAATGCTGATCCTGTTCAATCTGCTGTAATAAATCTTCAGCCTGGCCAAGCAGACTAAAAGTGAGCTGGGGAAAAGCACGGCGCAACGCCATAGGCTCGAGCTGTAAGCGAATTTGATACAACTCTTCAGCTTCTGAAGCCGTTAAAGGCGGCACCATTAAGCTGGCTTTGCCCGCCATCACCAGCAAGGCTTCAGCTTTTAATTGCTGCAACGCATCGCGCACCGGAATACGGCTGACCTGATAATAATCCGATAATTTTTGCTGATTCAGCACTGCACCTGCTGGCCAGATGCCCTGACGAATATCTTGTTTTAACTGCTGGTATAAACTGGCTTTGGTCATATTAACTGGCCTTTTTTTGTGGCAGTTTTAACATGAGTGCACAGCATAAACCAGCCACTAACCCCCAAAAAGCTGAGGCTATGCCAAAAAAGCTGACGCCTGATACTGTCACCAGCAAAGTGACTACTGCAGCTTCTCTGTGTGGCCCGGTTTGTGTGGTTAAAGCCAGATTCGTTCCTATAGTGCCAAGCAAAGCCAGGCCGGCCAAAGCTGTGACTAAAGTGGCCGGGAAAGCCGCAAATACAGCCACCACAGCTGCACCAGCCAAGCCAGTCAGTACATAAAAAATACCAGCGGCCACACCAGCACTGTATCTTTTTGCCGGATCAGCATGAGCTTCAGGGCTGGCACAAATGGCTGCAGTAATAGCGGCTAAATTAATAGAAAAGGCCCCTAAAGGTGCCAGCACTATAGTAGTCACAGCGCTGGCGTTAATCAGTGGTGATACCGGC
The DNA here is from genome assembly GCF_021290985.1 of Rheinheimera soli. Taxonomy (GTDB): domain Bacteria; phylum Pseudomonadota; class Gammaproteobacteria; order Enterobacterales; family Alteromonadaceae; genus Pararheinheimera; species Pararheinheimera soli. The sequence continues at coordinate 68,338 of NZ_JAJOYU010000016.1, forward strand.
AGGTTGTAACCGCTGCTTTTAAATACAGCTAAACCCGGAATATTTTGTGAGGTTAAAGTGACAATAAAAAGTGGTAAACCTACACCTATTAAAGCGCTGACAGACCACTGGGGCCAAATCCAGACCGGAGCTGGCCAGTCAAAATGTACCTGAGCAAGATTCAACTGGCCTTGCAGGCTGGCATAAAGCACTGCCACCACCAACACCAATGGAATAGCATACCGGGGCAAGTACTGTTTACTGATCAGATAAGTAGCGCACATCAGCCCCACCAGCCATAAATCCTGCTGTAGCGAGGTAAAAATCGACAAACCAAAGTTAAATAAAATACCGGCCAGCATGGCAGAGGCTATTTGTAGCGGAATTTTATTGCTGAGTTTTTCAAACCAGCCGGTAAGACCAAGCAATAAACTTAAAGCGGCAGCGAAAATAAACACGCCCACAGCTTCGGCTAAACTCAGGCCCTGTAAGCTGCTGACTAAAAGTGCTGCTCCTGGCGTGGACCAGGCCGTTAGCACTGGCGCTTTGAAATACAAGGACAAGCCAATACAGGTGAAGCCCATGCCAAGGCCCAAGGCTAAAATCCAGGACGCCATCACGGCCTGATCCGCGCCCGCCGCAGCTGCAGCCTGAAAGACAATAGCCACAGAGCTGGCAAAACCAACCAATACAGCCACAAAACCAGCAGCTATGGCTGATAAGCTAAAGTCGCGCCACATAAAAGGTCACCTGAAAAGACATTGATGAATACATTAATTTAATTTGTATACAAATTTCAAGAGGAGAGCATTATTTTAGCGACTTAGGTGGATTTTTTTATGGACGGCTTGAACAACAAATCAAATTAGCTTAAGAAAGTAACCGGGACAGCCGGATCTCTGGAGTATTGATGGGCATTAAAACTGTATTACTGGTTGAGGATGATGAACTGATCGGCAAGTTGTTAGTTTTTATTTTGCAACGTGATGGTTATCAGGTCGAATGGTTGAAAGACGGTCAGCAGGCACAGGATTTGGTGTTATCTGGTCGAGATTTTAGTGCTGTAGTACTTGATTTAATGCTGCCATTTTTTGACGGCTTATTTTTACTTGAATTGATCCGAAATCAATCCAGCATGGCTAAAGTGCCAGTGTTAATTCTGACGTCCAAAATGGGTGAAGAAGATATAGCTCTTGCGCTGAAAAAAGGTGCAGATGATTATTTGGTTAAACCATTTCAGCCACCTGAGCTAAGTGCTCGTTTGCGTCGTCTTATAGGAAAGCAAGGATGATCAAAAGCTTAGTTTTAGGGCTGGCTGCCTTAGCGCCATTGGTTTGTATCGCAGCTGAAAGTTATCAACTTGAAACAGGGGCAGGTTATGAGCAACTGTCGGACAGTTTTGCCGATGGCTCATTTTATTATGCCGGATTACGTCATGCCGCTACGGATTATGGTTGGGGCGCTCGCTGGCAGCGCAGCAAGCGTTTTGACTTAAAGGATCAGGAATGGCTGACGGATGGTTATTATAAAATCAGTGACAACCTGACCTGGTTGGGACAAGCCGCTTATAGCCCCCAAAACCGAGTGCGGCCCGAACTCTCGATAGGCAATCAGTTGGCCTGGCAATGGATGAAGGGCTGGGTTGTGACGCCCGGGGTATCTGTTTCTAATGACGATCAGCAAGACAGCCGCAGCTATAGCCTGATGAATGAACATTACAGTGGTTCATGGCGTTATGCTTACACCTTGTATCACTCCAGACCTGAAGGTACTGGCTCAGCCAATACTCATGTACTGCAAGCGAGCTATTACTTTAACGATACGGATTCACTCACTGCCTTGTTGGTCAAAGGTAAAGAACTGGAACGTTTGCCTAACCGTGTGTTGGTGATGGAGGTTAACCGCATTGGCTTATTTGGCCAATTCTCTTTTGCCACCGACTGGAGTCTGTTGTACAACCTGAGCTGGTCTGAACAAGATGTGTTATACAAAAAAACCGAGGTGGGTTTAGGTGTCCGATACACACTCTGATGTGATAGTGCAGCTGGTTTGGTACAGCAGCGCTGTGTTATTGCTGATAACACTTTTGCTGCTGGTGCTGACTTTATTCATGCATTACGAAAGACGGCAGCGCGACAAAAGCCGCCAGCAGGCCACAGAACAATGGACACCTATACTGTTTTCCTGGATTTATTCGCCGGACGAAAATACAGGGCCCTTGCCACAACTGACTGCCGAAGGTTTTGGTTTTGTAGTGCAGTTATGGTTGCAACTGGAGCAAACCGTCAGGGGCAGCGCATCCAGCCGTCTGGCCGGACTGGCACAACAACTGAATTTAATTCCTGTGATGAAGCAATGGCTGCATGGCTATAGCACAGATAAAAAACTCACTGCCATTATGGCGCTGGGCATAGTGCAGGAGAAATCTGCTTTTGCCGATTTGATCCCTCATGTACTGGACAAACGGACTATTTTTTCTTTGGTGGCGGCCAGAGCTTTATTGGCTATAGATCCAAAACTGGGTTTACCTGTGATTTTGAGTCAAATTCATCGGGACGATTGGTCGGTCAGCCGACTGGCAGGTTTGCTGGTGCGCTTGCCTCATGATTTGATGGTAAGGTCTATTACAGACTGTGCCGAAAAGGCGACAGCCAAAGAGTTAAGACGTTTGATTAAGCTGATGCATATCTTATCGCCCATCGACAGTCAGCCGCTGATCCAGCAAGCCTTAGAGCACTACCCGAATGAAATGGAGTTGTTAACTACAGCTTTTGCCAGCGCTGTGTCACCTGACTTATTACCATTATTACGCCAGCAGGTCGACAATCCGCAGTGGGAAGTCCGCGTGCAGTTAGCCAAAGCTTTAGCCCGGCTAGGCGACAGGTCTGATGCGCCTTTATTGCTAAAGATGTTATCGGATTCCAACTGGTGGGTGCGTTATCGTGCGGCGCAAAGTTTGATTGCCATGCCTGGCGTTGAGGATGAGCAGCTACAACAGTGGCAACAACAACTGACCGACCCTTTTGCTATCGCTATTTTGTTGCAAGTGAAGGAAGAACAACAGCGTCAGCAGCAAGGGAGAACCTGATGGCGAATGACTGGTTACAACAGAGCATAGAGTGGATGCATCAGTGGATACAGCAGTTGGATCTGGCACCCTGGCTGGTGCCTTTGCAGTGGCTGTTGGTGGGGTATTTTGTTTGTTTGTCTGCGGGTTACCTGATCCTGAATTTAGTCGCCTTGCTGGTGATGCGTAGCCATATTCAGTCAGCCCGCACTGAGCTGTTACCAGCCAGCTACGCCAGTTTTTTAACTCCTATTTCTGTGTTGGTGCCTGCCTACAACGAACAGGAAACCATTGGTAGTTCAGTCTTGTCTTTATTGCAACTGACTTACCCTGAGTACGAAGTAATAGTCATCAACGATGGCTCTAAAGATGAAACCTTACAGGTGCTGAAAGACAGTTTTGCTTTAACCTTGTCCTCAGCCACTTGCCCATTACGTTTACCTTGTCAGCAAATTCGCGGTATTTATCAGTCCAGCCGTTATCCGAATTTAAAAGTGATAGATAAAGCCAATGGCGGTAAAGCGGATGCCTTAAATGCCGGGGTGAATTTATCGCGTTTTCCGCTGTTTTGTGGTGTAGACGCCGACTCTATTTTGCAACGCGACAGCTTATTGCGCATTATCCGGCCTTTTCTGGAAGATCCTACCGCCATTGCAGCAGGCGGAACTGTACGTATCGCGAATGGCTGTCAGGTGAAAGATGGTTTGTTATTAAAAGCCGCTTTACCCAATAAAATATTGCCGCAACTGCAAATAGTTGAATACCTGCGTGGTTTCTTGTTTGGTCGTTTGGGCTGGTCGTCCTTAAATGCATTATTGATCATCAGTGGTGCTTTTGGTTTGTTTAGAAAAGACCTGGTGATTGAAGTGGGTGGTTACCGGCATAAAACCATAGGCGAAGATATGGAGCTGGTAGTGCGGATGCACAAACATATGCGGCTGAATAACCGCAAATACCGCATTTATTTTATTCCTGACCCTGTGTGCTGGACTGAAGCGCCGGAAGATCTGGCTACGCTTGCACAGCAGCGTGTACGCTGGCAAAGGGGGTTGCTGGAAAGTTTAAGTGCCAATATGTCTTTATTATTTCATAGGAAATCTGGAGCTGTCGGCTGGTTAGCTTTTCCTTTTGCTTTGCTATTTGAAGCCTTAGGTCCGGCACTGGAAGTGCTGGGTTATCTGTTCATGTTATTTACCTGGCTGGCCGGTTGGTTAGATCCGGCTGCTTTATTAGCCTTTTTAGTGGTCACTATAGGTTTTGGCATACTGATTTCTGTAGTAGCGCTGGTGCTGGAAGAAATGTCGTACCCTGTATATCCGGGCGGGCGCAGCATTATGCGGTTGTTTTTAATGGCAGTGCTGGAAAATTTCGGTTATCGCCAGTTGAATTCCTGGTGGCGTTTAAAAGGTTTATGGCTGTGGGCCCGTAACAGCAAAAGCAGTTGGGGCACAATGAAACGCTCAGGTAAATGGCAAAATACCAAATAACACTGTGTGATTATTGAGGTTTAAATTGTTGTACAGGCTTGGCCTGTTCTACAAAGCGCTTGAAACAGCCAACACAAATGCAGCTATTTTGATCCGGCACCTGTGCCAGCAGCTCAGCCGGAAATTGCTTCGCCATACACCAGCACTGGTTCTGCTCAGCAGTGCCTGCTTTACATAAATTAGCTTGCTGACATAAAGGGCAAAGTTGCTCGGACATAAAAATGCTCTGTTTTGGTTTAGCTTTACTATACCTCAATCAGCTTTTTGATGTTCAGGTACAGCTTTGTCTGAATAGTGCTTCAATGTGGGCCAAGAATATCAGGTGTGCTGAATATATCCCTTAGAGTTTTACAAAAAACCAGCAATGGACAGGCAGGTTGCAAAGAAGTATTTTATTTGTTGAATTAGTGTTTTGTAGGCGGCGTTTCTTTGAAAAGATCTGTCGGTTTTGCTTTAGAAAAAAGTCGCGATATGGATCTATGGTGCCCGCCTCCCAAGATCAATAATTATTCCAAAACCAAGGACGATGAATGAAATCCATTATTAGCTTACTTATGGCCTGTAGTTTGTTACTGGCTGGTTGTGGCAAAACACCGGATGTAGACGAGCTAACCCAGCAATTTTCCCAGCATCACACCCAGTTTAAGCAGTTGGCTAAGATGTCATGCGACGTGAAGGCAAGTCTGAATACAACATTTCATCATCACAAAATAAATGCGCCGCTAGACGACTATCCAGAACATATAGCCAATCAGCTTCAGAAAATAAATACCTTATTGAACGACATTGATGCGGAAGGTATATCACTCAGTCAGAAAGGTGAGCCAGAGTGCTCACTTTTTATCACACAATGGTCCGTCTGGTTCTATGGTGAAGGTGCTTACATGGGCTATAGCTACCAGCCAGCAAAAATTAGTGACTATAACCCGGCCATTCATCAGGAAGACAAGCGTGATCCAAAAGCGCCTCTGCATTTTACCAAAGCCCTGGCCGATGGTTGGTATATCGAATACGTCAATATACCCTGAGTGTCGGCAGCGTTAAGGTGGGTGTTAGCCTAAGCTGCAGGTGGTTACAGTTTTCAGCTTGCTTACCAGCTCCTGAACCCGCTTAAATCATTAAGTGTTGGCAGATGATTTTTGTTATGCTCTTGCACATTAAATCAAGGAGCTGCAGATGAGCCAGATAGGAACCCCGGGTGCCGCCAACGCCACTAAAGTGCTGTTATTAGGTAGCGGTGAACTTGGTAAAGAAGTATGTATTGAACTCAAACGTTTAGGCTGTGAAGTGATAGCGGTCGACCGTTACGCCAATGCGCCTGCTATGCAAGTGGCCGATCGCCATTATGTAATTTCGATGCTGGACGGTGCTACTTTGCGCCAGATTGTGATCAAAGAAAAACCAGCGCTGATCGTACCTGAACTGGAAGCTATAGCCACCAGCACGCTGGTAGAGCTGGAGCAACAAGGTTTTACTGTGATCCCAAGCGCCAAAGCGGCCAACCTGACCATGAACCGCGAAGGTATTCGGCGTTTAGCGGCTGAAGAGTTACAACTGCCTACCTCGCCTTTCCGTTTTGCTGATGACAAAGCCAGCTACTTAGCAGCTGTGGCCCATATTGGTTACCCTTGTGTGGTGAAACCTATTATGTCGTCCTCCGGCAAAGGCCAGTCAGTGCTGAAATCCGACGCCGATTTAGAAGCAGCCTGGGCTTATGCTCAGGAAGGTGGTCGTGCCGGTAAAGGCCGGGTCATAGTCGAAGGTTTTATCGACTTCGATTACGAAATCACGCTGCTGACAGTTCGTTCCATTTCCGGCACTCAATACTGCGAACCTGTTGGGCATCGTCAGGAAAAAGGTGATTACCGCGAATCATGGCAACCTCAGGCTATGTCGGCGGCTGCATTGGAAAAAGCCCAAAGTTACGCCGCTTTAGTCACTGAAGCTTTAGGTGGTTTTGGTTTATTTGGTGTGGAGTTGTTTGTGAAGGGCGACGAGGTGTGGTTTAGCGAAGTATCACCCCGGCCACACGACACTGGTATGGTGACCTTAATTTCGCAAAACTATTCCGAATTTGCGCTGCATGCCCGCGCTATTTTAGGTTTGCCTATTCCGGTGATCCGCCAATACGGCCCAGCAGCTTCAGCTGTGTTATTAGTGCCTGGTAATTCCCAGCAAATTGGCTATGGCAACTTAGCTCAGGCCTTAATGCAACCCGACACCGACCTGCGCCTGTTTGGGAAACCCGAAGTACAAGGCGAACGCCGTATGGGCGTAGCTTTAGCGTTAGGAGATAACGTCGATCAGGCCAAACAAAAAGCACTGGATGTGATCGCCAAAATTAAAGTGGATGTGTTGTAGGTTTTTAAGCTGACAATTCATTTTTAAATGTGAAAACAAGGGCCTGCGGGCCCTTTTGTTGTTTTTGATACCTCATAAAACCAGCTACTTAGATTAAAATCTGCCTGAAAATTAAGCAGGTGAATTTTTATACAAAAAAGTTATATAAATCATTAGCTTGCATTAGGGTATTCTAACTGATGCCATAATTAAAAACCCTTACAATTCACTTATTTAGGTAATTAATTAACTTTTTAGGTAAAAAAGTGCTTGAAGTGTTTTTTTTTGTTAATGTAGTTTTTGTTTAAGCAACTTATTTACCTATATTGGTTTGTCTTTTGGTTGCATTGGAGTTGTTGTGTCACAGGGATTATTTCGTCAGTCAGCTATTAAACATCAGTCGGCCCGCCTTGACGGCGAGGTGGTGATTGCTCAGCCTGTATCGTCCAGTGTATTAACTGGCGCTTTGGTTCTGGTAGTGACTGCACTGGTGATTTTTTTAGTCTGGGCCTCCTTTGACCGCAAAGAAACCGTCTCTGGTTATTTAAAACCCAACCGTGGTTTAGCCAAAATTACCGCTCCCCGTGCCGGTGTGGTTAGCGAAATTTATATTGAAGATGGCCAGCAGGTAGCGGCCGGTCAAAAGCTGTTAAAAATTTCAGTGCAGGACCAACTGGCTCAGGGCCAAAGCTTAACTTTAAGTTTAACTGAAGCTTTGGATACACAAGCTCTGTTGCTGGAGCAACGGCGGCAGCAAAGCAACCAGCAGTATCAGCAACAACAAGCTGAGCTGAACTCCCGTTTAGTGTCCAGTCAGCAATTAATAGGCGAAATAACTACACAACAGCAGATGCTGCAACAACGGCTGGAGTTAAATCAAAAACGTTATGCAGATTATCAGGCGTTAAGCCAACAAGGTGCTGTCACTCAGGACGAGCTGGACAAGCAAAAAGAGCTGCTATTGAACTTGCAACAATTGTTGGCTGAACAAAAAGCCAGTGAGCAGGCGCAGCTAAATCAAGTGCAACAAATTCAGGGCCAGCTCGCACGTTTACCTATGGAACAGCAACAACAGCAGGCCATTCTGGCTACTGAGTTATCGCAGTTGCAGCAGCAAAAAACTGAATTGCAGGGCCGTGGTGAACTGGTATTAACAGCCCCTGTGGCAGGGCGTGTGACTAATTTAGTGGCTGAATTAGGCAACAGCATAGCGGCCGCTTTGCCACTACTCACCATAATGCCGGAACAGGCTGAATTATTAGCAGTGTTATTAGTGCCGACCCGTGCTTATGGTTTTGTCCAGCCGGGGCAGCAGGCAAGGTTACGTTTTGACGCCTTTCCGTACCAGCGTTTTGGCAGTTACGAAGGGCAAGTAATAAAAACGGCGCAGGCTATAGTGCTTCCAAATGAAGTAGATATGCCTGTCGCCTTACAGGAGCCAGTGTACCGCGTTGAGGTGCAACTGGAATCGCAACAAATCCGCGCTTTTAACAACAATGTTCCGCTGCAATCGGGCATGTTGTTAAGCGCAGATATAGTGCTGGAACAACGCAGCCTGATGGCCTGGTTGTTTGAGCCGATCTTAAGCCTGAAAGGCAGGCTGTAATCTTTAATCATCTCAAGGAGAGATCATATGCAAGAGTTAACATTTGAGCAAGTGGAAGAAGTGAGTGGTGGTCTAGTGTTTTTAATCCCTCCTGCAGTTGGTGGCGCGCTGAAAGCCGCAGGTATGATAGGTGGGTTCATGGGCGGTGTTGGTGCTGGTTATACTTTAGCCAATGAATTGATTGGTTTTTATGACAAAGTAATGACACAGTGAAGGTTGATTAATTATGCAAATCGTACATGAAGATAGAAATTTAGTTGAGCTTTCAATTGAAGAATTGACTGAAGTTAATGGTGGTGCATCAAATAGATATGTAGCAGCTGGCCGCATGATCGCGAATGGAGCTCGTATAGCCGGACCCTGGGGAGTTGCTGCAGGACTAGTCATAACCATTGGTCTTGAAATTTACGAGCGAAGCCAAGAATAAAAGGGCATAGCTCCCTTTTGTGAAGTTTTTTTTGAGGTCAATATGGCATTTGAGAAAATATTTTTTTCACTGGGTGTGTTGCTTGGGGCATTAGTAGGCGTTGCACTTGGGCATTTTTTGATTCGGAATGCCTTTGAGTTTTTCGATCGACTAATTGCAGTATTTTGAAACAAAAATGATCTACCAATCGTAAGCCGCTGAATGCGGCTTACGATCAATTAGGTCTAGTCTTGCACTTTGCCCTGAATTATTATTTGTTCATGAACTTTATCTAATTTTCTGAAACAGGATTATACATAGTAAGGATCGAGTTACTTGCGCCTAAATCTTTTTGATGGAGTATATTTATACAAAGTTTCCTTGCTTCGTTTATGGCATTTTCCAGTATTTGACGATTCATTCACAGAACAAGAGTATTTTTGCAAAAAATAGTGTTCATGATAGAGCGCCCGAGACGATTAGGTTTCATGGGCTAAAGGCAAGCATTGAATCATTGTTGATAGTGACTTGCAGCGAGAGTTGCCATCAATATTGGTCGTGAGATGTATGAGCGGGCACAGTAAAAAGGAGGTCCTTTTTGTGAAACATTTTTTGGAGTTTGATGTGCTGTTTGAAAAAATATTTTTTTCTTTAGGTGTATTGTTTGGGATAATAGTAGGCGTTGCACTTGGTCATTTTTTGATTCGGAATGCTTTTGAGCTTTTTGATCGACTAATTGCGGTGTTTTGAAACAAAAATGATTTACCAATCCGAAGCCGCTGAATGTGGTTTAGCCTGTGTGGCTATGGTGGCCAATGATCATGGTCATCAACTTGATCTAACCACCTTACGTAATCGCTATAGCGTATCGCTCAAAGGCGCTAACTTGCAGCAGTTGATGCAACTTGCTGGTCAGTTGGGTATGGCGCCTCGTGCCTTAAAACTGGATTTAGCCGATTTAAAAAACTTGCGCTTGCCCTGCATTTTGCATTGGGATATGAACCATTTTGTGGTGCTGAAAAAAGTTAGCAACAAAGGCATTACCATTCTTGACCCTGCTATGGGTGAACGTGTTGTGGCATTGGCTGATGTGGATAAATCTTTTACTGGCGTGGCACTGGAGCTTAGCCCCACTACTGAATTTCAGAAAATTGATGAACGAGTCAAACTGGGCCTTACGGCTTTTTGGAGCAAGGTGCAGGGCCTGGTGCCGTCCCTTGTTAAGCTGTTTATTTTGTCTTTGTTGTTACAGCTTTTTGTATTGGCTGCACCTTATTACACTCAACTGGTGGTGGATGAAGTTTTAGTCAGTCACGACACGCCGCTGTTGGTAGTGCTGGCCTTAGGTTTTGGTTTATTGATGCTTGTGCAAACCCTGACTCAAACTTTAAGAGGTTGGGTGGTATTGCATTTAGGCTCCGTGATGAGCCTGCAAATGGCCACTAATTTATTCCGCCATTTATTGCATTTACCACTGAGCTTTTTTGAAAAACGCCATATGGGCGATATTGTCTCGCGCTTTGGTTCACTGAATTCAGTGCGCGAGCTATTAACCACAAGCCTGGTGGAAGGTGTGATCGATGGCGTAATGGCCATTACTGTGCTGGTGATGATGTATTTATATAGCCCACAGTTGAGTATGGTGGTGCTGGCCGCCGTGGTGATTTACGCCCTTATTCGCGCCATGTTGTACCGGCCTTTGCGGCAGCGCACTGAAGCTAGCATAGTAGCCAGCGCCAAAGAGCAAAGTAACTTTATGGAAACAGTGCGCGGCATGCAAAGCATTAAGTTGTTTGGTCAGCAAAGCCAGCGCTTAAATATCTGGCAAAACCGTTATGCCGATGCGGTGAATCAAAACTACCGACTGGGCAAATGGCAAATTTCTTACAGCACGATTAACCAGTTATTATTTGGTATTGAAAACACGCTGGTGGTGTATTTGGCGGCATGGGCAGTGCTGGATGGCAATATCAGTGTAGGTATGTTGTTTGCTTTTATGGCCTATAAAAACCAGTTCACCAGCCGGACAACTGCGCTGATTGATAAAGTGATTGCAATTAAAATGACGCGGCTGCACTTAGACAGGTTGGCTGATATAGCGCTGACTGAAAAAGAACAGGAAGGCGAAACCGCACAGCAACGTGAGATCAGCGGTGCTCTTAGTTTAAAAGATGTGGCCTTTCGTTATGCCAGTAACGACCCTTTATTATTTAACGGCTTAAACCTCGAAGTTAAGGCTGGCGAAAGCGTGGCTATTATTGGCCCTTCTGGTACTGGTAAAACGACCTTGTTAAAACTGATGTTGGGTTTATTGCCATTAGAGGCAGGTAAAGTAGAAGCCGATGGTGTGGATATAAAGCATTTGGGCTTAAGGCATTATCGGCAGCAAATTGCAGCAGTCATGCAGGAAGATGCTTTAATGTCGGGCACGCTGGCGGAAAATATCAGCTTTTTTGACAGCCAAATGGATATGCAAAAAGTGATGGCCTGCGCTCAATTGGCTGGTATTCATCAGGATATAGCCGCTATGCAAATGGGCTACAACGCCTTAATTGGTGATATGGGCAGCAGTTTATCCGGCGGCCAGAAGCAGCGGGTATTATTAGCCCGGGCTTTGTACCGCCAACCAAAAATTCTGTTTATGGACGAAGCTACCAGCCATTTAGATATTCAGTTGGAGCATTATGTCAACGAAGCCATTAGTCAGCTGCCGATGACCCGCATTATTATTGCCCACAGACCACAAACCATTTTAAATGCCGACCGTATTATTCAGCTGCATCAGGGCCAGTTAACGGATGTAACAGAAGCTTATAAACAGCAAATGCTGCCAGCGAAGACGGCTTGAGTGTAAATAGCTCCGAAGTTCTTTTAAGGAAATCGGCAAATGACGCCAAACAAAAAGCACTGGATGTGATCACCAAAATTAAAGTGGATGTGTTGTAGCTTTGATATTTTCACAAGCAGGGGCCAGCAGGCCTCTGCCTGGTTTCCCCCTTGGATTTCAGCTTGATCTCCTCAGGTTTTACCCCTAAAAATCTGCAAAATTAAATTTCTTTATTCATCAAACTATTAAAGTCTGATCCCCCATTTTGGTCTGGCTATCGCTTGTTTTTCTTTATTGTTAAATTATATTTAATTTAAAGTAAAATTTGTGTTTTTTGTTGTTTGGGAAGCGACAAATCCGTGCTTTTAGCAACACTGTTCCGCTTCAACCGGGCATTGTTGCTAAATGCGGATGTAGTGCTGAAACAACGCAGCCTAATGGCTTGGTTATATGAGCCGCTCTTAAGCCTTCAAGGCAGGCTGCACTCGTTAATCAACTCAAGGAGAGATAAAATGCAAGAGTTAACATTTGAACAAGTGGAAGAAGTGAGTGGTGGTGTATCACAAGATATGGCTATTGGTGGCAATCTGAGCATCGTTGGGATTGGTGTTGGAATTGCTGTTGCTGGCTCTGCTCCAGTATGGTTCCCTGTTGCAATGATAGGTGTCAGTATCGGATTGACGGCATCATATTTTTATAGCGTACTAGCAGAGTAGTTGAATTGGGCGCATCACTGATGCGCCCTTAAGATCCTCGTCAAATTGAGAGTGATATTATGAGCTGGAAACCGAAATTTACACTTTGTAAACGGAGTATGGTTGTAGGTCTTAGTTTTGGCATCGCGATTGGCATATGTGTCCAAATAATGATTCAACAATTCTTTGGCTGAGGATCAATGGGGTCAAATCTTTCCCATTGCTCCGAATGAGTGCTTGGCCATGAACTTTATATAATTTTCTGAAATAAGATTATGCATTGCCATGAGCGAGTTTCGTTCGCTTCCATCTTTTGATGGAGTATGTTTATACAAAGTTGACCTTGCTTCGTTTATGGCATTTTCTAGTACTTGAAGGTTCATCCACTGATCGAGAGAATTTCCCCAAAGTAGGGTTCAAGATAGGGCGCCCAAGACGATTACAGCTCATGGGCGCGGGGCAAGACTTGACCACATTAGTGATAAAAGTATGAAACTCGCTGTATTACTATCAATAGCTGCATCATTTTCTATCTTTTTTATGTCTCTTGGTGACCCATATGCTCAGGTAACTATCGGTAGTGTTGCATTTGTTATAGTTAGTATGTTTCTTTTTTATGAAAAAAATGATGCTTTCACGCCTCTTGGTAATTTTAAGGTTTTTTTATTTAAGTTCCTACTAAGTTTGTCTGTTGCCATACCGTTAGTGTCTTTAACTGTTTGGCTATCCCATTACTTTGGGGGGTGAATTTATTTAGCTATTTATATGAAATTTTATTTTTATATAAATCTCTAGTTCAGTGGTTTTCTCACTTATATTCGCTGAGGAAATTAAATGACGGCGCATTTCTTTTCTGAGAGATGAACATCATGTTTGACGTTCAATGTCCGCATTGTAAGAAAACGCTCACGATCAGGCAGAGGAAAGGGCTTATCATTCAGCCATCAATTCGCTGCATTTTTTGCCATAAGAGTATAAAAATCAGCGAGAACGCAACGTTCTTAAATTCTTGGTTTCTGGGGACTATCCTTGGCATTAGCATGCAGTTATTTTTGAACAGTTCATTAGCTTTTATTATCTGCACTGCGTTGTTTGTGTGTTTTTTTCTACAACCATTTATCGATATTTTTTACTCTTTGGAACCGGCAGAAGATGACTTCGATTTCTGAATGCAGAGGCTTGCGGTGCTGATCACTGCTGCCTGAACTCTTCCAGCTTCGGATATTGCCTTAACACATCACAAGCCCTTGTCATGGCGTCGCCAAATAAGGCCGGATGAAAATCACCGTTTTGGCAGTAGTCGCGGCGAAATTGCAGCAGGTTGGTGATGTTTTGTGCTGCTTTGGCTAACGCTTCCTGCTGGCCTGTGCCGTAATCCTGGCCTATAGCATAAAAAGCTTTTTGAATTTTACGGGTGACCATGGAATCAGACTGAGCGCCAGGCAGTGAAATATGTTCGGCTAACCAGTCCAGCACAGGTTCTGAATAAGGCAACATTCGTGGATGGTCATAAAAGGTCAGGGTGCTGACTATCAGCAAACACAACAGCAAAAAATTGCGCATAATTTGTTACCCCATTTATAACTCTATTGTTTATAACACAGCAAGAGCAGCATGACACTGTCAATCAGGCTACCAAAATATGCGGCACTGTAAACAAAGTTGACACATCTAAATTGAGCTTAAGATGAAAATTCAATATGGATCATAGTGTTATATACTATTGGCCTTTGGTTCGATTATTGCAGTAACACATAGGGTTATAACAGAAAGCAGTAGAGGCCAGGCTTCAGCACCCTAAACTACTATGCCAAAAGCAGACTGGCACAGTGGTCACGGATTGGTCAAAACAAAGCTGGGCTTGTCCTGTATCAACAAGCTGCATTAAACAGCCTGCTACACTGAATACTGGGTAGCAGCACGAGGAATGGGCGTGGATAACAAGATAGATATTAAAAACATTCCGGTAGAGGTGCATCAACCCAATCCGGACAAAAAAGCCAAATACAACCCAAGAGACCGCATTTACATTCGGGCTGTGAAGGGCCTGCATCAAAGCTTAAGGCGTAATATTGGCTTTGTGTTTATGGGTCTGTTTATGTTGTTGCCATGGCTGGAATTTCATGGTCAGCAAGCTATTTTGTTTGATTTAGTTGAGCAAAGGTTTTATATCTTCGGTATGACCTTGTGGCCACAGGATTTCACTATTCTGGCTTGGATTTTTGTCATTGGCGCTTTTGCGTTGTTTTTTGTCACCACTTTTTATGGCAGGGTCTGGTGTGGTTATTTATGTCCGCAAACCGTATGGACCTTTATTTTCATGTGGTTTGAAGAAAAAATTCAGGGCACCCGTAATCAGCGCATGAAGCTGGATCGGGACCCCTGGAGCTTCAGCAAAGTGATGAAAAAAGGCCTGACCCATTTCAGCTGGCTGGCATTTTCTGTACTCACAGCATTGATTTTTGTTGGCTACTTTACCCCTGTTGATCAACTGTTTATCCAATTTTTTACACTAGAAGCCAGCTTCTGGGCTGCGGTTTCAGTCTGGTTTTTTGCTTTCTGTACTTATGGCAATGCAGGCTGGATGCGTGAAATTATGTGTACTCACATTTGCCCTTATGCCCGCTTCCAGTCGGCCATGTTTGATAAAGACACCTTTACCGTGACTTATGATGCCAAACGTGGCGAAAACCGGGGTCCACGCGCCCGTAAAGACACAGACTACAAAGCCAAAGGCTTAGGCGATTGTATCGACTGTAATTTATGTGTGCATGTTTGCCCTACCGGCATTGATATTCGTAACGGCCTGCAGTACGAGTGCATTAACTGTGGCGCCTGTATCGATGCCTGTGACGACACTATGGATAAAATGGGCTATGCCAAAGGCTTAATCAGCTACACCACAGAACATAGTCTGGAAGGCAAAACCACCAAAGTCGTGCGTGGCAAGTTAGTCGGTTACTTTATGGTACTGGTTGCTGTGTGTGCGGCCTTTGCCTGGACCTTAGTGGTGCGTAAACCTGTGGTGATGGACATAGTGCGCGACCGTGGCGCTTTGTACCGTGAAACCGACGAAGGTTTAATTGAAAACACCTACACCTTAAAAGTGATAAACAAATCGCAGCAGGAACAAACTTACCAGTTGTCTGTGCAAGGCCTCGATGACGCACAGTGGTTGGGTGAGAAAGAGCTGACTATCAAAGGTGGTGAAACTGCTAACCTGCCGATCAGTTTGTCTTTGGATCCTGTGGATGCGAAAAAACCTGTGCTGGATATTGAGTTTGTATTGCAGGATAGCGACGAGCCTGACATTCGCTTAACTCAGGGCAGCAAGTTCTTTTCCGCCCGTTAAATCAGTAAAAGCGTTAGACTAGGGAGCTTCGGCTCCCTATTTTTTTGGCAGCAGCATCGACTAAACGGAATTCCATGAGCACTTTTGACTTTTCTACTTTAAGTCCGGATTTAATGCTGGATGCCTTATTTCATTATGGCTTTGATGTCAGCTCGGGTTTATTGCAACTCAACAGCTTTGAAAACAGAGTCTGTCAGTTTAGAGATGACGATCGCAAAAGCTGGGTGGTGAAGTTTTACCGGCCAGAACGCTGGAGTTTTGAGCAACTGAATGAAGAACATCAGTTTGTTGCTGAACTGGCAGAGATTGAAGTGCCAGTGGCCGAAGCTGTGGCGCGGGATGGTCAGCAGGTGTTGTCCTATGGTGGCTTTTATTTGTCTGTGTTTCCCAGTCGTGGTGGCCGTACTTTAGAGCCGGATAACGATAATCAAATGCTGCAATTGGGGCGTTTTTTAGGCATGGTACATCAGGTAGGCGCTGCCCGGCCTTTTGTACACAGGCCAACCATAAACCATCAAACCTTTTTGCTCGACAGCCAGCAAAGCTTGTTGCAGTCGGGCTTGATTCCGCCTTCGCTGGAAAAAGATTATCAGGCGATGATGCAACAGTTATGCGATAAGGTTGGTCCTTTGTATAAGCCGGAAAAAATCCGCCGGGTGCATGGCGACTGCCATATAGGTAATTTGTTGTGGCATGACGACAGGCCTTTGTTGCTGGACTTTGACGACAGCCGTAACGGCCCTGCGGTACAGGATTTATGGTTGTTGCTAAACGGCGACAGAGTGGAGCAAACCTATCAGTTGTCGTTATTGCTGGAAGAGTATGAGCAGTACTGCGATTTTGACCATAAAGAGCTGCGTTTAATCGAACCTTTACGGGCTATGCGGATTTTGTCTTATATGGCCTGGATCGCAAAAAGGTGGAGCGATCCGGCGTTTCCGAAGAACTTTCCGTGGTTCAGCACAGACCAATATTGGCAGCAACAATTAAGGGCGCTGGATGAACAGCTGAAATTCTGTGACCAGAGCCCACTTTCTTTGATGCCCCAGTGGTAAGTTTTTGTTAGAGTAGTGGCAGTTTTATTCCAAGGAACATTTGAATAATGAAAAAGTTAACAGCGTTGTTAGTAGGTGCTTTGTTATTACCTGTTGCAGTTTTTGCTGCTCAGTTTGAAGAAGGTAAACACTACGAAGTGATTTCAGAGCAAGCCACGGCCAAGCCTGAAGTAAAAGAATTTTTCTCTTTTTATTGCCCTGCTTGTTTTGCCTATGAGCCTAAAGTGCAGGCCTTAGCTAAACAATTACCAACAGGTGCTGAACTGAAAAAAGTACATGTCGACTTTTTACAACATGCATCTCCAGAAATTCAGGTCACCTTGGCCAAAGCCTACCTGGTTGCGAAAAACCTGGGCAAAGGCGACGAGATTGCCAGCGCGCTTTTTAATCATATTCATGTAGACCGTAAAAGTTTTGCTAACGATGACGAGATCAAAGCCGTTGTTGTTGCCAATGGCATCGATGCAGACACTTACGACAAAGCGATTAAAAGCTTTACTGTAGCTGGTGGCGCCAAGCAAATGAAAAAAGAGCAAGAAGCTTTATCAGCCCGCCGTGTATTAAGCAGTGTGCCAACCTTTATCATCAACGGTAAATACAAAATTCTGAGCCAGGGTTTGAGCCGTGAAAATCAGGATGAAGAGTTTAAGCAGTTAGTTAATTTTTTACTGACTCAATCTTAATTAGAAGGCGTTCCTTATGTTGAAAAAATTACTGGTTGCCTTGGTATTTGCCCCTGTTATGGCCTTAGCTTCTGCAGCTTCCCCTGTGCAGTATCAGGAAGGTGTGCATTACGAGGTGATCGCAGAAAAAGCGACAACTAAACCAGAAGTTCTGGAGTTCTTTTCGTTTTATTGTGGGCATTGCAAAGCCTTTGAACCCTTTGCTCAGGCTTTGGATAAAAACCTGCCTACAGGTGTCAGCCTGACCAAGCACCATGTCGACTTTTTACGGGTGGCACCGCCTGAGCTACAGCAGTCTTTAGCTAAGGCTTATGTGGTAGCCAAAAATGCAGGCCAGGGCGATCGTATTTCAAATGTGATTTTCGATTATTTACATAATCAGCGCGCTACTTTCAGTTCAGAACAAGATATTCGTAACCTGTTGGTGGTGAATGATATTCCGGCTATGTTGTTTGACTCAGGCATGGTCAATCCGGAGGTCGTTGCTGAAGTCGCTGTTATGAAAAAAAGTCAGGATCACTACTCTGAAGCCAAAGTACTGCAAGGTGTACCTACACTTTTGGTCAACGGCAAGTACCTGGTGAAGTTCTCTGGTTTAAGTCAGCAAAATTTCCAGCAAGATTTAAATGCTGTAGTCACTTATCTGTTAGCGAAAAAAGACTGACAGCATCCATTCAGTACAAAGTAAAAAAACCGGCTCAGTTGATGAAGTGAGCCGGTTTTTGTTTTGTTACGCTGACGCTCAAAAACTACATTTATTCACTCCAGCATTAGCTATCACATGAGCTTTCACTTCATTAGTGGGTAATAAAGCGAAGCTGTACGGCAGATTTAATACTGCATTCGGCTGTACATTGGGTCCTGCAATCACACCCTCAGATGGCATCGCCTGCCAGGTGGTATTGCTGAACTGATTGCCTCTGGTATCCCAGTACCCCAAAGCGCTGGAATAAAACGACACTATAGGGTTAGTGGTGTTTTCAAACACATTGTTTTCAATACGGATCACCGCGCCCATTCTGCTGTTAATGCCAGTGTCCTGCACTTCGGTGTAGTAATTGTTGTAAATATGGCCCTGGCCAAAACGGAATAACGGCAGGCGTGAATTGACTCTTTGCCAGTAGTTATGGTGAAAGGTAATACGGCGGTTGAAGTTGTCAGAATCGCTGTTGCCCCATAACGAGGTTTTCCAGCTGTCGTGCAGATAGTTGTATGAAATCGTTACTTTATCTACGTCTTTTTTGCCGCTGACTAACTCGTCGTAATAGTCTTTCCCTACATCCAGGCTGTTGTAAATTTCGTTGTGATCGATCCAGATATTGCTGGCTGGCCCTTCCAGCGTAATAGCATCTTTATCCCCTGTATTGACATAACGCAGCTTTAAATTGCGCAGAATCACGTTATTGGCGCGGAAGACTTTAATGCCTATACCATCAAATAAGGCGTTGTTGCCCACCCCAATAATACTGACGTTATTCATATCTTTAATATCAAATTTACTGACGCCACCTGAGTTGGCTGTGGTAATAGTGCCATTGACTCTGATGGTTAAAGGGCGGTTTAAATCCCTGTTGGCCAAAGCGGCCTGAATTTCAGCTCCTGTGGTTGCTGTGACAGTCACCGCATTGGCACCTGCGCCTCCTGTGGTGCCTCCATCCAGCGACGCAAAACCTTGTGGGCTTGTGCTGCAGGCCGTAACTTCACCTGTTGGCGGCGGGTCAGTCGGGTCTGTAGGGTCAACTGGCTCTGTTGGATCCGTAGGGTCCGGATCTGTGCCGCCTTCTGTATTCAGATAGACTTCAAATTCGGCAATACGGGGTGCTGAGCTGGCGCTGATAATTTCCAGATTCAGCTTTTTACTGCTGATGGTGCTTAAATTCAGCACTTTATTGCCGCCAATACTGCTGCCGCTGGCCAGTTCAGCACCATTGTCGTTATTGACTAAACGCCAACTGGTGACTGCAGAACCAGTTTCTTTCAGCACCACCTGATTCAGTTGAACGGCAGAGCTCCATTTCACCGATACCCTTTGGTTTGAGTTACTGGAAGGCTGCCAGTAGCTTTGTAAGTCGTTGTCTCTGACATCTGAATAACTGATACCGCTGGCTTTACTGGAACCGTCAGCTGCGGCACCCGGGCCTGTGATCGCCAGATTGTTGGCATGCACCGCAGCACTGACGGCACAGCTTATGGCTAAAAGTGGGAATAGCAGATTTTTATGTTGCATCTATTTGTCCTCAAATTGCTGTTATTTTTTATAAGTAGTCCGGTCCTGATTCAGGTCCTGACCGGCACAGCAGAGTGTGGACCAACATTTTAGGGACAGCCATTTCACATCTGGAATTACAGCCTGATTATGGATTTGACAAATTTCATCGATTTTGTTGCGAACCATTCGCAATTGAAATAGTCTAGATGATATAAATTCTCAATTGGAATCATGGCATGGATAATTGGCAACAGATCATTGCTCAGGGCAATCAGGCTTTTAGCGAACGGCATTTGGCGGCTGCGGCGAGCTTTTACCGTCAGGCTATTTCTGATGTTTGGCCTGTCTGGTATCACTGTGCTTTTGTTTGCTGTCCGCCTGAATTAAGCCGGGAAGAAGCTTCGTTGCCCACTTTCTGTTTGTCGATTTCCATTCAGAATCTGGCGGAAACTTATGCGCAGCAACAAAGATGGCGGCGTTGTCAAACCACATTAAGGCATGGCTTAAACTGGTTTGAACAAATGCTGCAGCGTTTAGATGGTGACCATCCGGCCAGTATTGCTGTGCTGCAGGAATCCGCAAAACTCAGAGCTGAATACAAAGCGGTTTGTCAGAGATACAAAGTGTGGCAGTTGTCGCGTTTACCAGTCAGCCAGCAGTATGTGCACTAAAGCGAAAATGGCTCCAGCCAGGGGTTCAGTGATTTACAGCAGTTGCCATGTCCCTTGCCGCAGTTCAAGGCTTTGAAGTTTCTGTTCTTCCTGGCCATTGTGATGATGCAGCCGGATAAATTCTGCTTTTTCCGGACTCACCCAGCGCACATCCAGTGGGTTCCAGGGTTGTATTCTGTTGTCGTCACCGCTGAGTACCAGTTCGGCCTGTAGCTTGTGGTTACGGATCTGGTAAATCACCACCAGATTGGCGTTTTCCTTATCTGAAAGCCCCTCGGAATACACCAGTAAACGTTTGTTGTCCGGAGATAACAAAGGAAAGCCATTAATCTGGGTTTGTAAACCGGTCTGAGTATTCACCAGATACACACTGCGGCCACGGTATTCAAAAACCCAAATCACGGCCAGTTGCACAGCTGCTAAATAAGACACCAGATAAGGCTGGGTATCTTCGTCGGTTTTTTCTTTAAACACAGGGAAAGCCAAAGCTCCGGCCTTGGTTTGCAAATGCAGAAAATTGCTGTTGCGTTGTACCTCAAAAGGCACTTTGGGTAACAGATCTTCCTCCAGCTCTTCAGCGCAAGAGCGTTCAAGTTCCACTTCAAACTCACATGCCATTGCAGTCGTCGCAATAGCACTGCAAAATAGCCAAAACAGGAACGACAGCGCTGTTTTTTGCAGTAAGCTGATGTTGGGCATCAGAAGTGTTCCTCGCCTGAGTGGGATCTTCGGGTCGTCTTGTGGCTTAGTGTAGGTAAATTTGCGCTGCACTTCGTAGAATTTCATCTGAACATGCGAATAAAATAGGGTGAATGGATAAATGGTCAGTTATCAGGGAGCGGAATATGGCACAGCAACAAAAAACAGTGCTGATCACAGGTGCAAACCGGGGTATAGGTTTTGCTATTGCTAAAAGTTTGATAAAGCAAGGTGGTTTTCAAGTGCTGTTGGCGGCCAGGCAGCAAAAAGATGCGGAAGAGGCGGTGTCTTTGTTGGGGGCTGGTATAGCGCTGCGGCTGGATTTAACTGATCCCTTATTGCTGGAACAAAAAGCGCTACAAATTGAGCGTCAATATGGTCCTGTAGATGTGCTGATCAATAACGCTGCCATGCTGCATTCCACTGATGTACCGCACACTCAGGCTGAAGATTTAATCCACAGCTTGTCGGTCAATACTGTGGCACCTTTTATACTGTGCAAAGTCTTCGGGCAGTTGATGAAACAAAGGGGCTATGGCCGAATTGTTAATCTTTCATCCAGTTGGGGCAGTTTTTCCGAAGGTTTGGAAGGGCCTGCTTGTTATGCCATCAGTAAAGCGGCGCTAAATGCCGTTACTGTTAGTTGTGCCCGTGAATTTATGCCGGAAGTGAAGGTGAATGCCGCTTGTCCTGGTTGGGTTCGCACCCGTATGGGTGGAGAAGCCGCCGATTTAAGTCCGGAGCAAGGAGCGGAAACACCAGTCTGGCTGGCCACATTAGCTGAGGATGGCCCGACCGGTGCATTTTTCCGCAATAAAACTCAGATTGACTGGTAGTTGGTGGTGCAGGTTTAGAAGTCCTGCACAGTAGGGCGTAGCACTATTTCGTTAATATCTACATCCTTTGGTTGTTCTATCGCATAGGCCACAGCCCGTGCCACTGAATCCGCCGGAATAGCGATTTGATAGAAGTTACCCACAAATTCAGCACTTTGTTGATGGCTGCTGCCGTGTTTCAGTTCTGAATCTACCGCACCTGGCAAAATAGTCGTAGTGCGGATAGCTCCACCTACTTCATGGCGCAAACCTTCGCTGATGGCTCGTACCGCAAACTTAGTACCGCTGTACACTGTGCCGCCCGGGCTGAATACTTTAATACCAGCCACAGAGGAAATATTAATAAAATGGCCGGATTGTTGTTGTTCAAATACAGGCAGCGCTGCTGCAATGCCATACAACACACCTTTGATATTGATGTCGATCATTCGATCCCATTCATCAATTTTTAATTCACTGATAGGGGCAATAGACATCAGGCCTGCGTTATTCAGCATGACATCCAACTGACCAAAACGACTGACAGCCAGATCGACCAGGGCTTTTACCTCGTTGGCTTTAGTCACGTCTGTCACCAGATATGCCGCTTGTCCGCCTTTGGCTTCAATACGTGCTGTTATCTGCTGCAGTTTGTCTTCGCGACGCGCACCCAATACTACATTGGCGCCTAAGCTGGCCAGATGGTAAGCCGTGGCTTCACCTAAACCGCTGCTGGCACCTGTGATCACTACCGTTTTTCCTGCAATATTCTGACTCATGGCTATATTCCCGTTCAGGTTAAACAAAGTTAATTTCGACCTGCTCAGTATGAAGTGATAGACAAATCCAAAAAATGGAAATATTTTGATTTTTTAATTCCAATAATTGGAATAGTTAATGCTCAACAAAGTCGAATTATTGCGAATTTTTTGTACTGCGGCAGAAAGTGACAGTTTTAAAGCAGCAGCTGTGCGGCTGGGCATTTCACCTCAGGCTGTAACCAGAGCAGTGCAGCAATTGGAGCAAAGTACTGGTGAGGTGTTGTTCCATCGCAGTACCCGTCATATCCGGCTGACCCGTTTTGCTGAAGGTTTTGCGATTCAGGCGAAACATAGTCTGCAGCAATTGGATGCTTTGTTTCAGCAGCATCAGGCTGTTTCAAATAACACTATTGCCGGATTAGTGCGGGTGGCCGCTCCGAAAGTGATTCGGCCTATACTGATGCCTGTGCTGAGTGCTCTGGCACAGCAACATCCAGCTTTGCAGCTCGATTTACGTTTGTCGGATCAGATTGCGGATGTAGTGGATGAGCAAATTGATGTTGGAGTGCGGATTGGACTGATCCGGGACAACAGTTTTATTGCTCGTAAAGTATCTTCTGTGGGTCTGTTTCTGACCGCCAGCCCTTTGTTGCTGTCAAAATACCAGGTGCCGCTGGACTTAGAACAACTGGCCGAGCTGCCGACAACAGCTTTGATGGACAAAGCAACAGGCCGGGCCTGGCACTGGTATTTTCAAGAGGGCCAGCTATGGTCTCCGAAAAAAATCAGTTTTGTAGCAGATGATTCCGAAACGGAAGCCGATGCAACTCTGGCTGGTCTTGGTGTATCGCAACTGGCATCTTGTATGGCCATTCCTCATCTGCGCACTGGTGCTTTAGTTCGTTTGCTGCCCGAACTTGATCCCAAACCCTGGCCTTTGTCTGTGTACAGGCCCCAACGTGGCCCTGTACCAGACAGGGTCAGGTTAGTATTTGATGCGCTGATTACAGCACTAAGTGACAAAGAGATATTTCCTGAATCGCCTTAATGTTAAAGCAAGATGCCTTGAGTTTACTCGGGCACATGAATTCGCGCTTTCACGTACTTCAGCTGAGCCACTATGGTGAAGGTCATAATGACCAGCAGGGACCAGGAGCTCCATTTGCCAACATGCACCACAGACCAGGCGCCAAGCTGGTTTGGATAACTCCACAAGCCCATAAAAGTGCTGATGTTTTCTGCCAGCCAGATAAAAAATCCAACCAACACAAAACCAAGCAACAAGGGCATTTGCCGTTCCTTATCCAGCGGATAGTAGAACACCATAGTTCTGGCATACAAACCTAAGGTAATAGCCGCCAGATACCAGCGGTAATCACCAATATAATGATGGCTGAAGAAGTTAAGATAAATCAGAGACGCAATCAAAGCAGCCATCCAATAAGGCGGATGATGACGCACTCTTAACTCCATAAGCCGCCAGATTTGAATAATGTAACTGCCGACCGCCGCATACATAAAACCGGCAAAAAGTGGCACGCCGAACACTTTGCTGAACGCCGGATCCGGGTAGCTCCAGGACTGAATAGCACCAGAGGTTTTAAAGACTTCCAGCGCAAAACCAACGACATGAAACAAGCTGATGGCTTTGGCTTCATCCCAGGTTTCCAGTTTGGCCCAGACCATCCAGATTTGGATCAGCAAAGCCAGTAGCAACAGCAGATCATAACGGCTGACACCCGCTATACCTTCGCGTGGTACTAGCAGCACAGACAGAAAAAACAAGCCAACAAATAAGCAGGCGCGGGCCTGTTTAATACCAAAAAATAAAAACTCCCAGCAAAAGCGCTGTAGTGCCGAACTGTCTGCTGGCGCTTTAACAGACATAAGCCATTGATCGAACATATTAAGTTGCAGAGCCATCGAATAAACAATCCTTTGATGAGGGCGAATATGAAAGATGAAATCCAAAGCTCACTTGTAACATTGCTTTTGGTTTGGCTCAATTCTATGACTGATAAATTTTAGCTTCCGGTAGCTTATTCAGCTGAATTGGTCGCTTAAATTGTTCAATTTAACCGGATTTAGCTTGTTGTTCGTCGCAGCTTTGGTCACTCTCTGCTGCACTACACTTAAAAAGGAAACACCCCTATGAAAACAGTGATGACCAGTCTGGCCACTTTGCTCTTGTCCTACTCTGCTGTAGCCGCAGTTCCGGCTATTGAAATGAACCAGAAGGCTGAACTGGATGCCGATACACTGGTGCTGCTGGTCAGCCCGGAGCAACTGACTCAATCTTCTTCTGCAGTGTTGCAACACAAAGCCATACAGCACGCTATTAAAACCGCAGACTTTAAAGCCAAAAAAGCCGCTCAGCTGGATGTGCTGGCTGAAGTGGCTGGTTACAACAGAGTGGTTCTGCTCGGTACAGGTGAACCTAAAGATCTGACTGCTGCCACAAGTAACAACCTGGGGGCAGACATTGCCGCCTGGATGAAAAAAGACAAAGCCAACTCTTTTACGGTAGACACTGCTGGTCTGCAATCGGCTTTAAGCAATGCTGATTTTGCGGCTCAGTTGGCGCATGGTATTGAATTACGTTCTTACAGCTTTGACCGCTACTTCACCAAAAACAAAGCAGAAAAAGCCAAAAAGCTGGAAATACTGGTGACAGATGAACAAGCTGCAGATCGCCAGTTCAGCAAGCTGCAGGCTGTTACTCAGGGCGTGTTTTTAGCCCGAGATATGGTGAATGAACCTGCCGCAGGCTTAACACCAGAAACTTTTGCTGAGCAAGCAAAAACACTGGAAAAGTTGGGTGTCAAAGTACGGGTGCTGGATGTGCCAGCAATGGAAAAACTTGGTATGGGTGCATTATTGGCTGTGGGTAAAGGCAGTCAAAGACCTCCCCGTTTAGTGGTTGCGCACTGGCAGGGCAGTGAACAGAAGCCACTGGCCATTGTAGGCAAGGGCATTACTTTTGATACGGGCGGTTACAATCTGAAAACAGATTCCGACTCTATAGTGAGAATGACCAGCGATATGGCAGGTGCAGCAGCGGCTTTAGGCACGATCAAAGCATTGGCGCTGCAAAAAGCCCCTGTCAATGTGGTCGCTGTGATGGCAATGGCCGAGAATATGATTTCGGATAAAGCCATGTTACCAGGCGATGTGTTGAAATCTGCTGCGGGTTTAACTATTCAGGTCACCAATACCGATGCCGAGGGCCGTTTAGTCCTGGCCGATGCCCTGTGGTATGCCAATAAAGAATTCCAGCCGCGCGCTATGGTGGACATTGCTACCTTAACAGGTGCCAAAGTTGGGGCTGTAGGTACTTATTATGCCGGTTTGTTTTCAGAGCAGCAGTCGCTGGTGGATCAACTGACCTTAGCGGGTGAAAAAGTAGATGAGCCAGTCTGGCGCTTGCCTTTAGGTTCGCAGTTTGCTGATGAAATCAAAAGTGATATTGCTGATATGAAAAACACCGGCAGCAGCACTGGTGCTTCCACTGCGGCCTGGTTCTTAAAGCAATTTACCGGTGATACACCCTGGGCTCACCTGGATATCGCAGGCAATGCGTTAAGTAGAACAGATAACGAAGTGAATACCAAAGGTGCAACGGGTTATGGTGTGCGTTTACTGACGGAATGGGCTTTGCAACAGCCATAAGGCTTTTGTGATCAGCAATTCAGTATTGTTTGTCATAAATGCAGGAACATGGCCCTGTCTGTTTGCTGGCTGAGGTAGAAACCCAGCCAGCTGCGTTTGACGGCTGATCCCTGCTGCGGGAATGCCGTACACTAAAAACATCTTGGTATGCAGGTTTAAAATTTAACAGATGACTTTGTTTTTGAGACTCTTTTTCTCTGCTGTTTTACTGCTGCTGGCGGCTGGCACTGTTCAGGCTCAAACCAGTGGTTGGGTCAAGGCCAGCCATTTAAAAGCAGAGCTGGTCAGCGATCATCAGGACCTGATGCCCGGGCAGACATTTAAACTGGCGCTGCATTTTATTCCGGATGACCATTGGCATACCTATTGGCAAAACCCCGGAGATTCCGGCTTAGCCACCAGTATTGACTGGACTTTGCCCGAAGGCGTGACAGCTGACGATATCCAGTGGCCGGCTCCTATGGCAATTGCAGTACCCCCACTGGTCAATTACGGTTTTGAAGGCCCCACTATTTTAGTGTCGGAACTCACTATTCCTGCCGATTTCAAACAGTCTCAACTCCCCATCAAAGCCAAAGTGGACTGGTTGGTGTGCAAAGAAATTTGTATTCCGGCAGAGGCCAGTTTTGAGTTGAATTTACCTGTCACACAAACCGCTATTGAAGCACGTGACTACAAACAACTCTTTGAGCAAGCCAGCCAGAAGCAACCAAAGCCAGTGTCGCTGCAAGGCCGTTATGATGTGCAAAATCAGAAGTTTTCCGCTGTTGTGCAGATGCCGGAAGACTTAAAAGTATCGGCTTTTTTTGTCTCAGCACCCGAGCTGGTCGATCATGCCGCGCCACAGGAAATGGATTGGGTTGACGGCGAATTGTTATTACGCCAGCAGAAAAACACTTACTTCAGCCAGACGCCAGCCCAGTTTGAACTGGTGTTAAATACTGTGGCAGGCCCTGTATTGCTGCAGCTACAGCACGAAGGCGTGCCAGTTAGCTCAGAACTCAGTCTGGCCAGCTTCAGCCTGCTGGATTGGTTGGCAATGTTGCTGCTGGCCGCTTTGGGTGGTTTGATCCTGAACCTGATGCCGTGCGTATTCCCCGTGTTGTCATTAAAAGCTTTAAGTCTGGCCAATGGCCAGAATTCGACACCGCAGATCAAAGCTGAAGCCTTATGGTACAGCGCTGGTGTCATCATTAGTTTTGTGTTGTTAGCTGCGGTACTGTTGCTGTTCCGGACTGCAGGTCAGGCTGCTGGTTGGGGCTTCCAATTACAGAATCCGTTGATCGTAGGCCTGTTGGCTTATCTGTTGTTTATTTTAGGTTTAAGTTTATCTGGTGTGATGCAACTGGGCTCAGGCTGGATGAATTCAGGCCAGCAACTGACGCAAAAGCAAGGTCATAAAGGTTCGTTTTTTACCGGTGTGTTGGCTGTAGTAGTGGCCAGCCCTTGCACAGCGCCTTTTATGGGCACGGCTTTAGGTTATGCCGCCACTCAGCCTGCGTTGGCGGCTTTGGCTATTTTTGCTGCGTTAGGTTTGGGTATGGCGTTGCCTTTCCTGCTATTGGCCTGGTGGCCTGGTTTTGCTGCTGTGCTGCCTAAACCTGGGCTTTGGATGGAAAAGCTAAAGCAATGGCTGGCCTATCCTTTGTATTTAAGTGCGGTCTGGCTGTTGTGGGTTTATGGCCGTCAGCAAGGTTTAGATGCCTTAGCTTTGGCTTTGGTAGGGCTGGTATTAATGGGTGCGGCGTGCTGGTTGTGGGGGCAGCAGCAACTGCAACAAGCCGGTAAAGTCAGCAGTCTGATAGCCTTGTTTCTTGTGGCTGGCTCCGTGGCTTTACTCTGGTATCCACAGCCTGCGGCTCAGAAGATTACACAAACTGATCATGCCGAAGCCTGGTCAGAACAACGCTTAAAGCAACTGGTGCAGGAGGGAAAACCTGTACTGGTGAACATGACAGCCGACTGGTGTATCACTTGTTTAGTGAATGAACGTGTGGCACTCAACACAGACAGCAGCAAAGCGGCTATGGCATTGTATAACCTGACTTATTTAAAAGGCGACTGGACTAATAAAGACCCGGCCATTAGTGCCTACTTACGCCAGTTCCAGCGCGATGGTGTGCCTTTGTATGTGTTGTATTGGCCAGGACAGCCGCCGGAAATTTTACCCCAAATTTTAACGCCGGATTCATTGCGTCAGGCGTTAGAGCAATTGAGCAGTAAACAACCCTTAATTACTAGTCGATAGCCACAGGAGTTAAACCATGAAACTCAAGCTTGCTTTAAGTTTATCTGCATTATTTTTTGCAGGCACTTTGTTTGCCGCACCTCAAGTCGGTCAGGCCGCACCGGCATTCAACCTGACTGACAGCAAAGGTCAGAGCCATTCGTTAGCCGACTTTGCTGGCAAAACTGTAGTGCTGGAATGGACCAATCACGATTGTCCTTTTGTGGTTAAACATTACAGCGGCAACATGCAGGGCTTACAAAAACAGTTTGGTACTGATGATGTGGTCTGGTTGACAGTGATTTCATCAGCTCCGGGTAAACAAGGCCATGTGACTCCAGCTAAAGCGGATGAGCTGACCAGCAGCCGTAATGCAACTCCGGATGCCGTTTTATTTGATGAAACAGGTGTCACAGGTAAAGCTTATGATGCCAAAACCACACCTCATATGTATGTAATTGATAAAAAAGGTGTATTGCAATATATGGGCGGCATCGACAGCATTCCGTCAGCCAAAGTGGATGACATTGCTAAAGCCACACCCTATTTTTCTGACGCCTTAACAGCTGTATTGGCAGGTAATCCGGCCAACCCGGCAGTGACTAAGCCTTATGGTTGCAGCATTAAGTACTAATTGAACTTTCCCTCTGAAAAGCCGCCTTAATCAGCGGCTGTTTCTTTGCCTTGATAAAAATCCGGATTTACTCTTTTACCCCTGCGTTAAACAAGGTATAAGTGCGCAATGAAAACTCCAAAACGCATTCAGCCGCTGATCGACGAAGGTCTGGTGGATGAAGTACTCAGGCCACTGATGAGTGGCAAAGAAGCCTCCGTATACGTGGTACGTTGCGGGGACGATATTCGCTGCGCCAAAGTTTATAAAGACGCCAGTCAGCGCAGCTTTAAAAAAGCAGTGCAGTATCAGGAAGGGCGTAAAGTACGCAGTTCCAGACGAGCCCGGGCTATGGAAAAGGGTTCGAGCTTTGGGCGTGAACAAGCCGAAGAAAGCTGGCAAAACGCTGAAGTTGATGCTTTGTACAAACTGGCCGACGCTGGTGTACGGGTGCCTGTGCCTTATGGCTGCTTTGACGGCATTTTGCTGATGGAATTGATTTTAGATGCCGAAGGTGATGTTGCCCCTCGCCTCAATGATATTCAGCTGACCGCCGAACAAGCTCGTCGTGACCACAAAACCATGATGCAGGATATTCTGCGCATGTTGTCCGTAGGTTTAGTGCATGGCGACTTATCCGAATTTAACGTCCTACAGGACCCACAAGGTCCTGTCATTATCGACTTACCGCAAGCCGTAGACGCTGCTGCCAATAACAATGCACAGTGGATGTTGGAGCGGGATGTGAATAACATTACCCAGTATTACGCTCAGTTTGCACCTGAACTTGCCGCTACCAAATATGCCAAAGAAATCTGGGCTTTATTTGAAGCTGGTAATTTAAATCCAAATACCGAACTGACAGGCGAATTCGCTGAAGCAGAACAGGCCGCTGATGTCGGTGCTGTGCTGGATGAAATCAACGCCGCTTTTGCTGAAATGCAAGAGCGCAAAGAACGGCAACAGGCCGCCAATGAACCGGATTAACAACGCCTGATACTTCAGGTGGGGAGCAGGATATGTTGGTGAAGCAAAGTGATAGTCTGGTTCTGCTGATTGATATGCAGGAAAAACTGGCTCCTGTGATCGATCAAGGCAAAGAAGTAGAACAAGCTGCTGCCTGGGTATTACAAATTGCTGTGCAGCTTGGCGTGCCAGTGCTTGCTACCGAACAATATCCACAAGGTTTGGGTGTTACCTTGGCTGCTTTAGCTGAGTTAGTGCCTGAAGACCATGTGATGGAAAAAATCCATTTCAGCGCCTTGCGTGAACCTCTGATTGCTGAGCGTTTAAAGCTAAGTGGCAAAACGCAGTTGGTGATTATTGGCACCGAAACTCATGTGTGTGTGCTGCAAAGCGCTATGGATGCCTTAGCTGCCGGTTATCAGGTGTTTATAGTTGAGGAAGCTGTCGGCTCCCGTACTGAGCAAAACCGTCAACTGGCGTTATTGCGTTTACAGCAAGCTGGTGCACAAATTATCAGTAAAGAAATGCTAGCCTTTGAGTGGCTGGATAAAGCCGGTACAGATAACTTCCGTACCATCAGCAAAGGCTGGATCCGCTAGAGCGGTAACTCAGTAAAGCGGTAAAGTTGTTATGTTAAAGCTGCTGACAGTGTCTTTCTGGCGTTTATTGGCCTGCATTAGTTTACTGCTTGGTTTAATAGGTGTGGTGCTGCCTGGTTTACCCACAGTGCCTTTTTTATTGGTGTCTGCCTGGTCTGCAGGCAAAGGCTGGCCCCGTTTAGAACTCTGGTTATTGGCGCATCCCAGTTTTGGTCCGCCATTAAAGCGCTGGCGTGAACATGGCGCTGTACCTCGTAAAGCCAAATATATGGCGCTAGGCATGATGTCGTTGTCTGTTGTTATGTTACTGCTATCCCCTGCTCCTTTTTTGCTCAAACTGCTGTTACCACCTTTTCTTTGCTGTGTTGCTATTTGGTTGTGGCGTCGACCGGAAGTCTGATTGTTCCTTTTAAATCAACAATTTAAAATTTGACAGCTGCATCATTGCGCACTAGTTTGTTTACATAATGTTAAACAAGGAGTGTGTGATGGAACTTACTTTAAACCAGCTTCGGCAGGATTTTGAACAGCGCAGTAACAAGTCAATGTCTATGCCCTTAGCTGGCACAGTGTTTTGGTCAGTGGTGCTGGTGCTTAGCCTGCTGTTGCCTTTTAACACCGTATTGCTGGTGATGTTGTTTGGTTCAGGCGCTATTTTTCCGCTGGCATTATTGTTTGCCAAATGGCGCAACGAAGATATGTTTATGAAAGGCCATATCTTGGGCAAGCTGATGCTGACAGGTGTCATTATGGCCAACTCACTCTGGGTTTTGCATATTATTTTGCTGTTCGCTCAACCCAAACTGGTGCCTTTTAGTCTGGCTTTAGCTTTAGCCATTCACTGGCCTTTATACGGCTGGATCATCCAACACAAGCTGGGTTTACAGCATTTATTGATGCGTGCTTTTGGCCTCTTTGCTGCTTTTTTATGGTTGCCGCTGAATTCCATTACCTCTGCCGCTTTAGTCACAGTCATCTGTTATTTAATCACGCTGGTGCAAATGCAGCGCCGGGTGGTGGATGTCGGAGACGCTGCGTAGTCATGGCTGCGGGCGACCATAAAGGTCGCCCCTACAATAATTCTGATTAAAATCAATAAGTTGTAGGGGCGGGGTTTATCCCCGCCCGTCCGTCCGTTTACGTTAGATGGCTGTAAAACTGCATCTTCACCCTCTGCTCAGGTTCAGTCCTGGACTTAGTTCATCACTTGCTATACTAATTTTTTACGATAAACATAAAAAAATAGTTGATCATCATAAAATTGTCGGCTAGATTCAACTTCTATGAACATACAAATTAATCTCGATATAGAACTGGCGAAAAAGAAGATGTCGCTTACCGAGTTATCGCAACAGGTTGGGGTGTCCATGACCAATCTGTCATTGCTAAAAACCGGCAAGGTAAAGGCTATCCGCTTTAGTACGCTGGCCGCCATTTGTCAGGCTCTGAGCTGTCAGCCTGGCGATATTTTGCAATATGTTGCCGATGACTCTGCGAAAGACAAAAACGGCATTTGAGTTAAACAGGAGGTTTTATGCGAAATCATGAGTATCTGTGGCCCGGCATTGCGGCTTTGTTGTTGGCGCTGTGTTTTCCGGTGTACTGGTTATCTATTTTTCATCTGAGTTCAGAGAACTTTATGGAAGTCTATAAAGCGGACCTGCTGAAACTCAGCTGGTCAGATTTGGCTTTTGTGCTGATAGGCGCACTTGAGGTCTATGTGTACCTGAGTTTACGTCGTAGTTTTGCAGAACGTTTGCAGTCGGGGTCGGCAGCTGTGTTGTTACTTGTGATGACCTTGCTGGTTGTGGCCTTTCACGCCACAGTAGTGGTAGATCTGGTGATCGTGTTTTCAGGTGGCGTGATGCCGGATGCACAACTTAGCATGATCGCTGAAACTACAGTGGCTGTGGCACTTGGTATTTTGTTCGCCTATGCCGTAGTTGCATTTGTGTTGGCTATTGTGTTGTTGTTAAAGCGAACCGCGGCTTCTGGCCTGTTAAAATGTTTTGCCGTGGTGCTGTTGGTTTGTTGTGTTTTGCAGTTCAGCGTTTTCTTAAGCCCAGGTACTATTTTTCTGTTTCCTGTGGCTCTGTTGTTGCTTGCGTTCTATTTTTTGAAAGAGCCGCAAGAACTGGAACTGGTGTAAAGCTAAAAACATGGAGCGGGCCTGGTGCCCGCCCGTCTATTCGATAACGCTTTAAAACTCAGGCTGAAAATGAAAGGCCACTGCGATACGGTTCCAGCTGTTGATGGTGACGATCAGCGCCGTCAGGTTCAGAATTTCCTGATCTGAGTATTCTGCTGCGACAGTGGCATAATCCTGATCCGACACCCCTTTACCTGCCACTAAAGTTAAAGCTTCAGTCCAGCTTAACGCTGCTTGCTCACGGGCTGTAAAAGCAGATTTCACTTCCTGCCATGACGGCAATACATCCAGCCGATGTTGTTGTTCACCATCTTTTCTCGCTTCATTGGCATGCATATGCTGGCAAAAAGCGCAGCCGTTTAACTGGGAAGCACGAATTTTCATTAAGTGGATCAGGCTTTTATCCAAACCAGAATCTTCGGCTGCTTTGGCCAGACCGACCAGATGCTGCACTATGGCTGGCTGACCTTGATACACAGCAGTACGACTAATACGTTTTGACATAAACACCTCCGTTAGTTGAGGTGTTTAGTGTACGAGCCAACGATCAGGCTGAATTGGAGAATTGCGACATCTTACGTTTTTTATACTGACCAGGGGTTTGGCCTGTGATGCGGACAAAATGCTGATGCATATGAGCCTGATCATAAAAACCAGCTTGTTGCGCCACACTGGCTAAGTCAATAAGCGGGTTGTTGCTGATTAAAAATCTCGCCAGTTTTACTTTAAACAGCAGCTGTAATTGCGCAGGTGATAAACCTGTTTCCAGCTTAAATAAGCGTTCAAATTGTCGGCGGCTTTTTGGTAGTTGGCTGTACAAGTGCTGCAAATCGGCGGCTGGTTGCTTCAATAGTGCCAGACTTTTTTGCACCAAAGTTGCATTTGACACTCTCTGTTCGGCCAAATGTAATAACCAACATTCAATAGCCGTAAGCCGGGCTGGCAGATTGGGGCTGTTCGCCAGTTGATCCAATAACCAGTCCAGGCCCACCAGATTGCACAAGCGAATATCCAATGCTGCTTTCGTCAGCTCTGCAGGACTCACGCCCAATAACTGAAAAGCTCCTGTGGCAAGGAAACGCACACTCAGCAGATGCTGGCCTGGCAAAAATGAACTATGGTTTAATTGCTGGCTATAGTGGAGATAGGCCGAGGGTAGCTGGTTTGGCAGGAATTCAAAGGTCAGATTGCTGCCGCCATCCGGATATTGTGGATAAGGTTGTGTGATATCTATTTGTTCTGGAACCTGTATGGTCCAGTACTGCTGCACCCAGGGTTTTAGCTGCTCAGAGGGCAGATGCTGGCTAAAGCCCAAAGCCATCAAGCTGCTGTTGGGCTGAAAATGCAACTCTTGAGTGCTCATGTTCGTTCCGGACGACCAAAAAGGTCGTCCCTACCATTATTAATCTGCAATCTCAACAGCGACAGGCACTAACTGATACAAAGTGATGGCTTCAGTAACGCTTGTTGGATCAAAGGCTTCGCCTTGTTCTTCGGCTTTATGCGCCAAGTATTCGCGGGTTGATTCTAAATCCATTTCGATAGGGTCCAGCTTGCCACTGGCGTAAGCAGTTTTACCTTTGGCGCTGACCGGAAACACCATATCGCCGTCTCTTACTTTAATGCGAAAAGTCGGCTGATTAGCATCGGCCGCAAATTGCATCCAGCAGCCTTTTTTCTTGCAGACCGCTTCCACAGTGCCTTTGACCGTTACTTGTTGCTGCAGGTAACTTTGTGGTTTCGCCAGAATATCAGCAACCTCAACCAGTTTGGTTTTATCGACAACACCACCAAAAGTGCTTGCTGAAGCGCTAAAGGTAAGCAGTGTCAGTGTGGTGCTCAAAAACAGCTTTTGTAGTAATTTCATCATTCACCTTATTAAGCTTATTTATTGGATAACCTGATAATTTTTCAGGATTAGCTGTTGAAACTCGGCCGAAATATCATGCCAGTCCACCAGATCGACCTTAAAAGGTAAGTCGGATTCTTCCAGCGCATCCTGCAGTTTAAATAGTTGTTGTGGCGGCAAAACCTGCTTCGCTACGAGAGCTAAGTCTAAATCAGACCATGCTTTGGCCGTACCTTTGACTCTGGAACCAAAAGCCCAAACCCTAACATCAGGTACATGGTTGCTGAGCAATTGTCGCAACAACGACAACTGAGCATCTGACAGATTAAGCATTACGCTGCTGCAACCGCTGCAGTACAGATAAAGCCTGAGTCTCAAAATTCAAAGCGGCCTGATACACAACTGATGCTTTGTCCTGATCATAAGTGTGAGACGTGATATTGCGTTGCCGCCTGAATTCAAACCAGAGTTCAGGGTCGTCCAACAAACCTTTTTCCATGGCGGTACGAATCAAATCCCGAAAAGAATACTGGTCTATATCGCTTAAAGCCGCTGCGTCCTGCTCCAGTTGGCGTTTGATCATTTTGACGCAAAGCTCATAACAAAACTCAAAGTTCTGGATAACTCCAGCCACGACCAGACGTTTCTGGCTTTCAGATAAGCCAGCAATAAAACTCTGATTTTTGCTGTCCTGCACTGCTTCAGACAAGGACTTGCAAGCCAAAGCTAAAGCGGATAAATCCAGAATTTCCATAACAGCCTCGCCTGAGTCAAGATAAAAGCATTACAGCAGCTACACCCTGTTTTGGCAATATTGCCGATAAGAGGTGTCTCAGCCTCTGAGTTCAACCTAAGTACTTAAAACCTGTTGCCAGAACCATTTGGCTAAATCTCCTGTGATATCGGCTTCGGCATTGGTCAGCAGCACTAAACCTATGTCCTGCTCTGGTGAATACGCGATGTAAGGCCGGAAACCATCGACGACACCACCGTGATAAAACAGTTTGTTTTCATCGTATTGGATCACACGCCAACCACGGCCATACCAGCTTGATACCTGCTTGAATTGTTGCCACACCGGCCAGCGAGGTTTGCCGCGTAACTTCACCATAGGTTGTTGCAACTGAGCTAAAGCTTCAGCGCTGAATACGCCGGGTTTATGCCCCAACATCGCAATCAGGTACTTGGCCATATCATTGACGCTGGCATTCACGCCGGCGGCTGGATTGACCCAATAAAAGTTCGGGTCGATTTTGACAGGACGCCAGCCTTTGCCGCCTCTTTTATGTGGCATGGCCTTGTTTTCAGTGGCTAAAAAAGGAGCATAGCCCACCGAAGCTGTGCTCATTTGCAGAGGTTTAAAAATACGTTCGGGCAATAATTCTTCGTAGCTTTGACCTGTACCACGATTGAGAACCTGATCCAACAAAGCAAACACAATGTTCTGGTAGCTGTAACAAGTACCGGGTTTACAGCCTGGGTCAAGTTCCCGAAATTTAGGTAAAATTTGCTCCGGCGTTTGTTTGTCTTCCAGCATATTTTCATAAGCATGAGGCATTAATCCCGTGCTTTGGCTAAGTACCTGATCTACTTTAATTTGCCGGGTAGCAGCAGCGGTTTTTAATTTAAATTCAGGTACATAATTAATCAGCGGCAAATCTAAATTTACTTTACCTTGCTGCGCCGCCAATACGCTGATGCCCCCGGTAAAGGTTTTCGATACTGAGGCCAGCCGGAACACAGTATCTGCATCAATTTTGTCCGGTTTGCCCATAGCCCGTACACCATAACTGCCGGTGGCAATAATCTGGTTGCCACGCACTACAGCATAAGCTCCGCCCGGCA
This sequence comes from Rheinheimera soli, assembly GCF_021290985.1. Classification (GTDB taxonomy): domain Bacteria; phylum Pseudomonadota; class Gammaproteobacteria; order Enterobacterales; family Alteromonadaceae; genus Pararheinheimera; species Pararheinheimera soli. The sequence continues at coordinate 104,907 of NZ_JAJOYU010000016.1, forward strand.
CTTTGGCTTTATTCAGTTGCACACGAAATTGCAAATCCAGCCCTTGCAGCAGTTCGGTTTGTTGAAACTGTGCTGAGGTTGAAAAAACGCAAAGCAAGAGGCTGCATAAGGTAGTTTTTATAAATAATTTCATCAGGTTGCCTTAACTGCTACAACTTTAAATAAGGAGTTGGATCTTGCTGTTTTCCGTCAACCAGCAATTCAAAATGTAAATGTGGCCCAGTCACCCGGCCTGTAGAACCCACTTTGCCTATAGGCTGGCCTGGTTCTACCGTCTGGCCTGGTTTTATATAAAAATCATCCAGATGGGCGTACAAGGTTTGATAACCGTGACCATGGTCAATCAACACAGTTTTGCCATATCTGTCATGTAAGCTTTTGTCGTCGGCAATCAGTACTTTGCCTTTTTGCGCTGCTTTTACTGTGGCACCACGTTTGGCGCCAAAATCCAACCCCTGATGTGGGCGGTTTTTGCGAAACGGGTGTTTTTCACCATAAAACGAATTGATCGGCACTTTACCAACGGGCAATACCCATTCTTCAGGCGGTGAGCTGAAGCTAAGCTGAGCGCAGCCCACATTCAGTAGTAAAGCGGTGCTGCATAACGCAGCTGTAGCGCGCCATTTTTGCCAGAAGGACAGCACAGGAGCTGGCTGAAATAACTGCTGCAAACGTTGTTGGTAAAAACTTTGGCTTGCTTGGTTTTGAATAAAACCCGGCATCAGCGCAGGCATCTGCTCTGCCTGACTCTGCTTTAAACTGCAAAGCAGAGTTTGGCCATACAACAGCGCTTGCTCTGGCTGCTTTTTAAGTACAGCTTTGTCCACTGCCAACTCCATACTGCGGATAAAGGCCTGTTCAATCAGCCGTAGTATTGGGTTAAACCAACATAAAGCCACCAGAATACGCAGTAGTAAAAGCTGTTGTGGGTCGCGTCGTTGCAAATGAACCAGTTCGTGTTCTATCAATAACTGGCGCTGCTGTTCAGACATAGTCTCTATATAAGCAGGTAGCACCAACACTATATGCTTCCAGCCGCTAATAAAAGGTGAAACAGCAGCCTGGGTTTGGCGAATTTCAAAACGCTGAGGCAAGACTTCAAGCTGTGCTTGGCTTAGTAATGACGCTGTATCTACCTGTTCTGCCTGAGCGATCAGGTGCTGTACCTGCTGCCATTGTTTCACTAAGCGCCATAGCAGTAACAGGCTGACAATACATACAAAACTCAAGGTGATATACCAATAAAGCGCGGTATTCACCGCTGGTTCCACTAAGCTGGGATGTTGCGGTTGCGCAGCTAAAACCTGCACTGAAGTCAAAGTATCTTGTAGCAGTACAGACGGAATACTCCAGTGTTGATAAAGCTCTGGCATAGGCAGCAGAGGTAAAAAACTTAAAATCAGTAAGCACCAATACAAAGCAGGCCAATGCTGTAAAGCGCTGAATTTCTTCAGTAAAGGCTGAGTTGCAAACCAAAGCAATCCGGACCAAAGGCTGCAAAGCAGTAAAGAAAGCAACAATTGTTCAGCCATCTTAAGCCTCGCCGTTTTTGTTTGGCGCATTTTGCTGCTGGGCTAAATCGGCCAGCAGTTTTTCTAAGTCAGCTATTTCATCCGCATTCACCAGCTTGCTGTTGGCAAACATAGCCACAGGCAAAGGACCATTCAGTTCAAATACTCTGCGGCCAAAATCCTGCGCAAAAGCCGCCAGCGTGGGCATTTTATCCAGTAGCGCTCTGTAGCTGTTTTTATTGCCCAAAGTTTCACAAGCCACAAAACCTTTTTCGCCCATCCGCTCCAAAGTTTTGCGGGTAGAGGAATAACCCCAGCCCAACACAGACTCCAGTTCGTCATGCAATTCACGGGCAGTAAGAGGTTGCTTTAGCCAAAGTAACTTCAGAATTTCCAGTTCAGGAGCAGTAGGTTGGTGCATAAAATTGAATCTGTGATTTCACTATGCCTTTAGAGTGCGACAAATGTCACACCAAGGTCAAGTAAAATCTGCGACATTTGTCGCGGAAAAATAATAACTTTGGATTGGATCTATTGGTCTTTAACGGTATATTTCGCATCTGTATGAACTACATGTGCTGGATACTTATAAGGTGTTTGATGAGGGAAATTCATCTCAAAAAAATTGTTTTGGAGTATTTTCTTAAGTCATCGAAGAACCTTAATGGAATAGGATTCGAGATCGCAGTTGATCATCGGGAGACTCGTGCTGATGTGGTTTGCCTGCTAAACAAGCGGCTACATTGCATGGAAATAAAAAGTGCAAGAGATAGTCTTGATCGTTTATATAATCAATTAGCAAGTTACAGTAAATACTTTGATTATGTTTCGATAGCTGTGGAGGAAAAACATTTAGAAAAGGCAACAGAGTTAGCACCTGAACATGTAGGCATCTACCTATTCTTGAATGGGAGGCTGATCAAAAAAAGAAAAGAAAAAATCATTAAGAGTCTTGATCCAAAATCAATATTATCAACAATAAATGTTAGGCACTTAAAATCTATAAGCACTACTGTTGGAATAAAATCAAATGGGTTGATGAAAGAGGAGCTTGTTGATGCTTTATCTAATATCTTAACCTTAAAAAATGCACTGTTTCATTCGAGAATGCAAATATCGCTAGACCTCGAATCCCGATTAAAAATTTTCGAGAGAGAAAAAGGTCAAATTGTCACACCAGATGACATAAGTTTATTATCAAAAAAAGCAATGTCTAATATCAGTTCTTTCTTAATCTGACTCTAGAAGTAATGTAATAATTTACCCTAATAGCTAACCAGTATGCGGGGCTTTTACCTTCGGGCTCAATTAGCGCTTTTGCTATTTGTTCATCAGCCCAGCAGTTCAAGCTCGTATATTCGGAGTTATGTACAATTTCATTTGCACACCGTTTGTATCCGCCTATTCCATCTTCTCCTCTTCGATATCGTCTGTAAATAAATCTATCTTTAAGTGATATATCTATGCGCGGGACGAAAGTTCCACCTTTCATCTCAACTTGTTTTGGGCAAACAGAGCCATAATCACCATACTTTATTTCTCTAAATTTGTTTTGAAGAGTGGAAAAAATTATCTCTTCATATATAGGGAAACTACCTTTATCATCATCTCCTAGATCAGCCGGCACTAGTGGGAAGGAGCTTCCTGTCATTATGTGGTAGATGCTACATGTGTGTTCGCTTATGGAATTGATACTTCTAGATATGTTTTCCGCAAACTTAGAGTAGTTTGATTGTGTTATTAACTTTTCTTCAATAGAAGTGTCCCATAACAAGTGTAATGTACATTTACTTGGCATTACTCTAGTTATTTCAGAGACAATTTTGTCGGGATCGTCTAAGTCTATAGGTAGTCTGAGTGAAAAATCATTATAGCTTGTAGACATCTGCTGTATAAATTTGACTACTTCAGAGAAGTCATCTTCGGAATAAATGTGTAATGCAGGTATTATTTTTAAATCGGAATATGCTTTCAGAAATTGCTGCCATTCATAAAAGCCATGATCTGGAACTAGTAATTGCTCCAGTTGCACATTCAAATATTTTGGGCTGGTACATATATCAAGAATGAACTGTCTATCTCCAACTGCTTCAGAGACTTGCCGCATTCGTTTATGAATATCTCCATCAGGATTTGTCTTTTGTGAGATCCTAGAGCGCGTCAATTCGAAAACTGGAATTATGCAATCTTTTACATCATCCCTAAGGTTTCTTATGCCTTTTATTTCCGCATCTCTTGTTTTAACTAATGGATAATATATTTTTTTACTCATTAAGCTCTCTCAGCTAAACCTAAGCTTTTAGCTCGAAGCTGAACCGCTTGAGCTGACACATGAAAGTGGGACGCTATATCCTCTATCTTGCTAGATATATTCTTTATATACGCCATAAATTTTTCCCTAGGCATCAATACTTCAGAGGCAAAGCTATTTGCTTCTTTTTCCATTGCATTAAGTTCAGAATTTCTGAAAAACTCTGAATCATTAAACTCAGTACTGTCTTTTCTATGAAGAATATAATGTGCTACTTCATGTGCTATTGTAAATCGCTGCCGATTGGGGTGATGCAACGAGTTGACCTTTATTCTCCAATATCCATCAATCTTATCTTTGTATAGACTGCCAGATACATCATTTTGTAATGGTTCAAATGTCAGCTTCAAACCCAAAATATTAACTATCTCATTAAGGTCAAGAGGCTCCATCTGAATTCCCTTACTTTCAGCAAACATTAGCATGTCATCAACGTTACTAATTTTTGAACTCTCAAGTACAACTCGTGATGGAACATCTTTTTTACTCGCACCTCTAATAAATGCCATTATTTAGCCTCTGATGCAATTTCAATCTCTCCTTCATTTACTGGCTCACTGTTCAATGATACAGCTTGAGAAATTACTTCTATATGCAAATTTATTTTGTTTATTGACTCGTCATGGCTTTCAATCTTGGCACTGATATCATCTATATCGTCTCTAAGGTAACCCAAGTTTCTCATTAACGAATCATCAATAACGCTGCTAAATGAAGATGTCTGTAAATATCGTTCGAGATAAATTTCTGTAGATTTTCTCGTCTCTTCGATTGCCGCAGCTTCAGACGATCTTTTAATTATAAAGTATATAAATACACTCATAAGAGCAATTATAGACAAGAGCAAAGTTATTATTGTTCCGTACAAAGAGTTCTGATGCTCAATTATTGAGTTTATAGGAATTATATGTCCGTCTCTATGCAATTTGTTTAGTGATGCTATATTTCTGGCGTCAGGTTGCTCATCAAACTCTTGAATTGCGTATTTGTTCTCGTATTTCTTTAGCAAATTATCTTTATCGGAAGCTACAGCGTGAAAGATCGCTAGTGATATAAGCAATGTAAAAATGGCAGTCAATCCAACATACCACTTAGCTAAGAGAACGGTTTTCATCATGATGTTGGTGTTACCCAGATTTGTCGATCATTCATAGATATTTGTGTCCAAGACATATCTGATGTCTTAGCGTAAGAATAAAATCTACTTGTGTATGAAGCAAGATTAGCTAACAAAGTTATTCCTCATTTTTGATGCTGAAAACCCTAAAGGAAACATACTTGGTCATACCAAAGCGCAATGTAAATTTTCCGTGCCCTGATTTGCCGCAGTGTCCAACAAGGATAAAGTCGGCACCTTGCAGGTCGTCAATGTCCTTGAGTTTGAAGTTGTTTAGTAAGTTTCGTTTTAAGTCGTTGTCGAGCAAAATGCTGGGCTCTTTGCGGTAGTCGCCCATGTTCAGCCACAGTTCTTCTTCTGTCTCGTTTACGTTGTTAATTCTTCCCCAGAAAATATGTAGTGACTCCAAATGTGTGTCTGCAATTTCTGTTACGTGAACCAGTAGTGTTTTTAACTCACCTTCCAGCAATACTCTGCCGGAGTCTGCAACTATCTTGATGGTTTGACCAGCATCAGCAAAGTTAGCATTGCGACAAAGATGGGTTAAAAGTTGCCTTAATGATTTGTCGGTCGGAAAGCCACTTGACCCAATTACTTGTTGGCCTTTTGTATTTTTCCAGGGTGATGGTTCTTCGTTGTATTTCTCGGCAGATTCAGCAACAAGAATTGAGCCGCCTTTATTTTTGTCTAAATCGACTCTGTAGGTTGAATTGTCTGGCTGATCTTTCTCATCGTCATCTGTGGTCAGTACAATGGTCGAGGCATTACAACCTTCTTTATGGTGAGCAGAAAAATAAGCAGAGCGTTCACGATCGCCAAAGATATGGCTTTTAACAAACCAGGCTTTCTCTCTACACTCGTCGCAGATAATCAAACCACGATACTTGTCGGGCTCATCGGCATACTGCTGGGTAGTACG
>NZ_JAJOYU010000017.1 GCF_021290985.1 Rheinheimera soli
GTAAATGGCTTGAAAGTGGCATCATGCATCTAAAATCGGGAATTCTTGTGCTAGGCTTATAATTTCTTAGGCACATAGATCACGGAGTAGATCATGGAAGCAATTATTGTATTCCCACTTTTACTTGCGGCACTTGGCATCATCTTTGGTATCTGCTTAAGGTTATCAATTGCAATAGGACAGCTGAAAGCCTATCAATACCTTAAACCACTGACAAAATTTGGTCGCTATACCTGTTACATACTTGCATCTGCTATCTGTACAGCTTTCTATCTCAACGCGCCATTGATTTTTGTTAAGTCCAACAGTTTTGTACTTCCCGACAGCTATCTTGGTTTGTCGCTGGAGATTAGTATCTGTCTGTGCTTGTGCGTGTCCTCATTTCTCGGACTTAAAGTTGCAGACAAAATACTCACCGCACAAGACTACGTTTAGCCCATCCTTTTTTAAAAATAGAACAAATTAAGCACAATATTTTTTAATGGTGATATCCTTGCGCTCATGTATTTGATCCCTTCTAACCTAAGAGGCAACTGATGAGCATTTTATTAGACAAACGCGAACTGAAAAAAGCAGCTAAAGAACTTTCAGTAACAAAGATCAACGAAGTGATTAGCATTTTGAATGAAGTTCTGACAGATAGACAACGCGAAATTGAAACAATTGAGAAACTAAAGACGTTTGCTAAAGAACAAGGTTTTACTTTAGAACAGTTAGGTTACAAACTGTCGAATGACGCAATCATTTCTACTGAAACAGTTGAAACTGAGTCCAAACCTTCTGGTCGTCCGACGAAACCTAAATTCAAAACAATTAATGTAGAAAGTCAGTTTTTCTATGTTGAGGATGGCAAGTTATCTCTGCTTAAAACTCACACTATGAAGAAAGGTTTAATAGATCGCGGTATTGATGTATTCCCGTTTTCAAAAGTGGATAAGAAATTCTCAGCCCAGGTACAGCCGTTACTCGATTCAGCTACTGCACAGGCTACTGAAAGCTTTAATGCTAAAGTTGATGTTTGGAATGAGTGGGCTAAAGTTCACGGTGAAGAAATTCTTTCCAAGAAGTAAATATAGGTATTGTATTAGTGCTAATTGCTCATATCTGATCCGATCTGATGGTCAGTTATGAGCAATTGTAGGAACTTAACGCCTCAAAATACTTGGGCCACACACTCACTAAGCACTTGTTTGCCAGCTGTTTAGTGTCCATTTGAGTTGTTAGGCACGACTGCAAGCACCCATTATACTTAACCAATTAGGGATAAACGTCTTGCTCATTTGCCCCAATCCATAGGCGTTTACCTTCGATTGTTCATCGCTTACTTTCAAAACTTCAACAAATATAAAGTAGCCATCAGTTGTTTTTACAGTTATTTCTGCGATCCCTAAGTCTGAATATATATTTAGATAAGTAGCATTTGAAAAATCAATACTCGGCTTTTCTGCTTTTTCATCCCAACATTTTGCAATAGCTTGATAATTAGAATTGAAAACCAAATTCTCTTCCTTTACTTCTGAAGCATAACGTAAGGCATCTTTAGAATTTCTAGGAACAATTCCATTTAAGCTACAACCACTAAGAAAAATTGAAAATAAAATAAGCATTTTTAACATTTTATACCCGACTCCTAATTGAAGGCAAAACTAATGTCTAACCATCTGTTTTAAGCGGCGCGTAAACCGAGTTGCGGACATTAACGCTGCATGTCGGTGTGAGCACCGCGACCATGAAACCTAACTATACCATCGTAAACACAAAACCCTATGATGGAATGAAAAATGCCAAGCTGTGGGAATCGCTCCTAAATGCTCTGTTAGCTTTGATCCCAAATTCTGTCCACTGTTAAATTAGAGCACTCTTCAGTAGTGGCATTGTATTCAAAAGCTGCTGTTATGCCTAAACTACGGATTATAAATGATAAATTCACATAATCACCGTCGATAGCAAGATTATATAAGGTCTTAATAGCTTCAATTTCATCTACATGCTGTTTGAACTCAACAAGTTCTATTGTTACAACAAGATCTACATGGCGCATTTCATAGTTACAAGTTATATATACGCTTGGTGATGTTAGTTCACTTACGTAATCTACCTCAGGGTCCTCGAGACCTTCAAATATTGATGATTTAATATCAATTATTTCTGTCAGCTTGTCAGAGAAAACTCTAGTCATCAACAATTCACTAAGTGCAGAGTTATTCATAGCGTTTAAATAACTTTCTGTTTCTTGTATTAAGAAGTCTTCCTGATCATCAAGTATTTCTTGTCGATCAACAGCATTAGAAATTTGATCGACGTTATCTTTGACAAAGTCGAAAACATTTAGATAGGGCTTTATTTCCGTATTAATGCCTAGCATGCTAATGTCGTTAAGCAAATCTCTATTAAAGACTAACTCAGAGCCTTTCTTTTCAAAAAAATCATTTTTATTGGCTGTGATAAATGCAACTGGGCTGGTAATTCGGTTATCTTGCAAGTATTTCAAGAAGGACAGCCATATCAATGTGTCCCTATACCCTTTTTCACCATCGGTGAACGGTTTGACAACATTCAAAGCTCTGCTTACAACGTCTGCATGAGACACGTCTTCATATGAAATACCTTCTATAGAATGAACTTTTGTTGATAAGATTTGTTGTATATCGTAATCAGATATCTTCACATCATCGATAGAAACTCCAATATCAGCTCGGTTAACCTTCTTTAAACGATTAAAAAGGCGATTTATTTCGACTTTTGACTCCCCAACTTCTTTATTTCTAAGATTATTTACTTCCTGTACAACCAAATTAGATAGCAACAAATCTAACTGTTCGTTGTTTAAATAGTGAAATAGTAGTTTAAAATGTGCATTCCCAACAAACCAATTATTATAAAATGCATTTGTATCGATAAAAACTTTCATACTTATCTCTCTGAAACCTGATGCGGAACTAAAAAAACTAACAGACGTTATTGAACCAGATACGACTTTTAAAACTAAATTCTTCGGAATCACGAAATCCTGAGCTATTCCTGGCATAAGGGGATCGAATCCTGTGCAATCGACTGTTATGCGTTTGTTACGAACACCCACTCAGTCTTTAACACCATCCAGCCTTGATTTAGCAACTGCTCATAAGCTGAAAATAAATCATTATCTGCCTCTTTGCGTTTTGAGAGATCCATTACTGTCTCATTGGACAGAGCATGACTAGTTTTGCTGCCCTAGCAGAAATTAGGGGCAAAAAAAGTACCGCAATGATTGCGACACGCAGTGAACGTAAAGAAATCCAATCCTTCATTTCTAAAATTTCTTATATGCATAACGCCGCATTTTGCGGAGATTTGGAGCGTAAACGAGCAAATTTTCTGTAGCAGCGCTTTATTATGTATTTAGCGCGGAAGCTCCATGAGGAACTTATCTACTTTTTCAAACAACAGCTCATTTGGATCATCACCAGAAATTTTACTATTTATTAAGTCTATCAGCATATTCTCATCAACATTCAGGATCAGTTTTCCATGTTCACGCATTGCCCCCTGACAAGCAATTACAGCATTTTCTGACGGCCCCTTTCTAGAAATAAGAAAACAAACTTTACGTTTAGCCTTTTCATAAAGATATTTTTCTGTGGAGTACACCTGGGATTGTCCAATCTCATCTTTGTAGTTCTTAAATTCAAATAGAACATACCTAGAATCTAGATTTAGAGAAATAAACTTCCAAACAGTAGAATTGTCTATGACTCGGCAAATTAAGTCATAACGGTGCAGATCATCTGTAGTCCTTTTTTGTTGATGCCAGCCGGTTAGGTCGCCATCAAAAAGATACTTTAAAATATCGCTCACAGTATCTTCGAATTTATAGCAACCATCTTTGCCAAGAGGAATACCTCGAAGAGCGTCAATAAAATTAATTCCGACTTTTTCGTTTTCTTGTGTCGAGCTTGTATCTGATGGTTTTTTGATTCTTATAGGCTTAATTATACTTGTAATATTACCATCGAGGTTCCGCTCTGAAAGATCAATTTCGCACAAGTTGACAAGCTTACCCAAAAGCTCTAAGTCTATACTTGCTAGAGACAGTAAGTCATCTAAGTTTAGAAGTTGTATTTGATATTGATCTTCAACTCGCTCTTTAATTTTTGGCATTATATCTGCCGCAACAATAAGTACAGCTTTATTAATACGCGCAGCGCTAGCGCTTTCAACAAGCCTCTCCGAAGATATTCTTAGAGCAGAAGTTGGATATATGGGGTTTCGTGTATATTTAATTTCAAATGCGATGCGCTCATTTCTTGTTGGCTCCGTAGCAATGATGTCGATTCCAGTATCAGGAAATGAACCTACCGATTCCACTTGCCAACCATTAGCAACTAAAATCTCTCTACAAAGGATTTCTAGCGAAAACCCTAGCATTGAACTTACAGCAGCTCCTATTCTTATGCTCAATGCAGATCCTTTTTAATTAGACTATCTCTTTTGATTGTATGTAACTCGGACACATAAAAATCCGTTTTCAAAGGCAGCCTGCCTGCAAGTCGAACATTCTTGCGCCTTCTTTCCTGAATTTAACTCGTTTAAACTAACGCTAATGTGCCTCTATTTCAATATTTTTATCTTTTATCGGTAAATTTATATCAGACAAGATCTATACAGTCGATACGCCAGTAGTTCTGTATATTCGTCCACATATACAACCAATGTCAGCATCTGGTACAAAATGGTAACAATTCGTATTGACAGAATTGAACTTCACTCCATACTAATATCTTCAGTAAGGATAGGAATAATACGTGTCAAATTCCCGTCTGATTCTCAGCATCGCTTAGAGTTTGATCTACGTGCTTGCTCAGAACAATTGCTGCCGTGTCATCTAACTTTTCGCAAAGCAAAATATCGCTGACAGCAAAGTTAAGTTCTCGACAACGATCGTCAGAAAGAGCTATTTCATTGTTACTGTTGAGTTCAACTTGATATTTCATGATCACTCCTTAAACGTAGACTACTTAAATAAGTAATACTTAACTAGACCACAACATTCATTCGCCGCTCTATTTTCAACAAATTACATTAAATACAATAGGTTACAATTACAATAAACCATATAACAAACTTTTGTGTAAGACCATTTTTCACCTGAACAGCTGTGCAAAAGCAAATCGATATTTGTTTCAAACATGTGCATAATCGTAGACTTCGCACATGTTTGAAGCTGCTATTGGAGCAAATAATGCACTTCGATCTGAGCCACATGCTGCTAACTCAAGCTACATCAGACATTAAGAACATAGAATTGACGTACAAGGATTGCTGTCGAGGCTTTCTCTGGTTCGTGTGACTATGTGAACTTGATTCCAACATAACTTCAATCAACATACTTCCAGCTATCAAGTCAAAAGCGATAATGCAGAAACCGAAATCCAGGCTCAAAATTTCGAACTATTAAGACAAGTGTTCAGCCCAGGTCAGATCAACCACTTCAAATCTGCAAGAAACAATCATTTAAATTAAGCCTGCTCTTGGCACTGAACTGATCAGCGATTTGAGCGATAAGCAGCTATTTCAATTAGCCATTTGACTAGTGCATATTTACAGATTTTCTGTATAGTCAAAAATATGAACCATGGGGTCGTTTTTATCTTAATACGAAAATAAAACTCTCAAGTAAAGTGTTTTAATAGTAATTACTTAGGATGCGTGGTAAAGATAAAAGAAGTATGAAAACGAAATATTTTAGGTTAGAGGTCAAGCGAAAGCGATCACCGCTCGGTAATAAAGACTGTTGTACCCTTGCTACTCGCGAGTGGTGACCAATCTCTATAGTTTGATATTTGATATTTGATATTTGATATTTGATATTTGATAAGGAAATTTTATGTCATTAATGAGAATGAATCATGTGCAAAATGAATTAAAAAAGCTCGCAGGTGTGATTAATAAATTAATCGAAAATTATGATTTAAACTTCAGAGAGTATGATCAAACATACAGTAGTGTTGAAAGTTCTTTTAAGGATAGAAAAATTTTAGCGGAAAAAAACAAAGATTTTGATCTTCTGCATGAAATACATATAGAAGAGAATAATTATACCGCCACTCAGAAAAATCTAAACTCTCTTGCCCAGTTTCAAAACGAGCTTATGCTTGTAAAACATGTAGCACTAATAGAAAATATGATAGTAAGTTTGTTTTGGTGCCTAACTAGAATGTTTCAACATTCAGAATATGAAAAAAAATACTTTTCTGAGGGTATCAATTTCTCCGATAGTCTTGAAGCTGCAAGTAAGATCTGTGAAATGACAAATAGAGTGATAAATTTAAAAAAACATAAGTTCTGGTACTTTCATGAAACGATGAAATCAATCCGAAATGTTATTGCTCATGGTGACCCTCTCTTTGTGATGAGCTATAGAAGAGTGAACAAATTCAATGAAAAAATAGACCTTATTCAATTTAATTCTGAAAAGAATGAATGTGTATACACGAATAGAATGCATCCAAGTAAGATTCACCCTACCTTCGACAGTAAGTCGAATTGGTATTGTAACTTGAAAAATGATTTAAATGGACTAGTTAAATTAAACGAAATTTGCCTTGAGTTTGTAGAAGAAGTGAAGGCTTCATATATGAAATATGGCGAAAGCAATGGAATTTCTATTCATAACCTTTATGGATGCCTTCCTATTCATCAAAAATAAATATGGAGGAAAGTTTCACATGCTTCCAGTATATGATGTGGACTTTACAGAAAGCCTGCTGTGGGCGCAAAATTGCGATTTCACCATGCACGTTAAAAGTGATTAACGTGCATCAAAAATTCACCAAGAGCGAGAAGTAGGCATGTGACACTTGCCCACCCTTAAATCTAAATCAGCAGTGCAGCGAGTGATTTCTCCGAGTGCTGCAACTTGTTGTTATACGCTACTCTCTTTTAGATCAAACAGTCCCGAATATTCAAAATCGACTTTTTCAAATTCATTGCTTTTAAGTAATGAATGCTCTTCATCTAAATATATTGTTTTTGCCTTAGACTTTAGAAGCTCTAACTTACTAGAATCCATTCCACAAACAAATAGTTGTGAGTGCTCAGGCAATTCATCAATTAGCAACGAAACAATACTCTCATAATGCTTTGCAGCTTGTTCATGTTGATTTGGAGTGTCAATAACAAGTGGACTTAGAACATGATTTCCATACTTATAAATGAGGTTGTACACGCTAATATAATAGGCAAGCATTGCTCTTGTTGATTCTGCTGCACCACCACTTTCTGCAACTTTTGTATAATTTTCTGGGGACTTAATTGAGTTTGCGTTAACACCAAATGCCTTTAGCTTCCATAAATATCGTGGGAAGCACTCCTGAAAAGCCTCATTAACCAGCCTTCTGCTATCCTTCGATAAAGCTGTTCGATCTTTAACTAATAGCTTTTCATCTTGATTTTGCTTATGTAACGATTCGATTTTTAGACTACGGTTAGCTTCAACCTTCTTTCTTACCGATTTGGATGATATTGCATCAAGAACTGAAGACAATGATCGAGTACTATGTTGATCTGAAGAGTACTTCTTATCTAATTCGTTTATTTTCTCTCTTACCGATTTAAAAGCGGAGTCCTTTGTTAATATATCATGCTCTAAACGTACTAAATAGTTTTGAAATCGTTCAATAATCTCTTTAGCCTGGTTTCCATCTTGAAATAAAGAAAATCTGTTCACTATAGAATTATCATGTACAACTCCGCATGTAGGGCATTCGATATCCTCATCAAGGCGTTCGGCAAACTCAAAATCTGCAACTGCATCCTCAAACGACTGTCTCGCAATAACAATTTGTGATTCTATATGAGCCTTTTCAGCCCGTAGGTTTGCAAGCTCTTCAAAAAGAATTTCTTGTTGGAAGTGCAAATCCATAATGTTGATGCTTAGCTCTTCCTCTATTTCATCTAACTCAACTTCATCTATAATAATGCTGTTATTTGCTGAGAACTCGCTTATTACTGAAATTGCCGTGTCAAAACGGTCTATTTCTTTAGTAGTTTCGGCCATCTCAATTTTTTTTGAGCATATTTGTTTTGTTTTGTCGAAGTAATCCTTTCCTATCATTCCCGTATGATAAGGAATAATGGTCTTCTTCCAGCTTGCGAACTGAGCAAGATTATTGAAGCTGGACCATGCATTCGCCCAACTCTGCTTTTGGTCTATATAAAATGGTAGAAAATAGTAGGCTGGTGGAGGTGTAACTACTTCATCTTTATCTCGCACGGCGAGCAAAGCGTCAAACTCAAACAAGGCCATAATCTCTGCTGAGAAATCACCACCTGTTCCAGTGAACACTTTATGCTTTCCTTCTTGGTCCTTAAGAATAAAGCGGTTTCCATGTCTTGCAATTTGATACGATTTGCCTTTCACGTCAAAATCCAAGATCACTCGACAGTCTAGCGATTTCCAGTTGTCATCTAACTGAGGCTCACAACCAAAGCACCAGAATATGTTTTTAACTAGCGAAGACTTACCTACGCTATTTTTTTGTTTTGATAGTATCAAGTTGTAACTTCTTGAGAAGTCGAACTGAGCTGCTTTCTTGGCTTTCTTGCTTAATATTGTTAGTCGATTGAAGTGCATTACTTTCATCAAGACTTTCCCTTAGACTTCTAATTAATTTTTTATAGTCAAATTTAGCGTCACTCATATTTTGACACCCTCCAACAACTCATATAGGAAAGCACCTGTTATATCTTCTTGGGTTTGAAAATATGATAGTGTTTTTTCGCTTAATTCTAATTTGACGGCTGCTTCTAGAACGCTTGCATTTGAATGACTTTTTGCAAGATTTTCGATGCACCTTACAAGATCGTTTGAGACTTCTTTTACGACTAATTCTCTACTTGAAATTTTTTTCGTATAATATCGATTGAATCCACTTACAATTTTTCTTCTATTTATAGAGTTCAAAGAATATTCATCATTAAGTATTTGAATCATTTCAGAAAATATATTTTCATCTGGCTTTCGACTGACATACTGCGCGATAACATCTGACAATTGTTCACTTGTAACAGCCTTTCTTTTAAGTGCATCGTTCCAGTTCTTATAGTCAAAGCTATTCTCTCCTTTTCTATTGAGATCTCGTATTACACACTCATATATAGAATTAGCATCGTATTTTAATCCAGGTGCAATTTTGCTTATTAGTGAGCTAATCTTACCTTCAACAACAAGATCAAAACCTTTTTCAGGTAAATATGGTATAACAAAAGCTAACTTTGGGAGAAAATCTTCAGCTCCAGAAATCTTCGATACAGCATTTTTTACTTTTATAACTTCCTCATTATTCAGCTCGCCAGAATTAATTACTTCAAAACTATATCCTTTTTTATGGGCATTAAAGCTGTAACCTCCAGTTGAAACAAAATTAACCCTAGATATTTTTTGAGAATATGATTTATCACAACAACTTTTGGCTAGCTTCTCAATTAATGATTGCGATTCACCTTTGGTCACGCTAGTCAGGCTATGAATTGTATGTGTTTTTGATGTTTCTTTGACTTGATTCAGTTCAAATGTTGTTTTAGTAACGTCAAGTGAGTTGGCGATAGTAACATCCTCGTGCTCTTCAATAAAAAGCGCAAACTCATTGCCACACTCATGTTCATCCAAGATTCGGCAGAATGCCCAATGATATTGATAATTATACTTCCGGAAAGTATCACTCCCTGACTTTTCCCTTTTAGGCTCTAGACCCAGAGGATTAGCTTGCTTCGAGTTATCAACATCCATTTCAAATCCTTTCTTCGATAGTCATTAAAGCCGAACTAGCCTATAACTTTGTCATAAATGTCAAACAACTTGTTGCGAATCCAGCGCTAAAAGCGCGATTTTTAGTGGATTTGTTATAGCCATTTCACCAGCTCAATGGCAGGCGTACCACCAGTTACAACCTTCACAAATATAGCAAATTGATACCCTAACTGAGCCTTGAATGCATTCAGCTTTTCTAAATCATAGTCATCAGTCTCTTGGCTGCTGGTCTTTTTCATCTCTATGACAACAAAGTTATCATCAGTGCCTCGACGATGAATGATAATGTCAGGAAACACCGTCGTAGCCTGAGCATCATCAGACTGAATACTTCGTCTTCTGATATTCAACCTCTTAGGATCATCGTGATTTCGATTGTATTCACAATCTACATTCCAGTCAGGAAAATGCGGTTCAAGATAAGATGCTAACCTGTGAGAGATTGATCTTTCATTTACATCCATAGCGAGAATAAAGCTATCCAATAGCAGTAATTGATCTAATGCGTCTTTCAAGGCTGATTCTACTAACTCTCTCAATGAAAAAATCCCTTTTAGGTATAACAATCCATTTTCGAAGGAAGCATGCCCACGAGTCGAACATTTTTCCGCCTTCTTTCATTATTTTTATTCATACCAAATTAACTCTGATGTACCTCTATTTCAACAAATTTTTCTGAAAGTATTAAATCTGAGACTGGTAAAATTTATGCAGGCAGTGTGTAAGTTGTTCTAAATCTAACTCAAAATGGATATTTGGGCATTTATCCAGTGGTTTTGGATAATGATGAAAGTGATGATTAGGCATTTACCTGAGCAGTTGTCCGTTTTGGCACAAAGCCATTCTGGGGGAGTGGGACTTCATAGTTTATTAAGACTTTCTAGGCTCGCTTCGATGAATTTCAAGTATCTGATGAGGCATCGTGAAATGAATAGAATAAGCTAAGACTTTAAAGATTTTAATTGCTGAGAGGGCCGAAAATCGTCATGTAACGGACTTTTAGACCAGAATTTATGCACTTTTCTTTATATTTCTGGAAGTCCTGAAACTATCGACTATTCTCAGTTGCTGAATTTGAAATGGAGTTCATATGAAAAATCTTAAAGCGGCGATTTCCTGTGCGCTCATCACGGTGCTTTCAGCTTGTGAATCAACCATGGAAAAGCCTGAGGCACTTCCAATTGCCACCAATAGCGATAAAGAAGGGATTATTGCCTTTCCTGCCGAAGTGCGGTCAGTTTACGTAAGAAACGCAGTAGAGACTAACACATCAGGAAATCAATACCTTCCCAAATATGACGACAATGGGAAGCTAGTCGGATTTGACGTAAAGAGCGTTACATTTATTAAGCCGAAATCAATTCTGTGCGCCGAACCAGCTCCTGATACGTCAGTGTCATCCAGTGCTGCTTTCGCGGCAAGTGCAAATTTACAAATGACAGAAACGCTTTCGACAGTGTCCTCAGCTGTAAATACACTTGCGCAAACTGTGTCGACTCAAGCATCAAGAATAAATTCGGTTGGAAGTGACTCTAGTAACCGCAGTAACACTGACTCAGGTTCTGTAACAAGAGGTAGCGAAAGTGATTCGAACGTTCAAAGTGGTGGTACTTCAAATGATTTGCTTTCCGCTTCAGGGAATGTCTCAAGAACGGCCAATGAACTAGCTGGTAGGGACAATGTGGTATTACTCACAAGAGAGACGTATTTCAGACTATGTGAAGCTTTTGCCAATGGTGCTATTTCAAGGGATGACTACGGTCGCTTACACCAAGAAACAATGCATCAAATAACATCAATGCTGGATACAAAAAAAGCAATAGCCAAAGCAGCCGAAGCAGAAGCCGAAACTAAAAAGGCTGAAGCAGAAGTTAAGTTAGCAGAAGCCAAGAGAAAACTTTTAGATGCTCAGGGGAATTCACTCAGCGTAATGAAACAGGCAGCTCTTCAATCATGCGGCACTAATTTAGTAAGCTGCACAACCAAAGCAGATGCTGATCCCAAAGCGGTTTCTGCATGCAATGCTATACATCAACAGTGCATCAAAGATGCTGGGGGGTTATGAAGATGGAAAGCGATTTTCTTAAAATGTTGGTAGATTTGAAAACCCAGGGAAAGGAATTTGCCATTCTACTTGGCAATCAGCCAATGAGAACAAAGATACAATTTATGTCGGGAGACTACGTGATGCTAAAAATGCCGGACTTAGAGGGGGTGCCTACTGTGACGATGCATTGGACAAATGTTGTGTTAATTGGCGTATGAAAACACTAGTTTTCAATTAATCCCGTCCAGCTAACACACTAGTGTGCTTCCTTGGTTAAGGTTAGTCTTTTTGACTTTATCTAAATTCACTGGGCTTTGCCAAGACTACGTCTAATTTTAATCATTGAATCGCCTACAGAGAGAACCTCCATAAAGGCTGTTTCTATGACGAAAGTCAATTTGAGGGGGATTACCCAACTACATACAGAGTAGTTTAGATACACCGCGTTTTCAGCAACTACTTAATTCAACTTAATGTACGATGATATCAAAAACTCGTCCTTTGTCATCGATATACACTCCAGCGACACCAATTCTAGTCGCAGTAACTTCGCATCTGAGCAAACGTCCGTTAGCTAATGAGAAAATGCCATTATTGGTTCTTGTCTCAAAATTGGTGGCAACGACACTACCGGCGGATTTTGACGAGGCATGCTGGTAGTGTATCAGGTCCGCTTTGCCTTATTTGCGGACATTCGATTTTTTTGGGGGCTTACAAGCGTATTGATCACTGTAATGGACGAATCCACCTGTTTCTAAAGTCTAACGTTCAGAAAACAACGTGTGCTTCAGTGCAAAGATAGCATCTACTGTGCTTAAATTTTCAGCTATGTAACATTAACCTGAAAAATACAAATCAATTAAAACCTCTCTTCAACTTTCAACTGAATTTCCCACGAGTTCACATCTTTTGCACCGCCTACAGGTTTTGACAGGTCAACATGAATGACATGATTATTGCTCGAGCGTGAGGAATAAAAACGAGCACCAATGCCTACAGAACCAATCCACTGTTCTGTGTAGTTTTCCGCCAGTAAATCCGCCTTAGAGCGGAGGCCATTCAGCTCTGCATTTTGTTCTATATCGCCACCACTAGCTCGCCCTGCATCTGCGAACGCCACAAATCCCATATCGAGTAGTTGGTAGATATTGATCTGTGGATACCAGCGAAGCTCTGCTGTACTTAACCAGCGCTGGGTGCCTTGCTGGTATTGCACAGGATAGCCACGCAACCCTGTTTCACCACCCAAATCAAGAGGTTGATCCAGGTAGTTGCGGCTGCGCTGATCGTATTGAAGTTTAGTGTAAAAGGTAAACTCTTTACTCAGACGATAAAAGTCCTCGGCTTTTGCTGAGGCGATGATTTGATCACCGCCGTGTATACCTAACATGGCATCCAATTGCAGGGCAAGTAATGTTAAGTGCTCTGAGTCGCCAAAGCCTTTTTCAGAGAGCCAATGTGCTTGATAGCCAAGTGTCTCATCGTTTGCCAAATCAGATGTTTGGACACCAATCCTTGCCTGATGGTGCCAGCCTAAATTGATATCCTCACTGTGATTAATCAGATACACATCAGACAGCACCTGATATTTATGTTCTTTGTAGTCGAGACCTATCCAGGGGTACTGGTAACTCCTGTCCTCTGGTAAAGCCAACGAAGGTTGAAACGGGTCGTCTGTAAACTGCCATTGCTGCGAACTATAACCTGCCAATAGCCTTAAACTGGTACGCTCCCGATAATCCAGAAGCCAACCCGTTTGAAGATCAATCTCTTTTTGCAGGGTAATGAATCGGTTCTCAAGTTCACCATTGTGATAAATTTGGTCTAGTCTTTCATCGCTGAGCCAGCCTGCTTTATACATCCGCTCTGTACTATCTTGATAAAAGGGCTTTTCAAGCTGGAACTGAGTTCGACGGCCATCGTTATTCTCTGTCCATTCAAGATCGACATAGCTGTGATCAAGTTCAGGATACCCAAGCAAAGACAACGGACTTGATACTTTAAATTCATAGCCCTGGCGTAAATAATCGGATTGATATTTTACAGACGTACGTACGCCATACCCCAAAAAATTATCTTCTTTAAAGCCAAAAGAGTACTTATTTTTACCACTGGTGCGGCCCAGTCCAAGGTTTGGTAGCAAGCTCCAGTTATCCCAGGTTTCTACTTTCACGCTTTTACTGCCATCAGGATGACAAGGCTCAACCACACTAACTCGCGCATCACGTACATAGGATTTCTCACGCAGTAGACGCTCCGCTTCTGCTAAATCATCCGTCGTGACTTGTTCACCAGGTTTAATACTTAACTCTTTTCGCAGTGCAGATTCTTTACTATTGATATGTAACCAGTTGGCAAAGTGGTGCACCCAAATCGTATCGGGTGCGTTTTCGTCAAAAATAGGATTGGAGACAATTTCAATCGAATGCACCTGAAAAGGTGGTCCAGCAAGTTCCGCCGCTCCGGTCTTCTCATCCGCAGACTTTTCCGCTCCGGAGTCTTTTTTAACAAACTCACATAAGTGTTCAAAGGTGACTTCCTGAGCCTGTGCTGCGCTACCGGCTAACGCGGCCAGTAAAGCGAGACAAAGCCGACTTAAATTATGCATACCAACTCCACTGGCACCAGGCCTGTAATGGACACCTAGGGATTAGCAAGAACGGAACATATCTTTGCTTGCTTGATACAAACTGGTTTTGATTTGAAACATCCCGAGTAAGCTATGAAATACGTTGTCGTGACTGAAGCTATCTTGCCGTTTTGATGCGACACACTCTGGAGTGAGCTTCGCAGAGGATGCATAAGGCTCAGACATCCACCAAAGCAGCGGAACTTGAGTTTGTGCTTTAGGTGCCATCCAATAAGGTAAGCCGTGCAAGTAGATGCCATTTTCACCTAAAGATTCACCATGGTCAGAGACGTAAAACATGGCGGTCTGGTAGTTCTTTTGGCTGTTAAGGCGCGCAATCACGGCGGCTAACAAATGGTCTGTCGCGACGATACTGTTGTCATAGGCATTGACGATGTCTGAAGGGGCACAGAGCTGAAGTTGCTTATCAGTGCATTCCGGTAAAAAGGCTTTGTCTTTAGCGCTGCTGCGTTTGAAATACTCAGGACCGTGACTTCCCAACTGATGTAATACAATCAGCTTATCGGACGATTGCGGTGTTTTCAGTTGCTGCTCCAATGCATCCAACAGCACTTGATCCAGACATTGTCCTTGATGGCACAATGGATTTTTTTGCTGCTCAAACACAAACTGAGTTGGCACCCGATCACATACCCCTTTACAGCCCGAGTTATTGTCCAGCCAGCTCACGTCAATACCAGCGTATTGCAGAATATCCAGCACATTGCTGCTGTTTTTAGCCTGTGACTCTTTATAGAGATCTCTGCCCATATTGGAAAACATACAAGGCACAGAATGTGCTGTAGCAGTGCCGCATGAACTCACGTTAGTAAAACTGTAGACAGGTAAATGACTGAGTTGCGGATTGGTTGAGCGAGTGTAGCCGTTGAGCTGAAAGTGATCGGCCCTGGCTGTTTCTCCCAATACCATCACGATAAGACGTGGCTTCTCTGTTCTCACGGACAAAGGCTGCATTGCATCCTGCCCCAACTGCATAAATTGAGTCGGGAATTGTTTTTTGACCAAATCGGATGACAAAGATACGGCTGCGGCCACAGGACTGACAGGTAAAGCAAAATGCTTTATCTCTCTGTAGTTACGAAAGAAAGGCGCGAGTTCGGAGTAGCCAGAAGCGACCAGGCTAAACAGGCTCAGCGTCACTAAAACCAGCGCAAGCAGCCAATGCCGGAAAAATTGTTTCAGAGGCAATGCACGAACCTTCATAAGACCAATGCAAAGCAAAGGGAACAGCATGACGCCAATCACTTGCCATACCATGCCAATGGTTAATACTCCGGCAGCTTCAGCAGCGTCAGTTTCTACGGCGTTTTGTAGCATGGATTTATCTACAACAATGCCAAAACTATCGATGAAGTAATAACTAAAAGCACCGATGGCAAACAGTGCCACCACAACAGGCTTTTGTAGACGATGAAAACTAAAAATCACCAGAAGCAGCAGGTTTAGTAAAAACAATATCGCCATTAAGTTCAGCTGCAAACCATATTGTCCTGGAACTTTGGCCTGAACCGCAGCCAAAAAAGGACCATTGAGCAGTAATGTCATGCCAAGAGCAGAGATCAAAGCAAACCATAGCGGATGCCATACCCGTTCCTGCCCTGAATTTAAAGCCGCAGAGGTTGCTTTTGATTGCGATAAAATAGCCTCAAACATCAGGGGACTCCATAGAAGTAGCAAAGAGTACGGGTTTGGATGGTTCCAACGGCAGGTCCGCAGAGGTAGTCCGTTTAGAAGTGAAAGCTGGCTCTGATTTGAATGACAGTTCAGAGGCGCGAGCATGCTGAAATAAACCATACAGCACAGTAGACACAGTCCAGCACACCGCCGCTGTGGCGATATCGTGTGAAATAAAATGAGCACCACGCAGTTGCTGCACAAAGCCCAGTAACAGGCCTAGTGTTAACCCAATTACTATGCCTCGCAGCGCTAGATGTGGTTTCAGCTCTCGCCAATAGTAATAGAGTGCTAGCCACGCAAACCCTATGCTGGCATGTCCGGCTGGGAAACATTGGTTGGGAGACATCGTCTCAGGGCGAGTATCAAACAATCCCCAAAATTCGCTGTGGCCACCAAATTGCAGCAAATCCCATGGACATTCCATAGGTAGCAACCGTTTAAGCACGGCTACAGATGCAAAGCTCATCATCAAACTAAGTAACAACACACCTAAAGCACGTTGGTTCTTGCTCCGTTCGCGTATAGCAACATGCCGCCATGCCCAGTACCCGAGTAAACCCAAGACAAGGATTTCATTGATGGCTCTGACTAAGTGATGTAGTACAGTTTCTGTCAGCCAGTGATGCTGTAAAGCCCAGGTTCCGCCTTGCCAATCAAACAGCAAGGAGGCCAAACCAAAATCGAATGAAGTGCCATAAGCCAGAATAAAAAGCACAGATGCCCCAGCAACTGGCGCTATCAGATGGGTGTATAGGCTGGGTCGTATTGGTTCCGCCACTGCAAACCTGCTTTCAATACAATTGGGTAAGTATGGCTAGACTAACGGGTGAAACTTAAGAGAGACTTAAGTCTGAAAATAATTTATCAATTCATTCAGAAGTAAATTAAGCCTTTGTATTGATTTGTTATTTTTAGTCAATCAAGGTATGAATAGCCACGTAATTATGCAGGAGACGTCGGTTGATATATGCAGAGTTACTCTTTTTTTGGGGCACTGGATACAAGAGTAGAGTGCTCCAAAATCGAGTTCAGAGATGTTTTTCAAACCTTCATTATTCCAGCTACGGCAGGCAAGCAACCTGACTGGAGTTTTTTCTTTCTCTGTACAAATACGATGGGAGTTGCACCTGAGCTAAGGCTTTTTTGTATTGGACTGCTGAGGCTTGACGATCCAACAGCTCAAGTCGTTTGGTAGGTTCATTATAGTGCGCAATTACAGTCTCTTCATTGGGTTTCAAAATCGTTAATGAGTCCGGTTGCATCAGCGCGAAGTAGTTTTCAAACTGTAGCAAGGCTCTGCCAGGACTTGTTTTGTCCAAAGTTAAATCACGGCCTGTCATGGTATGGCAGGAAGACACACCCGCCAGGCTCAGCAAAGTGGGAGCTAAATCAATCTGACTACTCAGCGTTTCGAGGACTTCAGGTGTGATATCGGCTCCTAAGATTAGTCCAGGAATACGAAACTTCTCTACAGGGATGAGGTTATTGCCATAAACACGGTTGTCATGATCCGCAACAATTAAAAATACCGTGTCTTGCCAGTAGTCGCTTTGTTTTGCTTTTTCGAAAAACTTTCCCATGGCCCAATCTGCATACTTTACTGCATTGTTTGCCGTATTTTTGGGTTGTTCATGCAGAGTGATCCGATCATCTGGAAACTCAAATGGCTCATGATTGCTTGATGTAAAGATAAGACTGAAAAATGGCTTTCCCTCTTGATGTAAAGCGTTCAGCTTTTGGTGTGCTGTATTAAATAAGTCTTCGTCACTGGCTCCCCAACTGCCTACAAAAGCTGGGTTTTTAATTTGGCTGATATCGACTATGTCATCAATGCCGTTGCCGGTAAAAAAGCTTCTCATATTGTCAAAATGTGCTTCGCCACCATAAATAAACTGGGTGTGGTATCCATTGGATTTTAATACAGAGGCAAGTGTTGTGAAGTTTTGCTGGCTATTCGAAAGCTTCACCACGCTTTGTGCGGGGGTTGGTGAAAAGCCTGCAACCACTGCTTCGATACCACGCACTGAGCGTGTACCAGTGGCATAGAGATTCTGAAACCACATGCCTTGAGTTTTTAACTGCTCAAGCTGCGGCGTAACTGGCTCGCCTCCAAGGGATTGAACAAAGGTTGCCCCCAGACTTTCCTGCAAAACAATAACAACGTTTAAGGGTTTCTCTCGTTTTTTTGTAGCCGTTTGAAAATGCAACGTCGGATAGTCTGGATCGGTAAACCTGTAAGTTTTTAACCAGGGCCAATCCAGGCCATATTTCAACATATCCTCAGTCGATAACTTGCCGTACATTTCCGTCGAACGCGCTTCGTGCTTCATGCTATACAGGGCATAAAGCACGGAATAGCCTGAGCTTATCACCAAAGAATTCACCATAGAATCTCCGGTGATCGCAAACAGGGCTGGATTAGCGGGTCTGTGATCTGTGGTTGAGCGGACGCCAGCAAATACCAGAAATACAGCCAGAGGCCATAACACAATGGTGTGCTTGACTGACCAAACTCGAAGTTTTACGAAGGGAAGCTTAAGCAATAGAGCAAGTGCAAACCCAAACAGCGCGGTAAACAAAAAACCAGCTAAAAAAGGCAGACGAAAGCCATGCCATAAGGTAGAAAAAACTTCTTTGGGGTACTTCAGATACTCGATAAATAAGCGGTTAGGCCTGACGTCGTATTGCAGTATAAATGCCGGAGACGCAAGCTCCATAAAGAGCAATCCAATTAAACCAGCAAGACTCCACAGGTAGGTGAATTTAAACCAACTGTGTTGTAAAAAACGGTTTGCAAACAGTGGCGCCAAAAGAACGGGAATCGATGCCCACAGGCACAAGACAATGAGGTCAGCACGAATACCTTGCAACAAAATCTCTGACATTTTTCCGGTCGCCAGCACCCGCTCATAATGCCACAGCACTAAACCAAGGCGACTCAGACTCAGCAATACGATGCCAAGCAGCAGCATCCTAAATAAATGGGTGTAGGGACCACAGACAATAGATGGAAAAAAAGAAGGTCGTTTCTTATTAGTATTGGTCATTACTTCGCCTTGTCATCCTAAAACGCAATGCAGAATAACGAGCGAAACTTAAGAGTCTCTTAAGAAAATAAAGTTATTGTGAGTTTCTTTATACCGACATTGACGGACCCTGACATGAAATCGAAAGCCACTGGATTCAACCGACTTTATTTTGCGACGCTGTACTCATGGCAAGGGCTTCGCAGCAGCTGGGCCTCTGAAGCAGCCATCAGGCAGGAAGTTATTGCTTTAGCACTGCTGCTTCCCATTTCCTTGCTGGTTGAGGTATCCGCTGCCGAGCGAGCTTTATTGGTATTGAGTCTGTTTCTGGTCTTTATTGTGGAGCTGTTGAACACTGGCATCGAAGCTGTTGTGGACAGAATTGGCAGTGAGTACCACGAACTTAGCGGTAAAGCGAAAGATATCGGCTCTGCGGCAGTCCTTGCCAGCCTTATCACAACCGCTCTCGTCTGGTTTATTATTCTGTACTAAGTACCAACAGGTGTTGCCATGCGAATTTTACTGGTAGAAGACGACCTATTACTGGCTCAGGGACTGAGTACGGCGCTGACACGAATGAACTACCGCGTGGAGCTATGCACGACCGGAAAACAAGCGATCCAGGCGGCCAGTGAAAGTCAGTTTGAACTGATGATTTTGGATTTAGGTTTGCCAGATGGTCTGGCACTCAATGTGATTAAATCGTTGCGGAATTTAAAGCACGGCATCCCAATACTGATCCTGACTGCCTGGGATCATTTAGAAACAAAAATAGAAGCATTAAACGCGGGTGCTGACGATTACGTGCTAAAGCCCTGCGATAGCAGGGAAATTGAAGCAAGGTTGCGTGTGCTCGTAAGGCGTCATCAACAGCGCCAATTGGATCAGTTGCAATGCGCGGACTTAACGATGGATTTAACCGTGCATGAATGCCGCTACCAAGACCGTTTAATATACCTAACCACCCGCGAATTTCTGTTGCTAAAAGAGTTTATGTTGCATCAGGGTAAAATTCTATCCCGCCAGCATCTGGAAGAGCTGAGCAACGGCTGGACCGGAGAGACAGAGAGTAATTCGATAGAGGTGCATATTCACAACCTGCGAAAAAAAACTAAGCCTGAGTGTATTAAAACGATACGGGGTATTGGTTACATGATGGTAAATCAGTATGAGGATTAACAGCATACGCCGAATGATTTTACTCGGTGTAAACAGCGTTGTTTTACTTCTGATGGTGATTACCGGGTTCATTACGTACTCCAGCACTCACCACGAATTGGATGAGCTTTTTGATGCCCAACTGACTCAATACGCACGTCTTTTAGACCAACTGCTGATACAAAACTCGCTCTCTCTTGACCACACAGATCCCCTGATTGTTTATGTCCCTCAGATTGCCGAAGATGGTATTGAGCGAACTTCCGCAGAGGAGCGCAGGCCAGAGGGGCACAAATACGAAAACAAAGTGGCGTTTCAGGTGTGGTCAACAGATGGGAAACTGCTGATGAAGTCAGCGAACGCCAGTGATCGGGAGCTGGCTCCCAGAACATCAGGCTATCACGAAGTGTTTCATGATAACCGGCGCTGGATTTGTTATAGCACCTACAACAGAGAGCATGGCTATTGGATATTCACAGGACAGAGAGAAGATGTTCGTGGAGAACTTAGTTTTTATCTGGCGTTAGATCAGTTGATCCCGCTGAGTATCGCGCTGCTCCCTATTACCATCCTGATTTGGATAGCTGTTTACTGGGGCATTAAACCCATTCGGGATTTATCGAAGGAACTGGCCACAACTAAACCGTCTATGCTGACTCCCATAGATATAACCTTACCTGTCGAATTAAGGCCCTTTCAAATCGCGATTAATCAGCTTTTGAAGGACTTAAAAAGCTATTTAGTCAAAGAGAAACGCTTTATAGCCGATGCCTCGCATGAACTCAGAACACCGCTCAGTATTTTGT
Organism: Rheinheimera soli; assembly: GCF_021290985.1. Taxonomy (GTDB): domain Bacteria; phylum Pseudomonadota; class Gammaproteobacteria; order Enterobacterales; family Alteromonadaceae; genus Pararheinheimera; species Pararheinheimera soli. The sequence continues at coordinate 21,155 of NZ_JAJOYU010000017.1, forward strand.
TGGTTCATGCAGACAATATTAAAAAATCGACGTCCAAAGAAGAAACCGACGCCGCTGCTAATGCCATTCTTATCAGCACAAAACGTCTGTCACATCTGGTCAGCCAATTGATGGAAACGGAAAAGCTGGAACACTCAGGGCAGCTGAAACTTACCAGTCTTAAACTGATTTCACTTATTGAAGAGAGCCTTGCTCTGGTTGACGTTGGCTTATTGGACAAAGTGGAATGGGACCTTGATATAGACCCCTCACTTGAGCTTCGCGCTGAACCTAGTTTGTTGGTAGCAGCCCTTCGGAATCTGTTGGATAACGCTGCAAAGTACGCGAAAGTACAAAGTCATGTCAGGATCACTGCTCACGTAGTTGAAAACAAACTTGTATTAACGATATGCAACGAACTACCTGAAGGCATAGACGTTGATTTAGAACGAATGGGAGAACGTTTTTATCGCCATCAGAGCAATCAACACATCAGTGGCGCAGGTCTTGGTATCTCCATTACCACAAAAATACTGGAGTTGCATAACGCTGAGCTGTCTTATTCGCTTGAGTCCAGATTAGTTATCACCACTGTGATATTTAGTGCTTAAGTTTAGATGTTTCTGAAGTCTCACAGAAGTATTGTGTTGGTTCAGATTTTGTTTGAAGTGCTTCGAAATGGACTATGAGTACGTCAAGCCGATTGTCTGCTTTCAGTGAGTTCCAGGTGTTCGGACGATCTAAATTGAGAGCGTAGGCAATCTCATTTGCCTTAATCACGGACATTCGTTTTTTCGAAAATCCAGAGTGTTATAACAAATCTTATTCGGTGGCTAAATTCAGTCTAGCCTAGACTTCTGAATTATAGAGCAACTCAGTCATCAGTTGCATAGCGATGCAGAGAAGTCATTTATCTGATGCGTACAAATCAACTCTTACATTGCCCTAAAGTCTTAAAAAGACTCTAGGCATCCCAGTCAACTTCTGTTGACATTTGTTTGGGCAATAAAAAATACTCGTTAATACACTCTTTCTGAGTAATTTACAAGAGGACGGTTCTGACTTAAGACTAGAAGGTTATCTGAGAATTTCGAGGTGCTAAAAAAGCGAAAAAGCTCCAAATAGGAGCTTTCTAGTCAGTTTTGAGTACGAGCTTTTGCAACAAAAGCAGACAGACCTTTTTCTACCAGCTTCTGCGCGGCTTCACGAGCCTTCTTGTGTATGAGAAGCTTCTCTGCAACTGTCAGATTTTTTTTCTGAATCATTTTTCTGCTCCTTTACTTGCTCTTCTAATATCTTACCAACAGTCGCTCTCTCAAGCAAGATCGTTGCATAAACGTTCAGCATTCTCGATAGCGAGATAATTATAGGTCTCGTGATGTGGAAAAACTGCTGAGCTTTCTTCGAATTACTTAGCATACCTTTCTCATCTCGAATGATGTTTAGAGCAGCGATCATCTTGGAAGGTTCCAGATGGTCTTTATTATAACGAGATGTCGATAGTGGTATTGAGATTAGGGATTTTGCCTTGGCATTCTTTACAAAGTAGTCCCTAGCCTCATCAGCTAACTCCTGTACTCCCCCGTCAGCTCGCCATAGTTCGACCTCTTTGACGGTATCCTCAATATACTGGGGTTGTCCCGTTCTAATACTTTCTGGCGCACCGAACAAATTGTAGTTTGTAAGCGCAGATGGAGCACCACTTTTACCGGCGTTGAGTTTACTATGGTCAGACACAAAGACAGGCAGTACACAGTCCCGCTGATCCTTATCAGAATCAAAAATCCTAACTTTCTTTACCTTGTCCTTGTCCTTGTCCTTGTCCTTGTCCTTGTCCTGAACTTCATACTCCAATAAACTAGGCCAGTCATCGATCAGAACAACAGAAAGAATGTTATTCATTTCTAAATAAAAATCTGGAGTCACTTTAATAGACGGAAAATACCTGTGTTGGCCCGATAAATTTCCTAAAGCGTCAGTTTTATATTTCATCATCAGGTTCACTCGGTATCTAACATCTGCATTCTGCGAGACGGTAGCTTGGTCAAATGATGCAGCCAAACGCCCCATAGCATATAGTGCTGCCCGAATATAGTTCTCTTGCAGGACAATAGTTTCCAATATTTTCCGTTCTAGCTGTTCTGCTTTTATTTCATTTGATTCAAAACTGAACTTTTCTTCAGTCACCTCTTCTCTTTGTTGTGAAAAAACTTCGAAGCTAAAGTCTTCTATTACGTCGATGTAATTTCCGAGTAGCTCATGAAAGTCTGAAGCTGGGGCAAGCTCAATTAAAGTAGAGATCGTCTTACTTCGCTCACTCTCTATAATTTCCTTGGCATGCTCCTTTCTTTTAGCATCTCGCTGATTCACATACATGCCAGCGAAGCTCAGAAACAAAGCCCACACAAAAAATCTCGTGCCATTGGGAATTGAATTAGAAGGGGAATCCATACGACTGATCGTTGTGACTAAACTGGTGTAATCCTTATTTGCTTCGATTGCCTTGGATAATTCGAAATGACTTATGTTTTTTTGTGTATTTCCTTCGATCCATGCCAAAATTGCAGCACTGTTCACGCTTGCCCATATACCAACAACCAGTGTTATCAAATTGAACATCGGCATAGACATTGGTCTAGAACAAAGCCAACTGACGCACGAATGTGGGTCTTTTACGAAATTTAACCATTCAAGTATCTTGATGGTCATCTCAACAAAAAAAATTATCCCAATGACGGCTATAAATTTAAGACTGAATATTCCTTCAAAAAAATAATGCAAAAAGCTGCCATTAATCGTCGTTGGAGTTATAACGCTAGCTAACAACCAAAGAGCATAGAGTGCTAAAGCTCCATCACAGAGAGCAATCACCCTAACAAAATTAGTAAAAGATTTAGATGGTTCTGCTTTGAATCTTTTAGTTTTAAATTCACGAAATAGAGAAATTAAATAACCACTCTTATCACTCATACACATCTTCCTGAAATTTGTTCGAAAATCAATCTACTAAAAACAAATGGACATAATGGATTTGACTCAAGCTTATGTCGATTAGAACCAATAAATGTAAAACGCTTGCGTCGATTACTGTAGTGGTAAACTAATTTTGGCCACATCATCATAGCCTGATAAATGGTACTTGCAGAAACAAGACATGCATAATGCAAGTTTTTATAACGTTTTGACAATGCATTGAAGTCTCAATATTTTCGAGATCCGTGTTTTCTTTGGTATCTGTAAAGTTCGCTTTCAGTGAGAAGCGGCGATTCAGTTTGAGAAATTTTGGTCAACCGCTTTTAGCACTAAACAAATTTAATTATTAGCTACCTAGCTTTGGGCAGAGAATTCCAGCTAGTGGTAAACGCAGGTGATAACAGCTCTCGCTTCATCCCCCAGACTTGATTAGTGCCTTTGCTGGCAAAGTATAGAGAGTTTGGCATTTGCTCGTTAATTTGGTCCATCAGCCCCATTAATGCAGAGTTACCCCGAACTGTGTCACTAGTGGCGAATAAGTCTTGCTGACAAACGCCATCGGCGTAGAAGTCAGATAACATGACACCAGCCTTGGCATACCGAAAACCCTCTTTCCAAATACTATCCAGTAGCTTACTGGCTACATGCAAAAAATCGCGTGTATCGTCCGATGGGTAGCTTAGTTCTGCGTTTCTGCTATTTGAGTAGTAAGGATCTAGTTGATGATCACTAAAAGGGCTAGTTCTTAAAAAGACACTGATGCGTTTCGCCTGGCATCGCTCTCGCCTTAGTTTTTTACAGGCTCTGTGCACGTATTCAGCTATGGCCTCGTGCATTGCAGCCAGCTCTGTGACTCGCTCGCCAAAGGCTCTTGAGCTGACAATCTCTTTTTTAGTAGGCGGTATGTCTTCAAGCTCAATACAGGATTCACCGTTTAGCTCCATCACTGTACGCTCGACCACCACTGAAAATTGCTGGCGTATCAGCTTAGTGGGTGCATCGGCTAAATCCAGCACCGTATGAATACCCATTTCTTCCAGCCGCTTAGTAAGCCTGCCACCAATACCCCACACCTCATTCACAGGCAGTAAAGCCATCAGCTTGCGTTGACGCTCCTTACTGATTAAATCCACCACACCACCAGTTTTGAGCCATGACTTAGCGCCATAGTTGGCCAACTTTGCCAAGGTCTTAGTTGGCGCTATTCCCACACAAACTGTAATACCTACCCACTGTTGAACACGTTGGCGAATTTGATGGCCAAATTCTGTTAAGTTCACTGCACTGGCCACTCCAGACAAATCGATAAAAGCCTCGTCGATGCTATATACCTCAACTGCCGGTGCCATTTCTTCTAAAGTACGCATCACTCGAGCGGACATATCTGCATAAAGCGCATAGTTGGACGAAAAAGCCACTACGTTGTTTTTCTCTAACAGCTCCCTTATCTGAAAAACCGGAACTCCCATTTTGATGCCCATAGCCTTGGCCTCTTTTGACCGGGCCACTACACAACCATCGTTATTCGACAGCACCACCACAGCGCGATTGGTTAAATCAGGGCGGAACAGCTTTTCGCATGAAGCATAGAAGTTATTGCAGTCCACCAAAGCAAATACACGACTCATACTACTGCGCTCGTTTTGAGCGGATCATCTGCCTGACTATATTGGTGACTACGCCAAATAGCACTAACTCAGCATCATCAGTAAAGGTTATGGGTGGGTAGGCTTTATTGCGTGGGATCAACTGCACCTCAGGCATTAAAGCCAGCTCTTTCACTGTAAACTCACCATTGACCTGAGCAATAACTATATCACCGTGCTGCGGTGTTACTGAGCGGTCTATTACCAAAATATCGTCAGGATGAATACCAGCTTCAATCATCGAATCTCCCTCGACCCGGACAAAATAAGTGGCGGCTGGCCGCTTGATACAAAGCTCGTTTAAATCAAGTGTTTGTTCCACATAGTCCTGTGCTGGCGAAGGGAATCCGGCAGGGATTTTGCTCTGGTATAAAGGAATGTTGAAGTGGGTAGTAGGTTCTGCGAACCCGATAAACTGAATTGTCATAGCACCATGATACTGTATATAAACACAGCTAATGATCGCTGATTTTTACGGAATGTCAATGGGAGTTACCAAGCTTTAGAAAAAGCGAAGGCCGTCAACATTCACTCTGTCACTTCCTGCCAGAAGACAAAGGCTAACGCTGTCGGCCCACACTCATTGATATTATTCAGATATTTCTTAACTAATCAACGGCTCTTTTTCAACACTCATTAATCCGGCTGTAGGTAAAATTCATCGCCTAGAGGGTCAGGCTGGCTTGGTTTTTTTACTTTATATCCTGTAAGGCCAACACACAAATGAGGTTCTAGCAGAGGTCTAAATTCAGCGATATCTGCGCTTGGTGACAGCCAGGCGTCGTAATAGTCTTCTGATAATATCAGTGGAGATGCTTTTGTATGGTAGGCCATTAACTTTGGATGGGGTGGCAATGTTATGACGGAACAGCTGTACACTATCTCCCCTGTAACCTGATGCACCCACTCCCGATACAAGCCACCTAAAGCCAAACCATCTTCAGCTGTAAAATCATGGTATACGGGCTTACCATTCACCTGCTCAGTTTCACCAAAGCCCTTTGCCGGGATAATACAACGCTGATGCCGAAAGCTCTGATATCCCGCAGAACGGATAACATCAAGCTTGTCATATCGCGTATTAAAGCTGGTATAAGAAGAAGGCTTAAATCCGGTTTCAGTTTGCTCTAACAGTAACCACCAGACTGCATCCTGTATTTCCCGCCTATTCTGTTTTTCTATGACAACAGAAATGGTGCTGGCAGCACGAATAAAACGACCAGTCCTAGGCTTATTATCTTCGAAAGTGATCCCCAACTGACCACAGAGATCGATCACTTCGGGGCAGTCAATGACATTCAAACGTCCGCACATTGTCAACAACCAGTATTCTTACTTTTGTTATACTCTAGCGAGAGAAAGAGACTTTACAAGTCAGACCTCAGGGTAAACAAACTAATAGTCTAATCAAAATATCGATTTATTGATTAGTTTAAGAGGCTTATTCTCATCATTTTTATATTACGATAAATTTTAAGGGTATCGTTAGAAGCTCAGAGACTCCCAATTACCGGCCAAAGCCTCACATAAAGAGCTGTTTGTCACGATCACACAAGTCCCTTCTTACTTTTTAATCATTGAGCTTCAAGAAAGTTATCAGCCAACGCAATCGCAGGATTTTTATAAAGTGCATACTCAGCATCCGTACAAGATCGTATATATGCTTCATAATGTTTCCCGTCGATCATTACATACTCTTTTGTCGCGTCTTCGAACAGCTGTAAACTGAACGACAGCGTTTGATAGTAGTGTTCCGCATCACCGATAAAATCGCCATCGGCATTGACTTCAAACAGTTCTAGAGCAAGGATATTATCACCGAGACATAGCAAACATTTTCCATTTCGAATATCACCACATGACAGATAAAAGTCGGAACATTGTTTCGACGCTGTTTGAGCAAATATCGGAAAACCTACTGCAAAGTATGTTTCTCGCCCAAAGTTGCAGTATCGGATATTTGTACCAGCGAACTCTTGTGATAACGCTATCATTGCTTCGTAAAGCGTATCTTGAAATACTTTTTGATGTATTGTCTTCGGTAAAACGAGTCTGTCGAAAAATGAATCCCGAGCTGTACCTCGACGTCTTATTGCTCCAAAATATGCTTCTATCTCATTTTCCCAACTCAGCCGAGTACTCCACATTATCGGCGCAAATTTGTATCTTGAAAGTTCATGTTTCAATGCTAAAAGCTCATTTAGACTGCTATCAGCAAACATATATGCAGTCACTATTTTTGCAGCTAACACTTTGAATGCAATATTATTTATTCTGATATCACAATAAATGACACTATCTACGTCTTTCGAAACAGGGCTGTAAGGCTTCCAGTCATCTAACAGAATAGACGGTAAGATTTGTTCCAAACTGACCTGGTTTTGAAATCCAAATATTTTCCAAACTAAATCCAACAACGGCATCTGAGTTAAAGGTGCTGTCAAATATCTAGAAAAGCGCTCAGCCAGAAGTTGAATGTTGTTTTGGACATGGCTTTTAGATTCAGCTGACTTTGGGTGTAGCTTGCAGTATTGATATACAGAGGCTTTCAAACCATTATTTTTTAGTTTGCTGCTCAAGTCTCGAAAATCATGACATTCATAGATTGATCGAGCGATCAGATCTTTAGCTTTGGTCAACGGGACATCAAGAATTTTAGAGGTCCGTTTGGCTTGAAGAAAAATATTTTTAAGTAAATTATTATCAGACATACTCACGTTTCTCTCATATAGAAAGTACATAAAACGAACACCCGCCAAGGCTCGCTCTATTAACGTAAATACGAATTTTCTGAATGAATCCACTTCGCCCTGAGATAAATGGCAGGTGCAGGCTGTTCAGTCAACCGACCATTATCATAGTGACGAAGCAATTAAAATGGAAGTCTTTGCGTCAACCCTCGAACTTTTCTTCGGATAGACAAAATGTCTTCATCAATAAATCTCTTGCTGAACCAGGATATAACGCAGCAATAGGACTATTGCCTACAGACAATAATAAGTCACCAAATGCACTAAGAAAATGGGTATTCATATCATCACTTTCTGGATCGACGGACGCTAAAAAAATTCTCTCAGTGACTTTACCCGCTCTTATTTTGGCTTTGATATCTTTAAATGAGTTTTCTTTATAGATGTGTTTTGCGAGCAAAAATTGAGCGTCGTTCAAAGGGATATCGAGAAGATCAGCAAATCGCTTTCCCTGCCGTTTCACATTCTCAAGTAGTTTTTGCTTATTAACAGACATACTGATCCCAAAAACAGTATGTAGCCCACCGCGCTGCAACTGCCTGAGTTCACAGATAAGTTATTGAATTGACGAGTGAATCCACTTTGTATTAGATGGTTACAAGCAGCTCGTCGCTACTCTTGCCGTTATTATATAGGCTTAACACCGGATTTCTATGAGTTAGTATCAAAATGCAACTAAATTGCGCAAAAATTACGATAGCGCTATGATTAACCCATGTGAATTAACGAGACAGATGAAATGTATATTGATGACAATATTGGACCCTAGTTTGCAGTGTGACTTTGGTGCTAACTCACCGCGTTTAGTGCGACCTTACCAAGCGTGAACAGGCTAGGATAAGTCGTTTGTGATGTATGCAAGCACATCCTGAGTATTGATGTGTTTATTATCAGTGTGAGAGAGCTTAAGTTCCCGATTCATATTTCAAAATTCTTTCCCTCCTATGTCAAAGATTCTTCATGTTTGTGTAAGGATATGTTCCTAGCTGAGCGCCCCGCATAATCGCAGACTTCGATAGGCAGATGCTTTGTTCAACTCGATTGAAGGGTGCTATATACCATCAAACTAATAATTTAGAAGTGCGCCAGTCATAATTGGTAACACCATAGCATGACTCGATGCTACTGCATGATTTTACAGTTATTGCATTTGCTTCCTGACAGTTATGTAACCTTAAACTAATACACTCACTGCAAAGTGTATGTGAAAAGCGTTACATACACAGCTGACTTACCGAAGTTTACTGCTAAATTGCATTAAAAGTACCACTGTATCGAATAGTAGCTTCGTGCCAAAAGCAGCCAAATGCGTTGTTGTATATCTTTGCTAACAAATTCTTTCGTTAGCCTAAACCACAAATTAAACTTCCAGATGTCGAGCTTGAGTAAATTCAATAATAACTAGCTTGTTGCCTATATTAATTTTGTTGGACAAAAATTTTGTTATTCCATAAAAACCAGTTGAAATAGAGGTATATCAGCGCTAGTTTGGTATGACTAAAATCATAAACGCTGGCAGAAAAACGTCTGATTAGCAGACGTCCCGCTTTTGATCTCAGATTATTAGCTTCCACAATACAGGGAGAACCACTTGTCAAAACAGCTATCGCCTGCTGGAATCATAGCCCTTAAAGAGGCTCTATGCTCTGTCTACTGGTACAAATCCGAGCTTCGCGGTTTTCTGCAACTCTGCTTATCCAAGCCTGGGCTTCTGAACAACTTCAACTGGGAAAATTACAAACGTCAGATTGCATCCGACGTCGTTGATTACCTCGTTGCAAACTCAACTGCTCACCTAGGTGACTTAACCAAAATTTGCTACGAACTTTGCAAGCTTACCGACTTCTCGCACCTGAAGCCTTTGGACGACGGACCGCAAAAGATGGATAAAGCGCGCAATGCCGTCAACCAACTCAAGCAACTTGTTGAACCTCATCAGGACATCAAGAAGGAACAAGACGACATAAAGCGGCGGCAGGAACTTGCCGCAAAGAAACTTAGGGAAAACGCCGCCGTCCGTCAGAAGCTGGAAACGATTAAAGCCCGATATATGGCTTTGGTCAGCTCTGACAACGCGCAAAGCAGAGGCTTCGAGCTTGAGCGCGTGATGTATGAACTGTTTGAGCTGTTTGACCTTGACCCTAAAGCATCCTTCAAGAATCTCGGTGAACAGATTGACGGTGCTTTTTCTCTAGAAGGCACTGAGTACTTGTTTGAGGCAAAGTGGCAAAAGGAAATGGTCATTAAAGCCGACTTGGCGGTGTTCACCGATAAGGTCAGAACAAAACTCGAAAATACTCTCGGCATATTTCTGTCAATTAATGGCTTTTCGGCAGACGGTGTTGCCGCACATCAAGCTGGCGGTGCGTCAATACTTCTTGTAGATGGCGGTGATCTTATGGCTGTCTTTGAAGAGCGAATTGATTTCACAAGTCTCCTACTCAGGAAGAAGCGCCATGCAGCCCAGACGGGCCAAATTTATCTAAGCTACTACCAGATGATTGCATCAGGTGGTGGCTAACCCATCATTACACTGGAACTCGCGCATAACGCGACGTATGGTCGGTGAATTCAAACTTCAACGTCTATTATTCGCTCTAAGCTTTAATTCGTTATCAGTCAAAAGCGGACTTTTTACTGGCTAGCTGCATTCCAATGGTTACAAACCGATACGACATCTATTTAACAAAAATCAGTTGATGATTGTATTTTTAATCGATAAAAGTGTGTTACTTTTTTAAGGAGGCAATGTGAGTAGACTTGCAATAAGCTTGTTGATTGACGCAGGTCTGATTACAGCATCAGGAAAACCCTATGATCTTTCCTGTCTACCTGACAATGAAATTTCAGCTCGGATTTCTCAATATATAAACGCTAGAATTCAAACCTATAATGATGAATTGGATACTTCTAGGTCTGTTAGCGGCCTTAACGCACTATTTAGTTCCGAATCTACGGAAGCAAAAAAATCAAAAATTTTACCATCATCACTAATTTATCAATCGATCATAATTGATGACCCTTTAGTCTCTGCAAATTCGACCATTAGTTTATCCACAATTGAAGAAGGCATCGGACTATTTTGTACGTATTTCCATCTCATCAAAGCGGAAATCGTTAAGATAATACCACTTTCTCTTTTCAATAGACCAAGCGATGAAATTCCCCTATTACACTCCGACGATGCTTTCAGGTCTAGCATTCCAGAGAAATTGCATGATTTTATACATAGCCGTGCTCGTCTTAAGTCAGTAGTGCAAGGTGGCGAAGGCAGTATGCTCGTATTGAATGAAGATGCATCCAAAAATCGTAGACCTGCTTTAAATGTCGGTTTCAGTGGAGATTTCTGGAGAAAAGGAGTCTCGCTGTATCTTTTCCAAACAATCGAAGAAGTTAGCAAGATCGATACAGGGATAAGATTTAAACAGGTATGGGAACCTGACAAATTCTTGAGTAAAGACCAGTTCGCTCGGTGGTCCTACCAAACGATCAATCAGGCAATGAGAGTTCGGCTTAGAAATATATACAATGAAACTATGTTAGCCGGAAGACTTGGGCATACTTACGTCACAGAATCTGAGTTTGAATCCGAGCTGCTTAGTCGATCAGGCACAGAAAATGTGGCTTCGTCCAATAGAGCTTGCAATTTTTTTCATGCAAATAAAACTTTCATTAATATAGATAGGCCTGAGACTATCATTGAATTACGAGAAAAATATCCTGCTGCTATCGAACGGTTTAATTTATCTGTTCTACACGCCGTAGAGCACTTGAGAGATGTTGGACCAGAAAATTTTGAGAGCAAAGCTCAACAATACTTTACCAATGAAATCCTACCCCAAATAGATGAGTTGAGAAAAAACACTAGATCTATCAGTCGGTCAGTGGCAAAAGGTTCATTAGTCTCTTTATGCGGAATGGCATCTGCAATCCTTTCAGGGTCAGCTCTTCCATTAGTTCCATCTCTTATAGTTGCAGCTGCGGGTGGCGCATCTGAAGCTCTTCATTCAGTTGGGCAACATCAAGATTTCAAAAAAATGCCGGTTTATATATGGCATCGACTAACTAAAAAATAACTGATGACTATTGTCGGCTGATAAGGAAAGCCGACATTCGTTTTTTCGTGAGCGCCTGATCTGAACAGCTGCAACTCGCTCATAACTAGCTGTTAGGTTAGATTGGTGCCTTTGGGCTAAACTGATGGCGGATTAAACGCTTTCTAACAATTCGGTCAACTTAGTATCAAAACACAACCAAATTGTGCTGTTTTCACGTATGAGTTAGCATTGTTAATGTCTCTATGGGCTTGGCCCAACTTGGCACTCCTGAAACCAATAAATTTTGCCAACAGCATATGAAAGTTTTATTTTTGTGTACGGCAAATCAACATCGTTCAAGAACTGCTGAAGATTTCTATCGAATTAAATGCCCGAATTATAAATTCAAGTCGGCAGGTCTTAGTCGAAAATTCTGCGAAAAGTTTGGCACTACATTATGCTCTGAGGATATGCTGGTATGGGCAGACCTAATTTTTGTCATGGAAAAAAGGCACAAAGATAGGATTACCGAGCACACCGGAGATATACACCTGTTCAAGATCTCGATCTTGAACATCGATGACATTTATAAGTACATGCAACCGGAGCTTATAGAAATACTCCAGTCACACGAACAGCTTAGTTTTTTGAACTATTGATTCGCGGTAATCATCTTCTTGTGGCAGGTCACGGAGTAGTTTTCTTAAAGTATCGACAGAATTAGTTTTATCTTCAAATCTCCTTAATTCAGATTGAAGTAAATTTTGCTTCAAAACCGCGACTAGGTAACAGGATGAGTTCTTGTTTACTAACATTACACAATGACAGTTGAAGCCTGACTCGCTCAAACTCGCTTTCTTGATAACATACTATTGTCCATTTAGCCGTTGGAGCACATTCAGATACTTTCTTAAAATATGGTAGATCTATGTCGTTAAGTGAGTGACCGATCACCAAGATTTCTGTTACATCAACCAATGAAGCAAAGTAACTAACATGGTTGTGAATGATCACATCCACAGGCTTTTTTAGAGCGTGCAATGGGGTCTTTGCTGCGCCTTGAGAGTCAGAAAATGGAGTTCTAAGGCTGTTACCTTCCTCGTCAATCTCAGGCTCATTGACGATCTCTGCACCATGTCCAAAGACTAAATCCTCGTAATATCCTTCGCGGCCATGTATGTGAAACACTCGATCATCGGAGATTCGGTAAACTAGTTGTAGTGTGGAGGTGTAATTGAAGTTTAAGAATCGGTCACTGTCATTGAACGTAATTTGGGACGCACAATCAGCGACAACAATTGAACTTATCCATTCACAAAAAAGGTCTCGAATACTCTCTACAAGAATATCAGCCTCTTCAGCCAACTCATCCTCAAGACCATACAACATGCTAGGTTTGAAAGTGTCATCTTCGAAATCTATTTCGTTATAATTGTGAAAAAATGACTCCCAGTCAAAAGAACTAAGATTATTTTCAAAGTCTGACCAAGGTATTGCTTTTCCATCTACACCAATGAAAAACATATCCAGTTGATCGAGGGAATTCTTGTGATACTTATAGAAATCAAGATAGTTTGTAGGTAAACCATGCCAAAGATCGAAACCATTACCGATAATGACTAGTCGAGACATCCTGATATCAACCAGAGCAAATCAACAATTGTACTTAGTTAGTAATTCTTCTACCACCTTCAGAGCTTCTTGCTCGACATATTCCTTAGACTTGCTGGCATCAACAATTCGGAACCGAGTCGGCTCTTGTTCAGCTTGTTTCAAATAACCCATTCGGGCCTTTTCAAGAAACGCCACTTTTTCCTTTTCTAACCGATCAAGCTTTTCACCTCGCTGATGAACTCGTTCAAGACCAAGTTCAGGGTCGATATCAAGGATCAGATTCATAGCAGGTTTAAAGTCACCGACGGCTGAACCATTGATCTTATTAATAAGATCAATATCAATACCTCTCGCATAGTGCTGAAAGCTGATCGTAGCAGTGTCAAAACGGTCAGATACAACCACCTTTCCATGTTCTAAAGCAGGTAAGATTTTCTCATGGAGATGCTGTGCACGAGCTGCTGCAAACAGAAAAAGCTCAGTTTTATCGCATATCTCTGGTGTATCTGGATCAAGAATCAGCTGGCGTATTTTTTCACCGATAGGAGTCCCGCCCGGCTCTCGGGTAACGACAACCTCAACACCCTTTCCTTCCAGATAGCTCTTGATCGTCGCTATAACAGTCGTCTTGCCAGCACCGTTGCCTCCATCGACAACTAACATAAAACCTTTTTTCATTCTGATCCCGAGTCCATTAACTTTTGGCAACTAGCCAATTTTTTTAACTGTAAACATTTTAACAAAAATACTACTCCATCAGAGACTAAATCTAATCACCATGAGGATTTGGTTAGTAAACCCTACTTTCCTGTATCTGGATCCGGCATGGAATCGATGAACGCTGAATAGGCAACCTCGACTCAGCTCTTGGAACTTTAGAAGAGTTTACATTGGGTCTAGAGTCATTACAAAAGTTTGATTTATTTACAAAATTAAAAATAAAAGCTAAATATCTTGATATAAAACAGTGGTTAAGATAAGATGATAAGAGTTTACACTAGCCGTGAACGAGAGATAACGCAAGATCATGGCGATCACCCAGTACCCAACAGCCTTGCTGCAAAGCGGGCTGGATCACAGTTTTGACCAGTTGCACCCGAGATGCGTACATCAATAAGAGTTCGGTTTCAGGTGCTACTTTTTCATCCTGTACTTGTTTGACTATAGTGCGTATTTGTTCAGCTAAAGGCGTACCACCTGGCTCACGGGTGCTGATAAATTTAATCTGCTGTTCGTTCAGCCATTGCTGGATAGTGCGGATAGCACTGGTTTTACCGGCGCCTTCCAGTCCTTCCACTACAATAAAACGACCTGAAGTTGTCATGGTTTTTTCTTTTCCAAAATTCTCTTACCTAAAATTCACTTTCTTAAAATATACTGCCGCACTGCAGCATTATGCTCAGCAAGAGTGCGGGAAAACTGATGTGTACCATCGCCTTTGGAGACAAAATACAGCCAGTCACTTTGCGCAGGCTGAGCAGCAGCAATAATAGAACTGCCACTTGGCGCAGCTATTGGACCTGGAGGTAAGCCAAAATGCTGATAGGTATTATAGAGATGTGGATTGCGCAAATCAGCTCTGGTGATGTCTCCATTAAAACTATCGCCTAAACCGTAAATAACAGTTGGGTCTGTTTGTAATCTCATTCCAAGCGCCAGTCGATTCACAAAAACCGAGCTGACAAGAGGTTTCTCGGGTTCATGGCCACTTTCTTTTTCGATAATAGAAGCCATGATCAGCAATTCATAAGGTGTTTTGTAGGGCAGTTGAGGCTGTCGACTATCCCAGGCCTGCTGTAAACGTTGGATCAATAACTGATTAGCGCGTTTTAATAATTCAGTACTGGTGCTGTTGGCGGTGTAATTATAGGTTTCAGCAAAAAACAAAGCCTCAGCATTGCTTGGTTTGTCACCCCAATTGTCTGGCCATTGGGCTAAAGCCACCATATCTGTATCTTCGGCCAGATCGTGTTTTAAGTATTGTGCTTCAGCCATACGTTTTAAGCTTTGGCTTAAAGTTTCCCCTTCTTTGATGCTAAAAGAGAATTGCGCCACTTTGCCACTGGCGAATAAATGCAACATTTGCAATAAACGGGTTGGCTTTTGATCTGTGGGTACTTTGTATACGCCCTGATGCAATTTTGCTAATTCAGGATGCATACGCAAATAAATAGATAACCAACGGCATTGGGCGTTACTCAGCAGTTGTTGTTGCTGCCAACTGCGACACAGCTTCATCGCGCTGTCGCCCGCTTTAATTTCGATGTAAGGCTCAGTCAGCGCTAAAGTACTCTGGCTGTACTGCTGCCATACATGACTTAACCCCAGATAACTAAGCAGTGCAACTAACAGGACCACAAATAAAGTTCGGATCAAAGCTCAACTCCGCTGACAAACTGACGTACCAGTTCGATATTTTTAGTTTGCCCGGCAAATTCCTTCACCGGCACTACACCCATCAGGGCATTACAAATCAATAGGGCATCGGCTTGCTGCAGATCAACAAGGCCAAAGTTGCCTTCGGTGACCAGCAGATGAGCCATCAGATGTTGGCGCATAACCCCACAGACACCTGCCTGATCCAGCGCAGCAGTAAACCACTGGCCTTCTTTACAAAACATCAGATTGGCGGCTGACACTTCAATCACAGCGCCACTTTGATCCTGCACCACAACTTCATCAAAACCGCTTTGAGCTAATTCAGCTTTGATCAGCACCTGCTCCAGCCTGTTGTTGTGTTTTAAACCAGCCAAAGCAGGTTGCTGTGCCAGTTTCAATTGTGCCACCCCCAGGCGAATGCCCTGTTGCTGCCAATCACTGTAATCTGGTAAAGCTGCAGTGCTGATATAACAGCAAGGCGATTCAATACCTTGTGGGCTATAGCCTCTGCCTGCCTGCCCACGGCTGATCAGTACTTTAATTACTTGGTCAGGTGCTGAAATACTTTGCTGCACTTTTCTGGTCAGTTCATTGGTATCAAATTCATTGATCAGTAAACGTCTGGCCCCTAAAACTAAACGTTCAAGATGCAAATCCCATAGCATGGCTTTGCCGTCTTTTACCCGCACCGTGGTAAAAAGTCCGTCACCATACTGAAAACTGCGATCTGTGCTGTTGGGAGCCTGCAGGTAAAGCATCAATGCCAGTCCACATCATTTGAAAAAATCTGGCCGAAAGTATGCCTGAAATCAGTGACTTTGGGAATCTAGGGGCCGAGTCTTGTCTCAGACTCAAAATCGATATAACCGAGGAAGTTTGGAGCAAAAAATCGATATTGGGGTCAGAGCTAAAGCTCTGACCCCAAAGTTTTAGATTTTCTTAAACAGAATAGAACCGTTAGTACCACCAAAACCAAAGGAATTACATAAAGCGTATTCCATTTTGGCATCGCGGGCCGTGTGCGGTACGTAGTCTAAGTCACAACCTTCATCCGGGTTATCCAGGTTGATGGTTGGAGAGACTTTCTGGTCGATCAGCGACAAAATCGTGATGATAGATTCAACAGAACCCGCAGCACCCAATAAGTGCCCCATCATCGACTTGCTGGAACTGACCATTAATCCTTCTGGTTTAGCACCAAAAATAGATTTAATCGCCATAGTTTCAGCGATATCACCTGCTGGCGTGGACGTGCCGTGCGCATTGATATACTGCACCTGTTCGGCGTTTACACCGGCATCACGTAAGGCATTTTTCATTGCCAAAGCAGCGCCACGACCGTTTTCCGGTGGTGAAGTCATATGATAGGCATCGCCACTCATACCAAAACCTACCAGTTCAGCGTAAATCTTAGCGCCACGAGCTTTGGCATGTTCGTACTCTTCCAATACGACAACACCAGCTCCGTCGCCTAATACAAAACCGTCACGGTCTTTGTCCCATGGACGACTTGCTTGTTGTGGCGCGTCGTTACGGGTTGATAAAGCACGGGCTGCACCGAAGCCACCCATACCTAAAGTTGTAGAAGCTTTTTCTGCACCACCAGCAATCATCGCGTCCGCATCACCGTACGCAATCATACGGGCGGCCTGACCAATGTTATGCACACCTGTAGTACAGGCAGTCACTATACTGATATTTGGACCTTGCAGACCTAACATGATGGATAAATGACCTGAAATCATGTTGATAATGGTAGAAGGCACAAAAAACGGCGACAAACGACGTGGGCCGCTGTTCAGTAATTTGGTGTGGTTTTCTTCAATTAAACCTAAACCACCAATACCTGAACCTACAGCAACACCAATACGCTCGGCGTTTTCTTCGTTAATTTCCAGTCCGGAATCTTTAAAAGCCTGCACACCGGCAGCTACACCGTACTGGATAAATAAATCCATTTTTTTGGCTTCTTTGGCCGGGAAAAACTGTTCGACGTCAAAATTTTTAACTAAACCTGCAAATTTGGTGGTGTAAGCCTCTGGATCAATATGATCAAACAGCGCTATTCCACTTTGACCTTGTAATAAAGCCTGCCAGGTCGACGTTACATCGTTCCCCAGGGGCGTTAGCATACCTAAGCCCGTCACAACCACTCGACGTTTTGCCACAGAATCCTCCGCAGTCTAATTTATTCTTTATTGCTGATCTGCTCCTGCATTGAGTACGTAGCAGACAGCTTCAGAAACAAAAACGGGTAGCAGAGGCTACCCGTTTTGTCAGCTCAACGCTTACTCAGCGTGGGCCTTGATATAGTCGATAGCAGACTGTACCGTTGTAATTTTTTCAGCTTCTTCGTCTGGGATCTCTGTATCGAATTCTTCTTCCAGAGCCATAACTAATTCTACTGTGTCCAGAGAGTCAGCGCCTAAATCGTCAACGAAAGAAGATTCGTGCTTCACTTCTTCTTCTTTAACGCCTAACTGCTCGATGATAATTTTTTTAACGCGTTCTTCGATGTTGCTCATCTTTTCTTCCTTTTTCTCATGTAAATCGCAACAATTGGTGCAATTTTGTGTGGCGGCTAGTTTATGCGTAAGCCTGATTTGTTGCAAGTAACGACTAAGTCTTTTCCTGCTGGTCAAACCATTTGCCTTAGTTCCTGAAACCGCAGTTTTATTGACTGCTACTTCAGGCACACTGGCAAAAGCTTACACCATATACATACCACCGTTGATATGGATGGTTTCACCCGTAATATAGGCTGCCGGACCTGAAGCCAAAAAGGCTACAGCGGCTGCTATTTCTTCCGGCTGGCCCAGACGATTCGCTGGGACCTGGCTGAAAATTGCTTCTTTTTGCTCTTCTGACAATTCTTTGGTCATATCGGTGTCGATAAAACCAGGTGCAACAGCGTTCACCGTGATACCACGGGAGGCAACTTCTCTGGCTAATGACTTGGTGAAACCTAACACGCCCGCTTTCGCTGCAGCATAGTTGGTCTGACCCGCATTGCCCATAGAACCAACCACTGAACCTATGCTGATGATCCGGCCGTGACGCTTTTTCATCATGCTACGCAGCACAGCTTTACTTAAACGGTACACTGATGTCAAATTGGTTTGCATGATGTCGAACCATTCTTCTTCTTTCATGCGCATCAACAGGTTATCGCGGGTAATACCAGCGTTGTTCACCAGAATATCAATATCACCAAACTGAGTTTTAATCGTCTCTAAACACTGCTCAATAGAAGCTGTATCGCCGACATTTAACACCAGGCCTAAACCTTTGTCACCTAAATAAGCGGAAATAGCTGCTGCACCTGATTCAGTTGTTGCAGTTCCAACCACTTTAGCGCCTAAAGCGGCTAATTGTTCAGCAATAGCGCGACCAATACCACGGCTTGCGCCTGTGACTAAAGCCACCTGACCTTCTAACGAAATAAATGGAGTCGTCATTCTATGTAAGCCTTTTATTCTGCAGCTAAAGCGTCTTTTAACGACGCTACATCTGTCACTGAAGCAGTGTTCAGCTCTTTATTAATACGTTTAATTAAGCCACTTAATACCTTGCCTGCACCCAGTTCAATTACTGTGTCCACGCCTTGTGCAGCTAAAAATTCGATACTTTCTGTCCAGCGCACCGGACTATACAACTGACGAACCAATGCATCTTTGATTGCAGCGGCATCAGCTGCCGCAACAACGTCCACATTGTTCACTACAGGTATGACAGCTGTATGAAACGAAATACTGTTTAAATCATCTGCCAGTTTATCTGCTGCAGGCTTCATTAAAGCGCAGTGTGACGGCACAGATACAGGTAAAGGCAGTGCACGTTTGGCACCAGCGGCTTTACAAAGTTCATTGGCACGTTCAACAGCAGCTTTATTACCGGCAATCACCACCTGACCAGGTGAGTTAAAATTGACAGGAGACACCACTTGACCTTGCGCTGCTTCTTCGCAGGCTTTGGCAATCAGTGCATCGTCCAGACCAATAATGGCTGACATAGCGCCAGTACCGGCAGGCACAGCCAGTTGCATATACTGACCACGTTTTTCCACCAGCTTGACGGCGTCAGACAAGGTCAATACGCCAGCACAAACTAAAGCGGAGTATTCACCTAAAGAGTGACCCGCTAAATAAGCAGGTGTTGCACCGCCCTGCTCCAGCCATACACGATATACAGCAACAGAAGTTGTTAATAAAGCTGGCTGAGTGCGGTGCGTTTCGTTTAATGCGGTATCAGGACCATTGGCGACTAATGCCCATAAGTCATAACCTAAAGCTGCTGAGGCTTCAGCGAAGGTGTCACGCACTGTAGCGAATTCAGCATGAAGTTCGGCTAACATACCAACGCTTTGTGAACCCTGTCCTGGAAATACCAATGCAAGTTTGTTGTTCATCATTTTTCTCGCAATATTCTCGTACTATCGTTAATAACGTATTAAAGCAGAAGCCCAGGCAAAACCGCTGCCAAATGCTTCGAGCAATATAGTTTGTCCACGCTGAATACGGCCATCACGCACAGCTTCATCTAAGGCTGTAGGCACTGTCGCTGCTGAGGTATTGCCGTATCTGTCGAGGTTGATCACCACCTGATCCATCGACATATCCAGTTTACGTGCCACAGCAGAGATAATGCGCAGGTTGGCCTGATGTGGCACTAACCAGTCAATTTGTGATTTATCCATGTTGTTGGCAGCAAGGGTTTGCTCGACCACTTCAGATAAACGAGTGACTGCAACTTTAAATACTTCGTTGCCTTTCATCGCGCCCCACGAACTGTGCACTGATGCTTCAACACCACGGATAGGGTTGTCGACATACAATAATTCGGAATGTTTACCGTCAGCATGAATATGAGTAGATAAAATACCCGGCTGTTCAGAGGCTTCTAAAATAACAGCGCCTGCAGCGTCACCAAATAAAATCACCATGCTGCGATCTTCAGGGCTCATTAAACGCGATAAACAATCTGCACCAATCACCAACACTCGTTTTGCCATACCACTTTTTACATACTGGTCAGCAATACTTAAGGCGTAGCAGAAGCCTGCACAGGCTGCTGCAACATCAAAAGCCGGAATGCCCGGAATATCCAGTTCACGCTGCACTTCGCAGGCTGCGCTTGGTAAAGCACGGGAAGCACTGGTGGTGGCCAGTACTATCATATCGATGGAATTTTTTTCGATGCCTGCTGCTTCAATAGCTTTGAGTGCAGCCTGAGCACCCATAGTAGCAACAGTTTCATTGTCGCCTATAATGCGGCGTTCTTTGATACCAGTACGTTCGATGATCCACTCGTCTGTGGTTTCAACCATGGTTTCGAGATCAGCATTGGTTCTGACCTGAGACGGAAAGTAACTTCCGGTTCCAATAATGCGTGAATACATTGGGCCCTACGCTTTGTCAATTAATACGTGTTCCAGCCTGTCTTTGATCTTCACCGGCACCTGGCGTTCAACCTCGCGCACGGCCTGACGGATGGCACTAAGAAATGCTTCTTTTGTCGCATTTCCATGACTCTTCACTACAATTCCGCGCAATCCTATCAGACTTGCCCCGTTATACTGGTCGGGGTTCACGCCTAAAGCCATACTTTTCAGGAAAGGTTTGATTAACCAGCCGAAAAGTTGAGCAGACATGGAGTTTTTCAGTGCAGTTTCTAAGCGTTTTAAGATGAGTTTCGCTACACCTTCACAGGTTTTCAGCGCCACATTGCCAACAAAGCCATCACAAACTATGACGTCAGCTTTGCCGGAAAAAATGTCATTGCCTTCGATATAGCCAATGTAATTGATATCCGCACATTCGGATAAGAGTAAGGAGGTTCGCTTGATTTGATCCGAACCTTTGATTTCTTCTTCGCCCATGTTCAGCAAAGCCACTTTGGGTTTGACTATGCCTTCCACCTCTTCGGCCATTACAGCGCCCATCACGGCAAACTGGAACAAGGTGTCTGAATCGCAATTCACCGTAGCGCCTAAATCCAGCATAAAGACTGGGCTGCCAACAGTAGAAGGCAGGCTACTTATTAAAGCAGGACGTTCAACGCCGTTCAGCATCTTTAAAACAAAATGTGCCATAGCAATCAAAGCCCCGGTATTACCGGCACTGACACAAGCAGCCACTTTGTTTTGTTCGACTAAATCCAGAGCAATACGCATCGACGACTGGCGCTTGTTGCGCAAAGCCACAGAAGGTTTGTCGGTCATCAGAACAGTTTGGGAAGCATGCTGAACAGAAAGCTGAGGATGGTTTAAATAACCAGCTTGTTCCAATTCATGGGTAAGTATTTCAGAATCGCCGCAGAGGACTAGATCTACATGGGGAAATTCGCACAGCGCTTCTATTGCTGCAGGAATAGTTGATTGGGGGCCATGGTCGCCCCCCATCATGTCTAAAGCTATTTTAAGTCGTAGTGGTTGCAACGAGTGCATCCAACCTTACTTAATTACTTTACGACCTTTGTAGTAACCATCTTCAGTGATGTGGTGACGACGGTGCGTCTCACCTGAAGTTGCGTCTACAGACAGCGTTGGCCCAGTCAACGCATCATGAGAACGACGCATGTCACGTCTTGCACGAGATTTTTTGTTTTGCTGTACAGCCATTGCCTTTCTCCTAAAAAAACTATTTTTTCTTCAATTCTTGCAATATTGCAAATGGGTTCGGTTTTTCTGGTTCTGGTTCTATTACTCCCCAGCTCATCTGCACTTTGGCTGGATCACAAGATCCTTCATCGTGCATCGGAAACAAGGGTAAAGCCAGAATTAATTCGTCCTCAACCAATTGCCTCAAGTTAACTTCGCCGTGTTCGTTTTTTTCGACCACTTCGTAGCGCTCTGGAATATCGTCATGAGCCGAATCTTTGTCACTCCTTATCGGAGTGTATGCAAAACTGGTGTTCAGTTCCATGCTCATGTGTTCGCTACAGCGTTCACACTTCACTTGTACCTGACAACGAGCCTGAGCTTCAATGAAGACCAAACCCTGTTCATCAGTTCCGCAATTTACTACTACGTCTACATCACCCTCAGAACTTACTAACGAGTCAGTTAATCTGGTTAAAGTAACCAGAGGAACTATACCATCAAAGGTTGCACGTTTCTGCGCAGCTCGGGTTGGATCAAGGGTAATTGGAATTTTTACCTTTTGCATAAGGCGCGCATCATATAGATCGAGGCTAAAGCTGTCAAAGGATTCCTGCCTCTTTTTTGTTAATTATTCCCGCCTAAACCGCTGTTCTGACGGCTGTTCTGGCGTTATAGTGCGGCGCATTGTCCCAAGGGAGTTGTTTTATGTCAACTAAAGTACTGGTTTTAGCCTCTACCTCAGTGTATCGCAAGGCTTTATTGGAAAAACTTACACCGAACTTTTCTACCGCAAAACCCGAAGTGGATGAAACTGCTCTGCCAGCAGAAACACCGGAACAACTGGTCAGCCGCTTAGCCGTATTAAAAGCACAAGCTGTGGCCAATAGTCTGACTGAAGGCTTAGTCATAGGTTCTGATCAGGTGGCTGTGTTTAACGGTCAAATCCTCGGTAAACCTCATACCGCTGAAAATGCCTATAAACAGTTAAAAAGCTTCAGCGGCCATTGTGTCACCTTTTTAACAGGCCTGGCTCTGGTCAACGCCCAAACAAAACAACATCAGCTTTGTGTTGAGCCTTTTAAAGTGCATTTTCGTGAATTAACAGACGCCGAAATTCTTAGCTATATAGAGAGAGAGCAACCGCTGAACTGTGCCGGTAGTTTTAAGAGTGAAGGTTTGGGCATTAGTTTGTTTGAAAAGCTTGAAGGCGACGACCCTAACAGCTTAATTGGCCTGCCGCTTATTCGTTTGCTTGAGATGCTGAGGAATGAAGGCAGGGATTTGCTGACCCAACCTTGATTTGAGTCCGCGGTATCAATAGACGGGCGGGTACAAGACCCGCCCCTACAATTTGCTATAAACAGAAATCAGAGCGCTGTTAATAACTCTGGCAGCGAATCAATAATAGCTTTGGGCTGATAACGGCTTAGCTCTTCCCTGCCGTGCACACCATGAGTAACTCCTATTCGTGGCATCTCAATAGCTTGCGCCATAGCCATGTCGTGAATAGTGTCCCCCACCATAATAGCGCGGTGAGCGGGTAACTTAAGTTCGGCCAGAATTTGCTTCAGCATATCAGGGCTGGGTTTGGATTCGGCTTCATCGGCGCAGCGACTGGTGGTGAAGTATGGCTCTAATCCGGTTTCTTCAAACATCCGCTTTAAGCCTTTACGTGCTTTGCCTGTCGCCACCGCCAATAAAACACCTTGTTGTTTCAGCTCCTGCATCACCTGCTCAGCACCTTCGAATAAAGGGGTCGGCGGATGCTCATGCGATAAATACTGGTCTCGGTAATGTTCAAACACAGTCTGACGCTGTGTGCCATTGATACCAGGGAATAAAATATCAAACACAGGGTCCAGGCTCAGACCAATAATTTGTTTCACCTGATGTTCAGTTGGCACCACTAAACCAGACAGCTCTGCAGCAGAGCGCATCGAGGAAACAATGCGGCCCACTGAGTCCATCACAGTGCCATCCCAATCAAATACGACTAAAGCGATATCCGAACTCATTATTTTCTCTTCAGCTTTTCCAGCACGCTGCTTAATGCTTTATCCAAAGGCGCTTCACAAGTTAAGGTCTCACCTGTGCCCGGGTGGGTAAAAGACAAAGTTTTGGCATGTAAATACAAACGGTTTAAACCCAGTTTCTGCATTTGTGAGGTAAATTCGTTATCACCGTATTTATCATCACAGGCAATGGCATGACCTTTACAAGCGGTATGCACCCGAATTTGGTGAGTACGACCAGTCACAGGGAAAGCTTCCACTAAGGTGCCTTCTTCGTAACGCTGCAGAATTTTAAAGCGGGTTTCTGAAGGCTTACCTAAAGCTTCGTCCACTCTCACCACACGCTCACCACTTTGTAAGGTGTTTTTGCGCAGCGGATCTGTGACTTTTTTGATTTTGCTGTCCCACTGCCCCGCCACTAAAGCCCAGTATTTTTTCTCTACTGTTTTTAAGCGCAGCTGTTCATGCAGATTGGTCAGCACAGAGCGTTTTTTCGCGATCAGTAAACAACCCGAAGTATCACGATCTAAACGATGCACCAATTCCAGATGACGAGCCGTTGGGCGTAAAGCGCGTAATGCTTCAATCACACCAAAAGATAATCCGCTGCCACCATGCACAGCCATACCTGTAGGTTTGTTTAAAACTATTAAGTCGTTGTCTTCAAAAATAATATGGCTTTCGAGGTTTTTCACCATAGCAAGACCAATCGACACCGGCTCTTTTTCCGGCTCGTCATGAACCACAAGTGGCGGCACCCGCACCTGATCACCGGCTTGCAGTTTGTATTCAGGTTTTATTCTTTTTTTATTAACCCGCACTTCACCTTTGCGCAAAACCCTGTAAATCACACTCTTTGGTACGCTCTTCAGCCGTGCCATTAAGAAGTTATCTATGCGTTGACCGGAATAATCTTCTTCTACATCAATATATTGCACCGGAGTTTTGATATTTTCAGTCATGCGTTTCAGTTACTCTGCTAAGCTTAAATTAAGTTGCTATTGTTCGCTAATTAGTGGGATAATTACCGAGCTAATTATGCCAAAAATGGCAATTAGGGCGCTCAAAGTGACGTAAGAGAAAATGTGAGGCACCGTTCGGGAGGCAGATCATACCGAATTCGTTGGGAAAACCAACGTATTTATACTCTGCGGGCGAGAATAACGCTATTTGTCTGAGGTAATGCTGCGTAATTTATTACTGACAGAGACAAAACACAGCTTCCAGTCACTTAGGCAAAAAAAAATTGCGACAACGCAGCGCGGTATCGCGCGATCTCTGTGTCAGATCACAGCAAAAAACATTTAAGTGCGGCCCTGACAAGGCGGCACCAAATATACCCGAACAGCTTTAAGTTAGAGTAAGGCGATAAGCACGCGAGCCATGACGGACTAAGATCCCTCAGATAAAGGCAGAGCAAATGCAGCCAGCCCGAAGTAGCTTCAAACTGCAAAGGTATAAAATGAGTTAGCTCAAGCATTCCCAGTCGAGAGACTGCAGCATTGATATGTTTGACCATCTGAAACGCGGACGCAGGATGTCGTTGCGTTGTGGCCTATGTAATAGAGTCACAAAACAATGAAAAGAATGTTAATTAATGCCACGCAGGAAGAAGAAATCCGCGTAGCTCTAGTCGATGGACAAAAATTATACGACCTGGATATCGAAAGCCCAGGACACGAACAGAAAAAA
Source organism: Rheinheimera soli (assembly GCF_021290985.1). GTDB lineage: Bacteria > Pseudomonadota > Gammaproteobacteria > Enterobacterales > Alteromonadaceae > Pararheinheimera > Pararheinheimera soli. The sequence goes on from NZ_JAJOYU010000017.1 coordinate 46,838, forward strand.
GCGAATATCTACAAAGGAAAAATCACCCGGGTTGAACCCAGTCTGGAAGCTGCTTTTGTTGATTATGGCTCTGAACGCCATGGCTTTTTACCTCTGAAAGAAATCTCCCGCGAATATTTCCCTGCCGGTTATACCTTTGACGGTCGCCCAAACATTAAAGAAGTGGTCAAAGAAGGTCAGGAAGTTATTATCCAGATTGATAAAGAAGAACGTGGCCAAAAAGGCGCAGCCTTAACCACATTCATCTCTTTAGCTGGTTCTTATTTAGTACTGATGCCTAACAATCCTCGTGCCGGTGGTATTTCCCGTCGTATTGAAGGTGACGAGCGTCAGGACTTAAAAGACTCGCTGGATCAATTACAACTGCCAGACGGCATGGGTTTAATAGTTCGTACAGCTGGTGTAGGTAAATCTCACGAAGAGCTGGATTACGACTTAAAAGCCTTGTTAAAGCACTGGTCTGCTATTACTCACGAAGCCCAAAACCGCCCTGCTCCATTTCTGATCCATCAGGAAAGCAATGTGGTATTCCGTGCTATTCGTGATTACCTGCGCCGTGATGTCGGTGAAATACTGATCGACAACCCACGTATTTTCGAAGAAGCCAAAGTCTATATTCAACAGTTCCGTCCTGATTTTGCCCACCGCGTCAAAATGTATCAGGGCGAAGTGCCGCTGTTTATGCACTTCCAGATTGAAACTCAGATTGAATCCGCTTTCCGTCGTGAAGTGCGTTTACCTTCTGGTGGCTCTATCGTCATCGATAGCACTGAAGCCTTAACTGCCATTGACATCAACTCGTCAAAAGCAACGAAAGGCGGTGACATCGAAGAAACAGCCTTTAATACCAACTTAGAAGCCGCAGATGAAATTGCCCGTCAGTTACGTTTACGTGACTTAGGTGGTTTGATTGTGATCGACTTCATCGATATGACGCCAGTGCGCCATCAACGTGAAGTAGAAAACCGCTTAAAAGACGCCGTAAAACAAGACCGTGCCCGCGTGCAGATTGGCCGCATTTCACGTTTTGGTTTACTGGAAATGTCACGTCAGCGTTTACGTCCATCACTGGGCGAATCTGCAACTCACGTTTGTCCACGTTGTCATGGCCGCGGCACTATTCGCAGCACTGAGTCTTCCGCTCTGTCGATTTTACGTTTAATCGAAGAAGAAGCGATTAAAGACAACACCAGTCAAATTCACGCTCAGGTGCCGGTCTCTGTTGCCACTTACCTGATGAATGAAAAACGTGATTCAGTACGCCGTATTGAAAGCCGTCACGGTATCCGGATTTACATCATTCCTAACGAACATATGGAAACGCCAAACTATGAAGTGACGCGCATCCGTATCGACGAAGAGATTGAAGAGTCCAGCTACAACATGGTGAAAGCTCCTGCTATCGGCAGTGCTGTCTATCACCCTATCGGCGAAAACGTCAAAGAAAAGCCTGCCGTATCGGCCATTAATATGGCTGAAGCTTCTGCCTCTGCTGCTGCCGCACCTGCTGCTGCAGCTCGTAAAGTTGAAGTGACTGAAGTGAAAGATGCTGGCCCAGGCTTGGTTGATTCTGTCGTAGGTTGGTTTAAATCTTTATTCGCTGCAGCACCTGCTCCAGAGAAAAAAGTAGAAGAAGCGCCACGCCGCACGAATAACCGTGATAACAACAGACGTCGTAACAACAAAAATCGCCGCCGTCAGGAAGGGGATGAAAAAGTTGCAAAAGACGACAACGCTACTCCAGCGAAAGCTGAGCGCACTACTGAACGTAATACGGAACAACGAGCGCCAAGACAGGATAAACCTCGTCAGGAACGTGGTGAACGCCCGGAACGTGGAGAGCGCACAGAACGAACTGAGCGACCAGAGCGCGCCGAAAGACCAGAACGTACTGAACGTCCGGAGCAGAAAAAACCTGTATCAGAACGTCCAGCTCCGGTTAAAGCCGTAGAAAACGATGAAGAGCACAGCACTAAAATTGTTGAGCGCCGTCAACGCCGTCAGATGCGCAAGTCTGTGCGTCATGAAAAAGAAGGCGTTGCAGCAGTTGCAGCAACAACTGTAGTTGAAGCAGCAGTAGTCGCCTCTCCTGTGGTTGAAACCCCAGTAGTTGCACCTGTTGCCATCGACACAGCTGTGGCAGAAATTGCCGTAGCAGCGCCAGTAAAAGAAGCTGTTGCAGAAACTCAAGTCGCTGTTCCGGCCGATGTTATTGAAACTGAATCAGCTGAAACTGTAACTGCAGACACAACAGATGCAGAAAGCACTGATGCGGAAAAAGAAGCTGCGGAAGGTCGCAGCCGCAGCCGCCGTTCTCCTCGTCATTTACGTGCTGCTGGTCAGAAACGTAAAAAAGAGCAACAGGACCAGGAAGCTGAAGAAGCTTTAGCTGCCCGTTACCCTGAAGATCAGGACGCTACAGTAAGCACTGAACAACAATTGGATCTGCCAATTACTGAAACAGTAACAGAAACTGCTGTTGTTGAAGCTGCACCAGTTGCTGCTGAACCAGCTCCGGTCGTTGAAGCTGCACCAGTTGCTGCTGAACCAGCTCCGGTCGTTGAAGTTGCACCAGTTGCTGTTGAACCAACACCAGTGGTTGAAGTTGCACCAGTTGCTGTTGAACCAACACCAGTGGTTGAAGCTGCACCAGTTGCTGCTGAACCAGCGCCAGTAGTTGAAGCTGCTCCAGTTGCTGCTGAACCAGCACCAGTGGTTGAAGCTGCGCCAGTTGCTGTTGAACCAGCTCCGGTCGTTGAAGCCGCGCCAGTTGCTGCTGAAACTGTGACGGAAGAAGCACCAAAAGCCAAAACACGCAAAGCGCCTGTGAAAAAGGTCGTAGCTGAAGTGAAGGCTCCTGTTGTTGCTGGTAACAGATACGCCAAAATGGTGACTGCAGATATGACTAAACCAGTAGTAGAAGCTGAAGCTCCGGCTACAGTTCAGGCTACGGCTCAAACCGCTGGTATGGATAACAGTGAACGACCTCTGGTCATCAGCTCAGAACGTCCTGGTGGTTCAGCCTCTGCCCGTCAGATGAGTGTTGCTCCTATGACAAAACCTGGTTCAGCTGAATAAGCTGGTTTAAAACCAAAAAAGAGGCCACCGCAAGGTGGCCTTTTTGTTTGCTTTATCCTGAGCCTATAAACGTTTTTACTCTGATGCAAAATGCACTAGCACCTTGTCCAGCACCTGCTGGCGAATTGCATCTTGCTCAAACAAGAGTTCGTGTTTAGCGCCTTTAATCACTTGCAAACCACCGACACAACCTGAATCTGGGTTTTCCGCCAATGCAGTGCAAAACTCTTGTTGTGCATGTGCTGACACCAGGCTGTCGAGTTCTGCCTGCATCACCAGTACTGGAATTTTGATCTTATTGGCTTGCTGCTGCATTAGAGGTAACACCGAGCAGGCCTGATCCAACCAACCCCAGGTGGCACCACCTAACTGCAGTTGTGGATTATCCTGATACAAGCTTTGCATCCACTGATAACGCTGTTTTGAGCCTGTCAGTTCATTGCCCTCAAAAGAGCCTGCGACATAAGGCTTGTCAGCAAAACCGGCGTAACCTTCAGTGGAAAACAATGTCACTGTTGATGCCAGACGACAGGCATCCCATTCGTCATAAGCCAGTTTGCCATTAATACCATGCATAGGTGCCGACAAAGCCGCTTTTTGAAACACTTGCGGGTGCTGCTGCAAATACAAAGTGCTGATAGCGCCCCCCATGGAGTGGCCTATCAGATACATAGGTAGCTTTTGATCAGCTTGCGCTTTATCCGCCAACACAACGCGGCTAATGAGCTGATGCATATCATCAATATAGTGCTGAAAATCATCGACATGACCTTTGTATGGATTGTCGGTTAAACGAGTCGACAGACCCTGTCCTCTGTGATCAAACATCAGCACCTGATAACCATGTTCAGTCAGGTTATAAGCCAGTTCCTGATACTTCAGATAAGATTCAGTACGGCCATTCACTACAACCACAGTAGCTTTCACCTGTTCCGGTCTAATCAATACATAATGCAAGCCAGTGCCATCAGACAACTTCAGCTGTTGTGGTGTTACAGTCTGCCAAAAGGGTTGGACTTGCTGCTGATACAGTGTGGCAAAATTATCCACGGCTTGTACGTCAGCTGTCATTGCTCCGCATACCAGCGCTGTGGCGATCAATGAATAATAAAATTTCATCCCTTTTCCTTAGTGACTCTGGCTCAGTATCTGAATGACTGAAGACCTTAACTTGTCATGATAATAAGCAGCTCTGTCGAAATCTGCCGGATCCAGCGATTGATTTTCCACGACCACCAAGCTCAGTTGATGTTGGGGAAAATAGTTAAATACCGAGACATAACCCGGAATATAGCCACCGTGGCTCCATTCAACACCTGCTGCAGTTTGTGTGATTTGCACCCCATAACCGTAATACACCTCACCCCAACGATGCTGACGCAACAACTGAGGTGTTGTCATTTGCTGCAGACTGGTTTTTGTCAGCTGTTGTTGCATACACAAAGGTAACATTGCAACATCAGCGGCAGATGCTATCAGGCCACCGCTAGGCTCTGCAGCAACCGGCATAGAAGCTGTAATGGCTTTTAGTTGGCCCTGATCTTCATGCCAGCCCTGACTTACCTTATCAGCCTTGTCAGCAAAACCAGACCTGTGCATCTGGCATTGCTGCAGTAATTCTGTTGCCAGCTCAGCATAAGGGCGCTTTGTGACAGCCGTCAGAATTTGCCCCAACAGCTGAAAATTTAAATTGTTATAACGGAACTCGCCATAGTTGCTCTGGGTATTGAGATCTATCAGACCAGAACTGTGATTCAACAAATCAGCAACGCGCACTGACGCAGCCCATGGTTGCTTCAGTTCAGGCAAGTAGCGTTTTACCGGCGCCTGCAAATCCAGAGTCCCCTTCTGTGCCTGCTGCATTACCAACACTGCAGCCAAAGTTTTGCTGATAGAGCCAACAAAAAATACGCTGTGTTGATCAAAAGACTGACCTTGCACAAGCTGTTGTGCATGTTGTTGAGTAAAGCGCCCCTGCTGATACTGCCACAGCACTTCGTTGCCACGCATTAACAAAGCGGTCCCCTGAAAAGCAGGTCGGCCTGCAACTTTCTGCTGGATTTGAGCGGATAAAATACCAAAATCTATGTCAGACGACGTCGATTCAGTGGCCGCTGTATAGCCTGAAAAAACTAAAAAAGGCAAATAGCAAAATTTGAACATAAGTGACTGAACCCATTAAAAAACCAGTCTTAAAATAAGGCCCAAGTCTAACCTCTGCTGCTATCTTTGTAACCAGCAGCATATCGTTATTTACTTTTTACTGTGACATACCAACAGTCATCTGAGCTGTTTCTTTGATTTAAAGTGGGTTTGATGGCCGAAAGTCATAGCAAATACAACAGCTAAAGCCATTTTTATGATAAAAAGCTTAGCCTTAGCCAAAGCTTCTTTCCGGACTTTTTCTGATATGCCTGAACAACACACCCATCAGCGATTTTTGATTGGTCAACTGACCTTTGACCCCAACGGCCGTGAGCTAAGCTCGGCGACAGAAACTTTGTATCTGGAGCCTCAAGCCTATCAGCTGTTGTCGCTTTTTATTGCTGCAGACCAAGGCCAACTGAGCCGCGATCAAATGATTGAACAGCTGTGGGCTGGTCGTGTGGTCAGCGAAAGCGCCATTAATAAGTCAGTGTCTTTATTACGCAAGGCTTTTGCTCAGCTGGACCCTGCAACGACTTACATTGAAACTCAGCCTAAAGTTGGCTATCGGCTTTGTCAGCCTCTGACGGTCGAAACACCACAACAGCAGGATGTCGAATTCGTTGCAGAACCCGCCATCACAACTCAAACAACAGCACCTGAAGTCGTTGCAGTGAAAAGCTCCGGCTTAAAAACCAAATTGGGATTAGGCTTACTTTGGGCATCCCCTTTGCTATTTTTTGTCTGGTGGTTTTTTATTACGTTAGCGCCTACGCCAGAACAACTGACAACACCTTACATGACTGCCCCTGTGCCCGTCAGTCATGGCCAAGGTGTTGAGTATGATCTCAGCCTTAGCGCTGATGGCGCTGTGCTGTTGTATTTATCTTCACAAGTAGAAAAAAAACAGCTGCTGTTACAACAGAATAAAGACCAACTACAACTGTTGTCTGAAGACAATGACATTAGCACGGCAGCAATAAGCCCTGATGCTTTGCAAATTTTATGGGTAAAACAAAATCCGCAAGGCTGTGTTGTCGAATGGTTTTTACTAGCCAAGCCAGAGCAGAAAAAAACAGTGGCTCAATGCGCTACAGATGCAGCGGTAAAACTTAGTTGGCAAAACGACAGCAAAGGCTTTTACCTGCGTGACAGAACAGACAAAACCCAACCTTATGCCTTGAGCCGTTATCGTTTGGATACCAAAGCCAAACAGCAGATCACCAATCCGCTCAGTTCAGAAAGCCCTACCGGAGAATTAGCTTTTGCTGAGTCCGATGATGGCAAAAAGCTAGCAGTATTACGTTATCTGGAAAATCAGCAGACGCTGCTGCTGATCCTCGACAGCAGTAGTTTTGTGGTGTTACAGCAAAAAACTCTGCCGCTGCAAGCCACGCAGATAGACTGGTTAGGCAATCAGTTGTTACTGAGTAAAGGTGCTGAATTACTGCAATACAGTTTCGACACAGACCAGCTGGAGTTTTTGTTTTATACAGGCCGTACTGTGCAGTCTCTGGCTGTGGTGCAACGACAAATCTACTACGCTGACTACGAACTAGACGCGGATATATGGCAACATGATGTGAGCAACAATAAAGCCAGGATCCGTATAGGCAGCAGTAAAATTGACCGCATGCCTCGGGTGAATCACAAAGGCGACTTAGCCTTTTTAAGCCAGCGCCATGGCAAAGATCAGATCTGGTTGCAGCCTGTTGGCCAAAACGAATACCTGTTGGCGGATTTACCTGGCGTCCCGGCTTTTGTGCGCCTGCAGTGGTCACCGGATGGCGAGTCGTTAATCTTCAGCAAAGACGGCGCCTTATGGCAACTTATTGTAGCTTCAGGCCAGCAGCGGGTGCTGGTCGCGCCCGAACATCAGGTGGAAGTAGCCAATTGGATGGCGGATGGTTCAGGCATTATTTACAGCAGTCAACAAGGTGGTGACTGGCAATTATGGCAACTGGATTTAAACACCGCAGCCACCACTCAACTGACAACTCAGGGTGGTTACAGCGGTTATCTGCTGCAGGGACAGCTGTATTTCAGCAAGTTTCATCAGGACGGCTTATTTCAGCTGGATTTAACCACTGGAGAAGAACAGTTACTGATCGCTGATTTTAATAAAATCAACTGGCTAAACTGGAGCTTGTCCGAAGGGCAGATTTATTATTATCAGCCAGATCAGGGCATACGGCAGTACCAGCTACAGAGCAAGGAAAACAGCCTGCTGCTGGCCACGCCAGAGCGGTTTGTCCATCATTACGCCATTGAAAACCAGCAGCTGTTTTATGTCAAAGCAGGCTTGCCCAAAGGCGATATTTATAAGCTGGTACCTGATGGTGGTAAAAAGTAAAAACTCTAAGGCAGGCTTATCTTAACCCTGCCTTTCTTCTAACCGCCTTGTTAACTCAAGGTATCTATAGTCAGTTTTTAACTCTGGCGCTTTACTCTCGATTAATTCAAGAATTCGCGCTAGATCGTAGGTTGTATAATAACTATCAAATGACAGGACTTTATAAAGCAGAGACAACAACTTCTCAGGTACAGAGAATATAACTTCTCCACCTTTTAATTCATATAAGCGGATATGCGTCACTGTTGCTTTAACTACATGAGGTAAAACCAAATTAAGCAGTTCGACAATATTTTCGTCTTTACTTTTAAACACTAACGAGCAAAGCTCCGCTGTGACGGCAGGAGATTTCACAATCTTATGCCGTGGCCAGACATTTTCTAACATATAAAAAAACAGACAAGTCCTATTACTGTTTAGTGCAACTAAATTTCGAAAACGCATTAATACTTGAACTCGGAAAGTGTCATCGGATAAAACAATACAGGCTCGAAACTTCTCATCTGAGAGCATCTTCCGTTTTGTAAATACAGAACTAGCCCAACTGACAACCAAAAGCCTTGATAATACCTCCTGATGTTGTTTTGAAAGATAACGTTTCGACTGAATAGCTTTCACCAGCCGGGGTTTTAGGTATTCAAGCAACTTAGCTGGTAGCTTTGTGCTTACATTTTGCTCCAGAAAACCATGCCAAAACAGATCAACCTGAAAAAGCTCTACCGAGTTTAAACATTGCAATACATGAAGCTTTAGCCACTTTGGGTCAGACAAAAATAACTTATTAGTTTTGCTGCTAAGTATGCACCTGACAAAATCGGCCTGAACGCCCGGCAACTGCAGTAACGACTCCGAATATTCCAGGAAATGTGAAGAAAGGCTTCGGCGTTGTGCTTTATCCTCCATATCCAATAAAATCAAGGTCAATTGACCGCCTCGCGATTTATATGCATCTGCAAAAGTGTATGTTGGTCTTGATCCCTGAGTATCGTCCATGGAACACTCAGACACTAACTCGATCAAACTAATCATAAGGTTATGAAATTTATCAGGATAATATTTTAGAAGCTGGTTACTGACTTTTCTTAACCAATACAAAATCGGATCTAGGAATCCAATCAGAATCTCATTTGAATATCTGACTAAAACCTCAGCAATAAATCCGACAAACCTATATTTATCTCTTTCTCTGGCTTCGCTGCCTAAAAAAGTATTCCAAGCTTCCAATGGGTAGGTATTTCGTTTTGCAGCATTTCTTAACGCCGAAAAAGCTCTTGCTGGACGTTCATTAGACAAGCCAACAAAAGGTCTCATTATTTTTGAAAAATCCTCAGACCACGTAGGACTTTCTAGTGCTGTTTTTATGATCTCAGAAACGGGAATATTCAGTAAGGTTTTATGCCTATGGTCTGTTTCAACGCTACGAATTCCTGATTGTTGAGGGACTGCAATTTTTAAAGCATATTCCTCGCGCCAATGAACTGCCTTATTTTTAAGGACCTGCAACGTATTTTCAGTATCAGGTAACAGTGCGCAAACACGGCTGTTCAGCCAATGCAAGCGATTCAAAATATCCTCTGCGGATATTTGAGCAAAATGCTCATCGGCCTCGCCCTCTCTTTGATTAGGTCCTTTTAGAATACGCCCTTCAATATAAGCCCGCACTTCCGCTGAAAAATGCAGCCATCGGTTCGCTAAACTGAGCATCAAATCAGGACATAAATACCGTTCAAACAAATCTTCCTGACTAATACCTCCTAATAAGCGAATAACCTCATGATCTTCAACCAATTCGGTAAAACGTAGTGCCCAAACTTTTATTAAATAGAAGGCACAATTATCAGGCCACATCGACATTTCGTATTTGGCGCTCCGGGAATCACCGCCGCAAAGCCTTTGAAAATATTCAGCATATTTCAGGACAAAACTTTTGAAATCAAATCCATATCTATCATTGGGTGAATGCTCCCTGATAGATGGAGGCAAGCTATAGGTATTAAACGGGCAATCGACTTCGATTTCTAATTTAAATGAAAACTCGATCAGCAAACGTAGTTCAGCTAAAAACTCAGGTAATAGCTCAGGTTGTACATCAGGCCAATCCATAGTATCAGCGGGATACTCGACCTTAACTTTCACAACATCATTGAACTCAGTATTTGGATTTTTGTGTAATTTGTTTAATGTAGATGCAGTTGTTGATACTTTTATTTGGGGTTTTAAAAGATCAAAAAACTTACGTAAAGTCCGTTGGTTTAATCGATTTTTCTTCAACTCTTCGCTAAAGCTAAATCGCTCATGCTCGGTTCTACCAACATTGTTATTCCAAGATTCAATTAGATAATGCCAGTGGTCCCTTACAGAAACCTTAACATCATGTTTTATCTGGAGTCTTTGTTTTATTAAACCAACAATATAGGGGTGAAGACACTTTTGTTCCACAGCCCACCAAAACGCCATGGGTTGCTCAGAAACCTTAGCAAACCATTTGGCTATATACCTAAATCGCTCTAACAATTCAAAACGAGTATCGGCTTGCTCTCTAAAATATAGCGACACTTCCCGATCAGCTAGATAGGCTTCTTCAGGTGTTGCTTTGAACAGATCCCATACTGCATTTGGCACATGACTAACAGCAAAAGGCGAAGGATTACATGGTCTTATTGGTGCAGTTTCTGAATCCAAACCATACAAATCAAAGTAGTCAAAAGACTCAAGGTCTCCCCTGAAAGGATTAAAATAAACATCTTTAAACCTTACTGCAGGGTCAAAAACATATAACCAACTTGCTGGTAACGGCGGTATTAGCTCTGACAGTAATTTAGCCCCTTGAACAGAAGAAGCTATATGAGCAACCTGTCCTCTCTGGAAAGGCCTTAAAGCTGCTGGGCCTTGCTTGGCTTGCTCTAAAACAGCTTTACACCACAAGTCATAATTTTCTGTCCTCTCGGCCCAGGCAGCTAAAGTGTCCCAGAGCCGTGAGTGGTTATCTTCAATAGAATAGTGAATTGCATTTACATTTTGATGCTGCCATTTTGCTCGAGCGTCATCTTCGGTCCCTGCATGAAAGGCATACAATCCTTTTGACCTATTATCGCTGCGACTCAGTGCCTCCAATAAATATTTAATAGGAGGGTCATCTGCCGAATAGCCAATGAAAACAACAACATAATGTTCAATGATTTTCTGAACAAAACGAGTAGCCCAAGCTTCAGCCAGATAGGCTAAACCGAACTCCGCACTGGACAACACGAAAGTATTGTTAAACGACGTTTTGTAATTAGCGTCGACTTTGCCATGCAAATAGACCAAACCATCAAGGTCGTCTGGTTTAGGTAACTGAGGCTCAACGTAGCATTTTAAAGTTGGCTTAGCATCTTCAAACAATAAGTCGAAGTTTGTTGTCACTAATCTGGTTTTGCCCAAAGGACAGGTAGCTAATTTGAGTATGATCTGATGAGCAGACAAATCTACTGGTGAAGTTTTAGGCTTTAGTTTTTTGCTCACTGAATGCCGGATATCTTCAGTAAGGAATTCTCTTTCCAGCAAAGAGAAAAGACGATCTACAGAAATTAGTCCTGACAGCTCACTCGAATACTTTTTACTACAGGTATGCAATCTCTTTGCACTATTCTTAATTTCAAGCAATAAGCTTTGAACAGCGCTATCTGGCAAAACCCCTAAATCTGTTTTAACTTCTTTGGCTAAGCCCAAAAAATCCGGCAATCTAGCCTTGGCAATCGAAACTCCTGAACCGCAGAAGAAAATTACCTTTCCTTCATCTCTGGCACGAAGAAGCTCATCAGGTAGATCAGGACCATTTTCGATAAATCTCACAAACTTAACCTCAAGAAAAAGTTCCGATTACCATAACTTAAGATCAGCTAAAACAATAGTCTCTCCCCAAACTGAAACAGGGCCTTGACGATAAGACCTTGTTTCACCTGATAACTGCATAAGAGTTCGATCTGACCACGGCCTTCAAGGAAATTACGCTGGATAAGTTCATGGTCTATGACCCACTCGCCCATAACTATCCGTTGTAATAACTGTGCATGCAAATCAGCTTCAGCAAAACGCTGGCTGATACGCTGCTGCATTTCATTATGACCGCGCGCCAGCACTGCGCCGTGAAAATCCAGCTGCACTGCATCAGGATGATAACAAGCCAGCCAGGCTGAGATATCTTTGCTGTTGTAAGCATCCAGTTGCTGCAGTATCAGTTGCTCTGGTGCGATCTGTTTTTTGCTGTTTGTCATCTGAGCTTTACCTTGTAATAAAACTCAGATGATCAACAAAAGCGCTGTAAAACACCAGTGCTGCTTTGGAAACTCAAAGTTGCCTCATCAACACTGTGTTATGCCAGCTGGTTTTAATCGACTGACAATACGAGCCACCCGTTGCCCCAGATAAAAAGCAGTTTGTAAGTCTGGAGCTTCGATAGCATCATCCACAGCTCTGGCAATCAAACCAGCCTGGGCACCAAGCCGGTTTGGCGCCTTTGCATCACCAGCACCTGCTAAATCCAGTCCTATCCACAACATACCGTGCTGCGCCGCCAGAATTTGCAAATAATGCAGGCAATGTAATGTATCGCCACAGTAGCCAGTGCCCACAGTAAAACCAGCTGCGACTTTGTCCGCCCAACGCTGCTCAACCCAATGATCGCCTGCTGTAGCATCAGCAAAAGCTTTGAACTGCGCCGATACAGAGCCCATAAAAGTGGGAGAACCAAAAATGACGGCCTCAGCCTGATCAATGACTTCAAGCATTACTGAATTCTTGTAGCGCCCTTGCTGTATATCCGCCCCTTCAATGCGAAGTAATTGAGGCTCTGCAGTTGCGACTGAACGACAACCTGCGGCCACAGCTTCAGCCAGCTGTGCTGTGGTACCAGTGACCGAATGATAAACAATAGCTATCTTCATTGGCTTGCCTCCGCTTTCACTGGCACCACTGGAGCTGCCATTTTATGCTGACCAAGCCAGACACCGGTCAAGACCAACAGCATGCCCAGACTTTGCAGCAGCGTCAGATGCTGATCCAGCACGACAATACCAAGCACAGTTGCACTTAAAGGGCTGAGTAAACTAAAACCTGTGACAGCACTGGCTGACATCCGCATCACGCCTCGCAGCCAGAAAATATAAGTCAGGCCAGTACCTATCAGACCAAGCCAGAGATAACCCAGAATATGAGTCAGGTTAAGGCTTTGCGGCAGGGTTTCGACACTTAAAGCAAGCGGCAACAAAAACAAGCCGCCAACACTAAGCTGCCAACTGGTGAGTACCATAGCACTGACCGGAGGCTGCCATTTTTTCGTTAATAAAGTGCCACAGGCCATTGCCAAAGCACCAGCTGCAGCTGCTATTACGCCTAGGCTATCCAACTGAGCTGCAGGCCCTAACACCAGCAGAGCCACACCCAATAAACCCAACAACGCAGCAATCCAGCTTAGCCACGACGTGCGGCCACCCAGTACAGCCCAACTTAAAATAACTACCACCAAAGGCTGAATAGCGCCGACTGTCGCAGCAACACCACCAGGTAAACGATAAGCAGCGACAAAAAGCAGCGCCTGAAACACGCCAATATTTAAAAAGCCTAACAGGAAAATTTTGCCCCACCAGCCAGACTGCGGTAGCTGCCGTAACCATAACAACATCAAAAGCCCTACCGGCAAGGTACGTAAAGCGGCAGACAATAAGGGGACATCAGGAGGCAAAAACTCTGTGGTGACTAAATAGGTGCTGCCCCATATCAGCGGGGCTAAAGCGGTTAACCAGGGATCATACCAACGGGATACAACTGAACTCATTACAAGACTCTCCTTTTACAGCGCACAGACTTAAAATCTGCCGCCACTGTAAAAGCTCAAGCTAACTTGAGGTCAAGAAAAATTTAAATGATTTTTTAATAGCTTATAATTTCAGCCACATCAAATAACCCGCAACAGCCCTGCCCTGCACTATGGCCACTTGCGGTATGGTTTCCATTTTTTGAAAACCGGCCTTTATCAGCACCCGCTCTGACGCCTGATTTTCTGTCGCAACACAGGCAAATAAAACCATTAATCCCATTTGCTTTGCCTGCTGTGTTAATTGACACAAAGCAAAGCTGGCAACGCCTTTACCAGACCAGTGTTCAGCAATGCGGTAGCCAACATAAGCAGATTTTGTCACCGGATCGATGTCTTTGATATTGGCCCTGCCGATCAACTCATTTTCTGCATTAAAAATCAGTGTAGGCCAGGCCAACGCCTGCTGTTTTAACAGCAAAAACTCAGCGATATGCTGCTGTACTGCTTCGGGCTGATAAAACTCCTCAGGTCTTGCTTCAATTTTTTGTTCAAAAAAGCTTTTGTGGGCTAACTCAAACTGAAGCACAAGGTCAACATCATCTGACTGCAAAGCTCGGATCCGATAGCCGGACATTAAACAGGCCCACTCGCGGGTAGCACTGTTGTACCCTGATGAAACACCATTTGCCAGCCAAGGCTATTGAGTTGCCACAAAGAGCTGCGCAACGACAACTTGCTTTGCATCTCTCCCGCTTTACGCAATTTAGCTTTGTATAACACTTGAGCCAAATCTTTAGATAACAAACGCACTTCAAAATCAAAAGCTTCCACCGAAGGTGCTTGCTCTTCTGGTAGTCGCTGCAACACATGAGCTTTGTCAAAACGCACCCCAGAGGCTGCAATTTCTTCAAAACCATTGGCCAACAACAGATTTAACTGGGTTTGACTTCGCCTTGTTTCCGGTTGATGCAGTTGTAATTCCAGTGCAATCAACTGTTTTGTAAAGGCCTTTTGTTGTTCTGATGTCACGATCACCTACTTTGTTAGGCTTTGAAGCTACTATCGTCGTTTTACCTCAGTTAACAGAACTGACGCAAGTTTTTCTGAATGCGCCAAGCACGAAGTACGTTAGCGCACAGACGGCAAGCCCGGGAAGCGCCAGTATCTATATAACCCAGCCCCCACGCATGGCCCAACGGAGACTTTATTATGAAATTATCTACTGGTTTTACCTTATCTGTAGTACTGCTTTCAGCAGTTACACTGACTGCTTGCGATAAATCCACACCAACCTACCCTGGTGCAGTGAAAACAACGGACGATCAAAGTGCAGTAGTGCCTGTAGCAGACAGTGCTGTGCCTGTGGCTATATCTGACGCCAACATCAACAATGATGTGACAACAGCTTTATTGCGTGATGATGATTTAAAAAACTTTAACATCACTGTTGTGTCCACCAAAGGCGATGTTCGTCTGACGGGTGAGCTGGACAGCCAAAACCAAATTAATCAGGCAATATTGATTGCTGAAGGTGTTATTGGCGTTAAAACTGTAAACGATGAATTGACGATAAAACGTTAATACAACTACCGCCTCTTTGATTGGAGGCGGTGTTATTTTGAAAGTTACCGATTTCTCAAATGCGATTGACGCCTTGCTTTCATCTTCACACTTCTCACTTAGAAGTTAAACAACATCACCCCTATGCCCATGCTGTTTTGGCGGAAGTTGTAATCCAGCAAGGTTTCGCCGTAGCCGGAAAATACCTGCAAGTGCCAGCGTAATCCGTCCAGTTTGCTGCTGTCGACCGGATAGGTCAGATCCAACTGCCAGGAACCGCGGCTTATGTAGGAAAAATCATTACGCCAGGTCAGCTGAGCTGTTGCGTTACCTGGTAACCAATTAGCGCTGATTTCATGACTGCCGATATAGTCGATTAAATCCGGGTTATCATCTTCATCACCACTTTCAGAAATACGCTGGTTGTAACGCCAGTTCAGGCCAAACTCACCTTTATCCACAGCTAAACCCGCATATACTTTATTCCAGCTACGCGATAAAGGCTTCGCTTGCCCATTCGACTGATGAGCTATACCAAATTGCAACATACGTATTTGCCATTCACCGGGTAAGTCTCCCCACGCATCAGCCACAGGCACTATATACATGAGTTCAGGCTGATAGTCGGTGTTACGAAAGGGCGCAGAATCCTGATCATTCCATAACTGCCACATCGATCTCTGGCTAAAGGCAAACCACAAGTCAGCACCAGGCAACAGCAGCTCTGTCATCAGCTTGGCACGCAATGACACCTGGATCTTGCTCTCCATTTGTTTGTAGTTTTCGTTGGCTTCGGCTTGCCCCCGGGTTGGACTTTGTGGCGCTTTATTAATATTGGACGTGATATGAGCAGGTAAAAAGAAGTTAGGCTGGTAAGTGCGAAATACAAAACGATCACGTTTTTCTTCAGGCGTCAGTTCCCAGTATTTTTGCATCACTGTGGCAATTGGAATTTGAGCTGCACTGACTTCAGGAGCCTGAGCTTTCACATGTTCTTTTACTTCTACATCTGCTTCTGCTGAGTTAGTTGCGGCTAAAGTTTCGACAGTTTCGGCACTGCTAGTGCCAAAAATGCGGTCATAACAGGCCAAACGTTGGTCTTTATTTGTGGTTTCACGACAATTTTTAACGTCCTGAGCAGAAACCCCGGCACTGACTGAACTTATCAGCACAATAGCGGTTAGTGTTGATACCTTCTGTAGTTTTTTCACGCTCACTCCCGTAGCCTAAATACTGTCCTGCATAATAAGGGTTATGCACCCTTAGATAGTTACTCTCTGGTAACCACCATTATAGGACCTAAATATAAACAAGGACTTAACCACTGTAAAAATAGCATTGAAGATAAGCTGTTCTGTTTGAGAAAAAATCCTGTTTAAAGCCCTAAGTTGTACTAAATGCCGCGAAAACTTCAGCGCCGGTCAGTTCTTTGGTTTGGTTAGCAAAACAGTACCAGTCTGGTTTTTGCTCTATGAAAATCTGATGATCGAGCACCAGATTAGTCAGTTGGTCCAATAAACCCACAGGAATAAAATACTGGCCATTTTGTTTCAGCCGGTAAAACAAATGAGTGCCACAGTTGTTGCAAAAGCCACGCTCTGCCCAGTCAGAAGAATTAAAAGTGGAGACAAAACAAGCTCCATCCAGTTTTACCTCTGTGCCAGCATCAAGCGTAAATAGCGGCCCGCCGCCCCACTTCTGGCAATACTGGCAATGACAAACCCCTGCCTGCAATACCACTGCGCCTGCCTGAATTTTCACTTTGCCACATAAACACTGACCATGAGCTTTTTGCAATGAAGGCTGAACTGTTGAAGAGGACGCTGACATACACCACTACCCGCTGGAGACTATACAGAGTATCAGCCTACTGGATTTTGTTTTCGCTGTTAAGCAATTGTTGCAATAGGCCGGGTCAGATGCGGTAAATTCACAGCCTGAGCCTTTAAATGCAGCTGTTGAGTGTTAATGGCGACCGAAAAACTGGCATCTGTCAGCGAAAACTGCCGCACTTTAAACTCTGTACGACCGGTTTTTTTAAACCAGTAAGGCGCCAGTGAACACTGAGCCGAACCTGTAGCTATATCTTCATTGATACCAATGCGGGGGGCAAAATAACGTAAAACATAGGTATCTGGTGAGCTAAAAGCGCTAACAATCAATGCATGTTGTTCTAACTGTTGTATTAAAGTGAAGTCGGGTTGAAATTGCTGTACTGCCTGCTCGTCGGCAAGCACCAGTACTAAATCGCGGGTCTGAAAATAATCGACGCTCTGACAAGCCAGCAAAGCCGGGGGTAATTCAGTTTGTGTTTCAGGGCACGGCGGCCACTGTGGTAAAGCCATCTGCAAAGCAGCAAAACTGGCTGTTACCTCTAAATCACCGTATTGGCTTAAAAACTGATAACAGCCCTCACCTTTAAGCCCACGCACCAAAGCGGCCGCTGCTAAAGTGCCATGGCCACATAAGTTGATTTCCTGCGAACAGGAAAACCAGCGGATCTGGTATTGATGAGGGGCATCAGCAATGGGCACTATAAAAGCGGTGACCACCTGTTCGGCTTCAGACGCAATAGCCTGTAACACATCAAGATCAGGCCAATGACTTAATAAAGCGCAAGCCGCCGGGTTACCCTTAGTTGGGTTGTCAGCAAATACTTTAAAAAATTGCAGCTGCGCTTCCATGCGTTCGGCCCTGTTAACTCTCGCTTTTAGTCTTCCGAGCTTTCGCGGTATTTGATCTGCACAGCTTTTATAAAGTTACGCAGAATTTGATCCTGACACTGACGGAAATGATGATGATCAGCGCGACGGAAAAATGCACTTAATTCGGGTTTACTGATGCGAAAGCCAATATCCGTCATCATTTGCACTATGTCGTCGTCTTTTAAATCCAGCGCAATTTTTAACTTACGGAAAATAATATTGTTGTTTAAACGGCTTTCAGGCACTGGTTGTTCGCCGTCTTTACGACCACGTTTTTCGATGATCAAGCCATTTAAAAAGTTGGCTAAAGTGACATCATCACAGGCCTGAAAGGCTTCATCTTCATCTTTTTTCAGCCAGTCACTGACCTGCGCCCGGCTCACTGTTAAGCCCGCATGGCTAAATAAATTCATCATTTGTTGATCGCCAAAATCAAAGGCGTAACGTAAACGGCGTAAAACATCGTTGTTATTCATAAAAATTCGCAAAGCGCTCCAGTCAAGTTGCCGACATTTTAACAGACACAAAGCGCTGCTGGCTGATTTTCTTTCGCGGTTTCAAACAGATGCCATGTTATAGTCCAGTTCATCTTGTTTTGGGTTCTGTTTTTTATGACTAAAATTGCCGTTTTTGTTGATGTACAAAACATCTACTACACCACCAAGCAGGCTTACGGCCGCTCTTTTAACTACCGTAAGTTCTGGCAGCAATTACAGCTTCGGGGTGACATCAGCTACGCCTATGCCTATGCCATTGATAAAAAAGACGATCAGCAAATTAAATTTCAGGACGCTTTGCGCCATATCGGCTTTGAAGTAAAACTCAAGCCTTTTATCCAGCGTGCCGACGGCTCTGCCAAAGGCGACTGGGATGTTGGCATTACCATTGATGTTTTAACCTTAGCGGCCGAAGTTGACACTGTCGTCTTGTTATCTGGTGATGGTGATTTTGATTTGCTGTTGCAGGCGGTCTACAAACAACATGGGGTTGATACAGTGGTGTACAGCGTGCCGGGGCTAACAGCTCAGTCGCTGCAACAAAGCTGCGCTCTGTGGCGCCCTATCGAGACGGACTTATTGCTGTAAAGCCCTGTAAAAAGTAGGGCTTTTCGGCTACACTACGCGCCCTTTTAAAGCTGTACCGAATTAAATCAGGACCCGTCATGAGCCAATTCCCTGCCTGCCCACAATGCAATTCTGCTTATACCTACGAGGACAATAGTCTGTTTATTTGCCCTGAATGTGGCCATGAATGGTCGACAACTGCCACTGCTGATGCAGTTGAGGGCGAAAAAGTCATCCGTGATTCAGCAGGCAATCTATTGCAGGATGGTGACACTGTCACTGTGATCAAAGACTTAAAAGTAAAAGGCTCCTCTTTGGTGGTCAAAATTGGCACCAAAGTCAAAGGAATACGGTTAGTGGAAGGCGATCACGATATCGACTGCAAAATTGATGGTTTTGGCGCTATGAAGCTAAAGTCTGAGTTTGTTAAAAAAGCGTGAACTCTAGCAGAAACACAAGGCCGCATTTACGTGGCCTTGTCAACTAACTTAAAACGGCCGAGTTCTTAAAATAACGAGGTCCATATCGCCAAAAAGTGACCTAGAGTGATTTTCTATTATTTCAATATCAAGAGTCAAATTTCTCTCACTAATTTTCTTTAATATACAAGCAATTAGACTATTTTCAGTTGTCGCTGTACCTACATCAAAATCAGCTTCGAGAAAGTTACCTCTGGCAAAGGGTAATAGCAAAACGCCACATTCTACATTCTTTACACTATGATGAATTTCTATCATTTTCATGTTCTTACTGCGGAAAAAACACAAAGAATTTGATTGCGATAGATCTATCAGTTGATTGATTGAGGCAAAAAATCTGTTTTCTCTATATGTACAGTATGTCTGAACATAACTTGAAGGATCGAGTCCAAAATTACACACTGATGCACCTAAATAATGCAACTGAATAAAACTTAGTTCTTTGAGATTGATCAATGCTAATTGCTCTGTCACCCATTTTTTGAGTGCATCAAATGGAGCTGCATAACCTCTATGGTCACGCCTAGCAGAATGAACTTTGCAATCTAAAAAACCTATAAAAAAAGAAGTCTCTCTACCATTTACAGTTGAAACCAAACCACCGATGGTAGATATTGATAAATAGTTACTGCTCGGATCGTCATAATAAAGCGCCGCGAATCCGTAAACGTAACCAGCCTCGACTATAGGTCTTAGGCGTTGAACGTGTTTTGCAATATAGTCTGATGTACTTTGATGCTGATATTTCGAAAAAGACAACTTACTAATCCAATCTGACGCATTATTGGTAAATTTCTCGTCATGAACAGAGACCAACGGTTCATCATCAAACTGAAAATCCACCGAAACATTTATACCTGCGCACAAAGCTGATAGGCAATCACTTATAGATACAATTAGGGATTCAACACCTTGCCTTTGTGAGTGAATTTTCCAAGTGTTTCCTTTGAAATATTCTTTATCAAGTTCACAAACTATACGAGTTGTAACATTAGAATAAAATTCCTGAGATTTCGTTAGCATAGGCCTCAAAGTGAGGCCACTTGGGAACTTTATAGTCCAGACACCATCTGAACCACTTTTCCAACTGCGACTGCAAACCGAAACGCTGCTCGCACACATAAAAACAGAAAAAAAACCGATACCAAATCGACCCACAGGCTTAAATTTAGAAGACCTCAACCCTGGGAATTCAGATTGTACTAGCGAAGAAGTCCAAAAACTTGTACCAAAATCTAACAATGGACCAGTCAAAACTCTTTTTGACATGCCAACGCCATCATCTTCGACAGTCAGATACTGTTTATCATTTACATTTTTCAACCTGACGGTAATCTTCCCAGCGAATGTAGGTTCAAGTTCACGCCTAGCGTTGACTGCATCTCTTGCGTTCTGAATCAACTCTCGGATCACGACTAGAATATTTTCTTTTGAGTCTCCATAAAGATGTTTTCCTCCTAATTCCGATACAAGTTTTTCAATATTGCCTACATGTACTTCAGCAGAGCAAGGACTCCAACCATCAGTTTTAAGGAGCGATGCCATTTTTTCTGGTGAATCAACCCCTTTCACTTTTTTAATTTGAAATGTCGAATTATCGCAGAGAACAGCATTTGAACTACGAATCTCTTTATCAATCATTCGAAGCGTATCAAATGCAACCCACCATGCGTCAGATTCAATTTCTCTATAGCTACCAGTAGATGTAACAATCAATGTCGAATGAGTTTTATCACTCTGATCTAAGTCAGCCCTTGCAAGTTTGTTCTGAGCTTGCCAATGCTGAAGGGATATACCTTTTCTTTTTATCAATGCGTGTAAAAAATCTGGCGCCCGAAGGTTATCAATATGAGCAGCATCAGCACACCTGAGCATACATGCAATTTTGACTGCATTAATTCTCCAATCTCTAGGATAATGAGCTGGGGAATTAAACTGTGTTGAAAAATGATCAACAACTTGCTCTATGGACCAGTGGTGGCTTGTAGCAATTTGACCAATCAACTCACCTAGACTAACTCTCAGTTCAACATCATTTATCAAATAGTATCTATCTTCTCGCTCAGGTACATTCCATGATTTTGACGCGAGGGCGGTAGCTTGTTCAGCGTGAAGAGTTCTGAGTGCCGCAAAATCAGCATAATCTTGCTGCTCGCTTAAAGTCCTTTCAGGCATTGATTCAATAGCAACTTTAAAATGATCACGCCATACAACATTGTTCCGAATAGCTTCTTGCCCACCATCGTAAGCTTCAAAACACAATGCAGAATCGTGCAGTAGAACGGCACCTCCGAATACATAAGCTTCAAGCGGATTCAGCTCATACTCATTACCGCAGATTAAATCAGCCATCTCCCACAAAGCATCAAGATGAGTAATGTCATGCTGAGTTAATTGTGGTAACGACCTTGAGATCTGACTGACTAAATAGCTGACTTTGTCTCTAAAATCAGTTAGCGAACTTCTTAATTTTTCCCTCTCAACTTTATATTGATCGTCGATACAATCAGATAACGATTTGCGCCAGAGATCAGTAGAGGTAATTTTTTTCATGGTTTCCCTAAAAGTGGATAAACAAATACTACAGGCTAAAGAATACTCTAAAACATTTAAACTCGGATGAGATTATTGAATCTAGCGATACAATACAGATGAAAATACAACCTTTAGCTTTGCTTGCCGTCGTATTTATGGATCTCTAACGCATCCAGATCGATATCCTGTAAACAGCGTACATTAATAGCAGCGACTTCATTGCCTTCTGGATCCACACCTAAGCCAAAAGGTGCACAACCACAAACAGGGCAAAACTGGTGTTTGATTTTATGAGTATTAAAGGTGTAACTGGTTAATGGCTGCTCAGTTTTTAGCATCGTCAGATTGCTGCCAGGTACAAAGCTCAGCAAATAGCCTTTTCTGCTACAAATTGAACAGTTACAACTTAAAGCAGAGCTGATATCAGCCTCCACCTGATAAGCCACAGCACCGCAATGACAACTGCCTTGGTAAATCATAGTAAACCCTTGTTTTTGCTTTAATCCCTGTACACTATGACGCAAATCATCTATTTTTCAACCTGCACTGCACCATGAACTCAAGCCGTATTTGAGCTCAATACCGAACAGTACTACCCAGCCTTTATCAACCTCAGGGAAGACCTATGTCAGGCCAACAACAGTTACCCAGATCCATGATGCTCCTGCTTGCTTTACTGCAGGGATTGTCGCTTTATCTGTTACATCAGTCGATCAGTTTTGACTTTTGGCCGTCGACCCAACCAGAGTGGCTGTTTTTCCTGTATAGCCTGGTTTTTGTTGCACCTTTAACCTTGTTACTGTCACTGGAAAAAGGCCAGGAACTGAAACTCGCGCTGCGCTTAGTGCCTTTTGCTTTGCTTGTTGCCGTTCTTGGTTTTTATGCGGGTTTACAGGTCACGCCACTCGAACACATCAGTTATGAGCCTCTGCTGTTTGCCTTTATTTTTTCCATGCTGATCGCCAGTTTTAAAGCCTTGCTGTATATCCAACAGCAGGCGTCAGGCATGCCATTGAGTTACAGCCTGCTGTTTCTATACTCCTGGCGTAATTTTTTAACTCTGGGATTGTCTCTGCTTTTTACTTTGGCCGTTTGGGCCGTGCTGATGTTGTGGGCTGCTCTGTTTAAAGTGATTCAAATTGAGTTTTTCACCGACTTGTTTGCCAAACCATGGTTTTATTACCCCACTTTGAATCTGGCGTTTGGCTTTGGCGTTCTTATTTTTCGTAATCAGGCCACGGTGATTGACACTATTACCCGTATTCATCAAGCGCTGATGAAGTTTTTGCTGGTGATTTTGGCACTGGTTTCTGTACTTTTTATGCTGGCCTTGCCTTTTACCGGCTTAGAACCTTTATGGAAAACAGGACACGGCAGTTTATTGATTTTATGGCTACAGGCCTTGATGTTGTTTTTCGTCAATGCCGTGTATCAGGCCGAAGCCGACAGCCGCCCTTACCCTCTCTGGTTACATCGAGCCATTTACCTTGCGATAGCTTTGTTACCTGTCTACAGCCTGATCGCCTGTTATGGTTTGATGCTAAGGGTGGAACAATATGGCTGGAGCGTTAGCCGCTGCTGGGGTTTTGTGTTGTGGTCCTTATTGGCTTTATTTTCTGTGGGTTATTTGTGGGGCATACTGAAAAAACGGGATCTGTGGTTACAGCAATTAAGCTGGGTCAATCTGCGGATGGGACTGGTGGTACTGGCAGTGATGCTGATTGCAAACTCCCCTCTGCTGGATTTTCGTAAAATAACGGTAGAGAGCCAACTGGCCCGGTTACAGGATGGACGCACAAGTTTGACAGATCTTGATCTTCGCTATTTCCGCTACAACCTGGCAAAACCAGGTTATGACGCTTTGCAGCAGTTAAAAGCTGATAAGGCCAACACTGATCCTGCTCTGGTGCTGCGTATTGATGCCTTGTATAACCCTGATCTGCATTCAAGATTGCCTGAAGAAAGCAGTACCGAACAGCGGCAACAGTTTCTGGCAGCCTTGAGTCTGCCTCAAGGAGTGCAACTGCCTGAAGCATTAAAATTGGCTTTGTACCAATGGCAACAGGAGAACCGCTGGCAGCTGCAATACATCAGCCAGTATCATCTGCGGCCTTTGGATTTGAATAATGACGGGCAGCAGGAGTATGTGCTGTTGACCTACTCTCATCACTCTGTCTCTGCAGTGTTATTTAGTTTAAAAGAGGGGGTATGGCAAAGCACAGCCATGACTTCCAGTACTAAAGCAGAGCCTGATAAAACACAGCCAGAGCCACAACTTGAAGCTTTAGAATTAAACACAATCCCACCACAATGGCCATTATTGCAAGTGGGCGACAAAACATTTCAGGTAATACAGAATTAATCTGACGAAACGATGCAGAGGTTATTGTGTTGTCAGCAGTTCAGAGACTGTGACCATACGATAACCTTTTGCTTTTAAGCCTTTGATAATTATAGGCAAAGCCGTACGCGATGCTTCCCGGTTTTTATACATTAAATGCAGTAATACAATGGAACCAGGTTCTACCTGCTCCAGTACCTCTGTGGCCATCGACTGTGGATCTTCTGAGTCCTGATCAAAGGTCTCTGGCGCTATATCCCACATGATATTGGTTCTGTTGGTGCTTGCCAGATACCAGGGCAACATCAGCAGCTTTTTGCCATAAGGTGGACGAAACAAAATGTCGCCTTGAAAACCTGCCTCGCGAATTTGTTGATCTGTGCCTTCTATTTCACGGCTGATGTCATCCAAAGACATCAACAGCATGCGGTTATGAAACCAGCTGTGATTACCAAGCTGATGACCAGCAGCCACTATTTGTTTGGCCTGAGTCATATAACGTTGGGTTTCTGCCCCTGTGACAAAAAAGGTCGCTTTGACCTGATACAACTCTAATAACTGCAAAATTCCGGCGGTGTACTGTGGTGTAGGGCCGTCATCAAAAGTTAAAGCCACCAGCTTTTGTTCTGTGTCCACCTTATCAACAAGCGTACCAAACAGCTGAAACTGCCTGCTGGATGAGAGCTGCCAAAGGGTGAGCAAGGTCACCAAAAGCACCAGAACCAGTTTTAGCCATAGCTTAGTATTTAGCATGTTGCTGCTCAGCCGTTGCATCAGTGGTTGGTGTTGGGGCATCCGACAGCCTGACGTCTGCAAATGCTTCTGGTGGACCAAATAAGAGTTTAAATTTATTACGCCAGCCATACAGCCGTGGCCATAACAAGGTGATTTTTCGCCATTCATAAAAGGTAATAGTAATAGGGTTATTCGACTGGAAATCGTCGGTAATGCCATAACAACAGGCTTCTTCTTCAGGCACAAAAGTACCAAAGAGCCTGTCCCAAATCACTAAAACACCGGCATAATTGCGGTCTATATACTGAGGATTACAGGCGTGATGTACTCTATGCCATGCCGGAGTATTCAGCACCCAGCCTAAAATGCCCCAATGTTTACCGGACTGAGTATGCACAAAAAACTGAAAGGCTAAGTTAATTGCCACTACAGCCAGCACCAGCTGCACCTCAAAACCCAGCAGCACCAGCGGTAACCAGAATAACCACATACCAGAAATTGGATAAGTTAAAGACTGACGAAAAGCCGTACTGAAATTCATTAAACGTGAGCTATGATGCGCCACATGCGAGGCCCATAACCAGCGTACTCTATGCGAGCAGCGATGAAACCAGTAATACAAAAAATCCTGGGCGATAAAAAGCAAAAACAAGTTCAGTGCTGAAAACTCAATAGAAAACAAGGCGAACTGCGATAACCATAACATCAGCGGCAACAGCACCAGCAAAGCAATAAAATCGCCCGCCTGATGCAAAGCGGCCAAAGCAAAGTTAGCTGCTGTATCACGCCATTGGTACAACGCCTTGCTACGTTTTTCGCTATACAGCCATTCAAAGGCAATAAAGATGAAAAAAATAGGGCTGAGTAGCAACAAAATAAATTCAACTGGGATCACGCTGTTACTCCTGTGCCGTCATTTTTAAGCTGTTTTTTTGTAGATTAAATCTGCAAAAAATTTACCACCTATCTGATAGCCATTATGCTGGCGTTCAATCAGGCTAAAACCACATTTTTCCAACACACGGCCTGAGCCAAGATTGCCTTCCGTCACCACAGCCTGCCACTGTTTTATACCCAGTGCAGTTCCATAATCCAGGCAGGCTTTTAACGCCAAAGTTGCATAACCTTTACCGAAAAACTCTGGCAAAAACAGATAGCCTACTTCAGCGGTTAGAGGCGCATCGACATCGGACTCCAGGCAATGAAAACCACAGACACCTGTCGCAGCGCCACTTTGCTTTTCCACAACCACCAAACTCAACCAATGCAGATCACCGGCTTGCCAGGGTTGCAATCGTTCATCAAAACGCTGGCGGATTTGTTCGTCGGATAATGGGTCTGCGACATACTGCAGCACCTGTTCATGATGATGCAACTGCAGAAATAATGGCCAGTCTGCTTCTGTCAGCAAGCGCAAGGTTAAACTGCCAGCATCCAGCGGCTTCATGACTTCGTCTCTGCTTCTGTTTGAGTGCTGTGGTCAGGGTCTTCGTGTGGAGTGTCTTGTTGATAGTCCCAGACCCCCTGCTCCTCCAACAGTACTTTGCCAGAACTGCCTATCACTTGTAGCAAACCTGAGTCATGCACCAGATAACGAATACGGCCATTGTTGAACTGATAACCTAAAAAGCGACATGGCGTCACGCCATCAGCACAAAGGCTGTGCCAGGCTTTGCCTTTTAGTTCGATACTGGCGCCTGATACTTTAGAAGTACCTTTGTATAACACATTCTGACATTGCACTTCGCCTTCAGGGCAAAGCTGCTGAATTTCAACAGTGTAATTCGGGGTATCCAGTTGCTGGGCAAAGGTAAAAGCAGAGGCCAGAAGCAGCAAAGGCAGGAGAATAAGTTTCATCGGTGAGATCCTGTAACCTGATTGTATAGAGGCAGAGTTTATCACTCTGCCTCTATAAAGTTACATACTAATACCGCCATCCACTTCAACGACGCGGCCGGTAAAGAAGTCGTTTTCAAAAATATACTTCGCAGTATGCGCGATTTCTGTGGCTTCACCTAAACGACCCACAGGTTTCATTGCGACTAAACGGTCGCGGGCTTCAGGTTTCATCGCATCTGTCATTGCAGTGCGGATCACACCCGGAGCTATAGCGCCTACACGAATACCGTAACGGCCTAACTCACGAGCCCAGGTTACTGTCATAGCCACTACACCAGCTTTGGAAGCTGCATAGTTGGTTTGTCCCATATTGCCTGAACGGGCGACGCTCGACATATTGATAATCACGCCTTTTCGGCCTGATTTCACCATTAAAGCCGCAGCTTCACGGCCACACAAAAACACGCCTGTTAAATTCACATCAATCACAGACTGAAACTGTTGATGCGACATTTTGCTGACCAGTTCGCCGTCTTTAAATTTCAGCAATAAACCGTCACGCAAAATACCAGCGTTGTTAATCAGGCCATCAATAGCACCAAAATCTACCGCAACTGCAGCAAAAGTGCTTTCAATACTTTCTTCATTGGCCACATTACAAACATAAGTACGCACAGTGACACCAGTAGCGGACAACTCATCTTTAGCTGAATCCAGTTGCTCTGCATTCATATCCAGCAAGGCTAAATGTGCACCTTCGGCAGATAACATCCGGGCCATTTCTAAACCCAGGCCCTGAGCACCACCTGTGACTACTATGATTTTGTCTTTTAAATTCATTATCTTTTTACCTGCTAAAACCAACTGATGCCAAAGTCTTAGTTCTTTTTGGCAAACATCTGAAAAATACCTGAGAAATCTTCTTTGCCATGACCCTGACGCTGATGCGCGACATAGAGGCTGCGGGCTAAAGTGCCCATAGGCGTGCTGGACTGGCTGGACAGCGCGGTTTCTGTGGCTAAAGACAAATCTTTCGCCATTAAATCCACCATAAAGCCGCCCTGATAGCCATTGCTTGACGGCACATTTGGCATCACATCAGGGCATGGATTATACAGCTCTAACGTCCAGTTACGGCCTGAACTTTTCAGCATAATATCGGATAAAACCTTCGGATCCAGACCATTGTCTATGCCCATTTGCAACGCTTCGCTGGTGCCCACCATTAAAATAGACAGCAGCATATTGTTACAAATTTTCGCCACCTGGCCAGCACCTACATCGCCGGCATGAAATAGGTTTTTACCCATCACAGAGAGCACAGGTTCGGCCCGGTTAAAATTTTGCTCTGAACCACCGACGATAAAGGTCAGAGTGCCGGCTTTAGCGCCGCCTACTCCACCTGATACAGGCGCATCGATAAAAGCTATACCTTGTTCGGCCAGTTCAGCACCTACTTTGCGGGCTGTAGTGGCATCAATAGTTGAACAATCAATCACTAAGGCGTCTTTGCTTATCACTGAAGCTATGCCATGTTCGCCTGTGTACACCATAGCTACATGTTTACCAGCGGGCAGCATAGAGATCACAAAATCTGCGCCTGTTGCGGCTTCTGCAGCCGAAGTACAAGCTTTAGCGCCTTCTAAGGCTAATTGCTCTAGAGCTGTTTCGGATAAATCAAAAGCCTGAACCTGAAAGCCCGCTTTTAATACATTGCTGGCCATTGGGCCGCCCATATTGCCTAAACCAATAAATGCTACCGTTGTTGGAAGAGTCGCGCTCATATTAATGCTCCAATGAACCTAAGTGTTGTAATGGATGTAAGTCAGCGGCCCATGGGGAATGAAACAGCTGATTAATCACATCAGCAGGCACGTCAGACACAGTTTTATAACGCCAATTTGGCTTTTGATCTTTATCAATCAACAGTGCTCGTACCCCTTCAGTAAATTCACCCAGTTTGCCGCACTGCACACTTAAGCCCAGTTCCAGCCGGAACGAGTCCGCCAGTATTTTGCTTTGGCCAAGTTCTAACAACCGATACACAATATGAGCAGTAATAGGGCTGCCATACTGCAAAGAGGCCTTGGCTTTGGTTAGCCAAGTGTCTTCGTTTGGCATTGCCTGGATCAGTTCAACCGCCTGCTGCAATGAAGTAGCCCGGCCTACGGCGCTGATAGAACTCTGGTGCAACCGTATTTGACTTGGCGGCATCTGACTGCGGCACATATCTTCCATGCCAAGTAATAAGTCGGTCAGTTTCTGATGATTCAGCGCTATGGTATTGCCCCACTTCACCTGGGTTAATTTATCCAGCACAGCGGCTTTTTTATCATGGGTTAAAAAATGGTCTGCTAAATCGATCAGTTTGGCATCAGCTGAGTTGATAGAAGCACCTGTTAAACCCAGAAACAAACCGCAACCTTCCGGCATGCGGTTTAAAAACCAGCTACCACCCACATCAGGGTATAAACCTATGGCCATTTCCGGCATAGCTATACGACTGGTCGCAGTAACGATACGATGCGAAGCACCCGCCATCAGGCCCAAACCGCCGCCCATCACTATGCCATTACCCCAGACCAGCACAGGCTTATCGAAGGTATGGATTAAATAGTCCAAATTGTATTCTTTAGTGAAGAAGTCTTCGACATAAGGCTGATAAGTATCAGGGGCTGCTTTCATCGCCTGATACAAATCGCGGATATCTCCACCGGCACAAAAGGCTTTATCGCCTGCGCCCTGCAGTACAACCAAGGCTATATTGTTATCGTTTTTCCATTGCTGCATTTGCGGTAGCAACAGCTCAACCATAGGCAAACTTAAGGCATTCAGCGACTTCTCGGAGTTTAAAGTGGCAATACCAATAATTTTGCCACCAACACAGGCGATTTCTTCAAACAGCACCACATCACGCTGTATAGATTGATCAGTCACGGCTTGTTCTGTTTTTGTGTTCAATTCTGTCATAGGGCCTTATCCATTAATCCAGCTGGCTTTACGTTTTTGCAAAAACGCCTGCACCCCTTCCACCTGATCCTGAGTGTCAAACAACTTCACAAACAGCTCTCGCTCTAAAGACAATGCAGTTTGTACAGGAGCACTGCGGCCTTTTTGGATCAGCTGTTTACAGGCAGCCACTGCAGGTGGGCTTTGGTCTGCCACTTTATCAGCCAGCAGTAATGCAGCTTCAAGTGCCATTCCAGTACCAACCACTTCTTCGACTAAACCTATTTGTAAGGCTTTCTCTGCGGTTAAACGTTCACCACACAAGATCATTCGTTTAGCCCAACCCTCACCGACCAATATCGCCAGATTCTGAGTGCCGCCTGCGCAAGGTAATAAACCGACTTTGGCTTCAGGTAAAGCCATTTGCGCCTGAGTTTCAGCAATACGGATATCGCAGGCTAAGGCGACTTCAAGGCCGCCGCCCATGGCATAACCATTAATGGCGGCAATAGACACACCACGAAAAGCCGTTAAGGTTTCAAAAGCTTCACCAAAAATGGCCGACATATCGGCAGCAACAGCTTTGTCACCAGAGGCAAATAGATTTAAATCAGCACCGGCAGAAAAGAATTTCTCACCTTCGCCCGTGATCACTAAGGCATATATGTTTTTATCCTGTTCCAAAGATTTCACTGCATCACGCAATTGCGTCAGGGTGTCTTTGGTCCAGGTATTGGCAGGAGGATTTGCCATGGTAATTAAAGCGGTATGGCCGCGTTTTTCGAGTTTGAGTTGTGCCATAAAATCTCCATTTAAACCGGGCTTCACCGGTTAGCTTTAATCTTAAAATAAGACAAAGCAGGCCAAAAACCTGCTTTGTTTTGGGACATAAAGTTACAGGATATCGTTTGCTGCTTCGTCTAGTAACCGACGACCAATAATCAGTCGCATAATTTCATTGGTGCCTTCCAAAATCTGGTGCACCCGCACATCACGGAAATGCCTTTCCAACGGATATTCTTTGATATAACCATAACCCCCGTGTAATTGCAGCGCCTGATCACACACCTGGAAACCTACATCTGTGGCAAAACGTTTGGCCATAGCACAGTAGGCTGTTTTTTCCGGATCGTCTGCATCCAATTTAAAAGCCGCTAAACGCACTAATTGACGGGCGGCGACCAGCTCTGTCGCCATATCAGCCAGCTTAAACTGCAACGCCTGAAATGCGGCCAGTGGTTTACCAAACTGCTGACGTTCCAGCATATAGTTACGAGCCGTATTTAAAGCTTGTTGCGCTGTACCAATAGAGCAAGTGGCGATATTAATACGGCCGCCGTCTAAGCCTTTCATTGCAAAGCCAAAACCTTCACCTTCGTTGCCGAGCAGGTAATGAGCCGGAATACGCACATTATCAAAAGTGATTAAACGGGTTGGCTGGGCATTCCAACCCATTTTCTCTTCGGCTTTGCCATAAATCACACCTTCTGCATCCGCTGGTACGATAAAAGCGGAGATGCCTTTAGGACCAGCTTCACCTGTGCGCGCCATCACTACTAAAACTTCAGTTTCGCCAGCACCAGAGATAAACATCTTGGAGCCGTTCAGCACATAGTGATCGCCGTCTTTTTTCGCACTAGTGCGTAAAGAGGCCGCATCTGAACCCGAACCTGGTTCAGTTAAACAATAAGAAGCCAGCTTTTCGCCAGTGACTAACTCTGGACACCACTGAGCTTTCGCATCTTCTGTGCCCCATGTTGCAATCATCCAGGTCGCCATATTATGAATGGTTAACATTGCAGTTGTTGCAGTACAGCCCATAGACAGCTGTTCAAAAATAATGCTGGAATCTAAACGGGATAAGCCCAGGCCACCTTGATCTTCAGGCGTGTATAAAGAACAAAAACCCAGCTCACCGGCTTTTTGGATCACGTCTTTTGGAAAATGATGATCCCGATCCCAGGCTGCGGCATGTGGAGCCAGTTCCTGGTCGGCGAATTGTTTAGCGACCTCAACAAAGGCCTTTTGATCGTCTGTTAAATTAAAATTCATCACAACACCCTACGATTGGCAACAGAACAGTGTCTATGCACTTTGATGTTCCTGCTGATTTTGTTCTTCATGCGTTTATACGCATTTAATCTGGCTTGGTTGTTTGCCTTAAGGCTTCTTTATTAGTAAAGCGTTCTGCTTTGAAACAAAAAAGAACAGAACGCTTTTATCCTGTGCTATTTAACGCAGGTTAATTGACATATTTGGGCCTGACACCGGAATAGAGTCATCAAACCAACGGGCTGTAATGGTTTTGGTTTCTGTGTAAAAACGCACAGCTTGTTTACCATAAGCATGTTGATCGCCATAGAACGAGCCTTTCCAGCCAGTGAAAGAGAAAAATGGCAGAGGCACAGGAATTGGAATATTAATACCGACCTGACCTACTTCAATTTCATGCTGATATTTACGTGCAGCGGCGCCGCTGGCGGTAAAAATAGAAGTACCGTTGCCGTATGGACTGCTGTTAACAAGCTCGATGGCTTCATCCAAAGAAGCGGCATTGACGGTTGCCAGAACTGGACCAAAGATTTCTTCTTTATAGATGGTCATTTCAGGGGTGACATCACTGAATACGGTAGGACCAACCCAGTTACCGTTTGGATAACCAGCCACTTTGACGTCTGAACCATCCACTAAACAAGTTGCACCTTCTACTTTGCCTTGTTCGATTAAAGACAAAATTCGAGCCTTGGCTTGTGGGCTGATTTGTGGGCCGTAGGCTGCTTCCGGATCTGTGTACACACCAGGGCGCACTTTGGCGATAGCAGCTGCTACTTCTGGGATCCACTGCTGCGAATCACCAACAAAAACAGCCACAGAAATTGCCATACAACGCTGACCTGCAGCACCTACAGAAGCACCAACTAAAGCATTAATCACCTGCTGTTTATTGGCGTCTGGCATCACGACCATATGGTTTTTAGCGCCAGCAAAGGCCTGTACTCGTTTTAAATGATCAGTACCAGTTTTATAGATGTACTGGCCCACATTGACAGAGCCAACAAAGGAAATAGCTTTGATGTCCGGGTGACGTAATAACACATCCACCTGCTCTTTATTGCCATGCACTACCTGCAGTACGCCTTTAGGTGCGCCAGCCAAAGCAAAGAGCTCAGCGATTTTATTCACTGTCATCGGATCTTGTTCAGAGGGTTTTAAAATAAAAGTGTTACCGCAGGCGATAGCCATTGGGAACATCCACAGCGGGATCATAGCAGGGAAGTTAAATGGTGTAATACCAGCACAAACGCCTAAAGGCTGAATATAGCTGTAGGTGTCAATGCTGCGCGCTACGTTTTCAACCGTCTCGCCCATCATCAAAGAAGGAATATTGGCAGCTTGCTCTACCACTTCAATACCACGCCAGACGTCGCCTTTGGCATCTTCTACTGTTTTGCCTAATTCACGGCAAATAATGTCGGCAATTTCAGCCTGATGTTCTTTTAACAAATGCGCAAAACGCATCATTAAACGGGCACGTTCTGATACCGGTACTTCTTTCCAGCTTTTAAAGGCTTCTTTGGCGGATGCGATAGCAAAAGCCATTTCTTCTGCTGTAGTGCAAGGCACCTGAGCTATCACGTCCTGAGTAGCTGGATCCGTCACCGGAATAAAGCGTTCGGACTTGGACGGGACAAATTCACCGTTGATAAATAACTGAACCTGATGGGCCATAACTACGTCTCCCCTATTGCTGGTCATATCTGTTTTAAACACGACCTTTGATTAAACCTGTTGATTTGAATATATTTTTTATTAAATTTTTAAAGCAAAAGGCGCAGTTTCTACCGCGCCCTTTTTAATTTATTACGGCAGCTCTACCGCTAAAGCTACAGCCTCGCCACCGCCTATACATAAAGTCGCAATACCACGTTTTAAGCCACGGGCTTTTAAAGCATGAATTAAAGTTACCAGAATACGGGCGCCTGAAGCGCCTATAGGATGACCTAAAGCACAAGCGCCGCCGTTGACGTTGACTTTATTCACATCCAGCTTTAACTCTTTAATCGCCAGCATAGTGACCATGGCAAAAGCTTCGTTAATTTCCCACAAATCCACATCGGAAGTAGCCCAGCCTAAGCTGGCTAACAACTTAGTCACAGCGCCTACTGGTGCTACAGTGAACAGCTCTGGTTCCTGCGAATGCGTGGCGTGGCCCACCACATGAGCCAATACAGTTTTGTTTTGCGCTTTAGCATCGTCAGAGCGCATCAGCACTAAAGCTGCGGCGCCATCAGAAATTGAACTGGAGTTGGCCGCCGTAATAGTGCCGTCTTTGGCAAAAGCTGGTCTTAAGGTAGGAATTTTGTCTACTTTCGCATTGCCTGGCTGTTCGTCTGTGGCAAAAGTCACATCGCCTTTACGAGTCTGGAAAATCACAGGGGTGATTTCTTCAACAAAAGCGCCAGAATTAATGGCGTGCTGTGCTCGGGTTAAAGACAACACAGCAAATTCATCCATCTGAGCACGGCTGAAATCATGCTCGTCAGCTGTTTTCTGAGCAAAACAACCCATGGCTTTGCCATCATAGGCGTTTTCCAGACCATCCAGCATCATATGATCTTTGACTTCAGCATGGCCCATCCGCATACCGGCACGAGCTTTTGGCAGAATATAAGGAGCGTTCGACATAGACTCCATGCCACCAGCTACAATCACATCAGCAGAACCAGCACGCAATAAATCAGTCGCTAACATCACAGATTTTAAACCTGAACCACAGACCTTATTGATAGTGGTAGCACCAGCAGATAAAGGTAAACCCGCTTTTAACGTAGCCTGACGAGCTGGCGCCTGACCTAAACCTGCAGGTAACACACAACCCATGATCACTTCACTGACCTTCGCACCATCAATAGCAGCTTGTTCTAAGGCAGCTTTAATAGCTTGTGCACCCAAATCTGTGCTGCTGACGTCAGATAAGCCACCTAAAAATCCACCCATTGCCGTTCTTTTGGCTGCCACTATGGCAATTTTTTCGTGCTGCGCCATGTTCATTTCTCCGTCGTTCAGAAGCATGATGAAAAAGTTGGGCCTGAGACTACACCAAATTTACGTTTACGCCAACGTCAACCACCTAACACTATGGTCCTATGACCAGTGAAAGGTTCAGAAAAATGCACGCTCTGTAGCCGTCTTTTGGCACCTTAACTTTACAAAGGTCTGGTCCAACCTGCCGCCAGCCCTTATTTGACGCGAACACAGCTTTACCTTTACGTAAACTTCACTTATAGTTGTCGCCACTTTACCGGAAGGCCCAAATGACTGCCCAAATGACAGAAAAAGACGACAAAACCTACAGCATCAGCGAGCTGGCAAAAGAGTTTGATATCACCACCCGTAGTATTCGTTTCTACGAAGACCAGGGCTTATTAACGCCTTTACGGCAGGGGCAAACCCGTATTTACAGCCGCAGAGACAGAGTGCGCCTGAAACTAATTTTGCGGGGCAAACGGCTGGGTTTTAGCTTGTCAGAAACAGGCCAGTTATTTGAGCTATACGATGCAGACAAGAGCAGCGTGACCCAATTGAGCACCATGCTGAAGTTGATTGAACAGAAAAAGGCTGAACTGCACCAACAGATGGATGACATCAAAGTGGTGTTGATGGAATTAGTGACAGTAGAAAAACGCTGCCGCGAAACCCTGGATCAGGCCAAGCAAGTTAAAGAACCGAATTAAATAAAAAACAAATCAAACAAAACCCAAAGTAGTTGGCGTTGCAGTCAGGCAAACAAATACGAAGGGAAAAACGGGGATCAAGAGTCATGATTAGCACATACAAAACTTTAAATTACGATCTGGGCGAAACAGTCGACATGATCCGTGAACAGGTCAACAGCTTTGCCCGTGACGAGATTGCACCACGTGCAGCACAAATCGACCATGACAACGAATTCCCCAATGATTTATGGCGTAAATTTGGCGACCTGGGTTTATTAGGTATTACGGTCGATGAGCAATACGGTGGTTCAGGCATGGGTTACCTGGAACATATAGTGGCTATGGAAGAAATCAGCCGCGCTTCTGCTTCTGTGGCTTTATCTTACGGCGCGCATTCCAATTTGTGTGTGAATCAAATCGCCCGTAACGGCAACGAAGCGCAAAAACAAAAGTACCTGCCAAAGTTATGTTCTGGTGAACATATTGGCGCTCTGGCGATGTCGGAGCCAAATGCCGGTTCAGATGTAGTCTCGA
This sequence comes from Rheinheimera soli, assembly GCF_021290985.1. GTDB lineage: Bacteria > Pseudomonadota > Gammaproteobacteria > Enterobacterales > Alteromonadaceae > Pararheinheimera > Pararheinheimera soli. The sequence goes on from NZ_JAJOYU010000017.1 coordinate 82,669, forward strand.
TGAAATTACGTGCTGATAAACAAGGTGACCGTTATATTTTAAACGGCAACAAAATGTGGATCACCAACGGCCCTGACGCTCACACTTATGTCATTTACGCCAAAACCGATATCAATGCCGGCTCTAAAGGCATGACAGCTTTTATTGTTGAGCGTGGTTTTAAAGGTTTTAGCCAGGCACAAAAACTAGACAAACTGGGTATGCGCGGTTCAAACACTTGTGAGCTGGTGTTTGAAGACTGTGAAGTACCGGAAGAAAACGTATTAGGCACTATAGGCACAGGCGCCCGAGTACTGATGTCAGGTCTGGACTATGAGCGTGTGGTGTTATCCGGCGGGCCGCTTGGCATTATGCAAGCCTGTATGGACGTAGTAGTGCCTTATATCCACGACCGGAAACAGTTTGGTCAGTCTATTGGTGAATTCCAACTGGTGCAGGGCAAAGTGGCCGACATGTACACCAAAATGAATGCAGCCCGAGCTTATGTCTACACTGTCGCCAAAGCCTGTGACCGCGGTGAAACTACTCGTAAAGATGCCGCTGGCGCGATTTTATACAGCGCAGAGCTGGCTACTCAAATGGCATTGGATGCGATCCAGCTGTTAGGCGGTAATGGTTATATCAATGAATACCCTACAGGGCGTTTATTACGTGATGCCAAGCTGTACGAAATCGGTGCTGGCACCTCAGAAATTCGCCGCATGTTAATTGGCCGCGAGTTATTTAACGAATCGAACTAAGTAGAACCAGTGCGGGCTCAACAACAATAAAAAAGCCGGACTCCTGTCCGGTTTTTCCTAAAGAGCCTCTATTGAACACTCAATCCCGATAGCCAAAGGTGGTGAACGTGGCCAGACTGAATAGCAAAATTAATCCACGCAGTGACGAATTTATCCAGAACGCTCAGGCGATGCAGCAACTGGTGGATGATTTAGAGCAAAAAGTACAACAGATCAAATTAGGTGGCGGCGAAGCGTTGATTGCCCGCCATACTTCACGCGGCAAGCTGTTTGTGCGTGATCGTATTCAAAAACTGCTGGACCCGGGTTCACCCTTTTTAGAAGTAGGCCAATTTGCTGGCTGGCAATGTTACGACGACTATGTACCTGCAGCAGGTGTAGTTGCAGGTATTGGCCGGGTCAATGGTGTCGAGTGCATGATTGTGGCGAACGATGCCACAGTCAAAGGCGGTACTTATTATCCGCTTACGGTAAAAAAACACTTACGGGCCCAGGAAATTGCCGAAACCTGCATGTTGCCTTGTATTTATCTGGTCGACTCAGGTGGCGCTAACCTGCCCCGTCAGGACGATGTATTCCCCGACAAACTGCACTTTGGCCGTATCTTCTTTAACCAAGCCCGTATGTCCGCCAAGGGCATTCCACAAATCGCTGTGGTGATGGGGCTTTGTACTGCTGGTGGTGCTTATGTACCGGCTATGGCGGATGAAAGTATTATCGTCAAAGATCAGGGCACTATCTTTTTAGCAGGCCCGCCATTGGTTAAAGCTGCTACAGGCGAAGAAGTCACGGCAGAAGAGTTAGGTGGCGCTGATGTGCACTGCAAAATCTCTGGTGTGGCCGATCACTATGCATTAAATGATGAACATGCGCTGCAACTGGCGCGTAATGCCGTCAGCCGTCTGAATCATCAAAAACCTGTGCAAGGGGACGTGCGCCCTGTCGAAGCACCACTTTATGATGTCAGCGAGCTGTACGGTATTGTTGGCACCGATCTGAAAAAACCTTTTGATGTACGTGAAGTGATAGCCCGTATTGTCGATGCCTCTGACTTTGACGAATTTAAACAGTTTTATGGCGCGACTTTAGTTTGTGGTTTTGCCCGCATTTTTGGACAGCCTATTGGCATAGTGGCCAATAACGGCATTCTGTTTTCTGAGTCAGCGCAAAAAGGCGCTCACTTTATTGAGCTTTGTGCCCAGCGCAAAATTCCACTCTTGTTCCTGCAAAACATCACCGGCTTTATGGTCGGTAAAAAATACGAAGCCGAAGGCATCGCCAAACACGGCGCCAAAATGGTGATGGCTGTGTCTTGTGCCAATGTGCCGAAATTTACTGTACTTATTGGAGGCTCTTATGGCGCTGGTAACTACGGTATGTGTGGCCGTGCTTATGACCCCACCATGATGTGGATGTGGCCCAATGCCCGTATTTCTGTGATGGGCGGTGAACAAGCTGCGGGTGTTATGGCGACCGTCACTAAAGATGCGTTGGCACGTAAAGGCGAAAGCTTAACCCCTGAAGCTGAACAAGCTATCCGCCAGCCTATTGTCGCGCAGTACGAACAGCAAGGTCACCCTTATTACGCCAGTGCGCGTTTATGGGATGACGGCATTATAGACCCAGCGCAAACCCGTATGGTGGTTGGCCTGGCATTGACTGCCGCGCTGAATGCGCCTGTCGCCGAATCCAAATTTGGCGTGTTCCGGATGTAATGGCAAGGAGTAAACAGAATGCAAAATTATAAAACTATTACTACCTCGTTAAGTGCAGCCGGTGTTGCAGAGCTGGTACTAAACCGCGCCGAAGTGCATAACGCTTTTGACGACAGCATGATAGGCGAATTAATCGACGCCTTAAAAAGCTTGGCTGCTAATTCAGCTGTGCGAGTGCTGCTACTGAAATCCTTGGGTAAAAACTTCAGCGCAGGTGCCGATCTGAACTGGATGCGCTCTATGGCTGAGAAAAACTACCAGCAGAACTTAGAAGATGCAGGTCAGTTAGCAGAGCTGATGCGTCAGCTGGATCGCTTTCCTGCCCCCACTATTGCTTTGGTGCAAGGTGCAGCTTTTGGTGGTGCTTTGGGTTTAGTCTCCTGCTGCGATATAGCCATTGCCGAACAAGGCGCCAGCTTTTGTTTAAGCGAAGTGAAAATTGGTTTAATACCAGCTGTGATCAGCCCCTATGTGATGCGCGCTATAGGTGAACGTGCCAGCCGCCGTTATTTCTTAACGGCAGAACGTTTTGATGCCCCTACAGCGCTGAACTTAGGTTTAGTACATCAACTGGTAGACGCAGGTGGCCTTGTTGGCGCAGCAGAACATTTTGTTGGCATCTTACTGAATAACAGCCCTGCAGCGCTTCGCTGCGCTAAAGAGCTGATGGCGGCAGTTAATAGCCAGCCTATTAATCAGCAACTGATTGACAGCACTTCAGCACGAATTGCAGCAATTCGGGTATCAAATGAAGGTCAGGAAGGCTTAAACGCCTTTTTACAAAAACGTACTCCGGCCTGGATCCGGTCAGAATAAGGAAAAACAGACTGATGTTTCGCAAAATTTTGATCGCCAACCGGGGCGAAATCGCCTGCCGTGTAATAGAAACTGCCCATAAACTAGGTATTCGTTGTGTAGCTGTCTATTCAGAAGCTGATGCCAACGCCCGCCATGTACATATGGCCGATGAGGCTTTTTTACTAGGCCCTGCGCCAAGCAAAGAGTCTTATTTGCGCGCTGATAAAATTCTGGACATCGCCAAATTATCTGGCGCCGAAGCTGTGCACCCTGGTTATGGCTTTTTATCTGAAAACGAAGGATTTGCACAAGCATGCGCTGAGGCTGGTGTGGTCTTTATTGGCCCGCCAGTGCCTGCCATAGCCGCTATGGGTAGCAAAAGCGCTGCCAAAGAGATTATGACCCAAGCCGGTGTGCCTTTAGTGCCTGGTTACCATGGCGATAACCAAGACCCTTCCTTTTTACAACAACAAGCTGATCTGGTGGGCTACCCACTGCTACTGAAAGCCGCTTATGGCGGTGGTGGCAAAGGCATGCGTGTGGTCTGGAACAGCGGCGAATTTGCTGAAGCTTTGGCTGGTGCCAAACGCGAAGCCTTAAACGGCTTTGGCAATGACAAAGTGCTGATGGAACGCTACCTGACCAAACCTCGCCATGTTGAAATTCAGGTGTTCGCCGACAGTTTTGGTAATGCGGTTTATTTAGCTGAGCGGGACTGCTCTATTCAGCGCCGCCACCAGAAAGTGATTGAAGAAGCACCAGCACCGAATTTCAGCGCAGAGCAGCGCAAAGCTATGGGCGAAGCTGCAGTCAAAGCCGCTCAGGCTATTGCGTATCAGGGTGCTGGTACAGTTGAATTCTTGTTTGATGAAGACGGCTCTTTCTATTTTATGGAAATGAATACCCGTCTGCAGGTCGAACATCCAGTCACTGAAATGATCACAGGTCAGGATCTGGTGAAATGGCAGCTGTTGGTCGCCAGTGGTCAGCCCCTGCCTTTAACTCAGGATCAAATCACTATTGATGGCCATGCCATTGAGGTGCGGGTTTATGCTGAAGATCCGGATCACGATTTCCTGCCAGCCACAGGCAAACTGACCTATTTACGCCAGCCTGAAGCAAGTCGTTATGTGCGGGTCGATACAGGCGTGGTAGAAAACGACGAAGTATCGCCTTTTTACGACCCTATGATTGCCAAGCTGATTGTTTGGGATGAAAACCGTGATCGCGCCATAGCCAGGATGTTGCGTGCTTTAGATGATTACCGCATTGCTGGCGTAAAAAATAACCTGAATTTCTTAACCCGTTTAGTGGAGCAACCTGCTTTTGCCAAAGCAGAGCTGGATACGCATTTTATTGAACGGCATAAAGAGTCGTTGTTTGCACCGGGTCAGTCTGAAACTGAACAAGCCAGTTTATTGGCTGCCTTATATCTGTTACTGAAAGAGCGTTCAGACAATGTGGACGATCAAAGCCCATGGGCTTTGTGTTCAGGTTGGCGTTTAAGTGAAGTTCCAACTGTGTCTTTCCCGCTGATTTATCAGGATGAAACCCGCCTGGTTAGCATCAGCTCTGAAGGTAAACAGCTTAGCTTAACGCAACAAGGTGTGATCACCCCTGCCACAGCAAGCCTCGAAGGAGATGAGCTACAGGCCAATTTAAATGGTCATAGGGTCAAAGTACGAGTCAGTCAGTATCAGGATACGGTGTCAGTTTTTATCAAACATCAACGTTATGACTTTATCTACCAGACTCAGGTGCAAATTGTGGTCGATGACAGCGCTGCAGCAGGCAGCCTGACGGCGCCAATGAACGGCACTATAGTCGCTGTGATGGTCGAAAAAGGTGCGCTTGTCAGCGCAGGCCAGACGCTTTTGGTGATGGAAGCGATGAAAATGGAATACAGCATCAAAGCGCCCAAAGATGGTGTGGTCAACCAGCTATTTTATGCCGCTGGTGATCTGGTGAAAGACGGAGCGGAGCTGCTGGATTTCACAGCCGCTGACTAATACAGCCCCATTTTTGGAGACTTTTATGTCATTGATACTAAACACGCAACATACGGCAGGTTTGCCCAAAGCCGTACGACTTGTTGAAGTAGGCCCACGCGATGGTCTGCAAAATGAAAAAGCTGTGTCGCTGGCGGCAAAAGTCGAGCTGGTGAACCGCTTAGCTGAAACAGGCCTTATCACCATTGAAACCGGCGCTTTTGTCTCGCCGAAATGGGTGCCACAAATGGCTGATTCTGCTGCTGTATTTGCACAAATCAGCCGTAAAGCAGGTATTCAGTACACGGCTTTGACACCCAATCTGCAAGGCTATGAAGCAGCCAAAGCAGCAGGTGCGACTGAAGTTGCGGTCTTTGGTGCCGCATCTGAGGCTTTTACCCAGAAAAATATCAACTGCAGCATAGCGGAAAGTCTTGAGCGTTTTGCCCCAGTGATGGCACAAGCCAAGCACGATGGTATTAAAGTTCGGGGTTATGTCTCTTGTGTGGTCGGCTGTCCTTATCAAGGCAACGTTGTCCCCTCTGAAGTAGCACGGGTTGCTAAAGCCTTGCTCGATATGGGCTGCTACGAAATTTCGTTAGGTGACACCATAGGGGTTGGCACTCCGGCAAAAGTCAATGCAATGCTCGATGCAGTGCTGGCTGTAGTGCCTGTAGAGCAATTAGCTGTGCATTTTCACGATACGTATGGCCAGGCGTTAAGTAATATTTACGCAGCGCTACAACGTGGTATTGCTGTGGTCGACAGCTCAGTCGCAGGATTGGGCGGCTGTCCATACGCTGCTGGTGCGTCAGGCAATGTTGCCACTGAAGAAGTGGTGTATTTACTCAACGGCCTTGGCATCCATAGCGGTGTTGATTTACAACGGCTGGCGCCTATTGGCTGGTTTATCAGCGAACAGCTGGGCAAAGCGCCTAGTTCTAAAGTAGGATTGGCGCTAAAGGCCAAATGCCAGCAGAATTAATCATTGATAGCATCTTTTAAGGATACAAAATGGCAGGGTTTAATAAAGTTGTGACCAGCTACGAAGAAGCGCTGGCAGGCCTGACCGATGGCATGACAGTAATAGCCGGTGGTTTTGGTTTATGTGGCATTCCGGAAGGACTGATTGCTCAGATCAAAAAAATGGGCACCCGTGATTTAACAGTGGTGTCTAACAACTGTGGTGTAGATGGTTTTGGTTTAGGTGTGCTTTTGGAAGAGCGTCAAATCAAAAAGATGGTCGCCTCTTATGTCGGCGAAAACGCTTTATTTGAAAAGCAGCTACTGTCAGGTGAATTAGAAGTTGTGTTAACGCCTCAAGGCACGCTGGCTGAAAAAATCCGCGCTGGTGGTGCTGGTATTCCGGCTTTTTTCACCGCTACTGGTTACGGTACTCCTGTGGCTGACGGTAAAGAAACCCGTGAAATTAATGGCCGCAATTATGTGCTGGAAGAAGCCATTACCGGTGATTTCGCTATAGTGCGGGCCTGGAAAGCGGACCGTTACGGCAATCTGGTGTTCCGCCATACCTCAATGAACTTCAACCCTATGGCAGCCACTGCAGGCAAAATCACTGTGGCTGAAGTGGAAGAAATCGTCGAGCCGGGTGAACTGGAGCCAAGCCAAATTCACACACCAGGTATTTATGTGCAACGTGTGATCAAAGCCAGCTTTGAGAAACGCATTGAACGTCGTATGGTCCGTCAGGCTTAAGGAGCACAGCAAATGGCATTATCACGTGAACAGGTCGCTATGCGGGTGGCTCAGGAATTACAGGACGGCTATTACGTCAATTTAGGCATAGGTATCCCGACCTTAGTGGCGAACTATGTACCTGCAGGTATTGAAGTAATGCTGCAATCGGAAAACGGTTTATTAGGTATGGGCCCCTACCCAACCGAAGCTGAATTAGATGCCGATATGATCAACGCAGGCAAAGAAACTGTCACCGCCATCAAAGGCGCTGCCATTTTCAGCTCAGCAGAAAGTTTTGCCATGATCCGTGGCGGTCATGTGGATTTAACAGTGCTGGGCGCTTTTGAAGTCGATCAAAACGGCAATATTGCCAGTTGGATGATCCCGGGCAAACTGGTCAAAGGCATGGGCGGCGCTATGGATTTAGTGGCTGGTGCACAAAATATTATTGTCACTATGACCCACGCCGACAAATACGGCAGTTCCAAGTTACTGGATAGCTGTACTTTGCCTTTGACTGGTGTGAACTGCGTGAAAAAGATTGTGACTGATTTAGCTGTACTGGAAGTTCGGGACGGCGCTTTCCATTTACTGGAGCGCGCACCAGGCATTAGCGTGGAAGAAATTCAGCAAAAAACTGCGGGTAAGTTAGTGGTTTCGGGTGATATTCCGGAAATGCAGTTCTGATGTAAAACATAAAGGGTCAGAGGCAAGGCTTCTGACCCTATCGAAACGCCTTGGCCTGTAAACCGGCACCAGCATTGTCTCTATTAATATCACCACTAATTAACGCTATCGCATTTTTAGTGCTGACCACAGTCACTTTATCTATATTGCCAATCAACATTACAAAAGCTGTTTGCTGATTAGCTAACCTGTACCAACCGACTTTGTAATTAGGCAAATTAATCGCGTTTACAGCAACTACAGGCTTGAACTCGCCCAACTCGTCACAAAACACCACTGAAACTTTACTTTGCGCTGAGTGAATATCATCAATTTTGGTCTGATACAACCCCGCTTTCAGCTCCAGAGCGTTGCCATTCATTAACAAAGTGTTATCACTAAACTTCAGACTGAGCAGTAAGAAGCACAAACTACAAAGGCTGAAAACCCATAAAGATTGTCTTAACCAAAGAGGTTTAAAATACACCAGAGCCGATAAAACCAAAGCCGGGAGTAGCACACAAAGAATAAAAAGCAGCGCATAAAGATGCCAGCCGATCTCAGATAAATACATTTAATTAACTTTCATCAATGAATTGGCCACATGATAATAGCACAAAACAAACTTTTCCTGACTCATTTGTTAAATTTTGTTAATTAACAGTGCGGCGATTAATTATGCCGCAGACTCCCGTTCACGGCCACTGACCGGACAACAGTTAATTTGTGGCTCAAACATAAATTTTTGCCGATACGCTTTAGGGGTCAAGCTGGTGTAATGCACAAATAGCTTCCGAAAAGACGAAATGTCCTCATAGCCAACTTGCTGCATTATTTCTTCTGCAGTCCACAAGGTATTTTCCAGCAAAGACTTCGCCCTCTCAATACGTAAACGCTGCAGATAAGCCATAGGGGTTTCGTCTAAATGTTGTTTAAAACGCCGGATCAAAGTACGGGGTGTCATGGCAAAAGTTTCGGCTAATTGCTCCAGACTGACCGGCTCCGCCAGATGAGTCTGCAGGTACTGCTGAATTTCAGTTAACTTCGCATCTTTGTGTTGAGGTGCCAGTTGTAAAGACAGATAAGGTAGCTGTGAGGTTCGGTTTGGATCCGTCAGCATAATTTTTGCCATTTGCTGAGCAAAAGCCGTGTCCATACACAGCTCAACAAAACGCAGGCATAAGTTCAGGTATGAAGTGGTAGCACCGCCGGTCAAAATGGTCTGTTGCTGCACCACCAACTGCTGTAAATCCAGTTTTACCTGCGGAAACATCTGACGGAAATAGTCTTTAAAAAACCAGACTGAAGTAGATTGCAGGCCATTTAACAAGCCCGTTCCGGCCAGCGCAAAAGTGCCATTACAAAAAGCACCCAGCCACTTACCCTGTTGCAGCATCTGCTGTAATTCAGCCTTGTAAGGCAGCAATTCCTGACTCACACGCAGCAGATCGTTTGAGTTATAGGCGTAAAATCCGGGGATCAACAGAATATCAATCTGATTTACATCAACAGGTTCAACCTGCAGCGTAAAAGGCCCCTGCTGTAGCTGAGTATTAGGTCCCATCAACACAGTTTCAAATAACTGCTGATCGCTTTGCTGTATTAATTGCCAGTATTTATTACAGAAGGTAAAAAAATCCATTACCCCTGTCACACTGCTCATCACTGCGTCTTGATTTACCCAAATGCCAACGCGTTTCATAATGTCACTTACCGCCTCAAATACGTCATTAGCGACACTTTAGACCCTATCAACCTAAGAGTAAAGTATCAGCATCAACAACAGGAGGTAGTTATGTTTCAACTGTCAAAACGCAAAACAGTATGGGCTTTATTGGCTTTGGTCTGGGCTATGGTGGTAGGGCTTGCTCTGCAAATAACACCAGATCCAATGCTGCATCTGGTGCAAATTCCTATACTACTGGTGCTGACCTTAGGTTTGGCCAGCATCAGTCTGGAGGACTAAAAGTGCTGAAATGTTAACTTTTACGCTGCAATACGGTCAGTAAACTGGACGTATCCCAGCGACCGCCACCCATAGCCTGCACTTGAGCGTAAAACTGATCGACTAAAGCAGTCAGTGGCAAAGTGGCACCGTTGTGGCGGGCTTCGTTTAAGGTGATTGCTAAATCTTTACGCATCCAGTCGACCGCAAAACCAAAGTCGTATTTGCCTTGCAACATAGTGGAGCCTCGGTTTTCCATTTGCCAGGATTGAGCAGCGCCTTTGCTGATGGTGTCCAAAACGGCTTGACCATCCAGTCCGGCCTGCTGGGCAAAGTGCATAGCCTCAGCCAAGCCTTGTACTACGCCGGCAATACAAATTTGATTGACCATTTTGGCCAGTTGACCAGAACCAGCAGGCCCTAATAAACGGGCACTGCGGGCGTATTTCATAAGCGTGCTTTCAGCTTTTGCAAACTCAGCAACTTCGCCGCCCAGCATAATGGTCAGCAGACCATTCTGCGCACCAGCCTGACCACCTGATACAGGTGCATCTAAAAAACCTATGCCTTTTGCTTTGCAGGCCAAAGCCAGTTCACGAGCTAAATCGGCTGAGGCTGTGGTGTGATCAATCAATAAAGAGCCTGGTCGCATAGTAGCTAAAACGCCGTGTTCACCATAGACGACAGAGCGCACATCATCATCATTGCCTACACATAACATCACCACATTGGCACCTTTGGCAGCTTCTGCCGGTGTGGATGCACAGCTACCTCCATACTGCTGCACCCAATCCAACGCCTTCTGCTTTGTTCTGTTATAGACACAAACTTGCTCGCCTTTTTGCTGCAGATGCCCAGCCATTGGAAAACCCATAACACCTAAACCGACAAAGGCAACTTTTTGTTGTGATAAATTTGACATAATTTTGACTTATTTCTGTGACAGACTTGAATGCCAAGAAGCTTACTAGAATCAGGGGCTCTGACGCAAAAGCATCAGACGAGTTGCAGAAAAGGACAGTTATGCCAAAGGTTCACCATTTCAAAGTGAAGGACAGTCTGGGTCAGGACGTCGATTTAGCTCAATACAGGGATAAAGTGGTACTGATTGTCAACACAGCCAGCCAGTGTGGTTTTACCTCACAGTATCAGGAGCTGGAAGCTTTATATCAGCAATACAAAGATCAGGGTTTCGTCGTATTAGCTTTTCCATGTAATCAGTTTGGAGCTCAGGAACCAGGGTCCAATGCTGAAATACAGCAATTCTGTCAGCTGAATTACGGTGTAAGTTTTCCGGTTTTTGGCAAGGTACAGGTGAATGGTCTGGATTCAGACCCTTTGTTTGAATATTTAAAAGATCAGGCCCGTGGTTTGATGAAAACCCGCGCTATTAAATGGAACTTCACTAAGTTTTTAGTCAATCGTCAGGGTGATGTCGTCAAACGTTATGCGCCTCGAACTAAGCCTTCCAGCTTGCATCAGTCGGTTGAAGAAGTGCTGAACAGCTGATGCTTTGATTAAAAACAACATAGGCAGCGACTTTTTGCGTTACTCTGAGTTTCGGATCAGGAAGTAAGGAGCCCCAAAATGAAAGTTGCAGTCTTTAGCGCGAAAAAATACGATCAGACAAGTTTTGCTGATTGGGCAGACTCAAGTATTGAGTTCAGCTTTTTTGATGGCCCACTGGATCAACAAAGCGCCAAACTAACGCAAGGCTATGCTGCTGTTTGTGTTTTTGTAAATGACGATCTGTCTGCCCCTGTACTTGCCGATTTGAAAGCCGCGGGCGTAGGCATGATAGCCTTACGCTGCGCAGGTTTTAATAATGTCGATTTGGCGGCGGCCAAAGAGCTTGGCCTGCGGGTTGCCCGCGTTCCCGCTTACTCACCTGAAGCTGTCGCAGAACACACTGTTGCGATGATCCTGTGTTTAAACCGAAAATTACATAAAGCCTATAACAGGGTGCGGGATGACAACTTTGTGCTCGACGGCTTATTGGGTTTTAACCTGCATGACAAAACTGCAGGCTTGGTGGGTACAGGCCGCATAGGAGCGGCAACGGCGAAGATCCTGCTTGGTTTTGGTATGCAAGTGCTCTGTTACGATATTCAGGAGAATGATGAGCTGGTCAAAGCTGGTGTACGCTATGTGTCTTTGGAAGAATTATGGGCAGAATCAAATGTGATCAGTCTGCATTGTCCGTTAAATCCTCAAACTCAGCATATGGTCAATAGTGATAGCCTGGCATTGATGAAAGACGGTGTGATGCTGATTAATACCAGCAGAGGTGGCTTAATAGATACCAAAGCCGTGATTAAAGCGCTGAAGATCCGTAAAATTGGTTATTTAGGTCTGGATGTCTATGAGCAGGAAGCCGATTTGTTTTTTCAGGATTTATCCGGACAACTGATAGATGATGAAGTGTTTAAACGTCTGTTGACCTTCCCTAATGTATTGATCACCGGACATCAGGCGTTTTTTACTGCAGAAGCTTTACAGCAAATTTGTCAGGTGACCAGTGATAATCTGCTGGCTTTTCAGGCCAACAGATTAAGTGGCAACGAATTGTGATCAAGGGCGGGTTAAATACCCGCCCCCAAATTATTGTTTTAATTGTCGTTCAAAAAAAGCAGTAATGGTTTTATGTAAATGGGTTTGCACCGGCTGACCAAACATAGAGTGTTTACTGCCCGGGTAATCCATACTTTCAAATAATTTACCTTGTTGCTGTAATTCAGAATACAACTTGGTACTGTGGGTAAAAAGCACGTTGTCGTCCGCCATACCATGGTAAATCAGCAGATTGCCCTGATAGTCTTTCACATAAGGAAAGACTGAGCTTTGCTCGTAGCCCGCTTTGTTTGTTGCAGGATGACCTAAATAACGTTCAGTGTAATGGGTGTCATACAAAGCCCAGTCGGTGACAGGTGCGCCTGCTACCCCAGCTTTAAAATAATCTCCCGCTTTGAACATCGCCATAATAGCCATGTAACCGCCATAGCTGTGGCCATAAATGCCAATACGTTTTGCATCGACATAAGGCAAAGTCCGCAGATACTCCACACCGGTAATTTGATCGACAAGCTCTATATCGGCCAGCTTTTTGTAGATTGGGTCTTCAAAAGCTTTACCGCGATTTTCAGATCCTCTGTTGTCCAGCTGAAATACCACATAGCCATTTTGTGCCAGATACTGGAAATACAAATCCCTGGCACTCCAACTATTGGTTACACGCTGTGCGCCTGGTCCACCATACACCCCGACTACAACAGGGTACTTTTTGCCCTGTTCAAGCTGTTTTGGCTCAAATACACGGTAATGTAAGGTTTGACCATCTTTTGCTTTTAAGGTGCCAAAACGCGGTTTTACCAGACTATCTTTGTACTCGGCCAGCGGATGAGATCCAGCCACATCATTAGACTCAAGCACAGTCAGCACTTTGCCTTCGACGCTCTTCAATTCCACTTTAGTCGGCTGTAATACGCTAGAGTAACTATCAATAAAGCTCTGGCCTGTTTCAGCCATAACAACTGCATGTGAAAACTCAGCCTGAGTTAAACGCTTGCTGTCACCCCCTTTGACTGGTACTGAATACAGATGACTTTCCAGTGGTGTATCTTTGCGGCCAGAGAAGTAAATAATGCCTTGATCTTCATTAATGGCTTCTATTTTATTAACAACCCAGTCGCCTTGGGTCAACTGACGAACCAAAGTGCCATCCAGCTTATACAAATACAAATGTTTGTATCCATCCCGCTCAGATGCCCAGACAAAATGCTGTTTATCTTTTAAGAAATGCAAATCGTCATTTAAATTTAGCCAGGTTGGGCTCTGCTCTTTTAGTAATACTTTGGTATCACCTGAAGGTAACTCAACAGAACGTAATTCCAGATGTTGCTGATCTCGGCTTTGCCATTGATAGGTCAACAAAGAGGCTGTTTTACTCCAGTTCACCCGAGCCAGATAAATATCCTGCTCTTTACCTAAATCCAGCCATTGCACTGCAGGTTGCTGTACTGCGACCACCCCCAGTTTTACCTTCACATTCGCTGTGCCAGTAAAAGGATAACGCTGATTAAATAACTTAATTTCATCGGCATAGATTTCATTACGCACAGCTTCAGCCACTGGCGACTCATCAATCTGACTAAAAGCAATTTTGCTGTCATCAGGAGCCCACCAATAGCCTGTCATTCGGCCCATCTCTTCCTGAGCAACGAATTCAGCCATGCCATTTTTAATCAGCCCCTTACCATCTGTTGTTAACTGAGTTTCTTTGCCTGATTTCAGATCCAATACAAAAATATTTTGTTCCCGAATAAAAGATACGTACTGACCTTTGGGCGATATTTGTGCATCGGTTTCAAAGGCTTCGGTATTGGTTAACTTGCGTGCTTTCTGGCTGGCTAAGTCGTAATAAAACAAATCGCCATTTAACGGAAACAGCAAAGCTTTGCCATCTTTAGACCAGTTATAACTGACAATACCACTGGCAAATAAGCGTAAACGCTCACGTCGTGCTTTTTCTTCATCTGACAGTAACTCAGGACCACTAAACAATTGATTTGAATCAACTAAAAGGCTGTGTTTACCTGTTTTTATTTGATATTGCCACAGGTCCAGCCTATTGGCGTCTGTCTCTTTGCCTTTGAGATAGGTGACACGACTGCCATCAGGCGAAAAGCTTAAAGAACGGGGGGCTGTACCGCTTAACGCGGGCTCAGCAAACAAACGTTCTAAAGGTAACCTACTATTTGCCAGTGCTGTTGTTGAAAGTAACAAGGTAGCTAAAGCTGCCGGAGTAAGAAGTTTTTTCACTACTGTAAATCCTTGATTAAAGTAACCCTGCTATCTGAATCGACTTTGACTAAAACAGCAAGTCTGATCCGATATTTTTCATTTATTCAGGTTCAAATTTTTCGCTTCATTTTCCGAAGAAACACATCCAAAACCAGCGGAAGCACCAGATTGGTGCGACAAATCACCACAATGAAGCGACAAATTAACATTAAATCGCGATAGACAAACAAAAGTTTTTCAAATATGGTCTGTGCAGAGCTCGTAGATAAAAATGAGCCAACACACAAATCCAGATGAGAAGGCAACATCCATGAAGAAAGAAATAACCCACTACCACCCTGTTGCTGCAGCGATAAAAATCGCTTTATGTGGCAGTTTATTATTCAGCACCACTTTAATGGCCCAGGAAACCCCCGACGCAGCAGCGGAACAAAAAGCAGAAGGAGCTGTTGAGAAAATCGCCGTTATTGGTGCAAGGGGAGCACCACGTTCGGTAGGTGATTCAGCTGTTCCTGTAGACGTCATTGGCGGCGAAGAGTTTTCAAAAACCGGCACTAGTGATATGGTCAGCTTGATGACCGCAGCAGTGCCCTCTTTTAACGTCAATGCTCAGCCCATTAATGACGCTTCGACCTTAATACGACCTGCTAACTTACGTGGCCTGCCACCAGACAGCACCTTAGTTTTAGTCAACGGTAAAAGACGCCACCGTGCTGCTGTTATCACGTTTTTAGGCAGTGGTATTTCTGATGGTTCTCAGGGCCCGGATATTTCTGTTATCCCCTCAATCGCTTTAAAACAAGTTGAAATTTTACGGGATGGTGCAGCCGCTCAATATGGTTCAGACGCTATTGCTGGTGTAATTAACTTCCGTTTAAAAGACGCCGCTGAAGGTGGTTCTTTTGAAGTAAAAACCGGCCAGTTTTATGAAGGCGACGGTGACTTACGCCAAGTTTCCGGCAATATAGGCTTGCCTTTTACTGACAATGGTTTTGCCAATATCAGTGGTGAATATAAACAGGCTGACCCAACCAGTCGTTCAGTCCAACGTAGTGATGCAGCTGGCTCTGCCGCTGCTGGTAATCCATTCATTCCAGATCCTGCTCAAGTCTGGGGTTCTCCTGAATTCAAACGGGACGCTAAATTATTTGCCAATATTGGTTTAGAAGTAGCCAAAGATCGTGAATTCTACTTATTCACCAACTGGGCAGAACGTGATGTAGAAGGTGGTTTTTATTATCGCCACCCAACTACACGCAGCGGTGTTTATTCTAACGATGGTGGTGAAAATCTACTGATCGGTAATCTGGATGAAAGCCTGGGCAGTTGTGGCTCTATTGCGGCTAAGACAGGTGATAACTTCCGAAACCATGCAGATATCCAGGCAGACGTAGATGCACTTCCAGCTCACTGTTTTACTTACTACGGTATGTTACCTGGTGGTTTTACACCTAAGTTTGGTGGTGTAGTGACAGACACAGCTATAGCGTCAGGTGTAAAAGGTGAATTGGACTCAGGCTGGGCTTTTGATGCCAGTATGTCGATTGGCCGCAGCGAAGTAGAGTTTTATATCAAAAACACCCTGAACCCTTCTTTAGGCGCAGATACTCCGCGTGACTTCAGCCCAGGTAAGTATGTACAGCTGGAAAAAGCGGCTAACTTAGATTTTAACAAACCATTTGAAGTCGATGCACTGCCTTACCCACTCAATGTGGCTGGTGGTGTCGAATATCGTGATGAAACCTTTGAGATTTATGCCGGTGATGCAGCTTCTTTTGAAGTAGGCCCATTAGCTTCACAAGGTTTTGGTATAGGTTCAAACGGCTTCCCAGGATTTAAACCAGAAGATGCGGGATCATTCAATCGTTATAGCTATGCAGCCTACACCGAGTTAGGGGCAGAGTTTAGTGATGACTTCCGTATGGATTTTGCTTTACGCTTTGAAGACTTTGAAGACTTTGGTGATACGACCAATGGCAAAATCACAGCGCGTTATCAGGCCACTGATGAGATAGCCTTCCGTTCAGCAGTCAGCACAGGCTTCCGGGCTCCTACTGTGGGTCAAAGTCATGTGCGTAACGTCACCACATCATTCAGCCCTGCAGGTTTGGTAGATACAGCAACCTTACCTCCTGACCACCCTATTTCACTGCAAAAAGGTGGTAAGCCATTAACTCCGGAAAAGTCGAAAAACTTTTCTTTAGGTACAGTGCTTGAAGTAAATGACTGGTATGTCACTTTGGATTATTTCCATATTAAAGTAGATGACCGCATCAGTCAGACTTCTTCTCTGGAGCTAAAAGACGAAGATATAGAAGCGCTGTTAGCCTTGGGCGTAAACGATGCGAGCAGCTTTACCAGCGTAAAATATTTTACTAACGATTTTGATACCACAACTCAAGGCTTGGATTTAGTAGCTAACTACGGATTTGACCTGTGGGATGGCCGTACTACTCTGGCTTTTGCGTACAACTGGACCGACACCAACGTCGATCGGATAAGCGAATACCTGATTGATGGCGAATTAACAACCAATATCAGCGATGCTAAAAAAGAGCAGCTAGAACGTGGCTTACCTCGTGTCCGTGGTAGTTTCACTGTAAACCAAAACTACGGCGACTGGAGAGGTTATGTCCGCTTTAACCACTTTGGTGCATTTTACGAAGACCATCTGGACAACGGTATTTTACTGGAAGCCGACGAAGGTATACCAATCGAAGTAGGCTCAGCTATTACGGTTGATGCGGAAGTCAGCTACAGTATCAACGACAGTTATGAAATCAGCGTTGGTGCGCAAAACTTATTTGACGCCTATCCTGATGAACATAAATGGCAGGGGATTGCGGGCTCTAAATACCCAACAACCGCAGTTATGGGTATCAACGGTGGCTTTTATTACGTCCGCCTAAACTATAACTTCTGATAGAAGTAAATAAACTTAAAAGCCCGGTTTCAAGCCGGGCTTTTTATTTGCAGATCTGGTATGACCATGGCAAAGTGCATTCTGGTTTAGATACGAAAGATAAAAGATGGACTTAATCCCCTGGAGCTACGCTACACAATACGGTTTTACCTTAAGAGGATTTTACACCTCTCCCAGTGGTAAAGCTGTATTGCATATTTTGCATGGCAACGGTTATTGCAGCCGGATGTACCAACCTTTTTTAACTCAGCTTGCTCCCTATTTTGATTTATTTTTATCCGATGCTCAGGGTCATGGGGATAGTGACCATGGCGGCGCTTTTATAGGTTGGAATCAAAGTGCTGATCTTGCTCTTGATGCCTGGCTGGCGCACAAAGACTTATTTGCTGATGCCCCCTGTTATGCTGTCGGACATAGTTTTGGCGGTGTATTAACAGCACTGATTAACAGTAAAACAACCAGTCCATTTGATGCCGTAGTTTTACTTGATCCGGTGTTATTTACACCTAGGATGCTGACACTGATGCAAACTCTGGATTGGCTGGGCTTATATAAAAAAAATCCCATGGTTAAAAAAGCGCTCAACCGCCGTCAGCAGTGGCCAGATAAAGACTCTGCTTTTACTTACTTGCATCAAAGAGGCATGTTTAAAAACTGGCAGGACGATGCGCTGGCAAGTTACATCGATCATGCTTTGTATCATAGTAATGACGGGCTGGAATTAAAATGCAAAGCTGAGCGCGAAGCCGAAATATTTGGCTCTTATCCAAAACAACTATGGCCACAGCTAAAACAGTATTGCAGCCCCACGTTATTGATCTATGGGAACAAGACTTACCCTTTTGTCAGTAAATCTGCAGAAAAGTGGAGCAAATTAAATAACTCAGTTCAGTTGCATAAGGTGACAGGTGGTCATTGTTTTATGCAGGAAAGTCCGAAAGAAAGCGCAGAATTAGTCCACCAGTTCTTGCTGCAGCAAGTAAAGAATAAAATATGACAATTTTTAATCAGCAATACCATTCGACTGTCTGCGTAGTTGCTTTATAATGGCGCCAATTTTCAATGGGTCCTGATAGATATGAAACATAGTTTTATTGTAAGTGCTGTACTTCTGGCAGTGGCTGGTTGTAGCCAATTACCACAGCAGGCACCAGCTCCAATCGCTCAAGTCAGTGAGCCTGTAGTAGCTGCTGAACCTGAATTAGTCGAAAATGAAGTATTAAATGACAACATCGCTCAAGCACAAGCCACTGATTTTGGTCATATTTTTATAGATCGTGATATGAGCTTTATTGGGACCTTACCTTGTGAAGGTTGCCCTGGTGTGAAATATCACGTGAACTTATTCCAGGATGGTAAGTTTGAAGCGCGTCAGGAATTCATTGATCAGCATGAAGTAAACCTTGTGAAAGGTACCTGGTTGCTGGAGGGTCGTGTGATCCACTTGATGTCTCAGCAAGCGAAAATACCGTCGTTCCAGTTTGTCAGCAATAACAAAGTAGTTTTATTGGATGAAGCAGGTAAACCTGTAGTATCGAAAGACAACTATGAGTTAGTTCGTTCAAACAACTTTGTTAAACTTGATACCAGTATGCAGATGTTAGGTACATATCAGGTTATTGATAATAATGCCTTTTTTACCTCATGTAGTAATGGTGAAAAATCATCTATAGCCATGACTCAACATCATATTCCTATGCTGCGTAATTACCAGACCGACAAAAATCTAAACGGCAAAGCAGTTATTGCCACTATGGTTGCGCGTCAAAGCCCAAAAGAAGACAAGATGCTTTTTGTGGAAAAGTTTGAGCAATTTTGGCCTGGAGCCACCTGCCCAGACAAACTGAATCTTGCCAAGGTGCAAGGCATCGTCTGGAGGGTAGAACGAGTAAAATTTATCCAGGTACCACAACAATACAATTTACGTATGTTGTTTAATGATAATGCCAAACTTTATGGTTTTTCTGGTTGTAATGTATTTAACGCCAGCTACAGCCAAAGCTCTAACTTATTGAAAGTAAATCCTTTAGTTAGCACTAAAAAGTACTGTGCTCAAAGTAACTACTACGAGTCAAACTTTACTCAGCACTTACAGATGGCTGATCGTATCGAATTAAACGGTGACAAGTTACAACTTTTCCATAATAACGAAGTTGTGGTTGAAATGAGACCTGCGCTTAATTAATCATTCTGATGCCTTTGTGATGTCGTCGATGTCACAAAGGCGCTGTTTTCTCTGTACTTCCTTCTGTAACATCCCTTATCGCTTGCTGGTTTCTGTCTGTATCCAATCGTATCGCAAATTCACAATGGTCCTTTTGTAACCAGAATAGTGTATTGATCAATCGTCTTTGTTGCCTCCACTGCCCTTTTCTATAATTCAGACCTGCTCTTGCGCTTAACGTTAAGCTTGGGTTTCCACCGAGTATGGCATTTAGTAAACGGCTTAGAGCGATAAAGATGTTGTTGCTGTAGGTTCGTAGGGAATTGGGCATGGATTGGCCTTGTTTTGTATTTGTTTGAATTTGAATACTTTGCATGAAAGTACTGGTGGGTACAACGCTGAGGATCTTGAACCTAGATTAGTTTAAAAGCAGATTGGTGTTGAATTTGGGTGCGGTGAACTACATTATTCCGGGCGGTCAGGCGACAGCAGGTTGTCTTGCCCGGCCATTTAACAGCGGATTGGTGCTGAATTCGGGGCGGTGAACTACTTTGCTCACCCCATCCGTGGGGTTCGCCGCTTCGCGACCCGCCGTTGGCGGTCCAAATTGGCTCCCTGCCAATTTGTCGCATGGGGGATGCTCTGCTCGAATGGTCCACCACCGATTTCGAAGTAAATAAAAAAGCCCCTCGC
>NZ_JAJOYU010000018.1 GCF_021290985.1 Rheinheimera soli
CAGAATATCTGTACCTGCTTTTGGCTTAACATATTGACGTTCATACTCAGCGTTATTATCAAGTACAGAATCGAGAGCTCTGAAAAAATTTATACAAAGACTCTTAACTGACGCATTATGTGGCGTTTCTACTTTTAACCAAACAATTTGCACATGCTGGTAATTAGGATGAATTATCACCTGGTCATAACCTACGAGAACAGCTTCAACAGCAGTTGATTTACCAGCACCTGAACAACCAAAAACTGAGCTTATAAGCGCTTCGTTACCCGCATTACGAGCAACACTCTTGGTAATTTCAACTGTTCTATTGAGAGTATCCTGATAGCTTTTATCTGCAATATTCCGACTTAAATACCCCTGCCGGATCATGCAGGAAATAGTCTGCTCTAGCTGCAAATGAGCTTTGGTTGGGTATAAAAAACCATCCATAATCCGCAGCATTGCATGTCGTCGGATATGAGCAGGCAAAGACACTTCCTCAGGTCGAATTATAGGCATTCGCTTAATTAAATTTGCCGTACCCTCTGGCGAATTGATTGGCGGTAAGGCATTGATTAAAGGATGACCTTCATAATCGGCAATTTCAGCCTGAATGTACTTTGCAGTTACAAAAACCATTAGTGTCTTTCCCTTAAAAGTCGTCTAAGTCTGGATATGAAAAGTCTTGTTTAGAATGCTTATCACTATGAATGGTCGTCACGGTTGCAACGTGTTTAACTTCTGATTGTGTTGTCTGTTCGATTCGGTTCTTATTCCGTTCTAAATTTCTTTCGTTATCACGATTTTCGCCAATACCTTGAAGACGATGGGTTTTCTTTGAAAACTTAGTTCTTTTTTGTCTATCAGTAGCTTGCTGTACTATTTTCTCAATTTCAACCTGCAAATCTGGTGCAATATAGTCTTCTTCTTGCTTATAGATAGCAGTTGTCTGATTTGATTCTTTGAGGATACTGGCAGCTTCAATAAAAGTCATATTCTCATAACGTCGGCTACGAGGGTGTAATGTACATACCCAATAATTTTCAAACTGATTGTCCGGTCTAAGATATATAGTATTAGTATCCAGCGTGTTATAAGCAACTTGAACATTGTTAGGCCTTGCATTTGCTTTATTGCGGTGAAACCAACCCAATCTTAAGGCTTCTTCGCATGTGTAGAACAGACCTTTAAAATTTATACCATTGACAGAAACGGTGGCTTTTTCATGGGGTAGTAAATTGACCGTTACAGTCTTTTGATCCACTCTACGTAAAACACCAGTGCGATTGGCAATACCCCAGTTCCATAACTTTAGTGGTATCGCAGGCAAATCCGTTGGCATATCAGCTTCGAAATCATAACCTTTAACAGGTGAATTATTATTTCGATTGATTTCAGCTAGGATTACGAGCTTGGTAAATTCAGACAACGTCATATTTGCCTCAAGTTCGTTTCTCTTGCCGGCTTTCTTTTTACCATTTACGGCTTCTACTCTGCCTTTTGCATAGGGCAGAATATCGACGTGGGTAGTTTTAAATGTTCTTTCAATAACCCCTTTGTCATTGCCATGGTAGGCTCTGGTATTGGTTAAAGTGATGCCAAACCTATTAACCAAAATATCACCATGCTTACCCAGCATTTCTCCACGATCTGCAGTTATTGATGCTGGTATCCCAATACTTGGCCAATCAGAAGCAGAGATTTCGATACCGTAGCGACGGCAATACTCTACTTTGTCACAGAACGCATTAGCCAAGGCAATAGTGGCAGTAGCCCAGGATGGATTTTCCAGCCCAACATACAAGCCGACAGTCATACGACTAAATACATCTTTGACCTTGTACATGATTGGTCTTCCAATAATGCGATCTGGATCATGCTCGGAAATTAAATAGATATCTGAAATCGTTGCATCAATTTCGTAACGCGCTCCTGGGCCAAAATTATTTACTGTTGCGGTACTTTTTAAAGGCGCGATATCCTTTTCATAAATGATTTGTGAGGTTTTTGCCTGTATTACTTCATGGTTCAGATAATTTCGTTGAAAAAAGTATCTAAATTGAGCATCTGTTGGTAATTCACTTTTATCGATTTTCGGATACTTTGATTTAAGGTAGCCAATCGCTTTTATTCTCGCTTTGACCAAATCAATATCATCCTTGAGCAGGTAGAATCCCTCTATTGCTAGGCGGAATAAATCTGCGATATCTTCAGTAATTACTGTACCTTTCCCTGGAGATACAGTGCGTTTTGCTCCTGCTTTATTTTTAACATTTCTTCTAACTTGTCCTGGAGCCCCGCATTTGCTGTAGTCGGGAGCTAAAGCATCCGGAGACATCCCGCGCTGCCAGTAGCGCCTCAACTGGCGAGTAACATACAAGCGAGATTCAGATGAAGTAGTTAGCAGCGTTTTAATTCGTTCATTTCGCCGTTTTTTATCAAATAGGTCAAAATAGGTATCAAGCAATGGTGAAATAGTGCTGAAAGCTCTGTCTCTGTATTGTTCAGCGGTGGTATTTGGAGCTGGTGAATTCAGGAAAATAGGATCATCAATCGGCGTTAGCCCCAAATTAGCAAACTCGGTCGTGCTTACTTTGAATGGCCAAGCATTTTCATCGTTGATATCTATAAGCATTAAAAAGTCTGTGTGGATGAAGACCACTCTAAGTTGCACAGCTTCATCATCATGATATTCTTCATATACTTGATTAAGATACACTTGATAACTCCTCTGCCAAAGCATCACCCCCTGCGACTAGATTAAGGTCTGAGCAACGCCATTGCCTGAACACTTTGCTTAAGGGTACGCTTATATAATTAGCAGCAATTACTTTTCGGAAAAAACCAATATGAAAGCCTGGCTCGCAGGAGTATTCGTCATCCAGAGCGGCACAACGAGTAGTTAACCGAATATTTGAACCGGCTAATCTTTGAAAGACTAAGGGTATATCTAAGTCAGATAGCTCAGTGTAAATTTCATCTAAATTCTGCCTTGCGGCATGCAGCCATTGAAGATTTTCTTTCAGCGATGCGCTGATTTCCAACTCAGTGAAAAGTTTCCATTGATGGCCCTGCTGCTCCCAGAAGTATTTTTCTATTTGTAATTTTTCTAGAACCCTCGGATCTTGTAACTCCTCGGTTCTTTTTACAGCAATGGCTAATTTTGACTTATTTTTTAGCTCAACGACTAAATCTGTGGTGACGACTTTTAGTTTACCTGATATCTGGGGATGCTTTATTCCTAGATGTTTACAAATACTTATAGTTTCGACAATTGGCAGCGGGAATTGCTCTTTTATATCAAGGGTCAGTTTGTAACTATCAAAAACAAGAAAAGCAGAAAGCTCTATGCGAGAAAGGAGATGATGGATTCGGAAAGAATGACGACCGAAGATACGAAAACTCTCACCCGTACTACTTACTTCGTGAACCTTAATAAAAGGCTCATATTTACGACCAGAACCCACACCTCTGGTTTTTAGACGTTTTTCATCAAATGGGTCGAGTGGTTTATCGGAATCTAGCATTTTGGCCTCCTAACTATACTAAGCATAGTAGGAGGCTCTAAAAATATCAAACAATAATATAAATTATCAGACTTTAATATAAATTATCAAACTATATTCTAAACCTACAAGACTTTATTTTTTGGGGTGACACTTTATTTTCAACCCACAAAAAAAACAATGTTAAATCAATACCTTATTCGACTGTAACACTTTTGGCCAGGTTACGTGGCTGGTCTACGTCTGTGCCTTTAATGATGGCGACGTAGTAGCTTAATAACTGTAGCGGGATGGTGTAGATAATAGGTGCGATCAGCGGGTGCACATGCGGCACGCTGATCACGCGCTGCGTCGCGTCTGATTTAAAGTGAGCATCCACATCAGCGAAGATGTACATGATGCCGCCACGGGCGCGCACTTCTTCCACGTTCGACTGCAGTTTTTCCAGCAGTTCGTTGTTCGGCGCTACCACGATAATTGGCATATCAGCGTCAATCAGTGCTAACGGGCCGTGTTTCAGCTCGCCTGCCGCATAAGCTTCAGCGTGAATGTAAGAAATTTCTTTGAGCTTCAGCGCGCCTTCCATAGCGATTGGATACTGGTCGCCACGGCCTAAGAACAAAGAGTGGTGCTTGTCGGCAAATTCTGTAGCCAAAGCTTCGATTTTTGGTGCCAGAGTTAAAGTCTCTTCCAGTTTAGCTGGCAGAGTTTTTAATGCCTGCACCATATCCAGTTGCTGCTCTGCCGTTAAACCATTGTATTTACCAATAGCCAGCGTCAGCATAGACAAACCAACCAACTGAGTGGTGAAGGCTTTAGTGGAAGCCACGCCAATTTCAGCACCAGCACGGGTCATAAAGGCCAGATCTGATTCACGCACCAGTGAAGAACCTGCCACGTTACAAATAGTTAAGCTGCCGATGTAACCCGCTTCTTTAGCTAAACGTAAAGCCGCTAAAGTATCTGCAGTTTCACCAGACTGGGAAATGCTGACCAGCAGGCTGCCTGGCTGGACAAAAGATTTGCGGTAACGGAATTCAGAGGCAATTTCCACGTTGCAGGAAATGCCACCTAAAGACTCCAGCCAGTAACGGGCGACCATACCTGAGTGATACGAGGTACCGCAGGCCACGATTTGTACGTGACGTACTTTTTTGAACAGTTCAGCGGCACCGTTACCAAAAGTTTCGTCCAGCACAGAGTCTGAGCCTAAACGACCTTCTAAGGTGTTGTTGATGGCATGTGGCTGTTCGTAGATTTCTTTTAACATAAAGTGACGGTACTGACCTTTGTCACCGGCGTCGTAGCTGGCGGTGGATTCAGTAATAGTGCGCTCTACTTGTTTGCCGTTTTTGTCGTACACAGTCACGCTGGTGCGGGTAATTTCGGCCACGTCGCCTTCTTCTAAAAACATAAAACGACGGGTCACAGGTAATAAAGCTAACTGATCAGAAGCGATAAAGTTTTCGCCAATACCAAAACCTATCACCAATGGGCTGCCTGAACGGGCCACTACTAAATGGCTTGGGTCGTTTTGGTCCATCAGTACAGTGCCATACGCGCCGTTAAATTGTTTGACTGCGGTTTGTACTGCAGCTAACAAAGAACCAGCGGTTTTCATTTCTTCAGCCACTAAGTGCGCAATAACCTCAGTGTCAGTGTCAGAATTAAACACATAACCTTTAGCTTTTAACATTTCACGCAGCGGGCCGTGGTTTTCGATAATGCCGTTGTGTACGACTGAAATATTGCCGGAAACGTGTGGGTGAGCATTACGCTCTGAAGGTTCGCCGTGTGTAGCCCAACGGGTGTGCGCAATACCAGTGCCGCCAACAACAGGGGTTAATTTTACTGCGTCAGACAGTTCTTTTACTTTACCTAAACGGCGGATACGTTGTAATTCGCCTGTTGGGCTGATGATCGCCACACCGGCTGAGTCATAACCACGGTATTCCAGACGGCGTAAGCCTTCCACCAGAATGTCTACTACGTCACGTTGTGCTACAGCACCTACTATTCCACACATAAAGTCTTACTCCACTGATCCAAGGGGGGCGCAAATCACCTTTACGCCTTGTTGTTCTATTTGTTGTTTTGCGCTGGCGGGTAACTTGTCGTCTGTTACCAGTATTTTGATCGACGACCAGGGCAATTCTAAGTTGTGGATTTTCCGGCCTATTTTGTCGGACTCCACCATCACCACCACTTCACGCGCCACTTCAGCCATCACCCGGCTTAAGCTGGTCAGCTCATTAAAAGTAGTAGTACCACGCTGCAGATCAATGCCATCGGCACCAATAAACAGCTGGTCAAAATCGTATGCACGCAATACCTGTTCTGCCAGCTGGCCCTGAAAAGCCTCAGACTGCGGGTCCCAACTGCCACCTGTCATCAACAGCGTAGGTTCGTTTTCCAGTTCACGTAATGCATTGGCAATAGACAAGGAATTGGTCATCACCACTAAACCTTGTTTATGCGAAAGCTCTGGCAATAAAGCTGCCGTGGTGCTGCCGCTGTCGAGAATGATGCGGTTGTGATCACGAATAAGCTCTGCAGCGGCTTTGGCCAGAATTTGCTTTCGTTCTGAAACCTTTTCGACTGCAGCTTCCTGGATCAGTTCATGTGGCACTTGCACTGCGCCCCCATAACGGCGCAATAACAGACCTATGTCTTCCAGCGCAGACAAGTCTTTACGAATAGTCACTTCAGAGGTTTCAAAATGATGGGCTAACTGATCCACACTGACTTCGCCCTGCTGATTGAGCAGCTCAAGAATAGCGCGGCGACGTTGTTGGGTGTTTCGTTTGTTCATCTACCAACCACTTAAGTTTCGTTTCGAAAGGCATTTTACAGAAACGAAACTTAAGCGCAAGAGTGAAAGTTAAATTAACTTGGGTTTAGAGCTGTAATTACAGCTGCTGTTTGCTCCAATCCAGCTTGGCTTTCAGCGGTCTTAATACTAGCTCCGCCACCAACATGGCGTAAAACAGCACCAGCAAATTCACCGCCTGCGCTTGCCGGTATATGGCCGGGTCTAAAGCTTCAGCTGAATTGTAAATAGACAGAAAACCTATCACTACACCTATCAAAGCTGTGGCATAACAAAACTGGATTTGGCGCTGATAAAAAAAGGCCAGTTCGCGACTGGCGGCGGAAGCCTGAACTTTTTGGCTAAATAAATAACGCAGCCCCAGTACTGATTTACGCAGCCCTTCGGCACCAAACGCTAAAACCGTTAAGGCCAAAGTAAAAGCAGGCACATACAAAGCGCTGTTAAAGTCATAGAAAATAGACAAATCATCGGACGACAGCACCAGAAACCAGCTGACCAGTAACAAGCAGATAGCAATAGCTGCAGCCATCTGGATCAGGCTGGGCTTGCTCCAACTGGCTTGTGGATCAGGTAACTGCATTTGTAGCTCTGCCGGCGTGACGTCAAAAGAACTGGCCAGAGCTAAAGCGGTTTCAGCAGCGCAACTGGATTCAGCTTCAGCACGCTGAATGGTGCGTAAACTTAAACCACTAACCTGAGCGAGCACCTGCTGAGACCAACCTTTGTCTTGTCGTAGTTTTCTGATTTTTTCCGGGCAAATATCCATTCAGCATCTCCAAAGTAACTGTTGGGTTCAGCATGACATTCAATGGTGATGCTGCAACAAATTTATGCCGCCAGTTCAACGACAAACTTACGCCAACATTTATAAATCAATAATTTAAAGTATTGCAACTTGGTGGTGCAGAGGCAGGAAT
Organism: Rheinheimera soli; assembly: GCF_021290985.1. Classification (GTDB taxonomy): domain Bacteria; phylum Pseudomonadota; class Gammaproteobacteria; order Enterobacterales; family Alteromonadaceae; genus Pararheinheimera; species Pararheinheimera soli. The sequence continues at coordinate 7,239 of NZ_JAJOYU010000018.1, forward strand.
AGTGAGTCAAAAAACGTAGCAACAACTTAATGTTGATGTGAAGCTTCAGGCCCCAGCAACAACAGCATCAACAACACACCAAGGCCCATCATCAGGCCATGTAGCCAAAACGGTTGTTCGACGTTTTTGCGCAGCAGTGGCATTAAGTCGGCACTGGCCAGATAAATAAAAGCACCAGCAGTAATAGCCAGCAGAATATTCAGGTTAGGGGTTAACCAATGGCTGATGGCTAACGTAGCCACAGCACCTAAAACACAAGCACTGGCCGATAACAGGTTATACAGCAGGGCTTTTTTGCGGCTGAATCCGGCGTGCAGCAATACGGCGACATCAGCAATTTCCTGCGGAATTTCGTGGATCAGAATAGCGACTGTAGTAGTCACGCCCAATAAAGGGTCGACCAGAAAACTGCCTGCGATTAACACACCATCAATAAAGTTATGAATGCCATCGGCCACCAGATTCACTTTGCCATAACTGGCAGTGTTTATGCTTTGATCCGGCAGTTGTGGATGACCATGCTGCAGTGCACGTTCCAGAAAATAAAAACCTAATAAACCTGCTAACACCCAGCCAAAGAGTTCGCGTGGTGAGTCCTGATGGTGCAAGGCATCAGGCAATAAATGCAAAAAGGCATTTGCCAGCAAAACTCCCACGGCCAGGCTTAAAATAAGCGGCAGAAAGCGTTGTAACTTAGTTTGTGGCAACAAAAATAAGATAGCCCCGGACAGGGACACCAGCATCACCAAAAAGGCAGCCAGCAGGATAAATAAAGTTAACATATACAATCCTGTCCTATGGGGAATAACAGCGGATAAAGATGATCAGGGCCAGGCAGCCAAAGCCAGGCTAAAAACCTGTGACATTATAACGTTTTTTCCTCGATATAATCTTTGTTTTTTTAAAGAAAAATCATCAGGGATGGTGGCGACATAGTCGCAACAACCATCCGGCCTTCGCCAGAGGCGAAGGCGTGATAACGGCGAAATGCCAAACTGTTGGCATTTCGAAAGACCATTATCACCCCGAAAGTTGCGACATACCGTCCTTCCCTGGACATAAAAAAACCACCTGTCTTCCCAGCAGGTGGTTGAGCATTCTCTCAAAAGACCAGGGTAAAGCAGTTTAGAAACTGTAACTCACACTCAACTTGGCATAACGGCCCGGTTCGCTGTAACGCTGAATACCGTCTGCACTGATGTTGTTGCGGCTGCTGGCTGCATAACGAATACGCTCCCAGCGGTAGTATTCTTTATCCAGCAGGTTATACACGCCGACATTCAGTAACCAATTGTCGCCAAATTCCATATTGCTGACTAAATCCACTACTGTGGCGCTTTTTGGCAGGTAGGTGACTAATTGGGTTTGAGTACCGTCTTCTTCAGTTTCATACGCATCTTTGGCTTTTACTTCGGAGCTGTAACTTAAGTTAGCGGCCAGATCCCACCAGTCGGTTGCACGGTAGCTGACACCAGCAACCAGTTTGTCCGGGCTTATGGTGATCAGCGGGTCGCCATTGTCTTTTTCACCTTCATGATGGCTATAAGAGAATTGCGCACTCCAGTTTTGATTAAAGCGCCAGGCGCCTTGCAGCTCGACGCCTGTGACATCTACATCACCGACATTCTCGTTGATGGTATAAGGGTTGCCCTGAGTGACAGTACAGCCGAAGCTGGTGCAGCTTTCATACACTGTGTCTGGGTTTTGTACTTTGGTGACATTTTCAATCATGTCGCGGTAGTTATCTTTAAACACCGCCACTTTGATCCTGCTATTGTCACCTTGCCATTGGTAAGCCAGTTCCAGATTGGTACTGTATTCAGCTTCTAAATTGGGGTTAGATAAAGAACCATATAAACCAGTCACCACAGTACCAGTGGCTTGTTCAGTGCGGCTGACGGATGAGGTCTGGAAATACATTTCTTCTGTACTTGGTGCACGGAAGCCACGGCCTAACTGCAGCGCTATGCTTTGTTGTTCTGTCAGTTGATAATTCCCCACTAACTGACCTGTTACTGCGCTGAAGCTACTGTCCTGCACTGAACCTGTCACATCGGTAAAACCATCATTTAACTGGGGTTTGTACGACACATGATCGTAACGCAGGCCGCTGGTTAGGCTAAAAGCACTGTTGTTAAACTTAATGCTGTCGCGTACATAAAGGTGCCATAAGTCCGCGTCAGTCTCTGGCACAAAATCCGGATCTATATCTTGCCGGGCAATTTCCATGGTCTGCCCAACATAGCTGGTATCAATGGCAGAAAAGTCGACTGACTTTTGCTCCAAAGCACCACCGTATACCAGTTGATGGCTGCTGCCCTGAGTTTGCAGTTCTTTATCCAAAGCAAAAGCCCATTTCAGCAAATCCTGCTGGTAATCTCGGTCTTCACTGCGGTAACAAGGGCCCGTGGTACATAAACGGGCTGCACTGGCTGGAGCCAGCATCAGAGTGAAAGCGTCGTTGTTGGTTTTCTGGAAATCCAGGCTGGTTGAGAAGGCATCAAACAACTGATGACCAGCTAACCAATTGTATTTCAGACCAATACGGCTGCGTTCCTGCTGATCGTCACTGGTACGAGTCAGGTAGCTGCGGCTTAACCAGGATAAGTTGTTGGTGTCGATATCTGCTTTAAATAGCTCAGCGGTCAGGCCAATATCCTGAGTATCTGTCAGTTGGTACTTTAATTTGGTCAGTATATTGTGGCTGCTGTTGTCCTGCGGATCAGCAACAGGGCGGCCTGAACCTGTAATAGCCTGGCGCTCGGCTGAATCGGCGTAATTTTCCATTTCATGGCCTTCACGCTTGGTCAGCACGGCCAAAGCTTCCAGTTTGCCGCTACGGTTTGCGACAGTCACAGTGCCCTGAGTTTCATCATTAGCGCCACTGTACGCTGCTTTTAACCGGACAAAAGTGTCGTTGCCTTCTGGTTCTAAGTAGTCTGCTGCATCTTTAGTGACAAAAAGCACGGCGCCGCCTAAAGATCCACTGCCGGCAGCTATGGCATCAGCACCTTTGACTATCTCAATTTGTTTCACCGCATCAGGGTCAATACCACCACGGCTGGCAGCAAAGAAATCATAAAAGGCATAAGTGGGCGGGTTTAAGGTTTCACCTACAGACAAACCGTCGACCGTAATAGCAACCTGATTCCCCTCCAGGCCACGGATGTTGAAGCCAGCAGAACCAAAACGGCCTTGATCAGTTAAGCTGACGCCCGGGATATAACGCACCATATCTTCTAAACGTTGCACCTGCTGCTGTTCCAGCTGTTTGGCTTTGATCACTGTGCTATTGGCTGTGGTGGACTTTTTATCTTCAAGTGCAGTTGCGGTAACAGTCACAGCATCCAATTGCGACAAATCTTTTGTGGCCTCATCAGCTACAACTTCTGCTAACAGCGAGGTGGAAAATAAGCTGCTGATAGCAACAGCAATTAAAGTTTTAGAACAGGGCATGACGCTCTCCTTGACGAGCTATACAGTTGTGGTAAGTCCACAGGATGGCGTTATGCTAGATCAAATGAGAATTATTCTCAACAATAAAGTTCAAATTATTTTCATACTTTTCAATAACTTATAATTTTATAACGCAAAAAACTCCCTATCCAGAGAATAGGGAGAACAGCAGGAGTTGGCAGGCAACTCAACAGGAATTTGATACTAAAAACTTAACCGTCTTTGCTCTGAAGCTGCAGGCGCACCAGCCCCAGTTCAGCTTCACCTTTCTGCTGCACTGGCTGCAGATCGGCTTGCCAGTTCAGCGGCAGAGTTAAATGTTCATGACCACCATGTTCACGTGCCACTTCCAGATGCAACTGGTATTGACCCCAGGGCACTACAGCCCCTTGCTGATCCCGGCCATCCCACTTCAACTGGTAAGTACCGGGTTTTTGAGTTGCTCCGGCAATCTGATCAATTTGCTCCGGATTTTTCCGACCCAACCGACGCCACCAGTGATTCAGCTCCTGATACCAGCGGCTTTGCTGGCCGACCAGACTGATTTGGCGCACAGGTTTTTTCTGCTGATCGGTCAGCCAAACAGAAACATAAGGTCTTTTGTAATTAGCGTCGGTAAATTTAGGCAACTGATAACTAATCTGCAGCCCTTGCGGCGAACTTTGGCTTTTATCTGCCAGATGTTTGTACCAGGAGCTGGATGCATACCAGTCTGCCGAATCCGTTTTAAGTAAAGCTGCAGCGCCTTGTTGCTCTGCAAGCTCGAGGCCTTGCTTCAGATCCAAAACCGCCAGACTTTGCGCCAGCAAATAAGCAGTGACTGCATCTTTAGCCAGAACTGTAGCCGTTGGGCCATATTCCACAGGCCAGCCTTCAGCCGGATCTAATAGCGGACTAAAAGTCCGGTACGATACTTTATAACCTTGCTGAGCATCAGCAGTTTCGGTCTGAGCTAAAGCGACTGAACTCAGTTGCAGCTGCTGCAGTAATGGTTGGTCAATTCCCAAACTTAGCACAGCGCTGCCCGTATCAGACCATAACAGCCTGTTGACACCGGATTGCAGCTCCAACCGCTTCAGCCCTGAAAACCAGCTTTTGAGCAGCGCAGCTGCATCGTCTAACAAGCGGGCATTGGCTAAGCCGTCCAGCTGCCAGACCACAGTATTGTAATTAGCTGCTGAAACGACTTGCTGCTCTATGGCTCTGGTTTGACGGCGTAGCTCCACTCTGTCCGGTAACACTTGGTTCTCAACAGCTTGTTGCCATTGCTGCGCTATAGCACCTAAACGGCAGCTGTAACTTTGCTGACTTAGCACACGCCATTCTTCACACAGCTGAATCAGCTCTGGCTCTTTAGCTTCTGAAGTAGATAACCAATGTTGAAAAGTAGGGAGCCTGGCCTGCCAATCCTTTTGGCTGACTCCTTCCAGTTGCAGTTTCAACTGCTGCCCTGCAATAGTTTGCTGATAGTTGACGGAGTCAGCCAGTACCAGTGCAGGACAAAGCCATAACAGCGTCAATGGCCAGGCAAAAGCTTTCATTATTCAGCTGTACCTTTGGTTTGTCCGTTATTAACAACAGGATTAACAACAGGCAAAGCTTCAGCCATGGTCACTTGCTGGTTTAAATCTGTATCCCAGCGTTTGAACATACGCTCGCCTGAGGCATGAAACTCAGCGCTGCTCACCTGCTGATTGTTGTCTTTATCCAAAGCTTTAAAGCGCACTGCAGCCTGCTTTAACTGGGCGGCACGGGTTTTGGCGATTTGACGGTCCAGACGATCCACAAACTCGTTCAGGTATTCATCGCTGCTCAGCTCGCCATTTTTATCCAGATCAGTACGGGCAAAAGCAGCATCACGTTGTTGCTGATATTCAGTTTTGTCGACCTTACCGTCGCCATTCTGGTCATACATATCCAGCATTCCGGCCACACTGTGGGTGGTTGGCATCACTAAAGCCGGACGGGCACGTACTGGTTGCTTGGCATCGGGTTTAGGTTCGCGCTCTGGCAGCGGGTCTGCTTTGCTGATCACCCCATCTTTATTGGTGTCGATATAAGCAAAAGCTTTATCACCAGAGGCATGGTATTCATCTTTACCTATGGTTTTGCTTTTGTTTGTATCCAAAGCTTCAATACGCACCAGCGTTTGTTTAATCTGGCCAGTGCGTTCAGCGTTCAGCTTTTTATCCAGACGTCCTGCGTATTCATTGACGTATTCGTCCACCGACACCTGGCCATCCTGATTTTCATCCATGGCGCTGTAACGTTGCTGCCGTACCTGCTCAAATTCGGCCTGACTGACAGTGCCGTCTTTGTTCAGATCATAGTCCTGAATAAAACTGGCTTTGCCCTGAGCTGTTGGTTGATGTGCTGTTGGCTGATGAGCTGGTTTTTTTGGCGCTTTTTCATCGGCAGCTAAATAACAGCTGGTGATGGCTAAAAATAAAGTAAGGGCTGTGCTTCTGCGTTGCATCATAAACTCCTGTTATTCAGTGACTTCAACTACAGCGCTATAGCTGTAACTGTAGGTTGGGGCTTTGGCACCAGCTGGTGCATCGGTACGAAAACGAGTTAGCAATAAATAAGTGCCGGTTTTATCCAGCTCGAAATTCAGCTGACCTTGTTTATCCGTCGTCAGTTCTTTTGATGCTTTGGTTTCGGCTTCAGCAGAATTGGCTGAATACACCTGCACCTTTTGCTCAGCCAAAGCTTTGCCGTTATAAAGCACAGTGGCTTTGATTGGGCTTTGGATATACAAGTCGTTTGGATGGCTTTGGAACACCAGTTCCAGCCCATGATTAGTTGGCTTTAATGCGGTTTGGCTTGGCGCGCCTTTACTGACATAAGTTTCAGCCAGGGTGACAGACTGAAAGTGCGCCATTAACTTAGCACCAGCAGGAATTTGTTCTTTTGGATCTCTGCTGTTATGGGTTTTACCATCCTGCTGCCAGCTACGAAATACGGCGCCATAACGCTGACCCGTGCTGAATTTGTAAGTACCGTCCTGCTCCAACTGATGAGCCACTGCAGTGCGGGTTTTGCCTACAAACAGCTCTTTGGGTTCAACAGCTTTGCCGTCTGGTTGCAGCACTTTAAACTCGCTTTGATCAAAAGCCACTTCAGGCATAAAAAACTTCTCAGCAAAAGCAGCGTCCAGCGTCACCCAGCCACCTAAAGGTTCAAAACTGGCTGGCGCCAGATAAGGAGTGTGAGCAGTAGCAGTAAAAGCCAACAACAAAGAGACAGAACAAAGCAGGGGTTTGAGTTTAAACATAAAGCGCTCCAGTTAATGAGAATAGATCTCATTTAATTATTGGGCGCCACTTTAGATCAAATGAGAATCATTTGCAAATAGATTATTTCATTTTTAGATTGAGCAGGCTAAAAGGCCCTTCAATTGAGGGCCTTGCTGGTAAAGCAGTGGTTACTGAGCAGAGTAGTTAGGTTTTAACAGCAGCTCACCGGGTTGCAGCACTAAAGTTAACGGCATGCCACATAAGACTTTTTCCGTTACTTTGTTGCAATCGAGCTTATAGACTGGCTGACGGTTCAGCACTTGCGTCAGGATGGTTTTAGCCTCGCTGCTCAAAGGTGCCAATTTGAGTTGAGAGCTGCCACTGCCGACACTGGAATCCAGAATGGTTAAGTTTTTCAGGTAAATTGCATTTCTTTCATCGTCAAAATAGGGCAAAGCCGACAAGTGTAAATTCAGATCTGTATGTAATGGCTTGAACAACGCATCCACTTCTGCCCCCAACGCCAGCTTGAGTTCTATCTGCTGTTTATTGTCAGGAGCCAATTGCAGTTCAAGTTTCTGCACTGTCAGAGTCAAAGGTAAACCTAACATTTTACCTTTGCCTTGCTGTTGCTCTAATTGGCTAAGCAGTAAGCGCTGCAATTCCTGCTGCTTCAGGCTAAACATATCCAGATGATTCAGTTGAGTACAAGAGGCTAACAGCAGCAGTGAAAGCGCCAGAATTGTTTGTTTATTCAAAGTGATGTTGTCCGTTTAATGCTGATTTGGCGCGAACTTTAGCAAAAACTGCTGAACCTCTGCTGATTTTTTTCGTATAGCTTCCAACTATTTCACCGCAAGATACGACTCAGTATTAGAACATCAGGGAGATAAGGGATAAATCATGAATACACCAGAGCAAATTCAGTTACCAGGCATTCGCCAATTACTTAGCGCTTTTGTTGTGCTGGTGCTGTTCCTACTGGCTTTTGATTCAGCATTGCAGTGGTTAAGTTTTAGTTTGCAGCAACAATCATTAATAGCACCAGAATTATTGTTTCCTATGAGCTGGTTATCAGTTTTGTTTTGACCCCAATTTTAATATAAAACCCATCACAGGGATGGGTTTTGTGATCGATCAGCCGATGATTATTTCTTAATCTTCACCGGTCTTTTCCAGCCGCTGATATGGCGTTGCTTAGAGCGGGCTACTACCAGCTCGTCGGCTGCTACACTGGCTGTCACTACAGAACCAGCACCCACAGTAGAGTTCTGGCCTAAAGTGATTGGAGCCACCAGAGAGCTGTTGGAGCCAACAAAAACGCCGTCTTCAATAGTGGTGACAAATTTATTGGCACCATCGTAGTTACAGGTAATGGTACCGGCACCTACGTTCACTTTGCTGCCAATCACAGCGTCACCTAAATAGGTTAAATGGTTGGCTTTAGAGCCCACTCCTAAAGTCGTTTTTTTCAGCTCAACAAAGTTACCTACATGACTGTCGTCAGCCAGCACTGAATCAGGGCGAATACGGGCATAAGGGCCAACAGAACAGCCAATGCCAATAGTTGATTTTTCAATCATGCTGTTGGCTTTTACTTCAGTGTTGTCGCCTATCACGGCATCTTTAATCACGCAGTTAGGACCTATCACCACGCTGTTGCCGAGCACCACTTTGCCTTCAAAAATTACGTTGATGTCGATCATTACGTCGTTGCCGACTGTGACTTCACCCCGTATATCAATACGGGCAGGATCACGCAGGTTAGCGCCGTTTAACATCAGCTCTTCTGCTTTACGCGCCTGATATGCCCGTTCTAACTGTGCCAGTTGCACACGGTTATTTGCGCCTTCAGTTTCAATGGCAGTGGCAGGATGAGCGGTGGTAATGTCCACGCCCTCTTTATGCGCCATAGCGATAATATCGGTTAGGTAAAATTCGCCCTGCGCATTGTTGTTCTGTAACTGGCTTAACCATTTTTTCAGCTGCTTGCCAGGTACAGCCATAATGCCGCTGTTTACTTCAGTGATTTTCAGCTGTTCGGCGTTGGCATCTTTTTGCTCAACAATACCCACGACTTTACCGTTTTCACGCACCATACGACCGTAACCCATAGGATTGGCCAGATGCACAGTCAGCACAGCTAAACCATCGGCAGATTTCGCTGCCAGCAGTTGCTCTAAAGTTTCTTTGCGAGTTAAAGGCACATCACCGTACAGCACCAGTACAGTGTCATTGTCGGCGATATGAGGCACTGCCTGCTGCACAGCGTGGCCAGTACCTAATTGTTCGGCTTGCAATACCCAGTGTAAGTCCTGTTCACCCAAAGCAGATTTCAGCTGGTCTGCGCCATAGCCGTACACCAGATTAATAGACTCTGCGCCTAATGAACGGGCCGTATCGATCACATGCTGCACCATAGAGCGTTCAGCCACCTTGTGCAGTACTTTAGGTAAAGCAGATTTCATCCGCGTGCCTTTACCGGCCGCCAGGATCACAACGTTTAAAGCCATAAAAGAGTCCATGTAATTTCGATGCGGTTATTCTAATAGATAATGAAGCAGATTACAGGAGCAGGGTGAAATTTTGCTGAACAGTGTTTAACTGAAGACTCTCTATCTAAAAAATATCAGGCTATGCAATAAGCTCAGATTTGCAATGACCCAGACAGTCAGCCAAATCCCACCAACGATCAGAGTATTTTTGTATTCTTGTACTGACTTATTACACCAGATCAAAACATTGCTCATAGCTACCAACTTATATCCTATTGTCAGCACTGCAGGCTTTTCACCCTATCGATTCCCCCAGTCACATAGATTGGCTATGCTCGTGGGGGGATTTTTGTTTGCCACCAGGTGAAGCTCCAATGACTATAACTATCGAGTTTGAAAAACCAGTCTTACAGACTTAGTTGCTCCAGCTTGTAGCCAGCCTGCTGTAATAACGCCAGTACACTATGCTCCCCAGCTAAATGCCCACCACCAACCAACACCAGCTCTTTGTTGTTATTGCCAAACATCTTCTCAATTTGCGGCAACCAGTTCTGATTACGCTGAACATACAACGCCTGATACAACTTAGGATCCATCTGCCGGGCTGGTTCAACAGCAAGCTTATTCAACTCAACCATGTCACCCGCGCGCCACGCATCGATCATTGCAGAAAAATACTGTTTAAAGTCACTAACCTGTTCCAGGTTCATTTTCATAAAGGCGTCTTCGTAACCTTCCCCCATATTAGCCAACAAATTAATCTGGCTTTCTGCCGTTTCCAGATAGAGCTGCGATTTACCATCACTCTGTGCCAGCTTATCAAAATGGCTATCGACTCCTTCTCCATCCATCTGTGCTTTCATCACTTCCAGCGCCAGCATCTGGATCATAATAAAGCCGGGTTTATAACCGTCCAACTGCTGAAGTTGCACGCCATAAGGGGCGAAATAGTCGCTCACCTGTTTGTACACTTCAGGTGATAACACCTTAGACAAGCTGCGGTTGTCGCTGTACGACATGGCTTTTAACATTGCAGCTTGCAATTCAGTATCAGTAGCTGCAGGTATTTTTGCTTCCAGTACCAGAGTATCAGTATCAGCATAAGCCTTACCAAATTCGCCAGGCAAAGGGAAAGCCGACTCAGGTAACAGGTGCACAGTGCCACCTATATACAAATAATCGTCACCTTTACTTACTTTCCAGACGGAGGTTTCAGCCACTGCAGAGGCAGAAGCCAAGGCTGTGGTCAGTAATAAAGCTGCAAAACTTGCTTTAAATAGCGTTGTTAACTTCATTGTGATGGTCCTGATGTTGTAGTTGTACATTTAGCTTTTACAGGCTGATAGTCACGCCTTTCATCATTAGCGCAGCGAATCTTTGATCAGTTCAACTGAATGGCTCAGGGCCGTATTCACCTGATGTTTAATGTTAAGACTTAATTGCTGTCTCAGCTCTTGCATCAGCACATCGGTCACTGGTTTGGTAGCTACAACAACTTCAGTTTTTGGCTGAACCACTTCCGACTTTGGTTTAGCTTCTTCTGACAGTGCTGCGGTGCTGGTGAATAAAGTGGCAACAATAAGGATACGAACGCTTGCTTGTTTCAGTGTTTTCATTTTGACATTCCTTCTATTGGTTTAGTAAGTCTTGTTCAGTAAATTGCATTTAGTTTGTTGGCAACAACGGATTCACTGCTTGTCCGTCAGGTTGTTGAGCTCAATCTAGCCAACGAGTGAGGAAAAGTCGCTTATCAGAACCTAAGCAATTTATTGGTAAGGAAAATAAAAATAAACCATTGTTTTTAAAAGAAATAATAAAACCTTACGAAAACCTTATGGCAAAAAATAAGGTATATTCAGACCAGTTTTATTTCACTTGAATCGATAGCAACATCTGTTAAAGTTACAACTGGTTAAAAAAATGGAAGAATAATTAACAGATGGATAAGATGCAGCTGGGACCATGGACTTTTACACCTGGCGATTACAGCATTCGTGATAAGGCTCAACGGATAGAGCTGGAACCTCTGTTGTGTAAGCTATTGCAATACTTTACTGAACATCCCGGCAAAATAATTTCCCGCCAACAGCTTGTCGACGCTATTTGGCAACAAAGTTATGTGGATGACAACGCGATAAATCGCGCTATGTCAGAACTTCGTAAAGCCTTGCAGCACCCTGATGTGCCCCAGTCGCTGATTAAAACCCATCATCGTAAAGGCTATAGCTTACAGCTGCCAGATCAGTCTGGCGCGGTGGTTGAGCAAGCTGCCCGCGCAGAAGGCTTCACCACAACTCAAGCCACTCAGCACAAAGGCAGCATCCCTCTTTGGTCAGTTGTACTTGCCACCCTGCTACTTGCAGGCACAGCAGCTGTTTATTATTTTTCGACCCAAAAGCCCACTTCCCTCATTGAAAACTCAAAGCTGGAGGACAAACCCCGGATTCTGCATATGGATATTGTCACCAGGCAAAAAGTCACCTGGTTTAAAGGCATTGAATCAAGACCTTTATTGTCCGCGGATAAGCAACTATTGGCTTATAGTCACTCACAGCCAGACGGCACTGTGCGTGCCATTGTACGCAAACTGGGTATGGGTACAGGCAGCGCATTACAGGAAGTGGTGATTGAAGGCAATAATAGTTTGTACAGCATTCAAAATTGGCAACCATTGAGTCGTAATCTGTTGGTTCAGGCGATAAGTAAAGATGGTCAACGCTGTGAATACCAGAATTATGATTTCAGCCAATATCCTCAGTATCAGGTCAAAACATTAACCTCTTGTGCAGGCTTGAACTTTGGTACAGCACAACAAAGTGCAGATGGACAATGGCTGTACTACAGCAAAGGCAGTGGCGGCTTATATTCCAGCAACGCGCTGCTGGCAGAAAATCTGACCACTGGTGCGGTACAAACTTTATTAGCAGCCCCTTCCGCAGGCCTAGGCGTCACTATGCTGGCGTTGTCTGCTGATGGCAGTAAACTTGCGTATATACTGATGCCTGAATCGAACAAGCCTGATATCTATATATATGATCCAAGCAGCAGGGAACATACCAGACTAGCCAGTCTGCCTTTCCCACTGATCCTGCTTGGGTTAGATTGGAGCACCGATCAGTCCAGTCTGATTTTGCCCGGCGGTGATGGCATATTGCAGATAAAGGTAGCAGATAAAACAAAGAGCCTGTTAAAGTTTCCTGAAGGCGTTACCGTCGGTGAGTTAACTCTGCTTGCAGAAGATCAAGCATATATTTCCAGCTTCACTGCAGGCAGTGCCTCGCAAAATGCGATGCAACTTATTAAAATTGAACAGCCATTTAATACCGCTGAGCGGAAAATCACCGTGCTGAGTGATACCGAGGGTAGCACGGCAGATTTGGCGGTATCCCCTATAGATAGCAGCAGCTATGCTTTTTCTGCCAATTGGACCGGCAGTTGGCAGCTATGGATGAACAACAAGGGGCAGAATGTTCAATTGACAGAACTTACGCCTGATGACAAACGGCTGAGCGGTATCAACTGGTCAGGTGATGGTCGCTATATAGCCTTTAATAAACAGGGCAATTTGCATTTATACGATACGCAGCGCCAGCAATTGATCAACAAACTGGAAAGTAATGATGTTGGTCAGGCGGTTTGGCTACCGGATAACAGCGGCCTGGTGCTAACCCGGCTGCAAGGCAATAGCCAGAATCTATGGCAACTGGATTTAGTCAGCAACGAGTTAACTCAACTGACGTTTTCAGCCGGAACTTTTGCACAGTTTGATGCCCAGGGCCAATTGCACTATCACCGTGACGGCAAGCTGTTACGTTATGTTGATGGCGGTAAAAATGATATAGAACTCAAGACCAACGCAGACACTAACTTTATGGCGCTTTGGTTGTTGCAGGGTCAGAAGCAATACCGTTTTGGTATGCTAGGGCATCTGGAACTGCATGATATAGTCACAGGCGAAACAAAAAGCAGCCAACTCCCTTATCAGTTATTGGCAATACACCCTGATCCACATAATCCAGACCAGCTTTACGCCACAGTATTTGTCACGCCAGAGCTGGCGCTGGAATTTATTCAGTGGAAACCCAAGCGCTGATACTTTTCTTTCTTAAAGGGCTGTAGCTATTCATGCAGCCACACACCCTGGGCTTTTTAGTGCCTAATTATGATTGTTGTGTCGTTTAACGATACCTGGTGACAAGCCAGTAGAAAAGCCTAGCATACGGTATTACTCATTACGCAAAGCTTTGATCGGATCGCCCAACAACACCCTTCGTAATGGCACAAAGCTACACAGCAGGGTGGCAAAGGCCAGCAGCAGCAAAACCGCAAAAACCAGCCGCCAGTCAGCTTGATACATTAGCTCAGGCTGAATCCGGCTTATTCCTGTTACAAAATAAAAGCAAGAAAACCCCAGTAGCAGCGCCGCCGCCAGCGGTTGGACTAGCTTTAGCAAGTTATCAAGTAGCAACTGATGGATACTGGCCCCCATTGCCATCTCTACACCCAACTGATAGCGACGAGCCTGCACCAGATAGCTAACAATACCTGCCACTCCAGCCAGCACAGTGAGTAAACTCATCAGTGCCAAGATGGCCGATAACGCAGCAGCCAAGCGGTGGGCCAGTGAAAAATGGGCAAATGCGGCCTTTAACGTGGTCAACTCCTGCAAATCCAGCCTTGGGTCTTGCTGTCGCAACAGCTCCAGCACGGCGGTATCAGTCAGTACGGCTCCCGGGCTTAACTTCAGCAAATAACTGTATTCACGACGACCAGTGTTTTCAACCGGGTAAAACACTTCATCAACTTCAAAATCGGGGGCTCCAGGAAAGTTAGTATTGGCCACCACGCCTATAATTTGCCGCTGTATGCTGTTGTCACTCAAAGCTATGCTTTGCCCCAAAGCGGGTTTTCCGTTCAACCGGGCGATGCGATCAGCCAAGCGCTGGTTTACGATCACTGGATGATGCTCCAGCCCGACCTGCTCAGCGCTAAAGTCCTGCCCCGAAAGCTCTAATCCATACAACTGAAAGTACCCTGGCAACACACCAATTTGTCGTGCTGCAGAGATCACCTCTCCTTGTGTATTACTGATCCTGTCCTGATTGCGTACCCTTGGTACCCTTGGTTCAGAAACAGGCATCACCTGCTGGACTTGTGGTAAAGCGGCCAGACTTTGCAATAATGCTCGATGGTAATTTTGTTGCTGCTCACTATTGTCTACATCTGCATAATTTACCGTTAAAGACCAAAGGTCTGTGGAATTCAATCCGGTTGGACGACTAGCTTCAGACCAGGCAGCTGCAAATACGTGTACAGTTGCCAGCAATACCAACAGAGATAACAACAACTGCACACCAATTAAACTGTGAGCTGTTCCCTGACGCAGCTGTTTCCCTGCGCCTTTACCACTGCTTTGCAAACTAGCCATTAGCTGCCTCTCCCGCACTCCGCTAAGCTCAATCCAGCTAAACAGCAACGCAATACCCAGCAACACTAGGGTGGTGAGAAATAACATAAAACCATCTATCCGCAGCACGCTAAGCCGCGGTAGTTGCTCTGCAGCAACTTCGGTAATCACACCAAAACTCAGCGATGTCAGTAACAGTGAAACTATGCCTGCGCCGGCTAACAAAGTCGCATTATGGCGAAACACCTGATAAAACATTTGTTTTTTACTAGCACCAAAGGCATAGCAGACTGCCAGTGGCTGCAACCGCTTTACTGCTCTAGCCAATTGCATACTACATAAATTGACCAAAGCAATCAGGGTGAGTAGTGATACACCAGCCAACAGCATCAATACCAGACGACCAGAATCGCCCTGAATTTGCTGACGTAACGGCACTGCCTTGCCGCTATAATCAAACATATGCTGTAAATCCGGATGACGTTCGGCCGACGCCTGCTTCATTAGTTTCGAGACTTCAGTAGTGGCTTGTTGCTGGTTCACACCGGTTTTTAAG
The DNA here is from genome assembly GCF_021290985.1 of Rheinheimera soli. Taxonomy (GTDB): domain Bacteria; phylum Pseudomonadota; class Gammaproteobacteria; order Enterobacterales; family Alteromonadaceae; genus Pararheinheimera; species Pararheinheimera soli. The sequence goes on from NZ_JAJOYU010000018.1 coordinate 22,392, forward strand.
CGGCCCAAAGCGGAAAAGTTTGCGTTGTAGCCGTCAATGCCACGAATATTAACTGTCTCATCCATATCCAAAGGTAGCCAGATCGCTTGATGAGCCTCATGAAAGCCAGGTAATTCCAACTCCTGCTTAAGTACCCCGATTACCGTAAATTGACGCTGATTGAGCTGAATACTCTGTCCGACAATATCACTGCGGCCTTGATAATACTGTTGCCATACCGCCTGACTTAGTATCACCGAGGGTTGCTTATTCCCCACCTGTTCCTGCTCATTAAATAGCCTGCCTAATAATGGTTCAACCCCCATAACTTCAAAAATATTATGGGCCCCCAACAGCACCTGAACCTCGGGCCGCTGCGGCAAATCTACCAGTTGGTACTCTGTTTGAAGGCTAAAATATACGGCCATCTGTTCCAGCAACTGACTTTTTTGCTGCAAATCAAACAATCCCTGAATATGAGTTTGTTGATGCAAGGCTCCCTGATAATTCAACTCGCCACCTATATAATAAAGTTCAGTATCTTTTTTATAAGGTAGGGACGCAAAGAAGGTGATGTTAACCAGACTCAACACACTAAACAGTAAAGTTAGAGTGAACACCAGGCTCAGTACCACAGTGATATAGTATTGCCGGGCATGGTAAATGGTGCGCCAGATCATTTGCCAATTCATGCAACCTGCTCCAGCTGTTCTGCCGAAACTACCTGGCCATCCAATAAATGAATTTGCCGGTGTGCCATAGTGGCATAACGCGGATCATGGGTGACCAGACAAATGGTGGTTCCCTGAGCATGCAATTCGGCCAGCAAAGCCATCACCGCATCGCCATTTTTTGAGTCAAGGTTACCGGTTGGCTCGTCGACCAGCATAATACCCGAATCAGCGGCAAGAGCCCGAGCTATGGACACCCGCTGCTGTTGTCCGCCTGACAATTGATTGGGGAAAAGAGCAGCTTTATCGGATAAGCCAACTTTTTCCAGACACTGTAGCGCCCTTGCCTGACGCTGTTTGAGGCTATCCCCTCGATATTTGAGCGGCAAGGCGACATTATCCAGCACAGTGTATTCGTCTATCAGGTTAAAAGCCTGGAATACAAAACCAATGCGGCGACTACGCATCTGTGCCCGCTGCTCGGCGTTCATATCAGAGACCAGTAAGCCGTCGATATAATATTCACCGCTATCGGCGGTATCAAGTAAACCTAAAATATTCAATAAGGTCGATTTGCCGCAACCAGACGGACCACAAATAGCGACATATTCGCCTTCATGCACACTAAAACTAACACCGTTAAGCACTGTTTGCTGCTGCTGACCAGATTGAAAGCTTTTTTTAAGGTGTTTGACTTTAAGTACATCGGTTTTCATCATTTCAATCCTTATTGAGTCAATTTTAGTTGCGCAACAGAGTTTTCAATCTGAAGGTCACTGACAATAATACGGTCACCAGGCGCCAAGCCCGATATCACTTCGATTTGCTGACCAGAGGCCTTGCCAAACTGCACAGGCACCTTGGTTGCAACTTGAAAAGTATCTACCTTAAATAACTCTATTTCCGTATCCTCAGCCACACCAACTGGCCGGTCGACAAAGTTTACCTGACCACGGCTTTGTCCACGGATCTGGGCATCCACCATCTGCATGGGGCGGATATCCGCACTTAAATTTTCCGGTAATAGAATATCTACCTGAACTGCACCATCTACGACCACCGGATCAATCCGCAATACCTGTCCGGTCACAATGCCATGCCGGGTATCCACTTCGGCACCTGCTCCTGGCTGTAATAAACGTACTTGCATTTGTGGTACTTTCACTTCAGCGATAAGCGGCGATAAGCTGCCAACCAGTGCCAGTTCTTCACCAATATTTACACTCTGTCCCAAACTGACAGGTAAGCGTTGTAACACGCCAGCAAGCCCAGCTCGCACCACAAGCAGCTGCTGTTGGTAAGTGGCATTACTAAACTCAGCTTCAGCTTGTTGAATTTCTTCTTGCAGGATCAGCAAATGTTCCTGATGCACTTCTTGCAAGGTATCAAACTTTTGTTGCTCTAATTGGTAACGTTCTTTCAGTTGCTCAGCTTTGGCTCTACTGCGTCTGGCATCCATTGCCGAAATAATACCTGCGTCGGCCAGCGGCGCTTCAGCCTCGACTTGTAGCCCAGCAAGTTCAGCTTCAGATTTAAATTCGGACAAACGTGAACGCTGATCCAATAGTTCGCGCTGCTGTTCCAATGACAGTTTACGACCGTTGGTTTTTTTATTGTGAACATTAGCCATCGCCTGTTGCACAGCTATTTCCAGTGTCGGGTTTTTTAACGTTAGAATAATGCTGTCAGGCTCAACGACCGCACCAGGGCGCAACTTAATTTCATCCACCGTCGCTGCGCTGCTGGCAGTGATCATACGTTGGTTCTGCGACTGCAAAATGCCATAGCCAGTAACCCTTTGGGTAAAGTCGCCGCTTTGTACTGTAGCAATGCTTACAGACGACAAACTCATGTATTGCATGCCTCCAGCAAAACCAATACTCCAACCGCTGATTAAAAGCAGTACCGATATCAGCCCAATGGCGCTATAAACCAGTGTGCTCAGATTTTTTTTCATAATTCATCCTATCTTCATGCTCTTGCCATGTTGGCAATCAACTCGGTTAAATCAATAACCCGATCTGCAGCCGCAATAGTCTCTTTGCGGTGCGCAACACTGATACGCGTCATGTTTTTTTGTTTCAGGTACTGATTTACACGTTGTTCGCTCACGCTATCCAGATGGCTAGTAGCTTCATCCAAGAACAAAATTCTGGGTTGGGTATAAAATGCACGAGCCAGCAGGATGCGCTGTTTTTGCCCGCCAGATAGCGCACTTCCCAGATCCCCCACCTGAGTATGCAAGCCCATGGGCATAGCCTGTATTTCATCCCAGATTGCAGCACCTTTAAGAGCTTCTTTCACTAATTCAAGATTGGGGGAAGGCTCAAAAAAAGTGATGTTTTCCAGTAAAGAACCGTTGAGCAGCTGGTCATTTTGCATCACTGTTGCACAGCATTGGCGAAATTGGCGGAACCCTATTGATTTAACAGGCATGCCATCCAGCAACAAGTCGCCTTGCTGTGGCTGCATTAATCCAGTCATGATTTTTAACAGTGTGGATTTACCTAAACCTGAGCGCCCAATTATCGCAACGGACTCACCAGCCTCTACCCTAAAACTGAGCGCCTGATACAGCCAGGGGGTACTGTCGCTGTAACGAAAATGCAGATTTCGAACTTCCAGAGCACCAATTATCTGTTCTGATTTAAGCGCTACCCTGACTTGATCCTGCTCCGGCACCTGCATAACGATATCGGACATACGACGCAGATAGGTGCCCGCTATCCGAAAACGGAAGATGTTATCAACTAAAGACTGGGCACTATCGGCAAATTGCTGGCGGTAGGCCAAATAGGCTAGAAACATACCCAGGCTAAGCGCTCCTTCAATAATAAAAGAGGCACTAATCATCACAATAATCAAATATTCAATTCGGCCAAGTGCGTTCTGGGTAACATCACTGGCAATGGTTACTTTCTCTCGTTGGATACTGGAGTTTAGTGTATCGGCATAAAGGTTCATCCAACTTGATAGACGGTTATTTTCTTTCGCAAAACTTTTTATCGGCATAATGGCCCGAATAGTTTCAATAAAATGGCTATTTTCCTTGGCGTGTTTACTAAGCTGCTGCTCAAGGTGCTCATTTTCTTTGTTGGTCAGGAAAAATCGAATCAAATACAGTGCAACCAGAAAGCCAACCGAAACCAATGCGAGAGTCTTGTTGTAGTAAAACATGATGGTCAGCGTTGTAATGCTCAATAGTCCATCGACTATAGCCGTAATAAAGCCTCTGCTAATCATGCGCTGAACTTCATTAAATGCTTCGAATCTGGACTTGATGTCCCCTACATGGCGACTTTCAAAAAAGCTGAGCGGCAAATGCAAAAGATGGCGTTGAATATTGGCTTTGACCTGAAAGCTCAGGTTCTTATCCAAATACATTATAGCGGCCGAACGAATAACCTGGGCCAACACAGACAACATCAACACCAATGAAAAACCGATAAAAACCGACCAGAGCATGCTGGTTTGGCCTGAGTTAATCCCTTTATCTATCACAACCCGAATGTAATAGGGAGATATCAGTAATAACCCCTGCAACAACAGCGCAATGACCAGAATTTTTCCTAGTGATGCCCACAAGCCATCCACTTTACCTATAAAGTGGCGCAGCGGTATACGAATCCGTTCATCTTTGCGCGCAAAATCACTCGATGGGACCAGTTCAATGACTATACCAGTGAAGGATTCAGAGACCTGATTCCAATCCAGATTTAAGCGTCCTTTTGCCGGATCATGAATAGTGATCCCTTTGCTGCTCACTTTCGCAAGCGTGACAAAGTGATTAAAGTTCCAGTGCAGAATTGCCGGCTTTTTGACTTTTGCCAGTTGCCCGAGATCAAGTTTCAGTACTCGTGCAGACAAGCCTAATTCATCGGCAATATTGACGATTTGTTTTACGGTAACCCCATGTAAACCAGCTGGGTATTTCTGCCGCATAGCAAGCATATTCGTTTTAAATCCATGGTAGCAAGCCACCATGGCAATACAGGTAATTCCGCACTCAGCCACTTCACTTTGCAGATAAACTGGCAGTTGCTGGCTTCTGAATTGAATATAATCAGAAATAAGCATAACTAGCCCTCCTTGATCAGTGCAAAGAAGTTATTACGCTTCACATTGAGCTCAAGCCGAACGTCTGCGGATGGATGAAGCACGCCAGGCTCATAAGGTAGCTGAAGCTGTATCCCCACATTAATTCTGCCTTGCTGAAAAGGTCCGATAACAGAGTGAACTTTTCCCCTAGCCCACAGTGACCCAGCCCGCAGATTTACAACTTGCCCAGGTTGTATCTGATTAGGCTTAGTTCCTGTTAACGAGAAAAAAAACAAATGATCGTCATTAATTCGCAATACTTTGGCAATGGTTTGAAAAGCCAGGGCAGTAGAGCCTGAGTTCACCATCGCAAAATAGGTTCCAGACTCACTACTTTTCAACAAATCAACTTGCTCAAGCTGGCTTTTAGAATCGAAAGAACGTACTTGCACTATCACTTGTTCACGATTTATGCGACTGCCATCCATATTCAGATGACGTTCCACAACCACAGGTACAGGAGAAACAATAGGAAAATAGTTTGATTCATGAGCTTCCAGGTTTAACTGCTCACGACTGACAAAGGGAAAGACCAACGCGAAAAAAATCAGCAGACCAAAAGCAATAAACATAATGACTATCGATTTATCCAGCATATGTGACTGCTGAATAACAGATTTGCCAAACTCTTGCGTTTGGTACTGATGCCGCAACGCCTCTTTACGAAATAATTTCAGATAAGACATCATAAGCCTTCTAATGCATTCAATACCGCCACGTTTGGGCCAATCATTGACATCATCAGCCATTCGGTGACCCACTCAGACATTGCAACTGTCTGAGTGCCCAAAGCATTTATGTTGTGACTAAAATTTTGCAGGTTCATCATTCAGTTCAATGTAAACATCGTCCGGATTCAGCAACCCCCCCACAATCTTATCCAGCTCATCCAAAGCAGTGACTTCAATGAAGCCTTCAGCTGTGACGGTTGCGGCTAGCGGTTCGTCCAAAGCTATATAATTTTTCATGCTGCACCTCATCTACAAGTTTTGCCAGCCAGACTATGGATGCTAACCACTGGATATCACCATCACTGTGCTGTTCTTTTTTTATCACCAAAAAATAACCATGAAAAATCAGATAGTATTCATGTAGTTGTGAATGAGTTGTTGCCTGTTTGCGCTACCTGTTTTTTGCATACTGTTAGTCAGATGAAAATTCACAGTCCGCTCTGTAATACTGAGAATCCGGCTGATTTCCCACGAGGTTTTGCCATGAGCAGCCCAGTGAATACATTCAATCTCACGAGGAGTCAGACGTACTTCAACGTCAGGTTCTTTTTCATTTAAACGTCGATAAGTGTCGTAAACGTAAGTGGCTACAATTTGCCAAAACCAACCCAGTTTCTCGGCAAACTTTGGCTCTACGTTTTGACTGGTAAACCCCAGAATCAGACATGCATGATCTGGACGGGAAGTGACAATAGGGATCAGCAGGCTGGCTTGTGGCAAAGTTACTTTGGTCAATTTCTTTGAGCCGGACCAGGATGGTTTATAACAGTGCAGGCATACCTGTTTAAGTGCTGGTAAGGTAAGCTTTTGTTTAAGTCCATCTGGCAATGATCCTATATAGGCGGTGCTGTCTCGATGAACAATAAAACAGCACCAGTCTATATGAGGCAGTTCTGAGAATTGAATCAAATAACGTTCTAACTGGATCAGTGTTTCAACCTGATCCAGTTCAGCCAAAGTTTGCTCAAAGAAACTCATAGCGCCTCCCTGAACTATTAATCGATTTCACAGCTACTGGTCAATTTACACCAGGACAATGGCGAAACGGTTTCACTCTCAGACTTACTCTCAGCCATCAATGCTGAAGGAAATATGAGTACGAGCGCAATGATAATAACTTTCATGAAATTCCCCTTTAATAGTAGTTAAGTCAGGGAAATTTTGAATGGGAAACCGAGCGGGGGAAATAACGAGAATCTAATTTTACTGTGGTTAATTTATCACTACTTTATAAGGTAACCGGATAAATCAATGCCACTAAGACTTGTCATTCGTGTCCCTCTACTACTGTAAAGCACACGACTCCCATTTTGATTAATCGCAAAACGAGGTCGCATTTTTTCGTAAGGAAAACTGGCTTGACGAAACTCGCCACTGACAAAATCCAGTTGATTTAACCACGTAGATACAAAATCAAAATCGCTCCAAATCAAGGACTGATTTTTGACATACCAGCGACTAATAAATTCAGTATTAATGCTATATCCGAGAGCACGAACCTGACGAAACCCGGAGTCCAACTGATGTAACGCACCATTTTCAGTCACAGCAATAAAGCCATGGCTGTATTCTCTGGCAGACCTGTAGCCTAACGCGAGTCTTTTGCTACGCTGACTAGCACGGTCAAATTGATGCAATTCCCAATCTCCCACGATCAATTGGCCAAAATAGACACTTTGACCATCCGATGAAAACGCAGCCTGGCTGTCCAGAAGACTTTTCGATGAAGATACGATCTCTACAGAACTTTTGGATACATTCACCACTAGCAGTTGATCTCCCACATGTAATAACAAGACCCCCTGTTCAGGATGAATATCCAGTAACTCGAGCTTCTTATGGGTGCTAAAAAGAGTTTCTTTGTTACCACTGCTTTGATCATACTTCACCAGCATACGTTTATTCTGATCACTGACAACTGCATAATAGATATGGTCATGTTCGGCATAACTCATCATGAGCGTCCCACTGACGGCGTTAACAATCCGTCCTTCGGACAATTCAGGGGTAAGAATCAGCTCACGAAAAACTGGCTCAACAGAATCTGAATTACGCAATAAATACAGTCTGTTATCTGAATTAGCAATTGAGAAATCCGTAATCTGATCTTCGCCCTGCTCCAACAAAATCTGTTCACTGCCCGACGATAAGCTAACAATACTAAGTTGCTGTTCATCCAGTTTCATCAACGAATTACCGTTCAGCCATTCCAATCGACCGACACGGGCCTGTGTGGCTTTTGAATACACTGTACGCTGCGATCTTACCTCTTGAATTTCCAGCCAATATTCCTGACCACTGCGCAAAATAGCACTTGCCAGCCACTGACCATCCGGGGAATGTACTGAATGATAAATGTGATCCAGAGCGCTGCTGCGAGCTTGCACCCGTTCTAAAGTATTTGACTGACTTTGCCAGCGGTATAGCATGGCTGTTCCTTGCTCTGCGTCCATCGCATTAATAAACCACTCTCCCTGTTGTTGACCAGGGCTTACCCGGAAAATCATGAAAAAGTTGACAAGAGGCTGTTCGCTTACAACGCGCTTATTCTCATCGAGCACTAAAAGATAGACCGAAGAGTTGCCCACCACTTCATCGACAACAAAAAGTGAGTTGTCATTATTAAACTCCAGCATTGATGGTTGCTGTGCACTGGTAGACAAAAGGTGAATATCTTTGGTTTTGCGGTTTTTCAGATAAATTTGCCAAGGTTCACTCTGGTTTAAACGACCAATAAAAGCTAGGTATCGCCCATCCGGAGAGACTGTCAGCCCCTTCTTCTCGCCAGATATAGTCGTAATCACCTGACTGGGTAGATGCCAAAGCTCAGAAATATCCGATTCAGGTTTTCCTCTTGGAGAAAAAAACAATAAGAGAAGGATCAAAACACCAAAAACAATAAAGCAAGCTATAGTGAGGATTTTGGTGGGCTGAAAAACAATAGGCTCAAACTGTTCCGGCCTCGCGGTATAACCACCTGACACTTCAGCCATGCCCTCTATCATCGTAGTAGCGCTCAACTTATGATCTGGGGTGACAAAATCCGTATATTCGCTGATATAACAAACCAACTTATAGCCACGTTTTGACAGTGATTTAATGTATTTGGGGTCAGCGACATTAGTATCGTCAAACAGGTTTCTGAGTTTTTTGATTGTTCCCCTGACAGCAGTATCACTGACTACACGACCAGACCAGACATGTTCATGCAATTCCTGCAGGCTGATATAACGATCCCGATGCAAATACAAGTAAGCAAGCAGCTCCAATACCTGAGGTTCGGCTTCTAACTCTTTTTCGCCAGAAAACAAAAAGTTGCTACTGGTATCGAAAATAAACTCACCAAGAATGACCTTAGACATACACCCAAAATAGCCACAAAAAACCTAATGGCATTATTGTCTGTAAAAACTTACAGGGCAAGGGAATTATCCGTAGTAGGTAAAATTGTAAAAGTTTAGTTTACATACAGAGTTTTACGTCGTTTAGGCGGTCTGCTACATAGCTTAGAAAACGGCGGTAAAACAGAGTAAGGCAGAGGAGTTACCTGTTTTCTGACTGAGTGCTGGTTAGTTAGCCTGTGCACACTGCCGTAGCCAAGCCGACTGAGCTACAAGCATTTGTTGGATGGTTTCTTTATAACGGTAGGCATGCCGTTCTTTATTCAGTAATAACAACTTGGCAGGCACCTGATGCGCTTGTAATGCCTGAAACATCATTTCAGATTGTAATGGAGCTGTACCAGGGTTTTCATCAGCCAAACCGTGGATCAGCAATACAGGGGTTTTTATCTTATCCGCATGGAAAAATGGGGATAGTTGCTGATACAAATCAGGTACCTGCCACAAGGTGCGTTTTTCTCCCTGAAAACCCAAAGGCGTCAGCGATCGATTGTAAGCACCACTTCGTGCTATTGCACAGCGAAAATCAGTATGTTCTGTCAGCAAGCTTAAAACACTAAAAGCACCATAAGAGTGTCCCATCAATACCAGCCGGGTAGTATCAATACGGCCAGTCTGTTCCAGGGTTTTAATCAAAGACGACATGTTCAGTTGCTGCTGCTGCATAAAAGTATCATTTGGTTCTTGCCCGTTCTGGCGGACTATAGGGATCTGACTGGCATCCACAACCGCATAGCCATCTAATAGTGCAATCTGAGGTCCTTGCGGATCAAGAAGCTCAAATCCAAAGTGTTGTGATGGTTTTGCTTGTTGCTGATGACTATGATACTCGCGAGGGTATAGCCAAATCACTGCAGGTAACAACTCATCATTCTGTTTTCTCGGCAGATACAGCTGGCTGTACAACTGTACGCCGTCACCACGTTTAAATTCCAGTAATACAGGCTTTGGCACTGAAACCAGATCATCGGAATGCCAATCATATAAAGGTTTTTCGTCGTCGTTATGGTGTATTTGCAAAGATGGAGCTCTCTCGGGCGTCTCGGCAACAAGCATCAGCCATTCTTTCTCGCCCGTTATTCTGAGATAAACGGGTGTTCTTCGTTGATCAGCGCTCTCGTTTTTAAAAGCAACGCTCTGTTCAGACGCCTTTCTGCCTTGTCTGACCACATAAACCCCATCCCCCCAGCGGTGCTGGCCCTCAGCTTGAAAATACACCTCCTGCCGCTGATTACTAATGAGTTCAATTCTCCCATCGGGCAACAACTGGGTAAGCAGATCGCCGGGAAATTCAGCACTATTGGTGTAATCGTATTGAGTCAATAGACTTTCTTTCTGCTCTGCTGCGTTAAGTTGCAAGTTCCAGTACCTAAGTTGCTTTTGACCTGCATGAAAATCGCTATACACAAGCCGACCTTCCTTTGTCAGATAGAATTGATGTAAACGCCAGTTTGTTTTAAAAAGTTCTGTTGCTTCTTTTGTAAATGGAGCTTCAAAAGACATCACGGCATCACGATATCTTGCATCAACTCTATGCCCCTGCGGTTCAACGCTCTCCACCCAAATCACTGTAGCAGGTTGATCCGGCCGCCATTGCACTAGACGAGCGCCTTCGGCGGCAGCATCTGGCTCCCTTGCCCGCTGTCGATCAGTCTGCAGCTTTGGCAAGACTGCTTTTACCTCTCCGGTTAAAATATCGACAATCTGATACTCTCGAGCCAACCGATTGAGGCGGATCCCAGGTTGTACTTCATCCGCAAGATGCTGAACCAGTAGATACCGCCCATCCGGGGAAACACTGATGGCCTCTAATAAAAGCTTTGACGTCAAAGTGCGTACTTCGCCATTTTTATGCAGCAGAACAGCTTGTTGACTCAGCAACGCTTTAAAGTTCTGTCGGGCTAACTCCGTATCAAGTGTATTTCGATAGATCCGCGTCTGAACTGACTGACTCTCCGAACTTTGCAGCGTAGCAGCTGGAGGTTTTGCTGCATTGATAGAAAGCATGCGGCTGTGCCGAAGAATGATGCTCTGGCTATCAGGCATCCATACGATGGAAGGAGAATCTAATTGTCCTGATACCCCAATATCCGACCAAGGCTCAAGCTTTTGCTGAGATATATCAAAGCGCCAGATATCCAGCACTTTGTCACTCACGCCAATTAAAGCAAAGCTTTCAGAGTCGGGGGCCCAACGCACATCACGAACTGTCCGCTCTGGCAGTGACAAGTCTTTGCTATGACCAGTACTGATATGAATTAATTGTACTGTGTTGATTAGAGTGTTGCTGACTTCCAAAGGTCGACCCAGGTAAAACTCTCGGCCTAAGAACTCTATTCGCTCCGAATTACTTTCGTCGTTAAGGGATGGGTACTTGTTACCATTTGCCAGAACAAGCCACTGTCGATCCGGCGATAACCGCATCAAATCTGGTCCGACACTTTTCATCAGGCGCTGGTAATCAAATGACAACTGACCTGATGTCTGGCTGGCCTCTTCTTGTGCTGTTAGAGGCAAGACACTGAGGGCTATACATACAAACAAAATCTGGCAGGTAATCATCTGCACATCGGGCCATCTAAGTGACATTTATGCCTCCAATAACACAGGTCGTTATCTCCAGCTCTAAAGTAGTTCAATGGATACCTGTTCTGGTTATCAGGCCAAAACTCAGCTCGGGCCCCTAGTTTCGATGCAAAGGCCCCATATATTTATCATTGAACGAGGCAGGGCTGCTCGCGCCCTGCCTTTTAACCTGAACCCAGCATAATTAACTCGCTTAAAAACGAACTATGTTCTGACCGAATACGCAAATGTCTTAGAACCAGCTGGTGCTTTGTCTAGCCACAGCGAGCTATAGCCAGACAAAACAGCACAGAGAGGTAAAAAAAGATGCAAATTCAGTGACGCAGCCTATTCTGAATTCAGATTTTCCAGCAAAGTGCCTTACTCAATCTGCTGGTTTTCTTTATAGCTGCCACAAGCGAAACCGATACATTCTGAATCGTCAGCCTGCTCTGGATTCGTACCACCTGATATTTCATCCAGCAACTCAGGTGAAACCTCATCTGGAGTAGCAGAAGCTTTCTTTTTAGTCAGATCTTTAAATTCAGTCATATTTAACCTCATAAATAAATTGATACTTGGTTTTTTATTAAACCAGTTGGACCACGTTCCGCAGAAACTCTGCGACTTGTCGTTACAACAAGATGTTTAACAACGACTCAGAAAACTATCTGCGTGTTTAACTGAGCCAGATTTTGTTATAGGATTGTTTGTGTCATGCAAAAACATTACGAAACAACCAGCAGATCTTCTCTGGTTTTTATATATGCTTCTGCCACACTGGCTCTGAATCTTTTCCCGTATCCATCACAATAGTTAGAATGCAAAGTACCGGTCTTTTCTGACGCATAAACGGCACAACCGCCGCCACAATGCAGAGCATAACGACATTGTGAGCAAACAGAATTTGATACAACACTTCTTGAGCGCCAATTTTTTTCCTGCTCATTGAAAAACATTAACCCGGCATATTTATCAACAGTACCAATCCTAATGTTTTTATCTCCTGTTTTTTCCCAACAGGCATAAATGTCCGCAAGTGCATCAAAAAGATACATTCTGTCATGTGCTGCGCAGTAATTAGTCTTAATACCTGAGGATGCTTTCTCTGGATTCTTAAATATACCTATGGCTTGATTTCTCATTTTGTCGCCATCAACTGAAAACAATGCGGTCTGCGGATGCTGGACGCGCATCGTCTCCATTTCTTTATTTAGTTTTAATGTAGTCATACATTGCTCTTTATCAGTGTTGTCATTAAGAGCATGTATGGGTGCCAGATAAGCACCAAAATTGGCTTTTTCATGCCATTTTTTAGAATGAATGAAAGAAGATAATTCAGGTAAATCATTAATGTTTCCGTAGTCAACATTGACACGAACATTAATAAAAACCCCTTTTGACAAGGCTAAATCAATATTACTGGCAATTTTAGCGAAACTTCCTGAACCATCCGGATAGATCCGCCTTTTATCATGCTCTTCAGGTTTACCATCTAAAGTAATCTGAATTTCGCTGATGCCATCCTTACCTAGCAAATCATGGTAAAACTCAAGTTCAGTGCCGTTGCTTGTTGCTGAAAAGCTGGCCGAACTCAGTGTTTTCGCTTTATCCATAATGTAACTAATGATGTCACGGTTCGCTTTTAAAAGCGGCTCACCACCAAAGAACGAGATATGCCTGTGCTGTCTTTCTTCAGATAATTCAAAACCATGTTTTTCTTCAATCAGCGGCATACTGGCAAAGATACGATCCACTGTTTCCTTATCCATCAACTTCAAGAATTTTTTAAAGCTCGGTTCTTTTCTCATATGATCCTGAAAGCAATATGGGCAGCGCAGATTGCAATCATAAGTGGGCATAAAAAGGTAACGAGGCATATTCATAGATGATTTACGCCGTTTTACCTCAACATAACGTTTAAAGAAGGCCAACTCTTCATCGCTTGTTCTTTTTGTTAAAAAACCATAGTGCACAAGCTGCTGAAAGGTTTCGTCTGTCGGTTTTTCTGGCTCGCCCTGGAACTCAAAATCATCTTGCCACTCTCCGTACAACGGACGAGGCGGGCGCTTAAGTTCAAGCTTCCTTAGGTATGCAGCCACCTTTTTTGATACCAATATTCTATGCCCCAGATAACCATGAACAAGAACCATAGCCTCATTGTTATCCGGCAAGTCGACATAAATAGTGTATTGGCTTGTTCGATGAGCACTCAATGATGGACCATATGAAGGCTGTTCCTTTAAAACTGCACCATCAGCCGGCAGATCGTTTTGGTCAGATAATCTAAAAATCTGAATGACATTTTCCATGCTGCACCTACTTGAACTATTTTTTAATACAAGACGAATAGAGTTTTTTGTTTATTAAACAAGTCACTCCGTCCTGACCTTTGCTATATTCTGACCTTTGCCATTTACCTAAAAAAACAACACACGGATTTCACATAATCGGCACAAAGTTCCATTAACCACAAGATTTATAGTTTTTCGGTTGATCGTCAACCTGCAAAATATGACAGGTAATCGGCTCAGTACCTCCAGGTTCCATTGACTCCGTCCGCTTTCAATACTATCGCGTCGACAATTAGAAAAGTGATGGAGATAGGCTAGGCGCTGTGGACTTAAGCTATAGCTTTAAAGGATTGGCTTACCTGCTACTTTCTACAGGTTTCGACTTTGGAAAATTTGGTTAGACTGATATTTATGTCTAAATACCAGAAACAATCCGGAGTCGCCATGAGAATTCTTATTTGTACTTTTGACAGTTTTGGCTTTCTTTACCCGATGATAGGACTGGCGAATAGTTTCAAGCGGCTCGGATATGACATCCATTTTATTGGCAGCAAAAGCATCAAAGAGATTGTTCTTGAACAAGGAATGCGATGGATAGAACATGATAAAGAGAATAAAGATGCATTTTTAATTAAACGCTTTGGTGATCTTGAGGATATTTCAAACCAGATCAAGTATGTTGAATATGCAGTTTCAAATTTTAGCTATGATTTAGTTGTAACCTCTCCTTTATCTTTTGGAACAATTCTGGCAGCGGAAAGATATAGCCTGCGTGTTGTTACTCTTGGTTTTTTTTCATATTTATGGGTCAACGATGTAAATATATTTGGTCTTCCTAAAAAGATTCATGACCACTGTAAGTGGCGTACGACAGATATGTTTAATACTTATATGAAATCAAGGGCTAGTCTTGGCTTTCAAAAAGTAAACCATGATTTATCTCGTATTCCGTTTACAGGTGATTTGATGCTTCAGAGAAGCGTTCCTGGTCTAATGCACAAAATAGGGGGTATACCCGAAAAAACTGTTGCCTTTGGTTCTTGTATATGGGAACCGGAAACAGTGAGTGATACGGAAGAAATGTTAGAAAATTGGCTTAACCTTCCTAAGAATAGAGATCGAAAAGTATTGTATGTAAATCAAGGACGAACTTTCTATATGAAGGGATTCTGGAGTTTGATCAAGTCAATATTTGGCGCTTCCGACTACTTAGTGATAGCTGATGTGAACAGGATGGATGGCTTTGTTGGTGAAGTACCAGACAACTTTTTTCTGGCTAACCATATACCCATCAGAGCGGTAGTTTCTCATGCAAGTTTATTTATCTCAGCTGGGCATACAACGTCAGTCCTTGCCGCACTTGAAAATGCCATTCCCATGCTTTTATTTCCTAGTGGAGGAGAAACAGTAGATAACTCGTTTTATTGTGAAAAAATTGGAGTGGCAACTGTTTTTAATGAAGACTCTTACAATGAGCAGCAAATCTCTGAGACAGTAGATCGCATTATAAAGGAACAAAAATTCAGCGATGCCTGTAGACAAATGAGTAATGAATTTGGTCTCTACAAAGGGGATTCTTATCGATCTGGATTAATAAAATCAGCAGCATTGCGGCTGTCTGGTAATTTATATGCTCCTTAACCCTAGACGTAACGGAGAGCTTTATTTTTACAGCGGGTTTTAGAGTCAACCCGCAGGTACTGTGAGATGACAATTTCAATAGTAAGCGATGTGCAGATGGCTTCGGCCTTTAGTTAATTTCACCACATAAAAAAAGCCACCCGAAGGTGGCTTTTTTCTATGCAGTAATCCGCTTATTTTTTGCGAAGTTTCTGAATTAAACGTAACTGGGCAATAGCTTCAGCCAATTGAGCTGCAGCTTCTGCGTAGTTGAAGTCAGCGCCAGCATGTTGCATCGCTTCTTCCGCACGTTTCTGAGAGGCTAATGCAGCCTGCTCGTCCAGATCTTCAGCCCGTACCGCAATGTCGGCAAGCACTGTGATGCTGTGAGGCTGAACTTCCAGCACACCACCAGCAACATAAATCAGATGCTCTTCGCCAAACTGCTTAACGATACGAACCATACCAGGCTTGATTCCAGTAAGAAGCGGAATGTGACCAGGTAAAATACCCAGCTCACCTTCACTGCCTGTTACCTGAATGGATTCCACCAGACCAGAAAAAATCCGTTCTTCGGCGCTTACCACATCCAGTTGTACTGTCATTGCCATTTCGCTCTCCTAAAGCTGCAGTTGATTACAGCTTCTTCGCTTTTTCGATGGCTTCGTCGATAGAACCAACCATGTAGAAGGCTTGTTCTGGCATGTGATCGAACTCACCGTCCAGAATACCTTTGAAACCACGGATAGTTTCTTTCAACGGAACGTATTTACCTGGTGAACCAGTGAATACTTCAGCAACGAAGAATGGCTGAGACAGGAAACGCTGGATTTTACGTGCACGGTAAACCACAGTTCTGTCTTCATCAGACAACTCGTCCATACCTAAAATGGCGATGATGTCTTTTAATTCTTTGTAACGTTGCAGCACTGACTGCACGCCACGGGCTGTATCGTAGTGCTCTTTACCTATCACTAACGGGTCCAGCTGACGTGAAGTAGAGTCCAGTGGATCGATTGCCGGGTAGATACCCAGTGAAGCGATGTTACGAGACAATACAACTGTCGCATCTAAGTGAGAGAACGTAGTAGCTGGTGACGGGTCAGTTAAGTCGTCCGCTGGTACGTAAACCGCTTGTACAGATGTGATAGAACCAGTTTTGGTTGAAGTGATACGCTCTTGCAGTACACCCATCTCTTCGGCCAGCGTTGGCTGGTAACCTACTGCAGATGGCATACGGCCTAACAGAGCTGATACCTCAGTACCGGCCAGGGTGTAACGGTAGATGTTGTCCACGAAGAACAGAACGTCACGGCCTTCATCACGGAACTTCTCGGCCATAGTCAGACCTGTTAAAGCTACACGTAAACGGTTGCCTGGCGGCTCGTTCATCTGGCCATACACCAGTGATACTTTGTCCAGTACGTTTGAATCGTTCATTTCGTGATAGAAGTCGTTACCTTCACGAGTACGCTCACCTACACCGGCGAATACAGAGTAACCACTGTGCTCGATTGCGATGTTACGGATCAGTTCCATCATGTTTACGGTTTTACCAACACCGGCACCACCGAACAGACCAACTTTACCGCCTTTAGCAAACGGACATACCAGGTCGATAACCTTGATGCCTGTTTCTAACAGAGCGTTTGAAGCGGCTTGATCTTCGTAGCTTGGTGCGGCACGGTGGATAGGCATACGCTCATCTTCACCGATAGGACCAGCTTCGTCGATTGGCTCGCCTAATACGTTCATGATACGACCTAAAGTCGCTTTACCTACTGGTACGTGGATGGCTTTGCCAGTGTTAGCCACTTCAGCGCCACGACGTAAACCGTCGGTTGAACCTAACGCGATAGTACGTACAGTACCGCCGCCCAATTGCTGTTGTACTTCAAGTACTAAACCAGCCAGGTCGCCGCTTGTTACGTTTAACGCGTCATAGATACCAGGTACCGATTCTTGTGGAAAGTCGATATCCACAACGGCGCCAATGATTTGGACTACCTTACCTTGACTCATGTTTAATCCTCTAATTTCTGTAACCTTAGCCTTAAACAGCAGCGGCCCCACCAACGATTTCGCTCAGTTCCTGGGTTATAGCTGCTTGACGTGCTTTGTTGTAAACCAACTTCAGGTCATCCATTAAGCTACCAGCGTTGTCTGTTGCGGCTTTCATCGCAACCATACGGGCAGCTTGTTCGCTGGCGCCGTTTTCAACTACACCCTGGTACACCTGAGACTCCACGTAACGGTCCAGTAATTTATCTAAAATCACCTTTGGATCCGGTTCGTAAATGTAATCCCAGCTATGGCTTTTCGCTGCTACGTCTGCTTTTGGCAAAGGTAAGAGTTGTTCGATCACTGGCTCTTGTTTCATGGTATTTACAAACTTGTTGTACACCAGGAACAAGCGGTCGATACGGCCTTCCTCGTATGCATTGAGCATTACGCGGACCGAACCAATCACATCAGCCAAACGTGGGGTGTCACCAGCACCAGATTGTTGTGCCAGCACTTTACCGCCAAAACGTTTAAAAAACGCTGTAGCCTTGTTGCCGATCACCGCAATTTGAGCATGGGCTCCCTGCTCTTTCCAGCTTTTCATGTCCAGAGCAATACGTTTGAACTCATTGGTATTTAAGCCGCCGCAAAGGCCACGGTCTGTCGATATCACAATGTAGCCAACATTTTTTACCGGACGTTCCGTTAAATACGGATGACGGTATTCAATGCTGCCGTTTGCGATATTGCCGATCACTTTGCGCATACCTTCAGCGTATGGACGGCTATGTGCAACCCGCTCTTGCGCTCTGCGCATTTTGCTGACTGCTACCTTTTCCATTGCGCTGGTGATCTTACGAGTATTATTAATACTCCCGATCTTACTTTTTATCTCTTTTGCGCCGGCCATGACTTAATCTCCGAAAGTTTCAACGACCGGGTGCGGTTGCCCGCACCCGATATGTTTACCAAGTCTGAGTTGCTTTAAACTTCTCAATAGCGCCTTTTAATGTCGCTTCGATTTGGTCGTTGTAGTTACCGGTTTTGTTCAGATCAGCCATAAACGCTGCGTGCTCTGAGTGCATGTAAGCAATTAAAGCGGCTTCAAAATCAAGGATTTTGGCAACTTCGATGTCTTTCATGTAGCCTTTTTCGATAGCGAAAATAGACACACCCATGTCAGCCACGCCCATTGGCGCGTATTGTAACTGTTTCATCAGTTCAGTAACTTTCTGGCCGTGGTCTAACTGCGCACGAGTCGCGTCATCCAGGTCAGAAGCGAACTGAGCGAACGCCGCCAGTTCTGAGTACTGAGCTAAGGCTAAACGGATACCGCCACCCAGCTTTTTGATGATTTTTGTTTGAGCAGCACCACCAACACGGGATACCGAGATACCAGCGTTAACAGCTGGACGGATACCGGCGTTGAATAAACCAGATTCTAAGAAAATCTGACCGTCAGTGATCGAAATTACGTTGGTTGGAACGAACGCAGAAACGTCGCCAGCCTGAGTTTCGATAATTGGCAGTGCAGTTAAAGAACCAGTTTTGCCTTTCACTTCACCGTTGGTTAAACGCTCAACATAATGCTCGTTTACACGAGATGCGCGCTCTAACAGACGGCTGTGGAGATAGAATACGTCACCTGGGTAAGCTTCACGGCCTGGTGGACGACGTAACAACAGAGAGATTTGACGGTAAGCAACAGCTTGTTTAGACAAGTCATCGTATACGATCAGTGCATCTTCACCGCGGTCACGGAAGTATTCACCCATAGTACAACCAGAGTATGGCGCCAGGAACTGCAGTGCAGCAGCTTCAGAAGCTGAAGCTACAACAACAATAGTGTGGGCCAGAGCGTTATGCTCTTCCAGTTTACGTACTACGTTAGCAATAGTAGAAGCTTTTTGGCCGATAGCTACATAGATACATTTCACGCCAGAAGTTTTCTGGTTGATGATGGCATCGATAGCTAGAGCCGTTTTACCTGTCTGACGGTCACCGATTAACAATTCACGCTGACCACGACCGATTGGGATCATGGAGTCAACTGACTTGTAACCAGTTTGCAGAGGTTGGTCTACTGAACGACGATCGATAACGCCTGGAGCGATTTTTTCTACTGGTGCAAAACCAGCAGCATCGATTGGGCCTTTACCGTCGATTGGCTCACCTAAAGTGTTAACCACACGGCCTAATAAGCCTGGGCCAACTGGTACTTCAAGGATACGGCCAGTAGATTTAACTTTTGTACCTTCACGCAGGTCCGCATATGGACCCATAACTACAGCACCTACTGAGTCGCGCTCAAGGTTTAATGCGATAGCGTAACGGTTGCCTGGAAGCTCAATCATCTCACCCTGCATACAATCAGCAAGGCCATTGATACGAATAATACCGTCTGTAACAGCGACTATAGTACCTTCGTTGCGAGCTTCACTGACAACCTCAAACTGCTCAATACGTTTTTTGATCAGTTCAGAAATTTCAGTGGAATTCAGTTGCATGCTCTAATCCCCAATTATGACTGCAGTGCAGTAGCTAAACGATGTAATTTGCCACGAACCGAGCCATCAATCACCATATCACCGGATTTGATAACCATACCGCCAACGACGGCCGGATCTACACTGCAGTTCAATTTTATTTTACGTGATAAACGCTGAGACAAGGCTGCGATTAAGCTTTCGCGCTGAGCACCAGTCAATACAGTGGCAGAAACAACATCGACGGTAGCTTCTTTCTCGTACTCTGATTTTAACTCAGTAAAACGCGTAAACACCGCAGGCAAAGCCAGCAAACGATGATTTTCTGCCATAACTTTAATAAAGTTCTGGCCTTGCTCGTTCAGTTGCTCACCACAAACCTGGATAAAAAATTCAGCCTGCGTTTGAGCAGAGCCGGATTGCAGACGCTCGGCGACAGCTGGGTTTTTCGCGACTTCCGCCGCGAAAAACAACATATCAACCCAGCAAGACAGCGTGTTTTGCTCTACAGCAAACTCAAACGCCGCCTTTGCATAAGGACGAGCAACATTCGTCAGTTCAGACATGGCTCTTCCTCTTTATAGTTCTGCAACCAGTTTTTCCAGGATGTCGCTGTGGGCAGCTTCATCAATTGAACGTTGCAGAATTCTTTCCGCTCCCGCAACAGCCAGTGATGCAACCTGCTTACGCAATTCTTCACGAGCACGAATACGTTCAGCATCAACTTCTGCTTTGGCTTGCGCCAGGATATGTTCACGTTCAGCATTGGCTTTAGCTATTGCTTCATCAATCATTTTCGCTTCGCGTTTTTTCGCTTGTTCAATGATTTCTGCGGCATGAGCTTTTGCATCTTTGAGCTGATCTTTTGCTTTATCCTGAGCTAATGCCAGGTCTTTTTCAGCTCTGTCTGTAGCAGCAAGACCATCTGCAATTTTCTTCTGGCGCGCTTCAATAGCGTCCATCAGAGGTGGCCATACAAACTTCATACAGAACACAACGAAAACCGCAAAAGCGATCATTTGTCCGATAATAGTCAGAGTCAGATTCACGTCCGCTCCTCCTTAGTTAATTTGTTCTCGGTACCGATAAACGTCAGATAATTAACCAACGAACAGAATGTACATAGCAATACCAACCGCAATCATAGAGATCGCATCGATCAGACCTGCAAGGATGAACATTTTAACTTGCAAAGAAGGAGCAAGTTCTGGTTGACGAGCACATGACTCCAGGAACTTACCACCCATGTTTGCGAAACCTAAAGCAGTACCTAAAGCACCAAAACCGATTAACAAGGCAACTGCGATCAATTTTACCGCTTCTACCACTGCTTCTGGCATAGTTAATACTGTTTCCATTTTTTACTCCGATAGTTAAAGTTAAAGTTAAAGTTAATGATAAAAACTAGTGATTATCTGCGCTGGCCATGCTTAGGTAAACAATGGTCAACATCATAAATACGAATGCCTGCAGCACTATAACCAGTATATGGAACACTGCCCATATAAAGTGTAATGGCAGCTGTAATAATCCAATAATACCGATCAGGATAAAGATCATCTCACCCGCATAGAGGTTACCGTATAAACGCAGCGCCAGTGAAAATGGCTTAGTGATTAACGCCAGAACTTCCAGCAGTAAGTTAAAGGGGACTAACAGAGCCTGAACTACCACGTTTTTCGCATGAAAAGGGTGTAAGGTCAGTTCTTTGATAAAGCCTACAACCCCTTTAATCTTAATGGAATAACCTATCATTAAGACAAAAACGCCCATAGCTAAAGCTGCTGTAGTATTAATATCTGTAGTTGGCACAATTTTCATATAAACATTCTGTGATTCGACACCAAAGAATGTAAAGCCAATCCAACCCGCTAAAGCCGGAAGTACATCAACAGGTACCAAATCCATCAGGTTCATTAAAAATACCCAGACAAAAATGGTTAAGGCCAAAGGCGCGATCAGCTTACTGTTGCCATAAAAAGTAGATTTGACATTAGAGTCAACGAATTCTACGAGCAACTCAACAAAGCACTGAAATTTGCCAGGAACAGCAAGTTGATCTCTACTCGCTTTTACGGCAGCAATACGAAACAGCCATAAAAACAAAATACCCAGACCGATAGACCATGCTAAAGAATCAATGTGTAATACCCAGAAACCAGCCTCACTACATGCTTTGTTAAATGCAACACTGCCATCGACAGTACACATTTTCGCGTTAGTAAGGTGGTGCTGAATATGACTTGAAATGTTACTTTCACCTGCAGCCATGTTTCATCCCAATTATCAATGTTTAAAGAAAATCGCTGTTGCCCACTGTGCAAATAACGTCAATACAAAGCCTGTCATCAAAGGGCCTGCTACTATTTGCTGCTGCATAACTACAACAAAAAGCACAATGGTCAAAATCAGTTTTAGCGAATGCCCCCGCATCATAGCGGTCTTCGCTTGTTCTGCGCTGCCACGACCTAAGGTCCAAAATGCAAACAACGCAAACACAAAATTCGGTAAAGCTGCTACTAGCCCACCTTTAAATGCCGATTTAGCAGCCAACTCACCAGACAGCAGTTGAAAAACTAAAGCTGTTAAACCCGCCACTGCAACCTGAAAAGCGATCAACTTGTAAGCTGACAGGCGAACTTGTCGCGGGCTAGGTTGCATTACAACTCCGGTTACTAAACAACAAATAAAACATGGGTAAAAATTGCGGCAAGTATACTTATTTGCCTTTGATTTGCAACTAAAAGCCACTCAGAGCAAGCAGTCACACCTAAATTAGACAAAATACAAACTACTCAAAGCTGTTTATCTCTAATTTTTTCAACACGCTTTCTAATTCATCCAGACTGCTGTATGAGATCACCAGATTGCCTTTGCCTTTTTTGTTGTAATTAATTTCAACAGGGGCAGCAAATCGTTCACTTAAGCGTTGCTCCAGCGAACTGACATCCGGATCTTTTACTTTAACAGCCACTTCAGGAGCAGGTTCCAGCAATCGACGCACAAGATTTTCAGTATCGCGCACTGTCATTTGTTTCGCAGCCACTATACGGGCAGCATCAGATTGTGCTGTTCCATCCAATGCCAATAAAGCACGGGCATGGCCCATTTCGATATCACCATGCTCGAGCAATAACTTCACATCGTCATTGAGCTGGTTCAAACGTAATAGGTTGGTGACACTGGCGCGGGATTTACCCACTGCATCAGCCACCTGCTGATGTGTCAGTTCAAATTCGGACAATAAACGCTGAAGCGCTATGGCTTCTTCCATCGCATTTAGATCTTCACGCTGAATGTTTTCAATCAGGGCAATAGCGACAGCAGCTTCGTCTGGTACATCTTTGATAATACAAGGAATAACGTCAAGTTGCGCTAACTGGCTTGCACGCCAGCGCCGTTCACCAGCGATGATTTCATAGGATTCTTCGCCCACCTGACGCACAACAATAGGTTGAATAATACCTTGAGAGCGAATAGAACTGGCTAAATCTTCCAGCGCATCCTGCGACATATCTTTACGCGGCTGGTATTTGCCTGGCTTGAGCCATTCAATCGGCAGTTTTTGCAATTCACTGCGTTGGGCTGAAGAAAAGTTGGCGTCATTCTGTTGATCAGACACAGGTTTAGTAGTGAGTAAAGCATCTAAGCCCCGGCCTAAGCCACGTTTTTTTACCGACATCTTCAGTTGTATTCCTTGTCAATTAGGCGCGTTTTAATTAGGCGGAAATGGAGGTTTTTGCCGTTTTTTTATCAGCCCGGCGTAAAATTTCGCCCGCTAATGCCAGATAGGCTTTGGCACCTGTTGAACCTTTGTCGTAATACATCACCGGGGTGCCAAAACTTGGCGCTTCCGCCAGTCGTACATTACGTGGGATCACAGCACGGTAGACTTTATCGCCAAAATGTTGTTTCAGCTGTTCAGACACATCATTGGCCAGGCGATTTCGCGGGTCGTACATAGTACGCAGAATACCTTCAATTTTCAGATCGGCATTCACCACGGACGTCAGCTGGTTGATGGTATCCATCAGGGCGGTTAAGCCTTCCAGCGCATAGTATTCACATTGCATAGGCACCAGCACAGAATCAGCGGCTGCCATCGCATTCACCGTCAGCATGTTCAGTGCTGGCGGGCAATCAATAAAAATAAAATCGTACTGTTGGCGGGCGTCTTTTAACGCATTACGTAAACGCAGTTCACGGGCAAAGACGTTAAGTAAACGTACTTCGGCAGCTGTGACATCTGAATTGGCTGCGATCAGGTGATAACCACCGGCAGTTTCCTTAACCACTACTTCGGCAAAAGGTTTTTCTTCTACCAGTAACTCATAAGCACTGGCATGTACGGCGTACTTGTCGACGCCGCTGCCCATAGTGGCATTACCTTGCGGGTCTAAGTCAATCAGCAGCACCTTGCGTTTGGTTGCAGCCATAGAGGCAGCCAGATTGACCGCTGTGGTTGTTTTGCCCACACCACCTTTCTGGTTTGCAATAGCTATGACTTTTCCCACAAGGACCCCAATAAGAATTTAATTAAATTAGACTTTCTCCAACACCACCAGATAACGTTCGGCGTTCAGTGTTGGCACCTGTAACGGATGACTGCCGACAACTTTAACAAAATTCGGCAAAGCTGCAATTTCTTCTTGAACCAAAGCGCCTTTCATGGCTAAAAACTGGCCATCAGCCGCTGGTAAATGCTTACACCAGTTCACCATATCAGTCATTGAAGCAAAAGCCCGGCTCAGCACCGCATCATACCCTGTTTCGGGTTGATGATCTTCAACCCGACTCTGAATAGCTTCAAAGTTCTGTAGTTTCAGCTGCAATTTGACATGATTTAAAAAGCGAATGCGTTTGCCAAGACTATCCAGCAGGTAAAATTGCTTGTCAGGTAAAGCGATTGCCAGCGGAATACCAGGTAAACCAGGGCCAGTGCCCACGTCGATAATACGCTGTCCAGTGACAAAAGGCGCGACGGCTAAGCTGTCCATAATGTGTTTCACCAGCATTTCTTCCGGATCACGCACTGAGGTCAGGTTGTAAGCACTGTTCCATTTATCCAGCAACTGGACATAGGCCACCAGTTGTTGCAGTTGAAGTTCAGATAAAACTAAGCTGGTCTGTGCGACCAGCTTTTTTAATTTTTCCAGCATGATGATCCCAATGCTTAAGCAGATTTGCGCAGTAGACCCTGTTTTTTCAGGTAGACCAGCAATAACGAAATAGCGGCAGGCGTGATGCCTGAAATACGCGAAGCCTGACCCATAGTTTCAGGTTGCACCTGATTCAGTTTGAGTATCACTTCGTTGGATAAACCTTTCACGGCTTTGTAATCAAAGCCTGCAGGCAAACGAGTGTTTTCGTTACGCTCTTGTCTGGAGATCTCGTCCTGCTGGCGATTGATATAACCTTCGTACTTGATTTGAATTTCAACCTGTTCAGCAGCAGCAGGATCGGCTAAGCCAGGGCCTACCAGATCAATTTTCATCAGATCCTGGTAATTCACTTCAGGACGACGGATCAATTCTTCTAAGCTGGCTTCTTTGCTCAGCGGTGTTTTCACCAACAGATTCACTTCAGCCAAAGCCGCGTGTTGTGGGTGGATCCATTGCTGTTTTAAGCGTTGACGTTCCAATTCAATTTGTTCAATTTTCAGGTTAAACGCGGCCCAACGCACGTCGTCGACCAAACCTAACTCACGGCCTTTGGCAGTCAAACGAATATCGGCATTGTCTTCACGTAACATCAGACGGTATTCAGCACGGCTGGTGAACATACGGTACGGCTCTTTGGTACCCATGGTGGTCAAGTCGTCAATCAACACACCTACATAGGCCTGATCACGGCTTGGTGTCCAGGAGTCTTTGTCCTGAGCAGAAAGCGCTGCGTTCATACCGGCCATTAAGCCCTGAGCACCAGCTTCTTCGTAGCCTGTGGTACCGTTGATTTGTCCTGCAAAAAACAAACCTTTAATGAATTTAGTTTCCAGTGAAGTTTTTAAATCCCGTGGATCAAAAAAGTCATACTCAATAGCATAACCAGGGCGGGTAATATGGGCATTTTCCAGACCTTTGATCGAACGAACCAGGTTTAACTGCACGTCAAAAGGCAAGCTGGTAGATATACCGTTTGGATACAACTCGTGTGTGGTTAAACCTTCAGGTTCAATAAAGATCTGGTGTTTATCTTTGTCAGCAAAACGAGTGATTTTGTCTTCAATCGATGGGCAATACCGTGGGCCTATGCCTTCAATCACACCAGTGTACATAGGCGAGCGGTCTAAACCATTACGAATAATATCGTGGGTTTGTTCGTTGGTGTAGGTGATATGACAAGGGATCTGAGTCGGTTGATCCTTGTGGGATCCCATAAACGAAAATACCGGAGTAGGGTTATCACCTGGCTGCGCCTGCATCACTGAAAAATCAACGGTTCTGGCGTCAATACGAGGTGGAGTACCGGTTTTTAAACGGCCTACACGGAAAGGTAATTCACGTAAACGTCGTGCCAGAGCTATGGATGGCGGATCGCCAGCACGGCCACCACTGTAATTTTCTAGACCAATATGGATCTGGCCACCGAGGAAAGTACCTACAGTCAGCACCACTGATTTGGCTTTAAATTTCAAACCCATTTGGGTCACTACACCACAGACCTGATCGTTTTCTACGATCAAATCATCACAGGCTTGCTGAAAGATCTTCAGATTTGGTTGGTTTTCAAGGACTAAACGCACAGCTGCACGATAGAGCTGACGGTCAGCCTGAGCACGGGTTGCACGTACAGCAGGGCCTTTAGAACTGTTTAAAGTTCTGAATTGGATCCCAGCACGATCCGTCGCTTTGGCCATGACGCCACCTAAGGCATCAATTTCTTTGACCAAATGGCCTTTACCAATGCCACCAATGGCCGGATTACAGGACATCTGACCCAAAGTCTCAACGTTGTGAGTCAGCAATAAAGTTTGCATTCCCATGCGGGCCGCAGCAAGCGCAGCCTCTGTGCCGGCGTGACCACCACCAACAACGATGACATCAAATGTTTCCTGATAAAGCATATAGGCCTCGAACTCAAAACCAGTTCTGTAAAAAGGGCGCGTATTGTAACTGGATCTGAGGCTTTGGGAAACGATTAAAACTCGATCACGATCCTCAAAGGATCACTAATAATATATAAGGATCTTTAAAGAGATCTTTTTATTATGTTTACTACTATACAGAGCCTTTTCTGTGGGTAACCCTTGATCTGTTTTGAAGATCAATCAGTTAAGAAGGATCGGATCCTGTGATCAACACAAGATCCTGGGTCGAACAAGCGGTGTTTAACTAGCACTTTTATACACAGGGCATAAAACCTGATTTGTTACACAGAGGATAACTTCAGCTTTTACATAAGTTATAACTACACTTATACACATTAGACTTAAAAATTAGTTAAAACTGTGGATAACCATGTGTAACTGGATCATAAGTATGATCCTCTTTATATAGCAGTGGATCATGAGCGGGTTATATAGAGAAAAGGCCCTTTGTTTATGGGCCTTTAAGTGAGTAACAGTGAAAGATCCTGTTCTGTATAACTAAGAAGAGTTTAAGGCAGGGTTTTGATAAATTCAGGCAACCAGACCAAAGCTTGATCTTCAGGCAGTTCAGCCGTTAAAACATCTATATCTAATCCTGGTAACAATAATCTGCCACCTAAAGAGGCAAAAAGGTCAGAGATTTTTTTACCAGCCAGACAAAAAGTATCGTAACTGGAATCACCTAAAGTGATCACTGCGTAGGAAACTGTGGTAAGATCTGTTTGATCTTGTGCTAATTGATCCACAAAAGGTTGGATATTATCGGGCAGATCCCCTGCGCCATACGTCGAAGTGACGACTAACCAGATACTATTTCTGGTTATCAGTGTTAAATCAGGGGTGAGATGAAGTTTTACTTCATAACCCGCTTTTTCCAAAGTTTCAGCTACTTGTTCTGCTGCATATTCCGCAGCGCCCATTTGGCTGCCCACAAGGATCTCAATCATACTGCATCCTATTGTCAGTGAAATGATTGGCTATACTACTGGAATTAAAACGTGCAAAGCGAATGCTTCTTGCACCTTTTTGGGTATTTTTACTGCAAAGCAGGCTCAGTAAATCTACGATAGCACAAACCGTTCGCCTGCGTGTTATTGAGGTTTATACAATATATGTCCGAGTCCATGTCTTTTTCCCAGCTAGCGCTGCCGGAACCTATTCTTCGTGCAGTTTTAGAACTTGGTTATGAACATCCGTCTCCAATTCAGGAAGCGGCTATTCCTAAGTTACTAGCTGGTGAAGACTTGCTAGGCCAAGCCCAAACAGGTACAGGTAAAACAGCTGCATTTGCACTGCCTTTATTAGCCCGTTTAGATCCGGCCCAAAATGATCCACAAATTTTAGTGTTGGCTCCTACTCGCGAACTGGCTATCCAGGTTGCAGAAGCATTCCAGGCTTATGCCCGTTATATGCCAGCTTTCCATGTACTGCCTTTATACGGCGGTCAAAACTACACCACTCAGTTAAAAGCACTGAAACGTGGTTCTCAAGTTATTGTTGGTACGCCAGGTCGTATCATGGATCACCTGGATCGTGGCACTTTAGTGCTGGATAAACTGCGTGCCATAGTACTGGACGAAGCCGACGAAATGTTGCGTATGGGTTTTATCGATGATGTGCAAACTATCATGGATGCTACTCCGCCAGGCCGTCAGGTTGCGATGTTCTCTGCAACTATGCCAAATCAGATCCGCGCTATTGCTCAGAAGCATTTGAAAAATGCTCATGAAGTGAAAATCGAATCAAAAACGTCGACTGTTGAACGTATTCAACAGCGTTACGTGATGCTGGACAATAATCAGAAGTTGGATGCGTTAACCCGTATTCTGGAAGGCGAAGAATATGATGCAAGCATCATTTTCGTTCGTACAAAAAGTGCGACTGAAGAAATTGCTGAAAAACTGGGTGCCCGTGGTTATGCAGTTGCCTGCTTAAACGGCGATATGAACCAGGCCCACCGCGAACTGACTATCCGTCGTTTAAAATCTGATCAGTTGGACGTGATAGTAGCAACAGACGTTGCTGCCCGTGGTTTGGACGTAGAACGTATCAGTCTGGTTATTAACTATGACATTCCATACGATAGCGAAGCTTATGTACACCGTATAGGTCGTACTGGCCGTGCTGGTCGTGATGGTAAAGCTATCCTGTTTGTATCACCACGTGAGCGTCGTTTATTACGCACTATCGAACATGCGACCCGTCAGCCGATTGAAAAAATGTCGCTGCCAACAGGTCAGGTGATCGAGCAACGTCGTATCGAGTCTTTCCGTGCTCAGTTAGCTCAGACCATTGAAGCGAAAAACTTAAGCTTCTTCCAGGATCTGGTGAACGACTGGCGTGAAAAGTTAGAAACTACTGATACTGATATGGCCGCTGCCTTATTGTATCTGGCGCAAAAAGATTCTCCGTTAAACGTTGCTAACCAGTTCCCGGAAATCCGTGAGCCACATAGCCGTGACCGTGATGATCGTGCTCCGTCTTCAGGCCGTGACAAATTTTCTCGCGGTGACAGACCAGAGCGTTCAGGTGACCGTCCTGAGCGCGGTGGCGATCGTCCACCACGTCAACGTCGTGAGTTAAAAGGTGATTACACCAATTATCGCATTGAAGTGGGCAAAGAACATGGCGTACGCGCTGGTGACATAGTGGGTGCTATCGCCAACGAAGCCAACATCGACAGCCAGTTCATCGGTAACATCAAACTGTTTGATCATTTCAGTACTGTAGAATTACCAGCCAATATCCCGGCTGAAACTATGCAGCATTTGAAAAAGGTTTATGTGCGTAAGCAGAAATTGAATATCAGTGTGGATACTGGCTCAACAGCTGGTGGTTCAACCTCAGGTTCAGCTCCTAGCTCAGCACCACGTCGTGAACGTACGGAAACAGGCTCAGGCCCGCGTCCTGGTGCAGCTCCACGTGCACCACGTAAGCCAAGAGATTAATCTCTGACTTGTTAAATTAAGAACCCGACGAAAGTCGGGTTTCTTGTTTCTGCCCCTATAAAAACTTCTCCAGCGCCCATATTTAGCTTCAATAGCCAAATCTGGAGCTAGTTATGATTATTGCCTGTCCTCATTGCTCAACCTTAAACCGGGTTCAGCCGGAAAAGTTTGCCGATCATCCTAAATGTGGTCAGTGCAAAGACGCGCTTTTTGCCGGAAAACCCATAGAGTTAACCCAGCAGAATTTTGTCAATCAGATCCAAAAGTCGGAATTGCCTGTAGTGGTGGATTTTTGGGCCAGTTGGTGTGGGCCTTGCCTGAACTTTGCGCCGGTATTTAATCAGGCGGCTGCTGAATTAGAGCCGCAATTTCGGTTTGCCAAAGTAAATACGGAGCAGCAGCAACAACTGGCTGCACAGTTTCAAATTCGCTCTATTCCCACTCTGATGCTGTTTAAAGCGGGCAAGCTGATTGCCCAGCAATCGGGTGCTATGCCAAAACAGATGTTTTATCAGTGGTTACAACAGCATAGTTAAAGTGCTGCGGACTAAGTTGGTCGCAAAAGTCTGGATTTGCCTGGCAGCAAAGTTCAGACTGATGCTCAATTTCCCGCTTTGTATTGAGCCAAATCTAAGGAAACACCATGACATCTACTGTATTTCAGCTAACAAGCCCGGACATCAGCGAAGGCCATTTTATGGCAAAAACTTTTGAATTTAATGGTTTTGGTTGTGATGGCCCGAACCTGTCGCCAGCGTTAAACTGGCAGAATGCGCCAGCTGGTACTCAGAGTTTTGCTATTACCGTCTTTGATCCGGATGCACCTACAGGTTCAGGTTTCTGGCACTGGCTGGTTCTGGATATTCCGGCCACTGTGACTTCATTGGCTCAGGGTGCTGGCAATGGTCTGTTACCAGCAGGCAGCCGCTCTTTTAACAATGACTATGGTATTAAAGAGTTTGGTGGCGCTTGCCCGCCTGAAGGTCATGGTATGCATCGTTATCAATTTACCGTTTGGGCGTTGCCGGAAGCGACTTTAGGTGTACCTGATGGTGCCAGCGCTGCTGTGGTTGGTTTTATGCTGAATGCGACTGCAATTGGTAAAGCCACCTTAACTGCTACTTATGCGCGCTAAATAACGAGTACATCTAAGGCCTGCAGAAGCAGGCCTTTTTAGTTAAAGCGGGAAGTTATGGATCTTTGGGTACTGACGTTATTTATTTTTGCAGGTGTAGCAGGCGGATTATTGTTGGGCCTGATCGGCGTAGGAATGGCACTGGTGACTGTGCCATTTTTAACTTTTATGCTGCCATCTTTAGGTTTTAGTGCTGAAGTTGCCCCTGTTATAGCTCTTGGCAGTTCGATGCTGATAGCCGCTATAGGTTCTATTTCGTCGCTTCGGGTGCATCATCAAAAGGACACTATTAACTGGGAGTTGATCCGGTTGATGTTACCAGCCAGTCTGTTTGGTGTTGTTGCAGGTTCCTTGCTGGTCACCCGTTTGCCGGCCTTGTGGTTGCAATCTATCTTTGCTGCTTTTTTGTTGTATGTGGCTTTTTCTATGTTAAAACCGTCGACAAAAATGGCACAACTGCAACAGCCACCTTCAAATCAATTATTGCGTTGGTTTCCGGCCGTCGTCGGAGCCACTGGCAGTTTTATCGGTGCTGGCGGTGGTGTATTAATGGTGCCATTTTTAGGCCGTTTTATGGCGATGCCCAAAGCTGTGGCCAGTTCAGTGGCTGTTGGTTTTCCTGTGACAGTGTTTGGCGCCATCTCCTATATGCTGCAAACAGCTCCGGCCAATCATCCGGATCTGATAGGCGCTGTGTATTGGCCTGCAGTGCTCGGAATGAGTATAGGTTCTGTGGTGGCTGCTCCGCTTGGTGTGCAGCTCGCCACGAAAGTACCGGCAGCTTTGTTAAAGAAGATATTTGCCTGTGTGTTGTTACTGATAGCACTGAAGATGCTGCTGTCTTTTAGTTGAGACTATTCGCCTATAGCTTTGCTTTGTGTTGCATGCCAGTCTGGTTAAAAAGTGCGGATGTTAAAAATAAGGATATTTATGTCTGATCCTGTGGCCCGCAGCATCCTGTTGGCTGGTTTTTTTAGTCAACTGTTGTGTTTAGGCATAGCGCGTTTTGCTTACACTCCGCTTATTCCTTTAATGTCCGGTGCTGGTCTTACTGAAGCTTTGGCTGGTTATTTAGCAGCAGTGAACTATCTGGGGTATTTTGCCGGTGCTTTATTGGCTGTGCGGCTAAAAGACTGGCAATGGAAATTTTATGCTTACCGTATAGGTTTAGTTTTTGCGGTCCTAAGCACACTAGCCACAGCTTATAGTTCAGATCCGCTGTTTTGGGGCTTGTGGCGCTTCTTGGCGGGTTTAAGTTCGGCTGCTTCGATGTTATTGGCTTCAGGCCTTATTTTGCAGCAGCTGGCTGCACGTGGTGCTAAAGCTGAACTCGGTTTGCATTTTGCAGGCTTAGGATTGGGTATAGCTTTAGTAGCTTTATTAGTAGAGCTGCTTAGCGCTGCGGCTTTGAGTTGGGATCAGCAATGGCTGGCGCTTAGTCTGCTTGGATTGGTGCTGATAATTCCAGCCTGGCGCTGGTTGCCTGCACCACAGCTGGCGTTATCGAGCAACAACACAGATGCAACACCTTTAGCCTTGCCCCGTAGTTTCCTCTGGCCTTTATTTTTAATGTATTTCTGCGCCGGTTATGGTTATGTGGTCACTATCACTTTTATTGTCGCTATGGCCAGTCAAAATGCAGAACTGGCAGGTTTTGGTAACTGGGCATTTTTTGTTTTAGGTCTAGGTGCAGCACCAGCAGCGATACTCTGGGATCGTATCGCACGAGGTTCAGGTTATTTAGTCAGTTTACGCTGGGCTTTGCTATTAAACGCCTTGGCTATTGTGTTACCCGTGCTGTGGAGTCAGAGCTTGGTGTTGTTCTTCAGTGCTTTTTTATTTGGTATTAGTTTTGTGGGTTGCGTCAGCTTAATGCTGACGATGGCAGGGCGCTTATTACCGGAAAAACCAGCTCAGTTGATGGGCAAGATGACGCTTTGTTATGGCACAGCGCAAGTGCTGGCTCCGGCCATCAGTGGTTATCTGGCCAAACAAAGCGGCAGTTTTGATTCAGGTTTACTGCTGGCAAGCGTTATTACTTTATCTGGAGCAGGAGTACTGACACTGCTGATCCGCCGCACCGCCAGCGATCATCTGGCCATGCGGGGAGAAAAAGAGTGATGTGGTTTATCTGGCAAAGTGTTACTTCTTGTGTGGCTTATCGTGTTGCACTTTACTGATCATTTTGTCAAAGTCACTTTCAAACAGCTGATCCTGAATAACTCTATACTTATCAAACTCCGACTCTGCATATTGTTTTGCAAGAGCCGCACTGATAGAACCGCTATCTTTTAGAACTTCACGGTCATCAAATTCTAAAAATGCGTCCAACCTTTTGGACCAGTCTTCCATGGTCATGGGTATTTTGCGTCTGGCTCTTTCTTCCGCCAAATCAAGGTAGGCGTTGACTATTCGGCCCAAAGACTGCAATTCGTCCTGACGAAGATAATTTTTCGCCACGTCAATATCTGTTTTCAGGATTTTACCTTGAGGTGCTTTAGCCCAATTGGTTAATCCCATATGAGGTTGAGTGCTATCGGCTCGTTCTTTGATCAACTCAGCAGCCGTATGGCCATGAATAGCAAAATGCAGTTTATTTTGTACTGTGGCAAAAAATTGTTTGGTGGTTGGCGCATCTTTGTTGTAATCGATGCTGGAGGCATAAATGTCGGTAATTTTTTGGTAAAACCGCCGTTCCGACAGACGGATTTCACGAATTTCTTCCAACAAACGCTCAAAATAGTCTTCCCCAAGGAAACTACCGTTTTCCATGCGTTCTTTGTCAATGACATAACCTTTAATGGAAAATTCTCGCAGCACTTGGGTTGCCCATTGTCGAAACTGGGTAGCACGAAGCGAGTTAACCCTATAGCCAACGGAGATAATAGCGTCCAGGTTGTAGAATTTTTGCTTACGGCTTACTTGCCTGTTTCCCTCTGTTTGAACTTGTAAGAGTTCTTTACAAGTTGCTTTCTCTGTAAGTTCACCATCGGCATAAATGTTCTTCAGATGTTGAGTAATATTTTGTGGCTGAACTTCGAAGAGCTGAGCCATAAGCTTCTGACTTAACCAAATAGTGTTATCTTCATAACGTGCTTCAATACTCTGTTCACCAGACTGTCCAGTGAATATAAGAAATTCAGCGGTACTGTTACGGATAAGTTTAGTCGTCACACCGTCTCCTTAACTTATTTGCCGATACAAAAGCTCGAGAAAATCCTGCCCAATAAATCATCCGAACTAAATTCGCCGGTAATTTCATTCAGGTGCTGCTGAGTCAGGCGCAGTTCTTCGGCTAACAGCTCGCCCGCTAAGTGGTTATGCAACTGAGCATCGCCTATGGCCAAATGCTCTGCAGCGCGTTCCAGCGCGTCTAAATGGCGGCGGCGGGCGATAAAGCTGCCTTCGGTATTGGCGTCAAAACCCATGCAGGCCTTTAAGTGATCCCGTAACTCTTCGATACCGGAATTGGTTTTGGCCGAGATATGAAATACCGGATAGTCACCGTCCTGGCTGGCACCTGTAGTTTCGCCTGTTAAGTCGGCTTTGTTGCGGATCACTGTTAAGCCTAAGTCTTTAGGTAAACGTGACATAAAATCTGGCCAAATCTCTGCCGGGCTGGTGGCGCTAGTCGTGGTGCCATCAACCATAAAGAGTACGCGGTCTGCTTGTTCTATTTCCTGCCAGGCGCGTTCTATCCCTATTTGTTCCACTTTGTCTGTGGCTTCAC
Source organism: Rheinheimera soli (assembly GCF_021290985.1). Lineage (GTDB taxonomy): Bacteria > Pseudomonadota > Gammaproteobacteria > Enterobacterales > Alteromonadaceae > Pararheinheimera > Pararheinheimera soli. Next base: position 57,141 of record NZ_JAJOYU010000018.1, read on the forward strand.
GTAAACCTGCAGTGTCGATAATATGCAAAGGCATACCGTCGATATGAATATGTTCTCTCAGTACATCACGGGTAGTGCCCGCTATTTCTGTCACTATTGCGGCTTCACGGCCTGCCAAAGCGTTTAATAAACTGGATTTTCCGGCATTGGGTCGGCCTGCAATCACTACGCGCATACCTTCACGCAATATGCTGCCTTGAGTGGCTTGTTTCTGGATGCCAGCTAAATCAGAAATAATGTCTGCTAAGTCACCTGCTACTTTGCCATCAGATAAAAAGTCGATTTCTTCGTCCGGAAAGTCGATAGCGGCTTCGACGTAAATCCGCAGGTAAATCACTTTTTCGACCAGGTCGTGTATTTTACGCGAGAACTCTCCCTGCAATGAATGCATAGCGGAGCGGGCTGCTTGTTCAGAGCTTGCGTCAATTAAGTCGGCTATGGCTTCAGCCTGAGTTAAATCTAATTTGTCGTTTAAAAATGCCCGTTCGGAGAACTCGCCTGGTCGCGCTATACGCACATCTTTCATTTCCAGCACTCGGCGCAGCAGCATATCTAAAAGTACTGGGCCGCCGTGGCCTTGTAATTCCAGCACATCTTCACCGGTAAAGGAATTGGGGCCTGGGAAATACAGCGCTATGCCCTGATCCAGAGTCTGCTTTTGTGCATCTAAAAACGGCAGGTATTCAGCAGTACGAGGTTTAGGTACTTTGCCCAGAATGGCTGAAGCCACTGCAGACACGGCAGGGCCTGATACCCGGATTATTCCTACACCGGCACGACCTGTGGCTGTGGCCTGAGCTGCAATAGTGTCTGTGCTGTACATAAAACCTCGTCTTAAGAAACCAAATGTTCAAATGTAGAAAAACAAAAAGGCCTGAGAACAGGCCTTTAAAGTGTAGCTCAGGAGCCTTAGGCCTTAGTGTATAAGCCTTTCTTCTCCATACCACGGTAGATATACAGCATCTGGGCTAAAGAAATCAGGTTGCTGACTAACCAGTACAGTACCAGACCACTTGGGAACCACAGGAAGAATACTGAGAACACCACTGGCATCCACAGCATAATTTTTTGCTGCATAGGATCTGTCACTGTCATAGGCGTCAGTTTTTGCATCACAAACATACTGATACCAAACAGCACTGGTAATACGTAGTAGGGGTCTTGGGTGGATAAATCCTGGATCCATAACATAAACGGAGCCTGACGTAATTCCACACTCTCTACAAACACCCAGTACAAAGCCAGGAAGATAGGCATTTGCACCAGCATAGGCAAGCAGCCACCCATAGGGTTTACTTTTTCTTTGCGGTACAGTTCCATCATGGCAGGGCCCATTTTTGAGCGGTCGTCTTTATAACGTGCCTGCAGTTCGTCAATTTTTGGCTTCAGATTACGCATCTTGGCCATAGACTCGTACTGCACTTTGGTCAGCGGGTACATCGCACCTTTTACCAGCAGGGTGATCATAATAATGGCAACACCCCAGTTGCTGACAAAACTTTGAATAAAGGTCAGTAACCAGAATAATGGCTGAGAGATAAAAAATAAGAAGCCGTAGTCCACTGTCAGATCCAGGCCATCCGCAATAGCTGCTAAGTTATCCTGATTTTTGGGGCCAGCATAAAAAGTAGAAGCTATAGTCAGGTTTTCGCCAGCAGCAATAGTTAATTCAGGGCCTTTGACGCCAACTACACCATTGCCATTATTCACTAAGCTGTATAACTGGTTGTCTGCAGTTTTTTCCGGAACCCAGGCTGCAACAAAATAGTGCTCCAGCATAGCGACCCAACCACCTTTAGTGGATTTAGCCAGGTTGGTTTCCTGCATATCTTCAAAATCGTATTTTTCATAACGTTTTTCAGAAGTAGAGAACGCCGCACCACGGTAAATAGGCATCATCATATTGCTGCCTTCGCCGTTATCAATGGTTTGCACCAGATGTTGATAAGGCTGAACCAGCTTAGTGCCTGTTGTGGTATTTTTCAGCAGATATTCTACCCGGACATCATATTTGCCAGCGGTAAAGGTGTAGCGTTTTTCAATCTCTAAGCCGTTGTGGCTGAAAGTTAAAGGCACTACCACTTGCTGTTCGCCATTGGCAAGCGTGTAACTGGTTTGGGCTGCACTGTAGACAGGACGACCGCTGTTGCGTTTGTCATCCGGGCCATCGGCCAATAAGCCTGACTGAGCCACATACTCAAAACCATTGAGCTTACGCATCAGCTGATAAGGCTGGTCGCTGTCTTTGGTTAAAGTAAAAGCAGGCAAAGTTAAGTCAACAATATCGCCACCTCTGGTGTCGATTTGCACTTTTAATACATCAGTGCTGACAGTGATCACTTGCTGAGCTGCAACAGCAGCTGCAGGTTGAGCCGAAGTACCTGAACTGCTTAATTGCAAATCCGCTGAACCAGCAGAACTGGTTGTGCTTTGTTCAGTAACAGGAGTTACTGGTTTAGGCGCGTGATCGGTTTGCCATGCTTGCCATAACAATAAGCTAACGAAGGCGAGTGCGATTACTAATAAACTGCGTTGAGAATCCATCTGTTAGTTAGTCTCTTTCTGCTTTTGTGGAACCGGGTCTTCACCACCGGGATGTAAGGGGTGACATTTTAATAAACGTTTTGTAGTTAACCAACCACCTTTTACGGCACCAAAGCGTTCTATGGCTTCAATAGCGTAATGAGAACAGGTGGGATAAAACCGGCAACTGGGTCCAAATAACGGACTGATCAACTTCTGATAACCACGTACAGTGGAAATTAGCAGTCTTGCACCAGTGTTTTGTATTGGCGAGCTATTTTGCCCCATAACTTATCCAGTTGCTTGTGCAATTCTTCATTGGGCGTGTTGCTGATATCACCTTTTACCATCAAAACTAAATCAACAGGCGGAAGTTCATGTTGGTGTAGCCGAAAGCTATCCCGTGAACATCTTTTTATACGGTTTCGATGCGTGGCTAATTTAACACGTTTTTTGGCAATAGTCAGACCAAGTCTTGGATGAGTAGACTGAGTAGGTTTACACAATATGGTAAAGAGAGGAGAAGAAACCCTGAAAGGATTTTGGAAGACATTGTCGAATTCGCGGGGAGTTAACAGACGTAACTCCCTGCTGAATGTATAGCTGACCACGCAGCGCTTACGAATCTGACTAGACTGTTAAGCGCTTGCGGCCTTTAGCACGACGACGTGCAATCACTTGGCGGCCATTTTTAGTAGCCATGCGAGCACGGAAGCCGTGGACGCGAGCACGTTTTAAAACGCTAGGTTGAAATGTTCTTTTCATAACTTCGTCCGTCCGGTCGATATTTACTAAGGGTCTGTGTTTTAGTAAAAACCAAAACGCAGCGATTAAAAAAGAGCGCGAATTCTAAGCGGGTCGGCAGCTGTTGTCAATGCAGATCCTTGTGTTTCTGCTGATCTGATCATTATTTTTTATCGATCTTTAAAAGTTGTCCACAAGGCAGGTGGTTCAACTGGGATAAAATGTGAGTTGTTTTAAAAAATTTGTGTTTTTGGACCGCTTTGGTCTTATATTTTGCTTACATATCAGCAAATAGAATAAGATGTTTATTCTTTTATAAAACAAGTGGTTACATATTGTTTTTTCCGCTCGTCGCATTTTTGCAAAAGTCAATATTGAACTTGTGGATAAGATCGTATGATAATGCTGCTCTTTTCACTTACGCCTGCCTAACTAAATAATAATTATTAGGGGCTTTTGGAGATATGGTGTATCAGTCCGTTTGGAAAAATTGCCTCGAAGCGCTCCAGGCCGAGCTTCCAGCTCGTGATTTTGGAACCTGGATCCGTCCATTACAAGCTGACAGCTCGCATGACGCACTGACTTTGTATGCGCCTAACCGCTTTGTGTTGGATTGGGTGCGTGACAAATACCTGAACCGGATCAATGAACTGATCCAAGGCTACTGTGGCGATCATGCGCCACGTTTACGTTTTGACGTAGGTTCAACCCAAAAGCCTTTGGCCGCACCTGTGAATCAATTGCCACGCATTGCACCTGCTGCAGCTCCGGTGGCCGCTATGCCTGAGCCAGCGCCAAAAACTATAGTGAATAGCAACGTTAATGCGAAACACAACTTCGATAACTTTGTAGAAGGTAAATCGAACCAGTTAGCGCGCGCTGCTGCCAAGCAAGTGGCCGATAATCCGGGTACTGCGTACAACCCGCTGTTTTTATATGGCGGTACAGGTTTAGGTAAAACTCACTTATTGCATGCGGTCGGTAACGGCATTCTGGCGAAAAACCCAAATGCTAAAGTCATTTACATGCACTCAGAACGTTTTGTGCAGGATATGGTAAAAGCCTTACAAAACAATGCGATAGAAGAATTTAAACGCTATTACCGTTCTGTGGACGCACTGCTTATCGATGATATTCAGTTCTTTGCAAAAAAAGATCGGTCCCAGGAAGAGTTTTTCCATACCTTTAATGCCTTACTTGAAGGTAACCAGCAGATCATTTTAACCAGCGATCGTTATCCAAAAGAAATCGACGGCGTGGAAGAACGCTTAAAAAGTCGTTTCGGTTGGGGTTTAACTATCGCCATAGAACCACCAGAGCTGGAAACCCGGGTTGCGATCCTGATGCGTAAAGCGCAGGAGATCAATATTCGTCTGCCTGAAGAAGTAGCGTTTTTTGTCGCTAAACGTCTTCGCTCTAATGTGCGTGAATTAGAAGGGGCGTTAAACCGTATTTCGGCCAACGCCAACTTTACTGGCCGTCCTATTACCATCGACTTTGTGCGCGAAGCATTACGCGATATGCTGGCGTTACAAGACAAGTTAGTCACAATCGAAAATATTCAAAAAACTGTGGCCGAGTATTACAAAATACGGGTGGCGGATTTATTGTCGAAACGCCGCAGTCGTTCAGTCGCCCGTCCTCGTCAAATGGCGATGGCTTTGGCGAAAGAGCTGACCAACCACAGTTTGCCAGAAATCGGTGATGCTTTTGGTGGCCGTGACCACACCACTGTTTTGCATGCGTGTCGTAAAATCGAATCGTTAAAAGAAGAGACGCATGAAATTAAAGAAGATTTCCAAAACTTAATTCGAACATTGTCTTCATAATAGGGAATGGTGATGCAATTTACTATTGAACGCGACGCTCTGCTCAAACCCTTACAAATGGTGTCAGGTGCTATTGAACGGCGCCATACTTTACCTATTTTGTCGAATGTGTTGATTGAGGCGCGCGAAGACGGTCAGCTCATTCTGACTGGTACCGATTTAGAAATCGAACTGGTGGCCATGTCACCTATCCAGCAACTGATAAGCCCAGGCCGTATTACTGTGCCGGCGAAAAAGATTCTGGATATTTGCCGCAGCTTGCCCGACACCTCTTTATTAAGCGTTACAGTGCAAGGTGATAACTGTGTCGTCAGCACAGGCAAAAGTAAATTTACTTTATCTACGTTGAGCGCCAACGATTATCCAAATTTAGAAAGCTGGCAAGGCGAGGTCGACTTACAGTTGCCACGCAATCAGTTGCGTCATTTATTAGACGACACTGCATTTTCTATGGCAAACCAGGATGTGCGTTATTACCTGAACGGTTTGTTATTTGAAGTAGATAACGGCACTTTACGTTCTGTCGCTACCGACGGTCACCGTCTGGCGATGAGTTCCATTGAACTGGCTGCGACGGCCGGTCATCAAAAACAAATCATTATTCCGCGCAAAGGCGTGCTGGAAGTAATGCGTTTACTCATTGCGGATGATCAGCTGGTGACTTTAAGTTTAGGTCAAAACCATATTCGTTTAACCGACACTCAATTCAGCTTCAGCTGTAAATTGATTGACGGCCGTTTCCCTGATTATCGTCGTGTATTGCCACGCAACAGCACTAAGCTGGTGACAGCACACCGTGATGTATTAAAAGACTCTTGTGTCCGAGCTTCTATTTTATCGAACGAAAAATACCGTGGTGTACGTTTTACTTTGAGTTCAGGCGAACTGCAAATTGTGGCCAATAACCCTGAGCACGAACAAGCGGAAGAAAGCATTGAAGTGGAATACCAGGGCGATACGCTGGAAATTGGTTTTAACGTGGGCTACTTGCTCGACGTATTGAATACCTTATCAACCGACCTGGTCGTGCTGCATTTAAGTGACGGTAATTCCAGTGCGCTGATTGAAGGTGTAGCCGGTAAGTCAGGCGCTATGTACGTTGTGATGCCAATGCGTTTATAGTGAATGGCATTAAATACGCTTAGAATTCAGCAGTTTCGCAACATTGCCGAAGCTCAATTAGAGTTTCGTTCCGGGATAAACCTGATTTATGGCGAAAATGGCAGCGGCAAAACCAGTTTGCTCGAGGCCATTTATTATTTGGCGCATGGCCGTTCTTTTCGCAGCAGCAGACCAGAAAAACTGATCCGCTATGAACAACCGGCATTTTTACTGAATGCCAAAGTTGAAATGGCGCAGCAGATATTAAATCTCGGCTTGCAGCGCGAACGTGAAGGCGAACTACGGATGCGTTTAAACGGGGAAGACCTGAACCGTGTCTCTGAACTGGCGCAATTACTGCCGGTTCAACTAATTACCCCAGAGAGCTTTAAGCTTTTATTGGGAGGCCCAAAAGAAAGACGGCAGTTTTTTGATATGGGATTGTTTCACGTGGAACACAGTTTCTATTCCTTGTGGAGCAAATTGCAGCGTGTACTGAAACATCGCAATGCGTTGTTAAAAACACAAAAGCGTTATAACGATGAATATGCTTACTGGGACCAAAACCTGGCCAGTTTGGCATTTGAATTACAGGCGTTACGCCAGCGTTATATTTCGGCTTTAGATGCAGCGGTTCAGCCATTATTGGTTGATGCGCCTTGGGCTTCGGGTTTAACCATGCAGTTGTATTCAGGCTGGCCTGAACGCATCGATACACCAGAGCAATTGCAGCAATTATTGCAGCAAAATTTTCTGCAGGATTTGCGGCTAGGACATTGTCAGTTTGGCCCACAAAAGGCGGATTTAAAGCTGAAAGTAGCGGGTCAGGCGGTAGAAGAAGTGTTGTCGCGTGGACAACTTAAAGTATTACTCTTTGCGCTGAAAGTTGCGCAAAGTAACGTGATTTATAACTACGGTCATAAAAAGCCAGTGTTATTAATTGATGATTTGGCCTCGGAATTAGACGATAATTCCAAGCGTCATATATTTAGTTTTTTAAACACCATTAACTCGCAGGTTTTTATTTCAGCGATTAATACTGATCAGGTTCTGCCAGCAATACCGGATGTGAATCCAGCATTGTTTCACGTGGAACACGGACAGATAACAATACGGACAGAATGAAGATGGCCGAAGAACATATTTACGACTCGTCGAGTATCAAAGTATTAAAAGGCCTGGATGCCGTACGTAAAAGACCCGGTATGTATATCGGTGATACGGACGACGGTTCAGGCTTACACCACATGGTATTCGAAGTCGTCGACAACTCCATCGATGAAGCCTTAGCTGGCCACTGTACTGACGTGTGGGTCACTATCCATACCGACAACTCAGTATCAGTACGCGACAACGGTCGTGGTATTCCTACAGATATGCACGAAGAGGGTGTATCTGCAGCTGAAGTGATCATGACGGTATTACACGCCGGTGGTAAATTCGATGATAACTCCTACAAAGTATCAGGTGGTTTGCACGGTGTAGGTGTATCTGTAGTAAACGCTTTATCTGACAAGTTAGAGCTGACCATTCGCCGTAAGCAAAAAGTGCATTCACAAATCTACCGTTTAGGTGTGCCAGACGCGCCTTTAGCTGTGGTAGGTGAAACTGAAGGCACTGGTACTTCTATTCGTTTCTGGCCAAGCCCAACCATTTTCAGCGATATCAATTACCACTACGATATTCTGGCCAAACGTTTACGCGAATTGTCCTTCCTGAACTCTGGTGTCAGCATTATTCTGACCGACGAGCGTGATGACAAAACCGACCATTTCAAATACGAAGGTGGTATCGAAGCTTTTGTGCAGTACTTAAACCGCACCAAAACTCCGGTTCACCAGAAAGCCTTTTACTTCACCTCACACCGTGAAGAAGATGGTATTTCTGTTGAAGTAGCTATGCAGTGGAACGATTCCTTCCAGGAAGGCATTTACTGTTTCACTAACAACATTCCACAACGGGATGGTGGTGCTCACTTAGCAGGTTTCCGCTCCGCGTTAACCCGGGTGTTAAACACTTATATTGAGCACGAAGGCTACGCTAAAAAAATGAAAGTTTCGGCCACAGGCGACGACGCCCGTGAAGGTTTAACCGCTGTGATCAGCGTTAAAGTGCCGGATCCAAAGTTCAGTTCTCAGACCAAAGACAAGCTGGTTTCCAGTGAAGTGAAGTCTGCAGTTGAAAGTGCGATGCACGAAAAACTGAACGAATACCTGTTAGAAAACCCGGGTGAAGCCCGTATCATTGTTGGCAAAATTGTTGACGCAGCCCGTGCACGTGAAGCCGCTCGTAAAGCCCGTGAAATGACTCGCCGTAAAGGCGCGTTAGATATCGCTGGTTTACCAGGTAAATTGGCCGACTGTCAGGAAAAAGATCCAGCATTATCAGAACTTTACCTGGTAGAGGGTGATTCTGCGGGTGGTTCTGCCAAGCAGGGCCGTAACCGCAAAAACCAAGCTATTCTGCCGTTAAAAGGTAAAATCCTGAACGTAGAAAAAGCCCGTTTCGACAAGATGATTTCATCTCAGGAAGTAGGCACGCTGATCACAGCTTTAGGTTGTGGTATTGGCCGTGACGAATACAACCCGGACAAAACCCGTTACCACAGCATCATCCTGATGACGGATGCTGACGTCGATGGTTCTCACATCCGTACTCTGTTATTGACCTTCTTCTACCGTCAAACGCCAGAGCTGATTGAACGTGGTTATATCTATATTGCTCAGCCGCCTTTATACAAAGTGAAAAAAGGTAAGCAAGAACAATATATTAAAGACGATCCGGCTTTAACTGAATACTTAACCACACTGGCGCTGGATGAAGCTACTCTGCATGTCAATGCAGACGCTCCTGGAATTGGTGGCCTGCAGCTGGAAACTTTGGTGCAGCTGTACCATAAAGTGTCAGCCACTATCACCCGTTTAAGCCGTAAGATCCCATCGAACTTACTGAACGAACTGGTGTATGTGCCTGCTCTTACGCCTGAGCTTTGCAAAGACGCTGCTTTAGCCGAAAGCTGGGCCAAGCACATTGTGACTCGGTTACAAGAGCGTGAAGGCGATGGTTCAAGCTATGCGCACGCTATAGTCGAAGACCGCGAACGTCATCTGTTTATACCAAAAGTCATTATCCGCCAGCACGGTATCGACAACGAATACCTGCTGCATTACGACTTTATCACCTCAGTAGACTACGGCCGTATTGTTGAATTAGGCAGCGCTATAGCTGACCTGATTGAAGAAGGTGGTTATGTGCGTCGTGGTGAAAAAATCAAGCCAATCGAAAGCTTCGTTGAAGGGCTTGAATGGCTGATGGCTGAATCCAAACGTGGTTTATATATCCAGCGCTATAAAGGACTGGGTGAGATGAACCCTGAGCAGTTATGGGAAACCACCATGGATCCAAATACTCGCCGCATGCTGCGCGTGACTATTGAAGACGCCATAGGTGCCGACCAACTGTTCAGCACACTGATGGGTGACGACGTAGAACCACGCCGTAACTTTATCGAAGAAAACGCGCTGCGGGTTGCAAACCTGGACGTGTAAGTTTGTTGGTACGCTAACAAATGCAAAAAAGCAGGCTGAGTTAAGCCTGCTTTTTTATTCGTAAAGTCTAATCATTCTGTATATGCTAAGCTTCTGCTTTAAATAGATTCGAAAATATAGGTCGGAAAATCATTCATGGATTCAATTGCACTTGCTGCAACGTCACGCTTATTCAGCTCTTCATTGATGCAAGAGTTCGCTACAAGAGGGCGTTCACCAACCTTTGCAAGATTGCTAGAACAATCAGATTTGACCATGAAGTTAAAAAGCACAGCTTCAGTAAAAGACGTCTTTGAACTTGCATTCAATACTTTGAAAAAAACAGAGTATAGAAATGAATACTCTTACAAAGCCGCTTTAATCCAAAAAGTGTTATTGGGGCGACATAGCCTGAAGTCAGCATCCTTGCTAACTGAATTTAGAGTGGGTAGGTGTAAAGCTGATGTTGCTATTCTTAATGGTACTTCTTCTGTATACGAAATTAAATCTGAAAGAGATTCTTTGGCTAGGCTGGAAGAGCAAATATCAGAGTATCGAAATTTTTTTGCGAGAGTTAATGTTGTAGTTGCGGAATCTCATCTATCTGGGGTTATGAGAATAGTGCCCCAAGACGTAGGTATATATCTGCTAAGCGACAGGTTTCAGCTATCAACCATACGAGAATCTGTTGAAGATGTCTCAAAACTTGATTTATCTACTCTGTTTGAATCCCTTCGAATTGAGGAGTCATTGAAAGTATTAGATATGCTTGGACTTAAACGACCCGAAGTGCCTAACACTTTGATGTACGAAGCAGCAAAAGACATTTTTTTAACACAAGAAAAAGATAGTGTTCATAAAGCAATAGTTTCTGTTTTGAAAACTAATAGAAGTTCTGTTAGCCTAAGCGAATTGATATCAAACTTGCCAGAATCTCTTAAGCCAATGCTACTAACAACTCAGATCCGGAAAAAGGATCATTTAAGGCTGTTATCCGCCATTAATACTCCAGTTGTTGAAGCTCTTAAATGGAATTAAATAATGTATTACCCGTATTTTAGAGGAAAACAATACGATTTAATCACTATACGGGAGCAGTCAGACTTGATTGCATCTGCAGGGTTCATACCAATAATTGAACCTGTAAAGGAAGCTATAAACGGCTTAAAAAGGACTTTAGAAAGCTTGAGGTTAAGCAATGGAAGTGCGGTAGTTATCTTGAATCCAGCTAACGGCTTTTATAAGGACGATAATACACAGCCAATTCGAGATATTTTGACAGAAGATTTTGGTGAATATAGAAATTTCCTTGCAGGCATCTTGTTAGTTGAACAAACGGATTTGCATGAGATCCAAAGCCTTTTACAAGAACATTCAGATCGCCCGATAGCATTTATACATGCGGGATTTTCTGCGCCGAAACTAATACTAGAACTCAATATTCCATCTGAAACTCACATAACCCATATCTTCATTGAGCAGTATTGTGGAAAGTTATATCGAAAACATTTTGCAGGAGCAAATAGAGTATTAGTTAAAGATGGCTTTAAAAAGCGTTCGGCGAACAAGCTACACCCAGATGTCGAACCTTTTTCAGACCTCCATATTACTTATACGGAGGAGTCTGTTGACGGCTTTGGTGATTTTCTAATAGTTGGCGATGACTATTCTGAAAGTGGTGGGCCTGCTTGGTCTGTCGCTATACATATAACGTTTATAGACCATGAAAATGACGATGAAATGTATTTGTATCACTTCAAATCTGACAGAAATGATACACCCACTGATCCTGCAGGTAAGTTTCTTGAAGCCTTAGAAAAATTGGTTACTAATGTTGGTGACAGTGAGACAAAAATATATCGAACATCCGCTATAGAAGAGTTTATAAGGCTATACCAATCACAACACTTCCCGGGTCTTGGTTATGTGAAAAAGTTATCTATGCAACATCACATAGAAACAATGGCTCATTATTTATCGAAACAATAGAAAGGGTGTCACAGGGAAATGGAATGCTGTGCAAATTGCTTTGGAGACACCTTTTTCAGGTATGGTCTATTCCCTCTACTTATTCCCAAGTCTGGGCGATGCGGCTATTGTGAATCTGATAATCAAATGCTTGTTTTACCGTCTGACTTAAGACATCAGTTTGAAGAAATTATCGATAGCTATGTAGAAGACCCGAAAGGTTTGAATCTCGTAGATTGCCTCATCGCCGACTGGGGACTATTCAAAGGAATTAATCCCAAAACAGCACAAGTCCTGCTAACTGATATTCTTGATGATGGCAATATTGTTAGGAAAAAATTCATACTTCCTCCTCATTCGACAGAAGGTTCGGTAAATTGGTCAGCATTCAAAGAAGAAATCAAACACGATAATCGATACTTTACGAAGAACAAGGTTGAGCTAGAAAATAGTGTGATAAAACTATTTCCCCACATGTTACTTGTAAATGAGCAAATGCCTGAATTTTGGTTTAGAGCCAGAATTCAGCTAGGAAAAACCCCTTATCCTGCTGAACAAATGCTAGCTCCACCAAAAGAGGTGGTTAGCCACGGTAGGGCAAATCCTGCTGGAATACCGTATTTGTATCTCGCGTCGTGTTTGAATACGGCAGTCTCAGAAGTAAGGCCTCATACAGGAGACGCTGTTAGCATATCCAAAGTGAAGCTTAAAGATAGGCTTAGGCTTATAGATTTACGAGAGCCGAAAGCGAGAGCTTCAGTGTTCGAATTATTTTGGGCTGTAACTGATTTATCTGCAGCAAAACAATCAGTTGAGTTCTTGGAGGAGCTAGGCAAAGAGTTAGCTCGGCCAGTCCAGAGGCAAGCTGCGGCCTATGATTATGTTCCCAGTCAATACCTTTGCGAACTTATAAAAGTTTCTGGTTATGATGGTGTTGTTTACAGGAGTTCTGTTGGTGACGGATTTAATGCAGCTATTTTTTCCCAAGAAGCTAGCGAAGTACTTGACGTAAAGTCAGTTTGTGTTGATAGGGTGAGTGTTAACATTCAGGACCTATAAGTCTATTTCAACATTTGGTAATCACTTCTTTTACTCGATTGCATTAAATAATCTGCACTCCCAAAGATCAAATAGAACAAAAACCCATAAAAAACGCGGCTTAGCGCTACAGTTCAGCGGCGCAAATAGGTATACTTTTCAGTCATTTTTACCAGCAGGTCAGGCTAATGCAAAAGTACGATATGAAGACCTTCCAGGGGTTGATCCTGGCATTACAAGATTATTGGGCACGCCAGGGCTGCGTTATTGTTCAGCCGCTGGATATGGAAGTAGGGGCCGGTACTTTCCATCCTATGACTTTTTTACGTTCTTTAGGCCCTGAGCCGACTAACGTTGCTTATGTGCAGCCTTGCCGCCGTCCTACCGATGGCCGTTACGGTGAAAACCCAAACCGTCTGCAGCACTATTATCAGTTTCAGGTGATCTTAAAGCCGTCGCCAGCCAATATTCAGGAGCTGTATTTAGGTTCCTTACGTGAACTGGGTATTGATACCCTGGTGCACGACATTCGTTTTGTCGAAGACAACTGGGAATCGCCAACGCTGGGCGCCTGGGGTCTGGGTTGGGAAGTGTGGCTAAACGGCATGGAAGTGACTCAGTTCACTTATTTCCAGCAAGTAGGTGGCTTAGAGTGTCGTCCTGTCACAGGCGAAATTACCTATGGTTTAGAGCGTCTGGCGATGTACATCCAGGGCGTCGACAGTATTTATGATCTGGTATGGGCTGACGGTCCTTTAGGCCGTGTCACTTATGGTGATGTGTTCCACCAGAACGAAGTAGAGCAGTCCACTTATAACTTTGAATATGCTGACGTGCCAGCGCTGTTTGCTTCTTTCGACCAGTGTGAAGCTGAAAGCCAGAAGCTGATTGAAGCAGGTTTGGCTTTACCGGCTTATGAAAAAGTAATGAAAGCCTCACATGCGTTTAACTTACTGGATGCCCGTCACGCCATTTCTGTGACCGAGCGTCAGCGTTATATTCTGCGGGTGCGCACTTTGGCTAAAGCCTGTGCTGAAGCCTATTTCGCTGCACGGGAAAAGTTAGGTTTTCCCCTATGTAGTGATAGCAAGCGCCGTAACCAGTCTAAGCAGGAGGCATAATGTCTGCGCAAGATTTTTTCGTAGAAATTGGTACCGAAGAGTTACCACCAAAAGCTTTAAAAACCTTAGCTACTGCCTTTAGCGACAATATTGTTGAAGAGCTGGCAAAACAGAATTTAAGCCATGGCGACGTCAACTGGTACGCAGCGCCACGCCGTTTAGCGGTTCGTGTGAATCAACTGGCGTTACAACAGCAAGACAAAGTGGTAGAAAAACGTGGCCCGGCTTTAGCTGCCGCTTTTGATGCCGATGGTCAGCCAACCAAAGCTGCTGCAGCCTGGGCTGCATCAAACGGTATTACGGCTGAGCAGGCCGAGCGTTTAGAAACAGACAAAGGCGCCTGGTTAATTCATAAAGCGCTGATTAAAGGCGAAAGCACAACGGCTTTATTACCAGCTGTGATCACCACAGCTTTAGCTAAGTTGCCTATTGCCAAGCCAATGCGCTGGGGCAATTCAACGGCCGAATTTATCCGCCCTGTGCACACTGTCACCTTGTTATTAGGTGACGACGTAGTACCAGCTACTATTTTGGGCAAAGAGTCGGGCCGTGTTAGTTATGGTCACCGTTTCCATGCGCCAGCTTTGGTAGAAATCAAAAATGCCGATGCTTACTTAAGCACGCTGGAACAGTCTTACGTCATTGCCGATTTTGCCAAACGTAAGGCCATTATTGCTGAAAACGTGGCAGCTCAGGCCAAAGCCTTAAACGGCGTGGCGCTGATGGATGATGCTTTGCTGGAAGAAGTTGCTTCTTTAGTTGAATGGCCAGTTGTGCTGGTAGGTTCTTTTGAAGAACGTTTCCTGCAGGTTCCAGCTGAGCCGTTAATTTCCACCATGAAAGACAACCAGAAGTATTTTCCGCTGGTTGATAACAATGGCAAGTTACTGAATAAATTCATCTTTGTGGCCAACATTGCCAGCAAAGACCCAAGCCAGATTATCTCTGGTAACGAAAAAGTAGTGCGCCCACGTTTATCTGACGCTCAATTCTTTTTTGTCACAGATGCCAAAACCAAACTGGTGGATCGTCTGTCAGCTTTAAGCACAGTATTGTTCCAGCAAAAGCTGGGTACTTTATTAGAGAAATCAGAGCGTATCGCCAAAGTAGCTGCTTTTATTGCCGGAAAAATTGGCGCTGATGTACAACACGCCGAACGTGCTGGTTTGTTATCTAAAACCGACTTAATGACCAATATGGTGGGCGAGTTCCCTGAAGTGCAGGGTGTGATGGGTATGCATTATGCGCGTCTTGACGGTGAGCCAGAAGCTGTGGCTGTAGCGCTAAACGAGCAATACAAACCACGTTTTGCCGGTGACAGCCTGCCAAGCCAGCTCGAAGCTTGTGCTGTGGCCATCGCCGATAAAATGGATTCGCTGGTCGGTATTTTTGGTATAGGTCAGGCGCCAAAAGGCGATAAAGACCCGTTCGCCTTACGCCGTGCTGCTATTGGCGCGCTGCGTATTATGGTGGAAAAACAGTTACCACTGGATCTGATAGAACTGATTGAATTCAGCAAAACCACCTTTGGTGACAAGCTGACTCAGCAAAGTGTATCCGACGAAGTGCTGGACTTTATGCTTGGCCGTTTCCGCGCCTGGTACGAAGGCGAAGGTTTTGGAGTTGACGTGATCCAGGCTGTATTAGCCCGCCGTCCAACCAATCCGGCCGACTTTGACCGCCGTGTTAAAGCCGTCGCTGAATTCCGCAAACTGGATGCCGCTTTAGCTTTAGCTGCTGCCAATAAGCGGGTAGCGAACATTCTGGCCAAAGTGACAGAAGCTATTCCTGCCAGCATCAACAGCACTCTGCTGAGCGAAGAAGCCGAACAAGCTCTGTATAAGGCCATAGTGGCAGAACAGGCCTATCAGGCGAATGTGAGCAGCTATGCTGAAGGTTTAAGCCATCTGGCCGCCATGCGCGATGTAGTAGACCAGTTCTTCGACAAAGTCATGGTCAACGCCGACGATGCAGCAGTACGTTTAAACCGTCAGGCTTTGTTACAGCAATTACGTGAATTATTCCTGCGTGTAGCGGATATTTCTGTACTGCAGTAATTTGTAACTGATTGATAATAATTAAAAAAGGAGCTTCGGCTCCTTTTTGCTTTCTGCTGCACAAATACTTTCCGCAGCTAGATAGCAGAAAAGTGTAACCCTTGGTGCTATACTTTTACCCATATGCGAGGGATTGCTTATGCGGCTATTAACCAACAGAACCTTTCGACGCTGGGCTGAAAAAGAAGGTCTGACAAATGTAGATCTTTGCCACGCTTTGGCAGAAATAGAAGCTGGTTTGATCGATGCCGATTTAGGTGGTGGCGTAATTAAAAAACGTATCGCTTTGGCTGGTAGAGGTAAAAGTGCCGGGGCCCGAACTCTGCTTGTGTATCGTGCAGCAGAACGAGCTGTTTTTGTGTATGGGTTTTCAAAAAGTGATAAAGCCAATATTACATCTATCGAGCTTAAAGCCTTAAAGAATCTAGCTTCAGAGCTGCTTAGTTATAACGAAGGCATAGTCGACCAACTGGTGCGATCCGGTGTGTTTACAGAGGTAAAAATTGATGGGTAACTCTATTCTGGAGATGGTGCAGGAAACGGCAAGCGATTTACATACAGCCGGAGTATTAAAAGACCAAACATTAAGGGACTTTGATCTGTTGTGTTTGCCCGCCGTGGAGGAGTTTGATGCGGAGCAAATCAAACAAATCCGCTTAGATAACAAAGCCAGTCAGGGTGTGTTTGCCGCTTATCTGAATACCAGCAAATCTACAGTACAAAAATGGGAGCAGGGCCAGAAAAAGCCGAATGGCCCTTCACTAAAACTGCTGAATCTGGTCGCTAAAAAGGGTCTGGAAGTGTTGGCTTAGTGTGGGATTAGCAACTCACTGATTTAACCACTTTCTAAACAACGCCGTTCTGGTTTTGCTGCTGATCGCCGGTTCTTTATCGCAGCTTAGCACTACGGCTACGGATTCTTTGTTATAAGGCTCTACCTGCAAGATGCTGCTGATATGCAGGATATCACTGCGGTTCAGCCGGAAGAATTCGCTGGGGTCGAGCTGGGTTTCTATATCGCCTAAATTGGCTTCCGTCAGTATATGCACGCTGTTGTTTTTATCTGTGGCCAATAGTATGCCGTTGGCGGCACGAATAAGCAAAATATCGGCGACTGGTAAAATAGATAAGCTTTGGCCTTTGCGTAATAAAAAGCGTTTTTTATAAGCCGGAGCTGCGGCTATAACGGGCTGCTGCAGCTTATGTTTAAGCTGGGCAAAGTTCAGCATGGCTTCGGCAAATCTGGGGTAGGAGAAGGGTTTCAGTAAATAATCCACCGCCTGGTATTGAAACACCTGCATCCAGTATTGATCGTAAGCTGTGGTAAAAAGCACAGGACAAGGCAAATCCAGCTGCTCTAACGCAGTAAATACCTGGCCATCTGTCAGCTCTACATCGGAGAAGATTAAATCCAGTTGCACAGCTTTAGGACCTGCACTGAAAAACTCCAGTACCTGAGCTACAGAACTTAGTTGAGCAACTATCTCTACATCGGGCTGATATCGTTTCAGATAACCTGCCAGCTTTTCTGCTGCTAAAAGCTCGTCTTCAATAATCAGTACTTTCATGGCTAATCCTTGCTTATGCTGCTTGTTTACACACTATGCTGCAGCGGCACTTTCACTATAAATTCGTCGTTTTGTATCACTGCTATCGGCTTACCAAGCAAGGCCAGACAACGTTCAGATAAATTTGTTAAGCCAGTGCCTGTGCCGGGCTGAGCAAAAGCTTTGGGTCTTAGTAAATGGCGAACTATCAATTGGTTGTGCTGCAGTTCCAGTTGAATCCACAAAGGCTGGTCGGCTGAAGCGCTGTTATGTTTTACAGCGTTTTCCAACAGCAGCTGCAGGCAGCAAGGCACTAGCTGATAGTTTGTTTGCTGTTGCGGCTCAATATTTATTTGCAACTGAAAACTGGACGGAAAACGCTGTGCCAACAGTGCCATATACTGCTGTGCAAAAGTCAGCTCTTCCGCTAGTGACACCAGCGTTTTATTGCCTTGTTGCAACTGGTAACGGTAAATATCGGCAAAATGGTCGAGAAACTGTTCGGCCTGGTCCGGGTTTTTATGAATAAGTACAGAGAGCACATTTAAGTTATTAAATAAAAAGTGCGGGTCCAGCTGTTGTTGTAGCAATCGCAGTTTGAGCTGCTGGTTATGCTGCTGCGCCTGCATAAGCTCCAGTTGCTGTTGTTGCTGGCGTTTTAATGCCTGCCATAGCAGGTCTGCACCCGCTATTAAGCTATGCACCAGCAGATACATCAGGCTGACCCGCAGATACTGCTGCAGTACCAATGGCTGGCTAGTTACTGTGTCTATTAGCAGCTGTAGTCCTGTCATCAAGCTAACAAAAATCAGCAAACTTAAGCCAAAGCTTTGGCTATAACGCTGCAGCAATGAAGCCGCAGCGCGTTTCGCCCAAAGTACAGCATCTAACTTGCGGCTTAACCAAAGCGATAATACAGCCTGCAAGGTTAGCCAGATCGGGGCATCGGCATGAAATTGTAGCTGTTGTCCTGGCGCTGTTTGCAGCAGTGCCAGATACAACATCAAACCATAGGAAAACGCCAATAACAGTAAACAGGTTTTTAGCTGTTTCATTAGTTCACCTGCACTGCTTCTGGTAAACGCATCAGTTCGCTGCCATCTGCGGCATAAAACACCAATTGAGGTTGTCCATCTGTGCCCACCGCCATTTCAATTCGTTTATTTCCTTGTGGATCATTAAGTTGCAGCATTGCCTTTTTGTTTAATGTGCCATAAAAAGCCCGTCTGTTACCATGAATATCTGGGTGGAGTTGCTCCAGTTCTTTGATCTTGGCTGCAGCCTCAGCATCGCCTTTTTCAGCGGCAAACATCAGTTGCATATAATCATCAATAGGGTATTGCGGCCTGTCTATTATGTTCAGGCCTGAGATCAGCATACCGTCCTGCTCTATATGCTGCAGCGCCAGGCTTTGGTCCTGATTGTAACGGTCAAAAGATAAATGCAGGCCATGCTCCACTTTGCCGTCTTTTTCAAAACCACGGAACACAAAACCACCGTTTTCTGTGCCTTCGTCATTGTAAAAAATCATGCCTGGGCGTGGGCCCGGATCAAAAAACTCTTTGCCATCTTTTATGGCTTTAGGCGCATGGCCTGTATTGGCTATCACCAAACGTGGATGACCGCTGGGTTCCATCACATTAATACGCTGCACATTCAGTTCACGCACTGTGCTGCTGTCGCTTGGCAGCAGCTGGGTTTTAATGGTTAAAGCCGCCAGCGTTGTGATTAACAGCAGGTTTAAGTTGGTTTGGTTAAAGATTTTATTAGTCTGTTGCATCATGTTTTACCTTTATTGTTAGTAGTCAGGAGTCTTGATGCAGGCAGTGTGGCGGAATGGCGTTGGCCCTTACAGAGCGAATCCATAAGGGGCAGAAAGTAGTCAATAAAGGGCGGAAAAAACTAGTTAAAAGAGTGTGGAGGGGGATTGAATGCTTAGCCGGACTTTTTTACTAAGTAACGAAAAGGTTTAGCACTGGTATCGCTGGCGACCAGTTCATGTTCCATAAAACGGCAAAAGGCTGGTATATCGCGGGTAGTGGCAGGGTCGTCAGCAGTGATCAACAGCGTCTGGCCCGCCGTCATTTTACGAATAGCCAAACGGGTTAACATCACTGGCTCAGGGCAACGTAAACCTAAAGTATCCAGTTGCTGATCTGCTGATGCAAATAACTGTTCCGGATTTGACATAGCTGTTGCTCCACAACGTACATACTAAAAGGGCGCTTATGCTAACTTAGCTTATTGGTGCTGAAAAGCCGGAATTGAGCGAAAACCTCTACTTCAGGCTAAGATTGGGCAAAAGGACGTAAATTACTATAGGTACAGGCAATCATTTATACATAGTTCGAGTGATGCGACAGGAGCCAGCGAGTGTATCATTTACTATCTACAACAACGCCTTTGGATAATGCGACCAACAGGTTACGGTATGGCTGGTTAAGATATCAGCAAGATACCAACGACATTCAGATACGAGATGGTTTAATGCTAAGGCTGAAATTTACTTATGAAATCAGCCATAAAATGCTGAAACGTTACCTGGAAATGGCGTCGGCTACCCCTGAACTAGTTGATCAGATGCCTTTTCAGGATTTGATCCGCACCGGTAATGAGCAGGGTTTATTACTCGGAAGCTGGCCGGACTGGCGTTTGTATCGTGAAATGCGTGGCAAAACCAGTCATAGCTACGATGAAGCTGTGGCTTTAGAAGTGGTGGCAGGTATTCCAAAGTTTTTAGCTGAAGCCAGCTATTTATCTGAGCAGTTACAAAAGAGAATGGCATGAGCATCAATCAGTTAGATATTAGTTCTGAACATTTGGCCATAGTGCAGCAGATTTTGCGACAACTGCTGCCTTCCTGTGAAGTCTGGGCTTTTGGTTCACGCGTGAAAGGGGCCGCTAAGCCTTTTTCTGATTTGGATTTGGTGGTTATGTCACAGCAGCCTTTGTCTTTAGCCTTAATGGCCAGTTTACACGAAGCTTTCTCACAATCTGATTTACCGTGGAAAGTAGATATTGTGGATTGGTCGACAACAAGCCCGGATTTCAAGGCTGTGATTGATCAGCAGAAAGTAAAAGTTCAGGCGGTGGTGTTTTAAAGCCTCTGTTGCATTTCAAAGTACAAATAAAAAGGGCTGGCCAAAGCCAACCCTCTTATTCAAAAGCGCAGCTGATATTTATTCAACTCGCTCAAATACTGTCGCTATGCCCTGGCCTAAACCAATACACATAGTGGCTAAGCCGTATTTGCCGCCTTTGTCTTCCATCACGTTAATCAAGGTTGTGCTGATACGTGAACCAGAGCAGCCCAGCGGGTGACCTAAAGCTATGGCGCCGCCGTTTAAGTTCACTTTGGTGTTCATATATTCCAGCAAACCTAAGTCTTTCATCACAGGCAGAGCCTGAGCTGCAAAGGCTTCGTTTAATTCGGCGTAGTCGATATCGGCAATAGTGATACCAGCAGCTTTTAACGCTTTTTGACTGGCTGGCACTGGGCCGTAACCCATGATAGACGGGTCACAACCAGCTATACCCATACCAATGACTTTAGCTCGGATTTTTAAACCCAAAGCTTTGGCTTTTTCTTCGCTCATCACCAGCATGCCAGAAGCACCGTCTGATAATGCAGAAGAAGTACCTGCAGTCACAGTACCGTTGGCCGGGTCAAACACCGGACGTAAAGCGCTCAGAGCTTCTACTGTGGTTTCAGGACGTATTACTTCGTCGGTATCAAATACTTTTAACACGCCGTCAGCGTCATGGCCTTGCACTGGGATAATTTCGTTTTTAAAACGACCTTGCAGCGTGGCTTCATAAGCTAAACGGTGTGAGCGGGCGCCAAACTCGTCTTGTTGCTGACGGCTGATGCCATGCAGTTTGCCTAAGAGTTCAGCCGTTAAACCCATCATGCCTGAAGCTTTGGCGATGTTTTTGCCTAAACCCGGGTGGAAATCTACACCGTGAGTCATAGGTACATGGCCCATATGTTCCACACCACCAATTAAATACACCTCACCCATGCCAGTTTGAATGGCACGCACTGCGTCGTGTAAGGCCTGCATCGATGAACCACAAAGACGGTTTACCGTGACTGCTGGCACTGAATGTGGAATACCTGCTAATAACGAGGCGTTACGGGCGACGTTAAAACCTTGTTCCAGAGTTTGTTGTACACAACCCCAGATAATGTCGTCTATCTCGGCCGGATCTAAAGCCGGATTACGCTCAACCAGAGCGGCCATTACATAAGCTGATAGTTCTTCAGCACGCACGTTGCGGAAGATACCAGCTTTAGAACGACCCATAGGGGTACGAATACAATCAACGATCACTGCTTGTTTCATTTGTTTCTCTCCGCCTTAAACCGGGTAGAACACGGCACCAGAAGCTGCCATGGCGCGGGTTTTGTCTGTTACCTGATAGATTTCACCTAAGTGGGCGTATTTGTCAGCTAAAGCAACAAAGTTCGCCAGACCAATGGTGTCGGCATAACGCAACGGGCCACCACGGAACGGAGGGAAACCTAAACCATAAATTAAGCCCATATCAGCTTCTGCAGCGCTGGCAACAATGCCTTCTTCCAGACAGCGGATCACTTCGTTAATCATTGGCACCATACAACGGGCAATAATATCGTCCGCACTGAATTCCACACCTGTGCTACCTGCTTTAGCCAATAATTCGTAGGAAACTGCATCAGAGTCTTTTTTCGGTTTGCCTTTGGCATCTTTGCTGTAGGCATAGAAACCTACGCCGTTTTTCTGGCCATAACGCTGCGCCTGATACATCAGGGCTACAGGGTCATTTTCTACTTTACCCATACGAGTTGGGAAACCAGCGGCCATCACGTCTGTGCAGTGGAAAGCAGTATCTAAACCCACCACATCCAGCAAGTAAGCAGGGCCCATAGGCCAGCCGAAAGTTTTTTCCATTACTTTGTCTACTTTGGCAAAGTCAGCACCGTCTAAAACCAGTTTGCTGAAACCTGCAAAGTATGGGAACAAGACGCGGTTGACGTAAAAGCCCGGGCAGTCGTTCACCACAATAGGGGACTTACCCATTCTGGCAGCGTAAGCCACTACAGCAGCTACAGTTTCTTCGCTGGTATCTTTACCACGAATCACTTCAACCAGCGGCATTTGATGCACAGGGTTAAAGAAGTGCATACCACAGAAGCGGCTTGGGTCTTTTAAATTGGCCGCTAAAGAATCAATAGAGATAGTCGAAGTATTGGAAGTAATAATGGCGTCGGCCGCTACTAATTCTTCCACTTCTTTTAATACTGCGCCTTTGATTTTTGGGTTTTCAACGACTGCTTCAACCACTATGTCGACAGTTTTCACTGCTTCCATACTCAGCGTAGGCTGAATGCTGGCAATGACTTTTGCCATACCCACTGCATCCAGACGTTTGCGTTCAACCTGTTTGTTCAACAGCTTAGTCGCTTCGCCCATACCCAGCTCTAAAGCTTTGTCGGCTATGTCTTTCATTACCACTGGCACGCCTTTCAGTGCAGACTGGTAAGCGATACCGCCACCCATAATGCCTGCGCCTAATACGGCTGCTTTTTTAATCTCTTTAGTCGCTACTTTGGCAGCTTTTTTCGCTTTGCCTTTAATCAACTGGTCATTGAGGAATAAACCAATCTGGGCAGCAGCAGCTGTAGTTTTTGCCAGTTTGGCAAAAGAGGCGTTTTCTAAAGCAAC
Organism: Rheinheimera soli; assembly: GCF_021290985.1. GTDB lineage: Bacteria > Pseudomonadota > Gammaproteobacteria > Enterobacterales > Alteromonadaceae > Pararheinheimera > Pararheinheimera soli. The sequence continues at coordinate 80,304 of NZ_JAJOYU010000018.1, forward strand.
AGCACCAGCTCGGTCTAAACGGGCTGCGGCTTCGATAGTTTCTACTGCGACCATAGGAGCAGGGTAATGTTTACCTGCGTTGGCAAACACCATACCTTTGGCTGTGTTGAAGCTCATCATGGCTTCAATTTTATTCAGCTTTAATGGCTGTAATTTGGCGGCGCGTTTTTTCTGCCAGTTCAGTTTGCCAGCTATGGCATCCTTGATCATCGACAGCGCAGCGTCTTTTAATTTCTCTGGTGCAACAACAGCGTCAATTGCGCCTTCTTTTAATGCAGCATCAGCGGCACGTTCTTTACCAGTGGTGATCCATTCCATACCACCGTCAGCACCAATAATGCGAGGTAAACGTACTGAACCACCAAAACCTGGCATTAAGCCCAGTTTTACTTCAGGTAAACCTACTTTGGCTGTGGTATCTGCTACACGGTAGTCTGCTGTTAAGGTCCACTCGAAACCGCCACCTAAGGCAAAACCACGAATAGCGGCAATGGTTGGAACCGGTAAGTCTTCTGCCAGGTCAAATACATCAGAGGCAGATTTGATCCAGGGGATAAGTTCAGCTTCTGGCTGCTGGAATGTACCTAAAAACTCAGTAATATCAGCGCCTACGATGAATGCGTCTTTTCCTGAGGTGTAAATCACGCCTTTGAGGTTTTTATCTGCATGCAGCAGATTCAAAGCGGCGCGACAATCTGCTAAGGTTTGTTGGTCAAATTTATTAACTGAACCTGCAGCATTAAAGGTAAACTCGGCAATACCATCCGCCAGATAGGCGACGGTGATGCTGTTACTCTGGTAGATCATGAATGTTCTCCTTCGTCCGATAGGGTGGACTATTGCTTTTATTCGCAACTGGTAAGATGAGTCTATTGCAGTCTCAGTGTGTCGTGGTTAAGTAAAAATTTCAACCGTTATTTAAACACTTGTTTGAATTTGCGATAGATGTCCCAGTAACTATAGGTGGTAAATATTTGTATGTGGCGTTTCTCCTCTGTTTTCCGTCCTTCGCTCTGGTTGCTGATTGCTACCGCCTTATCCGTCCTTTTTCCGGCACATGCTATTAATGAAGGCATGCGTAAGCGTTTTGCTTTAGCCGAAAAAAACATTCATAAACTCACCGAAACTCAGGCCAAGAAAGTATTAAAAGAGATGGAAACTTATCCGCTCCAACCTTATTTGGAACTGGAGTGGCTGAGTAAATCGCTGGATGACACCAATGCTGTTGTGCGTTTTATGCAAGAGCATCAGGGCACGCCACTGGAGCGTACATTGCGCAAACGTTGGTTGATTTATCTGGCCGATCGTAAACAAGCGCAATTATTTTTGAAAAACTATCAGTATGGTTCTGATGTGGTACTGGATTGTCAGGCGCTGGAAATGCGGCTGGTGCTGGAAAAACCAGCCGCAGTATGGCCAGCGGTGCGTAATCTATGGGCTGTAGGTAAATCACGACCTGATGAATGTGATCCTATCTTTGACCGCTGGCGCAAAGCCGGTCAGCGCACACCCGATGCAGTCTGGCAGCGGGTATTGGCTGCAGCAAAAGCCGACAATCAGCGGATGTTGCCTTATTTGCGTAGCTTACTGCCTAAAGACCAGCAGTATCTGGCAGAGAAATGGGTGCAGGTGATGGATAACCCGGCTTTGGTGTATCGCAAAAGTTTCCTACCTTTACGTAGTCCACTTGAACGCGATTTAGCTGCTTACGGCATACAAAAATTGGTCTGGAAAAAGCCGGATCAAGCTATTGAGGCCTGGAACAGATTCGCTCACGACCCTGCGTTCAGTAATGAAAATCGTGCTGTTACTGCTCGTCAGATGGCTATAGCTCTGGCCAGTAAAAATGATCCTCGCGCTGATAAATTTATCGCCATAGTCCCGGCAGAATACAAAGACAGGTTGTTTGTGCAGTGGAAGTTGGCGAGTTTACTGCGTAAAAAAGACTGGTATGCCGTGATTGAGGCGGTGAAAGCCTTACCGGAAGAGTTAGCCAAAGATGATGCCAGCCAATACTGGTTAGCCCGTGCTTATCAACAGGTGGATCTGAAAGAGTCTTCCACTCATATTTATCAGCAACTGGCAAAAAAGCGCAGTTATTATGGCTATCTGGCGGCGGCCCATATAGGGCAGGCCCCTAGTCTGGCACATAAACCAGTGCCTGTATCTGAAACGGATTTCTTAGCTTTTAAAAGCAGTGCTCCTATACGCCGGATGAAAGAATGGCAAGCCATTAAAAGACCCAACGCGGCTAAACGTGAACTGACCCATTTACAGCAATACGGCACCGATTTGCAAAAATACAGTGCAGCTAAGCTGGCTTTTGAACTGGGCTGGTACGACAACGCTATAGTGGCGCTGGCTAAAGCTGAATACTGGGATGATGTCGATTTACGTTTCCCTATGGCCTATAACAAAGAAATTCAGACTTACTCCAAAAAAGCCAAAGTGGATCCGGCCTGGGCTATGGCAATAGCGCGGCGTGAAAGTACTTTTATACCAACTGCTAAGTCGCCTGTGGGTGCCCATGGCCTGATGCAAATTATGCCTGCTACCGCCAAACATATTACCGGCCGCCGAGTGCCGGTAGAGCAGTTGTATAATCCGGTCACCAATATTAATTACGGCACTTATTACCTGAATTATTTGATGAAACATACCGGCAATAATGTGGTGTTTGCCACTGCGTCTTACAATGCAGGTTTTAGCAGAGTGAAATCCTGGATCCCCAAAGATGGTTCAGTGCCGCTGGACATTTGGGTAGAAACTATTCCTTTTAAAGAAACCCGTGACTATGTCAAAAACGTCATGATGTATTACCAGGTCTACAGTTTAAAAATGCAGAAAAATCAGCGTATTTTTGAACCTCTGGCCGAGATGAGGATTGGGATGGAGGGCTAAAGCCTTCGTGGTACACTTTGTTTGTATTAACAAATATTTATTGGGATCCGAATTTATGCGTCCAGCTTATCAAGAACTTTATGCCGCTCATTTATTTGCGTTGCAGCAACGCACTAAAGCTGTATTAGCCCGGGAGAATCTGGACGCTTTGGTGATCCACTCAGGCCAGGCAAAACGCCAGTTCCTCGACGATATGGATTATCCTTTTAAAGTAAATCCATTGTTTAAAGCCTGGATCCCGGTAGTAGATAACCCAAATTGCTGGCTTATCGTAGACGGTGTGAATAAACCTAAGCTGGCTTTTTATCTGCCAAAAGATTTCTGGCATAAAGTGCCTGATGCTCCTGATTCGTTCTGGTCTGGTTTTTTTGATATTCAGATTCTGGAAAAAGCCAATCAGGTTGAACACATTTTGCCTTACGACAAAGGCCGTATGGCTTATCTGGGTGAACATATTGAAGTGGCTAATGCTTTGGGTTTTAGCGAGATTAACCCTGAAGGCGTGATCAGTTATCTGCATTATCACCGCGCTTATAAAACCGAGTATGAGCTTAGCTGTATGCGTCAGGCGAATAGTATTGCGGTAGCCGGGCATAATGCTGCTAAAGCCACTTTTATGGCGGGTGGATCAGAGTTTGATATTCAGCTGGCCTATCTGGCTGCTGTGGGTCAGGGCGAAAACGAAGTGCCTTATGGCAATATCATAGCGCTGAACCAAAACGCCGCCATTTTGCATTACACAGCGTTGGAGCGGAAAAAGCCGAACCAGTTTCATTCGTTTTTAATAGACGCTGGTGCCAGCTTTCATGGTTATGCCGCTGATATCACCCGCACTTACAGTTATTTAAATGACGAGTTTGCCGCGCTGATTAATGCGATGACGGAAGTGGAGCTGAAGCTGGTTGACGGTTTAAAGCCCGGCATCAAGTATTCAGATTTACATATCGAAGCGCATCAACATATAGCCAAAATTCTTGCCGACTTTAACTTTGTGCAAATGTCCGCAGAGGGCATAGTTGAATCAGGCATCAGCCGTACTTTCTTCCCGCATGGCTTAGGTCATCACTTGGGGTTACAGGTGCATGATGTCGGTGGTTTTATGGCGGATGAGCGGGGTACCCATGTAGCTGCTCCTGCAGATCATCCATTCCTGCGTACTACTCGTCTGGTCGAAGCCAATATGGTCTTTACCATTGAACCTGGTTTGTATTTTATCGACTCCTTATTGGCAGATTTAAAAGATACAGCTCATGGCAAAGCGGTGAACTGGGACAAAGTTGCAGAGTTCCGTAAATATGGCGGCATTCGTATTGAAGATAACGTCATAGTGCACAAAGACCGCAATGAAAATATGACCCGTGATCTAAAGCTGGCTTAAGGTGTTTTGATGTCCGGCTGGTGGGTATTGGCTAAAACAGCGTCGTCTGAAACGGAGAGCAAACGCAGCCGGTTTTTATGTACTTTATGGCCAATCCAAAGTCTGACTGAAGGCCAACAGGTGATTCGTCAGCAAAAACAGCAACATCCGCAGGCAGCCCACGTCTGCAGTGCTATGCTATTGCCAGTTGGCCCAACAGGTCAGCCTCAAGCATTCAGTGATGATGGTGAACCTTCTGGCACAGCGGGTAAACCTATGCTGGCCGTATTGCAGGGCTCTGGCATGGTAGGGATTTGTGCCAGCGTAGTGCGCTATTATGGCGGCGTTCAGCTGGGCACTGGCGGTTTAGTTCGTGCTTACAGCGATTCGGTGCGACAGGCTTTGTTGTCGGCACAACGAGAATTTATACCCATAAGGCATCAGGCAGATTTGTGTTTGTCTTATGCGGCTTTTGAAACTATGCAGCGTTTATGGCAGAACCGCTGGCTGATTGAACAACAAGAGTTTGACCAGCAAGTGCGCTTAACAGTGCGTATCGCTCAAAGCGATCAACAGGAATTTGAACAGCAGTTTATGCAGACCATACTCAGACTGAAAGAACTTCAGGCCAGCATTAGCTGGCATCGCAACGCAGAACAGGGCTCCTGATGCAATACCGTTCTATTATCCGGATTTTAGGCCTGTTGGTTGCCATCTTCAGTATCACCATGTTACCGCCTGCCTTTATCGCCTACTGGTATCAGGATGGCGCTGGTGTCCCTTTTATTTTGTCTTTTTTCCTGTCGTTACTGATAGGTTTTGTCGTCTGGTACCCCAACCGCAATGAGAAGTCTGAACTGAAGGTGCGGGAGGGCTTTTTAATCGTAGTTTTATTCTGGACTGTGCTGGGTGCCGTTGGTGCTTTGCCGTTCTGGCTGGCGGATAAACCTGATATGAATTTGGCCGCCAGTATGTTTGAGGCCTTTTCAGGTTTAACCACCACGGGCGCTACTGTACTGACAGGTTTAGAAAGCCTGCCTAAAGCTATATTGTATTACCGCCAGCAACTGCAATGGTTTGGTGGTATGGGGATTATCGTTTTAGCCGTGGCTATTCTGCCGATGTTAGGGGTGGGTGGTATGCAGTTGTACCGGGCTGAAACTCCGGGTCCGGTCAAAGACAATAAAATGACGCCCCGTATTGCCGATACAGCCAAGCATCTGTGGTTTATTTATCTGGGCATAACCATAGCCTGCGCTTTGTCTTTTTATATTGCGGGCATGAGTGCTTTTGATGCCATTTGTCATGCCTTTTCTACTGTGGCTATAGGTGGTTTTTCTACTTACGACGCCAGCATCGGTTACTTTAATAGTGTCAGTATCAATATGATTTGTGTGGTGTTTCTGCTGATCAGCTCAGTCAATTTCCCACTGCATTTTGCGGCTGTGCGTGGCAAAAATATCAAAACCTACTGGCGTGATCCTGAGCTAAAAGCTTTTATGGTGATCCAGCTGGCGTTGATGGTGATTTGTTTTCTGGTGCTTTTGGAAGAGCAAATTTATCCGGACTGGCTCAGCGCGCTAAACCATGGCTTGTTTCAGGCCGTGTCTATGTCGACTACTGCTGGTTTTTCTACAGCAAGCTTTTCCAGCTGGCCTTTGTTTTTGCCTATTTTGCTGATTTTCGCCAGCTTTATCGGTGGTTGTGCAGGTTCGACTGCCGGTGGTTTAAAAGTAGTCAGGGTGTTGCTGTTATTCCTGCAAGGCAAAAGGGAGCTAAACCGCCTAGTGCATCCACGGGCTGTGTATTCCATCAAGCTTGGGCGGCGGCCTGTGCCGGATCGGATAGTGGAAGCGGTTTGGGGATTTTTTGCAGCTTATACCCTGGTGTTTGTGGTCATTATGTTATTGCTGTTGTTGGTGGGCATGGACAATATCAGCGCCTTTACCGCCACAGCCGCCTGTTTAAATAACTTAGGCCCGGGCTTAGGTGAAGTAGCAGCCAACTTTGCCTCAGTGCCTGATGCAGGCAAGTGGATTTTAGTAGTGGCTATGATTTTTGGACGTTTAGAGATATTTACGCTGCTGGTGCTGTTTACTGCGGCATTCTGGAAGGATTAAACCTTTTGTTGTATTCGATTTGAATTTTAGACGGGCGCGGATAAACCGCGCACCTACAGTGTGTGCATCAAATAAATATCGCGCTGACCTGGAATAAGCGTTCCACTTCAGTGATGTACTTTTTATCCACCAAAAATAAAATCACATGGTCGTCGGTTTCAATTACTACGTTATCGTGGGCTATCAATACTTCGTCGCCGCGCACTATGGCACCTATGGTCGCACCTGGTGGCAGTTTGATCTGACCTATGGCCTGACCTACCACTTTTGATGTCGACTTATCACCATGAGCAACCGCCTCAATAGCTTCTGCAGCTCCTCTGCGCAGTGAGTAAACGTTCACTATGTCACCGCGGCGGATATGGGTCAGCAAAGCTGAAATAGTGGCTTGTTGTGGCGATACGGCTATATCCACTTCGCCACCTTGCAGCAAATCCACATAAGCACCGCGTTTAATCAGCACCATGGTTTTTTGTGCGCCCATACGTTTGGCCAGCATGGCCGACATAATATTGGCTTCATCGTCATTGGTGACTGCTAAAAATACGTCCACCTGTTCGATGTTTTCTTCTTCCAATAGCTCAGGATCTGAAGCGTCGCCAATATAAACCACCGTATTGTCCAAAGCGCTGGACAGGTATTCGGCACGCTCTTTACTGCGCTCGATCAGTTTTACGCTGTGGTTTTTCTCTAAAGCACGGGCCAAACCATAACCGACGTTACCACCACCAGCGATCATAATGCGGTGGTAGCTTTTCTCCAGCTTTTGCAGCTCGCTCATCACAGCTCGGATATGTTTAGTCGCAGCGACAAAAAACACTTCATCGTCTGCTTCAATGACTGTGGTGCCTAAAGGCTTAATAGCGTGACCACGACGATAAATAGCAGCAACACGGGCATCCACATGCGGCATATGCTGTTTTAAGGTGGATAACGCATGGCCTACCAGCAAACCTCCGTAATAGGCTTTGACTGCCACTAAACTAACCTGACCTTCAGCAAATTCAACCACCTGCAAAGCGCCCGGATAGTCGATCAGGCGTTTGATATAGTCGGTGACCAGAGTTTCAGGGGAGATAAAGTGATCGACCGGCATATCGTCTTTGTTAAACAACTGGTCGCGGTATTTCAGATACTGGTTAGTGCGGATACGGGCAATTTTCAGCGGTGTATTAAAAATACTGTATGCCACCTGACAAGCGACTATGTTTACTTCGTCGCTGCTGGTGACGGCAATAATCATATCGGCGTCTTCAGCACCAGCACGTTTTAAAATATCCGGGTGCGCACTATGGCCATGCACTACCTGCAAATCGTATCTGTCTTGCAGGGCGCGTAGCTTTTCAATATTGGTGTCGACGACAGTAATGTCGTTTTGTTCACCGACCAGGTTTTCCGCTAAAGTGCCACCAACCTGACCTGCACCCAAAATGATAATTTTCATAAAGCCTCTGCGTTACCGCTTTGTCTTGCGAAGTTTGGCATAAAAGAAACCATCCATCTGCTGTTGTCCCGGCAGAATTTGCCAGTGCAACTGCGGGTGACTGTCGGCCAGCGGGATTAATGTTGCATCAGGGTAGTCTGCTAAAAAGGCCTGGATTTGTTGCAGGTTTTCTTCCCGCAATACAGAGCAGGTGGCATACAACAATTCGGCATCAGCTTTTAATAAAGGCCAGATCTTGCGCAGAATGTCTTGTTGTAGCTCGACTAATGGCGCTATATCGGTTTTTTTCCGTAACCAGCGAATATCAGGGTGACGACGGATCACGCCGGTGGCTGAACAAGGCACATCCAGCAAAATGCGGTCAAAGGTTTGAAAACCAGCCCAGTCGTCCGGGTCTGCAGCGTCAGCAGCCATTACACGGGCATCTAAACCTAAGCGGTCCAGATTGTCGTATACCCTGTCTAAACGGCGTGGGTCTTTATCCAGCGCTAATACATCGGCTTCTGGTGCAAGTTCCAGTATATGGCAAGTTTTGCCACCAGGAGCACAGCAGGCATCTAATACCGAATCTTTATTACGTGCGCCGAGGAAATAAGCCGCATGCTGGGCTGCGCCATCTTGTACTGAAAACCAGCCATCGGCATAACCTGGTAATAAGGTCACATCAGAAGCTTGCTCTAATAACAGAGCACAAGGTAAATAAGCAAAAGGTTGGCTGGCAGCTATGCCTTCAGCTGCAAGCGCTGCTAAATAAGCTTCGGGTGTAGTACGTAGCTGATTTACCCGCAGCCATAAAGGGGCTTTTTGCTGATTTTCATCCAGTATCTGTTGCCAGTTGTCCGGATAAGCTTGTTGCAACTGGGTGATGATCCAGCTTGGGTGGTTGTACTGCACAGGTAACGGCGCGTCCTGAAAATCAAACACTTCAGGTTTTCGCTGCACTGAACGTAATACGGCATTAATTAAACCCGTCAGGCTTTGGCCTTTTAATTCACGGGCTGCTTCGACTGTTTCGCCTATGGCGGCATGGTCTGGTACCCGTAAAAACTTCAGCTGATATAAACCAACGTAAATTAAGAACTGCAAAGGGCGCAGGTGTTTGACCAGTGGTTTATCCATCAGCTTCTGACAAACAGTTTCCAGCTGAGGCAAATAGCGCATCACGCCAAAACAGATTTCCTGCAGCAGGGCTTTATCTAAAGGCGAGTCCAGTTCTTGCTGAGCTTTATGCAACACTTCTGATAAAGATTTACCCTGATCCACCACCTGATAACAGGCTGTTGCCGCCAGGGCGCGTAAATTTTTACTCATCAGCTCTGTCCATCAACATTGGTCAGCATCTGTCCAGGTTGAAACCAGTCGGCGCGGCCATTGAGGAAATCCATCACTTTCATGGCTTTTTTGCCGGCAGGTTGTAATTCGGTGATTACTAAAACTCCATCAGCGGTTTGAATGGCAATGCCTTTTTTATCCACCCGCAGTACCTGACCTGGCGTGCCAGAACCTGGTTCTGTGACAGCGCGCCAGATTTTCAGCTGCTGAGCACCCAGTTGCAGATAACTGATAGGCCAGGGATTAAAAGCTCGGATTTCGCGTTCAAGCGCAGCGGCTGGTTTGCTGAAATCCAATAAAGCTTCTTCTTTAGATAATTTTTCGGCGTAGTTGGCTAACTCATCTTGTTGTGGCTGAGCTTGGGCTTGCAATGCTTCCAGATTGGCTAAAGCTTCTACTAAAGCGACTGGACCTGTTAACGCCAGTTTGTCGTATAAGCTGGTGCTGGTCTCATCCACTGCTATAGGGGTGCTGACTTTACTCAGCATAGCGCCTGTATCTAAACCTATATCCATCTGCATAATAGTGACACCAGATTCGGCATCACCAGCCCAAATAGCGCGTTGAATAGGAGCAGCACCACGCCAGCGTGGTAATAACGAGCCATGCACATTGATACAACCTAAACGAGGAGCATCCAGTGCGGCTTGTGGCAGGATCAGGCCATAAGCCACCACTATCATCAGATCGGCATTTAACGCCGCTAGTTCTTGTTGAGCAGCGGCTTTTTTTAACGACTTTGGCTGATACACCGGAATATCGTGTTGCAATGCCAGTTGTTTCACCGGGCTTTGTTGCAACTGATGACCACGACCTGCAGGTCTGTCGGGTTGACTGTAGACGGCAATCACCTGATGAGGAGAATCCAGCAGGGCAGCGAGATGGCGGGCAGCGAAATCTGGTGTGCCCGCAAAAATAATACGTAAAGGAGTGGTCAAAATAGTTCCTGCTTGGTTAACGGGCCGCGAGGCGAGCTTCTTTTTCCAGCTTTTTCTTAATACGGTCACGTTTTAACGGCGATAAATAATCGATAAACAACTTGCCCATTAAATGGTCCAGTTCGTGCTGTAAACAAATCGCCAGTAAACCTTCAGCCTGAATTTCAAACCACTCGCCTTTGGTGTTTTGTGCTTTGACTGTCACAGCAGCAGCACGCTCTACTTTGGCGTAGCTTTGTGGCACTGATAAACAGCCTTCTTCGTATTCAGTGTCACCACTTTTGGCAATGATTTCCGGATTGATAAAAATCATCGGCTCGTCACGGTTTTCTGAGATATCGATCACGACAACACGCTTGTGCACATTGACCTGAGTGGCGGCTAAACCTATGCCATTTTCGGCATACATAGTGTCCAGCATATCTGCTGTTAGTTGCTTAATTTCAGCCGTTACTTCAGGCACAGCAGCGGCTACGGTGCGTAAACGGTCGTCTGGATAATGTAAAACTGTTAATACTGTCATGGAACCTACAAAAGTCGTCTATGTTCAATTGGCTGTGCTATGGTCTAATTTTAGCCATTTATGCACAGTATGAATAGCTTAGTGTGCAAGAATTACTATAAGTACGGATGAGGACGGTGTTATGCGACAGCAGCTTCTTGCTATTTTAGTCAGCTTCTCTGTGTTTTTCAGTACTATTCTGCTGGCTGACGAGCTGAAACTCAAGGCTGATGCGCCTACCTTGTATCAGGTCAAGGCAGGCGACACCTTATGGGATATCGCTGGCTTGTATTTGCAACATCCCTGGTTATGGCCACGTTTATGGAAGCTAAACCCACAAGTGAATAACCCCCATCTGATTTACCCCGGTGATGAGTTGCACTTGCAGTTTGATGCTGATGGTCAACCGATACTGAGGTTAAATAGCCAGCGAGCGACAGCCAGCAGCTCCGACGTTACGCAAGCTCAAAGCAATACCTCAGCTGCGGGCGCTATCAAATTAACTCCTCTAATCCGCCGTGTAGCAAAAGCTGATAAACCAGTGCCGTCCATAGCGCTTGCCGGTATCGAGCCTTTTTTATCGGAAGAACAATTGGTCTCCGAAGATCAACTGGAAAGCCTGCCTTATGTGTTGGGGGGCAAGGATAACGTGAAAAACGCTGTATCCGGCCATCTGCTTTATGTGCAGGGGGAGTTGGATCAAACTCAGCGTTATGGCATTTACCGTCAGGGGGAAGCTTATGAAGACCCACAAAGCGGTGATGTATTGGGTTATGAAGCTGTGTTACTGGCAGAAGCTAAAGTGTTGCCACCAGCTATGGTGGACGAACAGCAGATCAGCCGGATTGAAGTGCAAAAATCCAGGCGAGAAGTAAGGCAAGGCGATCGTTTATTGCCTATGCCGCAGCAGTCGGTGTATCCGGACTTTTTTCAGCTGCAATCGCCAGAAACTGTAGTATCAGGGGTAATAGTCGATAGCGCATCCCAGTGGCGTGAGTTTGCCAAAGGCGAAATTGTGCTGCTGAATCAAGGCCAAAATGCTCAGCTGCAACCTGGTCATTTGCTGGGAATATTTCGCCAATCACCCTCAGTCGTTGATTTTGGTGACAAACCTTCTTATCCGGAAGATAGCGACAAACTTCAGCGTACTTTGCATGAAGTGGTCGATTCTGCTGATGAAATGCCGACCGAACTCGTAGGTCAGCTGATGATTGTCAAAGTGAGTGAACACAGTAGTTTTGCGATGATTTTACGCACAGAGCAACCGGTACGGGTCGGAGATTTAATAGGTAATCTCTGATGTTCTGGTATAGGAGAGGAAGATGGATGACCTCGAGCATTGGATCCGCTTAGCCGCCATTCCGTCTATGGACAGGCTCAAGCATCAGCAGTGGGCAGAGCTGGTTTCTTCAGCTGATTTTCATCAACTGGATGATCACCAGCTGCAGCAGCTGGGTTTTACCCCCGGTCAAATCCAGTGCCACAGGGCTATTACTCCACAGCGCATTGAGCATTGCCTTAAGTGGCTAGATAGTAGCCCTGACCATCATTTTATCCGCTACACAGACCCGCTTTACCCTGACTTACTCAGCCAGATTAAACAGCCACCTTTTGCCTTGTTTATCAAAGGTAACCCGGCTTTGTTAAACGAAGCACAGATTGCGATAGTGGGCAGTCGCCAGCCCACAGCGACGGGAAAACAGGTAGCTTTTAATTTCGCAGCTGATTTATGCCGCTTGGGTTTAACTATCACCAGCGGTATGGCAAAAGGCATAGATGGTTGCAGCCACAGAGGCGCTTTGTCAGTAAAGGGCAACACCATAGCAGTGCTTGGCCATGGTTTTGATACTGTGTATCCGGCGCAGCATAAAGAGCTGGCAGCAGAAATTGCCAGCAGCGGCGCTTTGGTGTCGGAGTTTTTACCTGATGTACAGCCTAAAGGGGATCACTTTCCGCTGCGCAATCGTATAGTGGTAGGCTTAAGTTTAGGAACTTTGGTGGTGGAAGCTGCGCTGAAAAGTGGGTCTTTGATCAGCGCTGGTTATGCGGCAGAGTATAGCCGCGAGCTGTTTGTGATCCCAGGTTCCATCTACAATCCGCAGTCAGCAGGCTGTCATCAGTTAATTCAGCAAGGTGCTAAATTAACCACTTGTGTGGCCGATATCATAGAAGAATGGAGCTTTTTGCAAAATAACAGTCTAAGTACTGTACAGGACAAAGAAAAAAATTTACAAACAGGCTTGTTTGACGACGGCTTGTTGGCTAACGTAGGTGATGAGGCCACTGCGATTGATCGTATAGCAGAACGTAGTGGTTTATCTGTAGCGCAAGTCTCAATTGAATTACTTCAGCTGGAATTGGCCGGTGAAGTGGCAGCAGTACCTGGTGGTTACATCAGAGTGAGGAGGGCCTGACTATGTTTGATATCCTCATATATTTGTTTGAAAACTACATCCACAACGAGTCAGAAATTTATGTGAATCATGCCGATCTGCAGCGTGAGCTCAGCAAAGCTGGTTTCCATGATGATGATATTTTTAAGGCCCTGCGCTGGCTGGATTCTTTATCTGCCTTGCAGGAAAGTCATGTTAAGCCCTATTTAACCAAAGTGAATTCGACCGCAGTCCGTATTTATACTGTGGAAGAGCAACGTAAGCTGGAGACTGAGTGTCAGGGTTTCCTGCTGTTTCTGGAACAAATCAACGTGCTGGATGCGCCCACCCGCGAGATGGTATTGGACAGAGTCATGGACCTGGATCAGAGTTCTGTCAGTCTGGACGATTTAAAATGGGTGGTGTTGATGGTGCTGTTTAATGTGCCTGGTCGTGAAAATGCTTATGCCCAGATGGAAGACCTTATTTTTGACGAACCTACAGGGCCGCTGCATTAAGCGGCCTTTTTCGTTGCAAGCCTCGCTGTAACGACTATTACTTTGGGTATATAATCCCGGCAGTTTTCTTCTATGGCCTTTGTATGTCCCAGTCTGACGATACACTTTTTCAACACGAAAAAACCGCAGAGCCTTGTCCTCTGTGTGGCCATGCTTTGCAGATTAAAAGTGGCAAAAACGGGCCTTTTTTAGGCTGTAGCAACTATCCGGCCTGTAATTACCTTAAAGCACTGCATCCACATGAAAATACAGTGGTAAAAGTGTTAGAGGATCAACTTTGTCCAGAATGTGGAAACGAGCTGGCAGTCAAAAATGGTCGCTACGGTATGTTTATTGGCTGTAGCCATTATCCGCATTGTCATTTTATTGTGCATGCCGACGAACCCGAACCCAGTGATGTGCCTTGCCCTGAATGCAAAAAAGGTCAGTTGCTGGAGCGTACCAGTAAATACGGTAAAGCCTTTTATGGCTGCAGCAGATATCCGGACTGCAAATGCCTGCTGAATTTTAAGCCTGTCATGGGGCAGTGCCAGTTCTGTAATTATCCACTTTTAATGGAAAAACCTTCGGCTTCTGGTGTGAAACTACTCTGTGCTAGCAAAAAATGTCAGAAAGTGCAGGGGAATTAAAGCTGGCAAAGAAAGGGGGCCTTCGCCAGCATGAGAGTGTTATTGCAGTTGTTTCAGACGCGCCGCGACTAAATCCAACTCTGGAAATTCATCTTCCGGCAAATGTTGACGTAGCAAATCAAAACGTTGCGCCAGTTCGCTGGTGCTGGTTGCGCTTAAATTGATATGACCCATTTTGCGACCTGGTCTTTTGCCTTTGCCGTACCAGTGCAAATGGCAGCTTGGTAAGCTTAATACTGCAGGGCTGACATGATCCTCACCCAGAATATTCACCATTAAGGTTGGACGCACTAAAGCTGTGCTGCCCAAAGGCAAACCACAAACAGCCCGTAAATGGTTTTCAAACTGACAGGTGTCGGCACCTTGTTGGGTCCAGTGTCCTGAGTTATGCACCCGTGGTGCTATCTCATTCACCAGCAGCTTGTCGCCCACCTGAAAAAACTCCAGCGCCAATACACCCACGTAATCCAAAGCCGTAGCTACAGCTTCAAACATCTGCTTGGCTTGTTGCTGCAATTCCTGTTGACCAGGTAAAGCGAGAGATACCGCCAGCACACCTGCCACATGATGATTTTCCGTCAGAGGATAAACCACCATATCGCCAGCCTGGTTACGGGCGCCGACTAAACTAACTTCACGGTCAAAACGGACAAACTGCTCCGCCACTATAGCTTGGGGTAACGTGTGATCGGCGCCTGCCATAAACTGCTGAATATCAGCCCACACTGCTTGTGCGTCCGCCTGAGTTTTTAAGCGCCATTGGCCTTTGCCGTCATAACCTGCCAACGCGCTTTTCAGCACCAGTGGCAAACCCAGCTGTTCAATCGCCTGATAAAAATCCTGTTCAGTCACAACAATTTTATAAGCAGCGTTGGTCACGCCTGCTTTATCCAGCAGTTGTTTTTCCTGACGGCGATCGCCACCTGCTTTTATCGCAGTGCTGTTTGGTAAAAACTTACCGCTTTGCTGACACAGCTCCTGCACCGGATAAGGGATATGCTCAAACTCTGAGGTGATCACATCCGCATGGGCTATAGCTTGTGCCAGACCAGTGCCCAGTTTTTGCTGAGTGACAGGGTCAACAATAGTGTCGCTGTTCACATCATAAGCCGAGACTTTTAAATTCAGTGGAGTACCTGCCAGGCTCATCATACGAGCCAGTTGACCAGCACCTAAAACCAGAACCTTCATCAATTATTCCTCGGCTGGATTCGGGTGAGCTAATACAGAGTCGGTTTGTTCTTTACGGAAGGCATCAATTTTGCTCATCAGCTCTGCATCAGAGGTTGCCAGAATTTGTGCCGCTAATAAGCCAGCATTGGCCGCACCTGCATCACCAATAGCCAGCGTACCCACTGCAACACCTTTTGGCATCTGCACTATGGATAACAAAGAGTCCAGACCTTTTAAAGCTTTAGACTGCACAGGCACACCTAATACGGGCAAACTGGTAAAAGCCGCTGCCATACCAGGTAAATGCGCTGCACCACCTGCACCGGCAATAATCACTTTTAAACCACGACCAGCGGCATTAGTAGCGTAGTCGGCCAGCAGTTGAGGGGTTCTGTGAGCTGAAACAACAGTAGTTTCATAGGCAATTTGAAAACGATCTAACATATCGGCCGCGTTTTTCATTGTGGGCCAATCAGATTTAGACCCCATGATAATACCTACTTTCATCGTTGTTTCCTTAAAGCTGCAAAGAACTGGCATAATAAGGCCGCTATTATATACGCAAAGTAATTGAAGCTGTAGCTTCAGGGAATACTCTGGCCTTGACCAGCCCCATTTTTGACGAAAAACCTCAGATATAGGACTCAGAAAAGTGACAGATCTCACATCTGCCGTGACCGCCCTGCGACAAGGTCAGGTGATTGCCTATCCAACCGAAGCTGTGTTTGGTGTCGGCTGCGACCCGGATAATAGTCAGGCCATCGAAAGCTTGTTGCATGTCAAACAAAGGCCAAAATCGAAGGGCTTAATCTTAATAGCTGCAGACTTTTCCCAGTTGATTCCTTATATTGCAGCCGACAAGCTAAGCACCGAACAAACCCAGCTGATGCTGGATTCATGGCGCGACAGCGCTGGTGTGAAAGACAAAGCTGCTGTGACCTGGGTTGTGCCTGCTTCGAATCTTTGCAGTGATTGGCTGACAGGGCAGTTTGATAGCATTGCTATTCGCGTCTGCGATCACCCTGTAGTGCAGCAGTTATGCCTGGCTTTTGGGAAACCTATCACGTCCACCAGTGCGAATTTATCTGGCCTTGAGCCCTGCCGCAGCACAGTCGAAGTTCAGCAGCAACTGGCGGATAAAGTTGCTGTAATAGTCGATGCGCCAACAGGTGGACGCGCTGTGCCGTCAGAAATACGGGATATCACTACAGGCCATATTTACCGGGCTGGTTAATAGCCGCCTGTGAATCAAGAGATAAGCAAATGCAAAACGTCGATAAACATCAGGTAAAAGCTTTTTTAATGGCACTGCAGGACAGCATTTGCGCTGAACTTGCCGCTGCTGATGGCGTTTCAACTTTTGTCGAAGAAAGCTGGGACAGAGCCGAAGGCGGTGGTGGTCGTAGCCGTGTACTGACTCATGGTGCTGTGTTTGAGCAGGCTGGTGTGAATTTCTCTCATGTGTTTGGCGATAAGATGCCGGGTTCAGCCACTGCGCACCGGCCTGAACTGGCTGGGCGTAAGTTTGAAGCTATGGGCGTGTCTTTAGTGATCCACCCGCTGAATCCACATATCCCGACCAGTCACGCCAATGTGCGGTTTTTTATTGCCGAAAAAGAAGGTGAAGCACCGGTCTGGTGGTTTGGTGGTGGTTTTGATTTAACACCTTTTTATCCGGTGGAAGCTGACGTGCTGCATTGGCATCAGGTGGCCAAAGACTGTTGTGATGGTTTTGACGCTGCTTATTACCCTAAATACAAAAAATGGTGTGATGAATACTTCTACTTAAAGCACCGTAACGAAACCCGTGGTGTAGGTGGTTTGTTTTTTGATGATTTAAACGAGCCGGGTTTTGAGCAAAGTTTTGCCTTTATGTCTGCAGTTGGGGAAGCCTTTACTAAGGCTTACGTGCCTATAGTGGAGCGTAATAAAAACAAAGCGTATTCGGAAGCAGAGCGCCAGTTCCAGCTTTATCGCCGTGGCCGCTATGTCGAATTTAACCTGGTATTTGACCGTGGTACTTTGTTTGGTTTGCAAAGTGGCGGTCGCACCGAATCTATTTTAATGTCGATGCCACCTTTAGTGCGCTGGCAATATGGTTATCAGCCGGAAGCCGACAGTGCAGAAGCAAAATTATACGAGCGTTATCTGCAACCTCAGGATTGGTTAGGGCTTAATCATTAACTAGAGGCGCAGCACTGCGCCTCTTTATTTTTGTCTGTTGATCATATGGCTGGCCAGTTGCGCCAGCGAATGACTTAACCCTTGGCGCAACAACTTGTCTTCTACCACTTCAGCCAAAGCTTTATCCATACAAAACATCCACTGGTCGCGCATTTGCTGATCCACAGCAAAAGGCATATGGCGCATCCGCAAACGTGGATGGCCGTATTTTTCTTCAAATAAAGAAGGGCCACCCAACCAGCCGGATAAAAACTCAAAAAACTTTTGCCTTATCATATCCAGAGGCAGAGGATGAATAGCATACAATTCAGCGGCTTCTGGTGCTGTCGACATTATGTCGTAGAATCTGTTGGCCAGACGCCTTGTTGCTGCTTCGCCGCCAATCAGCTCGTAAGGCGTGGTCGCCGGAGTAGGATGTGGCTTGCTATTTGGCTGGCTTTTATTAAAAATCGCGTCAAACAACTTTTTCATGGTGAACCTGTGGACCGTTACGCTGTATTTGGAAATCCTGTTGGGCACTCAAAATCGCCGCTGATCCATAGCTGGTTTGCCAAACAAACCGCACAAGCTTTGAGTTACGAAGCCATTTTAGCACCGGTCGATGCCTTTGCCGACAGCTGGTTTAGCTTTGTTGCCGCGGGGGGACTTGGTGGTAATGTCACAGTGCCTTTTAAAGAGCAGGCCTATCAGTTGGCAGAACAACTCAGTGAACGTGCTTTGCAGGCTGGAGCGGTCAACACTCTCTATATAGATAGAGCCGGTGTACTTTGTGGGGATAACACCGATGGTTTAGGTTTAGTCGCCGATTTAACCCGACTTGGAGCAGAGCTTCAGGACGCTGCCATTTTGATATTAGGTGCTGGTGGAGCGTGCCGTGGTGTAGTCGGGCCTTTATTGGCTGCTGGCGTAAAGCATATTCATATCGCCAACAGAACTGCAGCCAAAGCTGAAGCCATAGCCGCGCTGTTTGATAACAGAGTTACTGCATCAGGTTATGATCAAGTTACAGCTGAAAAATGGAGCCTGGTGATCAACGCAACTTCAAGTGGGCTGGAGCAACAAAGACCGCCTTTGGCAGAACAGCACCTGCAGCACTGCACCTTGGCCTACGATATGTTGTATGGCAAAGAGCCGACCGCTTTTCTGACCTGGTGTCAGCAACAAGGTGTGCCGCACTGTGCTGATGGTTTGGGTATGTTAGTCAGTCAGGCCGCTGAAAGTTTTGCCATCTGGCGGGGTGTTAAACCTGATGTCACTCCGGTACTGCAGCAATTGACGGCTATGGTAAAAGCATGAACCAGCAACTGATTTTTAATCATGACTTCAGTTTTGATGAAAACACAGATTCAGTCAGCTGTAGTTGTTTAGCCGCAGGCATGCGGTTACGTATCTATATAAAGAAGCCACAAGGCTGGGATAACCAAAGCTGGCTGGAGCAAATAAAAGAAGACTGCTTTTATTGGGAAGAACAAATAGAAGAAGCGGCCAAAGCAGACCGCTTTAATACAGATGGCGTTTTGTATCTGGATG
Source organism: Rheinheimera soli (assembly GCF_021290985.1). Taxonomy (GTDB): domain Bacteria; phylum Pseudomonadota; class Gammaproteobacteria; order Enterobacterales; family Alteromonadaceae; genus Pararheinheimera; species Pararheinheimera soli. The sequence goes on from NZ_JAJOYU010000018.1 coordinate 99,304, forward strand.
GCTCAGCTTAACGGCTCGGCCAGATACTCATCTTTTAATACCACATAGTTAATAGCAGACTGCGTCAGGAAACTACGCTCTGCTTCATTAAGCACCCTGGCTTGTTTCACTGGGCTGCCTACATAGAGATAACCAGACTCTAATCTTTTGCCAGGTGGTACCAAACTACCGGCACCAATGATGACATCGTCTTCTACTATAACGTCGTCCATTACTATAGCGCCCATACCCACCAGAATACGATTACCCAACTGGCAACCGTGCAACATCACTTTATGTCCTACTGTGACATCGTCTCCTATAAGAAGAGGAGAACCGCCTGGGTTCTTTGTGGTTGGCCGCGATACATGAAGTACAGAACCGTCCTGTACATTAGTACGCTGACCAATACGGATAATGTTCACATCACCCCGTGCTGCGACTAAGGGCCAGATACTACTATGAAGACCAATTTGAATATCGCCGACCAAAACAGACGATGGATGCACATAAACTCCGTCAGCAAGCTGTGGAGTTTTACCTTTATATGAAGTTAGTGACATAAGAATTTCCTCTGCTGCTGCAGGATTATGCGACAAATGTTGAAAAAAAGCACGGTTCGATTGAATTTCAGGCTGTCGCACTCAAAAGTATAAGTTTTCTTAAAAAGAGTATTGCGCGCTGCCAAAAACTCCCTATAATGCGCGCCATGCCAACGGGGTGATGCGAAAGCAGCTCTGGGGTGGTTTTGAAATGAAGTGAAAAATGATGGAAAACATCGCTTGACACACAGTTGAAAATCACTAAAATGGCCGCCTCGCAACGCGGTGGAGTCGAAAGGCTCAAAAGTGAAGCGAAGCAGTTTAAGTGGTGTGTTTGATAAATAAATTCAAATCGCTGGCTTGACACAAATTCTGGGAAGTGTAAGATACGCCTCCCGCTGAACGTCCCTGACGCATCAGCACTGCTCTTTAACAATAAGCAATCAATCATCTGTGTGGGCACTCACGGAATAGATTCTGCAGCGAGCAATCGCACAAAGAATATATATCAGTGAAGTGACTAACAGATAATCTGTCCGAAAGGATGGATGTTTTAAGTCAGTGATACTGAGCACC
>NZ_JAJOYU010000019.1 GCF_021290985.1 Rheinheimera soli
AAAATGAAAAAACCGGCACTAAGGCCGGTTTTAATACGAACTAAGAACAGATCACTTTTGTAATGACTGGTCCCGTATCGCTTTAAATTCTTTACCAGGCAACCAGTTGGGCCAGCTTTGGCTGTTCGCCACTTCTAAGCCAACCTGATAAAACAGAAATAAATCCTGCTGCGAACCGCGTAAATCCCATTTGGGGTCGAACTCGTCATTGACCTTATGGTAGTAATCTGTGACGTAGTTTTTACGTTGCTGTAAGCCCCAATCTTTACCATGGGCTACGCTGTCGATGCCACCACGGGCGTACAGCATAGGCACACCTTTTTTCGCCAGATTAAAGTGGTCTGAGCGGTAATAAAAACCATCCTGCGGTGTAGGTTCAGGCGCTATATAGCGGTTTTGCGCTTTGGCGTATTTATCCAGTATAGGCTCAAGCTCTGAGCTGCCGTAACCAAACACCATCACGTCACGCATAGGGCCATAGACATTCATAATGTCCATATTGATACCGGCCACAGTTTTACTCACTGGAAACAACGGGTTTTCTGCATACCAGGCAGAGCCCAGTAAGCCCCGCTCTTCCACTGTGACTGCAAGAAAGGCGATAGAACGTTCTGGTGCCGGGCCTTGCTTAAACTTTTCAGCCAGCGCTAATAAAGCCGCCACACCGCCTGCATTGTCTTGTGCGCCGTTAAAAATCTTGTCGTCGCTGCGGCTGAAATCCAGACCAAAATGGTCCCAGTGCGCCATATAAATGACAGCTTCATCCGGCTTTTTACTACCCGGAATAAAACCTATCACGTTATTGGAATCAATTTCGCGCAGGTTGTTTTTGATGCTGATGCTGGCTTTGGCATTCAGGGGTATAGCTTTAAAATCAGGCTTTAAAGCACGCTCTTTCATCTGTTTTAAGCTGCTGCCATTGGCGGCAAATAAGCGTTCGGCGGCGTCCAGCGATAACCAGCCCTCCACTTCGGCTTTGTGCATGTTTTTGTTGGCATTGGCCAGTTCAAAACGGATAGGACTGGTGCCTGCAACAACGTTCCAGCCGTAGCTGGCGGCTTCAGTTTCGTGCACTATCAATACCATAGCTGCCCCCTGACGGGCCGCTTCTTCGTATTTGTAAGTCCAGCGGCCATAATAGGTCATGGCGTTGCCGGTAAAGAGCTTGGCATCCTGAGTGGCAAAGCCAGGGTCATTCACCAGCACGACCACTGTTTTGCCTTTTACATCTAAATCTTTGTAATCGTTCCAGTTGTATTCAGGTGCCACTATGCCGTAACCGGCAAATACCATTTCGCTGTTCTCGAGTTTAATCTCCGGCAGCATTCGGGTCGACCAGGCCATCATATCGGTTTTGTAACCCAGGGTAGCTGCGGTTTTATCCCCTGTTAAAGTCATGCCAGATACAGCCACAGGGTCAATTTGCACCACAGGCACAGCCTGGCGATAACTGCCGTTTTTATAGGGAGTTAAACCTAAACGCTTAAATTCAGTTTCAAGGTAAGCCACAGTGCGCTTTTCACCTTCAGTGGCAGGAGCCCGGCCTTGCATTTCATCTGACGCTAATTTCTCAAAATAGCGGGAGAAGTTAGGGTTAAAGTCGGTTTGTACTAATGCCGGCTCTGCGGCACTGGCGGTAAAAACCAGACCTAAAGCCAGGGTACTTATTAACTTTTTCATAGATTTCCTTTTAAAAAAATAAGGCAGAGTCAATGCTCTGCCTTATGGTCTTTTACTAACCTTATTTCGCTGCCAGAGACGCGTCGCGTATCGCACGGAACTCACGGCCTTCAAACCAGTTTGGCCACTGTTCTGAGTTCGCCAGATCAGCACCTACCTGATAAAACACATTCATATCCTGCTGCACACCACGCAAATCCCAGCTGTCATTAAATTCGTCAGCGGCTTTGTGATAACAACAGACGTTGTATTCTTTCTTCTGAGCAGCGCCCCACTCTTTACCATGTTCAAAGCTGTCGATGCCGCCTTTAGCGTACAGCATTGGCACCCCTACTTTGGCCAGATTGAAGTGGTCGGAGCGGTAGAAAGAACCATGCTCAGGACTTGGCTCAGGCGCTACATAACGGCCTTGCTGTTCAGTGTATTTGGTCAGAATGCTTTCCAGCTCTGAGTTGTTATGTCCAACCACCACCATATCTTTCATCGGACCATAGACGTTCATCACGTCCATATTGATGCCAGCTATAGTTTTATTCAGCGGGAACACCGGATTTTGTGCATACCAGGCTGAGCCTAATAAACCACGTTCTTCAGCTGTTACCGCAAGGAAAGCTACTGAACGTTTGGGTTGTGGCTGCTTCACAAAATGTTCAGCTAAGGCCATGATGGCAGCTGTACCGCTGGCGTTATCCTGTGCACCATTAAAGACTTTGTCTTTTGGATTGGAGAAATCCACCCCTAAGTGATCCCAGTGCGCCATATACAGCACCACTTCGTCCGGTTTTTCTGAGCCTTCGATATAGCCCATCACGTTATTGGAGGTCAGCTCACTGATATTGTTTTTCACTGAAACCGAAGCTTTCACGCCCATTGCTACAGGTGCAAAGTCTTTGCTCAGTGCTTTTTGACGCATAGTGTCAATGTCCGTGCCCATAGCAGCAAAGAGTTGCTGAGCCGATTCAGTGGTCAGCCAGCCTTCCACTTTGGATCTGTCCATGTTTTTATTGGCATTGATCAGGTCAAACTTAGTAGGCGATCCGCCTGCTATGACCTGCCAGCCATAAGAGGCAGGTTCTGTCTCATGGATAATCAGCGCCATAGCTGCACCCTGACGGGCCGCTTCTTCAAACTTGTAAGTCCAGCGACCGTAATACGTCATGGCATTGCCAGTGAACAGGTTTGGATCTTTAGTAGCAAAGCCCGGATCGTTGACAAACATCACCACGGTTTTGCCTTTTACATCCAGGCCTTCGTAGTCGTTCCAGTTGTATTCCGGTGCCACTATGCCGTAACCGACAAACACCAGTTCACTGTCTTTTACTTCAACCTGCTCAGTCACTTGCGTGGTCCAGGCCATCATTTGTTCTTTGTATTTCAGCTCTGTGGTCAGCTTGTCGCCCGACAGTTGCATGCCAGACACTTCTTTAGGGTCAATACGCACTAAAGACACAGGCTGCAGGTAGCTATCGCCATTAATGCCTTTTAAGCCAATGCGCTTAAAATGCTCTGAGATATAGTTAATGGTTTTTTCTTCGCCCGGCGTGGCAGGCATGCGGCCCTGAAATTCATCAGAAGCCAGAGTTTTTAAGTAGTCTTTGTACGCTGAGTTAAACTCAGTCCCCATCAAAGCACTGGCGGCTTTGGCTGGTTCAACTGCTGCAGTGGTCGCGCTTTGCTCTGGTTCAGCTGGTTTAGAACAAGCTGTTAGGGTTAAAGCGGCCATCATGGTCAGCGTTGTGGCTGAAAACCAAAATTGTGGTTTCATAACACTCCCGGATTATTATTGTTTTGTTTATCTATATAAACGAACTCTTCGATACTAACCAAGACAACTGCGACGCACCAGATCAGTGGTCGCAGCTTTTGCCCCGTTAAAGGAGAATGGCGTTAAAACAGCTTATTTAGCCGCACCCCAGTTCGCTTTTGGTAAGGCGACTGCTTTAGTTAAATCAAAGTCGACTCGAAATTCACGGCCTTCGCGGGTTAATCTATAGCTAAAACTTTCATTTGGGTATAAATACATATGCCAGGTGTTGCCGATAGACTGTGGCATTTTAGTTTTAATAAACAGGTTTTTAGAATAATCGTCAGCAGGGAAACTCTGAGCTTCAGTCCAGCCCGGAGTTGCTGTATGGCCACCGTACATAGTGGAGATGTCATCGCTGCCATCTTCATGTTTATGCTGATGCTGTAATTGCAGGCCATCAGCTGTTTTAGTAATAATCCAGGTGCGTGAACGGTTTTCACCCACCACAAAAGGCACCTGAATTTGTGTGTCGCTGCAGTCGCGCACATGCATCACCATATCGCCGCTAAAAGCCGCACTTGGCTGATTATCCAGCGTGGTTTTACCGGCAAAAGCTTTACCACAAAGCGATTTTAATTGATCAAAAAACTGCAGCTGTGCCGGGCTTGGTGCCGCAGCAGCAGACAAAGACATAAAAGTGGCAGCTAAGGTAAAGGTGTTGATAAGTAATGTTTTTTTAGTTATTTGCATCAGTGGACTCCTTTTTTAGTCACCGCACTATACCTTTAATAACGGCAAAAACGCAAAGCACCACAACAACAGGAAAATCTGATGCAAAACTTAATAGATGCAAAATTGCTGATGAAAGTATTCAGCAAAGTGGAACAACAGGGCAAGCCCGTGGACACGCCTTTTGGCAAAGGGTTTGAGCTGGACGGTATGACTATTGCCAGCGGCTTTGATGGCTACGATTTATATTTTGTGGCTGATCAGGTGACTGTCACTTTAGGTTTTCATCAGAAGTATCATATAGATGCAAAAGATGAAGAGCATATAGAGCAGTTTATCCAGCGTTTAAAACGTATAGATGCAAAGTAGCCAGCTCAAAGCGAATAGCTGCCTAATGAAAACGTATGCAGGAAAAAGGTCTGACAGACCGGCTGTGTTAGCATAAGGAAAAACGATATGGATACAGACGAAAATGCATCTTTCTATTTATTCCAAATGCAGCCGCAAAAAAGCCTGGCTGCTCAGCGCCTTTGCTTTGGCTTTAGTAGCGTCCTGCGGTAAGGCTCCAGTGCAAAACCAAACGCCAGCCACAGAAGTCAAAAAAGCGGCAGAAAAGCCTGCGCCAGTTGCAGCACAAGCCGAAGCTCAAACAGGTAAGGTTGTGGTGTATCAGATGTTCACCCGCTTATTTGGCAATACCAATAGCACCAATCAGCCCTGGGGCACTATTGAACAAAACGGTGTGGGTAAATTTAACGATATCAATGAAGCTGCGCTGAAAGGCATTAAAGAGCTGGGCGCAAGCTATGTCTGGTACACAGGTATTTTGCACCATGCGGTGATCCGCGATTACAGCGCTTATGGTATCAGCCATGACGACCCTGATGTGGTGAAAGGCCGCGCCGGTTCTCCTTATGCGGTAAAAGATTATTACAGCGTCAACCCGGATTTAGCTGTGGATCCGGCCAAACGACTGGAAGAATTTCAGGCGCTGATCAACCGCACTCATGCACAAGGCTTAAAAGTCATTATTGATATAGTGCCAAACCATGTGGCACGTCATTATCAATCACTGCATAAACCCGAAGGTATCGAGGATTTTGGTGCCAATGACGACACTAGTGTGGAATACAAACGCGATAACAACTTCTATTACGTGGTGGGCCAGCCTTTTCAGGTGCCAACACCACAAAACGGTTACCAGCCTTTAGGCGGCGAAGCGCATCCACTGTCTGACGGTAAATTTGAAGAAAACCCGGCGAAATGGACAGGCAATGGCTCTCGTTTAGCTCAGCCGGACTTTAACGATTGGTATGAAACCGTGAAAGTAAACTACGGTGTCAAACCAGACGGCAGTTACGACTTTGACAGCCTGCCTGCCGACTACGCCACTAAATCAGTACAAGAACATGCCGCCTTCTGGCAGGGCAAAGACGTACCAAACTCCTGGCTGAAATTCCGTGATATCACCTTCTACTGGCTGGATAAAGGCGTAGACGGTTTCCGTTTTGATATGGCCGAAATGGTGCCGGTAGAATTCTGGAGCTTTTTAAACTCCAGCATTAAAAGCAAAAACCCAAATGCCTTTTTATTGGCTGAAGTCTATAACCCGGCCTTGTACCGTGACTACATTCGTTTAGGCAAAATGGATTATCTGTACGACAAAGTAGAAATGTACGACAGCCTGAAATTAGTAATGCAAGGCACAGGCAGCACTGATGCCATCGCCAGCGTACAACAAGGTATGGCTGATATTGAACACCATATGCTGCACTTTTTAGAAAACCACGACGAGCAGCGTATTGCCGCCCCTGAATTTGCCGGTGATGCCAATAAAGCCAAACCCGCTATGGTGGTTTCGGCCTTAATCAGCAGTTCTCCAACTATGTTGTATTTTGGTCAGGACGTAGGTGAAGCAGGCGCTTTAGATTCAGGTTTTGGCGACCCAAGCCGCACTACTATTTTTGATTACGCTGGTGTGCCCGCTCACCAAAACTGGTTAAACGACGGTAAATACGATGGCGGAAAATTAACGCCAGAACAAAAACAACTGCGTGAGTTTTATAAAAAGTTAATGACCTTATCAGCGACAGAAGCAGTCTTTAACGGTGCTTACCAAGAGCTGCATACAGTAAACAAAGGAACTGAAGGTTATACCGATAAAACCTACGCTTTCGCCCGTTTTAACGATAAAACCAAAGTGATAGTGGCAAGCAACTTCGCCACCACAGCCACCAGCTTTGTATTAAAACTGCCTGCAGATTTAGTGCAACAATGGAAATTAAGCGGTAGCGGCTATGAACTAAAAGATCTGTTATCTGAGCGCAAAGCTTCGTTAAAAGTGACAGGTGATCAAGCTTCGCTGCAAATCGACTTAGCGCCGCTGGAGTCTGTGGTGCTGAAGTTTTGATGGTTAAATTGGCTTTTAATCTAAAAGGCGCCTGCGGCGCCTTTTAGTGTTTCAGACTTTCTAAAAAAAATATTACTGAATTGAAGCTCCCTCTTTTTCCAAACCTGAAAGTATCAGCAAATAAATACCCAGGTCATTTATATGCTTGACCTCCCTCTCTGAATCATCGAGTGTAGGTGACCAATAACAAAACTCTGTATATGACATCCCTGATTTAGGTCTGAAACACCAGGTCGATCCATCTAACCCCCTTACCTGATCAGATTTAGAATGAATCATCGCAGCAAGATACATGTCTTTGAGTTTCTCAGTTTTTTTTGGGCTCAATTTTACCTCTGACTTAAAAACGTAGTCTGGCCGGATCTGCTCACGCCAGATAAATCCATGCTGCTGTAATTCAGCGAACAGATAACCTGCATCTTCCTCGATGCAAAATCTAAACAGCAGATCATCTCGCAAAGAATTATTAATGCTTAGTTCAAACATTAACCCTGCATGGAGTTTATGTTTAGAACATTTATCCTCACCTGCAGAAACAGGTTGAGCCACAAACAGCAATAACATAATGAAATATATAAATTTATTTACATTAGCATGCAACAGCCCCATAGGAACACCACCTCGAACTAAAAGCCTGAGCAACCTCTGGGTCAATGACCAATTTAAAAATCAAGCCTTGCTCCTTGACTCAAAAGAGGTTTTACAATCACCTAGACGTCAAAAGCCTTTACCAATGCTAATGTCACACTACTTACAAAACAGCTTTTTAAACAATGCTTTAGACTTCTGCAGCCCTTCATCCGTAAGCAGCACGGTTTTTGCTTTACCGACTGGGTCGAGAATACAACCTTTTTCATAAAGCCTGTTTGTTAGATCCCATCAAGTCAGGAAACAACCGCCTTCTGCCCCAGTATAGCCAAAGTAAATAGCGTCCAGTCGTTAATGATATGAGCTCCAGAACACACCCAAAGGTTTTTGGTTTTGATATAAGCCAGAGTCAGCACCAGGCGGGCTGAGCCAATAATGACTAAACACTGCAACACATTCCAGTGATAAGTAGGCAGATGGATCAGGGCAAATAAAATCGCCGTCAGTATCCAGGCCGCCCAGATAGCGCGGCCTCTGGGCCAGTGAAAACAGCTGGTCAATAACCAAAGCAACGCCAGAAAAGGCAAAATGGTAAACAGCTCTTCACCAATCAGCTGGATAAAAGTGCGCAGATAAAACAATACCAGTTGATAATTCGAGGCCTCTTTAAGCTCTGCAAAGGCTGGGTTGGATTCTGTAGTCCAGAAATTTTCGACCAGCAAAGCGACAGAAAAAGTGACCAGTAAATTTAGTAAAGCGAAACCCAGCATCAGCCGCAGTTCCCGCCATCCAACCTTATAAAACAAGGCTTGAAGTTGGTGGCCGCTAAGCAGATACAAAGCGCCTAACGGAATTAACACAAAAAGTGCAGCCGGAATAAAAGCGGTCAAGTCCCCCCGAAATAGAAGAGCTACGCCGCTAAGTGCTGCTAAACCTGCCGCCACGGCAAGCATCAGCAGCCCCCACTGCATTGGGGTTAAACCCGTAGGAATAGCGTTATAAAACGGAAAATCACGACCTTGATCTTCCAGCCCTAACCAGCCCGATGTTTTACTCATTGTTGATTTCCCTTCCTTTGTTAGCACGTTTTTCCGGCCCCTAAATACTTCTGTTTTTCATACAATATCGGCATATATCCAACAGATAAGACATAGCTTTTTCAGGCCTGTTTAGCATCCAAGCTAGCTGCATTTACCCGGAAGTTCAACCGCTTGCAGGCTGATTGTTCTGATATCAACACAGAACTAAAGCCAGTTTAAGGCGGTAACAACCAAAGCTACGATTGATAGCTCAATCACAGCTTAGGTCTATGTGCTGGCAGGTTAAGCTAAACGAAAGTAATTCACATGGCCTGATAAACGGCTAGCGATTTGTTTTAACTCCAAGCTGGATCGGGCGACCTGATCGGCGGCGCTGGCGGTGAGTTCGGTTGCGCCTTTAATTTGCATCACATTACGGTTGATGTCTTCGGCCACTATGCTTTGTTGCTCGGCCGCACTGGCAATTTGTTCGTTCATTTGATTTAAAAGATTCACAAAACCTTTGATTTTACTGAAGGATTCTAGAGCGCCAGCCGCAAAGTCCACAGTATGACTTGCTTGTTTCTGGCTGCCAGCCATAGCACTGACTGTGGCTTGCACACCGTCGTGTAGGCGACTAATCATGGCCTGGATCATTTGGGTAGAATCCTGAGTACGGCTGGCTAAAGTACGAACTTCATCCGCCACAACAGCAAAACCCCGACCTTGCTCACCAGCCCGAGCCGCTTCTATGGCAGCATTCAGTGCCAATAAATTGGTTTGCTCTGCCACACCTCGTATCACCTCCACCACCTGGCCTATTTCAGCACTTTGGGCTGATAACTGCTCTATCACGCTGGTGGTCTGGCTGACGTCTTTGGATAAAGCTTCGATAGAGGCGATAGTTTTTGCCATCACTTCATCACTTAATTTCAGATTGGTTTCAGTTTCATTGGTTTTTTGTGCTGCGCTCACTGCATTTTGCGCTACATCAGCCACTGAAGTGCTCATTTCATTCATAGCGGTAGACACCATTTCTATTTCCTGGTGCTGCAAAATCAACTGATCCGTGGTTTTTTCACTGCTAACAGCCAACTCGTCAGCAGCTTTATCCAAAGCACCTGACGCCAGTTTTAACTCCACCACTATGCCGGATAACTGCGCTACCATAGCGCGCAAATGATGCAACAAACTGGAGTTATCCTGCTGCTTTAATTCAATTTGAATATCCAGCTCTCCGGCCGCCACTTTACGCACTATCATGGCGGCATATTCAGGCTCTCCACCTAAATGCCCAAGAGTGTGGCGCACTATCCAACTGGCGGCAGTGATTGCAGCTAACACAGCCACTAAAGTCAAAATACTGATCAGCCAGACTTCCTTGTTATACAACTGTTCAGAGGCAATAAACTCGGTTTCTGCCACCTGCAATTGCAAGTTCACCAGTTCAGTGATTTTTTCGCTGATAGGGTCGATGCTGTGGTACAAAGGGCCATTAAAGTCCTGCAAAGTGCCACTGATATCACCACTTTGTTGCTGCAAAAACAGCACCAGCTGCTTGATATCAGCATCGGCATTTTTAAACAAGACTGCAGCTTGGGTAGCAAGCTGTTGCTCCTGTGTCGTCAGCGTGGTGGCCATATAATTAGCCCACTCGACAGCAATTTGTTGCTGGGCTTTTTGTACTTGATCCAGCGCCTGCTCTGAGGTTAATAAGCCTGACTGAGCTTTGTTCACCGCATCAATCACCGAAACCGCATATAAATCCGCAATATTTTTTAAGCCTTTGAGTGGCACCACTCTGTCCAGATAAACAGTTTTTAAGCCCTGATTCATGCTATTCATTGCAAATAAGCCTGTGGCGGCTAACAACAACATCAGGACTAAAGGGATAGCAAAAAAGAATGACAGACGAGCGGCTAAACCAAATTTTGTGTTCATAACAGACTCCGATTCCGTTCAGGCGAAAGATGACCCTATGGCTCAGGTGACTCCGGGCGAGCCGCAAGAAAAATTCCATAGTTGGCACAAGTTTAGAAGTTGTTTACATTAGCGCAAGAGCAGACTAACCTTTGTAACAAATTAACAAAACTTAATCGGAAACCTGAAGAATTGCAGCAGATCCAGATTTAACTTTTTGTAAATGTTGATTAAATTTTTCTATCAGTTGCTGATGCGCTGGTTCACGTCGCAAAGCCAGATGTAAAGTTTTCAATTCAGTGAAGCTGCTATTGAACTGCACTTTATCTGTCGCCAGCCGCTTTACTTCCGTATCGTGCTCCAGCAAATAGAGTAAAACTCTGCGGTCTATCACCGCCAAATCCAAACGGCCCAACGCCACTTTCAGAACATTTTGCCGATCAGATAACGCCAGCTGTGGTTTCAGTTGCCCTCTGTTAATCATCTGATCAACGAGTGTCAAATTGACATAATCCTGCACCACTCCCAGTTGAAACTGCGCTAACAAAGCAACATTCAGCTGGCCCAGTGGCTTTGCTGTGGCTTCAACAAAACCCAGTTCACTGACACCAAGGCTATCCGACAGAATAAACTTAGGGTTGTAAGTTTGATACTCAGGAAAATAACCTGAGTACAACCCACCGGCTTTTTCACTGGCTCTTATAGCTCTGGACCAGGGTAAAAACTCTGTCTGCAACTCCAGTTGCATAGAGGCGAATACTTGCCTGAGCAGCACAGTGGTTTCCCCCTGCTGCTCAAGTTGATGCCCAGTGTAAGGCGGCCAGTCTAAACTGGCCAACCTGACAGCTTGCTCAGCCTGAACGAACAGAGGCCACAGGCATAACCAGCCAAGGTAGTTCTTCACTATTGTTCCTCAGCAGCGCAACTGCGCCAACTGAGCGTCCATGGCTCCGGTAATAGTGTCTATTTCCTTGCTGATTAACAGGTTTTGTTTAGCCAGTTGATGCAGTGCCTTAGTGGCATCATCTATGGCTGTAATATTGCGGTTAATTTCTTCACTGACCTGATTTTGTTCCTCCGCAGCTGAAGCCACCTGAAAAGCATTATCCGCTATGCTGGAAATACCAGCTGTGGCCAAAGAGAGTTTTTCATAGGAGCTTTCAGCTTCCTGTAAAGTACTGGTGACTTTGTCGGTATTGGTATGAATTTGTTGTACCGCCGCTGCAACCTGTTGTTGCAACGCATGGATCAGATTTTTAATTTCATCTGTTGAGCTGTGAGTACGGGCTGCTAATGACCGCACTTCATCGGCCACCACAGCAAAACCACGGCCCTGTTCACCGGCCCGCGCCGCTTCAATGGCAGCGTTCAGCGCCAATAAGTTGGTTTGTTCGGCTATGGCCTGGATCACATCAATAATGCCATTAATTTTCTGGCTGCTTTGCGCCACTTCATTCACGCCCTGACTGGTGTGGCTAAATTCTACAGACACAGTTTTAAACGCCTCAACCGTATTCTGAAACAAATGATTGGCGTCCGTTAAGGCAGCAAGTGATTCCTGAGCACCTTGCGCAGTGCTGCCCGCCAGATTAGCCACTTCATGTGCAGTGGCTGACATTTGATGCATAGCAGAAGCCACGTTTTGAATTTCACTGGCCTGAATACTGACAGAGCTATTGGTTTGATCTGTGGTTTTTACCATTTGTTCTGACTGGTATTGCATCAGCTTAGAGGATTCTTTTAAGTTATTGATCATCGACTTTAATTTGGCAGTGAACAGGTTAAAACCATCCGCCATATCATTTAATTCCTGATGCTGACTTTGTTTTAATTGCCGGGTCAGATCGCCTTCAGAGCCTGCCAGTTCTTTCATCAACACACTCATATGCAAAATAGGGGCTGTGGCACTTTTTAAACCCAAGGCCATTAACACCACAAAAGCGAGTAGTAGCACCAGACCTAAACCAATCATGCTTTGAGTGGTTTGGGCTGAGTCTGCATTCAGTTGATCAGCCAGTTGAATCGCCATCGCCAGGGCTGTCGCTTCAGGCACTGCCACCACAACTTTCCAGAGCGACTCTGTACTGTCGAGTTTTATCGGTTGTGTCACCAGCATGGAATCTTTGTATAAGCTGACGCCCGCCTGTTGCTGCTGCAAATGCGCCGCTAAATCTGCATCAAGCGCTTTAATCGACTGGCCCAGTTGATCAGGATATTTGTTACTGGCTACCACCAGGCCATATTTGCTAATCAAATAAAGTTCAGCTTTGCCACCATAGAGTAAATCAGCCTGGGCCTGTAATAAGGTTTGTAACACAGGCAGGTTTAAATCAACCCCTGACACCCCTCTGAACTGATCCTGAGTCACCACCGGATAAACCAGCGAGGTTAAAAGCACCTGATTGCCCGGCGTGATTTCCCATAAATAAGGTTCCATCAGGCAGGCTTTTTTGCTGTCACGGCTGCACAAATACCACTCAGCTTCACGCACACCGTATTCATTTTTTGCATCTTTGTATTTCACGGCCGGATCGGGAGTTTGTACAAATTTGAGCTGGCCTTGCTCACGGATCCAATAAATTTCCATAGAACCGGTTTTAGAGCTGTGATCATTAGCGATTGAATACTGACTGTCAGCACCATCGTAACCATTGGGTTCAAACTGACCAAATAAAGACGAAATACCAGGGTTGCTACCCAGAATATGGCCAGCCATCACTTTCACCTGATCACGGCTGTAAGGCGTTTGACCACTGCCCAAAGCTGAGCCGGATAACACTGCCGCAAAATTTTTGGCGGTATCAAAATTACGGTCCAGCACTGCGCTGGTTTCCAATGCGGTGCGCTGAGCAGCTTCGGTCAGAATTTGTTCAGCTAAAGTCCGTACCGACTGAGTTAAACGATTTACTGCAGACTCATTGCTGCTGGTCATGGAATACCAGCCAATAAAGGCCATGCTGCCAATACTGATCGACAGCAAAACAGCAACACCAAAAGTGAGTTTAAAACGTAATGAATTCAACTGCATAATATTCACCTAAAGCCAATTAAAGGTTTTTGCTACAGACAGCGAAAAAGTGGGTTCGCCTAAATCATCCAGCGCCAGATCGGTGTCATCAAAAGCAGCTGTCCATTTTGCGCCTAACCATTCACTGACCAGAGCCACACGCCAGTGATGATAAGTGCCGTCTGTGTCGCGCAAAAATTTGTCTGTGTCTGTCGAGGTGGATCGATCGCCAGACAGGAGCAGCGTCAGATGGTCAGTCAGTTGAACCGTCTGAGTCAGCATAACGATGTAATGCCCACCACCAGCACCAAAATAATCGTTGGCATACCAGTAACTTAGTTTGGTGTTTTCATAAGACACTTTGATGTACGCTTCAGGATAATCAAAAGCACTGCTTTCACTGCTGCCATAATAAGTGTAATGCGCCACACCAAAATCCAAAGCCCAGTTGTTACCTAAATCTGTGTAATAACCTGCATAAAAATCCACTTCAAAATCCGTGTTTTCGACAAAGCTGACGTTCGAGCCCCAGGTTCCGACATACCAACCAGAATCAGATACCCAGTCCAGACTTGGCTGCAAGGCCGGATCATCTTCGGTTAAAGTAATACCGTTAAATAAATAGTTGGAAGTAAGAGTCACTGTAGAGCTTAAGTTCGCTAGAGCTGCCGGGCTAAGCGCCAGCATAAGCAGAGCGGGAACACCGAATTTTTTTGAGAACCGCATAAGAACTCCAATGCTGATTAAGAATTAAATTCAATCACTTAGATTAAATTCATTGTTCTAGCTTTTAAGGTATAGCAAGAGTTTCAAAAAAAGCCCGTAGCCTATGCAACTTCCCCCTTTTAGACATAGACATCTAAACACCCAGAAATCTCTTTATTTCGCAGCTAAAATCGGGTTAACTGGTTCTGAAATCTTTCAGGAGCACAAATCAGATGTTTAAAGTAAATAGTTATTTTGACGGCAAGGTGACATCCATCGCTTTTCAGGGTGAAGCATTACCAGCCACTGTAGGGGTAATGGCACCAGGTGAGTACGAATTTGGTACCAGTCAGCATGAAGTTTTAACTGTGATTAGTGGCGCTTTAACCGTATTATTGCCGGGCCAGACAGAGTGGCAAAGCTTCAAGAGCGGAGCTGTGTTTGAAGTGCCTGCCCAGGCGAAGTTTCAACTCAAAGTCGAAACCGACACTGCCTATCTCTGCACTTATCAATAAGGTGTGTATCCGACACGCCTTTTCAGGGAAAACTGATTTATGCGTGGTATGGGAACAGCAGCTAAAAGAGCAGATGCGCCTAAACAAACTGAAGCTCTTAATCTAAAGCAAACAGTACAGTATATGTGGCCCTATATCTGGGCCTTTAAAAGCCGGGTGTTATTGGCTGTGGCCGCGCTGTTGGCCGCTAAAGCTGCCACTTTGTATCTGCCTTATGCCTTAAAACTCATCATAGACGACTTAGATCCCAGCTTAAACTCGGTATTAACTTTGCCGCTGGCGTTTCTTTTCTTTTACGGTTTCTTAAGGTTTGGCGCAGTTTTTTTTGGTGAAGTGCGGGATGCCTTATTCAGTCGAGTCACTGAACATGCGATGCGTAAAGTGGGGCTTAGAGTATTTAACCATTTGCACCAGTTGGAACTGAGTTTTCATTTAGACCGCCAAACCGGTGGTATCAGCCGCGATATAGAAAGAGGCACCAACGGCATCAGTTTTCTGATGCGGTTTTTAATGTTTAATATTGTGCCTACCCTGTTGGAAATACTGCTGGTCGCCGTGATTTTTGCGCTGCTGTTTTCGTACTGGTACGCCGTTTTAACTTTTGTTGCTGTCGCTTTGTATGTGGCTTTCACTTTTTATGTTACCGAGTGGCGTAACAAATACATCCGCGAAGCCAATCAGGCAGACTCTGCCACCAATAGCAGAGCAGTCGACAGCCTGCTGAACTATGAAACCGTCAAATACTTTAATAACGAAGCTTATGAAGAGCGCACCTACGATCAGTTTTTAGCCAACTGGGAACAGGCCAAACTAAAAAACCGTATGTCGCTGTTAGCGTTAAACTCAGGTCAGGCGTTGATTATTGCCGTCGCTATTACGCTGATGATGTGGATGGCAGCACAAGGTGTGCTGGATAAAGAGCTGACGCTGGGCGATTTGGCGATGGTGAATGCCTATATGCTGCAGCTATTCATTCCTTTGAATTTTTTAGGTTTTGTTTATCGTGAAATCCGCCGCTCTTTAACGGATCTGGAAAATATGCTCGGGCTGCTGAAAAAAGAAGCGCAAATTAAAGATAAAGCCGATGCACCAGAGCTTCAGTTACAGCAAGGCCGTATTGAATTTAATCAGGTCCAGTTTAGTTATCAGGCTGGCCGCTCTATTCTGAACGGCTTAAGTTTTGTGGTCGAACCCGGCCAGAAACTGGCTATAGTAGGGGCTTCTGGCGCAGGAAAAAGTACCATAGCCCGGCTTTTATACCGCTTTTACGATATTCAAAATGGCAGCATTTGTATTGATGGTCAGGATATTCGTGATGTCACTCAAAGCTCGTTACGCCAAAGCATTGCCATAGTGCCGCAGGATACTGTGCTGTTTAATACCAGCATCAGAGAAAACATTCGCTACGGTAAACCTGATGCCAGCGAAGCTGAAGTGGATCAAGTGATTAAGCTGGCTCATCTGGACAGCTTTATTCAAAGTTTGCCTCAAGGCGATCAAACCTTAGTGGGTGAGCGTGGTTTAAAAGTATCAGGCGGTGAAAAACAACGTATTGCCATAGCCCGGGTGCTGCTAAAAGGTTCGTCTATTCTGATATTTGATGAAGCCACTTCAGCGCTGGATTCTCATTCAGAAGCAGCCATCTTAAAAGCTTTACGTGAACTGGCAAAACACCATACCTCTGTAGTCATAGCTCATCGTTTATCTACTGTGACTGATGCAGACAACATTTTGGTACTGCAACAAGGCGAAGTGGCCGAAGCCGGCACACACCAGCAATTGTTGGCTCAGCAAGGGCTCTATGCACAGTTATGGGCCAAACAACAAGAGACAAAACCCAAAACGGAGTAAAGCCTGGTTAAGCAAAAATTAAGATAAGTTAAGCAGAGTAAATGCCGGGTAAAGAGCTGAACCCGGTTTTGTTTTTTTGTTCTGATGACGGTATTTATCATCACAGGACAAGAAAACCATTATGTTGTTACGTCAGTTTATTTTTCCTATCACCAGCCTGGTGTTACTTAGTGCTTGCGGCGGCAGCAGTTCGTCTGAAGGCAACGATACCTATCCAAGCAGTTATCTGCAGTTTTATAACGGCTCGGCCAACAGTGCCACCACTACCCTGACCTTAACCGACAGCGATGAGGTTGAAAGTACGCTGGGTTCAGCTCCTTTTGGCGACAGCACCTCGCTGGTTACAGTAAGCGACGAAAGCTATGATCTGGCCTTCACTTATACCGACAATAGTGGCGATGTTCAGACCGTACTGGAAGATCAGGTCAGTATGAAGACCAGTCAGAAGACTGTGCTTTTTATGGTGGACAGCTACGAAGCGCCAAAATTACTGAACTTAAGTTTTGTGCGGGATGATGAGCTGGACGATCAATTTAAAATTTACTTTGCCAACCTGCTGGCAGAAAACAAAAGCATGGACCTGTATATCAGCAGTTCTACTGAAGATTTTTCTGATGCAGATTTTGTTGCGACCACAGCTCAGTATGGGTTTAGTGAAGCCATGACTTTTGATAACGGCAACTATATTTTGTATTTAACAGATGCAGGTACTCAGGAGGTTATATTACAAAGCCCTGTCTATAGCTTTAGCTACGAAACCGAATACATTCTGGCTTTGCGGGATAACGCAGGCCCCCTAAAACGCAAGATTGCGTTGGATGTGATAGGCAATACTACTACTGTGTACCCGCTTGAAGATGTCAACAGCAATGCTCAGTTTCGCGTATACAACAGCCTGAATGATTTAGATCCAGCCCAGATTTTCGTTGGCAGTACCAGTGGCACGCCAATTTTTGCCGACTTAGCCGCTGATACCCTGACATCCTATGTCGAAATTCCACATGGCGATTACAGAGTGACCTTAACGGCAAACGAAGGAGCCAGCCAAATCCCTAATGGTTTATTGACATTAAATCAGGGCCAAAGCAAAAGCCTGGTGTTTTATCGGGATGAAAATGATCAGCCAACTGTATTAGCCG
The DNA here is from genome assembly GCF_021290985.1 of Rheinheimera soli. Taxonomy (GTDB): domain Bacteria; phylum Pseudomonadota; class Gammaproteobacteria; order Enterobacterales; family Alteromonadaceae; genus Pararheinheimera; species Pararheinheimera soli. Next base: position 17,311 of record NZ_JAJOYU010000019.1, read on the forward strand.
TCACAGACAGCGACACTCCGCAGGTATACGACTTTGTGTTTAACGTGGTTAACGTGGTACCAGACTTTGCCAACGTCAGCATTTATTTTGTACCACCAGGCAAGACTATGGAAACTACGGCTTACTACATCAGCAGTATCAATGACGCCACCAGTGCAAGCATCACCTTACCTCTGAACAGCTATACCGTGTTGTTGGTTCGTAAAGATCTAAACAACAACAAAACCTTGCTGGCTCAGACTGCTGAAATTGAATTTATTCAGGGCAGTACTTACCTGCTGGTGGCAGAAAAAGACCCGGACACAGAAACAGGTTATAAAATCAGTCTGCAATACTAAAAGGCAAACTGACTTTGTGGCAAAGACCCGCCTGAGCAACGGGTCTTTTTATTTATGTCCAATGCAGGAAGTTCCAATCATGATCGGGCTATCCACCTTACTTTAATCTGGCGTCGCCCTTCCTTGTTATTTGTTTTTCCTTTAAATTAGCGCCCAGTTGAAATAATAATTTGGAGTACTACATGATGACCTGGTTTTTGTTAGTGGTCGGCCTGGTGTTATTGGTCGTTGGCGCAGATTTACTGGTAAAAGGAGCTGCTCGTTTGGCTGGCTCTTTTGGTATACCAGCTTTAGTTATTGGTTTAACAGTAGTGGCTTTTGGCACCAGTGCGCCAGAATTAGCAGTCAGCGTGAAAGCTGCTTATTCCGGACAGGCTGAACTGGCTATAGCCAATGCGGTTGGCAGTAATATCTTTAATGTGCTGTTTATTTTAGGAGCGGCAGCGATCATTTCGCCGTTGATTATTTCACGCCAGCTGATCCGCCAGGACGTGCCAATCATGGTTTTAGTTTCAGTCATGGCCATGTGGATGACTTTCGATGGTGCTATCAGCAAAATTGAAGCAGCAATTCTGACTTTGGGTTTAGTTAGCTACACCTGGTTTTTATTCCGTCAGGGCAAAGCACAGGGAGCAGACACGTCCGATGGTGAAGTTGAGGAAATGCTGAAAGCCAAAGTTCCAACCTGGCAAAACCTGTTGCTAGTGATTGGCGGCTTAATTTTACTGGTATTGGGTGCACGTTGGCTGGTTGAAAGTGCAGTAGAAATAGCTAGGTCCTGGGGCGTGAATGAAGCTGTTATTGGTTTAACCATAGTGGCTGCTGGAACCTCCTTACCGGAAGTCGTCACTTCAATTGTAGCCACGATTCGTGGAGAACGTGATATAGCCGTAGGCAATGTGGTTGGCAGTAATATCTTTAATATTCTTTGTGTGCTGGGTATTTCAGGTCTGGTCTCCCCTATCCCACTGATGGCTGGCGAGCACATGGCTATGGTCGATATTCCGGTAATGGTGGGTGTGGCAGTGCTTTGTGTACCGCTGTTTTTCATCGGCTCTGTACTGAACCGCATTGAAGGTTTGTTATTTATGCTGCTCTATATTGCGTACACTTGGTATCTGGTCGCTATGGCATTAAAAGAAGCTTATTTGCCAGACTTACAGCAAGGTATCTTGTTTGGCTTGCTGCCATTGGTGGTGTTTTATGTTGCCGCTTCTTTTATTCACGACAGAATGAAGAATAGAAAAGCGGTTTGATCATAAAGGCTTATATTCTGAACAGCAGGCCCGAATGGGCCTGTTTTTTTGATACACCAATGCCTTTGCTAAAAAAACTAAAACGCCACCTTTTAGGTGGCGTTTTAACTTGAAGTTAGTCTTTTTGGCTTTTATTACGTAAGGCCAAAGGGTCGGCGTTCAGGCCAAAACCCAGCAGAGGCAATAACTCCGGTATTTCATCTTCCGGTATGCCCACTTTGTGAAAATGCTTTACCACATACTGCAAATCATGGCCTTGCTCTTTGAATTGTTGTGCAGTTTTTAAATGCACAGTACGCATAAAGTTGGATGTCATGGCAGTCACTCCCTGAAGAAAAAGCGACTGTCATAGTGGTGAAACATTAACCAGCAGGCAAGCAATTTTCGACGAAAATTTGCACAATTTTTCAAAAAAATTCTAAGCTATTGATCCGGTACAAGATCCATTTTTTGATTATTTGGCCAGCTTAAATTTTCGACTCAGCAGCTTATCCAGCCATTTTTGTGGCACCAGCCGCGCCAATAAAGGCAAAGCAACAGCACCATGACCTATAGCCACTACACCGCTGCAATCTTTTTTATGTAGCTGTTGCACTAAGCTTTTGGCAAAGCTTTCTGCTGACGTAGGCTGATTCTGACTGGCATTAGCGCGCAACATCACACCTTCCCGCATGGACCACCACAGAGAGTCTGGTTTTAACAGTTGTTCGACTTCTTGTTTAGCTCTATTGGCAAAACCTGTATCAATAGCTCCAGGTTGCACTGTCAGTACTCTGACTCCCAAAGGAGCTAATTCCATCCTCAGCGCATCAGACAAACTATGCAAAGCTGCTTTGGATGCACAATAGACGCCGGCAAAAGGTGTGGTTAATACACCCGACACACTGCCAATATTCACCACCAGCCCTTTACTTTGTATAAGCAAAGGCAAGCAGGCCTGAGTTAAATCCATTGCAGCAAATACATTGACTTCAAACTGTTGGCGTAAGCCTGCAGCACCAGCATCCAGCACTGGCCCCATCAGGCCAAAGCCAGCATTGTTGATTAGAATATCGAGCTGGCCTGCTTGCTGTTGCAGCTGCACTACAGCCTGTTGCACTGAAGCTGGATCAGTCATTTCAAGTGCAATAGTCTCGAACCCAAGCTGCTGTAAAGCAGCCAAATCTGCTTCCTTTCGTGCTGTAGCAAACACCCGGTAGCCTTGGCGTTTGGCTTCCAAAGCCAGAGCTCTACCTATGCCGCCGGAGCAACCTGTAATAAATAGGGTTTTCGTCATACAGAAGCCCGTGGTAACAAATGTTGCTCTTCAGGTCTTAAGGTCAGCACAGAAAAACCTGTGTCAGTGACTGCTATGGTATGTTCCCACTGTGCAGACAGTTTTTTATCTTTGGTGACCACTGTCCAACCGTCGGATTTTTGTTTAATACGTCTGTCGCCCTGATTGATCATAGGTTCAATGGTAAACACCATGCCAGGTTTTAACGTCAGGCCTGTGCCTGCCTTACCATAATGCAGAATTTGTGGTTCTTCGTGCATTTCACGGCCTATGCCATGACCACAGTATTCCCGTACCACCGAATAACCATGCTGTTCAGCATAATGTTGCACAGCTGCGGCTATATCTCCTAAACGAGCACCGGGTTTCACCTGATAAATGCCCTGCCACAGCGCCTGATAGGTCACATCCACCAGTTTTTTCGCCAGCGGGCTGACCTTGCCAATACAATACATTTTGCTGGAATCGGCTATAAAACCATCTTTTTCCAGCGTAATGTCCAGATTAACAATATCGCCCTCTTTGAGAATGTCCGTCTGTTTGGGCATGCCATGACACACCACCTCATTGATGGAGCTATTCAGCACATACAAATAATCATATTGTCCTTTGCTGGCAGGCCTTGCTCCCAGCGGTCCACGGATAAAAGCTTCTACTGCATCATTAATTTGCATGGTGCTGATACCGGGTTTGACCAGCTCATCGAGCATCAGAAAAACCTGCGCCAATAACTGTCCGGCTTTGTGTTGGATATCCAGTTCAGCCTGGGTTTTCAGATGGATCGAGTTCATTCAGCAAGTCCTGCAAAGTAGAAGATTTATTTTTCAGTAATTTACGGCACAACTGCTGATAACTCAGCTGTGGATGTAACTCAGCAAGCATGCCCACTCTGATCCAGAATTCAGCTTGCGCATTGATCGAGCGGGCCATCACTCTGCTGGCTTCGCGCAGATCGTCATGCAGGTCATCCGATATTTTTACTATGCCCATAGATACACTTTATATACGTTATATATATTCATTGTATAAAAACAATCTGCCTGATGCACTTAAAAAAATATGAAAAACTGGTTATGGTATGACATAGGACAATAAATCATCTGTAACAGTGGGTTATAGTGCAACATCAGCAATTGGGTTTGAAACTTAGACTGAGAGTCAGTACATGAGCTTATTTAACGATATTTACAATGCAGTCGAACGGCAGTTTTTCTATAGCCTGACATTAAAAATTGTTGGCAATATTGGCTTTTTAACGCTGATTTTCTGGCTGGCAATGTTTGCAGCTTACCCAGTTGAAGGTAGTCCGGGACAAAGCTGGTGGTGGATCCTGATCCTCGGCACCGGGGCTTTTATCTTTACCATAGGCTATCTGATGCATTTAATAGTGCGGCCAGTGAAAGCTCTGGTGCATGCACTGCGACAGGCGAATCAGGCCGGCAGTGATTTAAAAACCCGTTTACCGGCTTTTACTTTTGACGAATTCCGTACTTTGTCTGAGCAATACAATTTATTTGTTGATCAATTATCCACCATGCTGCGGGACATTCATCAGCAAGCGTCCAGTAATTTTAGTGTTAACCAACAAGTCGCAGAAGCAGTGCACAGCACCAGACAACAATTGCAGGGCGCCGAGCAAAGCAGCCAACAGATCCGTGCTCAAAGTGATCAGTCCTTACAACGTCTGGCAGAGATAGTGCAGAGTAACGATCAGGTGATAGTGGTTGCCAGCAGCACTGTACACAACGCAAAAACAGCCAGCACTCAATTGAACCAACTAACCACACAGCTGCATAAAATCGAGCAGCTATTGGCCAACTTTGGTGGCACTGTCACAGGTTTGCAGAAAAACGCCGAAAACGTGCGGCAGATTTTATTGATGGTGGAAAACTTTTCCGATCAAACCAACCTACTGGCGCTGAATGCGGCTATTGAAGCAGCACGGGCTGGTGAAGCTGGCCGTGGTTTTGCGGTAGTGGCAGATGAAGTCCGTACTTTGGCCGCCAAGGTCAATAGCGCAACAGGCCAGATCTCAGGTTTTCTGAATGAAATGGATGTATTGGTACGGGACACTAAAAATGAGTCAGAACAGCTGCAACAACAGGCTGGTGAAGCTCAGCAGCAAATTCAACTCACCAGTGGCGATTTCAGCCAACTGGAGCAACAACTGAAAAATGCTCAGCAACAGTTGAACCATATTCAGCAGCATGTGCAGCAACTGGCGCATAGTTCAGAGCAAAACCATCATCATCTGACTGAAATAGAACAAGGGACCAATCTGGCCTATCAGCAAATGGCCGCTATCGATCAGGCCACAGAGCAGTTATTGTCTGGTACTAAACGCACTCAACAACAACTGCAGCCTTTTTCAGCGGCTTAGCTCGATTTGCCGTCCTGTTGCAGTGCTTTCACCAGTTGCAATACGGCTGGGTGAGTCAGTTTTCGTTCGGGTGATATGGCGTAAAAACGCTCTGTCACCCTGTGGATCACCCCTACTTTTAGCAGACGATAGTTGGTTAACAACTGAGTTTCCAACAGCAAAGGTGCGGCAAAAGCGCCAAGCCCTTGCTGAGCAAAAGCTTGCATTAAAGCACTGTCATCAAATTCAGCCACTACATCAGGCTGCACCTCTACTTCATTAAACCAGCCCATTAACTGCTGACGAATAATGGATTTTTTACCTTGTAATAAAAATGGCTGATCGTGTAAAGAACGTGGAAAATCTGAACTTAACTGCCCTGCTAACGCCTCGCAGGCATACACCGCCATAGGGGATTCGGTGACTAAATGACTGTAGGCTTTGACATGACTGCCAGGCTGTATCGGCTGATCAGACAACACCATATCCAGTTTATTAATGGCCAATTCGGATAAAAGCGCTGCCTGCTCACCTTCGCGACAAATCAGTTTAATAGGCAGCTGCAAAACAGGTTTTAGCATTTCGTAGACAAAAGCTTTTGGCAATACGTCGGTAATACCTACACTGAAGTTTTGCCAGCTGCTGTGCTGACGGGTCAGTACAGCTTTAAGCTCATCCCCTAACTGAAAGATATCTGCAGCATAACGTTGCACCACCACTCCAAGTTCTGTCGGGATCAGTCGTTTGCCCTGACGGGAAAACAAGGCGGTGCCTATACCATGTTCAAAAACGCTGATTTGACCACTGATGGTTTGGGGAGTGATATGCAGCAGCTCACTAACTCTGGCAATACTGCCGTGTTCGGCCACCAGATAAAAATAATAGAGTTGGTTGTAATTAACAGGAGTCATCTTTATTCAATTATTTACGAACATATTGACAGTTATATTCGATTTTTACTGACAAAGTAAAGAGCGTATAACTGTCTTCGTTGTGACAGTTCCCGCTGAATTTCACAGTAACAGTTTAACCCATAGGCCCATCCGCGCCTTTTGCCCCTTGCTCGCAAGGGGCTTTTTTTATGCCGTGATCTTTCAAACTTCAGCTACTTTGCAGATACAATGGCACAACAGAGCTAAAGAGTTGTGATGATGATCCACTACCCCGCCATTTTTAAGTTTTCAGGTCAGGATGAACTGATTTATCTGGCCGATCCCAGCAGTTTCGAGCAGCAGTATCAATTACAACAAGCTTATTTGACACCAGAGGATCTGCTGATTGATGCCACAGGCCAGGCTTATCTGCTGTATCAGCTAAAACCAGACAACACTGCTCTACCAGCGCAGTTGCGGCTGTTTGAACTGCCGGAATTGACAGCTCTGGTGCAGGCACATTTTTTTGCTCTGGCCCAAAGTTGTGTTGTAAAAATTCAGGCGCCTTCTATCGCACAGTTGTTTGGCCTTGTGGCTGATACTGACGACGAATAGCAGCTTGTTCTACAGATCATTGCTGTTTACACTGATGTAGTTTCAGGCAGAGGACAAATCAATGGCCGTTGAATTATTAGTGGGCTTGCACGTCAGCAACCCAGAGCTGTATGCAGAGTATCGTCGTCAGATGACGCCCTTATTGCATCAACATCAGGGCGATTTTGGTTGTGATTTTATCGTGCAACAAAGCCTGAAACCTGCGGACAGTGCAATCAACAGAGTCTTCACCATTTATTTTGTCAGTCAGGAACTGATGGATAGCTTTTTTAACCACCCGGATTATCTGGCGATACGGCAACAGTATTTTCAGCCCGCTGTTGCTGCTTCACATATTCTGGCGAGCTATCAAAAAGCAGACTAATGGCTGTCAGGGCACGGAAAGTCACAAAAAAACACTGTGCCCTGTCCTGGCACTGACCGAAAATCGATAGTGCCGCCCATAGACTCAATAATAGCTTTGCTGATTGCCAGGCCAAGGCCTGTACCTGAACGGGCTTTGGTATCTGAGCCATCGGCCTGGGCAAAACGCTGGAATATTTTTTCCTGAAAATGCAGAGGGATCCCTTCGCCTTTGTCTTCCACCTGAATACGGAGTCTGTCTTCCATCCGGTAATAACTCAGAAAAACCCCGGCACCAGTTTTTGAATACTTGATGGCATTAGACAATAAATTGCTCAGCACTTGCTGCAGTCTGTGGCTATCCAGTTGCATCATCAAGGATTCGTTGTTCAACAAAGACAGCTGCACTGCAAACCTGTCGGCATAAGGCTGGTTTTGACTGATGGCTTGCTGGCACTCCTGCGCTAAATCACAAGGTTGCAAATAAAAGTCCATTTTGCCTGCACTGAGTTTTTCCATATCCAGTAAATCATTCACCAACAACTGCAGTCTTTTGCTGTTTTGACTGGCCACTTTCAGCATCGCCAGCGCTTTTTCAGGCACAGCACCCAATACCTGATGGATCACCAAATCCAAAGCGCCGCTTATAGCAGTAATAGGAGTGCGCAGTTCATGGCTGACGGTAGAAATAAAATCGGTTTTCATCTGCTCCAGCTGCTTTTGTTCACTGATATCCTGCATCAGCACTAAAGCCCCCAATAGCTGACCAGAACGGCTTTTCAGTTGTTCTCCCCGACAGCGTGCCCAGCGTGGAGCCTGGTTTTTCGCTTTAATACAAATATCCTGCCCTAGTACAGTTTCGCCATGGAAGGCTCTGAGCAAAGGAATTCGTTCCACCGGCAATACAGTATGTCCATCTTCTTCATATAAATCGTAATAATGGCTCCACAACTCTGAGTCACATTGGCGTACATCCACACCGTGCCATTCGCGCGCTACCTTATTAAACTGTTCCAGTTGTCCTTCGCTGTCACAGGCCACCAGCGCGTCAGGAATGGAATCAAGTAACAGATCCAACAATTGCAGTTTATGCTCGGTTTGCAGCTTTTGTTTATGTTCGTTCAGGCGCTCCATCACTAAAGCGGCCAGCTTACGCAATACAGTTTTGTCCTGCTCCGTCATTTGTCTTGGTATGCGGTCAATAATGCACAAGGTGCCCAACGCATAACCCTGCTCGTTGATCAGCGGACAACCTGCATAAAAGCGAATATTTGGAATAGTACAAACTAGAGGATTGTCAGAAAAACGTTGGTCTTGCGACGCATCTTCAACAATAAAAATATCAGGCTGTAAAATAGCGTGAGCACAAAAAGCCAGTTTACGATCGGTCTGACACACATCCAGCCCTTGTTTACTTTTAAACCACTGCCGCTGTTCATCAATTAAAGACACCAGTGCTATAGACACCTGGAATAAAGTAGCGGCTAACGAAGTAACAGCATCAAAAGTAGCGTCGGGTTCGGTATCCAGGATCTGCAATTTAAGCAGCGCCTTTAATCTGTCCTGTTCATTGTAGGGAATTGCGGCAACCTGCATGCGTGCACTCCATAGCTGGCAACAAAAGTTCTGCTTAAAAACATATCACAAGATTGACAATCTGTACCTTATAACAACGGATCCTTAGCTTCAGACAACAGATGCACTAAGTCATCAGGTACAGGCTGAGCCTGTAATACAGGATAGCGACTGGAGCCAGGATTGCCCAAAGGTAATCGCCCGGTTAAATGACCCAGAGGGGTGAGCGCAATACGTAGCAATTGGCCACGAATTTCAGGCCAGTTTGTTTGATCTGCTGCCAGCTTGAGCATTTGCCAGTGGCTTTGCAGGTGCAATACGAAATGGTGTTGCCCCAGAATATGCGCCCGCTCTAAATGAAACCAGGCTTCTGACCATAACTGTTCGTGCCGCGCCTGCTGCGCTTGTTTGATCTCAAGATGGTAGGCTTGTTCTGCCGTTGGAGACATGACTGAAGACATAAATAGAAAGCTCCGATATCGCTAAATAATCTTTACAATGACGCGCCTTTGTCACCCAGTCAAGGCTTTGCTATAAGCTGCTTTGGCTTGAGTTTTATGCTTGTTTGTATTAGGGTAGCGCCAGTATTTTTTGGTGACACTGGCAAGCAAAACAGCATGAACAGAAATCGGGGTCAGGTATCCTGGGTTAGTTTAATAGTGCTTATCAGCTTACTCCTGTTTAAAGGAGTGGCAGCTGCCGCTATGTTATGTTGTGGCCCTGATCATGCAGCACACCCCGCCAGTCATTCGAAATCCTCAGATACAGATCACAGCATGATGGAGCACCATGGCCATCACACCGCAGCAGTTGAGCACAACAGCATGCCGGTTGGCTCAGATCACCAGCTCCTGGATGAACTTCAGACAATAGACGACCAGGTGATGATGATGGATATGCATCAGTTATCCTGCTCAGGTTGTGCCGTCAGTTGTGCCGCTGCTGTGCTGATGGTCAATCCAGCGGATTTTATCGCTGACCCGGTGCAAAACGAACGCTTTCTCAGTTTCACCCCTTTCCTTTTCCCTCTGACAGGTTCTGGCCTGGAACGACCTCCCCGTTTATACAGCTGATCTCTCTACTTGCACCATCAAAAGCCTATCTGGCGCTTTTATCTGGTGTGATTTTTCAGCTTCACTAAACAGGACTTTTTATGTATCAGCTTATTTATCCGGCGCTTTTTGGCGTCCTGGCGTTGTTTTATACAAAACCAGCAATGGCCTCTGAAAAAGAGCAAACACAGCTTCAGCCACTTCATTCAGTGGTGATCCAAAGCCGCACTACAGATTGGAAACAAGCCAATCAAAAAGTTGCCGAACTGGGTGGCTGGCAATTTTACGCCAGTGAGGCGGGAGCTCATCAGGACATGGATCACTCCCAGCATGGTTCAGAGGCAATGATGGACCATTCCGGGCACAAGATGCCGATCGATCATTCACAACACCATCATCAGCAGCAAATGGATCATTCACAGCATGCTATGCCGGAAGATCATTCAAAGCATCATCAGCAGCATTTGGATCATTCGCAGCATGCTATGCCAGAAGATCATTCAAAGCATCATAATCATCAGCAAATGGATCATTCAAAGCACTCAGAGCCACAACCCGTTAAAACAGGAGATGAGCATGAGCATCATCACTAAGCTGAGCCCGCTGGCGGCTGTGGTACTGCTGAGTGCCTGCGCCGGAACTTCAGGACTCAATACAACAGATCTGGTGCAACAACAGGCTGTTGCTCAGCAGGTGAAAATCCCCGCGATAGATCCGGCATTAAGATCAGAGGCTGAGCAGGAAATTGCCCTGCTGCTGGCAGAACCTTTAACGCAGCAAACTATCAGCCGTATTGCGGTATTAAATAACCCGGATTTTCTGGCCGCTTTATCATCGCTGGCCATTAGCAAAGCACAATTAACTCAGGCCGGGTTATTACCAAATCCTGGTTTTCGGGTAACCCGAAGCCGCTCAGAAGAGGGTTACAACACAGAGCTCGATTTTTCACTGAATTTATTTAACCTGATTTTTCTGAATAAAAACAAAGCTATTGCTCAACAACAAGCACATCAGCAACAGCAGCAGGTCGCTTTACAACTGATGGATTTACTGACAAAAAGCCGCAGTGCTTTTATAGAAGCTGTAGTGGCAGAGCAGCGTTTTAGTTATCTGCAGACAGTGCAGGAAGCCATAGATGCGTCGGCAGAACTGGCTAACCGTATGTATCAGGTAGGTAATTACAGTGAACTGCAACAAGCCAGGCAGCTAAAATTTGCAGCAGAAATTCGCCTGCAACTGGCTAAAACTCAGCAACAACAGCAACAAAGCTGTGAACAACTTTACCTTCTGCTCGGGTTATCAGCCTCAGATACAGCACTGAAATTACCTGCTCATTTGCCTGCAATTCCAGCCACTTTGCCCCTTCAGGACGATCTGGAACAACAAGCTCTGGCACAACGACTGGATCTACAGCAAGCCAAAGCAAAGTTAGCTCAACTGGAACTGCAGCTGGGATTAGAGAAAAACAGCCGTTTTGTCCGGGGTTTGTCCGCTGAAGTTGCAGGATCAGTGCAACAGAGCGCAGAACGAGAACTGGCATTAGGTTTTGAACTGCCGTTATTTGATTCAGGTTCAGCGCGAGTCAGCAAAGCAGAAGCCGAATATCAACAGGCCTGGTGGCAGGCCAAAGCACTGGAGCAAAAAGCCCGCTCTGAAGTGCGTCAAGCTTATGCTTTGCAGCAAAGTTCGTATCAGATAGCCCGGCACTATCAGGATCAGTTAGTGCCATTGGCACAAAAAATTAATCAACAAAATGTGCTGCGTTACAACGGTATGTTAATTGGCGTATTTGAGCTGATTGCTGATACCCAGGCTCAGGTAGAAACAGTCACAGGACAAATGACGGCACAGCGGGATTTTTATTTGTCAGAACTGCGCCTGCAACAAGCGGTGTGGGGCAGCCCTTCCCTGCCACTGTCGACAGAAACTGACACCACAAACAGCGCTGCCTCTGCAGCTGGCCACTAACAGGAGAATGTTATGTTAACCCGTCGTGATTTATTAAAAAAAGTCGGTGCCATTACAGCTGCTGTAGGTGTGGCTGCGGTTAGTCGAAGCTCAATGGCGGCTTTGCCTGAACCTGTTATTCAACAATCTGCCGACACTATGGATCCTTTAATTCCAAACACAGGCCGGCCTTACAATCCAGTGGTCACTTTAAACGGCTGGACTTTGCCATGGCGTATGAACAACGGCGTCAAGGAGTTTCACTTAGTGGCAGAGCCCGTGGTACGTGAACTGGCACCTGGTATGAAAGCACATTTATGGGGCTACAACGGTCAGTCACCAGGCCCGACCATTGAAGTGGTAGAAGGCGACAGAGTGCGTATTTTCGTCACCAACAAGTTGCCGGAACATACCTCAGTGCATTGGCATGGTCAGCGTTTACCTAACGGTATGGACGGGGTGGCAGGTTTAAATCAGCGCGCTATTAAGCCCGGTAAAACCTTTATGTACGAATTTGTCGCCCGCCGTCCCGGCACTTTTATGTATCACCCTCATGCCGATGAAATGGTGCAGATGGCGATGGGTATGATGGGCATGTGGATCACCCACCCAAAAGAGGCGCATCCGCATATTGATGAAGTGGACAGAGATTTCTGTTTTCTGCTAAACGCTTACGATATTGAACCCGGCAGCGCTACTCCAAAAATTATGACGATGACTGACTTTAATCTCTGGACCTGGAATAGTCGGGTATTCCCTGGCATAGACCCTTTAGTGGTGCGCAAAAATGACAAAGTACGGATCAGGGTCGGCAACCTGACGATGACCAACCACCCTATTCATATCCATGGTCATGAGTTTACGGTGACTGGCACAGACGGCGGCCCTGTGCCTGCATCTGCCCGTTGGCCTGAAGTCACTACAGATGTGGCTGTAGGCCAGATGCGCCAGATTGAACTGATTGCCGATGAAGAAGGTGACTGGGCTTTTCACTGCCATAAATCGCATCACACCATGAATGCCATGGGCCATGATGTGCCGACGCTGATTGGGGTGGATCACAGTGGGTTGATGCAAAAAATCAATAAACTGGTACCGGATTATATGGTGATGGGCGAACGGGGTATGGCCGATATGGCTGAAATGCAGATGCCTTTACCAGCCAACACTTTGCCGATGATGTCAGGCGATGGGCCTTTTGGTTCAGTAGAAATGGGCGGTATGTTCAGCATATTTAAAGTCCGTAACGATCAGGCTGCGGGCGATTATAAAGATCCGGGCTGGTATCAACACCCAGCCGGCACAGTAGCGCAGGAATGGACAGGAGAAGTGCCGCAGATCACGTCCGCTCAGGCAGATACTAAAGACGCGGCAGTAGAGCTAAAAGTAAAAAAACCTGGTGCACATCACCACCACTAACCCTTTACTTCTTTCATTATGCTTTAACCTCAGCCCACATTTTTCGGGCTGAGGTTTTTGGAAAAACGTTTTTCCGAACAACTTATGTGCAAAAAACCAGCATCATGACAACTATTCGCGCCCCTTTTATATCATTTAGGAATATCTAATAACCAAAACAAAAATAACACACCTGTTACCAAATGTAATCAAACCCAGCATTTTAGCCGCTCACAGAATGCCACTCATCGCAAAAAAAATATCTAAACACGAAAAAATGAAAACAAAAGATTAAATTTGATAAATACACACCTATTTACATTAACAATATATTGACCAATCATCATATCGCCTGCCCAACATATTAACTAAATAAGGGACAGGGGCTTCCACGGATGAGGCAATTCACATAACAATAATTTGAGAGAGAAAAATGCAACATAAAACATTCAACCTATCCAAAGTCTCATTGCTTACCTTGTCCGCACTTTCCTTATTGGCTACTGCTGCACAGGCTGCTCCGTTAAATTCACGCGCTAGCTTAGAAGTGAACGAAACCAAAGCTGTTGAGCCACCAACCCGCTTTATCGTGAAGTATAAAAATGCCGCTACGTTATCTGCTCAGGGTCTGGCCAGTACTGCAGCCAGCTCAGTAAATCAGTTAAAAACTCATGCAGCTTCTGAATTATCCAGCCGTGCTGGTGAACCTATGAGCTTTGTGCGTTCTTTAGCTGTGGCTAACCGCCATGTGGTGAAAGCCGAACGTCGTCTGTCTAAAGCTGAAACAGCCCGTACTATCGAGTTGTTAGCTCAGGACCCTATGGTGGAATCGGTTGAAGAAGACCGTATGTTACAAATTGCAGCTGTACCTAATGATACTCAGTACACCAGCCAATGGCATTATTATGAATCCACTGGTGGTTTACGTGCTAACACAGCCTGGGACAATGCCACAGGTACAGGTGTAGTGGTTGCCGTATTAGATACTGGTTACCGTCCGCATGCTGATTTAAACGCTAACCTTCTGCCTGGTTACGACATGATTTCAGACAGCTTTGTTGGTAATGATGGCAACGGCCGCGATTCAGATGCCCGTGATCCGGGTGACTGGATTTTAGCAAACGAGTGTGGTGGCACACACGCTGCTCAGGATTCTTCATGGCACGGTACTCACGTTGCCGGCACTGTTGCCGCTGTAACCAATAATGGTTCTGGTGTCGCTGGTGTGGCTTATGGCGCAAAAGTAGTGCCAGTACGTGTGCTGGGTAAATGTGGTGGTTACACCTCAGATATCGCTGACGGTATCATCTGGGCATCAGGCGGCACCGTATCTGGTGTTCCGGCCAACGCCAACCCGGCTAAAGTAATCAACATGAGCTTAGGCGGTTCAGGTGCCTGTGACTCTACCACTCAGGCTGCTATTAACTCAGCCCGTTCTCGCGGTTCAGTGATAGTTATTGCCTCAGGTAACGACAATGCTAACGCCAACAACTTCAACCCGGGTAACTGTGCTGGAGTAGTGAACGTAGCTGCAACAAACCGCAGTGGTGGTCGCGCTTATTACTCTAACTACGGCACCTCAATTGACGTGGCAGCACCAGGTGGTGCCATGAACTCAGCCAACGATCCAAACGGTGTGTTATCTACCTATAACACTGGTACTACAACCCCTGGTTCAGACAGCTATGGTTATAGTCAGGGCACGTCAATGGCAGCACCTCATGTGGCTGGTGTTGCCGCATTAATTGCGCAGAAAAAACCTGGTGCTACACCAGATGAAATTGAAACTATTCTGAAAACCACAACCCGTTCATTCCCTGCCACCTGTAACAACTGCGGTACTGGTATTGTTGATGCGGCTGCGGCTGTAGCTGCTGCTTCTGGTACGGGCGGCGGCGGTGGCACTGGCGCTACCTCTACAGTAAACAATATCAGCGTGGCACGTAACGCATGGAGATACTACACAGTGGTGGTTCCTGCTGGTATGAGTGTGCTGACAGTCAATACCTCTGGCGGCACCGGTGATGGTGATTTGTATGTACGTCGTGGTTCACAACCTACCACTTCTGCTTACGATTGCCGCCCTTACCTGAATGGCAATAATGAAAGCTGTACCTTCAATAACCCTGTTGCAGCCACTTACCATATTGGTATCCGTGGTTATACTGCGGTATCAGGTGTAACTTTAACAACGTCTTATCAGCCTTAATCCCTGGGCTTTTAGGTGAAGATCCCGGTATCTGCCGGGATCTTCTTTTTTCACCTATCAGGAACTTACCTTTGCAGGCCATCCAAAATAGCGCACTGGGGTTGATCGTCACCGCAACAACTGTCAGCTAATTGCTGTAACACCTTTTGCATCTGCTGCAATTCAGCCACTTTTTGTTTTATTTCATCAAGATGTACTTCAGCCAGCTGTTTTACTTCTCTGCTGCTTCGGTTTGGATCGCGCCATAAGCCTAACAAAGAGCTGATTTGCGCTATAGAAAATCCCAAAGCTCTGGCCTGTTTAATAAAGCCTAACTGCTGCAATTGCTGGCTGTTATATAACCTGTAGCCTGCATCCGTTCTATTGGCTTTCAGCAACAGGCCCGCTTCTTCATAATACCGGATCATTTTGGCAGAAAGCCCTGTCTGTTTTGCCGCCTGGCCTATAGTCACCAGGGTTTTGACTAAAGTATTCATCATTTCACTCCTTAGCCTTCCAGCGCTGTAGCAACAAAGCATTGCTGATCACCAGTAAACTACTGCTGGCCATAGCTGCACCTGCGATCACCGGATTTAAGTAACCCAAGGCAGCAAGGGGTATGCCCACTATATTAAAAATAAAAGCCCAAAACAGGTTTTGCTGAATTTTGCGGTAGCTAAGCCGCGCTATCTGCAAGGCTGCGCTGACAAGAACTGGCTTACTACGCATCAAGGTCATAGCCGAAGCGCTGACAGCAACTTCGGTACCACTGGCCATAGCGATACCTAAATCTGCCTGCGCCAAAGCAGGAGCATCATTAATACCGTCACCGACCATAGCCACTTTATAACCTTGTTGTTGCCAGAGCCCAATGGCAGCAGCTTTCTCTGCTGGCAGCACTTCGGCTTTCCAGTCGCTGAGTTCCAGTTGTTGCGCTATTAAAGCCGCACTGGCCTTACTGTCGCCTGTTAACATAGCCACAGTGATACCTTGTTGCTTTAACAAGCTGACGGCCTGTAACGCATCTGCTTTTAACTGATCCGTAAAACAAAATAATGCCAATAAGCGATAAGGTTCTGCACCTTGTTGTTGTGCTAACCAGGACACTGAAGCGCCGCTGGTGGTGATCTGATCAAGAGGTAACTCAAGTCCAAGTTGCTGCATCCAGTGACTGCTGCCAAGCACTAAATGATGCCCTTGCACTTTGCCCTGTACACCTTTACCTGCCACCACCTGAAACTGTTCTGTTTCAACGGCGGCCACCTGATGTTCAGTGGCATAACGAAGCAAAGCTTTGGCTAAAGGGTGTTCACAGTGTTGCTGCAACGAAGCCGCCCAAAGTAAAAGTTTGGGTTCATCGACAAAAGAGCTGAATTGCTGCAGTTCTGGCTTACCTTGAGTTAAGGTGCCGGTTTTATCAAACACTACCAAGGTCACTGCTTTGGCCTGCTCTAAAGCGCTGGCATCTTTGATCAAAATACCAGAGCGTGCTGCTGATCCTGTCCCTGCCATAATAGCTGCAGGTGTTGCCAGACCCAAAGCGCAAGGACAGGCAATCACCAGCACAGCCACTGCATTTAAAATACCTGCCACCCAGTCTGCGGTGATCAACCCCCAGCCCAGTAAAGTCACTACAGCAATGACTAACACCCCAGGCACAAAAATAGCGCTGATTTTATCCACTAAGGCCTGCACCGGTGCTTTAGCGCCTTGTGCCTGCTCCACCAGTTGAATAATACGCGACAAAGTCGATTCGGCTCCAACCGCTGTCGCTCTGAGTTGTAATACCCCATCCAGATTGACAGACCCCCCTGTGACTTTGTCGCCCGGGCTTTTACTGACAGGCACAGACTCACCGCTGATCAGCGCTTCATCGACATGGCTTTGACCTTGTTCAACTAAAGCATCAACCGGGATGCGTTCACCAGGTTTGACCAACACCAAATCATTTTGCTGCACAGTCTCTGCTTTGACTTCAAGCCAAAGCCCGTTTTGAAACAAAGTCGCTACTGCAGGTTTTAAATTCTCCAGCGCACGCAGCGCATCAGTGGTACGTCGTTTTGCTTTGTGTTCCAGATATTTACCCAGTAAAACCAAACTTAATACCGCACTGCTGCTTTCAAAATACAAATGGGGCGCGCCGTGCTGAGCCTGATGTGCATCAAAACTCCACCATAAATACAACGACAAGCCATACGCGGCGCTGGTGCCAATAGCGACCAGCAGATCCATAGTGCCACTGCCGGCCTTTAATGCGGCCCAACCTGCTTTATAAAAACGCGCACCAAAATAAAACTGCACTGGTGTTGCTAATAACCATTGCCATAAAGCCGGCAACATCCAATCTAGTCCGAACAACAAACCAAACATCGGCAAAATCAAAGGCAAGGTCAGTGCAATGCTTGCGACAGCTGGCCAGTACTCTTGTTGGTAAAAAGCAGTTGTAGTGACTTCTGCTGTTGGGGTTTCTACTGGCAAACTGGCGTGATAGCCGGCTTGCTCTACTGCGACTATCAGCTGTTGTGCTGCAAGTTTGTCCCCTTTGACTGTTGCAGTTTCAGTGGCAAGATTCACGCTGGCTTGTTGTACGCCGCTGACTTTAGCTAAAGCTTTTTCAATACGGCCAACACAGGAAGCACAGCTCATTCCGCTGATGTTCAGTTGGATTTGCTCAGACATAACATGACTCCGGACAATAAGGGCGAAGGCCCGACAGAGATAAGGCTAAAGCTTGCCCTTAGGGTAAGGTCAACTTAATAAATTTCGCAATATGACTTGACCTTACCACAACAGCAGAGTTCATCATGTTCGCGAACTCACACAGAGCACAAAGAGGACGTAGCGAATGAAAATAGAATTAAAAGTAACGGGCATGAGCTGTAATCACTGCATTAGTCTGGTGAACAAAGCCATAGCAAAACTGCAGGCCGATGCCAAAGTGACAGTGGATTTGGCGTTGCAGCAGGTACAGGTAGAAAGCTCTTTAGCAGCTGAAGATCTGATTACAGCTTTGGATGAAGCCGGTTTCCCGGCTACTCTGAACGACTAAAAGTGGCGCCTGGCTGCTCAGCTACAAAAAGGTAAAGCAGCCAAAGCAGACTCATACTGATAGGAGAAACCGGCGATTTTTTGCGATTTTGCACTCAGCACTCTTCTGCCTGGTGCAGCTGCAGTGTTTTTTGGTTCAAACTCCGGAGCAGGCAAGGATGCCAGTTCACAGGCGGTCAGGTAAAACTCGGCTTTGGAACAAAAAGCCGGGCTGGATAAGTTAAACAGCTCTGGCCATAACTGCTGCTGAACTATGGCAGAGACAGCGGCACAAATATCACTGCTGTGCACCATATTCACAGCCACATCAGCGGCTCCGGCCTGTTTACCGGATAAAAACCGTGCTGGATGACGGCCAGGGCCAATTAAACCTGCCAGGCGTAAAGTGCAACAAGGGACAGCCTTGTTCAGCACTTGTTCTGCAGTAGCCAATACTTCTATACGTGCATCGGCCAGTTGCAACTCAGTTTGCTCGTCCACTTCTCCGGTTAAACCTTCGTAGATCCCGGTGCTGCTCAGATGAATACAAGCCAAAGCTCCGCAGTTTTTCATCAGGGTCGCAAGTTGGGCAACAGCTCTGTTGTACCCTTCGCCGTCGGTGCGGCTGGCTGGCACAGTACAAATAATAAGGGCGTCTTTAAATAAGCTTTCCAGCTCTGCTGTCGGCCTTACTGATTGGGCTAAATCTAAAACAAAATGACCAAACTGTTCAGCAACCACTGAAGATTTGGTGATATTGCGGCTGCTGAGCCATAACTCATGCCCGTCAGCCTTGAGCCGGGTTGCCAGTTGAGTCCCTAACCAGCCTGCACCTATCACTAAAATTTTCATCTCTGACACCTTCCCAAACTTACTGATGAATTTGATGGTAACAGAATATCTACTGCGACTTTTATCAAATTTTAAGTAATTTCCGCTAACACACTGATCTTTATTGATCCGCATCAACATAACAGACAGACAGACAAAAAGCGTAGCTTAGTGTTCACTTATGCTGATGTATGAGTTTTAGCAACTTATTGGTGCTGCATTCTAAGCACCAGACCAGGCCCACAGTTCCAGATCGAGGAGCAATCCGAATGGATGTTGTAGAACTATCACGGTTACAGTTTGCCTTTACGGCAATGTATCACTTCTTATTTGTGCCCTTAACTTTAGGCATGGCCTTTTTGCTGGCTATTATGGAGTCGGTTTATGTCATGACAGGTAAAGAAATTTACCGCGATATGACGAAGTTCTGGGGCAAGCTGTTTGGTATAAACTTCGCTTTGGGGGTCACCACTGGCATAGCCATGGAATTCCAGTTTGGTACCAACTGGTCTTATTATTCGCATTATGTCGGCGATATCTTTGGTGCACCTTTGGCCATTGAAGGTCTGATGGCATTTTTCCTTGAATCCACCTTAGTGGGCTTGTTCTTTTTTGGCTGGGACCGCCTGTCAAAAGTGCAGCATTTGACGGTGACCTGGCTGGTGGCTCTGGGCTCAAGCTTATCAGCTCTATGGATTTTAGTTGCCAACGGCTGGATGCAGCACCCGGTCGGCTCTGAATTTAATTTTGAAACCATGAGAATGGAAATGGTCAGCTTCAGCGAAGTGGTATTGAACCCGGTCGCTCAGGTGAAATTTGTGCATACGGTGTCTGCAGGTTATGTCACAGGCGCTATGTTTGTGCTGGCCATTTCCGCCTGGTATATGCTCAAAGGCCGCGATTTAGCTTTTGCCCGCCGCAGTTTTGCCATTGCCTCTGCTTTTGGTTTAGCCAGTATTTTATCTGTGATTGTGTTAGGCGACGAATCTGGTTATGAGCTGGGGGATGTGCAAAAAGTAAAACTGGCCGCAATAGAAGCTGAGTGGAAAACGCATCCGGCACCAGCAGACTTTACCTTGTTTGGTCTGCCCAATGAAGAAACCCAAACCACAGACTATGCCGTCAAAATTCCTGGCGCTATGGGCCTGATGGCCACACGTTCTTTGGATAAAGAAGTGATGGGGCTGGCCGAACTGAAAGAGCTGCACCGCGCACGTATTCTCAATGGCCAGATTGCTTATGATTTATTGAAAAAACTGCGGGCTGGTGAAAAAACGCCGGAAAACATTGCTGCTTTTGATCTGGTAAAAAATGATTTGGGTTATGGCTTGTTGCTGCTGGCTTATACAGAAGATCCTGTTAATGCCACGCCAGAACAGATTGAACAAGCAGTACAAAACAGCATTCCCAAAGTAGCACCGCTGTTCTGGTCCTTCCGTATTATGGTGGCGGCAGGCTTTATTATGCTGCTGGTATTTGCATTGTCCTTTTATCACAGTGCCAAACGTACACCGGAAAAACCCCGCTGGTTATTAAAGGCCGCTATTTTTTCCCTGCCTTTACCATGGATTGCCTGTGAGGCAGGCTGGTTTGTCGCTGAATATGGCCGTCAGCCATGGGCTGTAGGTGAAATATTGCCTACTCATATGGCTGCGTCTCAACTGACAGCAGGTGAAATTTGGATCAGCTTATTGGCTATTACCGCGCTTTATACAGTGTTTCTGATCATCGAAGTTTGGTTGATGCAGCATTTTGCCCGTAAAGGCCCTGCGTCTATTCATACCGGTAAGTATCACGGCGAACAGGCCCGGGAGGTTTAACATGGATTATGAATTTTTACGTTTTATCTGGTGGTTGCTGGTTGGTGTATTGCTGATTGGTTTTGCAGTGACTGACGGTTTTGATATGGGTGTAGGTGCGCTGTTAAAAGTTATAGGCAGGGACGATACTGAACGCCGGATTCTTATAAATGCAGTAGCACCGCACTGGGATGGCAATCAGGTGTGGCTTATTACTGCTGGTGGCGCTTTGTTTGCTGCCTGGCCCCCGGTGTATGCCACAGCGTTCAGTGGTTTTTATCTGGCCATGATGCTGACACTGGCGGCTTTATTCCTGCGCCCTATCGGCTTTGATTACCGATCTAAGCTGGATAATGCCAAATGGCGCAGCAACTGGGACTGGGCTTTAACCGCAGGTTCTGCCATACCTCCGATTATTTTTGGTGTGGCTTTTGGCAACTTGTTGCAAGGCGTGCCTTTCCACTTTGACGACTTACTGCGGATTTATTACACAGGCTCGTTCTGGGCTTTATTAAATCCCTTTGCCTTGCTGGTCGGTGTACTGAGTTTGCTGATGTTTATCAATCAGGGTGCTTGTTATCTGCAAATGAAAACCGAAGCCCCACTGCGCCAGCGCGCTCAGGCAATATCGATGATCTGCGCAACTCTGGCCGCAACCTTGTTTGTGGTCGCTGGTTTCTGGCTGGCTGCTGCAGGTATGGGCTATAAAGTGACCAGTGTGATTGACAGCAATGCGATTAACAGTGCTGTGACTAAAACTGTGGAACACAGTTCAGGCGCATGGTTCAGTAACTATGAAAGTTATCCGTTGCTGTGGATTTTCCCTGTGTTGGGTGTAGCTGCCTTCCTGCTCTCAGCTTTTTTCAGCAAACTGGCCAAAGGCTGGCAGTCTTTTGTTGCGTCATCGTTGGCAATCACAGGGGTCATTATGACTGCAGGAGTGTCTATGTTCCCATTTATTCTGCCGTCCAGCAGCATGCCCAATCATAGCCTGACCATGTGGGACGCGACATCCAGTGAGCTGACGTTAAAAATCATGTTTTTCGTCGCCTGTATTTTTGTACCTATAGTGCTGGGTTACACTCTTTGGTGTTACTGGAAAATGTGGGGCCGCTTAAACCGCAACTCCATCAGCAGCAACAGCCATTCATTGTATTAAGGAGCAGAGTTATGTGGTATTTCACCTGGATTTTAGGCGTATTACTGGCCTGCTCTTTTGGCATCATTAATGCGATGTGGCTGGAGTTTAATGGCTACCCTGGCGAAGAGGACGAGTCATCAGAATAAAACCAGATCCTACAGCCATGCAGTCTTTAAGGCAGTTCGTTCAATCAGAAAAAAACCGGCTGCACCTTGCAGTAACGCTGGGTGCTGCGGCTGCTTCACTGATGATCTGGCAATGCTGGTTACTGGCTACTTTATGCAATCTGGCGTTACATCAGCAGCAGATCCCACCCGATCTGCTGCTGCATATTTTAGTGCTTTGGCTGCTGCGGCCTGTGCTACTGGCGGCCAAAGATTTACTCGGGCTTGCGGCCAGCCAAAAGCTACGCACTTCTCTTCGGCATCAGTTGCTTGGAATCATCAGCCAGGCAGGACCGCTGCGGCAACGTATTGCTGCAGATGGTGATTTATCTACCCGGCTGTTAGAGCAGGTGGATGCACTGGATCCTTATATCAGTCGCTATTACCCACAACTCTATCTGGTGGTGCTCTGCC
This sequence comes from Rheinheimera soli, assembly GCF_021290985.1. GTDB lineage: Bacteria > Pseudomonadota > Gammaproteobacteria > Enterobacterales > Alteromonadaceae > Pararheinheimera > Pararheinheimera soli. Next base: position 39,905 of record NZ_JAJOYU010000019.1, read on the forward strand.
CTTTGTTTATCTCTGTCGCTGTAGCCAGTCAAAGCCTGTTAGCCGCACTGCTGCTATTGGCTACAGCTCCGCTTATCCCACTTTTTATGATTTTACTTGGTAAAAAAGCCGCAGAAGCCAGTCAGCAGCAAGTACAGGCTTTAGGTTTATTGGGCGGGCGTTTTCTGGAGTTTTTACGCGGAGCAGCTTTGATCCGGCAATTGCAAGCCGAACCACTGGTGTTAAACCGGTTAAACAATGCCAGCGAAGACTACAGAAGCCTCACCATGTCTGTGCTGAGCAAAGCTTTTTTATCCGGCGCTGTGCTGGAGCTGTTTGCCTCTTTAGCTATAGCGCTGGTCGCTTTGTATTTAGGTTTGGGTTTACTTGGCGAGTTGCCCTGGGCTAAAGCGCAAATTCCGGTTTCTTATCAACCGGCACTTTTTATCTTACTGATGGCGCCAGAGTTTTATGCGCCACTTCGTCAACTGGGGGCGGATTATCATGCCAAAGCTCAGGCCGAAGCCGCTTTTGCCAGTTTGGCTCCGATCTGGGATCTGCCTGTGTGCACTGGCGGCAATACTCAGGCCCCGACAGAGTCTGTGAGCATTGAGTTTCAACATTTAAGTTTATTGGGGTCAGAACACAGAGCTGCATTGCTTAAGGATATTCAGGCACAGATCAAACCCCAACAACGTATTGGCATTATTGGCCCAAGCGGTGCAGGAAAAACCAGCCTGCTGGAATCTTTACTGGCTTTTCAGCAGCCCAATCAAGGCCAGATCCGGATTGCAGATCACAACCTTACAGAATTGGATTTAACCCAATGGCGACAACAACTGGTGTATTTGTCGCAACAAAGCCAGTGGTTAAGTGGCACAGTGCGAAGCAATTTGCTGTTGGCAAAACCACAAGCGACAGAGCAGGAACTGCAGCAGGTGTTGCAACAGGCGCTTTGTGCCGACTTTGTTTTTGCTTTACCTCAAGCTTTGGACACAGAACTGACAGAAGGCGGAATTGGCCTTTCAGGGGGGCAATTACAGCGTCTGGCGCTTGCCAGAGCTTTATTAAAACCAAGCTGGCTTTGGCTTCTGGATGAACCCGCTTCTATGCTGCCCGTTGAGCAACAAAGGCAGTACTTTCAGCAATTAGAGCTGTTAAGTCGTGGCAAAACCTTATTGCTGGCGACTCATCAATTGCAACATCTGCAGTGGCTGGACCAAGTGTGGCTGATTAACCAGGGCACGATTATTGCCATAGGTTCTGTGGCAGACATTCAGGCTCATCCTCTGTATCAAGCCAGCTACAGCCAGGAATCAACATGAAGGATCAACTGAAGCTTTCAGCTTTGATGCGCCTGCACTGGCGTTGGTGGTTACTTAGCCTGACACTGGGAGCTGTTACTCTCGGCAGTGTGATGGGGTTACTGACGGTGTCCGGCTGGTTTATTACTGCAGCTGCAGTGGCAGGTTTACAGCTTGCCGGTGCAGGCACTTTTAACTACTTTAGCCCTGGTGCTCTGATCCGATTTTTTGCCATCAGCCGCACAGCCAGCCGTTATTTTGAACGTTTAAGCTCGCATCAGGCCGTTTTGTTATTGCTGCAACAATTAAGACTTTGGTTTATGCGGCGATTTTTAGCCAGCAGTTTCAGGCCTGATACCCAATCAGCGGATCTGTTGCAACGGCTAATCACTGACATAGACCGACTGGATCAATGGCCTTTACGTGTAGTCGCTCCGGTATTCTGGGCTGGTCTTATCAGCTCTGGCTGGCTGGCCGCGCTTTGGTTTTGGCAAGCAGAACTGGCTCAGATTGCTGTGGTTTATCTGCTGCTGTTGCTGTGTGTGCCAGTGCTTGGGGTTGTACTAGGTTATAGCCGGGCTTGCAGCTTAGTTGAACTGGCATCCCAACGCCGACACGAGTTGCTTGAACCATTATCCGTTTTAACCATGTTACAACTGCATCAGGGCTGGTCAGACGCAGAGCAACAATGGCTTGAGACCGAACAGCGGTATCAGCAGTTATTATGGCGTCAGCAATTGCTGGACTTGTGCTGCCAATTTTTGCTGCTCAGCGCTATTGCCCTGATGAGTTTTCATTTATTAGTGACCGCTTTGCCATTGTTACAAAACCAACAGATCAGCATAGCGGCTTTAGTGGCCATGCTAATGTCAGCTATGGCTTTACCAGAGATCTGGTTACCGCTGGCCACTTTGTATCGCCATCTGGCCGACAGCAAGATGGCTAAACGACGCTTAAATCAAATTCAGCCAGCCATCGAAAACGGCAGATACAGCACTCTGGAAGGGCCTTTGCAACTAGAGCTGCAACAACTGTCTGTCGGTTATCCCGCAGCTGTGCAACACACATTACCACTGACGATCAGCTTAAAAGCAGGTGATCTGTTATGGCTGCAAGGCCCATCAGGAGTAGGGAAATCAGCGTTTCTCAGCACGCTGGCTGGTTGGCTGCCGCCTTTGTCGGGCCAGGTTTTGCTTAATGGCACAGAGTTACAGCTTTATAGGTCTAACACTCAAAGGCAACAGATCAGCCTGCAGTCTCAGCACGTCAGCTTGTTTAATATGACACTGGCAGCCAACTTGCGTCTGGCGAAACCAGAAGCCAGTGACGAAGAATTACGCCAAGCCTTAGCAGACACTGTATTAAGCGAATGGGTAGCCACTTTGCCACAAGGGCTTGAAACAGAACTCGGCGAGTATGGTGTTGCTGTGTCTGGTGGACAAGCCAGACGCATAGCGCTAGCCCGTTTGTTATTACAAAATACTGGCATCCTGTTGCTTGATGAGCCTTTAGTCGGGCTGGATCCAACCACAGCGCAGCAATTAGTCCACAACCTTCGCCGTCGTTGTCATCAGCACATTTTGATCATCACCAGCCATCAGCCTTTCGCAGTGGATACACACTGCTATCAATTACAACTAAAGGTGTTGTAAATCAAATAAAAAAGATCAACTACAGTACTGTCTTTGACTATGTTTAACAGGCCATAACTGCATATTTACCTTAAATCACAATGCTAAATTTGATAAATATGAAAAAACTAGCAATTCGATTCGGCGAGCTGTATAATTCGTGCGACAAAAGTTAATGCAATTGTAAAAAGGTACAAGGGCTTAACTCAGTCAAAGTAGGCAAGGACACCTCACCTGAAGCAAGGTCGCATACCTTATAGAAACCAAAAACTTAGTCAAGCTTGACTGCAGATATCTAAGAAGGCTGACATCATTTGGCCTTTGATGAAGTACTACACTATAAAATCGATGAGGATACCCTATGTTAAAACGTAAATTACTGGCAGCAACTATTGCCGCCACCTTGTGCGGCACCAGTCAGGCCGCAGTAGACATTAATGGTTTTGCGTCGATCAAAGGCGGTATGGCACTTGGCAGTGGCGACGAGCTGTATGGCTACGACGATGACTTCAGCTTTAAAAATGAAAGTCTGGCAGCACTGCAGGTCAAGTCAGATTTAGGCGATAAACTATCAATCACAGCTCAGCTGTTAGGCCGCGGTGCTAACGACTGGGACGTTAAATTTGAATGGGCTTTTTTAAGTTACGATTTAACCGATACTCTGCGTATTAACGCAGGTCGTTTAAGAACTCCGTTTTACAAATACTCAGACTTCCGTGACGTAGGCTATGCCTATGACTGGTCTCGTGTGCCACAAAGTGTTTATGGTTTAGGCTTTGATAATATCGAAGGCGCTTCGTTATACCATACGACTACCCTGGGTAATTTTGACTCATCATTGCAGTTGATTGTCGGCAGTTATGATGGCGATGCCGCCATTGGTGATGCAGCTGCAGATGCCCAAATTGATAATGTGACAGGTATAGCCTGGGAACTGGGCCAGGATGGATATTCATTCCGTATGGCTTACCTTGTAGGTAAAACCACATTCTATGTTGACCAACTGGATAACAGCGCTACAGGTTTATATGCACAATTAAGAGCTTTTGGCTTAGGTTCACTGGCAGGTGAATTGGATATAGTGGATGAATCCAGCTCTTTTGCCGGTATTGGTTTTAACATTGATAAAAATGACTGGCTGGTGGTGTCGGAAATCACCAAAGCTTCAGTAGATAACTCCTTTATCTCTGATCAGGAATCCTACTACATTTCCATTGGTCACCGTTTTGACAACATCACACCTTATGTGTCTTTTGAAAAAGAAGACAATGATGCCAAGACTGAAATTTATGCCGGCGTGCCGACTGCTTCACCTATTTTTGGCCCGGTGGCTGGTTTGGTGAACCAAATGGAGACTGAACGTAACAGCATCAACGTCGGTGTGCGTTATGATTTCCACCCTTCAGCTGCATTTAAAGCTCAATATACCAACGCAGACAATAAAACGGCTGATCGTAAAGACAGTGTCTTGGTTGTTGGCGTAGATTTGGTGTTTTAAGGAATCCACTTATGTTAAAAAAATTACTGTTAATTCCTGCCCTGACTCTGAGCTTTATGGCTTTTGCCAATGTTGCAGTGATAGTTCACCCATCCAATGCGGCGACTTTGTCGCAGGATGACATCAATAAACTATTTACCGGTCGCGCCAAAAGTTTTACCGATGGCAAAGCTGCTGAACCTGTGAATCTGGCCGAAGGCGTTGCCATTCGTGCTGACTTCGACCAAAAAGCTTTAGGTCGTTCTTCCAGCCAAATGAAAGCCTATTGGTCTAAACTGGTATTTACAGGTAAAGGAACCCCACCTAAAGAAATGGCGTCTGAACAGGAAGTGCTGGATGCAGTAGCGAAAAACCCTGCAGCTATTGGTTACGTCAGTGCGGCCGCAGTAACTGGCGGTGTCAAAGTTGCCTTAACACTGAACTAAAGGTTGTCCAGGCAGGTGACGCACTCACCTGCCTTTGTTGTAAGCCTTACTCTGGATACTACTTATGCTGAAACACCTGAGTTTACTAAAGAAAATCTGGCTTATCATTGCCATCGCAATCTTAGCTTTTTTAATAGTACTGACCTCATCTATTTACTTTACGGCCCGCAATGCCGACAGCATTGTGCTGATTAAAGACAAAATGTATGACAGCTCTAAACTTGCCTCCCAAATGGTGGTGGAATTTAATGCGGTCGAAGAATTTTTTACTCAGTCTGTTTCATTGTCAGATCCGGATATCCTCAGCACAGCAAAAACAACACAAGAACGGGTGCTCACTAATCTGGCCAAACTAAAACAGCTGGACACAGCCAATCTGAAACAGCTGGAAACGCTGGAGCAAAACTTTAGTGCTTATGCCAAGGCCGCTGCAGAAATTGCTCAGTCGATGATAGATGGCACTTTGGATATGAGTGCAGCCCAAAGCATTATTCAAAATAAGACCACTTTGTATGAAACGGCAAAAAGTGGTTTTGTTGCCTACGAAAAGCAAACCGATGACAACTTCCAGCAAATTCTGGTGGATATGTCGGCCTCCTCAGAACGCTCTGTATTAATCATTGTGTTATGCGGCACTATCTTATTGATTATTATGGCCGTTGTTGGTCATGTGATAGGCCGTAACATCAGCAAAACAGCCAATAGCCTGGCCAGCTCTTTACAAGTGTTAGCCTCAGGCAAAGGATCATTGTCCAGTCGCCTTTCTATCGACTCTGAAGATGAATTTGGCGCTGTGGCCCGCAACTTCAACGAGTTTATCTCTTTATTGCAAAGCTCCTTTGTCGCCATAGCCCAGTTAGTGGATCCGGTCAGCCGCACTGCAGATGCTCTGGCCAAAGGCATGAAAGAGCTGGATAGCATGACGGGTCAGCAGAAAAACGACGCCGATACAGTGTCCCATTCCATGGAAGAAATGCAAAGCAGCGTCAAAGATATCAGCCAATCCGCCAACGCAGCTTCTGGCAGTGCCAACGATGCCAGCCGCCTTGCAAAACTGGGGTATGAAAAAACCACCTCTTCTGTGCAAGCCTCTAAAGATTTGGCGGGCGAAATAGCTCATACCAGTACAGTGATCACTGAACTGGCAAAACAAACTCAGGAAGTGGGCGGTATTTTAAAAAGCATCAATGATATTGCCGACCAAACCAACTTACTGGCATTAAATGCTGCTATTGAAGCGGCGCGTGCTGGCGAACAAGGCCGCGGTTTTGCTGTGGTTGCAGATGAAGTACGTTTACTGTCCTCGCGCACAGCCTCTTCAGTTACTACTATTCGCGACTTGCTTGGCAAACTGACACAAAACGTCGACAGCGCCGTGCGTTTAATGGACCTGGCAGTGAACAAAGCCAATAACAGCGCAGTGCTGACAGCTGAAGCCGGCAGCTCTATCGAACTGATTAATCAGGAAATTGACAAAATTAATATGGTCAATGCCCAAATCGCCACAGCCACTGAAGAACAAACTATGGTGGCCAGTTTAGTGCTGGATAATACCCACCAAATGGCCGACTCATTCAGCAGAACTATTCAGGTGCAAAATACAGTGGCTGATATCTCAGACCAGTTGCGCGGTCTGGCTCAGGAACTGAATACTGTGTCGTCCAAGTTCAGGGAGTAAAGAGTTTAGGGAATAAAGGGATCAGGGAGTAAAGAGTTCAGAGAATAAAGATTTCCGGGACTAAAGATTTCCGGGACTAAAGAATTCAGGACTAAAAAAATTACGGCTGCAGCCAATGGCGCAGCCGTAATCAATTTTGCTTCCCTTTGATATCCCACCGCTTAGTCTGCTGTCCTCAGCTGAAATTGCTGGCATATAACATCAGCCAAAGCCGGGGCCTGTTTTAACTTTTCCTGATCCTGCAAGCTACAACTGGGTAAGTCAGCCACTTGTTTTGTATGTTGGGATAATAAAGACAAGGCACCATTGGCTAAGAGTTGCAAAGCCCACAGGCTGGACTTGGCAGCACAGTTCCCTAGTACCAGATCGGCTCCTGGGGCTAAAGCGTTTTCTTTAACCTGAACACAAAGTTCCGGGTTTTGGCTGTTTTGTAACTGGACAAAACCTTGTTGCCCCGCCTTCCAGTTCCACTGCTGACAGCTTTGATCAGCCCAGTTTTGTTGAGTCACTGCTGTACCGATCTCTGCACTGCAGCCTTGGGTGCTCCAGACTTTGCCACTTTGCCTGCTGCTCAGCACTGTGTTGCCTGTCGGCAGCATGAACCAGTCATCACATAACTCTGCCTCCTCCCCTGCTTTACAGGCCGCTGAGCTTAATGCCTTTTGATCCGCAGCATTTAATAGCTGATAGTAGCCATCAGTGCCTGCTTTCAACTGCCATTGCTGCGTTGGCTGATTGACCCAGGCGGACAATTCAGACTTTGCGCCGATAAATAAACCAGCCGCGTTGGCTAGTCGATAACGGCCTTTGGTGGTTGGATCAATAATCCATTGACCTTGCTCAGTACAACTTTGTTCTGTCAAACCTTGCTCCGATGACGTCAGACATAGCTGGCTAGAGCGATTGATTAACTGCCATTTCACGCCTTGTGGTACCACGGTCAGAGGACCATTTTCGCCGGAAGGAGCTGCCACTGTCTGGCCTTCAGGCACCGGAGTGCCAAAATCCGGTGTGCCATCCGCTTTGAACCTGAAGGGCTGAGCTCTTACTGAACGGCTCGCACCGCAGCCATCCGTGACTTTATTATTGCCGTGATACACCAGCCAGTTTTCTGTGCCATCCGGTGAGGTGAAAAAGCCATTATGGCCAGGACCAAAAACGCCATTCCCCCGCTCAAACACAGGTTGCTCTGCTTTCACCCATGAACTGGCATCCATAGGATTGTCACCCACCAGTTCCAGCAAGCCCAGTTTATAATCCGGTGTGTCACAGTAGCTGGCTGAATAAATAACAAAAGTCCGGCCATCGCGTTTCAGCACTTCAGCACCTTCATTCACCTTACGGCCTGATTGCTCCCAGGGCAATGAAGGGCGGGACAACACCATGCGCTCGCCAGTTAAAGTCCATGGATTGGACATTTCGCTGATCCAATTCAGCTGCTCATCTCCGACCCATTCCGACCACAGCAGATACAATTTTCCATTGTGTTCCATATAGTTGCCGTCAATATTCCAGCTATCCGGCATCGGAGAACCTTTGTATTGATAAGGCCCCATAGGGTCGTCACCAGCACTTTCCAGCACAGACAAATGCTGACCATCTAAATTTTCCTGCTTGCCCGAGGTATACATCATGTACCAGCGTGGACCATCAGGGCCTTGTAAGCGATGAAATTCAAAAGCCCAGAAGTTACAGCAGCTTTTTGGGTTCGTTTCAGACCAGACATTCACCGGGGTGGCCGTAGCTAAACCAGCCAGAGTCGGCGATTTACGCATCACCAGCTGAGAAGTCCAGGTGGTGGTGGTCAGGTAATAATTGCCCTGCCAGTATTCCAGCCAGGGATCAGCGCCGTTAGCAAACAAAGGGTTAGTAAAACTTTGGTCTTCAATTGCTGCGGTAGCAGCTTCAACTGGTGCGGCAGCGACTGAAACTACATCGCTGTCTTTTTGTTCTGGTGAGCACGCGGCCAACACACTCAGTAAGCCGATCGCCAATGGAATACCGTACCCTTTTAAGCCGGGTAAAGGCTTGGTTTTAAAAGTCATAGCTAACCCTGTCTGGTCTGTTGATTTTATATTTGTATTACAATAAGACTTTACAAGTCTAAAACGAAAAGCAGCGGAAAACAACAGCGGCGGCATCCCGCCGCCAAAACAAGAATTCAACGAATAAGGGTACTCTCGTAACCCAACCAGTCTTTTTCATCAACCTGTGGCCAGCCGTTTTTATCCCAGTTTAAGGCGGTAATTTTCAACTTTTGCAGGCCGTTATCGGCCATTTCGTAGGCATGAAACACCAGATAATCTTTGCCGTCGAAGCCGTACACTGAATTATGACCTAAACCTGGCCAGTCGTTGTTGCCTTTAAGCAACACTGAGCCGCCGCCAGAAGCTAAATCTTTGCCCTCTTTATCCAGATAAGGCCCGGTTAAGCTTTTAGAGCGCCCGACCACCATATGGTAAGTGCTGTCTTTACCGCGACAACATTTTCCATAAGAAACAAAGAGATAATAAAACTGATCTTTTTTGTAGATAAAAGGCGCTTCCAGCTCAGCAGGGCCTGGTTCGGCATCATCTAAAAATGCTGGCCGCTCTGCTTTGGCCAGCGTATGCCATTGTTCAGGCTGCGCTATACGGGTCAGGCTTTGATCCAGCTTCACTAATTTCAGCCCACCCCAAAAGGAGCCAAAACTCATCCAGGCTTCACCTTGTTCATCCAAGATAATGGCAGGGTCTATCGCATTCCATAAGTCACGTTGTGGCACAGACTGCAGCACTATGCCCTGATCCACCCACTGATACTTTGGATCTTGTGGATCCAAAGTGGTATTGACCGTTACACCGATAGCCGAGGTATTTTTACCAAAAGCGGAGATGGAGTAATACAGATAAAACTTGCCCTGATGCTGAAAAATGTCCGGCGCCCAGATATGACCATCAAAGCTGGGGGAGACAGATTTTGCCCAGTCAGGCTCAGTCGCAAAAACCCGACCGCCTAAACGCCAGTTTGTTAAATCACTGGATTGATAAAAGGTGATGCCTGGTCCTGTGCTGTATAAAAAATACTGCCCCTTTTCTTTGGCCATCACCGGATCATGGATACTGACCTGCTCAGCCTGTAATGGGTTTGTCAAAAGCATAGAGCCACTAAAAAGTGCCAACCTAAGTGCAGAAGCTTTGAAATTAAGCTTGCTCATGTCGTCCATCCTGTTTTAGTTGAATTTGTATTACAAATAGCATAAGTTCAACGCAGCAAGCAATAACGGGCAGAAACACCACTGCTGTAAGTTGCGCTGAAGACAACAAAGAAACTCTAAAAATAACCATACAAAACAAATAGATAATTACTATCATTTGGCAGAACCTTCAATCTGTTTTCTGGCTTGCCAGCTGAATTCAATAGTAATACTATAAGATCATAAACCAAATAAATTAGGTTTTAGCATCAGGATCCAACCGCGTTTTAACGACGGATGAGAAAAACTGAGCATAAAACTGATGTAAACCACAGGGGAGTCGAATGGCAGGTTATAAACTTTCTGTCATGGAGAAAATTGGCTTTGGCGCCGGAGATATGGCCGTCAATGTCGTGATTTCATCCATGATGCTGATCATCACTTTTTTTTATACTGATATCTTTGGTTTAAAAGCCTCAGACGTTGCCATTTTATTTCTGGTGGTGCGACTGATTGATGCGGTTACCGACCCTTTGATGGGCATGTTGACCGATAAATTCACCACCCGCTGGGGCCGCTACCGGCATTATTTCCTGTTTATGGCTATCCCTTTTGGTATCTCGGTGTTTTTAACTTTTTCGACACCGGATCTGGATTACAACGGCAAACTGGTGTGGGCTTATGCCACTTACATCTTCGTCACCCTGATGTTTACGGCTGTCACTATCCCCTATATTTCCATTATTGGCGTCTTAACCGATTGCCCAAAAGAGCGATTATCCGCCAACGGCTACCGTTTATTTTTCGCCAAAATTGCCGCCTTTTTAGTGACAATCATAGTGCCTGTGTTAGCAGCGCAGTGGGGTGAAGGCCAACTAGCCGCTGGGTATCAAGCCGCTATGGGGTTGATGGCGGCTATGGCCAGTTTATTGTTTTTATTCTGCTTTTTTAATACTACGGAACGTTTGCAGCATCAGGTGGAAACCAAGCCCTTTTTCAGTCAGCTAAAACTGCTGTTGAAAAATGATCAGTGGCTAATTTTATGCGCAGTATGTGTCACAGGCACTATTGGTTATGTCATTCGTGGCTCAGTGGCTGCTTATTACGCCAAATATTATCTGGGTGGTGATGCCACTATGCTGTCGGCCTTTTTATCTACAGGTGTGGTCGCCGCTATTCTGGCTATGGTGGCTTCGACCTGGATCACTAAACATTACTGCAAAGTAAAACTCTTCCGTCTAAGTCAGATTGTAGTAGCAGTGTTAAGTGTGTTGCTGTTTGTACTGGTGAAGCCGGGTGATTTATGGCTGGCTTTTGTGTTGTATTTTTTACTCTCTTTTGTAGTGGATTTGCATGCGCCTGTGTTCTGGTCGGCTATTGCCGAAGCCGTCGATTATGGCGAACACAAAACCGGTCAGCGCGTATCAGGTTTAGCTTTTGGTGGTATTTCGTTTTGCCAGAAAGCAGGCATGGGCATAGCGGGTTTTGTCGTCGGTAGCTTACTGACCTTTTTTGACTATCAACCTGATCAAGTGCAAAGCGAATTCAGCTTATTGGGTATAGCGCTGATGTTATCGGTGATCCCGGGCTTCTTCCATTTGCTGATGGGCCTTCTGATGTACAAATACAAAATTACCGACAACTTTTATCAGGACATGGTGGCAGGCCAAATTCAGAGCCCAAAGTCTGAACCGGCAACACCGGCAGTCCAGTTGGTCAATGCCAAATAACACTTTTAAAATAGCGCACTGGAGTTTTTATGCGATTGTTAACGCCTTTAATTGAACAGCGGGCCGACCCCTGCATTTATCGTCATAGCGACGGTTATTATTATTTTACCGCCTCAGTGCCAGCCTACGACAGAGTCGAGTTGCGCCGTGCCCGTACTATTGAAGAACTGCCGCAGGCCACACCCATCACGGCCTGGTTAAAGCCAGATACCGGGCCTTATTCTGAGCTTATTTGGGCGCCGGAAATTCATTTTCGCCAGGGAGCCTGGTATATCTACTTTGCAGCAGCTCCTAGTCGCGAGATTAAAAACAAACTGTTTCAGCATCGTATGTATGTCATTTGCTGCAAAGACGCTAACCCTATTGAGGGTCAATGGCAGTTTTTAGGCCAGATTGATACCGGCATCGATACTTTTTGCCTCGACGCTACGACCTTTGAGCATAAAGGCCAGCTGTATTATTTATGGGCGCAAAAAGACAATCAGATTGAAGGCAACAGCAATTTGTACCTAGCCACTATGGATACGCCGGACAAAATCAGCAGCAAGCCTGTGCTTTTAAGTAAGCCAGAATTTGACTGGGAAATTCGTGGTTTTTGGGTCAATGAAGGCCCAAGCGTGTTGGTTCGTCACGGCAAAGTCTTTATCAGTTACTCCGCCAGTGCCACAGATGAAAACTATGCAATGGGTTTATTGTGGGCTGATGAAAATGCCAACCTGATGGATCCACAAAGCTGGCACAAACTGAAAGAGCCAGTGCTACAAAGCTGCTTTGAACATAAAGTTTATGGCCCTGGTCACAACAGCTTCACTGTATCCGCCGACGGAAAAACTGACTTACTGGTGTATCACGCCCGCACTTACACCGAAATAGTCGGCGATCCACTCTGGGATCCAAATCGCCATACCTATGTTAAAGCTTTGCGTTGGGATGCTCAGGGTATGCCGGTATTTGGCCGACCTTCCGTACAAGAATAACTGCAGGAATAAATACCGGGTCAGAGCCTTGGCTCTGACCCCGAGGATATAAAGCCATGCGACTATTATTTTCCCTGTTTTTGGCCACCAGTTTCTGTGTGCAAGCTGTTGCCTTGACGACTGTGCCACTCAAAGAAGTGCGCCTGACCGACGGCCCCTTTTTACATTCAGAGCAAACCAATCTGCAGTACTTACTGGCGCTGGATGCGGACAAATTACTGGCACCACTGCGCCGTGAAGCCGGTATTGAACAAAAGACAGAGTCCTATGGTAACTGGGAAAATACCGGTTTAGACGGTCATATGCTGGGGCATTATTTAACGGCTTTGGCCTTTATGTTTAGCGCTACAGCAAATGATCAGATCAAAGCCCGGCTGGATTATTTACTAACCGAACTTGAGAAAATCCAGCAGGCTCAGCAAGGTTATTTAGGCGGAGTGCCTGGCAGTAAAGCCTTGTGGCAACAAATTCAGCAAGGCCAGATTGAAGCCGATTTATTTAGCCTGAATAAACACTGGGTGCCTTTTTACAATATTCATAAAACCTTCGCTGGCCTGCGTGACATTTACCTGCAAACCGGCGATCAACGTGCCAAAACTCTGTTGCTGAATTATGGCAACTGGCTGAAAAATCTGGTGAAAAACTTATCAGCGCAGCAAATCCAGCAAATGCTGCTGACCGAACATGGAGGTATGAACGAAGTGCTGGCTGATATGGCGGTCATTTTTGATGACAATAGCTACATGACACTCGCCAAAGACTTTACCGAATTACGTATTCTAGAGCCGCTACTCCAAGGCGAAGACAAGCTAACAGGTCTGCACGCCAACACCCAAATTCCTAAAGTGGTGGGTATAGCCCGTATTGCTGAATTGTCAGGTGATAAAAACTGGTTAAAAGCGGCTGAATACTTTTGGTCTTTAGTGGTCGAGCAGCGCACTGTCGCCATAGGTGGTAACAGCGTGCGGGAGCATTTTCATCCCACTGACGACTTCAACCCTATGCTCAATGAAGTGGAAGGGCCTGAAACCTGCAATACCTACAATATGTTAAAACTCTCCATGTTGCTGTACCGCCAGACCGGCCAGAGCAAATACCTTGATTATTATGAGCGAGGCTTGTGGAACCATATTCTGGCCAGTCAACACCCGGAACATGGCGGTTTTGTTTATTTCACGCCGATGCGGCCGCAACATTACCGGGTTTACTCTAAAGTGGATCAAGGCATGTGGTGTTGTGTCGGCTCAGGCATAGAAAGCCATAGCAAACATGGCGAATTTATTTACAGCTTTGATAAAAACGCTTTGCAAGTGAATTTGTGGATAGCCTCCAGCATCAGCACTCCAGAGATAAAACTGCACCAGCAGACCCTGTTTCCGGATGAAAACAGCACTGAATTGCTCTTTGACGCAGCAAGCGAACTGAACCTGCAGCTGCGTTATCCATCCTGGGCTGGTGCCGTTAGCGTCTGGCGTAATGGCAAAGCAGTTCAAGTCACTGCCAATGCCGATGAACATATTCTGCTCGCTGGCCCCTGGCGAAAAGGCGACAGAGTGAAACTTGAGCTGCCGATGCAGTTAAGTCTGGACCCTATGCCAGCCAAGCCTGATTATCATGCGGTATTGTATGGCCCTATAGTACTTGCCAGTCGCAGCTCACCTTTTAAAAACGAAAGCTTAAGGTTTATTGGTGACGACAGCAGAATGGGCCATATAGCGTCGGGTCCAACCTGCCCTGTCTCCGCTGCACCACTTTATATTGGTGATACAAAAAACTTCCTCACCAGCTTAAAGCGTCTGCCCAATCAACCTTTAAGCTTCAGTACAGGCCAGGGCTTTTTGCAGGGCAAGCCTGAGCTGATTCCTTTTTTCAGGCTGCATGACAGCAGATACCAAATTTACTTTCAGCACACTAGCCTCGAAGGCTGGCAACAACAAAAAGCATCGCAAGAACAGCAAGATAAAGCCGCGGCTTTATTGGAACAACAAACCTTGGATAAAGTCTATCCGGGTGAGCAGCAACCTGAGTCGGATCATTTTTATCAGGGTGAACAAAGCGAAGCAGGTATCAATTTAGGCCGACATTGGCGGCACAGTAAAAGCTGGTTTAGTTATCAGTTAAGCCACAAGGGCCAACAAAACCTGACCTTGCGGCTGGAGTATTTTGGTTTGGATAGCGGACGAGCGTTTGAAGTCTGGCTGGATGATAAAAAGCTGACCGATGTGGAGCTTAAAAGCGGTTTAGGGCCGGACTGGTACAGCGTCGACTACCCAATCCCCAATGATCTGCTGCCGAAAAATGCCGAGCACTTCCGCGTCAAATTTGTCGCCAAGCCCGGCAGCATAGCAGGTGGACTTTATCAGGTACGTTTACTGAAGTTGTAGCTTAACTGATACCGACCGCATAACGGCTGACCCAATGCTTTAACGGGCCAGCCTTTTCTGCTACTGCTAAACCCAACTGACGTAAAAAACGCACAGGAGGCAAGCTGCTGCTAAAGCTTTGATAAAACAGATCCATAGCCGACATCATCAGCGCATTTTCGCGCTGGCGTGTGTTTTGGTATTGCTTTAATAACTCAGACTCCCCTAAATCCTTGCCTTGCGCAAAAGCCTGCTCCAGCAGCTCAGACAATAGCATCGCATCGGCAAACCCTAAGTTCACCCCCTGGCCTGCCAGCGGATTAATGCTGTGAGCTGCATCGCCGACCAGCACCAGCCTGCCTTTGACATAGTCCTTCGCATGCACACGAGCTAAAGGAAAACTTGCGGCCTGTTCTATGCTGATGTTGCCAAGCTTGGCTGGAAAAGCCTGCTGGATCTGTTCAGCCAAAGCGGTTTTAGATAATGACGCCAGCTGTTTAATTTTATGATGATGGTCGTACCACACTAAAGAACCTTGCTTGCCCGGCAAAGGTAAAAAAGCCCGTGGGCCTGACTCGTTAAACTGCTGCCAGGTGATGTCCTGCTGCTCATATTCTGTATTGACTGTAACCACTAAACAGCTTTGTTGATACTGCCAACCCGACACAGCAATTTGTGCCAACTGACGCAGCTGCGACTGCCCACCGTCTGCTGCTATCACCAGTTTGGCTTTTAGCTCACCAAATTCCGTTGTGGTGACACTGGCATAGTCAGGGTGCTGCTCAAAACCAGTCACAGTGGCTGGGCAAAACAGTTGCAAGTTGGCAGGGAAGTTGGCCCACAGCGCCTGCTGAATAAGGTTGTTTTCAACTATATGGCCCAGATGAGTCAGTGCTACTTCGTCGGCATGAAAAGTGAGTCCGGCCTGCTCGCCTTCAAAAGCCTGTAATCTTTTATAAGGACATAAACGCCATTGCTGCAATAAAGACCAGGCGCCTAAATCCGTCAGCCACTGCTCACTTCGTCTGTTAATAGCGGATACACGCAAGTCTATGGCGCTGTGAGAATCAAAAGCTGACACAGGCTGTTTTTCAATTAAGCCCACTTCTAAACCAGCACGGCTTAACTTCAGCGCCACTGAAGCGCCCACCATACCACCACCTACAATTAATATATCCAGCACAACAACCTCCTGCTCACTTCAGAACATTCTACCCTGCTTTGAAATCTTTTTTTTGCGCTATATCAGCAATTATTCTGCACCCACTGAAAGATTATCCAGACAACTCCGGTATATAAGCCCATATCACTTAAGGAAAAACCAAAATGAAAATTCAGCATATTCTGTTACTTAGCCTCAGCCTCTTCAGTTTTATTCTGTTGGCAGAACCCCGTATTGCCCAAAGCCCTGAAGATATTAAGCCGTTATTAAACGGCATGTCTGCTCCTGAGGTCAGTCTGCAGGATGCGACAGGCCAAGCCGTAGAGCTCAACTCAGTGTTAAAACAGCAAGACACTGTGTTGGTGTTTTACCGCGGCGGCTGGTGTCCTTATTGCAATCTGCAACTGGCGGCCTTGCGTGAGATTGAACCAGACCTTAAGGCCTTGGGTTATCAACTGATTGCAGTAACGCCAGACAGCCCCGCCGCCGTTCAGGCCAGTCTAAAAGACACCAAAGATGCAGCTATTACTTATACCCTGTTATCGGATAGTCAGTTCAATTTAAGCTCTGCTTTTGGTGTGGCTTATTATCTGGATGAAAAAACCAGCGCCACCTATTTAAATACCTACAAACTGAATCTAAATAAGGAAGCAAGCAGCGGCAAAGTAGTGCTGCCCGTGCCTGCGATTTATATCCTGAATAAAGAGGGTTTAGTGCAGTACAGCTATCAGCATATTAATTACAAAGTCCGCTTGCAGCCGGAGCTGCTGTTGCTGGCGGCTCGTTTAGCCAAAGAAAGCAAATAAGCAATATACATTCACTAAAAACCCAGTATTTATGCATATCCACCCATAGTTAATTCAGGGCAGCACTAACTGCCCTGAAACTCTGCACCAACACCGTAAAACTCATTGACGACAGCCCAAAAATACGGCATTTTGCGCGCCCTTGCAGCCCAGGCTTTTGATTGCCTCTGTTGGTTGCCACTGTTGGTTGCTCTAGGGGGCAAAACTGACTAGAGTAGCTGCATCTTTAGATCCGAATTCTGTTTTGAATTCTATTTTGAACAATAGCTCTGGCTTGAGGAGACTTTGCATGCGTAAGGTAACTGTGGCCGCCACCCAAATGATTGGTGGCTGGAATGTAGAAGAAAATATTGCCCGTGGTGAGCGCTTAGTCCGTGAAGCCGCTGAACAGGGCGCCCAGATCATCCTGCTGCAGGAACTGTTTGAGCGTAACTACTTCTGCCAGAAACAAAAGTATGAATATTTAGAGTTCGCGACCAGTGTCGAAGACAACGCGGCTATTAAACATTTCAGCAAAATTGCCAAAGAGTTGAAAGTCGTTCTGCCTATCAGCTTTTATGAAAAAGCCGGTAACTGCTTTTACAACACTGTAGCTGTAATTGACGCCGACGGTAGCAACTTAGGTTTATACCGCAAGAGCCATATTCCTGATGGCCCGGGTTACAGCGAAAAGTTCTATTTCACACCAGGTGACACAGGCTTTAAAGTCTGGGATACAGCTTATGCCAAAATTGGTATTGGTATTTGCTGGGATCAATGGTTCCCTGAATGTGCCCGCAGCATGGCATTAATGGGTGCAGAACTGCTGTTCTACCCAACAGCTATTGGCACTGAACCTCATGATGAAACGGTCAATTCACGCGAGCACTGGCAACGTACTCAGCAAGGTCATGCCGCTGCTAACCTGGTGCCATTGATTGCTTCTAACCGTATTGGTCGTGAAACCGAAGACGACTTTGCTATTACCTTCTACGGCAGCTCTTTTATTGCCAACGAGTTTGGTGCCAAAGTAGAAGAAGCCGATGAAGTCAGCGAAGCTGTGTTAGTTCACACCTTCGATTTAGACGAGACCGCAAAAAACCGTCGTAACTGGGGCGTGTACCGTGACCGTCGTATCGACTTATATGGCGCTATCTTAACCAAAGATGGCAAAACTACCCCAACTGAAGGTAACAACTAAGATGGCTGTTACCTTAAACAGTACGCCTCGTGCCGATGGTTTTTTTATGCCAGCCGAATGGGCCATGCATAAACAAACCTGGATGGTATGGCCAGAACGTACCGACAACTGGCGTCTAGGCGCCAAGCCAGCGCAACAGGCCTTTTGCGCTGTCATTCGTGCTATTGCCCGTTTTGAGCCTGTGACTGTATTGGCTTCTGCCGCTCAGTTTGCCAATGCTCAGGCGCAGTTGAGCTTAGAGCCAACCACTCACCCAATTCGTGTGGTTGAAACTTCAACAGACGACGCCTGGTGCCGTGACACAGGCCCTACTTTTGTTACTAATGGCAAAGAAGTGCGCGCTGTCGACTGGACCTTCAACGCCTGGGGTGGTTTAAACGGTGGTTTATATTTCCCATGGCACAGAGACGACCAGGTCGCGCAAAAAATTGCCAACATAGAAAGCACGCCACGTTACCGCACTGAAGGCTTTGTGCTGGAAGGCGGCGCTATTCATGTGGATGGCGAAGGCACTTTATTAACCACTGAAGAATGTTTGCTGAATAAAAACCGTAATCCGGATTTATCCCGCGAACAAATCGAACAGATGCTGTCGGACTATTTAAGTATAGATAAAGTGATTTGGCTGAAAGAAGGCATTTTTAACGACGAAACCGATGGTCACGTCGATAATATGTGCTGTTTTGTCGGCCCTGCTGAAGTCTTACTGGCCTGGACTGACGACAAAAACGATCCACAGTACGAACGTTCACGCGCTGCTTTAGAAGTGCTGGAAAACAGCACTGATGCGAAAGGCCGTAAGTTCACAGTACACAAGCTGCCTGTGCCTGCTCCTATGCTGGCCAAAGCAGACGAATATGCCACTGTGGATTTAACAGGTGCAGCTGTACCTCGTGAATCTGAAGCCCGTTTAGCCGGTTCTTACATCAACTTCTATTTATGCAATGGGGGTTTGGTGGTTCCGGTATTTGACGATGCCAATGATCAGGTAGCGATCGACATCTTAACCAAGCTCTTTCCAAAACATCAGGTGGTCACTGTGCCTGGTCGGGAGATTTTATTAGGCGGCGGCAACGTGCACTGTATTACCCAGCAACAGCCTGCTTAACTTTAAGTTTAGGCGCTGAGAAAAAACGGGACTTCGGGTCCCGTTTTTTTATGGCCTGCATAACAGCTACTGCAGAATCCGCACCAAAAAAAACCGCCGATAAACGGCGGTTTTTGACTTGAACTATAAAGTTCGGTTATTTACGACGACGGCGTAATAAAGCCAGAGGTAGTAACATCAGAGATAACCAACCTAAGCTACCGCTTGATTTTTTCGGCTCAGGAGCAATAGTTACATTGAATGTAGCCGCATTAGAAGTTAAACCAGCACTGTCAGTTGCAACTACAGTCACAGCCACAGTACCAGCCTCTTCTGCGTTCGGCTTACGAACAAGAACAATTTTACCATCTGTATGTGCAAACAGAGCTGGTGTCACTGTCACTTTATCCAGAGTCGCACCAGCTTCGTTAATAGTTACCGCTGCATTACCTACCATAGTACCAGCTGCAGTTACTGTTGCCACTACATTCGCAGAAGCGGCAGATGCAGTAACTACTGGAGGAGCATCAGGCACGTTAGCCACTGCGATATTTACAGTAGCTGGTGCGGAGATGTTACCCGCCTGGTTCACTGCAACAACAGAGATTTGAGCACTGGTGAAACCAGCTTCATAATCCAGTAAAGAGGCATTAGCTACAGTTACTGTACCATTTTTCTCAACACTGAAAGCTTGGCTTGAACTACCTGCAACCAGGAACTCTGCGATCTCAGGGTCCAGTAAGCCGATTTCAGCAGTCAACTGACCTAATACTGTTCCTGCAGGGCTATTTTCGTTGATACTGTAGTCAACAGTTTCAGCCATAACTGGAGCCGTTGTTGACGATGGTGTTTCAGCAGCAAAAGCCACATCACCTACTGCAGATAACAGCACTACACCAGCACCATCAGCACCCTCAATCACAATTTGAGCTTCCTGACCTGGTGCCAGGCTATCTAACTCGTCTCCTATTGCAGAAGGTGATGCGCTATCAGAAGTAGGCTCAACATCTGCACTTACTGAAACTAAAGTGACTGTTGGAGCTGCAACCAACTGGGCAGAAGCTTCAATAGAATCATCAAGTTCAGGACCCCAATCTGCACCAATGGCATTACCGTCATTAATGGTGCGGTAACGCGTACCGATAGTGCGGCCTAAATCAGCTGTAGACAAACCAATATCTTCAAAACACGCAGATAAGGTAACACTACGTTGACCCACTGAATGGAACAAATCCATTACAGAACCACTGTAGCTGCCATATGGCGTCACAAAAGTACCCATTACAGCAGGGAAAGCAGCGAAGTTAGTACCTAAACGAGTCAGCAAGATGCTGTTCAACTGATGGTCATATTCACCGTCATTATCGATATCTAAATCCACACCCACGTTCACTTGCTGAAGATGACTTAAACCATTCTCCAGAGTTAAAGTAGGAGCCAGCATTAAGCCGGAAGTACAGTAGCTCGTTGGCACCTGAACCACATCAAGAGAAGCCGCACGTAAATCGTACGCAACACTTTCATCTTTCTCAGACGTACCAACCAACTGAGTTGCAAAAATATCCGCAGCTACAGCACCAACGTTTTTCACTACTTTTACTGATGTATCATCAATAAATTTGCTGCTCAGTTCCAAAGCCGCATTAGCTCTTGGCAGGATATGATAAACCAGATGTAAGTCATTGGTTGCTTCAGTACTTGCATCGTTAAAAACTAACGCTCCATCGTATTCAACTGTCGTCAGTTGCTCGTTTTTCTCTGTTAATACTGATGTATTAGCAAGCTCCCACTCAGGTAACTTAGTTGGATCAATAGTCACTGCCACATCAAAATTAGTCGACTGACCAGGCGCAACAGTGACAGTTTCAGGAATAACCCAACTTAAGGCACCTGTTTCTGTATCAGCGGCAAAACGATCCTGAATGCTCAGGCTGTAGGTTTTTGGCTCTGTACCAAAGTTTTTCAGCGTGACCGTTTTAGTCAGAGTTGTAGTTTCAGTCAGAGTATTCAGACCAAAAGACAAGGCAGCCTGAGCAGTATTAAATTTGGGCTCTTCAACCCAAGCTGCAACCGGCAGATTTACTGCTTTCTCAACATTGACTAAACCAGCACCCATAGCAGAGATAGGCGCTAATTCAGCATCAGGGTGCGCTTTTGGCAGCGTATAAACGTCCATATCCGCGGTATTCATCAGGGTAGCTTTCACTTCCTGAGCTGTGCGGTTTGGCATAGCTTCACGCAACAGAGCCGCAGCACCAGCAGTCATAGGGCCAGAAAATGAAGTACCTGAGTTTAAGGCTGTTTGATCACCAGTACCTACAGCTGCCATGACTATATTAGTGCCAGGAGCAGTAATTTCTGGTTTTAATAAACCTTCAATAGAAGGGCCACGCGACGTAAAATCAGCTAAGCCACCAGCAGAATTAATGGAGTTCGCAACTATGTTGTAAGTCACATCACCATTGGCCAATGCAGCTTTAATTGCATCGCCATCTTCTTTTGAAATACCTACAGATGGAATAGCTACGGCAGGATCAGCACCACCCGCATTCACCGGACCTAAACCATTAGCGTTATTAGCAATAAGCACAAAAACTGCGCCAGCATTTTGAGCATTGATCACTTTTGCTGTGAAGTTACAGGTACCACGATCAATGATCACCGCTTTGCCTGTTAATGAACCAGCTTCAAAAGCAGTACAACCTTGAGCATTAGTGGAGACAAAAACTAATTGGTTAGCTGTATTGTTAAAGCTAAAAGATACACCGGGTTTGTTGAAACCAGATGGGATCATTTCAATTTCTTTGCCGTCAATCTCGGTAGCCTCAAAAAGAAGTGAGGATCCGGTAGGGTGCGTCATAGCGCCCACAGATAAAGCATTTGGTGTAGTACTTGGACCACCAACAATAAATGGATTCGGGCCATCGTTACCGGCTGATATCACCATATTGATGCCAAGAGTGGCGGCTTTCTGGATTAAGAATTGAGTACCGCTAGTGGCGTTTGTAGTACCAACGTCACCACCCAATGACATATTGATCACATCCACACGGTCAGAAATATCGCCATCACCATTTGGGTCTAAAGCAGCATCTAAAGCACCGATTTGAGCGGCACCAGGACAAGTTCCGGTACAGACGGTATAAGCGTAAAACTCTGCGTCAGGTGCAATGGCACTGACTGAACTGGCAACAAAAGTACCATGACCACCAGTGCGGGGATCGATAGGGTTTGGATCATTATTAATGAAGTCGTAACCACCTAA
Source organism: Rheinheimera soli (assembly GCF_021290985.1). Classification (GTDB taxonomy): domain Bacteria; phylum Pseudomonadota; class Gammaproteobacteria; order Enterobacterales; family Alteromonadaceae; genus Pararheinheimera; species Pararheinheimera soli. The sequence goes on from NZ_JAJOYU010000019.1 coordinate 62,165, forward strand.
CACTTTACCTTGAGGCCAAGTAGGCATAGCTCTTTGGTTTACAGCGTTATAGGCCGCTACAGTACCTGCGCCACCCATTGATTTGTGGGTGTAATCTATACCAGTATCAAGTACAGCAACAGTAATACCTTTACCTGAGGCGATACCAGCTTGGACTACAGCATCTGCCTTCATGTACACAGCACTGTCAGCAGCCATTGGTTTGCTGTCATAAACAGGATAAATAGAGGCGACAGCTGGATTTGACTGAAGTTTTTGCAACGCATCGGCTGATGCACGAACCACTAAACCTGATGCCAGATTTTTTGTAGTAGCCAGTACCTGAGCGTTACGATCTAAAGTTAACAAGGCGGAAGTTACTGATTGAACTGAGTCAGCAATACTTGCTGAGGCCGCTTGTATAGACGCCGAATCTGAGCTTCTTAAATCCTGTAAACCAGCTTGTTTTAAAACAACATAATAGGAAGACGGAATACCTTGAGCTTGATTTTTAGCGATGGAGCCTTTTGCTTCTTTGCCAGCCAACAAATCTTTAACTGACTGCGTACCCATTTTATATTGTTCAAATGTTGCAGCTGTTGCACCGCAAGATAATGCCAAGCCTATAGCTGAAGCCAGCGCTGTTTTTCCAATGTGTTTCATGTAATCTCCGTTTAGGATGTTATGTATTTCTCTGGACCATCTTATTGTTTTAGGTGTACTTCAAGTTCTTTGACTTTTATCACGCACACCTCAATTACATTAATTAACACATCAAAACATGATTGTCACATGCTTTTGCATTGGTGTTAGCAGGAATTTACAGGCACGCAAACTTTGCGCATGATATTTATTCATCAGTTACTTATATGCTTACAAAACTCTATATCATCTGGGCAATGCAGCCTTGGCTGTTTAAACTAGCATTACAATTTAGTTCAGACTGGATAAACGCTATGCCCAAAGCCTGCGCCTGCCATATATTGGTAAAAACTGCTGCAGAAGCAGAAAAATTAAAACAACTACTGGCCAAAGGCGCCAGTTTTCATGATTTAGCTAAAAAGCATTCTCTGTGCCCTTCAGGCAAAAAAGGTGGAGATTTAGGTGAGTTTAAACCTGGCCAGATGGTCAGGGCTTTTGATGAAGTGGTATTTAAAAAAGCCGTGCTGGAAGTGCATGGCCCCATCAAAACCCAGTTTGGTTATCATCTGATTAAAACCCTGTACAGAAGCTGACAGAATAAGTGAACGGAGAACCAATGCGTTTTGTGCACTGCAGTTATGACGAACATGCCGAAGCTATTCTGGCAATATTTAACCATGCCATTTTGAATACCACAGCTTTGTATGAATACAAACCCCGCACTATGGCGACTATGCAACAATGGTTTGCTAATAAAACAGCGGGAAATTTCCCGGTGCTAGGCCTACTGAACGAGCAGGATCAACTGGTGGCTTTTGGCAGTTATGGCACATTCAGGGCGTTTCCTGCTTTTAAGTATTCAGTCGAGCATTCGGTTTATGTGGCACAAGATCAGCAAGGTAAAGGTTATGGTGCTTTGGTACTGCAGAAAATTATCGAGCAGGCCCAACTGGAGAATTATCACCTGCTGATTGGTGGTATAGATGCAGCCAACGAAGCAAGCATAGCCTTGCATACCAAACATGGCTTTAGCCACAGCGGCACTATCACTCAGGCTGGCTTTAAATTTGGTCGTTATCTGGATTTAGCTTTTTATCAACTGACACTGGCGACGCCGCTTGAGCCCAAAGACGATTAATCTTCGATAACTGAAAGGCAGCTTGTGCTGCCTTTTTTAATAATGGCTTTCTGCAAAATTACTTTTTATTCAACAGTTGCGAACGTAACTTGGCTTTTTCTTTTGCCAGCTGCTTATTACGGCTTGCCACTTTTTGTACCCGTTCCTCTTCTGCATCGGCTTTTTTACTGCTGTGATTCATTTTCGGGTCGTGTTCATAACCAGGAACAACCTGCTGAGTGATCACTTGTTTCGTCAGCTTTTCAATAGCTTGCAGCATCACCAGATCATCTGGCGTAATTAAACTAATGGCCATACCTGAATTACCAGCTCTGCCTGTACGGCCAATACGATGTACATAATCTTCAGCTACCTGAGGCAGGTCGTAGTTCACTACTATAGGCAGTTCTTCAATATCCAGACCGCGGGCAGCTATATCAGTGGCCACTAACACACTTAGCCTGTTGTTTTTAAAATCATCCAGCGCTTTGGTGCGGGCCCCCTGACTTTTATCGCCATGAATAGCTCCGGCCTCTATACCATCCAGTCGCAACTGTTTCGCTAAACGGTCTGCACCATGTTTAGTACGGCTGAAAATCAGTACTTGTTTCCATTGGCGTGAGCCAATCAGATAAGACAACATCTCGCGTTTACGCTGCGAATCCACTCTGTACGCCAGTTGCTCTACCTTATCTGCTGTACTGTTTGGTTTAGCCACTTCAATCAATACCGGAGACTTTAATAAAGTATCCGCCAGCTCTTTGATTTCTTTGGCAAAAGTTGCGGAGAAAAACAACGTCTGCCGCTCTTTGGGTAAACGCGCCATAATACGTTTAATGTCGTGAATAAAGCCCATATCCAACATACGGTCGGCTTCATCCAACACCAGAATTTGTAAATCTGACAAGCTGACCGTGCCCTGATGTAAATGATCCAATAAACGGCCAGGTGTAGCGACCAGAATATCTAAGCCGCGGCTGGCTTGATCGTATTGAGGATTAATAGACACACCACCGTAAAATACCGCATATTTTAGCGGTAAATCAGCACCATAAGCTTTGACGCTATCGGCCACCTGCTGAGCCAGTTCACGGGTAGGCGTCAGTACTAAACAGCGCACCTGCAGATTATTTACTTTGCTGGTGTTTTTACTGAGCAATTGCAAAACTGGCAAGGTAAAAGCAGCAGTTTTACCTGTGCCGGTCTGAGCACCAGCGAGTACATCTTTGCCTTCTAAGATCACAGGTATGGTTTGCTGCTGAATAGGGGTTGGGGTGTGGTAACCCTGTGCGGTCACAGCAGAAAGAATACGGGGATCTAAACCAAGCGTGGCAAATGACATGCAATTTCCTTTAAAGTATCGGCCTTTGAGCCTTTAAAACAGCGCTAGTGTAGCAGAATCAGTAGGACAAGGCATGACTGCAGTATCAACCCCATGGTTTGTTTATATGGTGCGCACCAAAGCAGGCGCTTTATACACAGGTATCAGCACCAATCCTGAACGGCGTCTACGCCAGCATAGCGGTGAATTAACAGGAGGCGCTAAAGCTTTAAAAGGCAAAGGCCCACTGCAATTAGCTTTCAGGTACGCTATGCCTTGCCGATCTTCAGCCAGCAAACTGGAATATCAGTTGAAACAGTGGACTAAAAACGACAAAGAGTTGCTGCTCAAGCAAGCGGCCAAACAGCTGAACCTGCTTGAACAGCTATCAGGCGAAAGTCGCATAGGCACAGAACCCGCTTCAGATTACACTTTGCTGTATAGAAAGGAGTAATCATGGAAAGTTTTGCTTTAGTTCTGGTGTATTTGTGCATAGGCGCTTTGCTACGTAAATTACCGCAGTTTCCACAAGAAACAGGTTTAGTACTGAATCAGTTTGTGCTTTTTGTTGCCCTGCCTGCATTAGTCTTGCAAAAAATTCCGCTATTAGAATTTTCCAACCAGCTATGGTTACCTGCCATTACACCTTGGGTGTTGCTGCTGATAGTGGCCGGATTAATTATTCTGGCCGGTAAAATCTGGCACTGGGAAAAAACTGTAGTCGGTGCCTTGCTGGTCGTTTTACCTTTGGGTAATACCTCATTTTTGGGCTTTCCTATGGTAGAGGCTTTTTTTGGTGAAAAAGCGCTACCCTTCGCGATGATCTACGATCAAGCTGGTTCCTTTGTTGCGCTGGCAACTTATTCCACTATTCTGGCCGCCTGGTATAACCCTAATGTCGCCACACCTACAGCAGGTCAAATAGTCCGACGTATTTTAACTTTCCCTTCTTTTATCGCTCTGGCTGTGGCACTAGCGCTAAAATCCTGGCCCTATCCAGCCTTTTTCAGTCTGGTACTCGACAGTCTTGCCGCTACCCTGGTGCCGGTCATTATGATTGCAGTAGGTTTTCAATTCAGGTTGCAGCTGGACAATAAAGAAGCTAAACCGCTGATTTTTGCGTTAGGAGTAAAACTGTTTTTAATGCCTGTATTGGCTTTAGGATTTTTAAGCATGTTCAACCCGGACCCATTACTACTGCAGGTTGTGGTGTTTGAAGCTGCTATGCCACCTATGGTATCAGCCGGAGCTATAGCCATAGGTGCCGGGCTGGCACTGCGTTTAGTACCAGCTTTGGTAGGCCTGGGTTTACTGCTGAGCTTTATCAGTCTTCCGCTTTGGTATTGGCTGCTGCAGCTTTACGTTTAATCAGCTGCTGATGTCCTTTCTTATGGCTTTGATGATAATAATGAGCCACCACAACCATCAGCACAGAACCTGTCAGCACGGGATTTAATAAAAACCACCAGTCCGGCGCTGTCAGCATAATCAGTAAGGTAGTGGCGCCTGCTGGTGGATGGGTAATTTTCCACAACACCATCAAACCTATAGATAATCCCACAGCAATGGACAAGCTCCACACTGTTAAACCGAAGGCATGTACAAAGCTCAGGCCTATCAGCGCCGCCAAAAAATGCCCGGCTATCACATTTTTTGCTTTGCCAAGCGGGCTATCCGGCAAGGCAAATAAAATCACTGCGGTAGCACCAAAAGGGGCCACCAGCCATAACTGCTGCCATTGTTGCAGTAAAGCCAGCAACGCCATCACCAAAGCCGCACCACTGCCAGCCAGAACAGCTTGCACCCAAATTTTATGTTCAGTCACTGTATCACCTTAGCAAAGTAGACCACTCTGTCTACCGACTCATCACATAGTAGACAGAGTGGTCTACCCATGTCAAGCTAAGCGCTCGATCTGCCGAGGACTTTTATGGAACAGGATAAAAAACAACAGCTTGTTGAAACAGCTTTAAGCTTGTTTTACCGCTATGGTGTGCATGCTGTGGGTATTAATCAGATTTTAGAGCAGTCAGCTGTTGCCAAAAAAACGCTGTATCACCATTTTGCCAGCAAAGACGACTTGTTATTGGCCACACTGGAGCTTCGGCATCAGCGTTTTTATCAGTGGCTCGAACAGCAACTGAATAGTGCCGATCCGGCAAATCCGGCAGATACATTATTTGAGGCATTAAGTCTTTGGTTTGAAGGTAAGGCTAATCTGTTAGGGCCTTTTTTTGGTTGTTATTTTCAAAACTGCGCTGCCGAATATCATGGACCTGACTGTGCGGTATTACAGCTTTGCGCTCAGCATAAACTCAAGGTGAAGCACTTAGTGAATACTCACCTTCAGAGCTATCATCTGACAGAGGAAGGCCAGTCTTTATTGCTGGACGGACTGATGTTATTAAAAGAGGGAGCCATCAGTATGGCTTTATTGCATGCGGATGCGACTGTAGCTCAGCATGCTAAAAAACAAGCCCGTTTATTGCTTAAAGCCTTGAATTAATCTGGTTCTGCAGCAGGCTCTGCCGGAGGCTTTTTCTTCAGCCTTCCGGTCTGAATTAACGCCTCCCGCAATAAGTATTCAATCTGGCCGTTTACACTGCGAAACTCATCATCAGCCCAGTGTTGCAAGGCCTGCAACACTGTTTCATCAATACGCAACGCAAAGGCTTTTTTCGACACCACATAGTCTCCGCTTAGTACAAAGTGCCGGTATTGATCACAGGTTGCACCTGATGATCACCACAAAGTACCACTAACAAGTTACTGACCATAGCGGCCTTGCGCTCTTCATCCAATTGCACCATATTTTTTTCCGACAAACGGGCTAAGGCTAATTCCACCATACCCACAGCACCTTCAACCAATTGCTGACGGGCCATCACCACAGCGCGAGCCTGCTGGCGCTGCAGCATCGCACTGGCTATTTCCGGTGCATAAGCCAAATGGCTGATCCTAGCTTCCAGTACTTCAACACCAGCTTTTTCCAGACGGGCCTGAATTTCGCCTTTGAGTAAATCTGTCACTTCAGGGCCATTGCTGCGCAGACTAATATCCCCATCTTCAGCAGCTTCATAAGGGTAACTTGAGGCTAAAAAGCGCAGTGCTGCCTCACTTTGAATACTGACAAAGTTTTCATAATCTTCTACTTCAAACACAGCTTCAGCGCTGTCGACGACTTTCCATACCACAACAGCCGCAATTTCAACCGGATTGCCACTGTGATCATTCACTTTCAGTTTGCCACTTTCAAAGTTGCGTACCCGCAGTGACACTTTTTGTTTGCTATAAAAGGGGTTCGCCCACCGTAAACCTGTTTGTAAGTCAGAACCGACATAACGACCAAACAACTGTAAGACAGCGCATTGGTTTGGTTGCACCATATAAAAGCCAAAAAAACCTATACCCACCAAAATCAGCGCCAGTATTGCCACCAGTTTCAACGGGCCACCTAAAGCCAGCAGGCCCAAACCGGACACAACAAAAGCTGCCGGGAGCACAGCTAACATCATTAAACCACTGCGGCTTGTTGCCAGATATTCTTTCATTCCTTTCCCCTCAATTTGATATCAAATTAATATCAAATTAGCTTCATTTAAAATAAATGCAAGGAAAAAGTACAAAAATCAGGCAATCAGCAGCAAAAACAGATGACTTCATTGACACTGGCTCATTTGATAAATATGATAAATTTAATCAAATCAAAAAAGTTTTTATGTCAGAGCAACATCAACTTCTTTCCACCCGACAAGCGGCTACACTTTTAGGTGTTTCGGTACGTACTATCCAGCTGTGGGTCGAGCAAGGCCTGCTCAGTGCATGGAAAACGCCAGGTGGACATCGGCGTATAGTGCAGGAATCTCTATTGGGTTTGTTGCATAAAAGACAAAGATTACATCCATTAACCCATGTGCTTTGTGTGAATGTGGATGCAGATTTTTTCAAATTATTAGAGGTTTTATGTCAGCAATGGCATTTCCCGGTGGAACTGCAACAGGCACGAAACGCGGTTGACGCGCTGCTGATGATGGGCGAGAAAAAACCTCAACTGGTGCTGATGACTGCTGATCAGCAAGGTATTGATATGCCACTACTGCAACAGGAACTGACACAACACCAGATGAAACTGGCATTGTTATCTGTCGAAGATCCACAACCAATGCTGGCCATAGAGGTGATTTGGTTACGACTGCCTTTTGAACCTTTGCAATTTAAAACTGCATTACAGCAGCTGCTTTTTGCCCGCTTACAACAAGCCAACTGACAAAAAAGCATAAAAAAACCGGCATCAAAGCCGGTTCTGTCAGTTAAATCAGCGATTAAACCACACTGACTTTGGCAAATTTACGTTTGCCCACCTGGAAGATATGGCAACTGCCTTTGGCAAATTCCATTTTGCTATCTTCAACTTTAGTTTCACCGTCCAGTTTCACAGCGCCTTGCTTAATCATACGCAAAGCTTCTGAGGTACTCTCAACTAAGCCCGCTTCTTTTAATAAGTTGGCAATCTGAATACTGTCAGTAGTTGAGGTCAACGTCAGTTCAGGGATATCGTCCGGTAAGGCGTTTTTCTGAAAACGCTGGATAAAATCCTGTTCTGCCGCATCAGCTGAAGCCTCATCATGGAACCGGGCAATAATTTCCTTCGCCAGTTCAATTTTGATATCACGTGGATTACGGCCATCAGCAGCTTGTTGTTTTAATGCAGCAATATCGGCAATAGGACGGAAACTCAGCAAATCGTAATAACGCCACATCAGCTCATCACTGATCGACATCACTTTGCCAAACATCTCACCCGGCGTATCTGTGATACCAATATAGTTGCCCAAGGATTTGGACATCTTTTGCACACCATCCAGACCTTCGAGCAAAGGCACCATAATAATGGTTTGTGGGCGTTGACCTTCGTCTTTTTGCAGCTCACGACCCATCAGCAGGTTAAAGCGTTGATCAGTGCCGCCCATTTCAATATCGGCTTCTAAAGCAACAGAGTCCCAGCCTTGCACCAGCGGATATAAAAACTCGTGTATAGCAATAGACTGATTATTGGCGTAACGCTTTTTAAAGTCATCACGTTCCAGCATTCGGGCTACTGTCTGACGTGCCGCCAGCTTGATCATGCCAGCCGCGCCTAACTTTTCCATCCACTCAGAGTTAAAAGCTACACGGGTTTTTGCCGGATCAAGAATTTTAAATACCTGCTCTTTATAGGTCTGTGCGTTGGCCAACACGTCCTCGCGGGTTAACGGCTTACGCGTTACGTTTTTGCCCGTTGGATCACCAATCATGCCGGTGAAGTCGCCAATAAGGAAAATGACATCATGACCCAACTGTTGAAAGGTACGTAATTTGTTAATGAGAACCGTGTGACCTAAATGCAAATCTGGTGCAGTTGGATCAAAACCTGCTTTGATTTTTAAAGGTTTTCCTTCCTTTAACTTAGCAATCAGCTCTTCTTCTAACAAAATCTCTTCGCAGCCGCGTTTTATCTCAGCCAGCGCCTGCTCCCAGTGAGCCATGGTGTACTCCTACTTCTTTTGTATTCGGTAAAATTCCAAGTCTGCATTCTACTGAAACATTTCTTTAGATCAAACCAACAAAAGTGTGGCATCGCAGAAAAAATCGTTATATGCTCGTTTTTTTATTGGTTTGTCTGATAATAATAAGAGATGCGCTTTCTATGATTTCTTCTTTGCCTATCAAACATCGGTTATTAATCGGCGCTCTAAGCGGCATTGTTGCCGTTATGCTGTTGATCCCGTCAGAACAAGCTTCAGCCTCCAGAACTACAGAAACATCTGAGCTGGAAGTTGGAAAAAGATACAGTATTGATATTCCTTTGGTGGAAGAGAAAATTGCAGCTTCGCAGCTTGCAACTCTGCCACACGAAGACAACTCACTGGAGTGGGTGACAGTTGACGTGAAAAAAGGCGACATTCTGTCGGCAATTTTTCGCAAAGCTAAATTAGATCAAGCCACAATGCTGGAAGTGTTGGAACTGGGTAAACCAGTGAAAACCTTAACGCGCATTTTCCCAGGCGAGCAAATTGAATTTGGTTTAGATAACCAGGGCAAATTGCAGGAAATCCGTTACCCAATCAACAACCTGAAAACTTTACGTGTGCAGCGCACAGCCAATGGCGAATTTGCTGCCGAAGAGCTATTAAAGGAAGTTGAAACCCGTACTGAAGTCGTCAGCGGTGTGATCAACGGTTCGTTCTGGAACGCAGGTCTGGAAGCTGGTTTAACTGAAGCTCAGATGCTGACCTTAGCCAACAACATTTTCAGCTACGATATCGACTTTGGTTTAGACATCAAAGCCGGTGACAGCTTTAGCGTAATTTTTGAAACCCGTTATGCCGATGGCCAGTTTGTAGGTAACGGCAATATACTGGCAGCACAGTTTAGCAACCAGGGTCAGGTGTATCAGGCTGTTCGTCACAAAGACGGCGCTTTTTACAAGCCTGACGGCAAAGGCACTAAACAAGCCTTTTTACGCGCCCCTGTTGCTTTCCAGTACGTCAGCTCCAATTTCAATCCTCGCCGTCTACACCCAGTGTTAAAGAAGGTTCGCCCTCATAATGGCGTAGACTACGTTGCTGCTGTAGGCACTCCTATCATGGCGGCTGGTGATGGTAAAGTCATTGCGTCCACTCGCAACAGCGTGAATGGTAACTATGTGTTTATTAAACACAAAAACAACATAGTGACTAAATACCTGCACTTGTCCAAACGTGATGTGAAACAAGGCGAAAACGTGCGTCAGGGTCAGGTGATAGGTCGCTTAGGTGCTACAGGTCGTGTGACTGGTGCTCACTTGCATTATGAATTTGTGGTTGGCGGTGTACACCGTAATCCTCGTACTGTGAAATTACCTCAGGCTGAAGCTTTGTCACCAAAAGAGCGTATAGCTTTCGTTAATGAAGCGAAACAGCTGATTGCACAAATGCAGAACCATGAGCGGATCACAGTAGCCGCTGCTGAGTAATGTTCAGCCTTTATATAGGTATTATGTCCGGCACCAGTCTCGATGGAATCGATCTGGTGCTGGTTCGTTTTGGTCAGTCCCCTACAGTAAAACTCCAGCCTGAATTACTAGACTCCCTACTCTGCCCTTTCCCTGAACAGTTGCGCCTGCAGCTTAGTCAATTGGCTCAATCTGGCCCGGATGAGCTTGAGTTGATGGGGTTAGTAGAGCAACAACTGGCATTAGCATACGCAGATGCGGTGAAGCAGTTATTATCTAAAGCTAAAGTTGCACCTGAACAGATAAGCGCTATTGGCTGCCATGGCCAAACCATCCGTCATCGCCCTTACGCAGCATTCCCTTTTACTTATCAGATTGGCGATATGTTCCGCCTTGCTGCTGAAACACAGATTCGGGTTATTGCTGATTTTCGTCGTAAAGATATGGCCTATGGTGGGCAGGGTGCGCCTTTAGTTCCGGCTTTTCATCAGGCCGTTTTTGCCAACAGCAGTTACCGCGCCATTTTAAATATTGGTGGTATAGCCAATGTCACTTTGCTGCAGCCTGATCAGCCAGTGCGGGGTTTTGATACAGGCCCGGGCAATGGCTTGATGGATCATTGGATCCAGCGACAAGGCTTAGGTTTATACGACAAAGACGGTCAGTATGCCGCTTCTGGTGCAATACGGCAGGATTTATTAGCAGATCTGTTATTAGACCCCTACTTTCAGTTGCAAGGCCCGAAAAGCACAGGCAGAGAATATTTCAACGGATTGTGGTTAGAGCAAAAATTACAAAGCGGACACTATGCCCCGGCAGATGTGCAGCGTACCCTTACCCGCTTTACCGCACAAAGCATCAAAATTGCATTAGCAAATGAAGCCATAGCTGAGTTATTTATCTGTGGTGGTGGTGCTTATAACCAAGTGCTGATGAGCGACTTGCAGCAGCTATTCCCAGCAGTACAACTGCAGCAAACCTCAAGTTTAGGTGTGAAAGCTGATGATGTGGAAGCTATGGCTTTTGCCTGGCTGGCTTATGCCTACGATCACAAAATTCCGGGTAATATTCCTGAAGTTACAGGGGCACGCAAAGCCGTGGTGCTAGGCGCGGAATTTAGCTGTTAACCAAATCCCACACCAATTTTGCTATTTAACCAACGCCAGCAAAATACCAGCAGCCACTGCAGAACCTATCACACCCGCCACATTAGGCCCCATGGCATGCATCAGCAGGAAGTTATGAGGGTCAGCCTCCAACCCGACCTTATTGGCGACACGGGCCGACATAGGTACTGCTGACACACCAGCTGCACCTATCAGCGGATTCACCGGATCTTTGGATAGTTTATTCATCAGCTTCGCCATTAAAACCCCTGAGGCCGTACCTATACCAAAGGCCACAGCACCCAATACCAGAATGCCTAAGGTTTGAGTGGTCAGAAATTGATCAGCATTTAACTTAGAGCCTACAGCTAAACCTAAAAAGATGGTTACTATATTAATCAGCTCGTTTTGTGCCGTTTTAGATAAACGCTCCACTACACCAGCTTCACGTATTAAATTGCCCAGACAAAACATACCAATTAACGGCGCTGCGGTAGGTAAAAATAAAAAGGTTAAAATCAGCACCAGCAAAGGAAAGACGATTTTTTCTTTCTGACTGACTTGTCTCAGCTGCGCCATCTTAATTTTTCGCTCTTCCACTGTCGTTAAAGCGCGCATAATAGGCGGCTGAATAATAGGGACCAGCGCCATATAAGAATAAGCTGCCACTGCTATAGCCCCTAACAACTCAGGAGCCAGTTTTGAGGCTAAAAAAATCGCCGTAGGGCCATCAGCCCCGCCGATAATGGCAATAGCTGCGGCTTCCGACATAGAAAAACTTAAACCTGGCACCCAGTTCAGAGCTATAGCACCTAACAAGGTAGAAAAAATACCAAACTGAGCTGCAGCACCTAATAACAACATTTTAGGGTTGGCGATTAAAGCGCTGAAGTCGGTTAAAGCCCCTACTCCTAAAAAGATCAGCAGCGGGAAGACGCCACTTTCAATACCAACCTGATAAATGGAATACAACAAACCGCCTGGTTCACCCATTCCAGCCAGAGGAATATTGGTTAAAATTGCACCAAAGCCAATAGGAATAAGCAACAGAGGCTCAAAACCTTTAGCTATGGCCAGGTACAGAAGCAAAAAACCAACAGCCATCATGACCAAAGCTGGCCAGGTCAAATGCACCAGACCGGTAGAATCAATCAGTGTTAACAAAGCATCCATGATTTATCCTCAGGCAAAACTGACCAGCAGATCGCCGGTAGTGACTGCAGCCCCAACACTGATATGAATTTGACTGACAGTACCTGCCTGGCTGGCACGAATTTCCGTCTCCATTTTCATAGCTTCCATTAACAGCACCACTTGCCCTGCTTCTACCTGCTGACCCACACTGACTTTCAGCGCCAGTATATTGCCAGCCAAAGGTGAATTTAGCTTGCTGGCAGGCTGAATACTGGCAGATTGCGGAATAGTTTCCCCCACTACAGTTTTGATCTGTTGCACTGCACCAGCAGGTCCTACTTCAACCTGATACAGCTTGCCATCCACTTTGACACTGTAAACACCGACTCCGGAAGCTGTGTTATTGACCTGTTCCACCTGAGTGTTGCTTTGGTTTGCCGGCCTTTGTTGACCAGGTGCAGGTTCAAACTTCGATGCATCGCCTCTGTGCTGTAAAAACTTCAGGCCAACCTGTGGAAATAAGGCATAGGTCAACACATCATCGATTTTGTCTTCTGCCAGCTTCAGTTGTAGCTCCTGAGTTTTACTTTCAAGCTCAGTGGTTAATGCTGCAAGCTCAGGCTGCAATAAATCGGCAGGACGACAGACAATAGCTGCAGCACCAGCCAGTACCCGCTGTTGCAATGCCAAATCAACAGGAGCAGGTGTTGAACCATATTCCCCTTTGAGCACAGCAGCAGTTTCTTTGGTGATGGTTTTATAACGCTCACCCGAAAGCACATTCAACACGGCCTGAGTGCCGACAATTTGTGAGGTGGGAGTCACCAGAGGCAAATAGCCTAACTCTTTGCGTACTTTAGGAATTTCCGTCAGTACCAAATCCATTTTGTCCAAAGCCCCCTGCTCTTTCAGCTGGCTTTCCATATTGGTTAACATGCCACCCGGTACCTGAGCCAATAAAATACGGGCATCAACACCTTTGAGCGAACCTTCAAACTGAGCGTATTTGGTTCGTACATCACGGAAATAAGCGGCAATTTCTTCCAATAAGACTAAATTCAGTCCGGTATCCCGCGCTGTGCCTTCAGTGATAGCCACCATAGTTTCGGTTGCGCTGTGACCATAAGTCATACTCATAGACGAAATAGCGGTGTCCAGCATATCAATACCAGCATCAATAGCTTTCTGATAGGTGGCTGTGCTTAACCCTGTGGTGGCATGGCACTGCATAGCTATAGGTAACTTGACCCGTTCTTTTAAGCGGGTGATTAGCTCTTCGGCCACATAAGGCTTTAATAAACCCGCCATATCTTTAATACAAATAGAATGGCAGCCCATATCTTCCAGCTGCATCGCCATATCCAGCCAGCCATCAATGGTATGCACAGGGCTGACGGTATAAGACAAAGTGCCCTGAGCATGAGCGCCAACCTTGACAGCAGCAGCCACAGCCGTATGCAGATTACGCACGTCATTCATCGCATCAAAAATACGGAATACGTCTATGCCATTAGCAAAACTGCGTTCGACAAAGGCTTGCACTACATCGTCAGCATAATGGCGATAACCTAATAAATTCTGGCCACGCAACAGCATTTGTTGTTTAGTGTTCGGCATGGCTTTTTTCAGCTCACGCAAGCGATGCCATGGGTCTTCACCTAAATAACGGATACAGGCATCAAAGGTGGCACCGCCCCAGGATTCCATCGACCAATAGCCGACCTGATCCAGTTTGGCTGCGATAGGCAACATATCTTCTAAACGCAGGCGGGTGGCTAATAAGGATTGATGGGCGTCTCTGAGCACCAGCTCAGTCAGTAATAATGGTTGGCTCATTTTTATCCCTTATTTTGTTTTTGATGATGTTCAATAGCAGCGCTGATAGCAGCAACAACAGAAGGAGAAACAGCAGCTTGTGGTGTTGTTGCAACAGTTGCTGGTAAAGCCGGGCTCGAATGCCGGAGTAATCTGGACATGCCTTGAACAGCAAAAACCAATACCATCAAAAAACCAAATACAACGCCCATGCCCACGACCATCAACACAGCTGCATCCAACAGTAAAACACTGACTTGTTGCTCCGCGTCCATCTTGTGTCCTCTCCGTAAATTAGTTGTATTGATTAATAGCAGTTTTCTCTAAAGAACATAAGCCATTGCTTAATCACTTTGATTGATGCCTGTTATTTATACAACTTATACGTAACTCTATTGACAAAGGCAAGAAATAGCCATTTAGACAGCTAAGAATCTAAACATCTACTGGAATCATGGGGAGGAGCAAAACTTGATCAGGCAGGTAAAAAACAAACCCCACCAATAAGGCGGGGCTCGTTATTCAGTTGAAACCGGGCAAAGCCGGTTTCTTTACTTAAAGAAAAACTAAGCAGCAGGACTTTCTGTAATCATCACTGCTATCTGGCTGGCAACCTGACTCCAGCCCTCGCCCAGGCTTTTGACTACTTCGTCATAACCATCATCAGCAATAGGCAGTTCCAACTCAAAAGGCATTTGCTTGACGACAGCTCCTGTCAGCAAATGAGCCTGACCACTAATCAGCACCAGACCATCGGCTGTGGTATGAAACTGAGTCACCTGCACTGTCAGGCGGCTGTCAGCTGAGCTATTCACCTGTTGAGTTACACGCCAATCGGTTAAAGCTGCGGATAAATGTGCCAGCAAATTGCGGGTCAGTTGTTGATCCAAAGCTTCAGCCCATTGGTGAGTGCGGGTCAATTGCAGATTCACAGCATTGTTCTGATACACCAGAGCATTGCTGTTTAAATAACTGGCCACCATCACAGGTTCTATCACCAATACTTTGCTGCTGTCGCCTTGTGGCGCTTTTACTGCAACAGCGGGCAGGCGATAATACTGCAGTTCAGACGGAGAACTGCCACAACCGGCCAGGGCCAGACTTAAGAATACAAAAGCTAAATAACGCATTAGTTGCCCTTCTCAGGTTCTGGATCTTTAGGCAGATCGGCTTTAAAAATCAGTGAGTTACTTTGATTATTCATAGTTTTAATTACGGGCTGCAAATCACGTAATAATTGGTCCATCGACTGTAAGTTGCCATTTAAGCGCTCATAAGCAGGTGAACCCGGCGAAAAGCCAGCCAGAGTTTTCCGCAGTTCCAGCAGACTTTGCTGCAGATCGGCAGGCAATTGCTGTACCGCATTATGCTTCACCAATTGATCCAGAGACTGGATCAATTGCTCTGCATTTTTCAGCATTTTTTCACTTTGTGCCAAAGTTGCAGAGCTTTGCGCCAACACATCTTCCACAGGTAAACGGTTGACCTTGTCCAGCACCTGCAGCACTTTTTGTTCAATATTGGCTAAACCGCTTGGAGCTGTTGGCATTATTTTCAGACCAGCATGATCTGCCAAAGCAAAAGGGGCAGGAACAAAACCTTCACTGGAAAACTCCGGCGGCTGGGCTGTTGCCACCTGCACTTTTTCAGAGTTGTCTGCATCAGCCAGAGCTGGCACATCTACTTTTACTTTAGGAGTTTCAATTTGTGCATCGGTTTGAACCAGTTCTATATACAAAGCCCCTGTTAATAAACTACCGGTTTTCAGTACTGCTCTTAAACCTTGTTGCACCGCAGTTTCTAATTCCTGCGCCAGCTTTTTCAGGCTCATCTCACCAGCCAGACGGCCAGCTTCCACTCGTACCAACACTGGAATGCCTCGTTTAAAAGCAACATCCAAAGGGTTATCCATATTAAAGAAGTACGGTGCCATAGCAACTGTACCAATGCGTATACCTTTGTATTCCAGAGGAGCACCTACGCTCAGGCCTCGGATCGACTCGTCAAAAAACATCAGGTACTCGTTGTATTCAGTGTACAAACCTTCTTTGATGGCTTTTTGATTTTTAAATAGCTGAAACTCGGTGTTGCTGGCCACTTTGTCGCCTGCAGGCCAACCATCCAGCACATCAAAATGCACCCCACCGCTAAGTAATGTAGCAACAGAAGCTAATTCAACCCGCACCCCTTGCGCAGACACGTCCAAAGCCATACCACTGGCTTGCCAGAAACGTACGTTTTCTGTGACTAAGGAATCATAAGGCGCACGTACAAACAACTGATAGGTCATATGGCCTTGTTCAGCCACAAAGTTGCTGGTTTCTACTGTACCTACCGCATAGCCGTGATACAAAACAGGGTCGCCTACAGCCAAAGCTGTCGCATCGTCACTTAATAAAGTAACCCGAACCCCAGGTGCATCGGCCGGCGCTATAGGCGGGCTGTCGAGCAGTTCATAATAGTATTTTTGTACCGAAGCTTTGCCAGGCTGTAACTCAATATAAGCGCCGGATAACAGAGTGTTTAAACCGCTGACGCCACCCCGGCCTACTGTAGGTTTGACGACCCACAACTGTGAGTCTTCATTCAGCAAGCCTTCGAGACCAGGATCCATCCTGGCTTTGACCAGCACTTTGCTTAAGTCTTCCGACAGCTGTACAGATTCAACCCGGCCTATATCCACACTGCGGCTTTTGATCTGAGTTTTACCTGCTACTATGCCTTCAGCATTCAGAGTGACCAGCGTGATCACTGGCCCCTGATTTTTTTGGGTGTAATACAACATCCAGATGCCAATCACCACAGCCATAACTGGCACTATCCAAATGGGTGACAATTGTCGGATCTTTTTCACCGCGGCCACCCGGCCCTGCATCTTAGCCACGTCGCAGCTCCTCTTTTTTATTCCGTTGGTCCCACAGCAAACGTGGATCAAAACTCATAGCAGCGAGCATGGTGGTGATCACCACAGTCGCAAAAATAATAGCGCCCATACCAGGATATACACCCATTAATAAATCAAACCGTACTAAAGCTGCCAATATAGCGACCACCAGCACATCGACCATAGACCAGCGCCCTATCCAATCGACCAGTAAATACACCCGGGTCGACAGCAGCTGTCGTTTATGCCCACTGTGACTGGCCAGATAACAGAGCCAGAACATCACGACTATTTTCACGACGGGCACCACCACACTGGCTAATAAAATCACGATAGCCACAGGATAAGCCCCGTCTTGCCACATCAATATAATACCGCTGATGATTGTAGACTGAATGCTGCTGCCCAAAGACACAGTTTCCATAATAGGCAGCAAGTTAGCCGGGATATACAACAAAGTAGCGGTAATCAGCCAGGCCAGCGTTTTTTGCAAACTGGAAGGAATACGGGCCGTGACTTTAGTGCCACAACGACCACAGTGTTTTTGTTCCAGCGGCACTATAGCAGTGCAACAACTGCAACTGGCTAAATTCAGTGAAACACCTGTCCGTCCTGCTAATTCAGCAGAAACAGGTTGCGGTGCCGGAGCTATAGACTCCCACAAAGCATGGCGGTCTATCACCTGAAAAGTTCGTAAATGCAGCAGGCAAAATAAACAAAAAGCCCAGAAGCTCATGCCCACAGAAATATCGGCGTACACCACAAGTTTGACAAAAGCGACCAGAATACCAATCAGGAAAATATCTACCATGCTCCAGGGTTTGAGCATATAGAGCACCCGTGCCGTCCAGACTAAGCCGCGAACCCGGCGCACCATGCCAAGCTTGATATAAATTACCGCCAGCATACAAAAAGCCGGTATGGCCTGAATAAATAACCACACCAGCACAGCCAACCATTGCTGATGCTCATCAAATAACACAGAGGAGGTGTCAAAAAAGCTCATGATATGGATGTTACCCGCCACATCCATGCCAATAAAAGGAAAGAGGTTGGCCAAGACCAGCATAAACAGCGAGCTTATGGCATAAAGCACGGGACGTAATACCGGATCTTTTTGTCGCATATCCAGTAAATAACCACAACGGCTGCAAGCGGCTTCCTGACCAATGGCTAACAGCGGCAATTGTTGCAATAGATCGCAGTGGCGACAAAGCACCAGTTCGGTAACAGGTTGCGCCGAAGGCGCTCTACCAGACTCCAGATCAGACAAAAAGATTCCTTTGCAAATGCCTATACTGCGATGAAGCTATTGTAAAAGCCCGCAAGGAGAAAGCCCAGTAAAAAATAAGGGGGCAGAGTCATGAGATGCTTAGCTCCCATGCTTCTACCCCCTATTTTAGAGTCGCTGTTTATTCAACAGCTTTAGATACACCCACCATAGCAGGACGTACTAAACGGCCGTTCAGCTCGTAGCCTTTTTGCATCACAAAAGTGACAGTGTTTGGTGCCACATCAGCGCTTGGCTGAATCGACATGGCCTGATGGAATTCAGGGTTAAACGGCTGACCTTGTGGGTCAATTTGCTGCACACCGTTTTTCGCCAGTGTATCCAGTAAACCTTTCAGGGTTAAATCTACACCTTCACCCAGAGCTTTCTGGCTGTCGTCTTCACGATTTAAGAAGGTTAAAGCACGCTCGAGGTTATCCACCACCGGCAATAAATCACCAGCGAAACGCTCCAGCGCAAATTTATGGGCTTTTTCAACATCCATGGCTGAACGACGACGGCTGTTGTCTGCTTCAGCTTTAATTCTAAGCATTAAATCATGCTGCTCTGCCAACTGGGCTTTTGCCTGCTGTAATTCTGCATCCAGCTTTGCAATAAGTTCCTGCTCCGGCGTCAGTTCTACCACTTCTTGCTCTGCCGCTGCTTCCGCAGCCTGTTGTTGTTCAGTTTGCACTTTATCTTGCTCGCTCATTAGTTACTACTCCACCATAGGTTGGCTTATTATGGGGATTGATTAAGATGATTCAAGTTAAAAAACATTTGTTGTGCTACAGCTTCAACTAAAGGCACAAAACGACCATAGTTCATCCGGCGTGGTCCAAGCAAGGCAATAAAGCCATGGGGCTCCGAACGGTAGCGCGCACAAATCAAACTCACCTTGGCTAAAGGTTCAATACCAGACTCACGTCCCAGTATTAATTTGGGCTGATGATCCTGAGTGACTGGGGTTAATAATTTCACCAGACAAGCTGGATTATCTAAAAGTTCTATCACTTGCTGCAACTCCGGGTCGCGGTGATAGTCGCTCGCCTGCATTAATTGATGCTGACCATAAATCAATGGCTGATGCTGCTGCAGCTCATCCAGACTCAGCTGCGCCATAGCGGTTTTGACCAAAGACTGCACAGCACCACATTCCTGCTTTGCGATTAAAGCTAAACGCGAAATACCATCCAGCCAATCCTGACCACACAAAGCCGCATTGAGTAAACACAAGACCCGGCTTAAGGTTGGGTTATCAATTAAATCGTCATGAAACAACACCCGGTGCAAAATATCACCGTCTTCGTCTATCACCACCAGCAAGAGTCGCTGCGTGGCTAAACGCACTAAATCCACCTGCCGGATCACCCGGCCTTGCCCTTTAGGCGCACTGACAATACTAACCATACCTGTTAAGTTGGCTAATAACTGTCCGGCCTGCTGACATAATAAAGAAACGGGTAATTGAGGCGGTAAATTCAGCTGAATCGCATCCAGCCAACGCCCTGTTAAAGGCTCAAGTTGCAGCATTTTATCGATAAAGAGCCTAATACCCGACGTAGTAGGAACCCGACCTGCCGACGTATGAGGAGAGCGAATAAAACCCTGCTGCTCCAGCAACATCATAGTGTTACGCACTGTGGCAGAACTGACGCCAAGCTCTGACTGCTCACACAGCAGTTTGGACGACACCGGCATGCCGTCCGTCAGGTACTGCTCGACTATGAGTTTTAATATCAGTTCTGGTCTGCTTAACTGAACCACTACAGCTGTTACTCCGGTTAAAA
Source organism: Rheinheimera soli (assembly GCF_021290985.1). Lineage (GTDB taxonomy): Bacteria > Pseudomonadota > Gammaproteobacteria > Enterobacterales > Alteromonadaceae > Pararheinheimera > Pararheinheimera soli. Next base: position 82,196 of record NZ_JAJOYU010000019.1, read on the forward strand.
AGACTGTACAAAATACTAAGCGTGAATACTGCCTACTTATACTGCTATGTATTGTGGGGTCTTTAATTAAAAATTCAAGCCTTGCCCTTTATCAGTGCGTCAACGAGCACAAAGCTGTTCGCTATCAGAAACTATGGGTATACTCAAACGGCATTTTGAAAGGAACACTCATGAGTCAAAACCCTGGCAGCGCATTTCAAACCATTGGTCTCATTGGCAAACCAAATCATCCGGGCGCCAACACCACTCTTATCAGCCTGTATCAGTTTTTAACGGCACGGCAATTAAAAGTCTATGTCGAAGAAAAGGTGGCAGAATCTCTGGGCTTGCCTGATGTACAAGTGATGGATTTAGTTCAGTTGGGTAAAAACTGCGATCTGGCCATAGTGGTAGGTGGTGACGGCAATATGCTGGGTGCAGCCCGAGTGCTGGCGCGTTTTGGTGTCGCTGTATTGGGTGTAAACCGCGGTAACTTAGGATTTTTAACCGACTTATCACCGGAAGATTTTGAAGCGCCTTTAGCTGCGGTGTTAGCAGGTAATTTTGTCACTGAAAAACGCAATCTGCTGGAAGTGGAAGTGTATCGGAATGACTGCGTAAAGAGCAGTAACAGTGCTGTGAATGAAGCGGTATTACACGCTGATAAAGTAGCGCATATGATTGAGTTTGAAGCTCATATTAATGGCGAATTTGTCTTTAGCCAGCGCTCCGACGGTTTAATAGTCAGCACACCAACAGGTTCTACCGCTTATTCTTTATCAGGTGGCGGCCCTATTTTAACGCCTGAGCTGGATGCGATGAGTTTAGTGCCGATGTTTCCTCATACCTTAAGCAGCCGCCCTTTGGTGGTTTCAGGCACCAGTGAAATAGTACTGAAAGTATCGCCCAGTAACGACGCCCATTTACAGGTGAGCTGCGACAGTCATGTAATTTTGGCAGTAATGCCGGGCGATGAAATCCGCATTCGTAAACACCCTAAACCACTGAAACTGGTGCACCCACCTGGCTACAGCTACTTTAACGTGCTGCGTAACAAGCTCGGCTGGGGCAGTAAACTCTACTAAAAAATCTCTTTACCACTCCCTTGCTAAAAATCAAATTACTGTATAAATTAACAGTTATTCAGTATAAGGGAGTTGGACCATGCTCAACCATCTGCATATCAGCAACTTTGCCATAGTACGCGCGCTGGAACTCGACTGGCGCGGCGGTATGACCACTATTACCGGCGAAACAGGCGCAGGCAAATCTATCGCCTTAGATGCGCTGTCTTTATGTTTAGGTGAACGTGCCGATGGTTTAGTGGTTCGCCCCGGTTGTGACAAAGCCGACATAGTGGCCACTTTTGATATCAGTCAATTGGCTGCAGCTCAACACTGGCTGGCTGAACAAGACCTCGCCATGGGCAATGAATGTATAGTGCGCCGTGTGGTCGGCAACGAAGGTCGTTCCCGTGGTTATATCAATGGTGTGCAGGTACCGGCTCAACAACTGAAAGCTTTGGGTCATCACCTGTTAAGTATTCATGGTCAGCATGCGCATCAACTGTTATTAAAATCTGATCACCAGCGCCAATTGCTGGATGCTTATGCCAACACCCACTCTGCTTTAGCCAATTGCCGCCAACACTGGAAAGCCTGGCAGCAACTGAAACAAGAATACGGCGAACTGCAAAGTAACCAGCAGCAACGTGAAGCACAACGCCAGTTGCTGGAGTATCAGGTGGCAGAGCTGGATCAGTTTGCACCTGGTGCTGATGAATTTGCTGAACTGGAAAGTGAGCACCAGCGTCTGAGCAATAGTCACAGCCTGATCCAGGCCAGCCAGCAAGCCTTGCAACTGGCCTATGACGATGAAGAGGCTAACAGCTATCGCTTATTAAGCCATGCTTGCCAGCAACTGGATGACTATAAAGAAGTAGACCCGGCTTTAGCTCCTATTCACCAAATGCTGACTGAAGCTTTAGTTCAAATTGAAGAAGCAGGCCGCGAATTACGCCGTTATAGCGAAAAAGTTGATGTCGATCCGGAGCGTTTAGCAGAGATAGATCAACGTTTAGGCCTGTGGCTGAATTTAAGCCGTAAACATCAAATTCCACATGATCAACTGGCTTTGTTTCACCAGCAATTGTCTCAGCAGCTGTCTGAACTCGCAGGAGATGATGATCGCATAGTTCAGTTACAGCTGGAGATTCAGCAGGCTCAGCAGCTGTATTGCCAGGCCGCTGAAGTTGTCTCTGAACTGCGTCAATCAGCCGCTTTGGAGCTGTCCGATAAAATTGCCCGCAGCATGGCTGAGTTAAGTATGGCTAACGGTAAGTTTTATATAGCGGTCGAAACTGCTGGTATAGATAAAGCCAATGCAACCGGCTGGGATCAAGTCGACTTTCTGGTTAGCACCAACCCAGGTCAGCCTCTACAGGCGCTGCACAAAGTGGCGTCTGGCGGTGAATTATCCCGTATCAGTTTGGCCATTCAGGTGATACTGGCTGGTAAAGTCACTACACCAACTTTGATTTTTGATGAGGTAGATGTGGGCATCAGTGGCCCTGTTGCCGCTGGTGTAGGCCGCTTGTTACGTCAGTTAGGTGAATCGACTCAGGTGATTTGTGTCACGCATTTACCTCAAGTTGCCAGTCAGGGCCATCACCAGTTGTTTGTTGAAAAATACACTGACGGTATAGCCACAGAAACCCGGATTCGCGAACTGGCAGACGAAGAGCGGGTACAGGAAATAGCCCGTTTACTAGCTGGTGAAAACGTCAGCGCTAATGCGATTGCCAACGCCCGAGAATTGTTATGTGCCCCTTAAAACTGATTTCAATCAATTATTTTTAACAGGCACGAACTTAGCCAATACACTTAGGTCTGATTAAGGCTTTAATTTCAGCCCGTGCTTGCGGTATGATGCCGACAGACTTATTCAGATGAAGAGACAGATGAAAGCAGTAGTGAAAACGGCCCTTGTGTTGGCCACAGCATTGACTCTGGGTGCTTGCAGCAGTTGGATTTACCGGATTGACGTGCCACAAGGCAACTTTCTGGAACAAAAAGACATCGACAAACTGCGTGTTCAAATGACCAAAGAACAGGTTCGTTTTGTGTTAGGCAACCCTGTTGCTGAAAACGCCTTTGACGACGACATCTGGCATTATTTTTATGCGTTAAAAGGTGGTCGTGGCGACAACTTTGAAAAGCAACTCATCGCCAACTTTAAAGATGACAAACTGGTTGATATAAGTGGCGATTTCACCAAGCCAGCCAACTTTAATACACCGCTGGATCAATAATGTTTTGCAGGGTCAGAGCTTCAGCTCTGCCCCCTGCTCGTTAATTCAGTCTAATAGTTCTGCTTATTTATCAGCTATCAGATTGTGGCTCAGAATCATGACTTTGACTCTGTTGCTGCCTGCCGCCCGTTGTCTTATTTGCCCTGCCTTCGTCCTTGGCTTTTTCAGCACGGCGGCGACGCATATCTTTAGGATCAGCAATTAAAGGCCGGTAAATCTCAATTCGATCACCCGCCTTAGGCACTTCATTCAGTTTGCAAGTCCGGCTCCAGATCCCCACTTTATTCTGGCTTAAATCAATCTCAGCATGGCTTGATAAGATGCCAGACTGCAGAATAATCTGCTCCACTGTAGAAGCAGCATCCACAGTTAAACTCAATAAACTTTGTTTAGCCGGCGTGGCATAAGCCAGCTCTACAGCTTTAGTTTCAGCCATGTTGTTCTCCGTACACTTGTTTTGCCCTTTGAGTAAAAGCGCCGACCATAGCTGCGGTTAATTCGTTAAAAATTTTGCCAAAAGCAAATTCAACTATTTTATTGGAAAACTCAAAATCTAGTGCCAGCACCACTTTACAAGCTTCATCGCTTAACGGAACGAAGGTCCAGCCACCGGATAAGGCTTTAAAAGGGCCAGACTCCAATTGCATCTGAATTTGCGAGTCAGTCACCAAGGTATTGCGAGTGGTGAACTCCTGACTGATACCGGCTTTTTTCACCTGTAACTTAGCCAGCATCTGATCTGCAGACTGCTGCAAAATTTGTGCTTTGGCGCAACCGGGTAAAAATTCCGGATAACGTGGTACATCGTTCACCAGCTCAAACATCTGGCGCGCGCTGTAAAAAACCAGTGCGCTGCGCTCAATTTGTGGCATACTCTCTCCCCTTAATGCAGGCGGCGATTGTAACAGATCTGGCCGTAGCCTCAATGTCCCAGGCGTAAGCCTTTTGCCATTAAATTCCTTGGCTTTTAAGAGTTATTCGTTCGCAAAGATGAGCAAAAAACAAAGCAGCAAAAATCAGGGCGGCACCATAGCCCAAAATAGAAAAGCACGACACGACTATTTCCTCGAAGAGCGTTTTGAAGCAGGTATGTGCCTGCAAGGCTGGGAAATAAAGAGTATTCGTGAAGGCAAAGTCAATTTGTCCGACTCGTACGTCATTTTAAAAGATGGCGAAGCTTTTTTAATTGGTGCACAAATTCAGGCGCTGCACAGCGCCTCGTCTCACGTGGTCTGCGATCCAGAGCGCTCGCGCAAGCTGTTGCTGAACAAACGTGAACTGAACAAACTGGTCGGTAAAAAAGAGCAGGACGGCTACACCTTAATAGCTACTTCCATGTACTGGAAAGCCTGTTGGGTGAAGCTGGAGTTCCATCTGGCCAAAGGTAAAAAGCACTTTGATAAGCGTGACGATATCAAAGACAGAGACTGGTCGCGTGAAAAAGAACGCATGATGAAGCACAGCAAAAGATAATTGAGGCTGGGTTCTTAACGGTTTCAGCTTGAGATTGTTCAATTCATCACCATATAGAGTAATAACAGCCAAACGCAGCAAGAAAAGACCAGTTCTTACCTTGCCGCGTTGAACTGCAGAGCGTAGAATGCGCTCAACACAGAAGTGTTCAGAAGTACTAAAGAATTCGGGGCCGATACTGGATTCGACGGGATTCACGAACTCTTAGGTGCATGCCGAGGTGCGGTAGGCCTCGTAAAAAAGCCGCAAACTAGTAGTCGCAAACGACGAAACATACGCACTCGCTGCCTAATAAGCAGTAGAGCGCTCTTCCCCTCACGCATGCCTATAAGCTGAGACTCTGGAAGATCACCCCTAATAGGATCGCATGGCGGCTTTGTCTGGAGCCAAGATGCTAAAACCAATCAGACTCGCCCGACGATAGCCTGCCAGCTGGCGCTCATAGGGTTAACTAAATAACTGGATAAGCATGTAGTACCGACGATCTAGGTTTTTCGGACGGGGGTTCAAATCCCCCCGGCTCCACCACCTACGAGAGCGGCGCAAACAGCGCCGCTCCTCGATTTTCCCTTAAAAACAATAGCTTACACCTCAATCGAGTTGCCCGCGATCTTGTCTGCAACACCGCAAATACATCGTTCATATGTCATTCCAGCGCCAACTTTTGTCATCCTGATGCCAACTTTTGCCAAAATCTACCTATTGCAGCCAGTAAAATAAGCAGAGAAATCCTGCACCGATATCTGGCTGACTGTGACCAAGTTGAAACTGGCAAAGCCGAGCTTCTACTTTCGACTATCCAGAAATCAATGCAAATTCACGATTTAGATTTTTCTTTAGAACTATCCGCTTTACGCTCCTTTGCTGTTCAACAATCCAATAAGTGCAAAGCCCTCATTCAAAATGCCGATTTAGCCGCAGCAATACACCTGTTTGAACAATATCAACTTGGCCCGTTGAGCTTTACTGCGCCAGAAATTCAAAACCGCTTACAAGACAGTTCCTTTTGGCTAAAACGGATCAGACGCCAAACCCTGTACCTTATCAGCCAAGTTGAGCGAGCTTTGGGTTATGTATCAAAAAGGCGGGCTGTATATTGCGGTGATGTCAGCATGAATAAGCATCACCAGAATAAACTGCTCAGCCGCAGTTACATGGAAAAAACCTTTCTTGTAAATGACGAAGGGGTCAGTATTCCGCTTAGTGAAATTGCCGCACATAACATCAGCAACCCTGAAATCAGAAGGCATGAACTGATGGTTCGAATTCGCGGTTTTGAAGAAGTGGCGCAACATTGTGACCATGCCGCAGTATTCGTTACCATAACAACCCCTTCCAGAATGCATGCAACTTTAGCGTCCGGCCTGCCAAACAAAAACTATGACGGAACCACTACCCGAGAAGCGCATGCGCATCTAAATCATATCTGGCAATTGTGTCGGGCCAAGTTTGATAGAGCCAACATTCGGCCTTATGGCTTTCGGGTTGTCGAACCGCACCATGACGGCACTCCCCATTGGCACTTACTACTATTCATGCCTGTTAAAAGCGTTAACAGTTTTAAAACCGTTATCGAAAACTATGCGCTACATGACTCACCGAATGAGCCAGGTGCAAAAGAGTACAGAGTTAAGTTTATCGACATTGATCCAGCCAAAGGCAGTGCTTCAGGCTATGTTGCCAAATACATCGCCAAGAATATTGATGGCTATGGTATCGAAACAGATAACTCAGGGCATAGGTCAGACACCGCCGCAGATCGGATTAACGCATGGTCGAAGTCTTCATCTATTCGCCAATTCCAGCAAATAGGTGGCCCAAGCGTTACCGTCTGGCGCGAACTCAGACGACTGCGCGACTTAAACATGCCGCTAAAAGATCTGACAGCAATTCACAGGGCCGCTGACTCCTCCAATTGGGCAGCGTTTTGCCTTGCAATGAATGCGATAGACCTGCCACGCAAAGAACATATTTGCCGTCCGTTTTACAAAGTGAAAACGACCGAAGTGGCTGACTATCAAACAGGCGAAATAATAAAAACCGCCCTTAACAAATATCAGGAACCACGTAAGCCAACCCTTGCTGGTTTTTGGTATCACGTTGATCCACTAATCACCCGTCTAAAAAAATGGACGCTTTCAGCGGCGCCGCCGACAGAGCGCTGCCAGCCCCTTTGCAAAAGGGGAGGCAGCGGTTTGGCGGGGGCAACCCTTGGACTTGTGTAAATAACTGTACGGACCATTCCATGAACAATACGACCCAATTCAATCAAGGCCAATTTACAGTGCCAGAAGTAGTAAAGCTGATTAATTACACCGTCATAAAGAACGACCGGACAACAGAATTTTTACCCGAGAACTTAGGTATTATCGTTGGGGTACTCACGCTGAATGATGAAGTAGAAATGGTGGTTAAGTTTATCGACCGCATATGCCAGTTCACGAAATCAGAGTTCAACAAACAGTACAGAGTGATTCGGGAATGAAAAAACATATAGCTTGCAGCGGTTTTTTCTTGACGGAACCCCCGAGCTTTTCTATTTTAGAAAAGAGACAGCAAAAACCCCCTAACTTACGCTGCCAACTTAAGCGAGTACCCACAGCGGATATCAGCTCGCTTCGTACGAAATCTCCATTAACGTTTTTGGAGAGATTCGGCATTCTATTGCCCGAATCTCAGTATGAGGTTGGTTATGCATCATCAAGAATCTGAATACTTCGTGGCCTATGGTGTTAAATGGGTCACTGTCGACCGTTGTGCCGAGCTTGTCGGTTGGACTAAAGACGCAATAAACGCACTCAGGGTAAAAGGCCAGTTGAGAATGGATATTCACTGGAAGAAACGTAATGGCCGTATTTTTATAGATATGGTCGCGTTTCAGCGTTGGATTGAAACAGGAAGTTAGTCCATGAAACCGACAGAGTATAAAGGTATTTATGCGGGAGAGAATTCCTTCCGCATAGACTTCATGTTCCAGTGTGTTCGCTGCCGTGAAACCATTAGAGCTACGCCCAACAAAACAAGACTAAAGGAAGCAGCGCGCAAACTGGACCAAATCAAATATGAAATTGATATGGGAACCTTTGACTATGCTAAGCACTTCCCCACCAGCCCACGCGCTTTTAAATTCTCTACCAACAAAGCTGCTTATATCACCATCAGTAAAGCGGTAGACGACTGGTTCAGGCGCAATTCGAAAAACTGGGCTGCAAGCACTTATAGAGGCTATTGGAGCAAAGTAAAAACCCATATATTGCCAAACTTCGGCAATCTAACCGCCTTTGAATTTAAACCATCCCTGTTCAACGATTGGGCTGCACGTACAGAGGTTTCCCCCAAGACAGTGAACGAGGTTAGAACCATCCTCAGCGGTATCTTCAAAGAGTTAGTTTACGATGAAATCATCGACCAAAACCCAATTGATAAATGCCGCCCAGCCTCCAGACGCGCCAAGGAACCTGAACCTTTTAATGGTCAGGAACGCTCCGCTATTTTGGCAGCGCTGCCTGATGGAGCCGCGCGTGATTTTTACACCTTCGCGTTCTGGACAGGTTTACGTACTGGCGAAAAACTTGGGCTGCGCTGGCAAGATGTAGATTTTGAAAAGCAGCGGATTTACATCAGACAAACCATAGTCAACGGCAGAACAGCACAACCCAAAACACTGAGTTCAGTGCGAACGCATCACCTGCACCCGACCGCTTTGGCCATATTGCAGAAAATACAAAGTTATCACCCTGACCTACATCCTGACAGCCGAGTATTTTTAGACCCAAGAACTATGTTGCCTTGGGAGAATGACGGCATCCCAAGAGAACGGTTTTGGACATTCGCATTAGAACAGGCAAAGGTCAAATACAGGTGTCCATATACCTGCCGCCACACTTACGCCTCTACCATGCTAACAGCGAAAGAGGACCCAAGCTGGATAGCTAAACAAATGGGCCATAAAGACTGGGGCATGATCCGCAGGGTCTATGCACGCTGGATTGATTAATTAAACAGAGGTCGTTATG
>NZ_JAJOYU010000002.1 GCF_021290985.1 Rheinheimera soli
ACACATTAGTTACGCATAACTAATGTGTTCTGACCCCATTTTTGATTAACGTTTTTCCAGTACCAGACAACCTACTGAGTAGCCTGCACCGAAAGAGCATAAAATGGCTTTTTCGCCGGATTGAATGCCTTCTTTGTTTTTATGAAAGGCAATCACAGAACCTGCTGACGCTGTATTGGCGTAGGTATCTAATACCAGCGGAGCTTCTTCTGGTAAAGGGTCGCGACCTAAGATCTTTTTCGCCGCAAACAGGTTCATATTGATATTGGCCTGGTGTAACCACAAGCGTTTTAAATCATCTGGCGCCACAGATAAACGCTGCATCTCGTTTAAAATCACATCAGCTACTATAGGCAATAACTCTTTAAATACCTTGCGGCCTTGCTGTTTAAAGAATGGCGCGTCTGGGTCTGTTTCCGGATGGCAATGTTCGGTGTAACCAATGTCACAGCGAATATTGTTGGAAAATTCAGTTTTTAAGCTCATGCCCAAAATACGGTAAGCGTTGTTAGACGTCACGGTATCTTCCGCTTCGATAATAGTAGCGGTACAGACATCACCAAAAATGAAGTGACTGTCTCTGTTGGTGTAATTGACCTGAGGGGAGGCAAATTCAGGATTGACCACCAGCACCACTTTGGCCATACCACCACGAATAGCATTAACTGCATTGCTGATAGCAAAAGTGGCAGATGAACAAGCCACGTTCATATCAAAGGCATAACCCGACGCCCCTAAAGCCTGTTGCAGTTCAATAGATAAGGCTGGATAAGGCCGCTGAATATTAGAGGCTGCACAAATAATCAGGTCGATATCAGCCGCAGTTTTGCCCGCTTGCGCCATGGCTTCCTGGGCCGCAACTATGGCCATTTCCACCATTTCAGGATGTTCGTCTTCGCCACGTTTTGGAAAAACCGGCATCATCACGGCTGGGTCTAAAATACCTTCTTTGTGCAATACATGGCGTGATTTAATGCCTGAGGCTTTTTCAATAAACTCGCAGCTGGAATATTCCAAAGCGGCCAGCTCACCGGCTTCAATATCAGCCGCATATTGCTCATTAAACAAATCGACATACTGATTAAAACTGGCGACTAACTCTTCGTTGGTGACAGTTTCGGTTGGAGTAAACAGGCCTGAGCCGCTGATCAGCACATTTTTCATTCAGAATACCCTTGTCATAGCGCAACTTCTTGTAATGAGTTGCTGAATTGGTCGCTATTCTAGCTTAATTTCGCTGAAATCGGCCAGAATGTTAGGGCTTATATAGCACTACTGTGCTGGCCACTTTGTCTTGTATAGCCTGACGGTTTGGATCCCAGAGTATTTGAGCAAAACCAACCAGGCCCGTCGCAAAACCTGCGCCATAACCGCCCTGACGACTAAAAGAGGCCCATAAGCTTAATGGCTGGTTATCCAGTTGTACCACCCGAATACGGGTCAGCCGCTTGCCTATGGTCTGGCCATTATTCCAACTGGTGTAAAAGGTAAAATAAGCCATAGCCCAGCCAAAACCTAAACCAAAGTCGGCCAATATACCCTTCACCCATTTGATTAGGCTGTAATCGGAGTTTTTCAATTTATCCAATACTGAATAAGACTCTTCCTGCGCTGGCGTTGTAACAGGCGCAGTCGTCACTGGCGCCGTAACCACTTGTGGTTCAGCCACATATTTATCCAGTAAAGCACGTTTTTCTGTACCTTTAAGTTGAGTGATCTCCAACACACCATCGAGCAAATCGCGCTGATGTTCAGCGGTAACACCAGACTCCTGTAACTCAAGCGCCAGGGATTTTATTTTGTCTTCAACACAAGGATCATCACAAGCTTTGGTGGACAACTCTAGCGACACTTTGGCCAGTTCAGCACCAGCATGTGGAGTTAAATTCAAATCAGAGGCTGAGATCGTCTCTTTTTCCTGCAGAAGCTGTGGTGCCCAGTTCAGCGTAAGCAGCATACACAAGGTCGCCAGCGCTATCAGCAGCAGGTGATTTGTCTTCTGAGCTTTGTATCTGCTCCAACATAAATAGAGCATAGTGGGTAACACAAAAATCAGGCTGGCGGAGGCGAGGCCACTGATAATAACCCCATCTATGCCTATAGCCAGACCACGGCGCAGAGGTTTAGCCAAAGGCTGCCCTATCAGTTCATCTGCCACCACAAAAGCATGAGGGGTGACTATTTCCCGTACTTCTTTTTTCGTTAACTGGTGGCCGGTTTCGTCGACAAAAGTGTCAGGCGCTACTTCCCTTATATCCTGATGTTCTGGCTGTTCGTGCTGCATTAAAGGTCCTGTAAATGCTTGATAAATAAGCTTGATTGATAAATCACTTTAATCAGTTCACAGCACCTTTTCAATGCCGCTTTGATAAATGACGGATGGCGCCACTTAAACCGTCCAGCGTCATGCTATACATTTGGTTTTGCATCAGTTTCTGCAGTATTTCAATAGAGTGATAATGGCTCCACCAGGCTTGTGGTTGTGGGTTCAACCACACTGCATTATTAAAATGCGCCAGCAAGCGTTTTAACCAGACTTCACCGGATTCTGGGTTAAAGTGCTCCACACTGCCGCCCGGATACGTAATTTCATAAGGACCCATGGTGGCATCGCCAACAAAAATCACTTTGTAGTCACTATGATACGTCTGCAAAAGCTGAGTAATGGAGACGGCATCAGTGGCACGCCTTTGATGAGTGCGCCATACCTGCTCATAAGGACAGTTATGAAAATAGAAAAACTCCAGATGCTTAAATTCGGTGCGGGCGGCAGCAAACAGCTGCTCGCATTCATGAATGTAATCATCCATAGAGCCGCCGATATCAAAAAACATCAGCACTTTCACCGCATTGTGCCGCTCACTCTGAAACTTTAAATCCAGCCAGCCCGCTTGCTGAGCTGTGGCTTTTATAGTGCCGTTTAAATCCAGCTCTGTGGCTTGTCCGGTGCGGGCAAACCGCCGCAACTGGCGAAGCGCCAATTGCATCGCTCTGTGATTTAACTCTGCGTTTTGATCAAAGTCTTTAAAATCACGTTTGTCCCATACCTTAACAGCACGGCGTTGACCACTGCCCTGCTGGCCGACTCTGATGCCTTCCGGGTGAAAACCATAAGCACCAAAAGGCGATGAGCCGCCCGTGCCTATCCATTTATTGCCGCCTGCATGTTTTTCCTGCTGTTCTTTTAAACGTTGTTTAAATTGTTCCAGCAACTGTTCAAGCCCACCTAAAGAAGCCAGTTTGGCTTTATCTTCCTCCGACAATTGGCGAATAAGCCCAGGCAGTAGCCAGTGATCCGGAATAAGCGCAGCTAAATCCAGACTCTCGACCCCTTCAAAATACTCGGCAAAAGCGCGGTCGAATTTGTCGTATTGGCTTTCATCTTTGACCAAACATAAACGGGCCAGCAGATAAAAATCATCTGTGCTTGCAAAAATAAGTTGCTGTTGTAGCGCCTTAAGTAAATCCAGCAGCTCAGTGATGCTGGATTTCAGGCCATATTTGCGCAAAGTTAAAAAAAACGAAATCAGCATATCAACGGCCAGCGCGACGAGCCATAAAGGCCAGTTTTTCTAGTAAGGCCACATCCTGCTCGTTTTTCAGTAAGGCACCGTATAAAGGTATTAAACCGCCTTGATGCTGTTTATCCTGTAGCACAGATGGCGCTATCTGTTCGGCTAACAAAAGTTTTAACCAATCCAACAGCTCTGAGGTCGAAGGTTTTTTCTTTAACGCATCCACTGCACGCAAGTCAAAAAATACCTCGAGTGCTGCTGTCAGTAAATCGGCCTGCAAGGTCGGAAAATGCGCCAGCACTATTTGAGTTAAGGTGTCTTTGTCGGGAAAACGGATGTAGTGAAAAAAACATCTGCGAAGAAAAGCGTCTGGTAACTCTTTTTCATTGTTTGAGGTTATGACCACTATAGGCCGCTGTTTTGCACTAATACGCTCGCCTGTTTCATACACATCAAAAGACATCCGATCCAGCTCGTGCAATAAATCGTTTGGAAACTCGATATCGGCTTTGTCGATTTCATCGATTAGCAACACAGGGCGTTTTTCTGCGGTAAAAGCAGTCCAGAGTTTGCCAGGCTTGATGTAGTTACTGATATTCGCTACGCGCTCACTACCCAACTGGCCATCACGTAAACGTGAAACCGCATCGTACTCATACAACCCCTGCTGAGCTTTACTGGTGGATTTGATTTGCCAGTTAATCAAATCAGTGCCTAAACTTGCTGCCAGCTCCTCAGCTAACCTGGTTTTGCCAGTACCAGGTTCGCCTTTGATCAATAAAGGTTTTTCTAAGGTGACTGCGGCATTCACGGCCAGCGCTAGTTCAGGCGATAAAATATAGTGTTCTGTGCTTTGAAAAATCATCTGTGGTTACTTCTTTTTACGGTGCAGGCTTAAGATGGGAATATCTTATATCAAATCTTTTCTTTCGTTTTAACAAGGCACGAGTATTCTTATAACCAATTATCAGACCCTGAAGGTTTTTTATTATGTCAAAGATCTACGAAGATAACTCACTCTCTATTGGTAACACGCCTCTGGTGCGTTTAAAGCGCGTCACATCTGGTGCCAATGTATTTGCCAAAATCGAATCCCGTAACCCAAGCTTCTCTGTGAAATGCCGTTTAGGTGCAGCCTTGATTTGGGATGCCGAGAAAAAAGGTCTGTTAGGCCCTGGTAAAGAAATTATCGAACCTACTTCTGGTAACACAGGTATTGCTTTAGCTTTTGTTGCGGCAAGCCGCGGCTATGCATTAACTCTGACCATGCCAGCCACTATGAGTTTAGAGCGCCGTAAGTTGCTTAAAGCTTTGGGTGCCAACTTAGTGCTGACTGAAGGCGCAAAGGGCATGAAAGGCGCTATCGAAAAAGCCAAAGAAATTCTGGCGTCAGATCCAGACAAATATGTGTTTTTACAACAGTTTGAAAACCCGGCTAACCCACAAATTCACTTTGACACCACAGGCCCTGAGATTTGGAATGACACAGATGGCAAGGTTGACATCTTCGTAGCTGGTGTAGGCACAGGCGGTACTATTACCGGTGTCAGCCGTTACATTAAGCACGAGAAAAAACACCCACTGTTCAGCGTGGCGGTAGAACCGGTCGATTCTCCTGTGATAAGCCAAGCCCGTGCTGGTCAGGAAATTAAACCTGGTCCACATAAAATTCAGGGCATAGGTGCAGGTTTTATTCCTGGTAACCTGGATTTATCCATTATTGATGCGGTAGAAACGGTCAGCAACGACGACGCCATCGCTATGGCACACCGTCTGATGAAAGAAGAAGGTATTCTGGCTGGTATTTCTTCAGGTGCAGCCGTAGTTGCCGCCAAGCGCCTGGCTGAGCTGCCAGAAAACGCTGGTAAAAATATTGTGGTGATTATTCCAAGCTCAACAGAACGTTATTTATCCAGCGCGCTGTTTGCAGACTTCTTTACCGAAAGCGAATTACAAGCTTAATCAATACCTTAGATTGACTGCAAGGCCACTTTTGTGGCCTTTTTCTTTACTTTTCCCCTATATTTCCCCAGACTGTAAGCCGAACATCTACTTTGAGTAACACGAATGCAAAAAATTTTAGTGCTGTTATTTTCCTTGCTGTTATTAGCTTGCTCTGAAGAAGCACCCAAAGTGAATGCGGACTTAGGTTCCCCTGAGTTCGCTGCTGGCGAATTTTTTCATTCTTTATACACCACCAAAGATTTAGAGAGAGCAAAAGCACTGAGCACAACATCCTATGCCCGTATTTTGGATGCCTATGGTAATACCCGAGGTGTGGTGCGAACTTTGTATAACATGAGTTTTGATGAAGTAAATATCAGCATTGACCGTACCGGCAAAAACCTGCGGGAGCAATACGGCAATACAGCTGAAATTACCATGTTGTTTGAAGGCAAAAGCAATGGTAATAAGAAGATAGAACTACGTGTGGTCAAAATGGTGAAGGAAGATGGCCAGTGGCTGGTGGAAGGGGTTAAATCGGACCCTTATGCCAGAACAGCTGTGTAGTAAGACTGCGCCATCAAATTGGACAAAAGACGGGCGACCATAAAGGTCGCCCCTTGTTTTTGGGCTGAGTGTTAGCGTTTAAAAAACTGCGCTATCACCTGCTGACAGTCAGGCCCTTTGAGTAAACGACTAAAATCAGCCAGCTCCAGCTCTATCGCCTGCTTCACTGCACTACCGCTTTTCATCAGTCTTTTACTGCTTTGCACTGCATCCGCAGGTAAAGCAGACAGCTTTTTCGCTTTGTTGAGCGCAAACTCCAGCAGGTTTTCTTTGTCGACCAGCTGATTAACCAGACCCAAACGGTACGCTTCGTTGCCATCTATGGCTTCCGACAGCAATAACATACTGCTGGCGCGCTGATGCCCAATCAGTAAAGGTAATAACAGACTAGAACCTGCTTCGGGGCATAACCCCAGCTGGGTAAAAGGCAGCTGAAAACGGCAATCGGCCGTGCTGTAGACCAAATCACAATGCAGCAGCACTGTAGTTCCTATACCAATAGCGAGGCCCGCCACAGCAGCCACTACAGGCTTAGGAAACTTTGCCATTTCATACAAAAACATCACTGTAGGATGAGCGTCGTTGAGCTCACCACTTTGTAGAAAGTCGGCTAAATCATTGCCAGAAGAAAAGCACTCTGCTGAGCCTTGCAGCAACACGACCTTGATTTCATCATTTTGTGCTGCCTGCTGTAACTGCTGCACTAATTGCTGATACATCAGCTTGTTCAGTGCATTTTTTTTATCGGGTCTGTTCAGGCTAAGGGTTAAAACGCCTTGCTCTGTGGATACATCAATACTCATTTTTGTTCTGATCCTTTTTAGGCTACTGGCCTGCTGCTATGCCTTCGCGACGTGGGTCGGCCGCACCTTCTAAATGGGTGTTTTTAATCTCAATGGCATGAATACCGCTGTTTAAATCTGCTAGTTTTGGTTGATATCCCAGTTCCAGTAACGCCGGAACCAACTGGCTTAAATTGGTATTTTGTTCCAGCACCAAAGCGTCATTACGATGAGTAAATCGTGGCAGGTTAGCTGCTTGTTGTGCATCCATTTTCCAGTCCAGCACAGCCACTAAGTTTTGCGCTACATAATTGATAATGCGGCTGCCACCTGGTGAGCCGGTGATATAAATCAGTGTGCCTTTCTGATCGAACACCATCATAGGAGCCATCGAAGACCTTGGTCTTTTATTGGCTTCCACTCTGTTGGCCACCCAATAGCCATCTACTTTGGCCTGCAACGAAAAGTCGGTCAGTTGGTTGTTCAGCAGATAACCATTAACAAATAAACCTGAGCCAAAGGCATTTTCAATACTGGTGGTCATACTGACCGCATTACCTTTGCTGTCTACCACAGATAAATGACTGGTATTGGCAAATTCAATGGCGTTACCTGACGCCAAAGGTTCAGCACCTTGTGGCTCTCCCGCTACAGCAGGCCCGACTTCAGGCGCAGTCAATAAGCTAGCGCGTTGTTTTAAATAATCAGCAGCCAGTAAACCTTGCACTGGCACTTTGACAAAATCCGGATCGGCAGCAAAACGTTCACGATCGGCAAAGGCCAGCTTACCGGCCTGGCTGATCAAATGAATAGCCTCCACTGAGTTGGGTTTTAGTTTTGCCAAAGGCTGATGCGCCAGCATGCCCATCATTTGCAATACAGCTAAACCTCCAGAACTTGGTGGTGCCATGCTGCAAATTTTAAACTGCCGGTACGGGATGCAGATAGGCTCCCGCTGTTTAGTCTGGTAAGAACTTAAATCTTTCAGGCTAATCTTGCCTGCATTAACAGGAGCCTGTTGCACAGCGGCAACCAGAGCTTTGGCATTGTCGCCCTGATAAAACGCCTTACTGCCGTCTTTCGCTATGTGTTTCAGTAAAGCCGCATAATCCGGATTTTTCCGGACAAATCCAGCCTGTAGCCACTGACCATCCGCTTTAAAATAAGCCGCTGTTTGAGTAAATTTATCTAAACCCGGGTTCCAGTTGGCCTTTAACAAACCAGCTAAACGGGGCGATACCACAAACCCCTGCTCTGCAGTTTGAATAGCTGGCGCAAAAAGCTCAGCCCAAGGCAACACACCATGCTGCTGATGAGCCTGTTCCAGCGCTTTAATCACACCAGGCACGCCAACAGACTTACCGCCAACAAAAGCATCACGCCAGTTCATCAGTTGACCCTGCTCAACAAACAAATCAGGCCCGGCTGAGGATGGCGCTGTTTCACGGCCATCAATGGAGCTTAACTTAGCCTGCTGTTTGTCCCAATGTAGCAAAAACAAACCGCCGCCAATACCTGAGCTTTGTGGTTCCACCAGCCCCAACATCAGTTGCATAGCAATAGCTGCATCCACTGCACTGCCGCCTTTGGCAAGAATTTGTTCGCCCGCTTTGACCGCCAACGGATTAGCAGCAGAAGCCATGTAGTGTTTGGCTGTGGCAAGTTGTTTTTGTTCTATACCAGTGGTGGCTTCAGGGTCTGTTATTGCGGCAAATAAAGTGGTGCTACTGAACAGCAATGCAGCTGTCAGCATCCGAAACTTAAATTGAGTTGTTATCATTATTTTTCCTACCTCTTACATAGCTTCACCTTACCTAGTCGGGCCAGTTGGATCAATGACTGAAACGCCTTTTCACGTTAAAAGCCTTGACCTGAAGCGACGAATGCTTTTGCATAGCAGCTATTCCATTCAGTGAACGAAGATGTTGATGAATTTTCGCGCTTTTTCTACCTTTCAATACGCCATGCTGGCTTTTGCTCTGTTGTTGGTACTGCTGCATCTGTTGCCAGACAGTATCCGAGCTGTGCTCGAATACCACAGATCCCAACCAGAACAAATCTGGCGCGCTTTAACCGGGCATTTACTGCACAGCAATCATTGGCATTTGGTGATGAATTTGGGTGCTTTACTGCTTATGCTGATGCTGCATCAGCTCTATTACCAACTGAGTTCTTTTGCGCTCTTGCTACTGTCCGGCTGTATAGGCATCAGTTTACTTTTGTATCTGTTCAGTCCTGACATTCAGATTTATGTCGGTTTATCTGGTTGGTTACATTGCTTTATTACCGTCGGCGCTTTGCTGGATATTAAGCACAAGATCCAGTCCGGCTGGCTTATTCTGCTGGGTGTGATAGCCAAAGTAACCTACGAGCAGTGGCAAGGGCCAGATCCGGAACTGGCCGCATTAATAGATGCTAATGTGGCCATAGACGCGCATTTGTATGGAGTGATTTGTGCTGTTTTGTTGGGGCTGATGTTTGTTCTCAGCGCAAAGCCTGCAAAAAGTCAGGTTCAGCAGTAAAACTCATCAAAAGCCCGCTTTGCGGATGGGTAAATTCCAACACTGCTGCATGCAGCATTAAACGGCTGCTTTGTTGTTGCTGGGCTTGGGTAGCATAAAACGGGTCACCTAAAATTGCATGCCCTATGCTTTGCATATGCAATCGCAACTGGTGTGAGCGCCCTGTCACCGGCTCTAATTGCACTAAAGAGGCCTGCTGCTGTGGTAATAGTTTCAGCACCTTGTAGTGCGTTACAGAAGCTTTGCCATCTGCGCTGATTTTATACAAAGGCCTGTTGTTGGGATCGGCAGCAATCGGCTTATCCACTGTACCCTCTGATGGATGTGGCACACCAGACACCACGGCCTGATAAATCTTTTTTGTGCCCCTGCTTTGAAACTCTTTGCTGATTGTCGACAGCGCTTTTTTCGTCAGAGGCAGGACCAATAAACCCGAGGTGTCGTAATCCAGTCGATGCACGACAGAGGCGGAAGGGAATTCCAGTTGCACCCGGCTTATCAGACAATCCTGATTTTGTGGATGCCGCCCTGGCACTGTTAATAAATGCGCAGGTTTGTTCACTACCAGCAGATGTTCATCCTGATACAACAAATCCCAGTTTTCGCTGGTCGCGGGCAAAATTGCTAAATCATTAATCGTTATTGTCATTTTAAATAACTAGATACAAAGTTGGCGCTAGTATGCCAGAATTGGCGTTATAACTGCAGTAGCTATATCTGTATTAACCATCTGTATAAATAAGAGTGAGTGGATGCAAAGGCCTTTTGTATATAACCCACCAGCCGAACCCTGGCTGGATATTTTGTATCTGGATAAAGACATTCTGGTGGTGAATAAACCCAGTGGTATATTGACCAATCCGGGCCGCAGTGAAGATATGCAGGACTGCTTGCTGCATAGAGTGCAGCAACAGTTTCCACTCGCTCAATTGGTGCACCGCCTCGATATGAGCACCTCTGGTTTAGTGGTGTTTGCGCTGCGCCGTAAAGCAGAAGCGGCGCTGAAACAACAGTTTGCCTCACGCTCAGTGAAAAAAATTTACCGCGCCAGAGTCTGGGGTGAAATTGCCGAACAAGGCATGGTAAATGCCCCGCTGATCGCAGATGCAGCCAAACCTCCTCTGCAAAAAATCTGTGAAAAAACCGGCAAAGCGGCTCTGACTCATTTTCAGCGTTTAAGTTTTGATGGTCAAAGTAGCTTAGTGGAACTGCGCCCTGTAACGGGGCGTTCGCATCAATTGCGGGTGCATATGCAAAGTCTGGGGCATCCCATTTTAGGCGATGCTTTTTATGCTCATGATGAAGCTTATGCCGCAGCACCACGTTTGTTATTACAGGCGTTATGTTTAGAGGTGTATCAGCCCTATTCTTCGCAGCTGTTACGTTTTGAATTAGAACCGGATTTTGAGTAGGGTCAGAGCAAAAGCTCTGACCCTGATCCTGTTATAACTCTTGTTCAAATAAACGGAAGATACGTTTGTATTCATCCAGCCAGCTGCTTGGCTGACGGAAACCATGAGGCTCGACCGGATAAATCGCAGTCTCAAAGTTGGCATTTTCATGCTCAATTAAACGTTGTACCAAACGCACTACATCCTGGAAAAACACGTTGTCATCCACCATAGGCGCATTAATCAGCAGCTTGCCTTTTAAACCTTCAGTGAAATAAATCGGTGAACTGCGACGGTAGGCTATGGGGTCAACATCAGGTGTATTCAGAATATTCGAGGTATAACCATGGTTGTAATAAGCCCAGTCACTGACAGGACGTAAAGCAGCACCGGCTTTGAACAGATCTGGTTCAGTGAAGAGTGCCATAAAGGTCATAAAACCACCGTAAGAACCTCCATAAGTACCAACACGCTTTTCATCGACATGCGCATTTGCCACCAGGTATTTCACACCATCGACTAAATCCTGAGTTTCAGGAGTACCCATCTGACGGTAAATGGCTGTACGCCAATCACGGCCGTAACCTTTTGATGCACGGTAATCCATATCCAATACGACATAACCTTGTTGGATCAACAGGTTGTGGAACAGGTATTCACGGAAATAACCAGACCAGCCCAAGTCACTGTTTTGCAGATAACCAGCACCATGGTTAAAAATCACAGCGCGACGTTTTTCACCCTGCTGATAATCTTTTGGCAAATAAAGCTTAGAAAACACAGGCTGTTTACCATGGCTGGATGGCACAGCAACTACTTGTGGTGCAGTCAGGTTTAACGCCATCAGCTCTGCTGACACTGTATGGGTTAAACGGCTGACTTTGGCTTTAGGTTTGTTGTCCATCAGATATAACTCTGGTGGAGTGACAGAGTTGGACCAGGTTAACAGCAGCTTGTTTTCATCCGGTGATAACTGATAGTCAGCCGAGCCTTTGAGCGCTGTCATTTGCTCCAGCTGGCCTGAAGCTAAATTGACACGATACACTTCGTAAATGCCAGGATGGCTCATATTGCCTTTGAAATACAGGTACTGATCGTTTTTAGTTAAACGCGGATTGCTGACTTCAAAAGTACCGGCTGTCAGTTTCTTTGCAGTGCCATTGACGGGTTTAACATACAAATGAGCATAACCTGACTCTTCTGACAGGTAATACAAGGTTTCTTTTTGGCTTAACCAGCCAAAGTCGTTGAAGCTGTAGTTAATCCAGGCATCGTCATGCAATCTGTGCTGATTCACCAAACGTTTTTTCGCGAAATCTACTGTTGCCAGCCAGCGGTCTTTGTTGTCCCAGGCTTTAAGCATGACTGCCACCTGCGAGCCTGAATCATGCCACTGGATAGCAGACTGACTCCAGCTCCAGTCGTTAATTAATTCAATAGCACGAGGCGCTTTTTTCGATTGATAAGTTTTGCCCTGTGCTTTGGCATTTTCTGCTTTCACAGCCGCCAGCACATCTTCATCAAAACCAGGCAAATCATTAAATTTCAGCTCTGTTGCCTGCTGAGTTTTCACATCAACCAAAAACAACTGGTGCGATTGAGGTTTTTGATCTGCCACACGGCGACGTACTTCTTCAGAGGCTATATCACCAGAAGCAGTGATGTAGTTGGGCATAATGTCAGTTTTATCACGCCATTCGCCTTTATCCGCTAACGCGACCAGCAACATATCGCCTTTTGGAGAGAGACTGGCCGATGCAATACGCTTATCTTTATTCAGATAAACGGTCTGAATCGCCAGCGCATGGTTTTGAGTCGCCAGTAACTGCCGCTGTTCAAACTGTTCTGCTTTGTTTTTATGCGTCAAAGCGACAAAGTCGATGAGTTTGTGCTGTTCTTGCGCGAGATAGGAAGCGCCTACTTTAGGGGCCGCTGGTTTATCCGCATTTTTAAGGCTAACCAGTTCAGTGACAGCACCGCTGTTTAAATCCAGCACCTGATAAGTCCAGCCAGCACGGAATACCAAACGACCATCCGCTAAAAACTGCACTTCGTCATAACGCGTTGAGCTTCGTGTCACTTGCGTTAACTTGCCCTGATGTTTAACAAAGACATTGCCTTCAAATAAATAGGCCAGTGATTTGCCGTCCTGACTATAGACAGTGCGCGCCGATCCCATTAAATGCCAGTCGGCCATAGGCACCACTGTTGCCAAAGCGCCCTGCTCTGCTTTTAAGCTGTACCAGTCACGAATTTCTGAACCCTGACGTTTTTGCTGAAAGTACAACTGACTGTTGCTATCTGCCCAATACGCCCCTTCAGCCGGGCGACCCAGCCAGTCCGGATGCGCCATAATCTGCTCCATAGTAAATGGGGCATGGGCTGCATTTTCCGGCGCTTTGACGCTGACAGGAGTGAGTTGATAGGTTTGAGGTTCAGCTGCAACAGCAGAACCAATAAAACTTGCCGCGACAAAAGCCGCTACTAACCATGGTTTTGTTTTCATTAATATTCTTTTTTAGTGGTGGTTGTAAGCTCTTTATACAAAGAAATCAGCCAAAGACCAAGAGCTGTATGAATCGCATAGGTTTAATGGTTGGTGGCAGGCGATAAGTGGAATGGGAAGAGCTGAAAACAGCCTGCAAAAAGACTTCGCAGGCTGTTTTCATCGACAGGCTTTAGTTGAGTCTGAACCACCAGAATAACCCTGCACCAGCTAAAACCAGCAACAGGATCAGCACACTGCCCCAAGGCCGTTTTTTCTCAGCAAAAGGGTCGGCTAAACTGCGTTTAGCTCCGGCAGGTAAACGAGCTAAACCTGTTAAAGCCGCACCAAAAGGCACATTAATTTTGGCTCTGGTGTTCACTGCCCAGCCATTGGCATCCAGCAGAGGTCCAAGATTACGCCGCCGCAAGGTTAAAAACGCCATCAACATCGAAGGTCCGGAAATCAACAGCAAGACACCGAGAATGACCAATGGAATTTGCCACCAGACCAGCGAAAAAAGTCCTGCCATTACAGCAGCCAACGCTGTACCAATAGCGCCAACAGCCAAACCTAAAGCAGCAAAAATACCAGCAAATTTAGCGATATCAAAACCGGCCGCAGCAGCAGTTGCTGCCGGAGTTGGTGCTGGCGTAGCCGCTGTAGCCACTCCAGTGGTCGTTTTCGCTTCAATGTCTTTATCACGCGAAGCAGCAAACTTCTGCAACTGAGCTTCAATAAAAGCCGCAACTCTTTTGTAAGGAGACCAGAAGGCCTGACCAATACTGACAGGCTGAGCCACTACTTTAGTCACCATAGCGCGCCAGTCACGGCCTTGTCTGTCATAAAACACGCCGTTTCGGCCTGGTACCATTAACTCGTCAACGTCTCCGGCAGTCAAGGCTGCCACTATCTGCAACGGAATTTCGCCCTTGCGTTCACAAGTACAGTACACCAGATAACAACCACTAAAAGGGGCCATAGTGGCATGACGGGCCATGTCTGATACTTTCAGCACCAGCTCACAGCTGCGCTGATCCAGATACAAGGTTCCAATTTGGAAAATCGCTTTATGTTTGCGTTGGTAAAAATCACTTAACGACACAAAGTTACGCAGCAAAGTGACTAAATCACGCTGATATCGCACCAGACGCTCAACCGCATCGACATTATCGGCAAAAGTGGATGCTGCGAGATCCTGAGCAATTAAGGCTTCCAGACGCTCTTTGCCATCTCCGGCTACTATAGCCTGCAGACGTTCAAGCTCAAGTTGATGCAAAGTAGTGTCTGGTTTAGCTGCCTGCCATGAGCGCCAGGGCTCTAATACCTCACATATCTGTTGCCACTGATCAGCCGTTAAATGCCCGGCTTTACTTTTGCTTTTGCTGCCAACCAAAGGGTCAACGACCAAAAGTTTGAAGTGGGTCACAGCACTGGCCCAGGCCGGGTTAACACCCTCGCCCAGTGGTAAAGATTGCCCTGCGGCAATAGCTGCGAGTGGCAAGGCGGCAACATCAATATCTGCAGCACTGATAGCTTTATTACTCAGTAAGTCATAGGAAGCAACAGCAGGATTTAACGCTTCTGCAGCGCGGCTATCAAAAGCGGCCAACTGACAGCGAACAAAAAAGTCATCTACTTTGGCTTTTACCGCTTCAAAGGCTACAACTGCTTCTGCCGTTTTATCACCCAACGGGCAAAACAGAGGGTCGTCAGAACCTCCGGCCGTATGCCATTCCACCACAGCTGCAGCTTGCTGATAAAAGGCATTCAGGCTATCGCCGTCAATACCTTCCCCACCGCTGCGATCGGGTTGAGCACCTTGAGTCTGAATAATTTCAGTGATCAACTGGGCCAATTCTGTATCAGAGGTCAGCTCTGCCATCACCACGCCGTCTCCATTAAAATGGTGTGGAGAAAACAGCAGCGTCATATCGGCCAGGTCCGTAACCTGCAATGGATCAGCTTGTGTTTTACCTGTAATTTCAAGCACACGAAGCGCCGCAGCTTTAAGATTCGCTCCTTCTGCGTCTTGATCACCAATAGCATTAAGCGGCAAGCCCGGCGCTTTAAACATGATTTCCGCATCCAGCAACCGCTCACAACACCAGCGCACCGCAGCAAGAATTTCCGGCACCCGGATTTGACCATCGCCATCCAGATCCAACAAGGCCAAGGTGCGGCTGTCAAATTCAAGGCCTGTGGTAGGACAATTCAGCACTGTCCAGAGTTTAGGGTCTAGTTCACTTAAATGCTGCAGATCTGCGGCAGAGTCCAGCGCCACCTGATCAAAACCACCTGATCGGAAAAAACGCCATTTATGTTGAGATTGAATAGTTGCCAAAGCTTGCTCTCCTTGAGGCATAAGTTTTACCTAGCATAATTCAGAGCCAGCACACTTACCAAACCCTAAGTGAAGAAAGTCCTTAAATAACAGAAAGGTTTGAGAAAAATGGAAGCGACAATGAAAAAAAATGACTTTTCATGAGCCTAAAAAACAAAATCGCCTGGAGCGATTTTTACTCACATCATCCATGATGTTCGCCTTCGGCAGCTAAAGCTGTGCAAAACGGCTATCCTGTCGTTTTGTGAACATTGGAGCGCAGCGACGATGGCCCGGAGGGCGAAGCCGGTTATAACATTGCCAACAGTTTGGCAATGTCCGGCTGAGCGCCAGTGGCTCTGCCCACTGGCCGGACCGGTTTACATGGATGTAAAACATACAAAATCGCCCGGAGCGATTTTAAACATTGGAGCGCAGCGACGATGGCCCGAGGGGTGTTTTACATGGATGTAAAACATACAAAATCGCCCGGAGCGATTTTAAACATTGGAGCGCAGCGACGATGGCCCGAAGGGTGTTTTACATGGATGTAAAACATAAAAAAGGCCACTCAATCAAAGTGGCCAAAGCTTGCGGGAAATGGAACAGGTCAAAAGAAAACCAAGGCCGTTGTTAAGCGGCCACAGCTGGTGCTAATTCAGCAATACGGGCTTTCGCCGCAGATAAGGCTTTTTCTGCACTTTCAGGTCCCATATTTAAACCTTCAGCGTAAATAAAGTTTAAATCTTTTAAACCAATGAAATTCAGCAAAGCAGTGACAAACGGAGTTTGCGAGTCCATTGGAGTACCCTGATACAAACCACCACGAGTTGCGAAAATAAACACTGGTTTATCTTGTAACAAGCCAACAGGACCTGTTTCAGTATACTTAAAGGTAATACCAGCCCGAGCCAGACGGTCAAAATAGGCTTTCAGTTGGCTTGGGACACCGAAGTTGTACATAGGAACGCCAATCACAATAGCGTCAGCCTTTTTGATTTGAGCAACAGCATCGTCTGACAAAGCAGCTAAAGCTTTTTGTTCATCAGTACGGTCAGACTCTGGAGTCATCCAGGCCGCCATTTCTGTCATGGTTAAATGTGGGTAGCTGTCCTGAACCAGATCAACAGTTTCAGTGCTGAAACCTGCAGGTAAGGACGCTAAAAATTGTTGGCTTAACTGAGTCGATTGACCTTTGTCGCCGCTTATAGAACTATTAATTACTAATACATGTGCCATGGTGGTTTCTCCTGTCGAGTTAGTAATGACAGAATAACTTTAACTTTTTAGATAATAAATCAGAATAAATCAGACAAACCTTTCTATTTTTAGAACCAATCTAAAGTTAAATACGCAGCGTAAATAAAGCACAAGCAAAATTGATACAGACAGGATTGGAATAATGTTGGATTCAACATCAGTTCAAAGGCATGATGACAGGAATTATCAGAGGCCGGGTATTCAAGGATCTATGTCAGTTCAACCACAAGACAATGCGCAGTGGGAACAAGCTTTAACTTTTATTGCAGTGGATCGTGATAAACAAGCCTATTCACAGCTATTTAGCTATTTTGCACCACGCTTAAAGGCTTTTGGTTTAAAAATGTTTGGCAACGAACAACAGGCCATGGAGATGGTGCAGGACACCATGCTCAATGTCTGGCAAAAAGCCAGATTATTTGATGCAAGCCGTGGTTGTGCTTCTACCTGGATTTTTACCATTGCCCGTAATGTGCGTTTTGACATGTTACGCAAAAAACAAAGCCGCAAAGATGAGCTGTCTGCCGACGACTTGTTTTTTGATGGCGATTATCCGGAACAGGAAGGCACGGACAGTAACGAGTGGGATTTATGGTTACTGGCAGAAAAAGTTGCTCCCCATTTTGCCAAGTTGCCGCCAGCGCAGCGTGACGTTATGGAAAAGGTGTATTTAGAAGAAAAATCGCATCAGGAAGTATCGGAAGAACTGGCTATCCCTTTAGGCACAGTGAAATCCCGTATTCGTCTTGCGCTCGACAGATTAAGAGAGGCTATCGATGATCCACGCAGTTAAACATCACCCGGCGCTGGAGCTGCTGGAACAATTTATTGAAGCCAGTCTGGCCCCTGAATTAAGCCTGGCTATTGCAGCACACCTGGATCTGTGCCCACATTGTCAACGCATTAAGATGGATTTGGAAGCTGAAGCCGGGGCACATTTGGCCGCCTTACCCCAGGCACAAAGCGCAGAAACTGACTGGCAACAGATGTTGGATTTTATTACCGATCAACCAGAAGTTGCAGCGCAGCTGACCCAACGACAGCCTTTTGCAGTACAAATTCAGAATAGTGAAATTTTATTACCAGCTTCGCTAAAGCCGCTGCTGAAAAACAAGCTGAAGTGGTTAAATTTAGGTGGGATCAGCACGGCAAAGCTGGCAGGTGAAGACCAACACAATGTGTCTTTACTTTATATTCGTAAAGACAGCGAAGTGCCACAACATACTCATTTGGGTTTGGAAATCACCTTAGTCCTTAAAGGTAAAATCTACGACGAATCGGGTTGTTATGGTGAAGGTGATTTATTGATTAATACACCGGATCATACTCACACGCCGCGCACTATGAGTGAAGATTGTTTATGTTTGTCGGTCTTAACAGCACCGCTGAAGTTTAAAAAAGGCTTAACACGTTTGTTAAACCCACTGCAGCATCTGTTTTACTAAACAGGTGCTGGCTGTTGCGGCGACCTTTATGGTCGCCAATCTGTCCATCTAAGCCAAGTATGAAAGCTCTTCAATCAAGCTAAAAGTGCCACTCCACCCTTGAGATTAAACACCAGTTCAAACCCAGCTCTGTTCAGCACTTTGGCGGCCAACAAACTACGATTACCAGAACGGCAAACCAGTAGCACTGGTTGTGGTGTTTTTGTCTGTTGCTCAGCGACTTGCTGTACCAAGGCGGACAAAGGGACTTCTTTAGAAGCTAGGTCAGGCAAATACACTGACAAAGCGCCAGCGGCCTGCTCGTGAGCTTCACGCACATCCCAAATTTGCAAAGCCGGATATTGCTGTATTAACGCCGCGATCTGATGTTTATCAATCACAGCAGTTGCATCGGAAGCACAAACCTCGACCACGCCACAAAAATGACCTGATTGCTGTTGCAGCCAGTCCGTTTGACGCTGCAATTCACTCAGCCACTGATCGGGCGTATCTTCGGTGCTGAGGATCTGTTGCAATACAGGCTGCTCCTGCAGCATCAGGTCCCAACGGGTGAAAAAACGTTGAGCATAGTCATGACTGGAGATTAATAAGGTTTGAGCTTCTAATTGCTGCCCTAAAGCTCGTAAACTCTGGCGAAACGCCTGACTGTCGCCACCAGGTAAATCCAACCGTCCAGTGCCTCCCGGCAGAATAAAATCCCCAACAAAAGCAAATTTTTGTCGCTGATGCTGCCGTACCAAAATAGTCACAGCTTCAGGACTATGACCAGGAGTTGCCACAGTACTCAACTGATAAGACCCCATCTTCAGGCTGGTTTCGTTTAAAGGCCAGCCAAGGCTGTTGGTCTTTACCGGGTTCAGTAAATCAGTTAACAAAGTAACCAGCTCAGGCCGGGCCGACGGATGGTCTTTATGCTGATGCGTATCCAGAATAGCCCGTACTTTTAACTGATGGCCCTGCACTAAAAGCGCAATACGGCTGGCCAGGGCTAATACAGCATCAATAATAATGACTTCTGAGGTCTCTGCCGACACCAGCAAATAGCTGCATAAATCTTCGTGTTTTAACTGCACTAAGCCTGCTAAAGGCTGAAGTTCTGTACTACTGGCGTCACTTAATACCAGACAACAGGAATTGACCACCGCCTTTAGTGCCAGAATAGCGCTACATGCTTGCTGACATTCCTGTGGCGTCATCGCCGGGCCAAAGGATAAACGAATAGCGCCCTGACTACGCCACAGCGGCAAACCCATCGCATTGAGCACAAAGCTGGTCGGGATTTTAGAACTGCAGGCCGAACCTGAGCTGACGCGAATACCTGCAGCGTCAAACAAATCCATAATGTCTTTACTGGCAAAACCCGGCACAGAAAAGTTGATGGTGGTAGGCACTATATAAGGTTGATCGCTGTTCAGAACTAAATCAGGAAAAACCTGACGCAAAGCAGACAGCAGTTGCTCACGATAGCCCCACAGCTGCTGTTCTGGCTGAAAGACCGAACCTTCTTTTAATTTCAGCTGCTGAAATATCGCCTGCAAGGCTGCAATACCTGGCAGGTTTTCAGTGCCTGAACGTAAGCCACTCTCCTGCCCACCCCCAGCCAATAACGGCTGATAAGGGGTGCCCTTACGTACATATAAAAAACCAATACCTTTTGGCGCATAGAGTTTATGACCACTAAAAGGCGCGTAGTCTATGCTCATTTGTTCCAGCTGCAATGGCATTTTGCCAAGCGCCTGCACGCAGTCCACCATCCATAACACTTCTGGGGCAACACCACGGATAAGCTGCTGCAACGCGGTTAAATCCTGCTTTACACCGGTTTCGTTATTCGCTGCCATAGTGCAAATCAGTAGAGTATTGGGCAATTCTTGTTGGATAAAATCAAAATCCAACAGGCCATGCTGATCAACTGGGATAGCTCTAATAGTCGCGCCCAACTGCAATACGTGATTCCAGTGTTCAAGGCTTTGAGGTACGGCTTTGTGCTCTGTGGCTCCATACAACAAGCTATAAGCAGGCCCTGTTTTTCCTGACATGCGGGCATGCAACAAGGCGGAGAAAATAGAACTTTGAATACCTTCGGTAGCTCCAGAGGTAAAGACGATATCGCCGGAACCTGCACCAATCAGCTGACGTGCCAGTTGTCTGGTGCTTTCCAGCTCGACTTTGGCTTTAATGCCAGTACTGTGGCTACTGCTTGGATTGCCAAAGCATTGCTGCATCGTATGTTGCACCGCAGCAGCAGCGCAAGCCAAAACAGGAGTCGTGGCATTATTATCCAGATAAATTTCTTGTGGCCGGGTAGCAGGCTTTTGCATGGTTCGCCCCATATAACTAAAGGTTATATTATATATGGCAATATAATAACCAGCCCCACCCGCTGTGACAAGGCTATGCTTTGTTAAATGGCGGCGAATACAAAAACATCTGGAATGTTTTTGGACTGCTTGAGCAGGCTCCGCAGGAGTTTTTTGCATGAATGCAAAAAACAAAAACCGCCTTTCGGCGGTTTCAGATTACTCGATTAAATCTTTTGGAATTTGTGAGCGTAAGCCTGCCCAGATTTTTCCGCTTTCTTTACCATACTTACGTACCGCAAACACCACTTCGTCATGTTTACCAGCTTCAGCATATTGCTTCAGTTGGTTGTAATACTGACGAGCCAGTTCACGGGCTTCAGAGGATGAAAAGTAAAAACGAGCGATTTTGTTATACAGGCCACGGAAGCCATTTAAAATCAGCACATAAATGCGATTGGAGGAATGCAGTGCCATTTCATGGTTCAGGTTGTAGTCAAAAGCTGCAAAAGCTTCAGCTGTGTCGGCTAAATCTTCAGCACCGGCAAAAGAGGCAATCACCTGGTCTTTATGAGTTTTGATAGCACCACGAATATAAATAGCACTGATGTTGGTGCGGGCAGACAGCAGTTCGTCTACCAATTCCGGCATGCGCTCTTCATCTAAACGAGCCAGCGTTTCCAGAATATTTAAACCTGAGGTTTCCCAGAAATTATTTACTTTGGTGGGTTTGCCGTGCTGAATAGTCAACCAGCCATCACGGGCTAAACGTTGTAATACTTCACGCAAGGTAGTACGGGTCACCCCAATCAGCTCTGACAGTTCACGCTCAGCCGGCAAAATGGAACCTGGAGCAAATTTGCCATTCCAGATGGACTCAACAATATATTCTTCAGCAAAACCAGCTGGGCTTTGCGCTTTAATTAAATTCATAGTCATGCGGAGGGGCCCGTTGTCATTATTATAATGTCAGATAAATGGCACTGATTGTACCAGAGACAAAGCAGTTAACAAGCTATGGATTAAAAATAGCTGTTCGACGTGCTGTGGGTTGTCTTTCGGCTGTTTTTGCCTTAGATTGACCGACTTATAGTTTTGTTTTATCAAACAAAGGGATCCGAATGTTATCCAGTCTGGCAAAATGGTCAAAACAACGATCGGCATGGCTCGTTTTAGCTCTGTCAGCCACGGTGTTGTTAGGTCTGGCATTGTACTTTCAATATCAAATGAATTTACAGCCTTGCATGCTATGTGTTTATGCCAGAGCGGCATTAACAGGTGTTATTTTGGCAGCCCTGATCGCATTGATCTCGCCGACCAATGGTTTGTTGCGCTGGATAGCTTTATTCACTTTTGCTGCAAGTTCTGTCTGGGGTTTTATGATCACCCAGGAACACATAGGTGTAGAGGAGCTGGTGCAATCCGGTGGTTTATATACCTGTAGTTTGTTTCCTGAATTCCCGCTGGGTTTGCCTTTAGATAAGTGGTTTCCAGAAATTTTTAACCCTACCGGTATGTGTGGTGATATAGCTTGGCGCTTTATGGACTTCTCTATGCCCGTCTGGACAAGAGTGATTTTTGTGGTGTATACGCTGCTGTCACTGATGTTAATTTTCAGTCAGTTTAAGAAGAAAAAATACAATCCATACGACTAAATTCAACCTAAATAGAAAAAGGAGCCGAAGGCTCCTTTTTCTTTATCAAAACAACAGATTAGCCAATAATAGCCAACAGTTCTACATCAAAGACTAAAGTGCTAAATGGAGCAATTTTGCCACCAGCGCCACGCTCACCGTAAGCCAGGTTGTGTGGAATAGTTAAACGTAACTTGGTGCCAACTGGCATCAGTTGCAGCGCTTCAGTCCAGCCGGCGATCACGCCAGATACCGGGAATTCAGCAGGCTGACCGCGGTCATACGAGCTGTCAAACACAGTACCGTCAATCAAAGTGCCGTGGTAGTGCGTACGGACTGTAGAAGCTTTCGTTGGCTTCTCGCCTTCACCTTGTACTAATACTTCGTACTGTAAACCTGATTCAGTCACAGTCACGCCTGGTTTTTTCGCATTTTCAGCCAGGAAAGCATCACCAGCGCCAGCTAAAGCTTTGGCTTGTTCTTCCTGTTGTTCCTGCATACGCTGGCTGATCACCTGGAACGCAGCACCAATTTGCTGTTCAGATACTTCTGGCTCGTCACCTTGGAAAGCGGCAGCTAAACCTGCGGCTACCGCCAGAATGTCTAAACCGTCAAACGGATTGTCAGCCAGTTGCTGACCCATTTGCAGACCTATGCCATAACTGGCGTGTTGCTCTAAGCTGGTAAATTTAGTAGACATAAAGTTCACTTGTAGTTTGGCGCATAAAGCGCGTTGTAGAAGCGCAAATCAAATTCGGCTTCAGTTTAAATCTGATGCAACATCAGATCACGAAAGTTGTTGTAGTTGCTGCCACAAGCCTAAAACCAGGCCCTGGTCCTGCTCCGTCAGTTCACCACCTGCAATAGCCAGATCTAAACTTTGTTGTACAGAAGCCGCAAGTTCAGCACGCTCAAATTGTTGTTCTGTCAGTTCTAAACGGCCCACAGCTAAATCAAAATGGCCACGTAAATAACCACCGGCAAATAATTCATCATCACTGGCTTGTTGTACCATTGCATCTAAAAACTGGGCAACCTGCTGAATATAGGCCTGAACGTCCTGCATTTTTACTCCTCCAGACCTAGTCTGTACATCACATAATCGTTGTAACCGACCAGCACAGGGATCAGGCCCTGTAACTGCTGGTCAAGGCTTGCATCACCGGTATCGGCTAATAAAGGCCGACCTTCCAGTTGCTGTAATTTAGTCTTCGTGGCGACTAAACAAATATTAGCGCGGCCAACTGCGCGAATAACCGCAGGACTTAACTGCTGATTACCCCGGCCAAACACATGGCCCTGCCCGCCTATTAAGGTGATCACCAGTTTGCTTGGGTAATCCTGCACCAGTGCCAGCAGCTCTGTGGCTGTGACATCGGACGCAATCAGCTGGCCATTTTCAACCACGTCTACGCCTAGTAAGGTATTAGGCAAACCCAGTTCTTTCATCACAGCGGCAACAGTAGAGCCTGAGCCCATGACATAACGCACGTCATCGTCCATGGTGCTGGCTATATAGGCCGCTAAATCATCCAGCACCAGCTCTTCTGCTTCTTTGCCGCCGTTTTTCACACTTTGGATATAACGAAGCTCGGCTGGAATACGCATTTCACCAAAACGTTTAGCGCGCACTATGCCTTGGCGAAAGGCGGTTTCGTCTATATCCATCACAGCAGCTTCAGTTAAGGTGACTAATTCGCCTTTGACCAACTGAGCTATGACTTTGCCAGCTGCCGATGGACTGATGGCATAAACACCAGAGTGAATTTTACAACCTGCTGGCACACCGAGCACAGTAGCTCGCTCGCCGACCGCAGCACAGATATTGCGGGCTGTGCCATCACCACCGGCAAATAACAACAAATCCACGCCCTGCTCTGCAATGGCAGTAGCAGCTTGTTCTGTATCTTCTGCAGAGGTGTTACTGGATCCTGGCGTATAACAGATCTGAAAGTTAAAGCCTAAAGATGCCAATAAATCAGCGCCCATAGCACCAGCAACCGTCAGTATTTGTAGCTGCTCTTTCAGAGGTAACAACTGCTCTAACGCCAAAGCAGTTTTATTTTGCGCCTGAGGCACAGCCCCTAATGCCAGAGCTTGCTCCACTACGCCATCGCTACCTTTAAGCGCAACAGCACCACCTACTCCGGCTACAGGATTGATAATTAAACCTAAACGAAACAGACTGGCCACGACACCCTCTACAGCGTAAAAAAAACGCCGCATTGTAGCCTTTTACGCCTGCAATGCCCAGCAGGAACTCACTACTGCGCTAAAGGTTTTGCTGTTGCCGTAAGGTTTTTGGCAAAGAAAAGGCCATTAAGGTGGCGCCTAAAGCCGCCACTGCAGCACTGACAAAAGTTAAAGTAGCGCCAGGTCCGTCAGCCCATAGTACTCCGGCACAATAAGCGCCAATAGCACCACCGCCGCCATACACCACACCTGCATACAAAGCCTGGCCGCGGCTGCGCTGCGCTGGTGCAAAAAAGCTCTGAATAAACTGCATAGCGCAGCTGTGTGCCAACGCAAAACTGGCGGCATGAAACAACATACTAAAAGCCAGCCAATACCAGTGCTCTGCCAGATAAGCCACAATAAGCCAGCGCACTATGGTCAGGCCATAACAAAAGGTCAGCAGTACACGATAACTAAAGCGGTTCAGCACCTTGCCTGCGTAAAAAAACGCGATAATTTCCGCAAGCACAGCCAGAGCTATCATCAAACCAGAGGTAACACCGCTGTAGCCTAAATCGCGGCAATACAAAATAAAGAAACCGTAGAAAGGCGCAAAACTGATTTGCATTAAAAAAGTCGCAGCCATAAAACGTAAAAACACCGGATGCTTAAACAGAGTTCTGAAGCGGATAGACTGCTGCCCTTCGGTGTTTTTCATCGTAAAAGACGGAAGTAAAAACAAAGTGCCAAGCAGCAAAGCCAGAAAAACCGTCGCGCCCCAGGGCAAAAATTCGGAGCCAAAATATTGCAACAACAACCCACCCAGCATGACGACCACTATGTAACCCACACTGCCAAAACTGCGGACCTTGCCATACACGCTGCTGTCATTATTCAGATAGTGAAAAGCACTGACTTCCAGCTGAGGCAAAATCGCAGTCCAGAATAAGCTGAATAAACCAAGACCAAATACCAATGGCCAATAACCCAGATCAACATAGCTGCTCAACCAGCCAATGGACGCCAGCACAGCGCCAAACCGCATGACGCTGATTGGATCGCCTTTACGCTCGACCACCATAGCCCACAAGCTCGGGCCAATAATACGAGTGGTGGTGACTATCGCCAGTAGCAAGCCAATATCGTGAGAATTAAAACCACGGCCATCGAGAAACATCGGCAGGTAAGGTACAAAAATGCCCAACACAGCAAAATACGCAAAGTAAGCAAGTCCCAGGGCTGGGGTGGTGGCAAGTTTCATCAGATTTCCACTACAAAATTAAAAGCACATCACCGCGATGTACAAAAACAAAACGCCGCATAAAGCGACGTTTCTATTCTATCCCAAAGCGTTACGGCTGCCTTGCAATATCTGGTGTCGTAACTATGACATCAGCATTTTGAGCTCTGTGACGTAGGAAATGATCCATCAGCACTATCGCCAGCATGGCTTCAGCAATAGGCACTGCACGAATGCCGACACAAGGGTCGTGACGGCCTTTGGTGATCATCTCTGTTTCTTCACCGCTGGTGGTAATAGTTTTACCCGGAATGCTGATACTGGAGGTAGGTTTTAACGCAATGCTGACGTTAATGTCCTGACCTGACGTAATACCACCTAAAGTGCCACCTGCATGATTCGCGCTAAAGCCCTCTAAGCGCAATTCATCGCGATGGGTAGAGCCACGCTGCTCTACCACAGCAAAACCATCGCCAATTTCTACAGCCTTAACCGCATTAATACTCATCATGGCATGGGCTATATCCGCATCAATCCGGTCGAACACCGGCTCGCCCCAACCTACAGGCACACCGGACGCCACCACATTAATACGGGCACCAACTGAATCACCGTCTTTTTTCAGTTGACGCATATACTCATCTAACTGCTCCAGCACATCGACATCAGGACAGAAAAAGGCGTTTTGCTCTACTTGATCCCAATCCAACTTTTGCGCTTTCACAGGGCCAAGCTGCGCCAGATAACCACGAATTTCAATCCCAAATTTGGCTTTTAAGTACTGCTTGGCGATAGCACCTGCTGCGACACGCACCGCAGTTTCACGAGCGGACGAACGGCCGCCCCCACGGTAATCGCGAATACCGAATTTATGCCAGTAGGTGTAATCCGCATGACCTGGACGGAACAGATCTTTAATAGCTGAGTAATCCTGTGAACGCTGATCGGTATTTTCAATCAACAAGCCTATGGATGCGCCCGTGCTATAGCCTTCAAACACACCGGATAAAATTTTGACGATATCGTCTTCGCGACGTGCTGTGGTGTAACGTGAAGTGCCGGGTTTGCGTCTGTCCAGCTCAAGCTGAATTTGCTCCAGATCGAGCTTTAAGCCGGGCGGCAAACCATCCACTATGCCACCAATGGCCGGGCCATGGCTTTCACCAAAGGTGGTCACTTTAAACAGTTGGCCTATAGAATTACCCGACATCATTCACCCCTGCGTATCTTTGTATTTTCTGAAAATTAAGCTTCTAAATTGTGGTTCAAAACTGTGTTTCAAAACTATGCAACAAAACTATCCTGATGTTTCACCAGGTCGGCTTTGCTAATAGCAAACACACCTAAACCACCACGTTCAAATTCCAGCCATTGTAAGGGCAGATCCGGATACAGTTCTTGCAGCGCCACCATGCTATTACCCACTTCACAAATCAGCCAGCCGCCGTCGTTTAGATGCTCTGCAGCTTCAGCCAAAATACGGCGAGTAAGTTCTAAACCATCATGGCCAGAAGCTAAACCTAATTCAGGCTCGTGATGGTATTCATCCGGCAAGTCGGCCATATCTTCAGCATCAACGTAAGGCGGATTTGTCACAATCAAATCATAGGTCTGGCCTTTAATGGCGTTATAGCCATCAGACAACATAGGAAACACCTGATGTTCCAGCTCATGCTGTTCAATGTTAAATATCGCCACATCGAGCGCTTCTTCACTGATATCCAGCGCATCCACTTCGGCATTCGGGAACTGTTTAGCACAAGCAATAGCAATACAGCCTGAGCCTGTGCACAAATCTAAAATACGTGCCGGTTCATGTTCTTTAAACCAGGGCTCGAAGCTTCTATTAATCAGCTCGCCTATAGGAGAACGTGGCACCAACACCCGCTCGTCGACATAAAAACTTAAGCCACAGAAAAAAGCTTGCTGAGTTAAATAAGCGGCCGGAATTCGTTGTTCAATGCGTTGCAATAACAAATCACAAAAAACTTTGGCTTCAGAGCTGGTAACGCGCAGCGGCAACAGGTTTTCAGTGATGCGCGCCATATCCAGACTATGAGCCAGCAATAAAGCCGCTTCATCCCATGGATTGTCGGTACCGTGGCCAAAATAGATATGGGCTTTATTAAACTGGCTGACAGACCAGCGT
This sequence comes from Rheinheimera soli, assembly GCF_021290985.1. Lineage (GTDB taxonomy): Bacteria > Pseudomonadota > Gammaproteobacteria > Enterobacterales > Alteromonadaceae > Pararheinheimera > Pararheinheimera soli. The sequence goes on from NZ_JAJOYU010000002.1 coordinate 27,733, forward strand.
AACCAGTCGTGGATGGAATGCAGCTGGCGGATGGCTTCGTCGATAATTTCCGCAGTCAGATGGCTACTTTGATGCTCTGTCATTGTGTTTTACTCTAGTGATTGGTTAGACTTCGGGCATGCGAAAAAAAACACCAGTTCCAGATCTTCCAGATGATGAAAAACAGCTGTTCCGTGACTCGGTAACAGGCGCACGCCCCTTGCAGCAGGACAAGATACCTTTTGCCCGCCAACCCGGCAAGGTCAGAATGGCCGCCACTTTAACAAATAGCAGTCCAGATAGCCATTTGTTTTACTTTTCCGATCAGTACGAAGGTTTTTTAAGCGACGGCTCTACCCTGGCTTTTGTTCAGACAGGTGACGACCCAACCTTAGCCCGGCAATTGAAGCGAGGCGAGTTTCGCCCGGCCGTAGTACTGGATTTACATGGCTTAACTCAGCTACAGGCCAAAACCGAACTGGCTGGCTTATTGGCTTATTGCGAACAACAGCATTTTAACTGTGCTTGTGTGGTGCATGGCAAAGGTTTGGGCATTCTGGCAAAAAGAGTACCGAATTGGCTGGTGCAGCACCCTAATGTGCGGGCTTTTCATACGGCCCCAACAGAATGGGGCCGGGATGGTGCTTTGCTGGTATTGCTCAGGACACCGACTTAACCAGATGGATCATGCTGGGGCAGGCATACTCCAGTAACATTCCTCTGTGCTGATGGTAATCAATACAAGCCACACCTGCAGTATCAAAAATTGGCGCCTGGCCACTACGGGTAAAAGCTTCCACCAAAAAACTGACCAGTGGCATATGGGATACCAACAGGATTTTCGCCTGCGGGTTTTCGGCATACAGCATGTCAAGAAAATCGACCACTAACTGTGCGTTGCCTTCAGGCACCAGATCTGTATTCAGTTCAACAACATGACTCGACAGCCCTTTTTGCACTAAAACTGCGGCGGTTTGCACAGTCCTGCGATAAGGGCTGGAGAAAATCCGGTCAAATGCACTATAGTGGTGATGCAGCCATTCTGCCATTTCACAGACTTCGGCCTGACCTGCTGCTGTTAATTGTCGTTCACTGTCGCTCAAGTACTGCGGTTCAGCTTCACCGTGCCGCATAATAACCAAATTAACCATTGTTGCTACCAGTTACAACTTCGCGACGCTCGCGAAAAGAGTGCGCTATGATAATGAAAGTTAATGCCGACAGTAACTGCTAATAAAGCATAAAATTGCGTTACTATATTCCTAATCGCTATGATGAACCCTCGCATTCCGTATTTTCAGGGTTCCCGTCACGAGGCATAAATTGAAAAAAAGCCAGTTAATGCAAAGCCCTAACGACAAGCGTCAGTACTTGGCGCTGACTTTAGCCAATGATCTGCCTGTACTCTTAGTGCATCAACAAGACGCAGAAAAAAGTGCTGCTGCCCTGACAATTAACGTCGGACATTTTGACGATCCGGCCGAACGGCAGGGTTTGGCGCACTTTTTGGAGCATATGCTGTTTTTGGGCACTGAAAAATATCCGGACGCCGGTGAGTACCAGCATTTTATTAATCATCATGGCGGCAGCCACAATGCCTGGACAGGTACTGAGCACAGCAGCTTTTTCTTTGACATTGATTCAGATTACTTTGAACTGGCGTTGGACAGGTTTGCCGATATGTTTCGCGCGCCGTTGTTTCACGCCGATTACATTGAAAAAGAGCGTCAGGCCATTGAAGCTGAGTTTTCACTCAAACTCAAAGACGACAGCAGACGCATTTATCAGGTCCATAAAGAAACTGTCAATCCGGCCCACCCTTTTGCCAAGTTTTCAGTCGGTAATTTACTGACCTTGTGTGATACCCCAGAACAAAGCCTGCAGCAGGCGGTGCAGCAGTTTTTTAAAAGCCAATACGGCACCCGCCGCATGAGCTTGTGCCTGGTCTCTCCTTTGCCCTTAGAACAACTGGAACAGCTGGTTCATCAGTATTTTGATGCCTTACCCAATGATGTTTGTGCCAAAGCACCGCTGTCGCAGCCTTTGTATCTGGCTGAACATCAAGCTCTGCAACTGGATATAGAACCTCACAAATTTAGCCAGCGGCTGGTTGCCAGCTTTGCGTTGCCGGATATCCAGCCCTGGTACAAATACAAACTGATTTCTTTTTTGGCACATTTATTAGGTGACGAAGGTCCCGGCTCTTTACTGGCTTTTATAAAAGACAACGGCTGGGTGAACCAGCTCAGTGCAGGCGGAGGCATAGACGGCAGTAATTACAAAGATTTCACTTTGTCGTTTGAGCTGACAGAACAAGGCGTATCTGCCAAAGAGCACATTATTGAAGCTTTGTTTGGTCAGTTGCAATTACTGCGTCAGTCGCCATTCCCAGAGCATTTGTTTCTGGAACGTCAGCGTTTAGTGCAGTGGAGCTATTTGTATCAGGAGCCAAGCACAGCGTTGCAGGGAGCCTGCGATTTGTCAGTCAATATGCAACATTATCCGGTGGATGATTATGTCTATGGTGACTATCGTATGGACTTGCCGCCAGAAGCTTTGTACCGCGAACTGCTGGGACATTTCAGACCAGGCAATATGAGGGTAATGTTTATTGCCCCTGAAATTAAAGCCAACCGGGAAGCACGCTGGTATCAAACGCCATATAGTGTGCAACCACTACAACAAAGCCAGATCAATAACTACCTGCAGGCAGGAGTCCCCGCAAGCAGTCATCTGCCGCAAAGTAATCCCTATCTGGTCACAGAGCTCAACTTGCTGGCCGATACCGATCATATGGCCAAACCTGTGTTAGTGGCGAAAGAAACCGGCTTTAAATTATGGTTTAAAGCCGACACTGACTTTAAAACCCCAAAAGGCCATATTTTTGTTCAGCTGAATTTACCTAACTGCATTGGTTCTGTAAGTCAGATGGCCTGCAGCCGTTTGTGGCTGGAGTTGTTTCAGGATCAAATCAACGAAAGCTTTTATGCCGCCACTACGGCGGGCCTGACTTATCATTTGCATGTGCAGCATAACGGCATCAGTCTGCACAGCAGCGGTTTAGCAGGCAATCAAATTAAATTAGTCGCTGATTTACTGGCTCAGATGGCCTTTTGCCAGTTTGATGAACAACGTTTTGATGAAATCAAACGCCAGTTAATTCGGCACTGGCAAAATCACAGCAAAAATAAACCTGTGTCCAAATTATTCAGCCAGCTGTCCTCATTGTTACAGCCTTTGAACCCGGATATTGATCAACTGGCAGCGGCGTTACAGCAACAAAGCTTCAGCACTTTTCAACAGTTTCACCAGCAACTGCTGAAACAGGTGCATCTGGAAGCTTTTATGCTGGGCAATTGGCATAAAAAAGACCCAGAGCAGTTAAGTCAGGCTTTAAAATCCTGGCTTGCAGAACAGCAACAAGGTGAAGCTTTGCCCCGTCAGCGTTATAACACAGAGGGCATAGGGCCTGTCTGGGTCAAGGTGCCTGTTGAGCACAGTGATCAGGCGCTGGTGATTTATTTACCATCACGGCAAAAGCGCCCTGTGGATATGGCGCTGTTTATGTTGGCCAATCATTTACTCTCTCCGGAATACTTCCATGTTCTGCGCACAGAACAGCAATTGGGTTATCTGGTGGGTACAGGCTATGTGCCAATGAATCTGTTGCCAGGCATCGCTTTTTATATTCAAAGCCCCGCGGCCTCATGCGCTGATTTGTACAAAGCCACTTTGGCCTTCTACAAAAACTTTCTATCAGAGCTTGAAGAGCTGGACGAAGAAGAGTTCGTGCAGATGAAACAAGGCTTGGCCACGCAAATCAAAGAGCGCGACAGCAGCTTAGGTGCGAGAGCAAAACGGCTTTGGCTTGCCATAGGCCAGGGCGACCATCAGTTTGATTTAAATGAACAGATAGAACGGGCACTGGAACAGCTCAGTCTGAACGATTTTATCGCATTTTTTTACCAGTTATTGGCGCCGGACTACGATGCTATTTTTCTGGCTACAGGAGATAAACCGGACCACAGTCATTTAACTGAACAAAACCCGTTCAATTTATTAGAGAAATTACCTTTATTGTCGGAATGGCTTTGACAGTGCGTACAACATTGGTTAACGTGAATTGACATCCATTAAAAAAGTCTGACTGTGCGCCTTACTCCTGTTTTATTGCTGCCATTGAGCCTTGTTATGACTGCGCCTTTGCCTGTATTTGCTGCAGGCTGGGAGCAGTTGCAACCTTATGTGCTGACAGTGATCTCCGCCCTTTCTATAGTCGCCCTGACGCTGGCTCATCTGAGCATAGTGCGGATGCGACGTTATCAATCCAAACTGGAACAAAGTGAAGAGCGTTTACGTTTGTCGTTGTGGGGCAGCGGCGATGAATTATGGGACTGGGATATGCAGGCAGGCCAGCTGTACCGATCCAGTTCCTGGCATCAACCTCTGGAGAAACCAGGTGACAGCCAGCAATTTCCACCGAATCGTTCTGAGATCCATCCACAGGATGTAGAAAGAGTCACCAGTTCTTTGAAGCAACATATGCATGGCATGACGCCTATTTTTGAATCCAGTTACCGAATTAAAGCCGCTAATGGCCAATGGCTTTGGGTACTGGACAGAGGCAAAGTGGTGCAGTTAAACGAACAAGGTCAGGCAATACGGATGACCGGCACCTTAAAAAATATTCAGCAGTTAAAAGAAACCGAAGAGCGTTTAAGCTTATTTGCCCGCTGTCTGGATAATATCTCTGATGCGGTGATGGTCTGTGATACCAATTTTACGCTATTAGAAGTGAATCCGGCCTTTGTCAGCATGACAGGAAAAAGCCGTGAATCTGTGTTGCACAGCGTGTTTGAACTGAGCCTCTACCCTGCCCGCTTTTTACATGAAATCCGTCAGGCGTTGTTAGAGCAAGGCTATTGGGCCGGTGAAATTGAAGATAAACGCCATAACGGCGAATTGTTTCAGGCTGAGCTTAGTTTTGATGTGATTAAAGACGAACTGGGTCAGGTACAACAGTTTGTTGGTGTAGTTTCTGATATCAGTGAGCGGAAAAAACGCGAAGCCGAACTAAATCGTTTAGCAGACACAGACACCTTAACAGGCTTACCAAACCGTGCACGTTTTTCCAGTCATTTGACTCAACTGGTGCGGGAACAGGTAGAGCATGCACTTCTGGTATTCGATTTAGACAACTTCAAAAAAATTAACGACTCACTTGGCCATGAGCTCGGCGATACCTTATTGTGTAAATTATCCGAGCGTTTAAGCCTGTTCACCCGCTTTAAAGCAAAGTTATACCGCTTAGGGGGTGACGAATTCGCAGTGCTGCTGGAAAACACCAATGATATTCACAGTATTACCAGTCTGGCTAAAGACTTACTGAAACAAATTAACCTGCCCTTTTTTATCGAGCAGCACGAACTGGCGATCACCAGCAGTATTGGCATCGTTTTGTATCCGGAAGATGGCCACGACCCTCAGGCACTGCTGCGAAATGCAGATACGGCTATGTACCATGCCAAACACGAAGGCGCTAACCGTTACCTGTTTTTTAATGACTCGATGAACAAACTGGCAGTGAAACGATTGCAGGTGGAAAACCTGATCCGCCATGGCTTAAAAGAAGATTACTTCACAGTGTTTTATCAGCCGAAAATGGACATAGTCACAGGTCAACTGGTGGGTATGGAAGCTTTAGTGCGTTTTATCACACCGAAAAAAGGCTTAATCAGCCCGGCTTCTTTTATTCCGGTGGCAGAAGAAACAGGCCAAATTCTTGAAATCGGTGAAGTGGTTTTGCAAAAAACCTGCGAAGACGTCAAACGCTGGATAGATATGGGCTTATTTCATGGCCGCGTTGCCGTGAACTTGTCCGCCAAGCAGTTTATGCTGCCGTTTTTATGTGAGCAGATAGATGACATTCTGCAGCGCTCTGAACTGCCCTCTTATCATCTGGAACTGGAAATCACTGAAGGTACCGTTATGCAGTCGCCAACACTGGCGATCGATACCATGAAGAAGCTACGGGCCCGTGGTATTCATCTGGCGATGGATGACTTTGGTACCGGCTATTCCTCTTTGGCTTATTTAAAACAGTTTCCGCTCAATACCTTAAAAATCGATAAAGCTTTTATCGACGATATGAATACGGCTCGTGGCCGCAATATGGTGGACACTATAGTCACCATAGCGCATAACCTGAACCTGACGGTAGTAGCGGAAGGGGTAGAACAAGCTGAGCAGTTACAACAGCTCAAGCAGCTGCGCTGTGAGATTATTCAGGGCTATTTCTATAGTAAGCCGTTGTCGGCTCATGATTTTGGTTTGTTCTTAAAACAGCAGAAACAACAAAAACCAAAACTGACTGCAGTGCCAGGTTAAAAAGGTCTTGGGGCTTTAGCCAGACAGCATCCATAACATAAAACAAAAAAGGGTTAGTTCAGATCCAATACCAAGTACTGGATCTGAGCTAACCCTCTCTTCAGAGTGTTACTTTTTAATCTGCGTCGTTATCTACAAACGAGAAGTCTTCGCCACCATCTGCAATACGCTTCTTACCAAATACGGTATGAAATTTGCGTTTTTCCTGCAAACGTTGCTTGTACTTCAACCAGACTTTTTCATACTGACTGGCTGCTTCCTGTTCGCCTTTGCAAACAGCGATAAAACGTTGTTCTTCTTCATTGACTGGCTGGCGTGAGCCTGCTTCCAGTTCCTGCATGGCGTTGCCATGTTTTTCCAGCAGATTACCCTCTGCCAGAGTAAAGCGCCCGGACCTGGTGAATCCCTTTGGGAAATTCTGGTCATCGAAAAAGCGACGATTAGCGACAAAACTTTGCTGCATCACTTTTTTCCTCTAATTTTGTTGTATCTACAGCTATCCGAATCAAACTGTGCGCAGTATGGTAAACAAAATCAGACTCGTCAAACAAAAATTTTGCTTTGTCAAAAGAAATGATTTTGTAATGCCTCGGAAGACACATTTTGCTCAGAAAATAATCGCAACTGGTTGACGAATAACCCTTTTAATCCGTCCAAATTGCAAATTTTGATACGTAATGAATATCAGGCAGGATCAATGCTAAAAGAAATTTGAAAAGCGGCCAAAAGCGCGGCGTAGCGTCAGTCTTTTATGATTGTGAAACAAGGGAAGCACCAGAGGCCCCAAACACAAAGCAGCCAAAGCCCAGCGTTTAGCGGCCATACCAGCCCGTAAAGCCGCAATATAGACACTGACACTACTCAGACAAAAAAGGCTCAGGATAAAAACCACACCGAACTCCTGCTTATTACTGCTGCTTAGTAATGCGGCTAAAAAAAACCGCGGCACTATACCAGACCGAGCTGGTACTGACTGCAGAAAATGACTACAAATGCGACGAAAGCCCAAGTCAGGCCAGCGGAAATAAAAAAGCGGCGCAGATCATCAGCCCTGCGCCGCTTTTTATAGTGTTGAATTAAGACTTAGGTGTGGTTGGTAACAAAGACAAAATAAAAGCGTATTCGTCCGCAACTTCAATCAAACGTGAGAAACGCCCGGATTTGCCACCATGCCCTGCTTCCATAGTGGTGCGGAAGAGCAAAGGCTGCTGGTCGGTTTTTACGGTACGCAGCTTAGCAACCCATTTCGCCGGTTCAAAGTACTGAACCTGTGAATCATGCAAACCCGTAGTCACCAGCATGGCCGGATAAGCCTGTTTTTTTACCTGATCATAAGGTGAATACGACAGCATGTAGTCGTAATAAACTTTTTGTTTTGGATTGCCCCACTCATCAAACTCATTGGTCGTCAGCGGAATAGATTCATCCAGCATAGTAGTGACCACGTCAACAAAAGGTACATGTGCCACCAGACCACGGTATTTCTCCGGAGCCATATTGGCTATAGCGCCCATTAACAGACCGCCGGCACTGCCGCCCATGGCAAAGACTTTATCTTTAGCTGCATATTTTTCAGCAACCAGGTAATCAGTGACGTCGATAAAGTCAGTAAAGGTATTGATTTTTTTCAATAACTTACCGTTTTCATACCAGGCACGCCCCATTTCCTGACCACCCCGAATATGAGCGATGGCGTACACAAAACCTCGGTCAACTAAAGAGATCACAGTGCTGCGAAAAGACGGTGCACTGGAAATACCGTAAGAGCCATAAGCATATTGATACAAAGGTGCTGTACCATCTTTTTTCAGGCCCTTTTTATACAGCAGACTGACCGGAATTTTGGTGCCATCTTTTGCTGTGGCCCAGACACGTTCGGTCTGATAATTGTTTTTATCAAAGCCACCTAAGACTTCCTGTTCCTTCAACAAACGTTTTTCGCCTGTTTTCATATGCATTTCGTACACAGAAGGCGGAGTGGTTAACGATGTATAACGGTAGCGTAACCAAAGACTGTTTTGTTCTGGATTGTTATCTGTTTTTGCCACATAAGCGGCTTCATCTGATTCGACATACTGGGCTTTACTTAAATCAGACCATGGCATCAAACGTACTCTGTCCAGGCCATTGCTACGCTCATTAATCACCAGGTAGTCGGTAAACAGCTGGAATGAGTCAATAAATACATCCGGGTTATGAGCCAACAACGGCTGCCAGCGGCTGCGATCGCCTATTTGGTCATCCTTCACTGTCATCAACCTATAGTTAGGCGCATCCCAGTCGGTCATGATCACCCAACGATTATCGATATGCTCAACTTCGTATTTAAAATCGCGCTGACGTGGTGCTATAGAGGTAAATTTGCCAGACTTATCATCACTTTTCAGCACCAGCATCTCATTGGACACTGTACTGCCAAGCCAAATCACCACAAACTGATCATCAGCACTGTTGCCCACGCCCATATAAAAGCTGCTGTCTTTTTCTTCGTACAAAACTTCATCTTTCGCCACATCCTGACCTAGCGTATGGCGGCGCACTTTGGTGCCTAATAAAGTTTGCGGGTCTTTTTCAATATAAAACAGCTGACTGTTATCAGCCGACCAGGCCAAAGAGGCTTCAGCACCGGTAATCACAGTCCCTAAATCTTTGCCTGTGCGTAAATCCCGTACCTTGAGGTTGTAATTACGACGGCCCGTGGTGTCTTCTGCATACGCCAGCAACTGCTGATTAGGGCTGACCTGAAAGTTGCCTATCTGATAGAAATCTTTACCTTCTGCCATGCTGTTCACATCCAGCATCACTTGCTCAGCACCACCTGCTTTGGGTTTACGGGCATAAATAGGATACTCTTTGCCTTGCTCAAAGCGGGTGTAATAGGAATAGTCCCCTTTAATGGCAGGGACAGTGCTGTCATCCTGCTTCACCCGGCCAATAATTTCATCAGCAAGCGTTTTGTTTAGTGTTTTGTACTGGTCGGCATACTGCTGGTAATACTGGTTTTCGGCATTCAGGTACGCCAGCACTTCTGGTGCCTGTCGTTTATCATCCCGCAGCCAATAATAGGGATCTTGTCTGTCCCCATTTTCTGATTTAACCACATAGGGTTTGGTTGGCGCGACAGGTGCGGTTGATGGCATAGCCGCCATCAATTGGATGCTGGTAAGCATGGCAACTCCATAACCAAGGATACGGATCGGATTAGGCATGTTTTTCTCTCTTTCTTTGTGTGGATTCAGTGATTAAAAACAACAAAACGTTAACACAACAGCTGTTTTACCACCACCACAGCGGCAACTTATGCGACGAATAAGATGTAACAAAACAAAACCCTGTTAAAACAGCAGCAAAGAGAAATAAAAAAGGCTGCTATCGGACAGATAGCAGCCTTTTCAGGAGCAAAGGATGGCTTAATAGAAAGTGGTATTTTGTTCTGCTTTTTCCAGCAACAGCTTGCTTGGGGCAAAACGTGCGCCAAAACGACTCTCAAAGCTACGCAGATGCGCTACTAAAGTGGCAGCACCCATCTGATCGATATAACGGAACGGGCCGCCTAAGAACGGCGGGAAGCCTATACCGAAGATGGCGCCTATGTCACCGTCACGGGCACTGCTGATAATGCCTTCTTCTAAGCAGCGCACGGCCTCGTTCAGCATTTGCACCACGCAGCGCAGCGCTATTTGATCGCCACTCAGTTTAGCCGCCGGGTTTAAACCCAGTACGGTATAAACGGAAGCATCGACCTGCTTTTTGCCTTTGGCTTTGGCGCCGTACAGGTAAAAACCTTTTTCGGTTTTACGACCTTTACGGCCATCCGCCAGTAAGCGGTCAAATGCAGCTGGTGCAGTAAAACGCTCACCCAATTCATTCAGCAGAATGGGCGATATTTTAGCGCCTACGTCTATGCCGACTTCATCCAGTAAGGTAATAGGACCGACAGGGAAACCAAACTTCACCAGCGCTTTATCCAGCGCTTCAACTGGTTCGCCTTCAAGCAGTATATTGGCCGCTTCATTCATATAAAGCGCCAGAATACGGTTGACGTAAAAACCTGCGCCATCTTTTACGACGATCGGCGTTTTACCTTGTTTGCGGGCAAAAGCCACAGTAGTGGCAATAGTTTCAGCCGAGGTTTTGTCATGGGCTATGACTTCAACCAGTGGCATTTTATCCACAGGAGAGAAGTAATGCAGACCAATGACATTTTCAGGCCGAGCCGCTTTGGCTGCAATTTGGCCTATAGGCAATGAACTGGTGTTGCTGGCAAAGACCGTATGTTCAGAGCAGTTGGCTTCGATATCAGCCACCATTTGCTGTTTTAAATTTAAATCTTCAAACACAGCTTCAACTACTAAATCCACATCGTGGAAACCGCTGTAGTCTGTGGTACCTGTCAGCAGGGACATTTGCTTTTGCACTTCAGTCTTAGTGACAAAACGTTTACGCAGCTTTTTCTCCAGCAGGCTGTAGCTATATTTCATTGCATTGGAAATACCTTGCTGGCTGATGTCTTTAATCCGCACCGGCACACCGGCTTTAGTAGCAGTGACATTGGCGATACCACCGCCCATCAAACCGCCGCCTAAAATAGCGGCTTTACGCACTTTACGCGGTTGAACATCCCCTGCCCCAGTCTCTTTTTTCATCTGAGTCGTAGCGAAAAATAATGAACGTAAGGCTTTGGACTCGCTGGTCATGCAAAGCTCACCAAAAGCTTTGGCTTCCACATCCAGGCCTTTATTAAAACCACCATCCACGCCAGCTTTAATGGCTTTGAGGATCTTCAAAGGTGCCGGGTAATTGCCATGGGTTTTGGCTAAAGTTTGTTTTTCTGCCTGACTAAACACTATGGCGCGGCCAAAAGGCGTTTTTTCCAGCACTTTACCAACAAAGTTCAGTTTGACGTCACGAGCTGCAGGTTTGCCTTTAAGCGCCAACTGCACTGCGGCCTCCAGCAAAATACTTTTAGGGACTACGGCATCCACTAAACCAATTTTTTTCGCTTGAGCAGCACGCAGCTGCTTGCCGGTTAAAATCATATCCAAAGCTTTTTGAATACCAACCAGACGAGGTAAACGCTGAGTACCACCGCTGCCAGGCAATAAACCCAGCTGCACTTCAGGTAAACCCAATACAGTTTTGTTGTCTGTAGTCGCGACACGGGCATGACAGGCCAGCGCCAGCTCTAAACCACCACCTAAACAAGGGCCATGAATAGCGGCCACTAATGGAATAGATAAAGCTTCAAGCTGGTTAAACACCAGTTGGCCCATACGGCCAATGTCTTCGGCTTGCTGCGCTGTAGTGCAGCCATCCAGCATAGAAATATCAGCACCAGCGATAAATGAATCTGGCTTGCCACTGATAATAACTAAACCTTTGATGTCTTTATTGTTTTTTATTTCGCTGAGCAAAGATTTAATTTCATCAGCAAAAGCAGCTTTGAGCACATTCATGCTCTCGCCTGCCACATCCATGCTAATCACCCCAATTTGATCAGGGCGAATACTTAAACTAAAGGTCGGTTGGCTCATTATTCAGTCTCCACTATCATGGCCGCGCCTAAACCACCGGCAGCACAAGCCGTGGTTAAACCAATACCACCACCACGACGTTTTAATTCATTTAAAGTCTGAGTAATTAAACGGGTGCCTGTCGCCGCAAAAGGATGGCCGTAGGCTAAAGAGCCACCTATGACGTTAAATTTTGCCATATCAATTTCACCTATGGCTTCAGCGCGACCCAGTTTTTCTTCAGCAAATTTCTTGCTGCCAAACATTTTCATATTGGCCAGCGCCTGAGCAGCAAAAGCTTCGTGCATTTCAATCAGGGTTAAGTCGGACAGTTTCAGACCAGCACGGTCCAAAGCAATAGGTGTCGCATAAGACGGGCCCATCAGCATATCTTCCCAGACATCAATAGCGGCAAAAGCATAGCTGCGGATATAACCTAAGACTTCATAGCCCATGGCTTTAGCACGGCTCTCGGTCATCATCAATACAGCGGAAGCACCGTCTGTTAAAGGGGTGCTGGTGGCTGCAGTGACAGTACCAAACTGACGGTCAAATACAGGCTTTAACTTGCTGTACGATTCCAGCTTGGAATCCATACGAATATTGTTGTCGATTTCAAGGAAGGTTTTGTACGGCTCGATGTGAGCGGCCATCACTTCATCTTTTAATAAACCATCTTTCCAGGCTTGCGCTGCCAGGCTGTGTGAACGGTGCGCCATCGCATCCTGATCGGCACGACTGATGCCGTGGGTTTTGGCCATTTGTTCAGCCGTATCACCCATAGACAAGCCAGTGGTGTATTCAGCCACTGCTGGAGGTACTGGTAATAAATCTTTTAAACCTAAGCGGCGGAAAATCGCCAGTTTCTGACCAAAAGTTTTGGCTTTGTTTAAATCGACCAAAGCACGGCCTAATTTTTTGCTGACACCAATAGGTAAAACAGAGCTTGAATCTGCACCACCGGCAATAGCGATTTCGGTGACACCAGCCATCATGCTTTCGGCCACACTGACCACAGACTGGAAGCTGGTAGCACAAGCACGGGTGACGCTGAAGGCATCTGTATGCACATTCATGCCAGTGCCTAATACGATTTCACGGGCAATGTTTGGCGCTTCCGGCATTTGTACAACTTGACCAAAAACCAATTGATCTATTAACTTGGGCGACAATTCGCTACGGATCAGCAGTTCGTTGACGACCAGCTTGCCCAGTTCCAGCGCTGAGACGCCATGGAATTCGGTGGCTTGTTTAGCAAATGGAGTACGCAGACCACGCACTATGGCGATACGGTCTCCTTGACGTGTGGTAAGTTGTAGTGGCGCAGCCATGGACAATCCTCTTAGTGTGACTCGTGACAGGTCTGACCTGTAGATAATTTCGATTGTAACCAGAGATCAGGCAAATTAAAACACTTGTTTTAAAACGTCTTGAACCTTATATAAAAGCAAGTGGTCTTAGCCTAGCTTTTTTTTGAGCTAACTGCTTGGAAAATAAACAACAATAGCTGACGACAATAACTTAAAAACAGTAGTGAGTATTATGGTAAAGGCATTCTCCGCTTTAAAAGACTATCTGGACAGTCAGGTCTTAGGTCAGCATGCGCTGACGGAAGGTATTTTGTTGGCTTTATTGGCCAATGGTCATTTGCTGGTGGAAGGCCCACCGGGTTTAGCCAAGACCAGAGCAGTGAATGCTTTGGCGCATGGCGTCGAAGGTCGTTTTCACCGCATTCAGTTTACACCGGATTTATTACCCGCCGATTTAACAGGCACTGATATTTACCGTCCTGAAACCGGGCAATTTGAGTTTCAGGCTGGCCCTTTGTTTCACCATATTATTCTGGCTGACGAAATTAACCGCGCTCCTGCTAAAGTGCAATCGGCCTTGTTAGAAGCTATGGCAGAAAAACAAATTACCGTAGGCCGTAAAACCTATGCCCTGCCCGAACTGTTTTTAGTGATGGCAACCCAAAACCCGCTGGAGCAGGAAGGCACTTATCCTTTGCCTGAAGCTCAACTCGACCGTTTTTTATTGCACCTCAAAGTGGATTATCCGGATGCAGCCACTGAACTGGCTATTTTACGTTTAACCCGGGGTGAAGCTTTAGCTCATGAAAAAGCCAAATTAAGCCCTATCAGTCAGGCCGATATTTTTGCCGCCCGTCAGGACATTTTAAAACTGCATATGGCCGAAAGCCTGGAAAACTATATAGTGCAGCTGGTGATGGCAACCCGTAATGCCGCCGCCTACAGCGAGCAACTGGCGAAATGGATAGCTTATGGTGCCAGCCCCCGCGCCAGTATTGCTTTGGAACGTTGTGCCCGTGCTAAAGCCTGGTTAGAAGGCCGTGATTTTGTTACGCCGGATGATATTCAGGCAGTATTTTTTAATGTGCTACGTCATCGTTTGATTTTAACTTACGATGCCGAAGCTCAGGGCTTAAGCACAGATGATGTGCTCAGAGAGATTTTAAAACTGGTTCCTGTTGCCTGATGTGCCATTGATGAATACCCAACTTCAGCTAGAACAACTGGCCACAGACGGTATCCATTTGGATCTGCCGCAACTCTTGGCCTATCAGCGTCATCATGCTTTGCTGGATTTAGCCCCCAAAATGGCCATTCAAAGTAAGCTGGCTGGCTCCTATTTGGCCCGCAGTAAAGGCCGGGGTATGGAGTTTGATGAAGTACGGCATTACCAACCCGGTGATGATGTGCGAACCATCGACTGGCGGGTCACAGCCCGCACCGGCAAAGTACACACCAAATTATTTCGCGAAGAAAAAGAGCGGCCAGTTTTTATCCTGACCGATTTATCTGAGTCGATGCGTTTTGGCACAAAGTTGCTGCTCAAGTCTGTGCAGGCAGCGCATTTAGCAGCCTTATTGGCCTGGCATGTGCGTGAAACCGGCGATAAATTAGGTGGCTTGGTCTTCAGTGAACAACAATTGCTTGAGCTTAAACCTGCAGCTCGCAGCCAGGCGGTATTACGTTATTTAAATGCGCTGATTAAAATTCAGCAAAACCAAGGCATGGCTGCAGAGTCCAACATTAACCATGCGTTGGGGTTAATGCGTCGTTTAGCCCGCCCGGGTGCGCTTATTTTTGTGATCTCAGATTTCAGCGCACTTGACGCACAAGGCTTGCGCCATTTACAAGCCATGCGCCAGCATAATGAAATTCGTTGTGTGCATATTACTGATCCTCTGGATTTGCAGTTGCCCTTGTCTGCTTCTGGTTTAGCGGCAGTGACAGATGGTGTGGAGCTAAAAACTCTGGATTTAGGTTCATCCACTTTAAAAGACAGTTATCGGCACCAGCAACACCAGTGGCAACAAGCTTTGCAATTGAACTTAAAAAAGCTGAACTGCCGCTACTTAGAAATAAGTGCAGCCTTGCCTTTGATTGAACAATTAAACAGGAGTTGGCCTGATGGCGAACACTGAACCCCAACTGGCGTTGGCTGATATACAAGAACCGATGCTGAACACCTTCTGGCCACCTGCTCCGGGCTGGTGGTTACTTGCATTGCTGCTTATTGTACTCTTGGCCTATGGCTTTCGTTTTTTTTGGAAAAAATGGCAAAAAGCCTTGCCCTTGCGTCAGGCCAAAGCAGAATTGCGGCTGATTAAACAGCCAGATCAGAGCGCTGAACTGAACGAATTATTGAAACGTCTGGTGCGTTGTTACAGTCCGGGTCATAGCGTGTTGTCTGCTCCAGTGAAACACTGGCAGGAATTTTTACAGCAACAATTACCCCAACAGCCTTTGCCTGATTTACAGAAAGTGCTGTATCAATCGGTATCGGATCAAGCTGATTTCACCACTTATCTGCAATTTGCTGAAAAGTGGCTGCATAAAGTTTCTGTCAAACAGCTGGAGCGGCTTTGATGTTTGAATTCAGCTACCCCTGGTTGTTTTTGTTATTACCTTTACCTTTGTTGCTACGACGTAAAACACAGCAGCAAGGCAGCCCTTTAACACACAAAGCCCTGATCAAAGCCAGTAGCCAGACTGTTGGCCTGACAAGTAAAGCGCCCCGCTCTGTTAAAACCTTACTCGCTTTACTCTGTTGGTGTTTTTTAGTATTGGCGGCCACTCAACCCAGATGGCTGGGAGAAACCGTTACTTTGCCACAACAAGGCCGGGATCTGATGTTGGCGCTGGATTTATCCGGATCTATGGCAATCAGTGATATGCAGCATCAGGGCCAGAGTATAGACAGACTGCAAGCCGTGAAGCTGGTCGTCAGCGACTTTATTCAAAAACGCAAAGGCGACCGCATTGGTCTGATTTTATTTGGCGATGCCGCTTATCAACAAACCCCTTTAACCTATGACTTAACTACTATTCAAACCATGCTGGATGAAGCAGTGCGGGGGCTAGTCGGCGAACGTACCGCCATAGGTGAAGCGATAGGCTTAGCAGTGAAACGGCTGAATACTTACGAAACCTCAAACAAAGTACTGATTTTGTTAAGTGATGGTGCGAACACAGCTGGTGTGATTCAGCCCATGGAAGCCTTACAACTGGCCAAAGCTGCCGGAGTCAAGGTGTACACCGTAGGTGTTGGAGCCGAACAAATGGTGCAACAAAGTATTTTTGGCCGTCAGTTGATTAACCCGTCGCAGGATTTGGATGAAGTGCT
This sequence comes from Rheinheimera soli, assembly GCF_021290985.1. Taxonomy (GTDB): domain Bacteria; phylum Pseudomonadota; class Gammaproteobacteria; order Enterobacterales; family Alteromonadaceae; genus Pararheinheimera; species Pararheinheimera soli. Next base: position 44,262 of record NZ_JAJOYU010000002.1, read on the forward strand.
GCTGACCCGTATTGCAGAAGAAACCGGCGGCAAGTATTTTCGCGCCCGCGATTTGGCTGAATTGGCACAAATATACAAACTGCTGGATCAGTTAGAACCTATTGAGCGTGACCAAATCAGTTATCGTCCGCAGCAAAGCCTGTTGCACTGGCCTTTATTGGCGGCGTTGTTTTGTTCTGTGTTACTTGCCTTAAGCCAGGTGCGCTTTGCAGGGAGAATAAAAAATGTGGGCTGATTTTCATTGGTTAAGGCCGGAGTACTTTTGGTTAATCTTGCCCACTGTGTTGATTTGGGTTTTGTTTGCCAAACTACGCCAGCCACAAAGCGCATGGCAACACTGGATAGCACCGCATCTACAAAAAGAATTACTGACAGTGCCAGCCACACAACAGCAAAAGCCAGTGCTGTGGCTGGTCCTGATCATCTGGCTAATTAGCGTGATTGCCCTGGCAGGCCCGAGCTGGCAGCGTTTACCACAGCCGGTATTTCAACTGAAAAAAGCCACTGTGATTCTGATGGATATGTCGATGTCGATGCGTGCAACCGACTTATCGCCTGACCGATTAACCCAGGCCCGTTTTAAAGCCCTGGACTATATAGATGGCGTCAAAGAGGGGGAGCTGGCTTTGGTCAGTTTTGCCGGCGATGCTTTTGTCATTTCGCCTTTAACTCAGGATCACAATAATGTCCGGTTGCTGTTGCCTGAACTCAGCCCCGACATTATGCCGGTGCAAGGTTCCAACATTGAAGCCGCGCTACTGCTGGCCGATCAACTGCTCAAACAAGGCGGTTATCTGCAAGGAGACGTGGTGCTTTTTACCGACGGCTTTGCTTCCGCTGATTACCCTCGGTTACGTGATTTGATGGACAACTGGCCGCATCGTTTATCTGTACTGGCCTTTGGCACCACACAAGGTGCGCCGGTGCGGTTAAGTAACGGTGAGTTATTAAAAGACCGTCAGGGCGCTATAGTGCTGCCCCGAGTACCGCTGGAACAGCTACAACAACTGGCTGAACTACGCTCAGGTGTTTTTGCAGTGGCGGGCTCTGAAGACAGTGATATTGATGCTTTATTGGCGCTAAAACCTCTGGATAAAAAAGCTGATAGCGAAGAGCAACAAAAGCTTTTTGGTGATCAATGGCAAGACAACGCTGTTTATCTGGTCTGGTTGCTGCTGCCTCTGGCGTTGTGGCTGCATAAACGCGGTGCTTTGACTGTCTTCTTACTGGTGCTGTTTTTACCCAAAGCAGAAGCCTTTGAATGGAATGATCTGTGGCAGACCAAAAGCCAAAAAGCACAGCAGTCTTATCAGCAAGGGGATTACAGCGATGCCTGGCAAAACTTTGACGACCCACTGTGGAAAGGCAACGCCGCCTATAAAGCCGGAGATTACCCAGCAGCTGAGCAGTCTTATCGACAACAGGACAGTGCTGATGCGTTGTATAACCTTGGCAATAGTCTGGCGCAACAGCAAAAATATGAAGAGGCCATTGAGGCCTATCAGCAGGCTCTAGCTAAAAACCCGGCGCTTGATAAAGCCCAACAAAACATAGATGTGGTTCAAAAAGCACTGGAGCAACAACAGCAGCAACAAAACCAGCAGCAAGGTGAAGGCGAAGAGCAGGATCAGCAGCAAGGCGAATCATCCAACGATCAAGGCGAAGGTGCAGAATCGTCAAAACAACAATCTGACGAACAAACATCTGAACAGCAATCTTCCGAACAACAGTCTGATCAGCAAGCCGATGATGCGGCTTCACAAAAAGATCAGCCGCCTGGTCAAACCGAGCAGCAAAAGCAAGAGCAGCAGCAACAGGCTGCTGAACAAGCAGAACAACAGGCTGCTGCACAGCAGGAGGAGGAGGAGCAGGAACAGCAACACAAAGCGATTTCTGAAGCCTGGCCTAATGCCAACGCCGAACAGAGTCAGCAACTGGATAATTTATTACGCAAAGTACAGGACGATCCTTCTTTGTTATTACGCCGCAAAATGGCGCTTGAATATCAAAAACGTCGTTATGATCAACCACCAGCCGGAGTTGTCGAAGAATGGTAAAGCAGTGGTTATGCTTGTTTTTATTACTAAGTAGTCCAGTTTGGGCTTTGACTGAGCTAAAAGTTTCCCTGGATAAAAACCCGTTGTTATTGGGTGAGACGGCGGTACTGGAATTGGTTGCAGATGATCAGGTGGCACAGCAACCTGATTTCTCCGTACTGGACCAACATTTTATTGTGCAAGGCCCTTCTATGGGCCAGCAAATGCAAATTATCAACGGTCAGGCCAGCCGCACCACCAGTTGGCGTCTGCTACTTAAAGCAAAACAAAGTGGTACTTTTACTATTCCATCCTTTGAGATTGAAGGCGTTAGCTCCTCCTCTATCGAAGTCGAAGTAATCAAGGGCTCAGCACAGACAGAAACGACTAACGATCCACAGCTGTTTTTACAAAGCAGTCTGGATAGCACACAACTTTATGTGCAGCAGCTGGCCTACCTGGACGTAAAAATATTTTTTCAGGGCGATTTACAACGGGGTTCACTCAGCGAACCTAAAGTAGATGGCCTGAGCATAGAACAACTGGGTAAAGACAAAGAAGGCAGCGAACTAGTTAACGGCGAACGTTACCGCACTTTTAGCCGTAAATACCGGATCATCCCAGAACGCAGTGGTACTTTTGTGCTGCCTGGCTCGACCCTCAGCGGCGAAATGCTCGACAGAAACTCAGGTCGTTATGACTATTTTGCTCAAACCAAAGCGGTCAGCGCCACAGCCAATGATTTAACTATTGAAGTTGCGGCCAAGCCGGATAACTTCCCAGGCGACTGGCTGATCGCAGATTTAGTCAGCTTAAATGAAGAATGGAGCCCGGCCACAGAACAGTTAACTCAAGGCGAACCCGTCACGCGCACTATTACATTAACTGCATTGGATGTAGCTGAACACCAGTTACCCGACCTGCCACTGAACGCACCTGATGGCGTGAAGCTTTACAAAGAGCAGCCACAAGCCAAACAAGCAGAGCGTAATGGCACCCTGGTGTCACAAAAAGTATTTAGCATGGCAGTGGTTGCCAACAGAACAGGCGAACTGGTTTTGCCCGAAGTAAAGCTGCCATGGTGGAATAAAAAAACCAATTCAGTACATTACGCTACCTTGCCGGAAAAACGTTTAACGGTAGAGGTAAATCCTGAACTGCCGCAACAAAACAGTGCAGCTGTGGTTGTGCCAGCGGCACAAGGACTGACTACGGCAGCTGCAGAACACAATCCATGGCAATGGAATTACACTAGCTCAGTACTGACAGCACTCTGGCTTTGCTCCGTGCTTGCATTAGTTTGGTTCAGGCCAAAAAGAGCCGTCGTAAAAAAAGCTATGGTACACAATTCAGGTTCTGCCAGAGCCAATCCGAAAAAACTGCAGCTGGCTTGTCATAACAACGATGCGGGCGCAACAAGACAGTGGTTGATGTTATGGGCTCAGCAACAGTTTGGCAGAACACCGGCCTCACTGACCGAATTAGCACTCTGGTGTAAAGATCAAAACTTTACCGAGCAATTACAATTGCTGAACCAGCAGCTGTATCAAAAAAATCAGCAAAGCTGGCAGGGCAAAGCATTGTGGATCTGTTGGTCTAAGTTATCACTGGAGAAGACAAGTGATAAATCTGCACTGCCAGAATTGTACCCTGAGTAAAAGTCGGCCGTCATTGGCAGCGAAGCTTTGTTTGTCTGACTTAAAAAACTGGCTGTTACCCAAAGCTATTGATAGCATGCGACCACTTTATAACTACAAAAATAACAATGCGGGAGAATCACAGTGGCCACGGCAACCATTTTAGCTTTATCCATTTATTTTTTATCTATGCTGGCAATAGGCTTGTACGCCTACCGCCAATCCAGCAGTAACTTATCTGACTACATGTTGGGTGGCCGTAAACTGGGCCCGGGCGTTACTGCTTTATCCGCTGGGGCATCTGATATGAGTGGCTGGTTACTTATGGGTGTACCAGGCGCTATGTATGTCGCAGGCATATCACAAATCTGGATTGGTGTTGGTTTAGTCATAGGTGCTTACCTCAACTACATACTGCTGGCACCCCGTTTTCGGGTCTACACTGAACTTGCAAAAGATTCCATCACCCTGCCCGACTACCTGGAAAATCGGTTTGCCGACCCGACCCGGTTATTACGTCTGGTGTCTGCTGTCGTCATAGTGGTTTTTTTCACCTTGTATACCTCATCAGGCATGGTTGCAGGCGGCAAATTATTTGACGAAGTTTTTGGGCTTGATTATGAATTTGGCCTGTTTCTGACCGCTGGTGTTGTCATTACCTACACTTTATTAGGCGGCTTTCTGGCGGTCAGTATGACGGACTTTGTGCAGGGCATTATTATGTTTGTCGCTCTGGTTACTGTGCCACTGGTCGCTTTTGGCGCTTTGGACCAACCCACTCAGATGTTCACCACCATAGAGCAACTGAATCCAAAACATCTGGACCTATTCACCGGCACCAGCGCACTTGGCATTATTTCTTTGTTGGCTTGGGGTTTAGGTTATTTTGGTCAGCCGCATATTATTGTGCGTTTTATGGCGATTCGTTCTGTGGACGATTTTAAAGCGGCACGTCGTATTGGTATGTCATGGATGATCATTTCTATTTTAGGTGCCATGGCGGTAGGTTTTGTCGGCATCGCTTATGTTCAGCAAACCCAAATGCAGGTGGAAGACCCTGAGACGATTTTTATTCTGCTCTCTCAGGTATTGTTCCATCCATTTGTCGGTGGTTTATTATTAGCAGCTATTCTGGCCGCTATTATGAGTACCATCTCTTCTCAGTTGCTGGTGACATCAAGCGCTTTAACTCAGGATTTTTTCAAAACCTTTTTGCATAAAAACGCCAGTGACAAGCTGCAGGTATTGGTAGGCCGGGCTTCGGTTTTTGCCGTGGCCCTTGTCGCCATTCTGCTGGCTCTGGACAGTAACAGCTCCATTTTAGGTTTAGTCGCCAATGCCTGGGCAGGTTTTGGCGCTGCTTTTGGTCCTGTGGTGCTGATCAGTTTGTACTGGAAGCGGATGAACCACTGGGGTGCTTTGGCGGGTATCACAGCAGGCGCTCTGACTGTGCTGTTTTGGGCGTACAGCCCTTACCAAATTGACGGTAAGCAGTTAAATGACTTCCTCTATGCCATCATACCTGGCGTTTTAGTGTCTGCTCTACTGACTTGGTTTGTTAGTCTGGTCACCTCTGCTCCCACTGCAGATGTAAGCCGATTGTTTCAGCAAGTATCTGATAAGTTAGAAAATAACTAACTCATAGACAGCAGGCAGATCATTTGTTCAGATCTGCCTGCTGTTTCCTTTCGTGATATTTGAAAATATCTGTAAGACCATAGTCTTTTCCCGCAGATCTTTGCTACATTGAAGCATGACTTCTGTTTAGCTGTTCAGGAACCTATGTACTTTTACACTGCACGCCAACCTATTCTGGATAAAGACAAAAACCTGTTTGCCTATGAATTGTTATTCAGGGATGGTGTGGAGAACGTATTTCCTGAAGTGGACAGCAACGAAGCCACCTCACGCATGATTGAAGGCAGTCAACTGAATTTAGGTCTGGATGAGTTTCTCGGGGATAAACCAGGCTTTATCAACTTCACGCTAGATTCTTTATTAAAAAAATACCCGTCCATGTTGCCTTGTGAGCAAGTGGTGATCGAGATACTGGAAACAGTTCAGCCCGGCAAACGTTTATTAGCCGAGTGTGAACTACTAAAAGCTCAAGGTTATGTTCTGGCGTTGGACGACTACATTCACCAACCCGTCTGGCGGCATTTTTACCCTCTGATCGACATTATCAAAATTGATTATCGCGCGACCAGCCTCGATACTATGTTGCAAATTAAAGACGCCATTAAGGACTTTCCTCATATCAAACTCTTGGCGGAAAAGGTAGAAACCAACGAAGAGTTTCTGCAGGCTTTAGATTTAGGCTTTGATTATTTTCAGGGCTATTTTTTCTCCCGCCCCGAGATGATGCAAAGCCGGGCTTTATCTCCTGCCCAAATGACTTTGGCAGAGTTGTTGTATGAAACAGCAAAACCAGAAATGGATTTAAATACCATTACATCGGTGTTTGAGCGGGATGTGCATTTATCTTACAAGCTACTGCGTTACACTAACTCTGCCGTATTTAAACGCCGTGCTGAAATAGCCACTATCAAACAAGCCATAGTGGTGTTGGGGCAGGCTGAACTAAAACGCTTTTTATCTGTGCTTTTTACTGCCCAAATCAGCAGCGACAAGCCTGCTGAGTTAATGCGCCTGGCAATGACCAGAGCTCGTTTTGCTGAAGACATCGCTCGTCTTGCAGGTTTTGCCGAGCTGTCTAAAGCATTTTTAACTGGCATGATGTCACTGATGGACGCGATACTGGATGAACCCATGAGTTCAGTGATGAGCAAGCTGCCACTGTCCAAAGATATTAAAGAGGCACTGATCGATGGTGTTGGCCCTATGGCGCAATTTCTGCAATTAATTAAATTTTATGAACAAGCGGCTTGGGAGGATGCGAACGCGTTGATCCAGTCGCTGAAACTCGACACCAAAGCTGTGCCTGATGCGTATCACACTGCAGTTCAGTGGGCGAATGAACAAATGAAAGCGCTCGGCGACAGCTGACGAGCGCGTAGTTAAGGCCTGCAGGCAGTTTAAAAGTTAAAAGCTAACGTGCTCTGCGACCTGCGCCGCTAGTTTCTCACCAATGCCTTTGACTTCTGTCAGTTGCTTTTGATCTTTAATAGGGCCATTGGCACTGATGTAGTCTTTAATGGCCTGAGCTTTTTTCTCACCAATACCAGGTAATGCGTCTAATTGCTCTACAGAAGCCTGATTAATATTCAGCTTGGCTTTATCAGCGACTTTCGCTGCCGCCGGAACAGACAAAGGGGCTTTCGCCATTTCTTGTGCTACGGTTAAGTTAACTGCACAGGCCAGACTGGCCATGACTGCTGCAACGAGTGCGATTTTCATCACAGTTCTCTCCTTTTAACAGTTCCTTGCCTCTTCACTGTGTTACTGAAGGTTGTTGCCAGCAACTACAATCCGGTAAACAGAGACAAAAGAACCACTTTGAGTTGCAACCTCGTCAATAAAGATAGCCAAAATACAACTTTTTGCATCAATATTTTTACATAATTAAAACAAAATAAACCTAACTAATTGGAAGCACCACAAGTAGCGCAGCCAACAAAGCTGCGGCTTCAAGTACAACAGGTGTTCAGCAGCAATTCAGACCCTGGATCTTAGACTTTCAACGATTTGTCTGATGTTAAGGATTGCCGCCGCAGACAGAGTGTTTTAGCATAACCCCACTTTGTTTATGCCAGTTTAAAAAGGAAGCCCCATGCGTTTATTAGTTGTTGAAGACGAGACTTTATTGGCGGAACAAATCCGCGAGCATTTAGTGCAACAGCAATTTAGCGTAGACGTAGCTCATGATGGAGCGGACGGCTGGTTTAAGTTAAGCGAATACCCTTATGATTTGGCCATTATCGATATAGGCCTGCCTAAAATGGATGGTCTGAGTCTTATTCGTAAAGCCCGTCAGAATGATATAAAAACTCCTGTCATTGTATTAACAGCTCGTGGCAGCTGGCAGGAAAAGGTTGAAGGTTTGGATGCCGGAGCAGATGACTACCTGACCAAACCTTTTCATACTGAAGAGCTGTTGGCCCGCATCAATGCGTTGATACGCCGTGCTGCTGGTCAGCCGGATCCAATGCTGCATTCTGGTCCTGTGAAGCTCAACAGCAGAACCCAGCAAGTCTGGCTGGGCGAGGATGAAGTCAGTCTGACCGCTTATGAGTACAAAGTGCTGGAGTACTTTATGCACAACCCAAATAAAGTGATTTCCAAAACTGAGCTGACAGAACATATTTACGATCAGGATTTCGATTTGGACAGTAATGTCATTGAAGTCTTTGTGCTGCGCCTGCGGAAAAAACTGGACCCGGATGGCGAGCTAAAACCTATAGAAACTCTGCGTGGCCGCGGTTACCGTTTTACCATGGTTGTCAGCTAAATGCAGTTATCGCTCAAGGTTCGTCAGGGTATTATCAGCCTGTTTTTGCTGTTCTTTTTATTACCGAGTTCATTTTTTGCAATAGAACAGGCTTTTTATACCCAACTGCTGACCAGTACTGAGCAGAAACTTGAAGTACATATGTACTCCATTTTGGCGGAAGTACATCCCAATGAGGGCAAAGTGGAGCTGAGCAACAACCTGCTGCCGCCGGATTTCTACCGGCCCGATTCAGGTTTGGCTGCTTTTATTACCAGTGAAAACGAACTGTTATGGCAATCCGATTCTTCTATTAATCAGCAATTTGATCCCCCTACCCATCAGATATTGCCAGCCTCGCATGAGTTTGTCTTGATGGAACAGTACCAGCAGAAATACTGGGTACTGTCTTTTTCAGTGCTGTTTGACTTAGGTGATAACACCCTGCCTTTGACCATTCATGTAGTGCAGAATGATCAACTGTTGCAGGAGCCACTCGACACCTTCAGAAAAACCCTGAGTCAGTGGTTTATTGGCATAGCTTTGGTGCTGATAGGGTTAACTTTGTTGGCCTACTATTGGATCACTAAGCCTTTAACCTCTTTAGATAAAGAAATTCATAAGCTCGAAAGTGGTCAGCAGGAACAACTGCTACACGACTACCCTTCTGAACTGAACAAAATTAAAGAAGACCTAAACCTGCTGCTGGCCAATCAGAACAGACAAAAGCAACGCTACCGTCATCATTTAAGTGATTTGGCTCATGCATTAAAAACGCCTATAGCTGTATTACGCACCTCGAAGCTGTCTGAACAACCTGAACTGCGTGAACAACTGGACCGCATTACAGGCATGATTGAGCATCAATTAAAACGAGCTTCGAGTTCAGGCCAGGATTTGTGGCATAAGCAAATTAAAGTCAAACCGCTGATTGATAAACTGGAACAGGCTTTAAGCAAAATTTATCATGATAAAGGCTGCATGATAGAAATTCAGTGTACCGATCAGGTGGTGTTTCGTGGTGATGAAACCGATCTAATGGAGATATTAGGCAACCTGCTCGACAATGCCTGCAAAGCTTGTAATGGACGGGTCAAAATCAGCGCCTTTGGCAAACCCTTACAACTGGATATTGAAGATGATGGTCCAGGTATTCCGCAGGATAAAAGAGAAGAATTATTTCAGCGTGGTACCCGACTCGATACCTACAAAGAAGGGCATGGCGTGGGTCTTTCTATTGTCTCTGAGCTAGTGAAATCCTACTCAGGCGAACTGCAGGTGTCGCAAAGCCCATTGGGTGGTGCGCGTTTTGTCATTCGTTTTCCGGAGTCAGGACTAAAATGATCAAGCTAATGCTGCTCGCAATCACTTTCAGTGCATTTTCGCTTGCTGCCACAGAAGCCTGTGATCAAAAAACATTATCGAAAGTGGAGTATATGCAATGTTTAGATCAGCAGTTGGAACAGAGCAGACGGGAATTAACCACTTGGGAAAACAACCACTTATTCAAACTGGAAGAACAAGCAAACAGTACGGGCCGTCAGGATGGCTTAAAACTCTTTAATAAATCCCGTCAAACCTTTGCTCTGTACACAGAACAGGACTGCCGCTGGCAGTTTATTGGCCAATTACCCGATAGTAAAACTGCAGGTGCATACTACAAACAATGCCAGCTGTACCACATCAAGCAACGTATCGAATTATTAAAGCAAGTTCATACTAAACCAGAATAAGCATCACGACCGTATTAATGCGCTTATACTTGGCTGTATTCAATACTTTAGTTGTGGAGGCTTTTAACAATGAAGATCCTGATCACCGGTGCAACCGGACTGATAGGCCGCGCGCTCATTGCAGGATGGCAAGGCCAGCATCAACTTATAATCCTTAGCAGATCATCAGTCAAAGCCAGGCAAATCCTTGGTGTTGAGGCTGAATATCAGCAGTCCCTGAACGATATCGATTTCAACCACATCGATGCAGTAATCAATCTTGCTGGCGAGCCTATAGCAGACAAACGCTGGAGTGAATCGCAAAAACAAAAAATCTGCCAAAGCCGCTGGCAATTAACTGAAGCACTGGCAGAAAAAATCCAGCACTGTACTACTCCACCTCAAGTATTGATGAGCGGCTCAGCTATAGGTTTTTATGGTCGTCAGGGCAGTGAAATAGTCACAGAAGAACACAGTTCTTTTTACCCTGAATTCAGCCATGATATTTGTGCCCGCTGGGAAAACCTGGCTCAGCGTGCTGCAAGTCCACAGACAAGAGTCTGCTTGCTACGCACAGGCATAGTACTGAGTAGTCAAGGCGGAGCTTTAGCAAAGATGCTGCCGTTGTTTAAATTGGGTTTAGGCGGCCCTATAGGGGATGGTAAACAGTTTATGTCCTGGATCCATCTGGAAGACATGGTGCGTCTGATTGATTTTTTACTGCAACGGGATGATTTAAGTGGGCCCTTTAATGCAACAGCCCCCCGCCCTGTCAGCAACAAACAATTCAGCCAGCTGCTGGCAGAACGTTTTGGTAAAAAGGCACCTTTTACAGTGCCTGGTTTTGTATTACGTTTAGCTTTTGGTGAAATGGCTGATTTACTGTTATTTGGCCAGAACGTGCAACCCAAACGTTTACTGGACAATGGTTTTCAGTTTAACCACAGCCATTTAAAAGATGCCTTAAACGCCCTTCAATTTTGAAGGGCGCGACGTAATAAGGTACTGCCTGACATCTTAAGTAACTGCCTGACCTGCCATGCACCGAGCACTGTGACTAAAGCGACACCCAATACAGGGCCAAGCCACCACAAATTCCAGTGCGGCTGGTAAGGCAAATCAAAGAACTGCTGTTGCACTACAGCCAGCAGAACTTCTGCCAGAATAGTGGCAAAAAGCCCGGCTAAAGCCCCCAAAGCGGCAAACTCATACAAAAGCGCTGCTTTTAGAAAAGCCGATTTAGCGCCTAAGGTCCGCAAAATAGCCAGCTCCTGTTCCCTCTGTTCCAGCGTGGCCTGCACTTGCGCGACCAATACCAAAACAGCGGATGCAAACACCAAAATCAGAATAAAGGTTAAAGCCACGGAGACCTGACTGATAATGTCGTTGACCTGCTTTAAAATGGTATCGACAGAAATCAGGCTGACTGTTGGGAATTGCCGCACTATTTGATTCAACAATTCCTGCTCTGACATAGGTAAGTAAAAGGCGGTAATGTAAGTAGCCGGAAAGCCCTGCATCAGATCAGGTGACAACACCATATAGAAGTTCGGCTGTAAACTGTTCCAGTCTACTTTACGAATACTGCTGATCGTCGCTTCAAACAGTTGCCCTCCGACTGAAAATTGCAGCTTGTCACCCAGTTTCAATGCCAATCGCTCTGCCATTTGCGACTCAACCGACACTTCAGCTTTGGATTGAGCGCTAAACCATTGGCCGCTTTCCAGTTCATTGTTGTCAGGCATTTCATTTAACCAGGTTAAGTTCAGTTCGCGCCCAACCCCCTGACGTTGCTCAGGTTTTTCCTTGGTTGCTTCATCGGCAAAGTTTTCACCGTTTACCGCCAGTACCCGGCCATTCACCATAGGATAAAATTCGGTCAGCTCTAAGTTGTGCTGAACTGCCAATTGTTGCAGTGAAGTTTTGTCTTGCTCCGTTAAATTCACCAGAAACTGATTCGGCGCGCCTTCCGGCACTTGTTGTTGCCATTGGTCCAGCAACTCAGAGCGTAAAAAATACAACAGCAGAGTTAAAAACAACGCCAGACTAAAAGTGATCAACTGAAAGGCATTGGGCCATAATCTGCGGCGTAAATTCGCCAGTGCCAGCCGTAATGCGCTGCTTTGCCCTGCGGCCATAGGTTTAGCCACCCGGACCATCACAGCGGCAAAGCCCATCAGCAGAGAAGCGAATACCAGACACAACACAAATAACCAGCTGCTGATCCATAAATCGCCGCTAAATAGCCACATCAATAACCAGATAGCCACTGAGCCGCTGATTAAATGCACCGGGTCAAATTTCATTTGATCCGGCTTCTCGCGCAGTACATTGAGTGCCGGTACTGCAGCCAGACGCCATAAAGGCCGGGCTGAAAACAAGACAGCGCAAATGGCGGCAGTCAAAACCCCAAGACCTAAAGGCCTGAAACTGAATTCAGCCAGATACTCAGGCATCCAGAAAGCAACGCCCCATTGACTTAATTGCACTAACAGCTGACCAGCCAGCAAACCAAAACCAACACTGAAAATCACCACAAATAACAAATGACTACCATAAATTTTCCGGCTTAAGGTGGTAGTGGCCCCCAGAGCTTTCATCACAGCCACTGAACGAGCATGACGCTGGCTATACCTGTTAGCGGCCACTGCAGCGGCACAAGCGGCCAGCACTATACCCAACAGACCTGATAACAATAAGAACCGCTCAGATCTGTCCAGAGCGCCTCCTATGGCGGATTCTCTGTCCATTTGTTGCCATCTGTCCTGTGGACCCAGCAATTCTTTGCTTTGAGTCTCCAGCAATTCAAGGTCTTGCTGAGAACCAGCAAACATTAAGCGATAACTAATTCTGCTGCCAGGCTGAATAATAGCCGTAGCGGCCACATCATCCAGATGCATCAAAATACGAGGTGAGCTGCCAAATACCGACAGCGGTGCATCTGGCTCAGCCACTATCACTCCGGCTGCGGTAAATGCCTTTTCACCCAACTCAAGGCTGTCACCTACCTTGATATTCAGCAAACTATAAAGCCGACTTTCCAGGTAAAGCTGATTCGGCTGCAATGAAGCAACCAGACTTGGGTCGGTGATAGAGGAGCTTAATTTCAGCTCGCCACGCAGTGGATAGGCTGAAGAAACAGCTTTCACTGAAACCAGCTGCATCTGATCTTTGGCAAACAACATGGAATTAAACTGCACCTGACGAGATGAGTTCAGTTGCAGCTGATCTGCTTGTTGTTGAACCTGTTCATTAAAACCTATGCTGGAGCGCAAAATTTTGTCTGCGGCTACAAAGTTGGCGCTGCGCTGATACAAAGCAGAACGCACAGATTCAGTGATGCCAGACAAACTCACTACTGTTAATACAGCCAGAAATAGTGAAAAGGCGATCACCCATAACTCGCCTCGGCTTAATTCGCGCCAGAACAGTCGCCAGGCGATTTTACCCCACATGGCGCTTATCCTCTGTCGTCTGAGTTAAATCAGCAGCTAAATGGCCAGCATGCATCTGGAATCTGTATTGGCAACGTTGCGCCAGTTCATGGTTGTGGGTCACCAGCACTAAGGTCGTGCCTTGTTGCTCGTTCAGTTCAAATAACAGATCTTCGATTTTTTCGCCTGTCGCGCTATCCAGGTTCGCCGAAGGTTCATCGGCAAAAAGTACCGCAGGTTTGGTAATAAAAGCCCGGGCTATCGCAACCCGCTGCTGCTCGCCACCGCTCATTTGATTAGGAAAAAAATCGGCTCTGTGACTTAACCCAACCTGTGCCAGTAACTCAAGACCACGAGCTCGTGCATCTGGCATGCCTGCCAGCTCAGCAGGCAAAGTGACATTTTCCAGCGCTGTCAGACTGGGTAACAGTAAAAAAGACTGAAACACAAAACCAACAGAACGCGCTCTTAATTCAGCGCGTTCATCTTCACTAAGTTTATGCAGCGGCTGACCAGCCAGATACACTTCACCGGATGAAGCCAAATCCAAGCCTGCCAGTATACCCAACAGAGTGGATTTGCCTGAACCTGAAGCACCAACAATGGCAACTGTCGCGCCCTGATTGATCGTAAGGTGGATATCTTGCAGTATGGTAAGCTCAGATCCGGTGAGCTGAACTGTTTTTACAACATCTTTTGCAACAATATGAGGTATAGGTGTTTTCATGATTCGATTGATCTACGTTATGCTTTTGGTCCTGTCGTTCACTGCAGCTGCAGTGCAGGCCAAAACGCTGTTAATTCTGGGCGATAGTCTGAGCGCCGGTTATGGTTTAAGCCAACAACAAAGTTGGGTCTATCTGCTACAGCAAAAGCTAAAGCAACAAGACAGCGGCTGGACCTTGGTGAATGCCAGCATCAGCGGCGAAACTTCTGCTGGTGGCCTGGCACGTTTGCCCGCCTTACTCGAACAACACAAACCCGACTATGTGTTGATTGAGCTAGGAGCCAATGATGGCCTGCGTGGTTTTCCCGTGCCACAGCTTGAGACTAATCTCAATACGATGGTGCAGCATATCAGGCAACAGGACAGCAAAGCTGTATTAATGCAAATACGTATCCCGCCAAACTATGGCCCACGTTACACCACACAATTCACCAATTTATATCCAAAAGTCGCAGAAGAGCAGCAAATACCGCTTTGGCCTTTCTTTATGGAGACCATAGCGTTAAAACAGCATTGGATGCAAGCAGATGGACTGCATCCGAACCTGGAAGCCCAACCTGTTATCGCAGATTTAATGCTACCTTTGGTTTTAGGTCTAGAGTGAAAATGTAACGAAATTTGAGCAATGTCAGAAAGCGGCTGTAAAGTCGCTTTTTTTTGCTTTAAAGGCTAAAGATAAAATGTGAAGAATTCCGTAGTGCGTCAGAGTGCGGCAATAGATAAGTGCAACTAGTGAGTTTGACGGAACTAATAATGAAGTGAAGCTGTAGAATTTGGTGGAGCTAAGCGGGATCGAACCGCTGACCTCTTGCATGCCATGCAAGCGCTCTCCCAGCTGAGCTATAGCCCCACTTGCAGATATAACGCTGAAGTGGCGTCCCTTAGGGGATTCGAACCCCTGTTACCGCCGTGAAAGGGCGGTGTCCTAGGCCTCTAGACGAAAGGGACACTGGATAGACCTTCATATGATGTTGGCGTCCCTTAGGGGATTCGAACCCCTGTTACCGCCGTGAAAGGGCGGTGTCCTAGGCCTCTAGACGAAAGGGACAGGCGCATAAACATCACTAACTGTACTGACTAATTGGCGTCCCTTAGGGGATTCGAACCCCTGTTACCGCCGTGAAAGGGCGGTGTCCTAGGCCTCTAGACGAAAGGGACACTACAGTCAGTTTGTCAGATTTTGTTGGCGTCCCTTAGGGGATTCGAACCCCTGTTACCGCCGTGAAAGGGCGGTGTCCTAGGCCTCTAGACGAAAGGGACACTGGAACAAAATCTTTGGTGGAGCTAAGCGGGATCGAACCGCTGACCTCTTGCATGCCATGCAAGCGCTCTCCCAGCTGAGCTATAGCCCCACACCAATTGTAGAGGTTGCTAAGCAATCCCCTACAAGACGAGGCGAATTCTAGGGGCCGAGGCCAAAGGTGTCAACAGTTTTTTAGAAAGCCTTAACTGTTCGCATATTTTTTAAACTAAGTGACGATTCAAGCAGCAAATTGCAGGAAAATAAATAACATAGCCCCCTACTCTACTCTGTCACTGATACTACAAAAATACAGACGAACTGATGCTCTCCCCACGTAACGTGGAGTTGTGGGGAAGCGACAAACCGGTGAGTTGCCAGACGCATAGTTACCTATGTGATTGAGGCGAGATAACGCAGTCAATACAGCGTCAGATTCAAGTACAACAGATACAAACAGGAAAACTACGAATTAAATACTGGAAGGACATAAAAGAAAAAACCCTGCCGGAGCAGGGTTTTTTAAACAATTAAAGCGTCACGTTGTTTTTACTGGCGCGTTCTTTAATGTAGCTTTCCCAACTTGCTGCCTGACGGGCATACTTAGGATCGGCTTTAGCTTTTTGCACTGCCTGGTATGCGTCTCTGAACTTGTTCTGATAGAAGTAAGCTTCAACCAGAGCCAAATACACAGGACCTCTGACTTTTACGCCAGCATCCAATGATTTATTCAGAGCCACCACAGCTGCAGAGTATTTTTCAGCAAGGATCAGTGAAGAACCCTGACGACGATAAGCATCGGCATCATTG
The DNA here is from genome assembly GCF_021290985.1 of Rheinheimera soli. GTDB lineage: Bacteria > Pseudomonadota > Gammaproteobacteria > Enterobacterales > Alteromonadaceae > Pararheinheimera > Pararheinheimera soli. The sequence goes on from NZ_JAJOYU010000002.1 coordinate 60,245, forward strand.
TCTAACTGAGCTGACTCACCGTAATACTGAGCGGCTTTATCCATTTCACGCGCTGCCTGGAACGAACCGGCCATACTATTAAGCATGGTTTTATCTTTAGGGATTAAACCAGACTTAATATGTTTTTCCAGCGTCATGCCCGCTTTGTAAGGGACATTGGAGTTTGAATACAGCTGAGACAATAATTTATACTCGTTCGCTGTTTCCAACATACCTTGCCTTGCCGCAACTTCTAATGTGACCAAAGCTTTTTCATATTGCTCGTCAATACTGTAAAACTGAGCCAAATAAGTCCACCAGCGTTTATCCGAAGGGAAAATTTGCACGGTAGTCTCTAACACTTCGATCACTTTTTTGTTGTTTTTCATCTCGTAATAAGCTGAAAACTTCAACGTATAAGGACCAGCGTTTGGCTTAGCTTTGTCTTGCATCGCAATAGCCATATCAGCAGGTTCAATGACCTTTTGATACTGCTTTGTTTCCATGTAAGCACTGGCAATACGCAGATAGACGTTCGCATCTTTCTCGCCAGTGAAATCCATCCACTGGTAATAAGTTTTGATTGCTTCATTGAATTGCTTATCACTTAACAATAAGTCGGCAAGTAAACGAGTACCTGCAGCCTGATCTGCAAAACTTAACACATCTGGCTTCATCGCTTTGCGTAAGTAGTCAATGGCTTTTTTCTCGTCTTTAGCGGCCCACATGTTGCCTAAAAAACGATTCAAATACGCCATGTCAAACTCATTGCTGGACTCAACACCCTGCAATACAGCAATAGCTTCGTTTAACTGCTCAGCACTATAAAGTTCGTAGGCTTTAGCTATAGCTTTACCTACTTTCTCACCTACAGCGCTTGATTTGCGGTTTTTCCGCTCTTCAATCTTTTTCGGATCCGGAGCCGCTACAGCATAGGAACTCAGAGTCGTTGCACCAAAACTGGCTAGTACGATCAACGCAGAAGTTAGAGTAGTCATTTTCTTCATAGTGTTAACCTCCAGACTGGTCTAGTGAGAAGTCCAGCTGAACCATAATACCTGGTTGCTGCACAGCCTTACCATCGACCACTTTTGGTGAATATTTCCAACGTTTCAGAGCACGAATTGCTTCACGGTCAAATACACGTTTAGGTTCAGCTTCTACAACAGTAACTTCGCCAACGCTGCCATCTTCCAGAATAGTAAAACGCATTTTCACCCAACCCTGCAGGCCATCACGAGCTGCCTGTACCGGGTATTTTGGTTCGATACGAACTATAGGAGTAGCATCGCCATCACGCATCATTGCTGAAGATGGATCGCCCAATCCTGAACTTGCACCACCTACGTCAACAGAAGGCATGTTAAACCCAATGGTTCCACCTGTGTCTGTCGAAGCGGGTTCAGCAACCGGAGCTTTTGGCGGCTCTGGTGGCGGTGGTGGTGGTGGTGGCGGTACCCGAACACGAGTCTGAGCTTTTGACTCAGGCGGTGTCGAGTTTATTTCAATAACGATTTGTTCCTTTTTAGCATTGGTGAACGTATCATCCCCACCTATAAGGAATGCCATCAACACATACAGGAAAAACGTTATTACCGCACCAACAACCAGTGATAGTAATAACCTTACCATATTACTTGTTCTCCGCAGCGATCGAAATCTTATCGATACCAGCCAGCTTGATCTGATCCATTACTGAAACCACAACACCATGCTTAGCTTCTTTATCTGCCTGAATAATAACTGTATCAGTTGGCGATTCAGCTAACAGTTTTTCAACTGTTGCACCAACACGCTCAACGTCTACAGCACGTTTATCCATCCAGATTTCACCGTTTGCACGGATAGCAATAAAGATAGTGGCTGACGGCTTAGATATAGCTTTTGTCGCTTTAGGGCGAAGTACATCGATACCCGCTTCTTTAACGAACGAGGTCGTTACGATAAAGAAGATCAGCATGATAAATACAACGTCCAACATTGGCGTTAAATCAATTGCTGCCTCTTCGGCTTCACGTCTAATTTTACGTGCCATAAATTACTCTCTATCAATGATGAGGCATGCTATCAGCTAATTCATGAACTGCTGATTTCACCTTACCTTCCAGTTTAGACGTTACAAATACACCTGATAAACATGCAACCATACCAGCCATAGTTGGAATTGTTGCCATTGAAATACCAGCTGCCATCAGTCTTGGGTTACCAGTACCTTGTACCGCCATAATTTCAAATACGGCGATCATACCAGTCACGGTACCTAACAAACCAACCATAGGACAAATCGCAACCAAAGTTTTGATTACATTGATCCGGTCATTCAGTTTGGTAGATGCCTCAGACACCCACGCATCACGAATTTTATGCGCATACCATGAGGTTGTATCAACCCGGGCGTTCCAGTCTGCAATAATTTTATTACGCATAGCTGGATATTCCCGACTGATAAACCAGAAGCGCTCTATGATCAATACCCACATGATGAAGAGCACTAGGGCGACGATATAAAGTACATCACCGCCGGTTGCGATAAAATCCCTGACAGATTCCCAAAGCTCTATCAGGCTATGCATTACGCTTTCTCCTTCTCCGCGTGAGCAGCGATGATACCAGCGCTTTGCTCATCCAGGACGTGCAGGATTGAGTTTGATTTTGTTTGTAACATCGCGTGCAGGAACAGTAATGGCAGAGCACATAACAGACCTTGAACAGTTGTTACTAACGCCATTGATATCTGACCAGCCATGATTTTCGGGTCGCCAGTACCGTGTAAGGTAATAACCTGGAACGCACCGATCATACCGATAACTGTACCTAACAGACCTAATAAAGGACCAACAGCAGCGATCAGCTTGATAATACCGATACCTTTTTCGATATCCGGCGTTTCACGCATAATGGCTTCGTCCAGTTTCAGTTCTAAAGTTTCAACGTCAACAGATTTGTTGTCGTGGTAAACTTTCAGGATACGGCCTAAAGCATTTTTCTCTGAAGGATTACCCAGATTTTTCAACTGAGATTTTACACCAGCAGAAGCAGCTTGCAGTGATACGAAACGGATAGCACCAATCAGTAAACCGATCAGTAATAAAGCCGTGATCACATAACCTGGAGTACCACCCTGGTGGAACTGTTCTGTTAATGTAGCTTCCTGAGTTTTCAGACGCAGTAAGTTACCGCCAGTAGGGTCAATATAAACTGGTTTTATTTCACCGGCAGCAGCATTTTTGAACGCTTCAGCATCAGCAACAATGTAAGACTCTGGTTGTTTAACCAAAGGTTGCATTTCCTGAGTATCAGCGTTGAATACTAAATAGCCACCGTCAGAAATCAGGTTGAATGCACCAATACGAGTTACTGAAGCCTGAGAAGCGTTACCGTCTAAACCTACAACGTTACCTTCAAACTTAGCTACTTTGGCAGACTCAGTCATTTCAGTTTGCAGAGCAATCCACAGTTCTTCCAGTTCTTTGATCTCTGGAATCTCTTTGGCTTCAGCCAGCTTTTGCAGCAGTTGTTCACGGCCTTTGTACTGAGCACTGATATTAGACATAGCGATACCACCGATAGTTTCGGTTGCAGCACCACGAACAATACCAAACATCTCACCTAAAGTACCTTGAGCTGCAATTAATTCAGCTTCTTTCGCAGCTAACGTACCTTCGTTATCAGCAAACTGCTGAGTTAAAGAACGGCCACGTGCTTCTTCGGCAGTAAATTCAGCTTTTGCTCTGTTTAACAGGGCTTGCTTGTCAGCGCGGTCAGATAAGAATTCCTGTTCACGCTGCTGGTTAATACGACCTTCAGCAGTGCGAGCTTGCTTAACCTGCTCTAATAATTGATCCAGCTTGGCAGTATCAGCTGCTGCGTTTAAACATACGCCTGCAGACAAAGTGACAGTAGCTGCAATTACTAAACCTTTAAAAACTTTCTTCATTTATGCTTACTCCGCTGCTAACACTGGAAGTTTTAACAATTCTGGGGCAGCTTGTTTACCCGCAACACGAATAGCGAATCTGGTCGATTCGATGTATTCCTGACCCAGTTCTTCCCACTGACCTGTAGTTCTGTTGAACATCCAGGCTTGTTTTTCATCCAGAGATTGCGCCAGTAAAGCAACCCGACCTACGTATACGTAGTTCACAGTAATTTCGCTGCCACCCACTGCCAGTTTGTCAGTGTAAGTCACTAAAGCTGTACCTAAATCTTTTTCGATTTGGTAGGCTTCGATTACTAAACGGTACATTTCAGAAGTGTTAACTGCTGAGTTACCTAATACAGCACGTAAACGATCGATACGAGCTAAACGGTTCGTCAGATCGATTGGCATATCGGCTTTGATAAAGGCTTCTAAGGTATCAACCATACGATACATCAGAGGAACGATACCTTGCTTAGTACCTTCAATAGTACCAATTTGCTTGTCAAAAGAAGCGAGCTGAGCACTTTGATCGGCAACCAACTTAGCAACGTGATCGTTGTAAACTTTTAAGTTTTCAGTTTGCTCAACTAATTGACGGTACTCGGCCAATAATTCCTGGCTTTGGTCAAAAATATTGTTGATCTTTTCCTGAGACTGTACTGAGGCGCGGATATTTTGCTGACCCACTTTTTGAATTTCAGACAGTTGATTTGCTGCTACTGAAGTGCTGGCCAATGCGAATGCTCCAAACAGAGCAGAAGCAACCAGACTCTTACGAATGTTATTGTTAGACATAGTTCCCAACCAATAATTGCTGATTAACGTAACCTGTTTTTGAAAGGCTATTTTTTGTAACAAAAAATAACCCGGTTAAAGGGTAAACCGCCCGCATCATTGCAGCAAACTCGCGGATTGTCAATATAACAACGCCTGTCAACGATGACAGTTTTGTTGCAATTTAAAGACGGCTTATACCCTTTTAAACTTAAGCAAAATCAGGAGCTTTCCTGTATTAATAATTCATTAAATTTTTTGCTTATTTAATGTTCGGTGTTAGTTTTCCCGACTCATACAACTTCACCATTTGCTCAAGAGAAATGGCTTTTATCTTCGATGCATTACCGGCAGTGCCAAATGCCTGATAACGATCTTTACAAATTTCAGTCATAGCTTTGACTGATTCCTGCAAATACTTACGCGGATCAAATTCTGCAGGGTTTTTCGCCATGTAGCGGCGAATAGCCCCTGTTGAAGCTAAACGTAAATCTGTATCTATATTGATTTTACGTACGCCAAACTTGATCCCTTCCTGAATTTGTTCCACCGGCACGCCATAAGTTTCAGGGATAGCGCCACCGTATTCATTAATAATAGCAAGCCATTCCTGAGGTACTGACGACGAACCATGCATAACCAGATGGGTATCCGGGATGCGGGCATGAATATCTTTAATGCGATCAATCGCCAGTATATCGCCTGTAGGCGGACGACTGAACTTATAAGCGCCGTGTGAGGTACCGCAAGCTATAGCTAAAGCGTCTACACCTGTCGCTTTAACAAACTGAGCAGCTTCTTCAGGATCCGTCAACATTTGGTCATGACTTAAGATGCAATCTGCACCTATGCCATCTTCTTCGCCTGCCGCGCCAGTTTCAAGCGAGCCTAAACAACCTAATTCGCCCTCGACTGAAACACCACAAGCATGCGCCATATCTACAACCCGACGCGTTATATCGGCATTGTAGTCATAATCCATTGGTGTTTTACCATCAGTACCTAAAGAACCATCCATCATCACAGACGAAAAACCAAGCTGAATGGCTTGCTGGCAGATAGCGGCTGATGTGCCGTGATCCTGGTGCATCACTACAGGAATATGAGGAAACTCTTCCACTGCAGCCAGAATAAGATGACGTAAAAACGGCGCGCCAGCATATTTTCGGGCACCGGCAGAAGCCTGCACTATCACAGGGCTGTCTGTGGCATCTGCCGCCAGCATAATGGCACGCATTTGTTCTAAGTTATTGACGTTAAAAGCTGGTACTGCATAACCAAACTCGGCGGCGTGGTCCAGCATTTGACGCATTGAAATAAGAGCCATGAGATCCTCTCTCTTTTGTAGGGTAAGGGTTGTGTTTTAAAACTGCTGGCTCTGCCGTCACCTGAGGTGATCTTTAATAGTACAGAGCCAGCGGTCACTTTCTTTCAGATTTTTGTAATTATTGGTAATTTAACAGCTTTAGGCTGTGGTGTTCGCGCGTTGTTCCAATATTTCCACTGCTGGTAAGGTTTTACCTTCGAGAAATTCCAGAAAAGCACCACCACCGGTCGAGATATAAGAAATTTTGTCTGCTAATTCATATTTATCAATAGCAGCTAAGGTATCGCCACCACCTGCTATAGAAAACGCCTTGCTGTCGGCAATGGCCAAAGCTAAAGCTTTAGTGCCTTGTTCAAAAGAGGCGAATTCAAATACACCCACAGGGCCATTCCAGACGATGGTGCCGGCATTTTTCAGAATATCGACCAGCGCAGCACTGCTGTCAGGGCCAATATCAAATACCATATCGTCGCTGCTGATATCGGCAACAGATTTAGTAGTAGCAGGCGTGTCTTCGGCAAAAGCTTTGCCTGTCACTACGTCTGTAGGCACAGGGATAGAACCGCCATTGGCTTTTGCTTGTGCCATTAAACGCTTGGCTTCAGGAATAAGGTCGGTTTCGACCAGAGACTTCCCAACCTGATAGCCCTGAGCGGCGATAAAAGTATTAGCGATGCCGCCGCCGACGATCAATTGGTCAACAATACCGGATAAAGATTCCAGTACAGTCAGTTTAGTGGACACTTTAGACCCGCCAACAATGGCGACCAAAGGACGTTTAGGATTTTTCAGCGCTGCAGCTAAGGCATCTAACTCAGCAGCCAGTAAAGGACCAGCACAGGCTACAGGTGCAAACTTTGCCACACCATGAGTGGTCGCCTGAGCACGGTGTGCCGTACCAAAAGCATCCATCACAAATACATCACATAAAGCAGCCAGCTTTTTCGACAAGGTTTCGTCGTTTTTACCTTCGCCTTTATTAAAGCGTACGTTCTCAAACACAACCACTTCGCCAGCGTTCACTTCAACGCCGTCCAGATAGTCTTTCACTAAACGTACAGGCACAGATAAAGCCGTGTTTAAGTAGTCGACCACTGGAGCCATAGAGAATTCGTCAGTGTACACACCTTCATCTGGACGGCCTAAGTGAGAACACACCATCACTTTTCCGCCTTTTTTCAGCGCCAGCTCAATAGTAGGGATAGCAGCTTTTAAACGCGCATCGGAGGTCACTTTGCCATTTTTCACCGGTACGTTTAAATCTTCACGGATCAGTACCCGCTTCCCTGTTAAATCTACATCCGCCATCTTAATAACTGACATACCAGACTCCTGTGATTTGATTAATTTTTTAGTATTAATTTAAATAACGTTCAGACAAAACGCATCATAGCGCGGGTTGTGTCGATCATTCTGTTCGCAAAGCCCCATTCGTTGTCACACCAAACTAAACATTTGACTAAACGTTTATGGCTGACCCGGGTTTGTGAACCGTCAACAATGCATGAATGCGCATCATGATTAAAATCTACTGAAACCAGCGGCTCTTCGGTGTAATCCAGAATACCAGCCAGCTCCCCTGCCCTTGCACGCTGCAAGACCTGATTGATCTGCTTTAAATCGACGTCCTGATGCAAAGTCACGCTTAAATCCATAGCCGTGACGTTTACTGTAGGCACACGCACAGCAATGGCTTCAAAACGACCAGCCAAGTGCGGCAGAATACGCTCAATACCGCGGGCTAATTTGGTATCTACCGGAATAATAGACTGACTGGCAGCTCGGGTGCGGCGTAAGTCAGTGTGATAAGCATCGATTACCTGCTGATCATTCATCGAGGCGTGAATAGTGGTAATAGTGCCGCTTTCGACACCAAAATGCTGATCCAACACCTGGATCACCGGCACTATGCAGTTGGTGGTGCAGGAACCAGCCGACACGACCGTCATGTCATCAGTGAGTAAATGCTGGTTAATGCCATAAATCACTGTGGCATCAATATCAGCATCCGCCGGATGGGAAAACAGTACTTTTTTTGCCCCTGCATCTAAATGCAGTTGTGCATCGGCGCGGCTATGAAACACGCCTGTGCATTCAAGTACTACATCGATGTCTAATTCGTTCCAGGGTAACTGGGCGGGATCGGCCTGGCCAAATAATGCGATAGCATCGCCATTGACCAGCAGGCCCTGTTCAGTTAACTCAACTGGAAAACCAAAACGGCCATGCGAGGTATCGTATTTTAATAAGTGAGCTATACCTTTGGCATCGGCCAACTCATTAATAGCGACCACCTTGACTTGTTCTGTTAAACCGCACTCGTATACGGCACGCAGAATATTCCGACCTATACGGCCAAAGCCGTTAATTGCCACTTTAATGGTCATTTCTACTCAATCTTCACACATTTACGGATCAAAAAGAGGGGCCACAAGGCCCCTTTTCATTATTACGCGAACAACTCGTTGGCAGCTGCAACCACAGCGGCCGTGGTAATGCCAAAATGTTCAAACAGCTGTTCAGCCGGAGCCGATTCACCAAAGCTGTCCATACCAATGATTTTACCTGTCAGACCAACATATTTGTACCAGCTATCTTTAATACCTGCTTCCACAGCGACACGTTTAGTCACAGCTGCAGGCAATACGGATTCACGGTACTGCGCACTTTGAGCTTCAAACACATCTGTTGAAGGCACAGAGACAACCCGAACTTTACGACCAGCAGCAGTTAACTGATGGTAGGCCTGTACTGCCAGCTCTACTTCAGAGCCTGTGGCGATCAGAATCAATTCAGGCGTGCCAACAGAATCTAACAACACATAACCACCTTTACGCACATCAGCCAGTTGCTGCGCTGTACGAGGCTGTTGCACCAGATTTTGACGGGTAAAAATTAAAGTACTTGGGCCTTCGGTACGTTCAATAGCAGCTTGCCATGCAACAGCGGATTCCACTGCATCACAAGGACGCCAGTTCATCAGGTTTGGCGTCACGCGCAGTGATGCTAACTGTTCAACAGGCTGGTGCGTTGGGCCATCTTCGCCTAAACCAATGGAGTCATGGGTGTAGACAAAAATAACCCGCTGTTTCATCAAAGCAGCCATACGCACCGCATTACGGGCATATTCCATAAACATCAGGAAAGTAGCACCGTACGGGATAAAACCACCGTGCAGAGCTATACCGTTCATCATGGCGGACATACCAAACTCACGTACGCCGTAATACAGGTAGTTACCGCTGGCGTCTTCTGCAGTGACCCCTTTGGAGCCGGACCAAATGGTCAGGTTAGAACCTGCTAAATCAGCTGAACCACCTAACAACTCAGGCAATAAAGGACCAAAGGCATTTAAGCTGTTCTGAGATGCTTTACGGGTAGCAATAGACTGTGGGTTGTCTTGCAAGTGCTGAATATAAGCGGCAGATTTTTCCGCCCAGTCTGCTGGTAAATCACCCGCCATACGACGTGTAAATTCAGCGGCCAGTTCAGGATAAGCTTTGGCATAAGCGGCAAATTTATCATTCCAGCTTTGCTGAGCAGATAAGCCTTTGGCTTTGCCATCCCACTCTTGATAGATGTCTTGTGGAATAACAAAAGGAGCATGCTCCCAGCCTAAGTACTCGCGAGCTGCGGCAATTTCAGCATCACCTAAAGGCGCGCCGTGGCAGTCGTGTGAACCAGATTTATTTGGAGAGCCGTAACCAATAATAGTTTTGCAGCAAATTAATGTTGGTTTGTCTGACACAGCACGTGCTTGTTCAATAGCAGCTGCAATAGCTGCAGAGTCGTGACCATCAACACCTGCAATCACATGCCAGCCATAGGCTTCAAAACGTGCAGGCGTATTGTCGGTGAACCAGCCTTCAACATGACCATCGATAGAAATACCGTTGTCATCCCAGAAGGCAATTAATTTACCTAAACCTAAAGTGCCAGCTAATGAACAGGCTTCGTGTGATACACCTTCCATTAAACAGCCATCACCTAAGAAGGTGTAAGTGTAATGATCAACTACATCATGGCCAGGCTGGTTAAACTGGGCAGCTAATGCCTTTTCAGCGATAGCCATACCCACAGCATTGGTAATGCCCTGGCCTAAAGGACCAGTGGTGGTTTCAACACCAGGTGCATAACCATATTCAGGGTGGCCTGGAGTTCTGGAATGTAACTGACGGAATTGTTTTAAATCTTCAATGCCTAAATCATAGCCAGAGAGATGTAACAGAGAATACAACAGCATAGAGCCGTGGCCATTAGACAACACAAAGCGGTCGCGGTTGGCCCAGCTTGGGTCTTGTGGATTGTGAATTAAATAATCGCGCCACAATACTTCAGCAATGTCTGCCATGCCCATAGGGGCGCCCGGGTGACCTGATTTCGCTTTTTGCACTGCATCCATACTCAAAGCACGAATGGCGTTAGCGAGTTGTTTACGAGATGGCATCTTCTCTCCTGCTTTATTGACTTTATAAATGACTTTGATCCAAGGGGTGGGGTTACCCGTATGCACTGCTCTTTTCTGTCTTTATTGGATTGGCGGCTAAGCGGGTGAACGCTGTTTTTACATGGATACGGCAAAGTTGGGCTCATTTTCACAGAGCATCGACCAAATCGCAAATTTTAATCCACACCAAAGCAAAGTTTTACTGGCTTGAGCCGATATAGTTGCAAGCTTTAGCATTAAAGACGTCCGGGCGGCAGAAAGTTCTGGCAATGACCTGCTGCTTTCACTAAAATAGCCGCCCCAAATTACAGCGCCCAGGCGCGATAACAACCAACATGTGGAATACGTAAATGGCACAACACATTTTTACCTCTGAATCTGTCTCTGAAGGACATCCGGATAAAATCGCTGACCAGATCTCTGACGCGGTATTGGATGCCATTTTAGAACAAGATCCAAAAGCCCGTGTTGCTTGCGAAACCTTCGTAAAAACAGGCATGGTGTTAGTAGGTGGTGAAATCACTACCTCAGCCTGGGTCGACATCGAAGAGCTCACTCGCAGCACTATTCGTGACATTGGTTACGTGCATTCAGATATGGGTTTTGACGCCAATTCCTGCGCTGTGTTAAGCGCCATTGGTAAACAATCTCCTGACATCAACCAGGGTGTGGATAAGAAAGATGAAGATCCTAGTGAGCAAGGTGCAGGCGATCAGGGGTTAATGTTTGGTTATGCCAGCAATGAAACTGACGTGTTAATGCCAGCTCCTATTACTTATTCTCACCGCTTGGTGCAACAACAAGCCAAAGTGCGTAAAGATGGCACTTTGAGCTGGTTACGTCCTGATGCAAAATCTCAGCTGAGCTTTGTCTACGAAAACGGCAAGCCGGTTGGTATAGATGCAGTGGTGTTGTCCACTCAACACTGTGACACTATTTCTACGGCTGACCTGCGTGAAGCCGTGATGGAACACATCATCAAGCCTGTATTACCAGCAGAATGGCTGAGCAATAAAACCAAGTTTTTCATTAACCCAACTGGCCGTTTTGTCATCGGTGGTCCTATGGGTGACTGTGGTTTAACTGGCCGTAAAATCATCGTAGACAGCTACGGTGGTATGGCGCGTCACGGTGGTGGTGCTTTCTCTGGTAAAGATCCATCTAAAGTTGACCGCTCAGCTGCTTACGCCGCCCGTTATGTGGCAAAAAACATTGTGGCTGCTGGTTTAGCTGAACGTTGTGAAATTCAGGTGTCTTACGCTATAGGCGTGGCAGAACCTACTTCAATTAGCGTTGAGACTTTTGGCACCAGTAAATTAAGCGAAGATCAACTGATAGCTCTGATCCGCCGTCACTTCGATTTACGCCCTTATGGTTTGATCCAAATGTTGCAGTTAGAGCGCCCGATTTACCGTGCTACTGCGGCTTATGGTCACTTCGGTCGTAACGAATTCCCTTGGGAAAATACCGACAAAGCAGAAATTCTGCGCTCTGAAGCAAAGATCTAAGTTTTTGTTTTGCATAGCGTAATAATGTAAAGAGGAGAGCCAGGCTCTCCTTTTTTACACTCTGTAATCCAAAGCGCATTCCGGACAGTGGGCCAGCTGAAGCTGTTAAAAATCGTTCCTGACGATTTTTTATGCGCCGCCATCCATGGCGCATTCCGGCCAGTGGGCAGAGCCACTGGCGTTCAGCCGGGCATTGCCAAACTGTTGGCAATGCTGTTTCCGGCTTCACCCTTTGGGCCAATGCTTCGCATTGTTAAAAATCGTTCCTGACGATTTTTTTAATTTACGGTTTTATCAAAGCAGGATAAGGTAAAACCACAAAAAAACAGTCACAGCAGATGACTAAAACAACAACACGGAGTATCCATGACATCCAGTGCCGTAAAAACCTCCTGGCTGAATCGCAGCCTCAATGCCATAGAACGTATTGGTAACAAACTACCAGACCCTGCCATCTTATTTGCTCTATTGATGTTTTTTGTCTGGGGCTTGTCCTGGGCTTTATCAGGCGTGACTTTCACAGATATAGACCCACGCACAGGTCAGCCTTTTCAGGTAAAAAACCTGTTGGAAGGTGCAGCTTTTGCTGATTTCATGTCAAAAATGGTCAGTACCTTTGTCAACTTCCCGCCTTTGGGTGTGGTACTAGTCGCCATGTTAGGTTTAGGTGTGGCTGAGTACACCGGCTTTATCAACGCTGGTTTGCGTAGCATCTTAGCTGTGACGTCAAAGCATTTACTGACCCCTGTACTGATTGCCGTTGGTATTTTAAGCCATGTTGCAGTAGATGCCGGTTATGTATTGGTTATTCCATTAGGCGCGGTGATTTTTTATGCCGCTGGTCGTCATCCTTTAGCTGGTATAGCCGCAGCTTTTGCTGGTGTGTCCGGTGGTTTTGCTGCCACTTTATTTGTGCCCTCAAGTTTAGACCCTTTACTGGCCGGTTTAACTCAGGCCTCAGCCCGTTTATCTGCCGACCCAGCAGCCGCCAGTCTGGTGATTAATCCACTGAATAACTACTACTTCACTACAGCTTCTGTGGTGTTGATTGTCATTGTCGGCTGGGTACTGACAGATAAGTTTGTTGAACCACGTTTGCAACAAACCAAAGTCGACGGAGACCCGGATCAGTTGCCCTCGATGGAGCCATTAGATGATAGCGAGCGCAAAGGTTTACGTTTTGCTCTGCTGTCTATGCTGGTCGCGGCTGCGGTATTAGTGGCAGCAGTATGGCCGGAAAACTCAGCATGGCGCTCTGGCACTGGTGAATTGACCGCAGCTTCGGCTCCTTTGATGCAGTCTATTGTTGGGCTTATTTTTGTATTTTTCCTGATCCCAGGCATCGTTTATGGTTATGTCTCAGGTAAAGTCAAAACCCACAGAGACGTAGTGCAAGGCATGAGTAAAGCCATGAGTGGTATGGGCTATTACATTGTGATGGCATTTTTCTGTGCTCAGTTTATTTTTGCTTTTGGTCAGTCAAATTTAGGTGCTTTGCTTGCGATAAAAGGAGCGAATTATCTACAGGCTATGGCCTTTCCTATGGCTGTTAACCTGGTTGGTCTGGTCTTACTGACCGCAGTAGTAAACCTGGTGATAGGTTCGGCCTCAGCAAAATGGGCACTGATTGGAGCCATTTTGGTTCCCATGTTAATGCAGCTGGGTGTATCTCCGGATCTAACACAAGCCGCTTATCGTGTTGGTGACTCTTCCACCAATATCATCACGCCTTTAATGCCTTACTTCCCGCTGATCGTGGTGTTTTGCCAGAAGTATGTGAAATCAACAGGTATAGGTACTTTAGTGGCGCTAATGTTGCCTTATTCCATAACCTTATTGATCTGCTGGACCAGCTTTTTAATTCTGTTCTGGATGCTGGGTATTCCTTTAGGTATTGGCGCAAGTTACGTCTACCCTGCCCCTTAATTGCTTTTCTGCAGATGAAGTCAGGCTTGTGACGCAGAAGTTGCGTCACAAGCCATACCCAGCCCCGCTTTTGCCTGCTACCATAGGCACTCTCTCAAGTGCTTAAGAAACTATGTTTATGCGTATTCCCAGAATTTATCAGCCTGGTGCCATTGCACTGCAGCAAGAATTTGCCTTAGCCGAAGATGGCGCCAATCATATAGGCAGAGTGTTGCGGATGCAGGCTGGCGACGAGCTCTGTTTATTTAATGGCGACGGCTTGAATTATCAGACTGTAATTACCGCAGTTGAAAAAAAACAACTGCTGGTTAAAGCCATCAGTTCAAGCGAAAACCCGGTGGAGTCCCCTCTCAAACTGCATTTAGGTCAGGGTATTTCCCGTGGTGACCGCATGGATTTTGTTATTCAAAAAGCGGTTGAACTGGGCGTCACTGAAATAACTCCACTTTTTACAGAACGTTGTGGCGTAAAGCTGGATGCAGAGCGACTGGCCAAACGCACAGAGCAGTGGCAAAAAATTGCAATAGCCGCTTGTGAGCAATCAGGGCGCAGTGTAGTGCCTGTCGTGCATACGGCTCTGCAACTGAATAAATGGTTGGCACAAGAGACAAAAGATTTAAAGCTAACCTTGGATCCATGGACCAGCGACTCCATTAAGACCATATCAGGTAGTCAGACTATTCGTTTAGTCATAGGCCCTGAAGGTGGTTTTACCGACACTGAAGTGACACAAACCAAAGACGCTGGATTTATGGCTGTTCGTTTAGGCCCACGCGTATTACGTACCGAAACGGCGGCTTTAACCGCCATCAGCGCATTACAGTTACAATTTGGTGATCTGGCCTAAAGCAGATCCAAACAGGAGTGAAGATGATTAAATTAGGCATAGTGATGGACCCGATTGCGGACATCAATATCAAAAAAGACTCCAGTTTTGCCATGTTGTTGCAGGCACAATCCCGTGGTTATCAGCTGCATTACATGGAAATGAATGACCTGTATTTAATTGAAGGTCAGGCCCGTGCCCGCACCCGCTTGTTATCTGTGCAGCAAAACGGTGAACATTGGTATGACTTTGGCGGCGCTCAGGACATCGCTTTATCCGATTTAGACGTTATTTTGATGCG
This sequence comes from Rheinheimera soli, assembly GCF_021290985.1. Classification (GTDB taxonomy): domain Bacteria; phylum Pseudomonadota; class Gammaproteobacteria; order Enterobacterales; family Alteromonadaceae; genus Pararheinheimera; species Pararheinheimera soli. Next base: position 75,255 of record NZ_JAJOYU010000002.1, read on the forward strand.
TAAAGATCCGCCTTTTGATACTGAATTTATTTACGCCACCTACATCTTAGAAAGAGCTGAAGACGAAGGCACCTTGATTGTCAATAAACCACAGAGCCTGCGGGATGCCAACGAAAAGCTCTATACCGCCTGGTTTGCTAAACATACACCAAAAACTTTGGTGACCCGCGACGCAGCGCGTTTAAAGGCCTTTTACCAGCAAGAGCAGGATGTGATCTTAAAACCTCTGGATGGTATGGGTGGTGCTTCGATTTTCCGTTTAAAACCGGACGATGCCAACGTCAGCGTCATTATTGAAACCCTGACAGAACATGGCAGTCGCTATGCCATGGCACAACGCTTTATTCCTGAGATTAAAGACGGTGATAAACGTATTTTGGTGGTGAATGGCGAACCTGTGCCTTATTGCTTAGCCCGCATTCCAGCCAGTGGTGAAACCCGCGGTAATTTAGCGGCTGGTGGTCGTGGTGAGGCTCGTCCTTTAACTGAAAGCGACTGGGCCATTGCCCGTGCTGTTGGCCCGACTTTAAAAGCAAAAGGCTTGATTTTTGTAGGCCTGGATATTATCGGTGACCGACTGACTGAAATTAACGTCACAAGTCCAACCTGCATCCGTGAAATTGAAGCGGCTTTCCCAGTGAATATTACCGGCATGTTATTTGACCAGATTGAACTACTGTTAAAGCAGAACCAATTAGTAAAACAAAATCAGACTGGGTCCTAAGGCGGTTATATGGACAATTTTCAGAATCATTTATTGATTGCCATGCCGGGTCTTGATGACCCGATGTTTAAACGCAGCGTAACTTACATCTGTGAGCATAATGCTGAAGGTGCTATGGGTATTGTGATTAATCACCCTATGCCAGTCAAAGTGACAGAGCTGTTAAGCCAACTGCAGATTGAACATGATGAACAAAGCCACGCAGCAAAAGCCCAGGTTTGTGCTGGTGGCCCTGTGCAAAGTGACAGAGGTTTTGTACTGCACACGCCAAAAGAAGGTTACACCAGCAGTATGCGGCTGAATAACGATTTAATGGTCACCACTTCACGAGATATTTTAGAAAAGCTCACTACCGAAGAGGCGCCGGACAAATTTATTCTGGCCTTAGGTTATGCAGGCTGGAGTGCTGGCCAACTGGAAAAAGAAATGGCAGAAAACAGCTGGCTGATGATACCAGCCGACAATAACATTATTTTCGAAATGAGCCATGCCGAAAAATGGCAAGGTGCCGCTCATGCCATGGGTATTGAAGTCTGGCAATTAAGCCCAGAAGCAGGTCACGCCTGATGAGTAGTAGCGTCACCGTATTGGCCTTTGACTATGGCTTAAAAAGTATCGGCGTAGCAGTAGGTCAAAGCATGACAGGCACAGCCACTATGCTCAAGGCCTTAAAAGCTCAGGACGGTATTCCGAACTGGGACTTAATTGAAGCCTTAATCAAAGAATGGCAACCTAAACTGCTGGTGGTGGGTTTGCCGTTAAACATGGATGGCACAGAGCAGCCTTTCACCGCCCGTGTGCATAAGTTTGTCAATCGCCTACACGGCCGTTACGGTCTGCAAGTAAAAACTCAAGATGAGCGTTTAACCACAGTAGACGCCCGTTCGCAGCTCTTTGCTGAAGGTGGTTTTAAAAAACTCAGTAAAGAGTTGGTCGATAGCCTGTCAGCTAAACTGATTTTAGAAAGCTGGTTTGAAAACGGTGGCGCTTATGGCGATTAAAACCGGCTTCTACCGTCACTATAAAGGCCCTTTGTATCAAGTGCTTTCGCTGGTACGTCACAGCGAAACCGATGAGGAGTTGGTGCTGTACAGAGCCTTATACGGTGACTTCGGCTTATGGGTGAGGCCACTGGACATGTTTACCAGCAATGTCGAAGTGGCTGGCGAACTGGTGCCACGTTTTAGTTTTGTTTCAGATCAAGCCCCTGCGGAGTTAGGGGTTTTGCCAGTTACACTGCCTACCCCCTGACAGTCCGCTATCCGATACCCAATTCGATGCCCGACGGGCGGCGATAAAACCCGCTCTTAGCATTTAGCCCCTCCCCCGGGGCTTTTTTGTTTTTCATTACCGCCTTGATAAAACAACCACTTGTGTCTAAGTTGAAAACATGGAATTCAAGGCGTACTGACATGGAATCAAGTTCTGAACTAAAAGCTCTGGCGCTGGATGCGCTCAGTCACTCCCTGCCGACCGGTATTGCTGTGTTGGACAGGTCTTTTCGTTATATCAGTATCAACTCTATTTTGGCTGAATTTAACGGTGTTGCTATAGAGCGGCATTTAGGTCGGACAGTAGCGGAGGTATTGCCTGCTCTTGCAGATAGTATAATGCCGCTGCTGGAGCAGGTGCGGGATACAGGCAAAGCCTTGTTAAACTTCAGCGTGCTCGGGGATGGCAGCAATAACGCCGAACAGTCGCAATGGTCTGGCTCCTACATTCCACTGTTTAATTCAGAACAACAGCTTTGCGGTATAACTGTTGTTGCGCTGAACAGCACCATGGATTGGTTTGTACAACAAACACGCAAAGACGATTTAGAGCGCTTGCGGAAAATTCTCGACAATATGTTCAGCTTTGTCGGAATTCTTACACCGGATGGCACTTTATTAGACGCAAACAAACCGCCACTGGAACTGGCAGGCATCACACTGGAGCAAGTCCGTCATAAAAAATTCTGGGACTGCTTCTGGTGGCAACATGATGCGGCCTCAGCCAAACGCATAGAGAAAGCCGTGTCGGATGCCAGAGCCGGGATCATTAGCCGCTTTGATATCACTGCCCAAATGAAAGATGACATTGTGATCATGGATTTTATGCTGGCTCCGGTGTACGACGATCATCAACAACTGAGCTTTTTGGTACCTTCCGGCATCGAAATCACCAGCAGAAAACGTAGCGAACAAGAGTTACAGGACAGCGAAACCCGATTTCGCCGAGTGTTCGACAGCACGGCTGATGGCCTTGTTTCTATTGATGGTCAGGGCCTTATCACCTTAGCTAATACCAGAGCCTTACAGATGTTTGGTTATGAAGCGGGCCAGTTGACGGGTAAAGCTATAGAAATTCTGCTGCCAGAGCGTTATCAGAAGCATCATCCTGCATTGCGGCAGGGTTTTATGTTAGCCCCAACCACCAGGCCCATGGGACAACACCGCGAGTTGTATGCAAAACGTAAAGATAATACCGAGTTTCCGGTTGAAATAGGTTTAACTTACCTCGAAGGCGACAAAAAGGCAGCAGTGCTGGCGACGATCACCGATGTGTCGGCCGCTAAAGCCGCACAACAACACCTGCAAGGTATTATTGATGAAAAAACAGCCTTGCTGGCGGAGCGTACTTTATTGTTAAACGAGGTCCACCACAGAGTAAAAAACAACCTGCAGATTGTCTCCAGTCTGCTGAGTTTACGCTCTAGGGGCGCCACACCAGAATTAAAACAAGTACTGCTGGAGAGCCAGCTGCGGGTTCGCACCATGGCACTGACTCACCAGTTACTTTATGAAAAACGAGATTTTTCCTCAGTACCTCTGGCTAATTATTTAAGACAACTCTGCCAGTTAGTCAGGCAAACCCTGACCAATACTGACTTTATCAGCTTTGACTTTGCTCAAATAGACGATGACATTGTTCTAGCGCTGGAACAGGCTATTCCATGTGGTTTGTTAGCCACCGAAATTCTGACTAACAGCATCAAGCACGCTTTTCCCGGACAGCAACAAGGCCAGGTGAAACTGGCACTGACTCAGACAGGAAACAGAATAACATTAGAAATTGGCGACGATGGTATTGGCTTGCCTGAAAGTATCGAATTGGGCCAGGGAAACTCTTTGGGTATGCAATTGATCCCGGCTTTTATCGCACAACTAGGTGCTCAAATAGAGCTCAACCGCCACCAGGGCACCCTCTATTCCATCCATTTCTCATCAACCAGGGAATAAGGTTATGCAGACTAATATTCTGATTGTTGAAGACGAGTATATCGTCTCACTGGACTTAAAAAACACACTGGAAGACTTGGGTCACAGAGTCACAGGCACTATAGCCAGAGGCGAAGATGTGGTGGCTAAAGCGCTGGAGTTCCCGCCGGATTTGGTGCTGATGGATATTCAGCTTGCAGATAAAATGCGTGGCACTGAAGCCGCTGAGCAGTTAAAAAAACAAATGGACGTTCCTGTCATTTTTCTGACCGCGTACTGTGATGAAAATGTTTTGGAGCAGGCAGAAAAATCCTTCCCTCATGGTTATCTGATTAAACCTTTTGACCGCAGAGAACTGGAAGCCAGTATTCGTATGGCGGTGATCCGGCATCAGGCTGAACTGAAAGTACGCAACTCGGAACAGCGACTGCAGCAGACATTAAATGCAGCAAAAATGAGTCACTGGCAGCTGAACTTAACCACAGATCAACTAAACACTGATGATAGTTTCTACGACAATCTGCAACGCCCTGATGCCACAGAAGGCGGACTTTCACAGTTAAAAGCTATACTGGCTGACGATGAGCACCAACGCCTGTCGCAACTTTTCGCCCGCAAAAGGGATTTTAATACCGTCTTTACGGCAGCGCGAAAAAAGCCGCTGCAATACCTTGAATTATTTGGCCATTTTCAGACATCACAAAATCAGCATCTGATCAGCGGCATTTTGCGTGATGTAACCAGTAAACAAAAAGAAGAACTACAACTACGTCAGGCCAATACGGTATTTAAAACCACCTCCGAAGCTATTTTAGTCTTGGATGACGCTGGTGAGGTGATCTCAGTCAATCCGGCTTTTAGTCTGGTCACTGGCTACAGCGAAGCAGAAGTCAGAGGTATGAAACCGGACAACTTTTTGTACTCTCAACAAAGCTTTCCTGTCGCTGTGCGATTACAGGAGCTTAGTTCCAGCCATTGGAGTGGAGAGGTTGAATGTAAACGCAAAGACGGCTCTTTTTTCCCTGCCTGGCAACACTTATGTAAAGTGCGTGCGCCTATGACTCAGGGAGCTATCAGTCATTATGTAGTAATGTTCTCAGATATATCAGCACTACGACGCGCCGAAGAGCATTTGGCAACCTTGGCCTTCAGCGACCACCTGACCGGGCTTGGGAATAGGGTAAAACTTGAGAAAATGTTGCGAACTGAGCTTATCAGGGCGAACAGAAATCAAAGTATGTTAGGTATTTTGTATCTGGATCTGGATGGCTTTAAGCTGGTGAATGACACATTAGGCCATCATGCAGGCGATTTATTGTTGCAAGAGGTCGCGAAACGGATCAGCCAGCTTACAAGAGCCGGAGACGTTGCTACCCGGGTTGGAGGAGATGAGTTTGTGCTGGTGGTACCCGATATTCATCATCCTTCTGACTGCCTGCGTATTGCCGAAAAAATATTACTCATTATTGGCCAGGATATTTCACTGCAGGACAATATTGTGAATGTATCAGCCAGCATAGGTATTGCCTGCTACCCGGACGATGCGACCAGTTATGAGGAGCTGCTTAAATGCGCTGATTTGGCGATGTTTGCCGCCAAAGATGACGGCAGAAACAGATTTTCTTTTTTTAATCCGTTAATGGCAGAAAAAACCAGGCAAAGGGTACAAATCGAAAAAGACCTCAAAACCGCTTTGTATAAAACCGATGAACTCATCATGTACTACCAACCCATAGTACGGATCAACGATCAGGAATTAAGAGGTTTTGAAGCACTGATCCGCTGGGATCATCCCACTATGGGCTTTATTCCACCAGACCGTTTTATAAAAGTAGCAGAACAAAGCAATCTGATTAACGAAGTAGGTGACTGGGTATTTCAGCAGGTGTTCAAAGATATACCAGAATTGATCCAGCGCTATGGCAAAGATATAACTCTGTCCATCAATTTGTCGGTACGGCAGTTAGAAGATCAGCAGTTGGCAGATAAAATCAGGTTGTTAGCTGCCCGATTCGACGTCTCCTTGTCTATGATTTATCTTGAAATTACCGAAACAGCCCTGAGCCAAAGCCACAGCTTGTTGAACACACTTGACCAATTACGTTGCCTGGGCGCCCGCATTTCCGTCGATGACTTTGGTACCGGCTATTCATCCTTAAGCCGCTTGCGTGAGTTGCCTATAGATTGTTTAAAAATAGACAGAGCTTTTGTGATTAGTCTTGGCAAGGATCGCAGCAGTGCTGAGATAGTCCGGGCCATCTGCGCTTTAGGTAAAGCGTTGGGGTTAATCATTATTGCGGAAGGAGTCGAAACCCAAGCTCAATATCAAATTTTAAAAGACATTGGCTGTGATAAAGCTCAGGGCTATTTATTCGGCAGACCAGGGCCGCTGGGGTAAATTTTACCAGCTGTAGAAACACAACACTCAGCAACAATCCAAGGCAAGTCTGGTCCTGCTATCCACAGGGCGCTATACTCTCTATTAATCAATGAATTAATCGGACTTTTAGCGTGCGACTGACTCCATATGAAATTGAAAGTATCAAAACTTGTGTAAAAAAAGTTCTAGGGCCTGATGCTAAAGTCAGCCTGTTTGGCTCCCGAACTGACGATACAAAATCAGGAGGTGATATCGACCTTTTGGTACAAAGTCCAGTAGCTATTGATAATCCGGCCATGACAGCAGCACGAATTGAAGCGGAGATCATTATGACTCTGGGCGACCAAAAAATAGATGTCCTGCTGAAAGCTCCAAATCTTGCCATCCAACCTATTCATCAAATTGCCGAACAGGGAATTTTGTTATGACGCTAAATCAGGATGAACAACTGCGGTTGGCTTTTTTAATTCGTGTGATTAAAAAAGAACAACATCACTTATTGCAGACAGATGCCCGACTGTTTACAACCCCATTAACAGCAAAACAATTAGCCAGCTTAGAACAAAATATTAGCCTTGCTGAACAACTGGATGCTTTTGCCAGCCGTTTTGGCCGCTTGCAGGACAATGTAGGTGACAAGTTATTGCCTGCGGTATTACTGGCCTTGGGTGAAAAAAAAGGACCTGTGCTCGACAACTTGCATAAGGCAGAGCAATTTGGTTGGCTCAGTTCTTCCAGTGATTGGATCGCAGCCCGACAACTCCGAAATAAAATGGTGCATGAGTATATTGAAGACCCGGAACTTCTCGCCGCTTCATTTAATACAGCGCATCAATTTATTGATTTGTTACAACACTTTGCAAAGCAGCTAATAGAGGCTGTTGAGTCCAGAGGTTTAACGGATCAGTAAATGACAAAAATCTGCATGCTGAAATTTCCGCATGCAGACACAAAGAACCAGCATCATTTAATCGTTATCCGTTAAACCCGCCACTGTCACACCAGACAATAAACCAGAGCCTGTAGTGCCTTCTTTTAGCTTCATCATCAAACGTAAATCGTTGGGAGAATCAGCATAATGCAGCGCGTCAGCGTGGCTGATTTGGCCTGCTTTGTATAAATCGTACAACGCCTGATCAAAGGTTTGCATACCCAGCTCACGGGATTTGCTCATTACCGCTTTAATTTCGCCTATTTCGCCGCGTTTAATTAAATCAGCAATCAAAGGCGAATTCAGCAGCACTTCAATAGCGGCCACCCGCTTTTTACCATCCACGGTAGGTACCAGTTGCTGGGCTACTATGGCACGCAAATTCAGTGATAAATCAAAGAGTAGCTTGCCGTGTTTTTCTTTAGGCACCAAATGCATAATACGGTCTATGGCCTGGTTGGCGTTGTTGGCGTGCAAAGTCGCAATACATAAGTGACCGGTTTCTGCAAAAGACAACGCGTATTCCATGGTGTCCTGACTACGAATTTCACCAATCAATATCACATCAGGCGCCTGACGTAACGAGCTTTTCAGCGCCGCTTCAAACGACTCGGTATCAATCCCCACTTCGCGTTGAGTCACCAGGCTTTTTTGGTGATCGTGCACAAATTCAATCGGATCCTCGATGGTTAAAATATGACCACGGGCATTTTGATTGCGATAGCCCAGTAATGCCGCCAGCGAGGTAGATTTACCAGCGCCTGTGCCACCAACAAAAAGCACCAGCCCCCTTTTGGACATAATGATGTCTTTAAGCACGGCGGGCAGACCTAAATCGTCAGCTTTTGGAATAGTGGTGACGATACGACGGACCACCATACCAGCCTGATCGCGCTGCCAGAAGGCAGAGACCCGAAAGCGCCCTGCCTCATTGGCAATAGCGAAGTTACATTCTTTGTCCTGCTGAAACTGCGCTTGTTGTTTTGCCGTCATGGCGGATAACACCAACGCCAGCGATTGCTCAGGGTTAAGCACTTGTTCTGCTATAGGCTGCATTTCACCGTTAATTTTCGCCGAAGCTGCTAAGCCCGCGGTAATAAATAAATCTGAAGCACCAGCAGCCACCATTTTGTGTAAATAGTCGATTAAGCCCATTGCTGTTACCCCATCCGGCCCATAGAGCCCATGCTGTTAAAGGAGTTTTTATCCTGAGCTTTGGCCAACGCATCTTTTTGATTGATCACACCACGGCTGACCAGATTAATCAGGCATTGATCCATGGTCTGCATACCATGAGCTGCACCTGTTTGGATCACTGAGTACATCTGAGCAATTTTATCTTCACGAATCAGGTTACGAATAGCCGGAACCCCCAGCATAATTTCGTGGGCAGCCACCCTGCCGCCGCCATTTTTCTTCAGCAGAGTTTGTGAAATAACAGCTCTGAGCGATTCAGACAACATAGAACGCACCATGGCTTTCTCTTCACCAGGGAATACGTCAATAATCCTGTCTATGGTTTTTGGCGCTGAGGTGGTGTGCAAAGTGCCAAACACCAAATGGCCAGTTTCAGCTGCGGTCATCGCCAGACGAATGGTTTCTAAATCTCGCAGCTCACCCACCAGTATTACATCAGGATCTTCACGCAAGGCCGAACGCAAGGCATTGCTGAAACTATGAGTATCACGGTGTACTTCACGCTGGTTAATTAAACTCAGTTTATTCTGGTGCACAAATTCAATAGGGTCTTCTATCGTCAGAATATGATGGTTTTTGGTGCTGTTGATGTAGTCAATCATCGCCGCCAACGTAGTCGACTTACCCGAACCTGTAGGACCAGTCACCAGCACCAGCCCACGTGGGTTGTCGGAAATACTGCGAAACACATCGGGGGCATTTAAATCTTCCAGACTTAACACATCACTTGGGATGGTACGAAACACAGCAGCAGCGCCGCGGTTTTGTACAAAAGCATTGACACGAAAACGCGCTAAACCCGGCACTTCAAAAGAAAAGTCGGATTCGAGCTTTTCTTCGTATTCTTTACGCTGACGGTCATTCATAATGTCGTACACCAAAGAGTGCACCGCTTTGTGGTCTAAAGCCGGAATATTTAAACGTCGCACATCACCATCGACCCGAATGAGGGGTGGTACACCGGCTGATAAATGTAGATCCGAGGCTTTATGTTGCACACTAAAGGCGAGTAATTCGGTAATATCCATGGTGAAAAGCACTCCAAAGCAAAGGCCAGAAACAGAGTTGATATGACAAACAACATAGCAGAAGCGTTGAAATCAGCCTACAACGCCATCACAGAATTTCAGATAAAACAGCAATTAACGCCACAAAGCCGTCTGATTGCTGTCAGTAAAACCAAACCAGCCTCCTCTGTCGCTACTGCTTATCAGGCAGGTCAACGCGCTTTTGGTGAAAATTATGTGCAGGAACTGGTCAGTAAAGCGACAGAACTAAGTCACCTTAAAGGCATTGAATGGCATTTTATTGGCCCTATTCAATCGAATAAAACCAAAGACATAGCGCTTTATGCCGACTGGGTGCACAGCATAGACAGATTAAAAATTGCGGAACGTTTATCAGCACAGCGGCCTTTGGACAAAACACCACTTCAGGTGCTGTTGCAGGTGAATATCAGTGGCGAAGAGTCTAAATCAGGCGTTGAACCTGCCGACTTATTAAATTTAGCCACTGTGGTCGCTAAATTACCGCAGCTTACCCTTAAAGGTTTAATGGCCATTCCAGAGCCGGGTAAAGGCGCTGAAGCTTTTGAGCAGATGCAAAAGCTGTCACTGCAATTGCAACAGCAACATCCTGATGCAAAAGAACTTTCAATGGGCATGTCAGACGACTGGCAAGACGCTCTGCGCTTTGGTTCTACTATGATAAGATTAGGCACGGCCATTTTCGGAGCCAGGGAAACAAATTCGCATGATTGACAATACAGTGGCATTTATCGGTGCCGGCAATATGGCACAGTGCATTAATACGATGGGCATGATCATGTCCGCAGCCATGGAAACAAATTCGCATGATTGACAACACAGTGGCATTTATCGGTGCCGGCAATATGGCACAGTGCATTATTGGCGGTATGATTAAGCAGGGTTATCCGGCTGAAAATATTATTGCAGCCAACCGTAATGCAGAAAAATTAAAGGTTTTAAAAAGCCAGTACAAGATTGCAACCACCACAGACAATATCGAAGCGGTCACCAAAGCCGATGTCATAGTACTGGCGGTGAAACCACAGATGATGGCTGAAGTCTGTCAGCAATTGATAGAGCAGGCCCCTGAATGTCAGGAAAAACTGTTTATCTCCGTTGCCGCAGGTATTTCTGTCGAGCGTTTTGAGCAAATGTTAGGCCAGGTCCGTATTATTCGCGCTATGCCAAATACTCCGGCTTTAGTGGGTTTAGGCGTCACAGGTTTATTCCCAAGCCGCTGCTCTGTCTACGAGCAGTCTTTTACCGAAAAGCTGTTTGCAGGCACAGGCAAAACCGTCTGGCTGGAAAAAGAGCAGGACATTAACGCTATTATTGCGGTTACAGGCAGTGCACCGGCTTATTTTTTCTACTTTATGCAAGCCATGCAGCAAGTGGCACAGGAACTGGGTTTTGATGAAAACCAAGCCAAAGCAATGGTGGCGCAAACGGCTTTAGGTGCAGCCACTATGGCCAGTCAGTCTGAATTATCTTTTGAAGCGCTACGTGCTCAGGTGACGTCCAAAGGAGGCACCACACACGAAGCTATTGAAACTTTTAAACAACATAATCTTGAAAGCATGGTCAAAGACGCCATGTATGCAGCAATACGCCGTGCTGAAGAAATGGCAAAAACTCTTTAAGGACTCATAATGACCGAAGCATTCTTTTTTCTGTTAAGCAGCCTGATCAAACTTTATTTGATGGTGGTGCTGCTGCGTATCTGGCTGCAAAGCGCCAAAGCCGATTTTTACAATCCATTCAGCCAGTTTGTCGTCAAAGCCACCAATCCGGCTATTATTCCGCTGCGCCGTTTTCTGCCAAGCATGGGCCCGGTCGACACGGCCAGTTGGATCTTTGCTTTTGCCATTTGTGTGCTGCATGTGGTGATAGTACAACTGCTGCAATTAGGTCAGGTGCTTTACATGTATCTGCCATTAAGTGCCTTGGTATTGCTGATCACCGAAGCACTGCAACTGGCATTCTGGATATTAGTGATCCGCGCTTTACTGAGCTGGTTCAGTCAAGGCCGTAACCCGGTTGAGCTGGTGATGCATCAGTTAACCGAACCTTTATTACGTCCGGTACGCAGAGTCATTCCTGTAATGGGTGGTCTGGATTTATCTTTACTGGTGGTGCTGTTAGGCATCCAGTTTATCCAGATTTTATTGACCAATATGTTACGCGGTTTCTAATTGTTAACCCGGCTGGCCAATGGCGATATCCTGCTGCAATTGCATGTGCAGCCTGGTGCCAGCCGTGATCAGTTTTTAGGTTTGCATGGCGATGCCATCAAAGTGGCGATTAAAGCCCCACCTGTCGATGGCAAAGCCAATGCTCATTTGCAACAGTTTCTGGCACAAAGCTTTGACGTGGCTAAACGTCAGGTGCTGCTGGAAAAAGGCGAACTAAGCCGACAGAAAAAATGGCGCATTGTCGCGCCCTGCTCTGTTCCCGACGCCTTACAACCTTATCTGGAGTCCTGATGAAAAACTATTTGCTGACAGCAAGCCTGATTCTGGCCTTTTTTATGAATCCACTTCAGGCTGAACAAAAGAAAGTACTGGGGCCATGGGATGTGCATTACATCGCTTTTGACAGCACTATTATTGATGCCAAAATAGCGCAAAGTTATCAGCTGCAGCGCAGTAAATATCAGGCCGTACTGAATATTTCAGTACTGAACAGTGCAGACCAAAAAGCACAACAAGTACGCATTTCCGGCACTGCCACAGATCTAACGCAAAAGCAGATCGAACTCAGCTTTCGTGAAGTAAAAGAAGGCGATGCCATTTATTATTTGGCCCAAGTACCTGTGCACGACCAAAAACATCTGAAGTTTAAACTGGATATCTGGCAAGGCACAGAAAACCAGAAGTTAGAGTTTTCACAGATGTTTTATACCGAATAATCCCCTGTTTATCTGGCTCAGTATCCACTGAGCCTTTTTGTTTCAAAGGTTTCCCTAATGAATAAACTTGTTTTAGCCACTGGTAATAAAAGCAAATTAGCTGAGTTATCTGCCCTGCTTGCACCTTTTGACTGGCAGGTCGTGCCGCAGTCCGATTTTCAGGTGCCTGACGCTATTGAAGATGGCTTAAGTTTTATCGAAAACGCGCTGATTAAAGCCCGTCATGCCAGCCGTTTAACTGGCCTGCCCGCTATTGCCGACGACTCAGGTTTAGCAGTAGATGCTTTAGGTGGCGCGCCCGGTATTTATTCAGCCCGTTATGCCGGTGAGCATGGCAATGATTTAAAAAACCTGCAAAAGCTACTGGTCGATTTACAGGCTGTGCCGCAAGGCGAACGCGCTGCCCAGTTTCACTGTGTATTGGCTTTTGTTCGTCATGCCGACGACCCGGTTCCTGTGATAGCCCATGGCATCTGGCATGGCCAAATTGCCTTTGAAGCTTCAGGTTCAGGGGGTTTTGGTTACGACCCGATATTTATTCCTGATGACTGCAAGCCTGATGATGCCCAAAGCGCAGCGTCAACACAGTGTACGGCTGCAGAATTAACAGCAGAGCAGAAAAAGCAGTTAAGCCATAGAGGCAAAGCTCTGCGCTTATTGGTGTCTTTATTAAAAGGCGAACACGCCTGATGAGCCTGGCATCAACCACACAGCTGCAACTGCCGCCGCTGGCGCTTTATATCCACATTCCCTGGTGTATTCAAAAATGCCCTTACTGCGACTTTAACTCACATGCGGTAAAACAAGGTATTCCAGAGCAAGAATATATCAGTCATTTATTGGCCGATTTACACCAGGATTTAAGCTATGTGCAAGGCCGTAAAATCAGCTCGATATTTATTGGCGGCGGTACACCCAGCACTTTTAGTGGCGAAGGCATTCAGGCCATTTTAGATGGGGTACGCAAAGAGCTGCAGTTAACAGACGACTGCGAAATCACTATGGAAGCCAACCCAGGGACAGTGGAAGCAGCCCGTTTTGCTGCTTATGTGGCCGCTGGCGTGACTCGTTTTTCTATTGGCGTGCAAAGTTTTCAGACAGAACAACTGAAAGCCTTAGGCCGTATTCATGATTGCGATGAAGCTATTCATGCAGCACAACTTGCCGCTACCTTGCCACTGCAAAGTTTTAATCTGGATTTAATGCATGGGTTGCCCAATCAGGATGTTGCCGGTGCTTTGGCTGATCTACAACAAGCTATAGATTTAAAGCCACCGCATTTATCCTGGTATCAACTGACCATTGAACCTAATACCGCCTTTGCGTCGCGCCCTCCTGTATTGCCGGAAGACGAAGCCTTGTGGGATATTCAGGAGCAAGGCCATCAGTTGTTGCAGCAGCATGGCTACACTCAATACGAAATTTCAGCCTATAGCCAAAGCGGCTTGCAGTGCCGGCATAATCTGAACTACTGGCGTTATGGCGACTACTTAGGTATTGGCTGTGGCGCTCATGGCAAAATCACAGTGCCAGACACAGGCAAAATTATCCGGCCTGTGAAAATTAAACACCCCAAAGGTTATATGGATATCAGCAAAGGCTATCTGGATGAAAGCACTGAAGTAGCGCCTGAAGACAGAGCTTTTGAGTTTTTTATGAACCGCTTTCGTTTACTCGAAGCTTGTCCTAAACAGGATTTCAGCGCTTATACCGGCTTGCCCGTCACATCTGTGGAAGATGCACTTGCCAAAGCAGAGCAACTGGGGTTAATTAACAGCACAGAATTACACTGGCAAATCAGTCCAAAAGGCGCACGTTACCTGAATGATTTGCTGGGGCTATTTATTTGATCCAATTAACTACAAAAAATAATGAAGGTCCAATTATGTATTTACGTTATTCAGCACTGGCGTTGGCAGTAAGCCTGGCGACAGTCGCAGGCTGTAAACCAGCCCCAACTCCGATCGATCAAAGCAAAATCATTGAAGCGACAGTGGTTCTGACGGAAAACCAAAAAGCCGACGCGCTGTTTGAGAAAGTTTTCCAGCAGTCAGTAGATAACAGTCCGGAAACACAAACAGCTTTAGGCTTAAAAACCAATTACGATCAGTGGGATGATTTATCTGAAGCTCAAACACAAAAAGAGCTGGAACAAGCCAAAGAGCAACTGGCGCAGGTGCAAGCCTTAAATATGCAAAGCCTCGACACTGGCCGCCAATTGAGTGTAAAGCTGTTAACAGCGCGTTTGCAGGCCCGTTTAGATGATGCCAAATGGGACTTGTACAGCTACCCTGTGAATCAAATGTTTGGTACCCACTCCAATGTGCCTTCCTTACTGATTAACCAGCACAGCATCAGCGATGAATCAGATGCCAAAGCTTACATTGGCCGTTTAAAAGGCGTGACCACCTATTTCAAGCAACTGGAACAACAACTGCAAGCCCGCGCAGATATTGGTGTGTTGCCACCTAAGTTTGTGTTTGGTCATGTGATTGGTGCCAGTCGTAATATCATCAGCGGCTCGCCTTTTGACGGTGGCAACGACAGCACTTTATTGGCAGATTTTCGCGGTAAAGTACAAGAACTGAAGCTGGAGCAGGCTGAAAAAGACTTGCTGATCAAAGAAGCTGAACTGGCTTTGGTGGGCAGTGTAAAACCAGCCTATGAAAACCTGATCAAATTGCTGACCACCTTAGAAGAAAAAGCCGGTACTGAAGATGGCGTATGGCGCTTTAAAGATGGCGACTCCTATTACGCTACCCGTTTAGCCCGCATCACCACTACAGATTACAGCGCAGAAAAAATCCACCAGTTGGGTTTGTCTGAAGTTGCCCGTATTCACGAAGAAATGAAAGGCATTATGAAAAAAGTCGGCTTCAAAGGCGACTTACAGCAGTTTTTTGCCTTTATGCGTGACGACCCACAGTTTTATTACCCGGACACAGCCGAAGGCAAAGCAGAGTATTTAGCCGAAGCCACTCGTCTTATCGATACCATGAAATCGCGTTTGGATGAGCTCTTTATCGTTAAACCTAAAGCCGATATGGTGGTAAAAGCAGTTGAGCCTTTCCGTGAGCAATCAGCGGGGAAAGCCTTTTACGAGCAACCTTCTATGGATGGCAGCCGCCCTGGTATTTATTACGCCAACCTGTACCGCATGAGTGGTATGCCAAAGTATCAAATGGAAGCTTTGGCTTATCATGAAGGTATTCCAGGCCACCATATGCAAATTGCCATAGCACAAGAGCTGGACAATGTGCCTAAGTTCCGTAAGTTTGGTGGTTACACCGCTTATATCGAAGGCTGGGGCTTATACACTGAGTTCTTGCCAAAAGAGATTGGCATGTATCAGGACCCCTACTCCGACTTTGGCCGTTTAGCCATGGAACTATGGCGCGCCTGCCGTTTGGTGGTCGACACAGGTTTACATAATAAAAAATGGACCCGCGAACAGGCCATTCAGTATTTGGTCGACACCACACCAAACTCAAAAGGTGAAGCGGTAAACGCCATAGAGCGTTACATAGTGATGCCTGGCCAGGCCACTGCTTACACTGTCGGAATGCTGAAAATGCTGGAACTGCGTGAAAAAGCCAAAACAGCGCTGGGCGATAAATTCGACATCCGCCAATTCCACGACGTAGTACTGAAAAACGGAGCAGTGCCGCTGGACGTGCTGGAGCAGTTAGTTGATCAGTATATTCAGGCGTCTAAAGCAGCAGCTTAGTCCGAATGATCCCTCTTTATACGATGCGGGCGCCCCTTATGGGCGCCCGTTTTTTTGCCTAAATTCACACGATTTTTCAGCCTAAGCTGCTACTGACGCGATAAAACAAAGACTGTTTTTCCATAACTCCCTGCTACTGAAACCTCAGGATCCTTATCTAAAATCCCCGACTTACCCTGCCCAACTATTGATCAAATAAGGTAAAGCTATTAAACGGATTCGTAACAGCTTTGACGTTCCGTTATGCCGAAAATTTCTACACACTGTGCCTTATCCCATTATTGTGGCTTAAGGATACGCTTCAATGTTTACCGTTAAAACCTTCAGTACGACCAGAAAACCCTTGGCACAGCTGTGTCTGGCTTTATCTTTTTCAGGGATCTTGGCCTGCGGCACGGCACAGGCAGAGACAGCCCCCTCCAGCTTCGACAACCCTATTATTAAATACGATACCAAAGACCCAACCAATGAAGTGGGCGAACTTATCTACACAGCAGATCCGGCCGCTTTGGTACTTGATGACACTTTATATCTGTACAGCACGCACGATGAGGCGTTGCCGGATGGTAAAGATTATCGGATGTACGACTACCGACTTTGGACCAGTAAAGACTTAGTGACCTGGCAAAACAAAGGCGCAGTCTTTCGCTACTCTGACTTTCCGTGGGCCAGAGGAGACCAAAAAACCGGCAACGCTTACGCCCACCACGTGATCCACCGTAAAGATCAGTCAGGCAAGTCTAAATACTATTTTTATGCCGCAGTAGAAGGTGGCCAAACCGCAGGGAAATTTGGCTTTTCAATTGGCGTGGCTGTATCGGATAGCCCTGAAGGCCCGTTTAAAGACGCACGCGGTATGCCGATGATTTTGCTGGAAGATACAGCAAAGGATAAAGATCACACCTGGCGCAATATAGACCCGGCCGTTTTTATTGATGACGATGGCAAAGCCTACCTGTATTGGGGTAACCAGCAGTTATGGTGGGTTGAGCTTGAAGCCGATTTAG
Organism: Rheinheimera soli; assembly: GCF_021290985.1. Classification (GTDB taxonomy): domain Bacteria; phylum Pseudomonadota; class Gammaproteobacteria; order Enterobacterales; family Alteromonadaceae; genus Pararheinheimera; species Pararheinheimera soli. The sequence goes on from NZ_JAJOYU010000002.1 coordinate 92,357, forward strand.
TGCATTTAAAAGGTGAAAGCTACAGCCTGGATGCAGAAGGAAAGATGCAAAACCGCGATACCAGTAAGGTGAAAATTCATGCGGTAGACACCTTGCCTAATTTCGAAGAAGGCCCTTACCTATCCAAGCACAACGGCATCTATTATCTGGTTTATGCGGCGGGTTTTCCGGAAAGTCTTGCCTATGCAACCAGCTCATCCGCCACAGGCCCATGGAAGTACCAGGGCATCATTATGGAACCTCTGCCTAACACCACCACTATCCACCCGGCGATGTTTGATTTTAAAGGCAACACCTATCTCGCTTATCACAGTGCTGACCTGCCAGGCGGTGGCAATTACCGTCGCTCAGTTAGCCTCGACAGAGTCTATTTCAATAAAGACGGCACTATTAAACCCATAGTGAGAACGTCCAAAAAATAATAGTGCGAACGTCTAAGAAGTAGCCCGAACCATCTGTTTATTCAGAAGATAAAAAAGGAAAGGAATGAGATGAAAGATCCAATAATACAGCTCAGCTCGTTAGGTTTTAGTAAGTTCCGGCTGCGCTTTATGCTGGCCGCCTGCATCTTCACAGCGCAAGCTTTTGCGCAATCAAATGACGTGATGACACCTATTGCATCACCCGTTCAGAGCAATGCAATAGAACTAGGCACAGGCCCACTGCCGGACGCTAAAGCACAAGAATCATGGCATTCGCAGTATGGCAGCAGATTTGCGCGTAATGTCACTGTCGCTACCCTAACGCCTTTTCTGCCCGATGCAAATATAGCCAGTGGCGCTGCTGTGATTGTTGCGCCTGGTGGCGGTTTTCGTACCTTGTCGATGGACAACGAAGGCTGGGATGTCGCCAGAGCTTTGGCGAAGCAAGGCATTGCCGCTTTTGTGCTGAAATACAGATTAAACCAAACACCGGCCGATATGGCGGCCTTTCAACAAGAAATGGCGCAGATGTTTTCCGGTACTGCCCGCCGCCCACCCCGCCCAGATCCGGCCGAAATGGCGACTCGCCTTGCACCGCAGCTTGAAGACTCAAGCGCAGCCTTTGCACTTATTCGCAAACGCGCTGCTGAGTGGAAAGTCGATCCGGACCGCATTGGCATGATAGGTTTCTCAGCCGGTGCCATGCTGACTATGGCAACAACGCTCGTCGGTAAAGAAACCAAACCCGCTTTTATTGCCAATATCTATGGCCCGCTGGCTGAAGTCACAGTGCCAGCCGATGCGCCGCCGCTTTTCGTTGCCCTTGCTGCAGACGATCCTTTTTTCGCCAATGGTGACTTTGGCCTGATTAAAAGCTGGCATCTAGCCAAGAAACCGGTTGAGTTTCACTTTTACGAGCAAGGTGGTCACGGCTTTGGCATGTACCCCAAAGACACAACAAGTACAGGCTGGTTTAATGCTTTTAGTAGCTGGCTAAAGATGCACGGCATGATGAAGCCTAAAGCCTAGGCGTCTGATAAAGATAGGCTGATGCCCTTAAATGCTCTGAGCCAGATCACATCACGCCGTAGGGGCGCCCCTTGTGGGCCGCCCGCTGACACTTTCTCAGAGAAGGTCCGTATCGTCACTCTGTGCCAGAAGCTGACATTGCTTGTAGATCTGGACGAATAGACAGTGTTATTTGCTTTTGCCAGAAAACAGGCACACTTTGCACAAACCAACAGGCACATTTATTTGTTGCTGAAGAAGGAAAAACACTCTAATTTAGATACTTAGCGCGGACCAAACTAAAAATAACAGGCCAGAGAAAAGTAATAATGTGCCAGCACGCTTTGGGTCGCAGCTAGTAGTGGTTGATTGTAATTAATCGCTTTTTATCAATACGTTAAAGCTGGTGTCTCATCTGGTAAAACCAGAGAAAGCGTGCCAGCACAATATACAACTGTTATACCTTTGGTTCGGATTTCGCTTTAATTTTCAACATAGAAGACTAATTGATGCCAACTATTGACGAAGTATATAATTTTCAGTGCAAGGTTTTTGAACCCGAAACTGCAGATCTATCGGAAAAAGAGCTTAAAAAAATGCTCAAACAGCTATATGCCTATTTTCCATACACTAAGAAAAAAGATGGCAATAAAGAACCGTATGCAACGGATTTAGACTATTCGAAAAAATGGTTTAAATGTTATGACCACTTGCTGAACCTTTTAACAATGAAACGTCAAGAGTCTCGATACAAAGTTTCTTTTTGGCTCTCAGTTACAGCTCTTGTTGTTTCAGTTTGTGGTGTTGCAATTCGAGCAGTGCTTGGTGGTTAAAGGTATAACAAGCGCAGTCACAATCGGCCACTTCGTGGCCTGGACCTCAACCGCTGCGCGGGTTTCGGCCTGTGCTGCGGGCGTTAGCACTACAAGGAGAGTTAGTTGAATCCAAAATCTCACACACTTTTTCATTTCACAAAAAGTAGCGAAGTGCTAAAGCTAATCATAAAAAATGGTTTTTGGCCGAGATATTGTGCCGAAGATGTGAATTGGCTCGGATACAAGGATTTTGACTACATAGCTTACCCAATGGTTTGTTTTTGTGATATTCCTCTGTCTAGAACTGATGAACATGTGCAATTCTATGGGGCATTTGGGATCGGCCTCACTAAGGAGTGGGCAGTAGCCAACAAAATAACTCCAATCCATTATGTTTCAACTAATAGCCTTATCCCCAAAACATTCAGGGATATTATTGATCTGAACATTAAGCTTAGTGAAGAAGATGTAGCAAAGAGCAAAGTCCTTGTAAGGTATTTATTGGCTCATTCTAAGCCAACTGAAGGCAATATGGTGATCGGTGGTAAAGTTGTCAGAAAAGAGTTTTATCAAGAATCTGAATGGCGTTACGTACCTAAAAACGATAATGTTCCAGATTACTTAAATAAAGAAATATTTGAATCGGCAGATAAGCTAAAAGACCAAAATGAACTGACAAAAGAAAACTGTTCAATAACGTTTACTCCTAAAGATGTTAAATACATTTTCGTGAAAAATGATTCTGATATTCCTGATATGGTCAATTTTATACAGAATGAGCTAGATCATTTCCCAAGCATTGACTTAAAAGTATTAGTTTCCAGAGTTACTTCACTAGAAAGTATTACTAGAGATTTGTAATGCTAACAAGTTGCTTAATTTCGTTCCGGCCACAAAAAGCGTGGGCTCCACTGGACTGCCTGCGCTGCGGCAGCCAATTAGCAAAGCGTTATGTCTGCAATTCGCTCTTTGCAGTCCATCCCCACTAAATCTGTCGCTCGAAACAATTCCTTCCGGTCGCGGTTTAAAACACTGCGGCTAGATTTACCCCAACAACCTCTGCTTCAAGGCTTTGGCATAAGTGCGGCTTACTTTCAGTACCTTTTGATTCAGCAATACAGCGTTGTACTCGGAGTTGCAGAGCGGTTGTAGTTTTTCGATATAGGTCAGGTTCACCACTGTTGATTTATGAATGCGGACAAAGACATCGGGCAACCGCTCGTCAATCAGGCTTTTTAGCCTGGCCCGCATCACATAAGTCTCAGCCTGGGTGTGCACACACATATAGTCTCCGGCGGCGTCAATCCAGATAATGTCCTGATAAGGGATCAACTGAATGGGGTTGCGCCCGTCCTGGATCACCAGTTTCTGCCGTTCTATACAGTATTGCGGCTCGGCTACTTCTGCATTGTCCTCAGCACTGCGCTCTTTACTGCTCCCAGTGTTGCCCCCCTGCTGCTCTTTAGTTATTTCTGCAACAGCAGACAGTAGCTGTGCTTTGTCGGCACGGTTGCTCGTCAACTCACTCACTCTGGCTATAGCTTCAGCTAAACGTTCCAGTTTCACGGGTTTTAGTAAGTAATCAAGGGCTCGTACTTCAAAGGCTTTTACCGCATGTTGATGAAAGGCGGTGACAAAGACAATGGCCGGACAATGCTCGGGTTGAAGTTGCCGGATCAGCTCAAAGCCGCTTTGCTCCGGCATTTCAATATCCAGAAAAATCAGATCGGGCGTCTGAGTATTAATCAAAGCTATAGCTTCAGCTACGCTGTTGGCTTCGCCTATTACCTGAATGTGCGGGAAGGCTTCCAGTCGCAATCGCAAGCCTTCGATGGCTGCTGGTTCGTCGTCTACGATCAGAGTCTTTACTATCGTCATCTTGTTCACCACTGAGGCGGACCTGGTCGTTCTTGAGGTATGTTAATTTGGATCCAGGCGCCATCTTCCGCTCTGTTGCCAAAACTAAAAGAACTTTGGCCAGGGTAAATCAGCGCTATACGCTCTTCACAATTGTGCAGGCCTATACCAGTAGATGGGCCGGTAGATCCAGTCTCAGGTTGCTCAGCAAAACCACTGCCATTGTCCAGCATTCGGATCTGCAACTGGCCGTTTTGCTGACTAAAGCTCACAGTAATGGCATAACTTTGTTGCGACATACGCATGCCATGTTTCAGCGCGTTTTCGGCCAGAGGTTGCAGTAACAAAGAGGGCATCAGCAAACCTTTGACGTCATCGTCGGCCACTATAGATACATTCAGCTTATTTCTGAACCGGCACTGCTCTACATCAAAGTAAGTTTGTAAGATCTGTATTTCTTCTGCCACTGTCACTTTGGCCAAAGGGTCTGTGTACAAACTGTAGCGCAGTAAGTCACAGAGCTTTTCCAGCATGGAGACTGCATGTTGATTGTCTTGCTTTAAAATTAAGGTGCAAATAGCGTTAATGCTGTTAAACATAAAATGCGGATTGAGCTGATAGCGCAGCATTTTTAACTGGGCCTCTTTGGCCAGATGAATAGCTTCGGCTGCCTTTTGCCGCTGCTCCATGGTTTCGAAGGTGGCTTTGGAGGCGTAGTACAAGGCGGTCCAGGTGAGTAAAATAGTTAAAGAAGCAGAGTTCCAGGTGCCGAAGTCGAACCAAGTCATAGACTGCCATATCTGGCCATACAGCCACTGCAAGGTTTGCCACTTCCACTGAGTCCACACCAGACAACTAAGCAAAATCACCAGTAAATGCCAGAGAATTTTTGAGCGGGTGTGTTGCGCGCTGACATTACGGTACCAGGCCCGCAATAACAGAGTAAGCATAAAGCCAAAGCTGGTATCCAGCAGCAGATGAGGCAAGCCTAGCTGCCAGGGTTCCTGACTGGGAATTTTAATCATCAGCGCTGTCAGTACAGCATATACAGCCCAGCCACCGCTTTGACAGAGCCAGAATAGTTGATTACGACTTAAAGATTGCAACACCATTCAATTCCAATTAAAAAAAACGAACAGCGTTGCTATGAAAAGCACCACTGTTCGTTCTTTAGTAGTGATCAGGTTGGCTAATTAGCGCAGCCTATCAGCACAGTGCCTTGAGCCGCTTCTGTACTTTTTTGTGCAGAAAGCACCATCTCTGCCACCGCCAAACTATGCTGTCCGCTTGAGCTAAACACCAACGCATCTGAAATACGTTTTACGGCTGAGGCGTCAGCACAATCCAGTGCCACTTCCACAGTATGCCATACACCAGGCTTTAAGTGCGCAAGTGGTTCTGTCAGTGACAACTGACGCTGACAAAGTCCCTGCTGATCACAAAGCACAGCCAGGCTTAGTTCTGCTGGTACTTGCTGGTCAAAGCGCAAGCTAAAACGCAATGCCTTGGCTGTTTTGTATTTGGATGCAGCAACAGGCTTGATATAACGCAAGCTGGCTGATGCCTTAGCCGCTGCATTCCAACGTAACTGTCGGCCATCTTCCTGGTAGGACAAGTTCACCGACTGCATGGCCAAACTTTTACCGTCAGCACTGACACCATAAGGCGTGGTAATCAGAGCTTCTTTGTTTTGCGCAACGCTGCTGTCCGATAACACCCAGGCCATATCTGCAGATAAGTTGCGTAAAAACAACGGCTGAATGCCTTGATCCGAACTGCTTGCTGCTGTTGCAGATACCTGCTCAGACAAAGGGCCAAGTTCTGTGTGCTCTGCATAAGTTAAGCCATAGCCATAAGCAAACAAGGGGTCATAGTTGGCATCGCCTTTGTTCAGCACAAACTGATGGTCATACTTAGGCCATGAAAAACTCAGTTTACCCTGGAAATCATAACGCGCTTTGCCCTGACTATCAGCCAGCAGCACATCAGCTACGCCTTGCCCTTCAGAACCTGGTAACCAAGCCACCACAAAGGCGTCGGAGGCGTTCAGTTCTTTATTGGTCCACAGCGGCCGGCCAGTTAAAAATACGGTGACCACTGGAATACCCTGCTGTTTTAGCTTTTTAATTAAGGCTAAATCGCTCTTATCGCCGTGCTGGTATTCCAGCTGCTGAATATCGCCAAACCATTCGGCATAAGGGTTTTCGCCTATCACCACTACTGCTACATCAGGTTTTTGGCTGTAGTTGCCATCCACCGCCAGTTCGACTTTTCCGCCGGCAGCTTCAACTTGTTGACGTAAGCCCTGGTAGACAGAAGTCGCATTGGGGAAATCAGCATTGGTGTTGTCCGTGCCCTGCCAGGACACGCTCCAGCCACCTGCTTGTTTGGCAATATTATCTGCACCATCGCCAGCCACCAGCACCCGGCTTTTCGCTGATAACGGCAGTACTTTTTGGTTGTTTTTTAACAGCACTAAAGATTTTCGCACAGCTTCGCGTGCTAGTTCTTTATGCTCCTGACTGTTAAATACCGCCATTTGAGCAGATTCAACCCGGCTGGACGGTTTGCCACGTTCCAGCAGGCCCCAGCGAATTTTCGCCCGTAAAAAGCGTCGCACTGCGTCGTCTATCCGCGCCATAGGGATAATACCCTGCTCCACCTGGCGAATGGTGTTGTGGTAAAAAGCTTCAAAGTGCTCAGGTACCATCAGCACGTCGACACCAGCATTAATAGCACCGGCGCACTGTTCCAGATCGCAACCTTCTACAAACTTATGGCCGTTCCAGTCAGTGACCACAAAACCATCAAAACCCATTTGGTTTTTCAGTACATCGGTCAGCAGATATTTATGGCCATGCAAGCGCACGCCATTCCAGCTGTTAAAAGACACCATCACCGACTGCACACCAGCCTGAATGGCGGTCATATAGCCTGCAGCATGAATATCACGCAGGCCTTGTTCATCAACCAGGGTGTCACCGCGGTCTATGCCTTTTTCAGTGCCACCATCGCCTACAAAGTGCTTGGCTGTGGCAATACGGCCAAAACCCTGCAGGAAATCTTTGCCCAAAGTGCCCTGTAAACCTGACACCATCTGGCCGGCATAAGCTTTGACTATGGCAGGGTCTTCAGAGTAACTTTCATAAGTGCGGCCCCAGCGGTCGTCACGTACTACTGCGACTGTAGGTGCAAAGCTCCATTCAATACCAGTGACCGCAACTTCTTTAGCGGTCGCCACACCAATACGGTGGATAAGCTCTGGATCATTGGCTGCACCCAAACCTATATTGTGTGGAAACAAAGTGGCGCCATAGACATTGCTGTGGCCGTGCATAGCGTCTGTGCCCCAAATGGTTGGAATACGGCTGCCATCTTCTTTGGCATCGACAGAGGCCTCATACATTTCGTCAGCGTATTTTAACCAAACCTCTGCAGAAGCTTGTTTTTGACCATAAGGCGCTGTATTACCGCCATTGAGGTAAGAACCAAAGCCGTACTTGCGCATTTGTGCTAAAGACAAATAACCGATTTCCGGCTGGATCATCTGTGCTACTTTTTGCGCCAGCGTCATGCGAGCTAATATCTGATCCAGTACTTTTTCAAGTTCCGGGTCGCGCTTTAACCCCGTATTGACATAAGGCCACTGCACTGTTTGCGGTAAAGCGGTAGCCTGGGCAGTTTTTACTTCGGCCTTGTTTCCTGCCTGAGTGTCAGCGGCTGTGGCATAAGCCGCAGTTACCAGCACTAAGCCCAGCAATGCCACTTTTTGCTTTTTGTGGAGGGTTTTAATAAGAGTTTTATTGCTCTTGGTACTGATCATGAACATCTTCCTTCGCGTGGTCACAACGCCCCACCAAATCAGGTGTTAAGCGCCGGATAAAAAGAAACCGCTCAGTACGACGGAGCGGTTTCTGCACTAGTGGTTAAGCTTAGAAATTAAAGCCTGCACGCACCCCGTAATACCTTGGCATATTAAAACTGCCTTTCGGGAAGCCCTTACCTGTGTTACTCCATTGCTGGACAGTTTCGTCCGTGGCGTTGCTGACAAAAAGTTCAGCAAACCAGACCTGGCCGACCGGCTCATATTTCAGTGAAGCATTGGCTATGGTATGAGCGTCTCTGCGATCGTCTATATAACCAACAGCTTCGTCAGACACTGCAAAGTCCATATCGTCCAGATGTCTGTCGACGTTCCAGATGGTGTTGTAAGACTTATCTTTCCAACTCAGATTAAACCAGCCGTGGATAAAACCGTAGCTGCCCAAATCAAAGCTATGGGTGTAGCTTAAGTTGGCCGTGTATTTTGGCACCATCGCCAGTTGATTGCCTTTAAGGTTAGTGGTCAGCATGTCGTTTTCAGGGTCAATAGACTCTTCATAAGACAAACCAAACAGATACTCAGGGTCGTAATCCCACTTGGTGATCCAGTCTTCGGTCACCCGGGCATCAGTCCAAGTGACATAACCATTGATACGGCCTGCTGGATAAGGTTTCCAGTCAAATTCCAGCTCTAAACCTTTGATGGTCGAACCCGGTACGTTTTGAGTGTAGTAAGCAACCACTGGCATATTGCGATAATCCAGCACAGGCTGACCGTTGGCATCCAGCACAGGGCTACCATCCGGGTTCTCTACCGGCGCCAAACGTTCCACAGTGCCAACAGAACCTACAGAGGCATACTGCATATCTGTGTAGTCGGTATAGAAAAACACCGCTTGTAAGTTCAGCGAGTTATCCAACAAGCTGGTTTTTGTGCCCAGCTCATAAGTCACAACCTGCTCAGGATCAAACTGGGTTTCAATACGTTGTACCTGACCTGTTCTGTCATTGACCACTTCAAACACGTCACCAATACCACCAGCTTTAAAGCCTGAGGCCACATAGCCATACAACATGGTGTTTTCACTAAGGTCGTAGTCAAGGCCCAGACGGAAGTCATTGTTTTGCCAGCTGCCTTTGTTGTCATTGGCAAAAGAGGATTTATAGATAGACGGATCTTCAAAGGCATTGGTTGGCAGATCGGACAACACAGTGCGGTTATACCAGCCAGGTGCACAACCATCGGCATTGGAACAACGTAAAGTACGGCCGCCTTTGTCCTCTTTGGTTTCGTCACTGAAACGGTAACCTAAGGTCAGGTGCAGATCAGAAGTTAAGTTGTACGTCGCCTGACCGAAAACAGCCAAAGCGTCGGTAGAACGGTCTGGCTGATCCCAAAACGCCTTATCATCCATAGGGTTGTCGTAATAACCCACAGTAGAGGTTTTTTCATGGAACAGGTTTACGCCTGCGATCCAGACTAAATCACCCAGCTCATCCGACTGTAATTGCAACTCAGTGGAATAAGAACGTGCGCCTGTACCATCGAGGAAAAACATAGCGCCATCCCAGACATCCAGGCCAGTTTCAATATCCTGAGCCGATTGGCGCTTCATATCTTCATAGCCTGCCAACCAGACCAGATCTAACTCGTCAGTCAGTTCATAGTTTAACGTGTTGCGCAGGTAAGTGATGTCCAGCTCCAGTTTACCAGGCACGTTCACCACGGCCTGATAAGTGTTGTCGCTTGGTAAAAAGTTGGAACAGTCGCCCCCCATCTCGGTAGGTCTGCCGCGCAATTTGTCACAGTTCACCATGTCCGTAGAGCCGGCACTGTCGTTTTTGTAGTACTGGAACACAGTGTGGTTGGAGAAATTACCTGCAGCAGGTTCCCACAAGGTGCTGACGCGGAACGAATGCTCGTTGGCGTTGTTGTAAAAATCACCTTTATCTGCAGGAGTTAAAGCACGCACTTTTTGCGCTTCCGGATCTGTGCCAGCCGCATCTATCCACCAGTTTTCGCGTTGGGTTAAGGTTTGGCCTATGCCCTGATAGGAGTTTTCAGAAATCACTTCAGCGTTTAATACGCCTTGTGGTAAATAACGGGTGTCGTACTGGTTTGGATCCCAGTAGCCTTCGACATAGGAATCACGCTTTAAGCCTTTACCGGAAAAACGCACAGCAAAATCATCTGACACAGCCAGGTTAAACATACCTCCCACACTTTTGGCGTTAAATTTACCAATCTCGGTATTCAGGTTACCAAAGGTGCTGCTCATATCCGGCTTAGCCGTCAGTACGTTAATGCTGCCGACTGTAGAGTTACGGCCAAACAAAGTCCCTTGCGGACCACGCAAAGCTTCAACCCGCTCTACGTCATACATCAACGCCAGAGCGCCCTGCATACGTGGAGAATAAATACCATCCAGATGTACGCCCACTGCAGGGTCACCCAGTTCAGTGATGTTGGTGGAACGAATACCACGCATGGTAATCACAGGTGCTGCCTGCTCTGAGGAGACGGCAATATCCAGACCCGGCACTAAATTGGCGATATCCACCACGTTGTTGACGCCGCTTTGTTGCAGTTGGGCTGCACTCAGGGCCGAAATAGCCACTGGTGTTTCCATCAGTTTGGTTTTGCGTTTGGTGGCCGTGACTGAAATGACTTCCAGTTCGGTTTCATTGATGGTGGTTTGTGCTGTGGTCGTTTCGGTGCTGTTGTTAACATCCGCTTGCTGCGCGACGGCAGAAAAAGCGCATGCCATCGCTATCGCAAGCGAAAGTGCGTTACGTTTATGCATTGTCTAACCCCTGTCTGTTGATACTTTTTTGTTTTATGTTTTTATGGCGAACTAAATGCTTGGGTTTGCCACAGGTTCAACCTTAATGGCAGGCAAAGCACAGAGATACAGAGATTCGACAAGGCGAGTTGGTCACACTACAACACGATTTACACAGGGTTGTGGTGTGTCAGTATTGAAAAATAGTAATGAAAAACGGCGCAGTGGTTCTGGATATTTTGTAGGGGCGTCCCTTGCGGGCGCCCGTTTATTGAATGGAGAGCGAAAACCTTTTAAAAATTTCAACCTGCCAGTTCGCTTGTTTTAAGCATAAATATACATGCCTATATCAGACCAAACTTCGCCTTGGTTGCACGCAAAAAATCAAAGGTATTAATACAGCTAACCCCAAATTGCTTACAGATATTTGGCACTTTCACTTTTTTTGTGGTGTCGCTCACCAGGCTTTCGTGGGTCACCACCACAGCACCTGTCACCATTGCTTTGGCGATTAACCAAGGATCAGCTTTTTCAAGAAACTTGTCACGATTGCCTGGATTAAAGCTCTGAGCCATCACATAGTCGATGATGGCAATATAAGCCGTTTGGGTAGCGTCATCATCGTTGGCAATAAATTGAACACCACGAGCTTTCACCCAGTCTGCCAACGCGTCGTTACCCTCTTTTAATTCACGGCCAATCATATCAATACTGCCAGCAATACCAGCTGCAAACTGTTTGTCCAACCACTGCCAATAGGCAGGACAAAACTCCATGTCGTAATAAGAGTTTTTGGCTTCAATATAGGTATTTGCATCCAGCAGATAAATCAAAGGCCAAGCTCCTGTGCAAATTTAGCAACATTGGCAGGCTTCATGCCGAGCATCCAACCCGCATCTCTGAGCAAGAGTTTGCCATTTAAAGCCTCACTCACCACAGCTTTAGAGAACACCTGACTGATTTGAGCTTTTTTGGTTTTGAAGTAAGTCGGGCCGCCACCTTCAGTTTGTCTTTCTTGATAGGCGTCAGTTTGGGCCTTTATATAAGCCACATATTCATCCTGACCAATCAAGCCAAGTGTCAGTGCTTTTCTGGCCAATGCCCAGGTACTGACATGAAACTGAGCTTCCAGCTCCGGCAGATTTTTTTGCCACAGCTCAAGGTCTTTTCGCCAGTGCCTTAAAAATTCATCAGTAGGCACTAACATCTCAGCCGCCACAGCATTACAAAACTGTTCTTCAGCACTATGACTGTTCGCGTTGCCATCAGACACACCGGTCTGCCCAATCCAGATATGACATAACTCGTGGATCAGCGTAAACAACCTTGCACCAGGCGCATCAGCATGATTAACAAAGATAATAGGAGCAAATTCATCGCATAACGCAAAACCACGAAACTCGTCGACATTAAAAGGCCTGCTATGATGCCCCAAGCTGGATTGCCTCATGACTAAGATGCCCAAGCGTTCAATTCGCTGCACTAAGTCTCGATAATATTCAACCCAAGTGCCCCGTTTCGGGTGCGGAGGAATTTGCAGTTTTGCACGCATATCAGCAACAACAGCGGCCACACCTTGTTCAACACGAAAGCTGCCAACCAGATCAACAGGTTCCAACAGCTGACTGCGTGCATAGTCACGATACCAATCCTGACATTCCAGCATGTTCTTAAGCAGGTCGAGAAGCTCAGCACTCGGACGTCTCAGTTCGGCAGAACCAACTGTGCGTAAATCAGGGATCGGCAGGCTTTCCACAGGAGGCTGATGCAGAAACAAATAACCAAATGGCACATGGGCTTTGTCAGCAAATGCCATAGCCTGAACAAAGGTTATTTCACGTTCACCAGCTTCCCATTGCATCAACTTTTCGTCTGTCACTCCAAGCTTTCGCGCAAATTCAGGCAAAGTGAAGCCAGAACGCTCACGCGCCCAGCTCAGCATTGCTTTATTGATTTTTGCGTTGCTCATTATGACTCCCATCACCACTAGTGAGAGGTTACCCAGAAAGTCCCTGTAATTCCAGCATTCAGCAGTATTTTAGTCGTATTAAGGCTGCGGGCTTCGCCTTTTAACGACTAAAGTTACTGCAATTTTATTCGAGTAAACATTTGCAGAACTGACGCACAGCCTGCATGGATTTCGTTGATCATAACTTTAGTGCTTTCAGAAAAACATATTGAAATAGAGGTACATCAGCGGTAGGTTGATGTCTTAGTAAACGAAAAAACCATTGTAAAATAATAAGGAGAATACAGAGTATGACGAATGGAAATGCAGTAATTGAAATGGATGAAGATTCGATAAAAAAGCAAGGAGGGATCGTCGCTAAACTTCCAAAAGAACAGCTAAAATCCTTATTTTATTTATTTGCAGGAAAACCAGATTCAAGAATAAAAGTTTATCACAAGCCTCTCTTTTTAGATGTTAACGATCTTGTAGAGCTGAATGCCTGTATAACTAGAAAGCTACAATTACATAACATTGATGCTCAAATAACATCCTTAAATATTGTTTATGAGGGTGCAGATATCCAAGAATTTGGTTCGTGGAGTGAATTCGTCGAACACCATTGGCAAACCCCTGACTGTATAGAGGAAATTGTAATTAAATGGGATTTCATGGTTTGCATTCAAGGCTTCGATTTACCTCAAAGACACACCTTGCTTGTTAGAGTTTCATCAGATATGAAACCTGGAAAATTTATGCAAATGATGGCATCAGGAAATTCTGACGATTTTGATCAAATTGATGTTATGACTGCTCCTGCGTTCTGTCGAGTTGACTTTATCAATGCACAAATCAGTAAAGAACTGATTAATGAAGTTAGTGATTGGGTTAATGGCCGAAAGGAACCTGCTTTGATCACAGACTTTTATTATTGGTTTAAGAAACGACGTCAGACTATCGCAGAATTAATTCATCATGCAGTCATTTTTATGTACGCAACTTTATGGGTTTCCAGCTTCTTATGGGTCAACACAAATTTGTATGGTGGAACAATGGCAATGCATGTTATCGCCATTTGGCTTTTTTTAGGATTGTACGCATTTACGCCAACAGGGAAAATTGGGCACCTAATGGCAAGTAAAGTTTATGGTGCATTAGATAATATTAACGGAAAAAAGGTAGTTTTTAATTTTACCTCTGGCGACAAAAAACGTAATGCTGAGTCCATAGATATTAACAAGCAACATGGGAAAAACTTTCTAAAACAATCAGGATGGTCTCTTGTTCTAAATATCTTTGCTGGAGTTATTGCATCATATCTTTACATGAATAGCTAATCACTCAATAAATTGTCTAATTCCGTTCCGGCAACAAACTGAGTGGCCGGAACGGAATTAACTAAGCCCACCGTACATGAATATATATTAGGTACATCAGTTCCACTTTTCCTTCTTTACGACAGTTATAGAAATGGCAATACCCACTACAGCAACCGAATCTCAACAGGGGCGCTGCTTTTTCCATCAAACCCTTTAATCTAAGTGCAAGATCCACAACAGCATTTGCATTCATACAGGCTTTTGAAGGCACAGGGTCAGGTCTTGCGGTGTGCGTCATTTCCGCACATCGCTCTTTGCTAGCAATCAATAAATCATACCAACTACTGGCACCAAATCCCTATTGGGGCGCGAGCCGGACAAAATTGGGTGGCCAAGGTTTTAAGGCTGGGAGTGTCTGAGTGAGGAGCGGTAGCGACGAGCGAGTTACCCAGCCGCCTTGGACGCACAATTTTGGGCCGGGATTTCGCTGCGACCTAGGGTCGCCTTTTCTTTGGATACTTGTCTTTTGGCGAAGCAAAAGAAAGTATCTCGCCAAAGGCGAAAGCCTTTAAGTAAAAAATCTAGCAGGAACATGAAGTCCTGCTCAGTTTTCCACCAAACGCTTTAATCTAAGTCCAAGATCCACAACAGCATTTGCATTCATACAGCCTTTTTGCTTATGCTGCCAAAAGCACACAAAAGGCCGCAGCAATGATAGAACTTCACCAGTATTGTCCAGAGCAACAACAATGGCAGATCAGCGATTTTCAAACGCTGCGTTACCCCTTGTTAACCGATACCAAAATCTGGATTAATTTGACTGCAGCCACTCAAATGGAACAGCAACAGGTGCTGGAGTTCTTTCGTATTCACCCTGTGGTTGCCGAAGATTTTCTGCGTGAACGCCATCCACCCAAGATGGAGTTCAGCGACAGTTTCAGCTTGCTGATTTTGCGTGGCTTTTCAGCTCCGGATTTCAGTGATTATCCGGGCCATAGCCAAATTTCGGTGTTGTTTAACGAACAAGTGATTCTGGTGAAATACCATAGCCCGCTTGATGACAGCAAAATTGACTTACCCTTCTCTTCACTGGTCGGCATTGAAAAATTTAAAGACTGGATTAAAAAGTATATCCACGCCATATCAGGTACTTACCTGGAAAAGCTGCTGCAGTTTGAGGACGAGTTAGGTGAGCTGGAAGACAGTATGCAAGCCAATGGTAATGATCAGGAAATGGCGAAAATTATGAAATACCGCTCGGTGTTTCGTAAAATCGACCGCAACCTGGCCTACCAGAAAGAAATGTTTTCTGATCTCTTGTTTGAAGAGGATGCCAGCCATCCATTTAAACGTCATTTTGAGCCGATAGAATTGCGCGATTTTTACGAGAAGTTCGAGCGCCTGCACAGTATGACGCAGATGTATTATGACCAATTGAGTGATTTGGTCGATGGTTATATGTCGACTTCATCACACCAAATTAATGAAAAAATGAAAGTGCTGACCATGCTCAGTGCAGTGTTTATTCCACTGACCTTTATTGTTGGTGTGTACGGCATGAATTTTAAGTATATGCCCGAGCTGGAAAATCCTTTCGGCTACTATATTACCTGGGGCCTGATGCTTGGATTAGCTTTGGGCCTGTTAGCCTTATTTAAAATCCGCCGTTGGTGGTAAAGCTGTAGCGTCAATGCAGACAGCAGGAGCGGTTTAATGGTTGAAAATACCCCACTGGATATTGAAGAAATAGTCCGGGACAGTTTTGATGAAAACGAAACTGAGCAACTGGCAGAAAAACTGGACCAATTAGAGCCGGAAGAGATTGCTATTGCGCTTGAAGCCATGCCGTTGGAACAGCGGGTTAGCACCTGGCTGACGCTGGAAAAAGAACAACAAATTGCCTCATTGACTTACATGAGGGTCGACGCCCGTAGCAATATCTTTAAACAACTGGAAACAGCGCAGCTGCGCGAGCTGGTTGAAGAAATTGATGTAGACGACTTAATTGAGCTGCTCGACGAATTACCTGACGCTATTTATCAATACGCCTGCTCGCGCATGGATCAAAGCGAAAAGCGCTGGCTCGATCAGGCCTTAACTTACGATGACGAGCAGTGTGGCCGTTATGCCGATCACGATGTATTAATTGTCAGTAAAAACGCCAAAGTACGGGACGCAGTACGGTTATTTAAAAAGCTAACCGAAGATGCCGAATATCAAGAAGCCTTGTTTGTCGTCGACCGCACAGGCCGTTATGTGGGGCTGTTGCAAGGCATACGTTTATTAGGCCAGCCGAATCATATGCCAGTGGTCGAGTTTATCGACGCAGAAGCCCCTGTAGTACAAGGCGATATGGAGCTGGATACAGGCTCGGATTTAGTAGCGCGTTCTGGCTACAGTGCTTTGGCGGTTGTAGACAGCGAAGGCAAACTTTTAGGCCGTTTATCTATAGGTGAAGCGCTGGAAAACGTGCGTCGCAGCCTTGAAGGCCAGTTTATGCACACAGCGGGTTTAGACGAAGAGGAAGACTTATTCGCCCCTATCATCAACAGCGCCAAACGCCGGGCTTTATGGCTGGGTATTAACTTATTGACCGCATTTTTAGCGGCATGGACCATAGGCTTATTTGAAGCGACTTTGCAGCAAGTGGTTGCTTTGGCGGTATTGATGCCTATTGTCGCCTCTATGGGCGGCATTGCAGGCAGCCAAACCTTAACCCTGATTATCCGGGGTTTAGCACTTGGTCAAATTACCCCTCAAACCTATTGGACTTTAATGCGCAAAGAATTGAGCATAGGTGCTATCAATGGTGTGATCTGGGCTTTGGTCATTGCAGGCATCACTTACCTTTGGTTTGGTGACTGGATTATCGCAGGCGTGATCAGCTTTGCCATCGTCATCAATATTTGTGTGGCAGCCTTTAGTGGTGTGGTGATCCCGGTCTGGCTGGAAAAAATGAAAATAGACCCAGCCCTGTCTGGTTCGGTCATTTTAACCACAGTGACAGATGTGATAGGTTTTTTTGCCTTCCTCGGTTTAGGTTCACTGTTCTTACTTTAAGGTGGTAAGGCTTTAGTGTGAATTTTTTGATTTTTTACAGATACTTGGCACTCAAAGCACACTAGAATAGTCTCAACAGATAAATTCAGAGCCTGATGATGGTGTTGTTATGAAAATTGCGGTCTTATCGCGCAATAGTGAGTTGTATTCTACCCGCCGTCTGGTTGAAGCGGCGGAAGAGCGGGGTCACCAAATCGAGGTGATAGACCCGCTGATGTGTTATATGAACATCAACAAAACCAAATCCGGCATTCACTATAAAGGTGAAGTGCTGGAGCAGTTTGATGCCGTGATCCCCAGAGTTGGTGCTTCCATTACCTTTTATGGCACCGCTGTACTGCGTCAGTTTGAAATGATGGGCGTCTATGCGCTGAATGAATCCAGCGCCATCAGCCGTGCCCGCGACAAACTCTGTTCCCTGCAATTATTAGCCCGCGAAGGTATAGGTTTGCCTATCACTGGTTTTGCCGATAAACCCGGTGATATCCCCGATTTAATAGATATGGTCGGCGGCGCTCCGCTGGTCATTAAGCTTTTAGAAGGTACTCAGGGCATAGGCGTGGTACTGGCTGAAACCCGCACTGCAGCCGAAAGTGTGATTGAAGCTTTTATGGGCCTGAACGCCAATATTCTGGTGCAGGAGTACATTAAAGAAGCCAATGGCGCTGATATCCGCTGCTTTATTATTGGCACTAAAATTGTTGCCTCAATGAAACGTCAGGCCAAAGCCGGTGAGTTTCGTTCCAACTTACACAGAGGCGGCACAGCCTCTATTGTAAAACTCAGCGCAGATGAAAAACGCACTGCATTGGCTGCCGCTAAAACTATGGGCTTGCAAGTGGCAGGTGTAGATATTCTGCGCTCCAACCATGGTCCTGTGGTGATGGAAGTGAACAGTTCTCCGGGTTTAGAGGGCATAGAAGGTGCAACCGACATTGATGTAGCTGAGCTTATGATCCAGCATCTGGAAAAACAAGTGCCTTTGCATCAGGCTCGTATGGAACAAAAAGCGTTGCAAAAAGCGCAGCGGAAAAAGCTGGCAACAAAGTAAGTTTCGACAACAGAAGGCAATCCCATGCTTACGGAAAAAAGACAGGCTTTTACTTTAGGTGGCACTGTGATCGAGCCCGGTGAACGGGCTGTGGTCGATATTCCATTTGGCAAACTTTACACCCACACCGAGCTGAATATAGGCGCTCATGTGGTGCATGGTAAAAGACCGGGGCCTGTACTTTTGATTACCTCTGCTTTGCATGGGGATGAAATTAACGGCGTCGAAATTTGCCGCCGCTTGCTGAAATGGCCCAAGCTGAACCAGCTTAAAGGTACTTTAGTGGTGGTTCCTATAGTCAACACTTACGGTTTTGTGCAGCAATCCCGCTATCTGCCTGACAGACGCGACTTAAACCGCAGTTTTCCAGGCAGCGAAAAAGGCTCACTGGGCAGCCGTATGGCCTTTCAGTTTACTGAGCGTATTTTAAAACAATGCACTCATGTGATTGATTTACATACAGGCGCAATTCATCGCAGCAACTTGCCTCAGGTACGGGCCAGTGCGAAAGACAAAGTGGCATTGCAAATGGCCGAAATTTTTAACGCCCCTATTATTATCAAGGCCGCCAGCCGTGAAGGCACAATGCGGGGTACAGCCAACAGTTTAGGCATTCCTATTATTTTGTACGAAGCAGGTGAAGCACTGCGTTTTGACGAGCAATCGATCAAAGTGGGTGTACGCGGCATTATGAACGTGATGCAGGATTTAGGCATGTTCAGCCCCAGCAAAAAAACCATCAAAACAGGCTCTTTGTTCAGCAAAAAAAGTAGCTGGATCAGAGCTGAGCACGACGGCATAGCCCGCTATTACGTTGGCCTTGGCCAAACCGTACAACAAGGAGATGTACTGGCGCATATCTACAGCCCCTACTCCGACTTTGAAGTGGCAGTAGAAGCCAGTTTTAACGGCATAGTGATAGGCAGAAATAACTTACCTCTGGTGAACGAAGGCGAAGCTTTGTTTCATATAGCCGAAGTCAGCTCTTTGGATGAAGCAGAAAAAACCCTGGATGCCATCAGCGACGAAGTCGACGCCGCCATGCCGCCAGTTCTGGGCGTGGTGTAAGACTGCAGGTCAGAACTATCACTCTGACCTGCCTTGCTATCTTTAGTTGGCGTGAACAGCAGGCGCTATACCCACTGTGGTGATACGTTGCCCTACCATTTCACGCACATAAAGCGTGACAGCACCAAAGTCTTGACTATCCCCCACAGCAGGAACCTCTGCTAAAGCCTGACGTAACACCTCATCCAAGGACAAATGCCCATCAGCAGAAAGCTTGATGCCATAAGAGTGTGATAAGTCTTCTACTTTGGTGTAGCCCTTTAGTTTCAACTCTGCTGCTGGTAATTCCAGATGATCGCTTTTGGCTATGCCAGAACAGACCAGGTCAACAAAATCACGAACATCAGGTTTCATCACAATAAATAAATGATCGCCTGCGTGCAGGAAGGTCGAACCCCGTGGCGGGATCACCTCATTGCCTCTGGTGATCATCGCCACCACTGTACCGTCAGGCAAAGCCATTTGGGATAAACGACGGCCCGAAGCGCGCGAACTGTCGCCCAGCTGATACTCCACAATATCGGCATCTACATCACCTAAAGCGGTAATTTCCAGTGTAGCCGCAGGAGTGGCCGGAGCTGGTTCTGTTAATCCCAAAGCCCGGGCCATCAAGGGTAAAGTTGACCCCTGCACTGTGGCCGAAATCAGCACCACGAAAAACACCACACTAAAAATCAGTTCGGCGCCGGGCAACCCATACATCAACGGATAAATAGCCAAAATAATAGGCACTGAACCTCTTAAGCCAACCCAGGACACTAAGGTGATTTCTTTCATACTAAAACCAAATAACTTCAGCACCGGCAGCACGGACAAAGGCCGCGCCAGTAAGGTCAACACCAGTGCAATCAACAAACCTTCAAACCAGACATCCAGCAAGGTAGAAGGGTTAATCAGTAAGCCTAAGATCACAAACATAATAATTTGGCCCAACCAGGCCAGACCGTCGTGAAATAAGAAGGTGCTGCGCTGAAACACAAACCTGCTGTTGCCTATCACTACCCCTGCAATAAAGATGGCTAAAAAGCCACTGCCACCCAAATTGGCCGCAACGCCAAAGGCCAGTAAACCAAAAGCCGCCACCATCACAGGGTATAAACCCGAAGTCGTCAGATGAATACGGTTAATAATACGCACGGACAACCAGCCCGCAGCCAAACCTACCACTGAACCTATGCCCATTTGCTGCACAAACAACATCAGCAAGCCTGTGCCTGGTTCTAAGCTTTTTACCAGTACTTCCAACAAGCCTACAGTTAAAAATATAGCCATAGGGTCGTTCGTCGCGCTTTCAATTTCCAGCGTGGCTTTCAGGCGTGGGTTAATATGAATACCTGCGTTACGCAACAATGAAAATACAGCTGCAGCGTCGGTAGAACCTACAATAGCGCCAATCAGTAAGCCATAAAACAGAGACACATCGAGAATATAAGCGGCGGCAACACCAGTAATAACAGCTGTGACTAACACTCCAAAAGTGGCCAGCACAGAAGCAGGTTTCCATACCTGCTTAATGGAGGTCATTGGCGTTTGCAAACCACCATCAAACAAAATAATGGCTAAGGCCAGAGACCCGAGTGCGTGCGCAATTTCGGCATTATCAAAAACAACACCACCCGGGCCATCTTCCCCTGCCAGCATCCCCACCATAAGAAACAACACCAGTACAGGCAAACCCAGTCTGGCCGACAATTTACTGGAAACAATACCGAAGATAATTAAAATCGCGGCTAATAAAATAATTTGATCAATCACAAACATAGATTGGCTCTCTCATCACTAAAGCTGCGGGCTATGCCCACGAAGAAGATCTTTTTGCAGCCCCACCTTGATTTTCAAAAGGCGCAGTCTGCATCACTGCAAGTATGAACTAACCAACAAACAAAGGAGGTGCCCTGGCGGAAAAACGCCTGATGCTGGCAGCTAGATAGCTAGAAGTTAACTTCTGGTTTGCAGAACAAGTTGCGGCAACACACTCAAACTGCTGCCATAACACTACAGCCTTGTCTGGCTCAGCAGACAGATCAGCGTGTTTAACGGGTTGAGCAACAGAGGTCAGTTGCGACAATCCATGCGGCTGATTTGCTTGCACTGCCTCCAGCAAATTCCGGGCAGCAGAAGAGTCTGAGGCCACAAACAAGGACCCCAGATAAAAAAACAATGCAATTAAACCTAAGCGCTTCATCCGAATACCCTGAACTTATCCAAATCAAAAAGCCTGCGGGCATGACGTACTGATACAAGCCTGTCGATCATAACATCGGACAAGCATTAACTAATGACTAAATTACCCCTATCTATGGTTTTCCAGCAACAGAATTTCAACCCATAACAGAGAAACAAGAAAAATAATTTAAAAACATAAGCTTAGTCTATTAAATAGGCTGTATTTATTTAGAGCTGCAACACCTCATGCTATGCCTGATTGCAAGCGCCAGTTATCTTTCGCTGACTGGTTTTGAGCGCATAACGAGGTAAGTCCCTTGTTCTTTGCTGCTTTTTTATGCTGTGATGTTTTGGCTGGCCACAAACTCATAAAATAACAAAAAGGATTTCAAAATGCGCTTGCTCCCTCTCACCTGTTTAATCAGCTCAGCTTTTATCAGCACCAGCAGCCTGGCTGCGCCAAAAGACTTAGCTGACACTATTCACACCGATTACCAACAGCACCTTGAGCCGCTGTTTAAGCATTTCCACCAAAACCCGGAACTGTCTTTTATGGAAGTCAAAACGGCCGAACGTTTAGCCAAAGAGCTTAAAGCTGCAGGTTTTGAGGTCACTACTGGTGTCGGGAAAACAGGGGTGGTCGCCATTTTGAAAAATGGTAAAGGCCCATTGGTGATGATGCGTGCTGATATGGATGCCTTGCCGGTAGAAGAAAAAAGTGGTTTGCCTTATGCGTCCAAAGTAAAAAGCAAAGACTGGAACGGCAACGAAGTGTCAGTGATGCATGCTTGTGGTCACGATATGCATATCACCAGCTTAGTGGGCACAGCACGGCAAATGGTAAAAATTAAAGATCAATGGCAAGGCACGCTGATGCTGGTAGGCCAACCCGCTGAGGAATATGTGGGCGGCGCTCAAAGCATGCGTGACGACAAAATCTGGGAACGTTTTGGCACACCTGATTACGCCATGGCTTTGCATGTATCCAGTGAAATTGAAGCGGGTAAAATTGTTGCCGTTGAAGGCTCGCCCTACTCTGGTGTGGATTCGGTCGATATCCGTATTCATGGTGTAGGTGCACATGGTGCCAGCCCCCACCGTGGTAAAGACCCTATAGTCTTGGGCTCACAAATTGTCTTGGCGCTGCAAACCATTGTCAGCCGTGAAATCGCCCCGAAAGAGCCCAGCGTGATTACCGTCGGATCTTTTCATGCAGGATCGAAACACAACATCATTCCAGACTCTGCGCATTTGCAGCTGACAGTACGCAACGACACCCTGGAAACCCGTGAACAACTGATTAGCGCCATTAAAAGAGTGGCGACCAATATGGGCCGGGTAGCTGGTTTGCCTGAAGATAAATTGCCTGAAGTGACTGTGGATCCACAAACAACGCCACCTACAGTCAACGATATTCCGCTGACCCAACGTTTGAAGCAGCGCTGGGTTAGTCACTTTGGCGCAGATATTCTGGATCAGAACTATAAACGTTTAGGCATGGGTGCTGAAGACTACCCTTTTTTAATTATGAACCCGACCATTCAGAGTGTGTATTTCCAGATAGGCGGCACACCTAAGGAAGACTTTGAACGGGAAAAACAAGGCGGCGCTCCGGTGCCAAGCCATCATAGTCCGCTTTTTAAAATTGCACCTGAACCTGCAATCAAAGCCGGTGTAGAAGCCACAGTAGTGGCGTTGCTTGATTTGATGCCTAAACAATAAATCAGACTGCGGTTGGTGCTGGTCAGGCCTTGTCTTTGACAGGCCTTTTTGAAAGATAAACTTACAATTGAGTTTCGACTCTTAGGGGAAATCAGGTTAGTCTGGTATCTGCATTATCAGTGATGTTGTTTGAACCTGATGATGCTCCATAATCAATAACTAAAAGGAAAACGCAAAGTGCGCCATTCATTGTTAGCTCTTAGCATTGCCGCATTACTGGCAGGCTGTAGTCCGGCCCAGGACACATCAACCACCACCACAACCACAGCTGAAACGACCACGGCAGCAGAAACCAAAGCGGCTTTATCTGAATCCGAGCGTTTGAACCAGTGGTTTGAAACCAAATACGAAGAGCAGCTGCAAATGAGCCCGCTGCAAATGACCTTTTTAGGCCGTAAAGATAAGCAGGATCAAATTGACGACGTCACAGAAGAAGCCGAAGACAAACAATTGGCCTGGGCTGCTGCTTCTGTTGAAGAGTTAAAATCTCAGTTTGATTACACCAAGTTAGATACTGAAGCCAAAACCTCTTATGACCTATGGATTTACCAGTACGAACAAAGCCGTGACGCCGCAGCATTTCGTGTAAACAACTACGTGTTTAACCAGATGCAGGGCATACATGCCTTGTTGCCACAATTGCTGATGAACTTCCATAAAGTAGACGAAGTGGTTGATATGGAAGCCTACGTCAAACGTATTGGTGGCATCGCTAAAGCCATTGCGGATTTACAGCAACGTGCCGCCAAATACGCCGAAGCAGGTGTACGCCCTCCACGTTTTGCTTACGAAGGTGTACTGGAACAGGTCAATAACCTGTTAAATGGCGCACCATTTAAAGAAAGCGATAAAGACGCGCCTTTATGGGCTGATGCTAAAGCTAAAGTGGAAGCACTGAAAAAAGCCGACAAACTGGATGATAAAAAAGCCGAGCAGTTACTGGCCGATGCTAAATCTGCCTTAACTACTCAATTCCAGCCTTCTTATGAAGCCTTAACTGCCTTTTTAACCAGCGAACTGGATAAAACTCAGGTCAATGTGACAGGTGTATCGACTCAGCCCAATGGCGTGGCGTATTACAACCATCGCTTGGCGCAATCGACGACAACAAACTTAACTGCTGACGAAATTCATCAGATTGGTTTAAATGAAGTAGACCGCCTGACCAAAGAAATGATTGCTATCAAAGATAAAGTGGGCTTTAAAGGCTCGTTAAAAGAGTTCTTCACTTTTATCAAAACTGACGCTCAGTTCTTTTATCCGGATACAGATGAAGGCCGTCAGGGTTATATCACTGACTCAGAAGCTTATTTAGCCTTTATTGAGAAAAAACTGCCGGAATACTTTGGCATTCTGCCCAAAGCTGCCTTGACAGTAAAACGGGTTGAAGCCTTCCGTGAACAACCAGGTGCGGCTCAGCATTATTTCCCGGGTACACCAGATGGTAAACGTCCAGGCATTTACTACGCGCATTTGTCTGATATGAAACAAATGCCAAAAAATGAAATGGAAGCCATTGCCTATCACGAAGGTAGCCCTGGCCACCATATGCAAATTTCTATTGCTCAGGAATTGACATCAGTTCCAACGTTCCGTACTCAGGCTAGTTTCACTGCCTATATTGAAGGCTGGGCTTTGTACTCTGAATTGCTGGCCAAAGAAATGGGTGCCTACCAGAATGACTACTCCGACTTCGGCCGCTTAATCACAGAAATGTGGCGTGCCGTTCGTTTAGTGGTTGATACAGGTATGCACAGCAAAGGCTGGACTGAACAACAAGGTATTGAGTACTTCAAAGAAAAAACTCCTGTTGCTGAAGGCGCAGTCACCTCTGAAGTGCGTCGTTATTTAGTATGGCCAGGCCAGGCAACAGCCTACAAAATTGGTATGTTAAAAATTCTGGAAATCCGTGCTAAAGCCAAAGAGCAGTTAGGCGACAAGTTCGATATCCGTGGTTTTCACGACACCATCTTAGGTGGCGGTGCATTACCTCTGCAAGTACTGGAAAAACGTGTACAGAACTGGGTAGACAGCGTAAAAGCCGCTTAATCCAGTGACAAAGAGTTTAAAATGGCCCTTGAATGGGCCATTTTTTTGTCTCACTTTGGATTTCCGTGCAACCAGTTCGCTACTGCGGACGTATTGACTACAGTTTTTTCACAACAGGATGCTTTTATGTTTAGCTACGCCACTTTAGGTTCTAATGATTTAAACAAATCAGTACAGTTTTATCTGGATTTATTAAAGGATCAGGGTGCAAAAACTCTGATTAAAATGGATCGTATTGTATTTATTGGTAAAAATATGCAAAGCCCTATGTTGGCCATTTGCATTCCTTTCAACCAGGAACCGGCCACACCAGGCAATGGCACTATGTTGTCCATAGCTCCGGGTAGCAAAGAAAAAGTAGATGAGCTGTATCATAAAGCTATATCACTAGGCGCACGTTGCGAGGGAGCACCAGGACAACGTATTGAAAAGACCTTTTACGGGGCTTACGTGCGGGATTTAGATGGTAATAAACTTTGTTTTAATCATTTCGGTTAACCCGCTACAAGGCAATAAGTCTGAGTATTCAGGCTTATTGCCATGATGATTTAAAGGTTGTGTTTTTAGCTTTTCAAATGTTAACCTTGTGTTCACTATTACACTGATTACAGGGACGCAACCATGCGCAAATCATTATTGGCAGCTAGCCTGCTGCTCAGCACTTTGGCGCAAGCCGACTTACTGGATGCATTACAGCACTACGAGCGAAAAGACTACCCTAAAGCCACTGCTGAATTTACGCAGTTACTGCCACTTGGTAACGAGGTTGCAGCTTTTAATCTAGCCGTGATGTCTTATAAAGGTGAAGGTACAGCCAAAGATCCGGTCAAAGCTCTGGCTTATTTTCAACTGGCAGCCGAACTTGGCGATACCAGAGCTGCGGGAGTGATCAGCTCCATCTCTAAACAATTATCTGCCACAGAGCTACAACAGGCAGATGAACAGTCCCACCTGTTGCTTGAACAAGTGCTGGTAAAAACGTTGGAAGAAGATAATTCAGACCGCGTCAATTTTCCCGAAGTGGTAAGCCGCAAAGCACCTGCTTACCCAAAAGACGCTGCCCACAAAGGACTTTTTGGCTACAACGTGCTGAGGTTTGTCATTGATGAACAAGGCAATGTGTCTGCAGTGGAAGTTCTGGGCTCTTTTCCAGCCAAAACCTTTGATAAAGCGTCTATCAGAGCCATTCAATCCTGGAAATATGCAGCAACAGGGCAAAAGCATCAGGGTAAAGTAGCATTGCACTATAGCTTAGGGCCGCTTTCAAAACACAAAGTAACCCAATTTATGCAGAAAAATCAATTGGTTGAATACGCACTTGCAGGCTCTCCACAGCATCAATATATGCTCGGTACCATGATGGATCTTCTGGCGACTAATGCCAACTATCACGTGAATGTAGACAAAGACCTGCCAGTGGAAGTGAGCAAAGAGTTACCTGAACAATTTTTTAGCCGTAACTCATCCTTTAAAACAAGGATAGAAGGTTTTTATGGCAGCGCTGAAGTGAACACCAATGAGAAAGGTGTCATCACTCGTGTTGTCTCTTCCGACAAAATGGAGTTGCAACAAGCCTCTGCCTTGTTAGTTGGCAAAGAGCTGGATGAAGACGCCAGTCAGGGTCATTACAAACTATGGGCTGATCCGGGTAAAGTCGCTGTTGTAGAACCAGTGATCACCCTGTCCCAGTTGCATAGTGGTCATTACTGGTGGAACATGGCTGCTAAAAACGGCAGTCTGGATGCACAACGTCAACTGGCCGCATTCTCGCCACAATGGGAAAATTACCTGCTGCTGAATAACGATCCACAAGTACAGACCTGGTCTGGTGTACGTAAAATTCTGCAGGGCGATAAAGTTGAAGGACAATTACTGCTGGATAAAGCCGTAGCACAAAACTATGAGTTGGCAGCAGAACTTAAAGCTACGCTTTAAGCTCTTTCAAATACCCTATAGCTCAGCCCACCTCAGTGTGGGCTTTTCTTTAACGCTCAGACTTCTTTTCTAATGCTGCATGCATGTCTTCCAGCCTTATTCCTCTGGTATCAATACCATGGCGCTGCAGTAAAAAAGCAGCTGTAACTAAAGCGGCAATAATCACCAGACCAGATAATGCCATTTGATCAAATAAGCCCATCACGCCAAGCAAAGCACCTAAAATACCACCAAATTTTGAACTGGCAGCGACTATGCCTGACCCTGTGCCTCGTAAATGCACCGGGTATATTTCAGCAGCGTAAGGGATCAACATTGCAATAACGCCACTTGAGCTAACCAGCAGCAAAGCGATAGACACTGAAAGCAAAGTTACCGAACGGCTATCCAGCCAGTCAAAAATACAAAAACTGAATAAAGACAAAGCGGTAAGCAGAATAAATAACAGCAAGGTTTTAATACTGTTCCAGCTATGATAAAGCCAGATCACTAAAGCCACTCCTGGCAAGGCAAAAAAGGCCGACTTCGTAATAATAGCGCTGGCCTGCCCCGCTAAACCCATTTCGCCTAAGTTCGTTGGTAGCCATAGCATAAAGCCAAAATTCACCAAACCCCATGCAACACCAGCTGCCACTAAACCTAGGGTAATACCGGCGTAATGCCCTTGTAGCAACTGTTTAAATCCTGAATGCTGCACAGCTGGCTCTTCTTCGACCACTATGCTGCTTTGATCCTGTGCTTGCACGCCGCTAAACCGCTGCAACACCAAACGAGCTTCGCTGGTTAAGCCTTTGCTGGCCAGATAACGTGGTGATTCCGGAATATAACGGTTTAAAAAAATCACCAACAAACCTGTAGGTAAACCCAGCATCCATAAAATACGCCAGCTAAACAATGGCTCCAGTATAGCTGCAGACCCTGACGCGGCCAGATAACCTGCCGCAGTGCCAAAACCACCTAAAGCAACCAATAACCAACCACGGTGGGCTGCTGGTATAGTTTCGGCCATCAGCGTAAAAGTAATAGGCAATAAGCCCCCTGCTGACAAGCCCATTAAAAAGCACATCACGAGATTCCACTCAAAAGACGGCATAGCGCCACAAATTGCAGTGCCGATAAACATCAATGCCGACAATAAAATAGCAGCTCTTCGGCCAAATAAATCCGCCATCATGCCCCAGATCACTGAGCCTATAGTAGTACCAGTCAGCGCCACCAGCGCCAGTACCCCGGCCTCTTTTGAGCTGATACCATATTCGGCCTTCATGCCTGGCATAACAAAACCTAAAGTGGCAGGTTTCATCACATCCACTATTACGGCGGCCATCAGCACCATCACTAAGGTCCAGTGTTCTTTATTCAGCGGTAACTGATCGGCCACATGAAAATGTAATCTGCTGTTGTCGGTGCTACGCAGCTGATCCAGCCGTGGCATCATGCCATACATAGCGAGCAACAAGCCTAGTGGAATAAGCCCCATGCCAATCAGCATATTGCTGTCCATTGGCATACCCACCATCTGGTAGTTCATATGGGACGCGTGCATAAACATGGGCACATGCGCCAGCACACCCAAGGTGATGCCAATGCAGCCTAACCAAAAGGCTACTGGATGGTAAAAATTTAATCCCTGTGATTTCATCAAATGTATCTCTGTGATTGGCCCCTTGTGAGGCACTTTTTGTAAGCGCAGAGCATACTGGGCAACCCGCTGTTATAGCAAGTGTTACAGCGACAGCTATTTGTCGTAAAAGCCTTTGATTGGAAAACAAAAAATTGCGCTGTTTTGGCTGGCAAATTCAGCTACCATAAATCTTCATTCTGTCAGCCTCGACTCTATGGGGCCAACCCAATTTAACCTGAGGATTGTATGCGTCGCTTTTCTGTTGCTTTGCTTTGTTTATTCAGTGGTTTTGCTGTGGCTAAACCCGGTGAACTGGTGTTTTCCAGCGACTTTGAAAAGGACGCTCATCAATGGAACATTCTGGCCGGTTGCCAGCGCAGTTCTGAAATGGCCAGAACTGGTGTCAGCAGCTTGTTTTGTCAGGATGGCAGCAGCTCTTTGGTCAGCCGTTATCCGGTGTCAGAACTAGGCTTACTGGAATTTTGGGTGAAGCCTCAATCAGCCTTTACCAGTTACCGTATTAATATTTTAACTTCTTCTTCTGTGGCTTTAGACGCGCAGTGGCAACAGGTAGGTCTGGTCGAAGCACCGCCAGGCACTGAAAACTATATGGCACACCGTATATCCATTGACGACCCGGGGCGCAAGTACCTGCGGTTGGATATTGAAAGCCTGCACGGTGGTGTCGCGCTGGATGATGTAGTTTTAGATCGCATTTTGCTGGATACGGCGCTGCAAAAAAACGAGCAAAAAATTATCACCGGTATTCTGGATAAGCTGCAGACTAATAAAAACTATGAGCTGCAAAGCGAGTCGTTCCGCACTATAGGTAAAAACTATGCGGCTCAGCTGGAAAGCCAACGTCAATATCTGGAATACGCTAACGCTATTTATTCGACCATCACTTTTGCGCTGGCAAGTTCTGAGCGCAATAAAATGTCGAATCCTATGGCCTACTCGTCGTTCCGCACTATTTTAGCTGACACCAAAAGAGTGGCCTCCCCTCTGCAACAAGCCCGACTCAATTCAATGGTGAAACCTTTTGGTGATTTAACCACTGCCACTTTAACTGTGGTCAGCGGTGGTTTATATGCCGCTTTTGCTGAGCCTTTTAAGTCCTTTCTGGCCACAGCTTTTGATAAATCCAATTACGAAAATGCCGATTTAAACCGCAAAGATCGTAAATTTGCCGAGGAAAACGGTTTAAAGATTTACGAGCAGGCCGAGAAATTTTTAACAGAGCTGGAACGTGAACTGGTGCAGGTGTCTACGCTGGAAAATGACTTACAAAACATGCTGAAAAATGTTGAAGTATTCCGCAAAGATTTAGACAAACACCTGCGAGACTATCTTCAGCACGCTGGCCTTGCCCGCACTCAGGAGAATTACAGTCGGGTGATGAGCAAAGAAGAATCTATTCGTGCGCTGGTGATTAGCGAGGTAGGTGAAAACGTCACCAATAAAGCTCAGGGTTATCTGGCTGCCAACAACAATACGCAGCTTATTCAATACATGCTGAAAACCTCAGAGCAGCTCGAAGGTATGCAGGAATTTAAAGAACGCTTTAACCAGATCACCTCGTCGGCCATTACCTTTTACGACAAGTTTGAGCGCTCGGTAGCTCCGGATCAAAACCCCTTTACTGACGCCAAAGATAAAGCGGCATGGGAGCAACACGCGCAAAAAGCACGTAGCTACATCAAGCAGTCGAAGGAAGCTTTTGCCAAAGCCTATATGTAAGCAAACTGGGTAAACAAAGCAGGTAAGGGATTGTAGGTAAACGAGAAGAACCAGTCAAAGCACAGCAGCTTTGACTGGTTTTAGAACACAAAATTATTTAGCGGTACGAGGTTTAGCTTTAGGCTTGGCTTTAGGCTTGGCTTTTGGTTTCACTTTATTGGCACTGTCCAGATCGATCTGGGTTGCACTGGCCTTGTTTGAACGGCCTGACAATACTTTGCGTGAAATACTTTTTAACAGCGATTGGCGGTTGCTGACTTCAAAGCCTGGGGTAACTACACGTTGGATAGTGCTGCCAATCAGCTTTTGAATACGCTCTAAAGTTTGTTCTTCTTCACGACTGACAAATGAAATCGCCTGACCTTCAGCACCAGCACGGCCGGTACGACCTATACGGTGTACATAGTCTTCCGGCAAATACGGCAGGTTAAAATTCACTACATAATCCAGACCTTGAATATCCAGACCACGGGCCGCCACTTCGGTCGCAATCAATACCTGTAACTTAGCGGATTTAAAATCAGCGATAGCACGACGTCGAGCGCCCTGGCTTTTATCGCCATGGCAGACTGCTGCTTCAATTTTGCGCTGTTGCAATCCTGCTAACAAGCGGTCTGCCTGCTCTTTGGTACTGGTAAAGACCAACACCTGGAACCAGTTTTTTTCTGCCAGTAATTGTTCAAATAATTCGATTTTGCGACTTTCTTCGACCGGATAAACCACATGGTGGACTGTATCCGCTGTACTGTTGGTTTTCGCCACACGGATTTGCTGATGATTTTTCAGAATTTTATGCGACAGTTCATTCACAGCTGGTGAAGTGGTTGCCGAAAACAGCATGGTTTGGCGAGTAGTCGCCGTCATTTGCATCAGCTTCGTTACGTCTGTGACAAAGCCCATATCCAGCATACGGTCGGCTTCATCCAGCACCACAAATTCAACATCACTTAAGATGACGTTGCCAAGGGCCATATGCTCAATCAAACGACCTGGTGTGCTGATCAGAATATCCACACCAGCTTTTAATTTATTGGCCTGACCACCCATTTTCACGCCACCGTACAAGGCAGTCACGCTGATAGCGACGAACTTCGCATAAGCAGTAATAGCTTCAGCAATTTGTTCAGCTAATTCGCGGGTTGGTGTCAGGATTAAGGCGCGTGGACGCTGAGCTGCTGTCTCTTTTGGCTTATCCAGCATGCGTTGCAATACCGGAATAGCAAAAGCAGCAGTTTTACCTGTACCTGTTTGTGCCGTAACTTGTAAATCTTTACCGCGGCGCGCAGGCACAATGGCCTGTTCTTGGACCGGGGTCATATCACTGTAGCCACATTCTACAAGGGCGCGGAGTAAATCCGGGGCTAAATCTAAAGATGAAAATTGCATAAGAGTTCCTCTGTAGAATAGCTACAGTAAAAAATGAGGGCAGAATATACAGTATTTTAGCGGTAGAAGAGACAATTCTTTGTGATTGAATGAATTTTACGCAGTTTTTCTGTAATGTTAGGCGACTAAGTCAGGTCGCTTTAGATTAAAAAGTGAAATGCTTATCTGCTGCGACAAGCATCCTTCGTATTAACCTTCGTCGATGTCAAAGCCAAGTTCACGTGGCTTATGTTTACAAGCACGAGCAAGAATTTCTACATAGAAACTCTCCAGCTCTTGTGCCACAGCAGCATCAATATGTTTATTGATTTCAGAGGTAAAAATCTTTTCAGCGACATCCACTGACGCACCAAAGCGACAGTCGAAAGTCCAGTAATCCATACCAGCAGGCAGGGTCTTGCGACGCTCTCTGTTCAGGTATTTTTTAATATCATACTTAATGGAGTCCACCAAACGAGCAGGTTGCAGTTTAGGGTGGGTTAACGCTATTGTCTTTCTCATCAAAATTCCTACAGATATGTACTGGTCAAGCTTATAAGCGCGCATTCTACATGGATGAGCACAAGACTGCTATTTTCTGGCAAAATTTAACAGGCCAACCGCCCTACTTCCAGTATTCACTGATTTTTGTCACTTTGTCTTCATTAAACTCAAATACCGCCAGATGATTTTTCACCACGCCTTTATGTACCTCCTGCCGTTCAACTGCGATAGCGTTATAGCCAGGAATTTGGCTGATAATACGATAACGTGGCCCGGTTTTGTCGTACTTGCCCATAGCTAACAGCCTAAGCGTGTTGACATAGAGTTGTTCTTTGCTGTAGTTGCCGCCATAAGCATCGTGGCGATAGACAAAATCGTCGCTATAAAGCGCAAAAAGTTTATCCACATCAGCTTGGGCAGAACCTTTTAACATCACCTGATTTTGTGCTGTGGTAATTTCAACGACCTTGGCTTTTAACTCTTCGGCCGATAGTACTTTCAGCTGTACGGCACCAGCATTTGCAATGAATAAAAAGCAGAAACCAGCTAAGCATAATTTAGTCATATGTCCTCCTTGTTTCAGATGACTACAGCCTATTAAAGCCAGGTGCGGCGCAGTGGTGGGATCAAAGGCAGAATAGTTGGGACAAGAGGTTATGGACAGCGGATTAAAGCAGGTGCATCAGCGGCTATGCAACTGATGCACCTGTGAGTGAACTGACTAGCAGAAGATAGTTGTCAGAATGAAGCTTATAGGCTGATGCTGCGTTTCAACGCCCGCATTTCATCATGGCAGTCCTGCATAGTTGTCATAGATTGCAGCAGTGCCGCTTCATACTGCGGTGGTTGGTTATCTTTCAGCGCTATACGTAACTCTTCCAGCGTTTTATCTTCAACCTCTTCCAATTGGCTGATATAAGCGTGATCTGTATCTGAAGATAGAGCGCCTATTACTTTGGTGTAGACTTTTCTGACTTCAACAGAAAAAGCCGAGCCTTCTTCGCGTTTACAGTCTTCCAGCACGGCAAAGGGTTGTAAACGCTCTTTCACCATACGACGCGCAGTGAGCATACGGTCAAATAACTGCACCAGCCGTGGATCACGGACTTGCTCTTTCGCTTCAGTGTAAAATTCAATGCCGCTGTTTAATACCTGAATAATATCGGCTGCATGATTCACTCGAGGTGTATTTAACTGTGCCATAGTAAGGTTCTCCTTGATAAGTAAAAACAGTAACGGTGACCTTGTGGTCAACCGGGGGATGAACTCGTCCGGGCAACAGGACAATTAAACAGGTGCAGGTTACAGGCCAGACTGAGCAACAAGGAGGGGAATACAAAAAAACAAGAACTAAAGCATTGAATTCACTTACATAATTAAAAGTAAAACTCGTATAGCAGCATCACAAACTCTGGCACTTCGTACTCTTGCCAGCGGAATTAATTTCATACATTGCTGCAGAACCAGGTAATTTTTACCTCCCTGTTCTGGCCGGACAGTGGTTGATGTTCCAAAAAATCTGAGCAAACCTGAAATGAGCCGGCCTTATTGCACCAGTGCTAAGATAAGTTTGACTGCCCAATAAAAACCCAGAACCAGTTGAACGGTAAAAAACACAAATCGAAGATTAACCGCCATCACATGAAGTGAGAGCAGATGTGCTAAGGATTGAGCTATTCGGGCAGCCAAAAATAAATAAGCCAGCGGATCCGTCACCGCAGTCTGCTCCGTAAGCAACGCGATGATAAACAAGCCACCAAAAACCGGAATACCTTCAATACAATTCGCGTGAGCTCGTGCCAGTCGCTGCAAAAATGGCGATAGATTGGAGTTATCAGGCTTAAATTCGTTGGCAGGAAACGTCTTCGCCAAAACCCACCACACACGCATCACTTCCATCACTATAAGTAAAAACAGTGTCCATAAGACAAAACCCAACAAAGCAATCACTGTGGGACTATCCATTTAAACTCCCTTTTTCAGATGTAGCGCACAAGACAAATCACCTTATCATCCGTTCAGCAGCATTGATACTGTAAGCTCTTTTTATGCTCTTAGAACAAACAGTGTGACTACTAACGAACCGTATTCCGGAAAGCTTGCAGAAGAATAAAGGCCTCATTCGGGTTGGAAATATACAAAGCATCATTTAGCGGCAGCTCCAGATAATCACTGCGCCCGGCCTTTTCGTCTTCCGTAAGATCGCCTATATCCTTAAACCCCATTTTCCAGTCACTGAAACTGCGCGTCAGTATCGGTTCCCTGAATAAGGTAATGATTCCGCCGTGTCTTGGGTCATTTGATATTTTTTGATGTAATTCATCCACAAACTCAGCATTACCTTCCAGGACCTGCATAAAGTTTCCGTCTTGAAAAAGCAGCAGCCCGGTAATGCCTTTTTTCCCATTGGCTTCACGACTCTGTCTTAAAATATCTTGTATATCTGAGTAGGAGACCGACCTGACTGCTGAGCTTACATAGATTAAAGTAATCAATGCCATAATGAATCCTCAGTAAGTGGAGCACTATTTTTATCCTAATTTAGCATCAGGATCCATAGGGGGTCGGCGTTCTGACCAGTGCTGTTTGCTGGCAGATGAGTCAAAGAGTTTATCTGCTTTGATGCAGTATACCGGGCCCAAACTCGTGTCGATGCAACACTATTTCAACAGGTTTTTCTGACATCACTCAAATAAAGGTCAGCAACCTCTAGCCGTTAATGACTCACTGCCTTAGAAAACACTTGCATAACTACTACTCCAGCAATGATCAGTGCTATGCCAATTAAGGCGGGAAGGTCGAGTTTCTGGCCGAATAAAAACCAGGATATGGTGGTGATCAATACGATGCCTACACCAGACCACACTGCATAGGCTATGCCTACAGGTATCACTTTTAAGGTGAGCGAAAGGAAATAAAAGGCTACAACAAAACCCACGACCACCAGCACTGAAGGCCAGAACCTGGTAAAACCTTCACTGGCTTTAAGCGATGAAGTGGCAATGGTTTCAGCCACTATGGCTGTTGCTAAAAATAACCAGTGTTTCATAGACAAGCCTTTGATTGAGATACTTTTAGACTAGATGGGAGTTAAACAGCTTACTTCATAGTCACCACATCGTACGCCAGCAGTTGCGGCAGACGTTGTTGTAACTGGGTTTCGATTTGATCAAGCTCGGTCAGTCGCTGGCAAAACAACACTGATTTTTGCTCAAGCTCGTCGGCTTTTAAATCCAGGCCAGTGTTAATTTTTGCCAATAATTCATCGGCGGGTTGCCAGTTCTGGCTTTCAGTACGCTCAAAATTATCTTCGCTCTGGCGCAGAGCATCACGCAGCGCGTCCCATACTGCGCCTACAGTGTATTTGGCAAGATCCTTCAGTTGCGTCTTTAATTCACCATGTAAAAAGGCGTCCAGCTCGTTCAGGCTTTGAGGGGCAAGATAAAAATGTTCGCCGCTTCGGACAAAACGTGAAGTCAGCTGATATGTGGTTTCGCGGATCAGTGCCTGCCATTCCTGCTGCTGAGAACTATTGCCAATACCCACCAGCATGTTTTCTATAGCAGTTAAGCCAAGTTCCACACTATCTACAGCTATGCTGACCAACTCAGGCACAAATTTACGCAAGCCTTGAGCATACTGACGCACCAGTTCCTGCTCTGCCGGGTTTAAGGTGATCCATTCACCACGAATAAATAAGTCCTGATCATTATTAATCTGGAATACAGTGCGGTTGGTGGTCTGAATACGAATTTGCTCTGGGGAAATTAAGATACCATGGCGAAATGCCATATTGCACTGGTTTGCAAAGCCCGGCCAACTGCAGAACATAAGTAACAGGATCAGAATAAAACGCAAAGTATCAACTCTCATTCGGGACAATGCTCAAGGCAATTGAGGCTAGCTTAGGTGAAAAACACAATCAGATCATCAGGAAGTAACGCATTGCGGTGGTCTTTCATCGAAAAGCTCTGAAACCACAGCTTGGTCAGCAGCCAACTTTTGCAGAACAAGGCTGGCTTCGGTACTGGTTTAAACAGCAAGGCGGCGTGAATAAACCACGCCCCTGCGCTTTTGCTGTGCGGCAACTCGGGTCAGTTTGACCAAAGAGATTTTTTACTCGTCACTAAACCGCACTAAACGTACATACAAACGCACAATTTTTTCTTTTGTATTGTTTTTGCCGCTATACATGGCAATGGCCCAGGCTCGATCAGGCTCATTCACTACTGTAGTGCCGGTCCACATATTTTCACTGTTACTGGCCGGAAAAGCCGTCAGATTAATTGCAGGGTCTACACAGCTGCGTTCAATTAAGGTCAGTACCTCTTTGGCATTAGGTAAACGCCAAGTGCTGAATCCGGCCAAAGTACTACGTTTAGACTCGGTTAAAGCTTCAGGCCAGTCGAGTTGCTGGGCTGTGCCAGTGCAACTGCGGCTGGAACTGTCCCAGCTTTGCCCAACCAGACAACGGGACCACATCAACTTAGTCGTAGTATCCAACACAGTACCGTCTGTATTGAGCTGAAAACTACTGATAGGTTTAGTGGTCGTGATATCGGTGTAGCACACCTGCGCTGCCTGAACAGGCAACGCAAACATCAGCATTAAACAGAAATATTTTGACATAAAATTCCCTTATGGCGAGCGCACAAGGCGCACATAACCCAACTGATTTTGCTGTTTAGGCAAGGTATTGTCATTGCCATTACGGATATCAAATACCCAGGCTGAAACCCCACCACCACCTTCTGCGCTACTTTGGGTCGTCCAGTAGAACATATTGTTCTGCACAGCAGAATCAGGTTCAAAACGGAAAAACGCCGGGTCTAATAAGTGGTTTTCGCCAACACGGCCGAAATCGGCGATAGACATCAATTCTTCCAGGGTAGGTAAACGCCAGTTTGCACCACCGCAATAGGCGGTTTCATTTACCTCTTCAACATAGACCTCTAAGCCGCAGTTTTCTGCACTAGGGCAAGAACTTAAAGCCGGTGCAGGCACTCCTGCTTCGTCACCATTGCCAGCATTACTATTTACAAAACTGTATCTGTTATTGGCAGCTCTTAAGGTGCTAGCCGGAGGAACTGCAATCACAGGTTCTTTTAATTCCCAAATCAAGCCTGTGACATTGTCACGAATACAGGAAAAATCATTTGCCGTATCTGCCAGTTCATCGCCAAACTGGTCCAGCTTGGTAAAATCAAAGGCCTTTTCACCTTTACCAATTTTGCGTAAATACTGCACTACGCTGTCGCGACCACCATCAGCGTCCTGACGTGGGTAAGTCTCATCACCACAGGGGATCACGCCGGAAATGTCGTAGCAGTTCAACACGCCAGTATCAGGTAAATCACCCAATACAGCATTACTGACAGTCACCAGCATGGTGTCAGTAGCCGTTTGGTTATTACTGTCTGTTACCGTTAACTGCAATTCCAGCTGACTGGTGCCCGAAATATCAGGGGCGATAAAAGAAGCCTGGCAAGAGGTTGGATTGACCAAAACCAAAGCCTGGCCTTTCAACTGGCTCCAACGGCAACTGAAGCTGCCTGTCACTGTGCGGGTGCCACTGCCATCCAGTTGCACTTCGGCAAATTCACGTACCTGTTGATCAGGCCCGGCGTCGGCAACAATTTGTTGAGTGCTGGCTCTGACCGGCACTTTGATACTGCCCTGCCCTGTTGCACCTTCATCATCGGTAATAGTCAGCATAAGCTCTACATCAGTTTGGCTGGCAACCAGAGGTGCGACAAAGCTGACTGTGGCTGTATTGACTCCACTGAGCGCTACTGCAGGGCCAGCAGCCTGAGTCCACAGATAGGTAACAATACGACCGTCTGCATCTAAATCATACGACGATGCCGCACTTACTGTTGCGGTTAAGCCCTGAGCGACTGGTAATATAGCGGGTTGAGTA
The DNA here is from genome assembly GCF_021290985.1 of Rheinheimera soli. Classification (GTDB taxonomy): domain Bacteria; phylum Pseudomonadota; class Gammaproteobacteria; order Enterobacterales; family Alteromonadaceae; genus Pararheinheimera; species Pararheinheimera soli. Next base: position 130,535 of record NZ_JAJOYU010000002.1, read on the forward strand.
ATTTGCAGTACGGCAACAGGCGCCTGATTTTTCGCCACGACTCTAACCTGCACTTCGTCGGTCAGATTTTGCCCCGTTGGTGTAGTGTAAGTGACCTGAAATACTAAAATGCTGTCAGCTTTTACGGCAGGTGCCGTCAGGGTCACAGAGGCTGTAGTTGCAGGTATACCAGTGACAGTAATTCCGGATAATTGACGCCAGGCGAAAGTCCCTCCTACGGGGTCTCCCACCGCATTTAATGTAAAGCTGTTGGTTTCATCAACAGTCTGATTAACTCCGGCATTCACGCTGGAAGCCGAACCACCTGTGTCTGAATCATCACCGCCACCACCGCCACATCCCAGCAACGCAGTGCTCAGCAAAAGTAAAATAAACCATCGTTGTGTTCGGATCATTGTGTTTATTCCATCGCATGCAGCGATGACGCTGCCAGTCAGCGCCCGTCGCAACAAAAATTTGACGTCAGAAGTCATTCAGAGAAAACAAAGCAAAAGGCAGGCCAGTTTTGTAGGAAAAAGCGACAAGACTGGTATCAGGAGCTGGCCGTTATAGGGATTCGACGACCACACCTTGTTCGGACAATCGTATGCGGGACGCTCCATACTCTTTTTTAGTTCTTAACACTTCATTGCCAAAACTGCTTTCCACACCGGCAAAAAGTTGCTGTGTCACTTCGATACAAACAGATAACAATAACTGCCGTCTTTGCTCTTCCAGCTGTTTAATATCCGCAATAAAAGCCGAAGCAATACTGCGATGTTCTTCAAATTCTTCGACCATAGCAGCCATTTGTTCTTGCACTGCCGGCGATTTATCCATCTGTTTAAGCTGGTCTACGTGCTGTTTCACCAGTTCCATTTCAGCTTTTAAACCCACTAAACTGGCGCGTAACACATTTTGCTTTTCAATCAATGGGTCCATTTGCTTGTTCAGCGTTATCTGTAACAAACTGCCGGACGGAGCCCCAAGATTACCGCAGCGCAAGCCATTTCCCAGATAATAACGACCACCGACAATTTTTCCATTGGCTTTTTCTTCAGTACCAGCCAATACCGAATCCGCTTCAACCTGACAATGCAGCAATTGTTTGGCCACCGTCAGACGACCTTCGCATTTGATGCTGGCATATTGCGCCAAAGTGCAGTGTACGTTGCCTTTGGCTCGCACTTGCGTACTCAGCACAGTATCTGCACCCACTTCGCTGACCTGATGGCCAATGATGGCACCGCCTATGGTGATATCACCACCGGACTCAATCAGTTCGCCTTCAAAGATACCTTTGACAAACACATTGCCGCCAGCAATCACTTTCATCGCTTCAGCGACATCGCCGTTAATAACCACAGCGCCTTTAAAAATAATATGACCCGAACCTGCATCTACTTTATTAATGACAAAAACTTCGTCCACAGCAACGCAGTTATCCAGTAAACGTGGCATGCCGTCACGACTGGCTACTAATAAATCAGGGTTATCAGCAGACACGGCAGAACCTTCTGCTGTGCCCCAGGGTAATTGTTGACCATCAAGCGCAGACAAACGAGTGCCAGTAACAGTCATCCCCTCTTTGCCTTTTGTTGGAGGATGACGACGCATCAGCGCTTCACCGGTTTTCACCGAAGCAATAGCACCAAAGTCGCGTAAATCTACCTTGCCTTCAGAACGGGCTATAGGTTGTTTGCTGCGGTTGGACATGTCGCGGATCAATAGCTCGAATACAGAATCACGGCCTGGCGTCGGTAATTTGCCTGCCGCTATTTCGGCGCTGATTTTGCTACCAGGTTCTGCCCGGCTGGCCTGAGCCACTAACTGAAGAATTTGTTCTTTCTGGAAACCAAAAACTATACCTGCTTCTTGTCCGGCCTTGACAGCCTCGTTGGCAGAAACAGGATTACCGCCGTATGCAGCAGTGATTTCTGCAGTAGCGAGCATAGCGTCGCTGCTGATTTCTACTTTTAATTGGGCGTGTATACGTTCAGCAACTTTGTATTTTAATACATGGCCTTCGGCCTGCAGCTGTTGTTTGATTTTTTGCTGGATTTGCTGGTATTCCAGCAACAGATTTTTGATCTGGTCCTGCAGCAGCAAACAACGGCCATAGCCCGCTTGCTGCAATTGCGCTTTTAACAAGTCAGCAGTCAGATTTGTCTGAGTGACGGGCATGTGAATAAAGACTAAATCGTCTTTGAGGCTGAATTGACACGCTAACACGTTTACTGTCACAAGCAATTACCACTTTATAGAGCAAGCCGCCACTACAACAAATTCATCAGGCATGAGAACTATCTATGCCCGGATTCAGGATTTGTGCCTAATAACTATTTAAATATAGTTCTCTTGGTGGATACGGATAAATAAATCTGTTCCCGCTTTGCTGTAATCTACTTTGTACTCTTTATTATTCAGCGCCTGCACAAATAACAAGGTCTTGTTTTCGCTAAATACGTCTGAACTGGCGATATCGACCAACTCCAGATAACGGGCTTTGGCGTCCACTTTGCTGGAAGGGACTTCTTCAGTAAATATTTTCACACCATGGCGAGTCGCCACAATCACCGGATCACCAGTATCATTAACAATAACTAAATCCACTTTTTTCTGCTTGTGGATCAAGGTGTTACGTCCACTGACTAAAAATGCTTTTTCGTAATTATTCATAACTGAAATACCGTTTTTAATTTTATTTTATAGCGCCATTATGATACAGACGCACATCAAGTGTCTAGGTGACTGTATTGTTTAAACATTGTAACCGGATTTGATTCACTTTGCGGCAAAAATCAGCAGGTTCAGTGCCTATAGAAGTTATTGGAATAAACAGATCAAAGCCGGTTAATTGCCGCAATAATTGCATGCGTCGGGCAAACATTGCAATAGCCCCTTTGTAGCTGCGTACTGCAGTCCTGTATTCACCTACTTCAATTAACAGATCTGAAGGGCAAGTACCGGTTGGGCAATTGCGGCCTAAGGCCGCGATAAGCAGGTGGCGCTGTTCCACCATCAGATTAACAGCCAGACGAGGCTGCAGTTGTAGCAAGAACTCATCATAGTCACGCAATTTCACGCCTACATAAGCTAATTCTTCTCCCGCAAGCTCGGGAATGGCGATAAAAGACAACCCCTGCCACGGCACAAACCAACGGCCTTTATGATGCACATAAGCAAAACCTTGTTGGTCCAACTCTATCACATACAAAGGTTCTGTAAGTTTGGCATAGCCAGCGAACAGGCCTAACAGACAACAGATCAGCAATAACACCCAAGCCGTGCTATGCAGCAGATCGGGGATCAGCAGTAACAACAACAGCCATAACAGCAAAGCTGCACTGCTGAATAACAGGGTTTTGACGCCACCTCTGGCTGTAGCTGCTCTGTACTGGAGTTTTTCCATTAATCCATATACCAAAAATAAAAGGCCGCCATCAGCACAACCCAGACGATATAAAAGCGCATATTGTGGCAAAACTCACACTTTTGTTCCGACATTCGCTCCTCCGATACGACCAACACCTGAGTCATTGCGATAACCAGTGAACTGTGTTGGCTAATATTCCCTACAATAAAGCCCATTATTTAAAGAGTACCAGACTGGAGTTACCGTGACGCAAAAAAATTCGCGCCTGATATGGGTTTTACTAATTGGCATGTCCGCATTTGTTGTCTTTCTTTTTCTTCAAAATCAATCACCTGCAGAAGAGCAAAAAGCGACAAATTCAGCCACTTTAGTGACGACTCAAGTAGTCAGTCCTTCTGCCTTAGTACGTCAGGTCACTAGCCTCGGTACTGCTCTTGCGAATGAGTCAGTGCAAATCGTGACGAACACCAGTGACTACCTGACAGCATTGCATATCAATGAAGGTCAGCGTGTTGAAAAAGGCCAATTAATTGCACAGTTAAATGATGTGGAAGAACGCGCCCGTGTTGCCGAATTGTCTGCCTCTTTGCTGGATCAAAAACGCCAGTTAGACAGGGTGAAAAATCTGGCAAAAACTCAGGCCACAGCTCAGTCTTTACTAGACGAACAACAAACCAGAGTAAACACCACCCAGGCTCAGCTCGATGCGGTCAAAGCCCGTTTAAATGAAATGACCATTCGCGCCCCTTTTAGTGGTGTGCTGGGTTTACGTCAGGTCAGTGAAGGCGCGTATTTAACTTCTGGCACAGTGCTGACCACGCTGGATGATTTAAACCTCATTCGACTGGAATTTAGTGTGGCTGAATATTATCTGGCTCAGTTGAAACCCGGTATGGCCGTTAACTCCAGCAGTGTTGCTTACCCTGGCAAAGTATTTACTGGTCAGATCAAGGCTATTGATACCCGTTTAGACCCTGTCACCCGCTCTGTGAAAGTGCATGCTTTAGTGCCTAACGAGCAACTGGAATTACGTCCAGGCATGTTGCTGAATGTGGGAGTGACATTGGATGAACTGCAAGCGCTGCAAATTTCAGAAAAGGCTATAGTGCCGTTACAGAATAAGCATTACGTCTTTGTGGTGAACAAAGACAACAGCGTGACACAAACCGAAGTTCAGTTAGGCCAGCGTATGCCGGGTCTGGTGGAGATAGTGTCTGGTCTGAGCTCAGGTGATGAAGTGGTGATTGAAGGCACCACCAAAATTCGCTCTGGTTCATTGATCACTAAAGTGGGGCAATAAACATGTGGCTTTCAGACGTTTCGGTCAAAAGGCCGGTTTTTGCCACAGTAGTGAATCTGATTTTACTGATTTTCGGTATTGTCTGTTTCACTATGCTGCCACTGCGTGAATTCCCGGATATTGATGCGCCTATAGTGACAGTCAGTACCGACTACCCTGGCGCTTCCGCAGAGATTGTTGAGACCAAAATCACTCAGCCTATTGAAGACAGGATCTCGGGTATTGAGGGCATCAAAAACATCAGTTCCAACAGTCGTGATGGCCGTTCTAATGTCACCATCGAATTTAATGTCAATCGTGACATCGATGCAGCAGCCAATGATGTGCGCGAGCGGGTGTCGCGGATTCTGGACAACCTGCCGGACCAGGCTTTCCCACCTGAAGTATTTAAAGCAGACGGAGACGATGACACTATTGCCTGGTTTGTGCTGAACAGCGAAACCATGACCAACCTGGAATTATCCGACTACGCCGACCGTTACATAGTCGAGCGTTTTTCAGTAGTAGATGGTGTGGCCCGAATTCAAATTGGCGGCGAACGCCGTTATGCAATGCGGTTGTGGCTGGATAAAGATGCGATGGCCGCCCGTGGTGTCACAGTACAGGATATTGAAACTGTGCTGCGCGCAGAGAACGTTGAGCTGCCCGCCGGTAACATCAAATCTGAAGACCGGAACTTTACCGTTCGGGTAGTGCGTACTTACAAAACACAACAGGACTTTAACCGTTTAGCCATTAAACGGGGTGAAGACAATTATCTGGTGCGTTTGGGCGAAGTGGCTCAGGTGATTTTAAGCTCGGAAGACGAAGAAAACGAATTCCGCGGTGATGGTAAAAACCTGCTGGGTATCGGCATTATCAAGCAGTCCAAAGCCAATACGCTGGATGTAGTGAAAAATGCCAGGGCAGAAATGGAAAAAGTAAAAGCCATTTTACCCGCTGGCACTACGATTGAACCAGGCTACGACTCCTCCTTGTTTATCGCTGAATCGATCAAAGAGGTCTACAACACCTTAGGTATTGCCATGGGTATGGTGGTGCTGGTGATCTTCCTGTTCCTGGGGAATTTACGCGCAACCTTTATTCCTGCTGTCACTGTGCCTGTGGCCTTAGTTGCCGCTGTGACTGTGCTGTACGCTTTGGATTTTTCCATCAACTTATTAACCTTGCTGGCTATGGTGCTGGCGATAGGTTTAGTCGTAGATGACTCCATTGTTGTTTTAGAAAACATCTATCGCCGTATTGAAGAAGGCGAACATCCGCTTTTAGCATCGTACCGTGGTGCCCGAGAAGTAGGTTTTGCAGTAGTAGCTACTACTTTGGTACTTATTTCTGTCTTTGTGCCGCTGGTGTTTATGCAAGGTGAACTGGGCAAACTCTTTACTGAGTTTGCCTTAGCAGTAGCTGCCGCTGTGGTGTTCTCTGGTATTACAGCATTAACGCTGTCCCCTATGCTGGCCAGTAAATTACTGACCCATAAAAAACGTGAGTCCCGTTTCAGCGCCGCTATGCACAAAGGCTTCGCGAGACTGGAAACAGGTTACCGTAATCAACTGAATGGCGTGATGAATTATCGTTGGCCTACGCTCGCTGTGTTAGTGCTGAGCTTTGTGGCGACTCTGCTGCTGCTAAAACTCATTCCTTCTGAACTAGCACCGCAAGAAGACAGAGGAACCTTTTTTGTCAATATGAGTGGTGCTGAAGGCGCAAGTTACGGCAACAACAGCAGGAATATGCGGCTGATTGAAGACATTTTGATGCCCTACTACGAAACAGGTGAATTTAACCGCTTGTTGATCAGGGTTCCTGGCTGGGGTAACTCAGGAGGCGTAGCCATCATTGGCACTGAAAACTGGACCAACGGAAAAAGACGGACCTCAGAGCTGATGCAGGAAGTCAGCGGTAAGCTGAACGAATTGCCAGACGTAAAAGCTTTTACCTTTATGCGCAGTGGCTTAGGTGGCGGTCGTGGCGGTGGTCGTCCTGTGCAGTTTGTTATTCAGGGCAATACCTATCAGGAACTTGTAGAGTGGCGTGACATAGTACTGGCCAAAGCCGCAGACAATCCAAATCTGCAAATGCTGGATCATGACTACAAAGAAACAGTGCCTCAGGTGCTGGTTGAAATTAACAGCGAACGGGCTGCCGATTTAGGTATCTCAGTGGGTGCTGTGGGTCAGGCGCTGGAAGCTATGCTGGGCGGCCGCAGGGTCACAACTTTCCTCGACAGAGGCAAAGAATATGATGTGATACTGGAAGGTGAAGACAAAGATTTTGCGCAACCCGGCAGTATCAGCAATGTCTATGTGCGCTCTACTCAGTCTGGCCAGTTGGTGCCGCTGGATAACTTAGTCACGTTAAAAGAAGCGGCAACGACATCCAGCCTGAACCGTTATAACAGGATGCGCAGTATTACTATCACAGCCAATCTGGCACCAGGTTACAGCTTAGGTGAAGCTTTGGAGTTTTTAGAAACCACTGTCAGAGAAAATATCGAAGCGCCGGTGGGGATAGACTACAAAGGTGAGTCATTGCTGTTTAAAGAAAGTGGTGAGTCCACAGTGCTTATTTTTGCGCTGGCGCTTTTGATCACCTACCTGGTATTGGCCGCTCAGTTTGAAAGTTTTATCCATCCTTTTGTGATCATGCTGACAGTACCGCTGGGTTTAGTGGGTGCTTTAGCAGGTCTGTATTTAGCAGGTATGACGCTGAATATATACAGTCAAATAGGCTTGGTGATGCTGATAGGTTTGGTGGCGAAAAACGGTATTTTAATAGTCGAATTTGCCAACCAGCTGCGTGACGCCGGAGTAGAGTTTGAAGAAGCCATTAAACGGGCTTCCGCCTTGCGTTTACGCCCTATTGTGATGACAGCTTTTACCACTGTATTCAGCGCCATTCCGTTGATTGTCACGACTGGTCCGGGCTCAGAAAGCCGGATGGTGATAGGGATGGTGATTTTCGCTGGCGTAGGTGTCGCCACTTTGCTGACGATTTATGTAGTGCCTGTGGCTTATATGGTATTGGCCCGCAATACAGGCTCACCGCAGGCTATCAGTAAGCAATTGGAACAACTGGACTCTGAAGCGCCAGCCAAATCAGAACAGCCTCACTAAGCCCTTCATCACAGCCTCTGCACTCTTTATAGTGCTGCAGAGGCTGTTCTTTACCCGGTTGATACCCCTGTTTATGTTCTTTGCCAACACAATTCATTAGTCTTTGTTATAGATCTGGTTTATTCAGTTAAAAATCAGCTACCTTAGCCACAGACATATAGTGCTGAAGGGAACAAAGGACAATGGATTACTGGCTGCTGGTTTGCGCACTTTTTCCTGTGCTGAGCGTGTTTCTTTTTCTGGTGATCTTACGCTGGCCTGCCCGTAAAGCTATGCCCTTGTGTCTGCTGGGAACTGCGGTTCTCAGTGCCACTTTATGGGCTGTACCAGCTTTACACATTGCTGCCAGTGTAGCTGAAGGTCTGGTGATCGCCGCCACTGTGTTGTGGGTGGTGTTTGGCGCTTTATTGCTGCTGAACCTGCTGGAAAACAATGGCAGTTTTTTACTGATCCGCCGTGGTTTTGCCAGCATCTCCAGCGATCAGCGTATTCAGTTATTGTTTGTTGGCTGGTTACTGGTGGCATTTTTGGAAGGGGCTGCAGGTTTTGGTACTCCGGCTGCTATAGCCGCACCCTTGCTGATTGCTTTGGGCTTCAAACCTCTGGCTGCTGTGGTACTAACCTTAATTGCAGATTCAGTGCCTGTGTCTTTTGGTGCCATTGGCACTCCGGTGCTGGTTGGATTAACCAATGGTTTACCCGGTGTGTCGCCTGAGCTTATTCAACAAAGCGCTGTGATGGCGGCCAGTATTGATTTGTTTTGCGCCAGTTTAATACCAGTTTTGATGTGCATGCTGTTATGCCGTTTTTTTAGTGATAGCCCAAGCTGGCGTTCGGGTTTAGCTATTGCACCATTGGCTTTTTTATCCGGTCTTTGTTACAGCCTGCCCGCCTTTTTGGTGGCCCGTTATCTTGGACCTGAGTTTCCGTCTTTGTTGGGTGCTTTGTCTGGCTTGATGTTACTGAGCCTATTGGTGCGTTTTGGTATAGCTGTACCCGCTGTGGTGTGGCGCTGCCAGCCTGAAGCGCAGGAAACAGCAACGGAAAACAGCACAGCATTGAGCAAACTCAGTGTATTCAAAGCCTGGGGCGCTTATGTGTTGCTGGCAACCTTATTGATCCTCAGCCGGCTGGAGTTTTTGCCTTTTAAAGCAATGCTGCAGGCTGTCGAATTACAGTGGGCAGACATTTTTGGTTCTACCTTATCCGCCACTGTACAACCTTTGTATTTGCCAGGAAGCTTATTTGTGCTGACCGTCTTAGTGCTACTGCCATGGCAAACAAAGCGTCGCCAACTGCTGTATAAAGCGACTACTGAAAGTTTAAGCAGGATCTGGCCTGCAGCTATTACTCTGGCAAGCGCTGTGCCTATGGTGCGATTGTTTTTACATTCAGACCTGAACAGCGCTGAATTGCCTGCTATGCCTATGTATCTGGCCGCCATTGCCAGCGAACATCTGGCAGATATCTGGTTATGGTGTGCGCCCTGGGTCGGTGCTTTGGGTTCCTTTATTGCCGGTTCTGCGACCTTTTCTAATCTGATGTTTGCCAGTATGCAGCAACAACTGGCTACAGACTCAGAACTGCCGCTGCAATTGGTGCTGGCATTGCAAATGCTGGGAGCCAATGCAGGCAATATGCTGTGTGTAGTCAACGTCGTTGCTGCCGCTTCAGTGGTCAGATTAACAGGTCAGGAAGGTCAAATTATGCGCTTCACTCTAATCCCTATGGCGCTGTATTGTTTACTGGCAAGCACTGTTGCAGTGGTGATTTCAGGCTTTATAACCTAGCAGCAGGAGTCAGTGCATCAGCAGTTTTAGCCTGATAACGCTGCACTACTTTTGTTATTTCGCCCTGCTCATACAACTTCTGCCAGGCTTTTTGCAGTTTGATTAACATAGGTTTGGACAAGGTATTTTTACTGAAGCCAAAATACACCGGGCTTTGGTAGACCAGCACTAAAGGGTGGTATTTTTCTGCATTTTTATACCTTTGGTTCTGCCAGTAGTGCAGCACAGTGTCATCTTCTAATATCGCATTCACCCTGCCGGCCTCTAACAAAGCCAGCTTGTCCTGAATACTGCTGATACTGACTAACTGCCGGGCAAAAAAAGGATTTTGCTTAAGCAGTGCAAATTCTTCACCGTAATAAGCGCCAATCAATTCTGCAATGCGACCAAGGTCAACATTTTCACCTAAATCTTTTAACGTTTTGAATTTTGGCAATTTGGTAGGATTACCAATTAGCCACATGGACTCCATATGATGGGGGCCGACAAAAGAAAAGTCTTTTGTCCTGGCATCGCTGTAGGACAAATGACTAACAAAATCCAACTCTCCGGTTTTAATTTGTGCTAAAGCGCGCAACCAGGGAATATCTACAAGCTGCAATTCACAACCCACTTCAGTTGCAAGTAATTGTGCAAGTTCCACTGTCTGGCCCTGCCAACTTTGCTCTTTGAGCAGCAGATAGGGCGGAAAATTGGTTTCCGCAGCCATTCGCAAGACACACGCATGGGCCAGTCCAGAATACAACAGAATCCAAAGCAACAATCCCTTCAGCATCAAAGATCCTATGGGTTAGATCAGACAATTCTACTATGACTCTACTATTGCACGGCCTGAGCCGCTTTGCCAGAGATGGCGAGCAGAGGATAAACAAAAGCCAGGGCTTTGTGCTGACGTTTGCCCTCCCGCTCTGATACACTGCGCTGGTTTTGTTGAAGGTGTTCTGCAAAAGCGAATAGCTCATGCAGGAACTTAAAAGGGAAACAGGTGGAAGTCCTGTACTGTACCCGCAACTGTAAGCCGCTGTTGACCTGTCAACAGGCTGGCAAGTCAGATGTCCTGCCTTTACAAACCTCAGGCGTTGCAACTCATTGCAGCACACAGTGCGGGCTTACACTGTGCCGGAACTCTGTGGCTTTGTTGCTGCTTGTCCTGGTCCCTGCCCGTTTTTTAATGGAGCGTTTCAGTGGGCCACACCCCGGTTGTCGAATTTTTGCAGGTGCAGTTGCATATAGATCAGCAGCAGATTTTGACTGAGCTGACCTTTGCTATTGAGCAGGGTCAATTTGTTGGCTTGCTTGGCCCCAATGGCGCAGGAAAAACCAGTCTGTTACGACTGCTGCAAAAAGAATATCACCCATCTTCCGGCCAGATTAAGTTTAAAAATCAGCCTCTTGGCAGTTTTAACCAGTCTGAACTTGCGGCCAAAGTAGCCTTAGTCAGTCAGTTATCCGGCCCTTTATTTGATTTAACAGTGGCCGACGTGGTGCTGATGGGGCTTATTCCGCATAAAGCCTTGTGGCAAACCAATACAGAACAAGATCTGCTTCAGTTAAAGCAAAGCCTGAAATTGGTGGGGCTGGCAGATAAAGAGCGTCACTCCTTTGCCCATTTATCAGGGGGTGAACAACAACGGGTGTTATTGGCCCGCGCTGTGATGCAAAAACCTCTGTTGTTATTGTTAGACGAGCCCACCAACCATCTGGATTTGTATTATCAGCATCAGGTGTTGCGTATTGCCAAAGCGCTCTCTATTACAGTGATCGCCAGTATTCATGATTTAAACCTGGCTTCACGGTACTGCGACCGCTTGTTGCTGCTGAACAAAGGTCAACTGGTGGCTGATGGCACCGCAGAACAGGTGCTCACTCAAGAGCTGCTGACAGAGGTGTTCCGTATTCCTTGTTTAATCGATCAAAACCCTTTTGGTGATTGTCCCCGGGTTAGCTTTGGTTATAAGGACGACTTATGAGTAAAGTGTTATTAGCTGCCTTGCCTGTGCCCTTGCGCCTGTTGCTGGCAATAGCTTTGCTATTACTGGTGTGCTTTTGTGCATTAAGCACAGGTGCTGTGCCTATTTCTATCAGCGCATTGTTTGGTTTATCCCCTTTAGATGAAATGCAATCGACTGTACTGTGGCAACTGCGTTTCCCTCGTTTACTACTCGCCTTGCTGGCAGGTGCTGGTTTAGCTCTTTGTGGGGCTTTACTGCAAAATGCCAGCCGTAACCCACTGGCTGATCCTTATTTATTTGGCATAGTCTCAGGAGCTGCCTTAGGCGCCACCATTGCCACTATAGTGGTGCCCGAATGGCAATTGCTCACGCCACTGTTCGCCTTTTTTGGTGCTTTGCTGGCGGTGTTTCTGGTGTTGGTTATAGGTGCCAGTAGTCGCTGGCAGCGGCTGGAAAGTTTATTGCTTTGTGGCGTGGCTGTCAGCTTTATGCTCAGTGCCATCACGACGACCTTGTTGTATTTATCTGAACCTTTTGCTGCCAACCGCGTGATGTTTTGGCTGATGGGCAGTTTAAGTCAGGCCAGTCTGACTCATGTCGCTTTTATCAGCCCTTTGGTGTTTATCACCTTGCTGCTGGGTTTGTTGTATCGTCGTCAACTGGACGCTTTGGTATTAAGCGACGAAAGCGCCCGTAGTTTAGGAGTCAATGTCCAGCCTTTACGTTTAGTGATTTTGCTGCTTTGTGCTGCCGTCAGCGCTGCTATTGTGGCTTTTTGTGGTGGTATCGCCTTTGTCGGTTTGATGATCCCTCATCTGGTACGCTCTTTATTTGGCTTATCCAGCGTGGCTTTGTTACTGGGTTCAGTCTGGCTGGGCGCAGTGTTTTTAACAGGTGTGGACACCTTATCCCGCAGCCTATTACCCGAGCAGGAATTGCCCATAGGAGTGGTTACCTCAGCCATCGGCAGCCTGTTCTTTTTATCCATGTTATTTAAATACCGTCGCGGTTAAATGCTGATGAAAACGGAGTCGCTTGTTATGTTATTTGAAATACCTGCTTTAGATAAAACGGCGACGCCAGCTATACAGCAGCGTATTAATTTAAAAACTAAACCTGCCGGCGCTTTGGGTCTGCTGGAGACCTTGGCGTTACAGCTGGCCCTGCTGCAGAGCCCTAATAGCCGCTTATCGCTGAATAAACCCGTGCTGCTGATTTTTGCCGCTGATCATGGCATCAATACCCACGGCGTCAGCATAGCGCCAAGCGCAGTGACTCAGCAGATGGTGTTGAACTTTTTAGCAGGCGGCGCAGCTGCTAACTGTTTCTGCCGTGCTAATGACATTGAGCTTTTTGTGGTCGATGCAGGAATATTGCTGCCACTGCCGGATGCTGCAGGCTTAATTCAACACTCTTTAGGTTGCGGCACCGCAGATTTCAGCCAAGGCCAAGCCATGAGTCTGGCGCAGGTTGAAGCAGGTTTAGCTTTAGGTCGTCATGTTGCGCGGCAACAAATCCTGGCAGGCTGTGATTTACTGCTGTTAGGTGAAATGGGTATCGCCAATACCAGCAGTGCTGCAGCTTTATTGGCGGCGGCCACTGATTTGCCGGTTGAAACTTGTGTCGGTCGTGGCACTGGCATCAGCGATGCACAATTTGAACTAAAACAGGCTTTGATTAAGCAGGCGTTGCAGCGGCCTTATACAAAAGAGCCACTGTCGATACTCGCTGAATTTGGCGGCTTTGAAATAGTCCAGCTTTGTGGTGCTATTTTAGGTGCTGCTGCGCTGAAAAAACCTGTGCTGATTGATGGTTTTATAGTCTCGGTAGCTGCTTTATTGGCTTGTCAGATCGCCCCACATTGCCGTGATTATTTAATTTTTGCTCACCAAGGCGCTGAAGCTGGCCATCAGGCTGTGCTAAAAGCTTTAAACGCCACTGTGTTACTGGATTTAGGTTTACGTTTAGGCGAAGGCACAGGGGCGGCTTTGGCTGTGCCACTATTAAAAGCTGCCATCAGTTTTTACAACGATATGGCCAGTTTTGCCGACGCTGGAGTCACTCAAGTGGTGGAAGATGGAGCGCCAGAGTGATCGAGCTATTGCTGAAGTGGCCATACAAGCAATGGCAATTGTTTTGCCTGGCTTTATCGTTTTTCAGCCGAATTCCTGTGCCCGCATCCACCCCCTACAGCCCGGAACTATTGAATCAAAGCAGCCGCTATTTAAGTTTAGTGGGGCTAGTACTGGGTGCCCTGCAAGCTTTGGTTCTGGCTGGCACAGCTCAGGTGCTGCCCTTTTCTATTGCTGTGTTACTGGCCTTAATGGCAGGCCTGGTGCTGACCGGTGCTTTTCATGAAGATGGTTTGGCCGACACTGCGGATGGCTTAGGCGGTGGTTTAAGTCTTGAGCGTAAGCTGGAGATCATGAAAGACAGCAGAGTGGGCACTTATGGTCTGGTGGCGCTGTTATCCATTTTTTTGATCAAATGGCAAAGCCTGCAGGCTTTGGAGACAGAAGCCATCTGGGCTTTAGTGCTGGTGGCAGGATTATCGCGCGCCACTGCAGTCAGCGTCACTTTTGTATTGCCTTATCAGCAGCTTGATGCCGTCAGTAAAACCAAACCTATCGCGACTTCATTACAAAAACGTGCCTTGATTTGGATCTGGCTTTTTGTGTTACCCCTTTTATATTTTGTGCCTTTGTCTTTGGCCTTGTCTCTTCTCGCTACCTTATTGATCTGTTTTGCTTTGTTGTTTTTTTATTACCGCAGCCAACTACAAGGCTATACCGGCGATTTGTTAGGCGCAGCGCAACAAGTCACTGAACTGAGTTTATATCTGGTGTGGTTGATCTGGTGGAGACAGCAGGGATGACAAAAACACTGATTTTAGGCGGCGCGCGAAGTGGTAAATCCAGTCTGGCAGAAACTATTGCGAAGACATCAGAGCAAGTCACTTATATAGCCACAGCCACGGCTTTTGACGTCGAAATGAGCCAAAGAATAAAACTGCACCAGCAACAAAGACCCAAAGACTGGCGTTTACTCGAATGCCCTTTGTTACTCGCTGAAGCCTTGCAACAGCTTTCTGGTTCAGGCCAGACCGTATTGGTTGATTGCTTAACCTTGTGGCTGAATAATCAACTGTATCACCAACCAGAACAGGATTTCGCTTTGGCACGCCAGCAGTTGGCTGATGCAGTCAGTCAGTTCAATGGCAAGCTCATTCTGGTGAGCAACGAAGTAGGTATGGGGCTGGTACCTATCGGCGAGCTGAATCGTATTTTTGTTGATCAGCAAGGCTGGCTGAATCAGTTGATGGCAACAGTCTGTGAAAACGTGATTTTTGTTGCAGCCGGCCTACCCCTTTATTTAAAGCGAGGCGCTGATGCAGCAGATTGATTTAGTGCGCCATGGTCCTGTTGCTGGCCCAGCTGCGTTATACGGCTGGACTGATGTGCAACTTCAGCAGCAGTCCCCTACTTGTCTTGATTGGCTCTGTGCGCAGTCTTATCAGCATATCCTGAGTTCTCCACTACAACGCTGCCTTTTAAGTGCGGAAGCACAGGCAAAGCGCTTACAGCTGAAACTGAGCATTGAGCCCGATTTAAGAGAGATGAACTTTGGTCTTTGGGACGGAGTGCCTTTTGATCAGCAAAGCCCGCACTGGCCTGCGCAACAACAATTCTGGCAACAGCCTTTTGCGATCACGCCACCTGAAGGCGAATCTTTAACTCATTTTCAACAACGGGTTTTACGAGCTTTTGAATTGCACAGCAGCTCTCAATACGAGCAGCAGCACCCGCAGACTTTATGGTTAGTGCATGGCGGTGTGATCCGCCTGCTGCTGGCGAACTTATTAAATATCGACTTAAAACAAAGCCACTGGCTGCAGCAATTGTCCATAGCTTATGGCAGCGTCAGCCGGATCAGCCGTTATAACGAACAAAGCCCATGGCAAATCCACTGTATTGGCGGCGCTGGCTTTTAATTTTTTCAAAAGAGAGACGACATGACTGAACAAAAAACAGATGTAAAACAGCAAAACCATAAAAAGCGTCAGCAAAAACTGAAAGAGCAAGTTGATAGCCGAATCGCTGCCGCCAGCACCGATAAAGCTTTATTGTTAGTAATCACCGGCAATGGCAAAGGTAAATCCACCGCAGGTTTTGGCACAGTGGCCCGCGCCGTAGGACATGGTTTAAAAGCTGCCGTAGCGCAGTTTATTAAAGGCACATGGGACTGTGGTGAGCGCAATTTATTACAGCAACACGGTGTTGAGTTTGCCGTGATGAACACAGGTTTTACCTGGGATACTCAGGACAGAGCCGCCGATATTGCCGCCGCAGAACTGGTATGGGCTAAAGCCGAACAGTTTTTACAGGACGACAGTATTCAACTGGTGCTGCTGGACGAGCTGACCTATATGGTCAGTTACCATTACATTGATTTGGACAGAGTGGTCAAAGCACTGAATAACAGACCCTCAACTCAGCATGTAGTGATCACAGGCCGCGCCGCTCACCGAACTTTAATAGAGATGGCCGACACAGTCAGTGAAGTGCAGTCCATCAAACATGCTTTCGACTCTGGCATCCAGGTGCAAAAAGGAGTGGATTGGTGATTTATACCGCAAGGTATGTAGTAAGTTGCATGTTGTGCTGCTGCGCGCTATTTGCAGTACAAGCACAAGCCGAACCCGCTCAACGTATTATTGCGCTCTCTCCGCATTTAGTAGAGCAGCTGTATAGCATTGGCGTGGGTGACAAGATAGTTGGCACCACTGACCATGCCGACTATCCGCAACAGGCGAAAAACATTCCACGCGTTGGCAATTACGCTCAATTAAAGGTTGAAAGAATTCTGGCGTTAAAACCGGATCTGATTTTGGCATGGACTGACGGCAATCCACCGGCCGATTTAAATAAACTGCGGCAGTTTGGTTTAAATGTGGTGGACTCTAACCCATTGCTACTGACAGACATAGCCAAAGAGCTGCGTGTGTTAGGGCAACTTACAGGTGCAGTGGAAGCTGCAGAACAGCAAGCTCAGTTGATGGAACAAGGCCTGGCCGAGCTGCGTCAGAGCTACAGCACTAAAACAAAAGTTGTGGTGTTTTATGAGCTGTGGCAGCAGCCATTTTCGACCGTGGCGCAAAAAGCCTGGCCACAGCAACAACTGGAGCTTTGTGGAGCCTCAAACCCTTTTGCCACTGCCCTTGGGGATTATCCGCAGGTGAGTTTAGAGCATGTAGTCGCCAGTCAGCCGCAACTGATTATTCAGCCTGTTTCGGTCAATGAGCCACGCGCTTTACTCGACTGGAGCCGTTGGCCTGCTATTCCTGCTGTTAAATATCAACAGTTTAGCCAACCTGACTCAGATCTGGTACACCGCACCACAAGCAGAATGCTACAAGGCGTGCGGCAACTTTGCGCCGACATCGATAAAACCCGGCAATTTTTTGCCAAAAAGTCCTAAAGTTATTCAAGCACAAGCCGATAGCCTGATTAGTCAGAACTATACTGAACCTCACAAACACCCAAAGGGAGTGTGTTATGTCATCTGTTAACGGTGTCGGCTCGTCAAATACAGCAGCCCAGGCTCAAGCCAACAAAGCTGCTGAAACCACTGAAACGACCGAAGAGAAAAAACTTTCAGGCTATGAATCGTCACAGATGAATAAGCAAAAGCTGAATGCCACTATTATGGAAAATCAGCTGAAGCTAAGCACAGGTGATGACGATAACTCGATGCGGTTATTGTATAAAACGGCGCTTGAAGGCATTAACAGCGAACTGGAAGCCGAGTTTGGCCCTAATGCGGCTGAAAAAATTAAAAGCAGCGGTGTGGATACTTCACCACAAGCTACTGCGGATCGTATTGTTGGTTTTGCCACAGCCTTTTACCAAAAGTTTTCTGAGCAAAACCCGGATATGCCAGAAGAAGAACGACTGGATAAATTTATCGCCTTAGTGGGCGGTGGCGTCGATAAAGGTTTTGAAGATGCCCGCGGTATTCTGGATGGTTTGGGTGTACTGAATGGTAAAGTGTCTGACGATATCGACAGCACCTACTCCTTAATCCAGGACGGTTTTGCCAAATTCCGTGAAATGATTTTAAACCCTGATAAAACCACCGAAGATCAGGATATTACTGAGTCGGTTGCCGTCAATACGGGCAGCGAACTGCGGTTTTCGGTGAAAGTGTAACTTTATTTGCTGTTGTAACTACTCCTGATAAGCTGGTTTCAGTTAAGCCTTGAAGCCAGCCGTTTATACACTGGTCTTACGTGGTGAAGACCAGTTTTTTTCTTTGCGTCTTGTCCAAAACCAAGCTCGTCTGGTTATAAAAATAACCCTATCTACTGCTTAAGCCGGTTTTAATCAAACGTGCAGGTTTTTGTTTACCCGCTTCTTCGCTGATCCAAATCTGTTGCCACTGGTCAATACAAAGCCCTTCTACCTGACCTTGAGTTGGCAGTGTTTGCACTTCCAGTAATTGAAACTGTGCATCATAGCGGGCTATTTGCGCCTGAAACCCTGAGTTGGTGATGTAAGCCCAGATGGCTTTATAAGGATTGGTATAGCCCACCAGCCACCATTGTTCAGTGCTGCTGTTGAAGCTGGCGTCTGTGACTAAAAAATCAGGTGCTTGTAAAGGTAAAGCCTTCCCTAACGCTTGAAACTTTAAGCTGGGATCAAGCCGATAACGCTGAGGCTGCTGGCTGGCCCAGCTTTTGCTGATCAACCATAAAGCTCCCTGCTGATAGACCAGAGCTTCAAAATCCAGATCGTGCTGGTATGCTTTTAGCGCACCTTGTTGTGGCAAGGTGATTTCCAAAGTCACAGGCTGATAAGGCTGCTTTAACATACGCCAATCCAGCGGTATTTTGTGGATCAATACACTGGTACGTTTACCCGCATTATTACCCGTATCAGCCAGGTACAAAAATTGACCATCCGAGGTAATGGCTTCCCAGTCGATATTCCTTACCGACAATTCCAGTTGTTGCAGAATTTGCCCTGCAGCATTAAAACGATACAGCACAGGTAAACCACCGGAATCGTTAAAGCTGACAAACTCATCGCCCATACAAAGCAGCCCTGAGCTTTCTGACAGTTCTACCGGCAGGTCCACAGCATTAAATTCTGGTTTTGGTGCTGAGGCGCAACCAAACAGGCTTAGCGCAAGCAGCAGCACAACAGCCCGTCGGAGCACTCTGAAGAATTTCATAAAGCGGTTAACGGCAGCAATACAAAGCCAGCGCTTTTTGTACATCTAAAATGGAGCCGTCTTTGTTAAAGGTTTTAGTAATAGGCGTGTCTGTACTGCTTAACCAGATATGTAAGTCAGATTCCAGATCAAAGTGGCCTTTAGTTTCAGCGCTGAACCGCACTACAGAGCGATAAGGTATCGACATAAATTCTTTTTTAGAGCCCGTGATCCCTTGTTTATCGACCAATATCAAACGTTTGTCAGTAAAGACGATCAGGTCACGTATCACTTTATAGGCTTGCTGCAATTTTTCGTCTGGTAATAAAATCTGGTTGAACTCTTCTTCAACGTCAGCTAAATCAATTTGACCTGCATTGCCTAATAAACCACTAAAAAGTCCCATTTTTATTCCTTATCCGAGCGCTTCGCTGAAACAGCCTAAATGCTGAGCTTATCCCTGCCTTGAACCAACAGCAAGGGTTAAAAACTCAGAACACTGCCATCCCAATTCAGCAACATGCCACTTTGCTCTGAGTGAAGCTGTTGCGCAACCGCAGCCAGGTATGCAGCAGTCTGGGCCGGAGTTTTCAGCTGCCCTTGTGGTAAATTACGCTGAAAAGGCGCAGATAAAGCAGAATCAGTAGTTCCCGGGTGCAAAGTAACCAAGGCCGCCGTTTTATTACTGCGCTCCAGCTCTATGCTTGCTGTTTTAACCCATTGATTTAACGCTGCTTTTGCAGAGCGGTAACTGTACCAGCCTCCCAGTTGGTTATCACTGATACTCCCCACTTTAGCGCTCAATTGCAGATAACGAAGCTGAGGCGTTTTTGTTAAGTAGGGCCAGAGCCCTTGCAAATAAAACACCGGCAGCTCCAGATTCAGCAACAAGGTTTTGCGCAATAACAGTGCTGAGCTTTGGCTTAAGCTTTTTTCTGGCAAGAGTTTGGCTTCGCCGCCCTGATGCAACCAACCAATACAGTTAAACATAAGACTCACCTGATGCTGCTGCAATGTGTTGATCACCGAACTGAAAAAGTCCTGATGCCTTGCCCAGTCCGTGGCATCCGTCAAATCAGGCGCTGTCATCAACAGAAGTTTAGGATCACTAAAATCTGCGGCATAGCGGGATAACCAAATCACCTGCTCGCCCTGCTGCAGATAGTGTTGTGCCAAAGCAGAACCTATAGCACTACTGGCGCCAATGATAAGTACTGCACTCATACAGTCTCCTGTTGCAGCTTGTAGTTGTGAATAATAGCCTGCGCCAGCTTTAAACCAGCCAAATATGCATTTTCAACACGCCCGCCATAACTCCAGTCTCCACCAATCCAGAGTTGTTGATCAGGTAAAGTAATTAAACCTGGCGCTGGAACCTGATCATTTTGGCTTGCATAAAGCCAACGATGCGCCACAAGAGGCTCAATATTTTGCTGTATTTTCAGTTCTTCACTCAAAATGACTCTCGCTTCAGCAAACCAGAACTCAGGTGGCTTGTGCAGGTGTTCAGCACTGAAAGCTGCATTAAAATGCAGGATATAACAGGAGTTCCGCCCAGTTTTGTGTTGCTGATGGCTAATGAATCTTAATTTTGGATGCTGGCAGAAAATAGCATCCCCTGCAGGCGATGCATCTGCCTGCATAGCGACAGCCCAGCAAGGTTCCAACAAGGTAGTTGCATCATGAAACAACTCTGGTAACCGACTTTGCTTCAGTAATTGCTGAGCCTGAACCGGAGGAAGAGTCAAAAGCACAGCATCAAAATCTGTGTAACTTAAACCCGTCTCGCAAACTAATGTCCAGCGCTTCTGGCTAAGTTCGAGCTTTTGAATTCTGCAACTTGTGATCAAAGGAATATCTTGCAATAAGGCATTTAACGGGCTTTGCATCGAAGGTATGCCGATAAAACGTGCTTGGTCGTCAGTTGAATTTTTGAGGGATGAATGACCATCTTCATTACACAACAGCGCGGTATTGCACGCCCAGACGCCTGCTTTACCTGCCTCAAGCCAGAGTTGAACTTGCTGCTTAAATTCTTCGCTTCGGGCCGTGAAATATTGAGCGCCCATATCCAGATAGCCCTGTTCCGTCCTTTTGCTGCTCATGCGCCCGCCTGCTGAACGGCCTTTATCAAACACAGTAACCTGATAGCCCTGTTCCATAAGCGTCGCTGCCGCTGCTGCACCTGTCAGCCCCGCCCCTATAACTGCTATTTTTTTCATCGTCGCTTTTCTTTTGAACTGGTAACAGATTTACGCTGTATCATAAGCTAAGGATCAATGACGGAGCATCACCCCATGAGTCAAACTGAAATTGCGACCTTTGGCGCAGGTTGTTTTTGGTGTATTGAATCAGCGTTCAATCAACTGCACGGAGTACAAAAGGCAGTCAGCGGTTATATGGGCGGCCAGACATTAAACCCGGATTATCGTCAGGTGTGCACAGGAACCAGCGGTCATGCCGAAGTAGTACAGCTGGAGTTCGACCCTGCGCACGTGAGTTTTGAGCAGTTGTTGCAGGTGTTGTGGTTCTTGCACGACCCGACTCAGCTCAACAGACAAGGCAACGACATCGGCACTCAGTACCGTTCAGCTGTGTTTTATCACTCAGAACTGCAACGGCAACAGGCGCTTGCATCTATCAGCGCAGCACAGCCACTATTTGATTTACCTATAGTGACAGAGGTCAGCCCAGCCAGTACTTTTTATCCGGCGGAGTCCTATCATCAAGGCTATTATTGGCAGAACACCAGCCAGCCTTACTGTCAGTTTTTAATCACACCCAAACTGGCTAAATTCCGCCAGACTTTTGTGACTTTATTGAAGGCTTAATCAGAAATAAAAAAGGGCAAAGCCAAGACTTTGCCCTTCAGATTAAAACAGGATATTAAATATCAGGGGTCCAGTTTAAACGCAGCGACCATTCAGCACCTGCAGTGGCGTAACCTGGCAGGTATAGATAATCTTTATTGGTCAGGTTGTCTGCTTTGGCTGCAACTTGCAAACTATGACTTACCTCATAACTCACACCAGCGCCCCACAAGGTGTACCCCCCCAGTTGTGGAATCGCAAAATCACCTGTCCGGAAGTCGCTCTGATAGTCAGAGGTGACAAATACCCGCCAGTCCTGCCATTGATAAGCGCCCTGCCAATGCACTGTGTGCTTAGAGCGTTTAATCAGAGCGGCGCCTGTGGTTTTATCTTTTGCGTCCGTATAGCTGTAAGCCAGTTGCTGATGCAGTTGCTGCCAGTTGTGACTGACGCTCAGCTCAGCGCCCTTGATTTTAGCTTCACCGACGTTTTGTGGTACCCAGTTGCCATCAGCCACAGGAGCCCACTGGATCAGGTTAGTCACATTTTGCTGATAGACCGAGCTTTCAATCTGTAAATCGCCGGTGCGGTAGCGAAGACCCAATTCATCTGAAGTTGCAGTTTCAGGTGCTAAATCAGCATTACCACTCAAAGGATAATACAAGTCGTTAAAACTCGGCGCTTTAAACGCACTGCTTCTGCTGGCACGAACTAATAGCTCGTTTGTTAACTGATAACCCAAACCCACTTCATAGGTGTCAGCATGACCATACTGACTTTGTTTATCATGACGGCCAGTGACATTAGCCAACCAGGCTCCGGACTGATAACTGACACCGGCAAAAATAGCTTTATTGATACGAGAATCTACCTCATAGCCCAAATCGCTACCTGACACATCTTCCTGATACCAATTCACGCCAGTTAACACCGTTAAGCTTTGAGTCAGTTGACGGCTGTATTGGTAGTCAAGCTCCCGCCGCTTTGTTTCAAACAGGCTGAGCGGGCTGTCTTCTCCCCAGTTTAGATCTTCGGTCTGGTTCTGGGACAGACTTAGTTTCTGTTTTGAATTATCACTGTCTAAAGCCCAGCCCAAACGACTTTGATTGGTTCTTGTCTCAACCTGATCAGCACCAGGCCCCCATGCTGGATCAAAATCATAGTGAGCACGGCTTCGCAGCACATTATGATCCGCAGACCATACGCCATAAGCTGTGTTGTATTCTGCGCCCAATTTACCGTAGTGCTGATCAAAACCATCTCGGTCCGCTTGAGTACCAGGCCTTACATCAAAACCTTCACTATCCGACCAGCCTAAATTACTGCGAACTTTTAACGCGCCATAAGTCTGGCTGGTCGCAATGTCGGCTTCATGGCTTTGATAACGACCGGTTTTTAATTGCACTGAAGTGTTGTCCGCTTTACGAGTGGTAATGGCAATCACACCGGCTAAAGCATCTGAACCATATAAGGCAGCTTTTGGCCCTTTAATTACTTCAATTTGCTCAATCTGCTGCAAAGATAGTTCAGCTAAAGAGGCATAGCCCAAAGTGGCTGAACCAGCACGAACACCATCGATCAATACTAGTGTATGACCTGCCGCGCCCCCACGCAGAAATAAGGTATTGGTTTGGCCTTTACCACCAGAACGACTGATTTGCACACCTGCCACCTGGCGCAGCAAAGCAGGCAGATCAGACACCTGAGCCTGCTCAATTTGCTCACGGTCTAAGACGGTGACTGAGGATAAAATCTGATGCACAGGCTGAGCCTGACGGGTTGCATAAACACTGATATGTTCCAGTGGATCGTCTGAGCTGTCGTCAGCTTGGGCGGTAAATATAAAAGCAGGCAGGCCAACGACTACTGTCGCCAGCATAGATTTTTTAAACATGATGTCTCCCAAAGACGCCCACCGCGTCCTGAATAGTGAATGAACTTTTCAGGCCGGTCTCCGGGCTGACAGCAGACTATTTTCAATAGTTACTTTAATCCCTTCCCATCCCAAGACAGTGGTTTGATTAAAGCCAGAGCAAAGCTCTCTGTTGTTTTACCGTTGCGGGGGCAGCTCTGGATTTTCACCAGATTCCCGTTTCACCCTCAAATGTGGATCACATTCTATGGGCACCTGAAAAACGCGGGGTCAGTGTAGCGGCGGCAATATGAAAGTCAACAGAAATCCAGACGTCTGCTTTTGTCGTTCGATGTAAATAGCCTGACGTTTTGGCTCTTCGTTAAACTCTGCCTGCAAACAGCTTGTAATTAGCTGCAGATGGGTTCGCTCCCTGGATTCTTTAGCTTATAATGGCTTCATAAATTTCAATGGAAAAAAAGAGAACACCATGCCTTCATTTGATATTGTTTCAGAAATTGATATGAACCAAGCAAAAAACGCAGTTGAGAACGCAAAACGCGAGCTTGAAACCCGATTCGATTTTCGGGGCGTTGATGCCAAAATTGAGATGAATAAAGAGCACATAGAACTCACTGCAGAAGCGGATCAGCAAGTTATGCAGCTGTTTGATATTTTTGCCACCAAGGCAAGCAAACTTCAGTTGGACGTCAGTAGTTTCAAAATTGAAAAAGAAGATCGTCACGGCAAATACATAACGCGCCATGTCAGCATCAAGCAAGGCATCGACAAAGAGATAGCAAAAAAGGTCATTAAACTGATTAAAGAAAGCAGTATTAAAGTACAAGTGGCTATTCAGGGAGAAGAGCTGCGTGTCACAGGTAAAAAGCGCGATGACTTGCAAGCTGTGATGCAGTTGGTCAGAACAAGCGACTTGGGTCAGCCGTTTCAGTTTAAGAACTTCAGAGACTAAGTTCGTTCTCCATAGGTCTAAGCAAAAGCTTTAACAGGAGGAGACACCGAACCGCAAAAACGGTAGCTCCTCCTAAAAGCTCACAAAGCCTGATTTTGGTCAGCTAAGCTACAATCAAGCTTTTATCGCTCTGAACAAAAAAATTTCGATCATTTGTTGTCACTGAAATGCAGTTTTAGCTGTGATGCTGACTTGCTTATTTTTTAACTCATTACTGGCCTGAACACCCCGAAAGTAAAAGCAGGTTGCCAATTCACTGTTGAAATTATCCACAGTGTCCAGTACTTCTTGTTGATCACTCTTTGGATGTCGAATAAAGGCAAAAAGAGGCTGTTGGTTTCAGGCTGGAGATTATCACCTTAAAACTGATACAATCCGGGCAGGTCTTTTAAAGAAGAGTATCTTGTGAAGCGTCATCTTTACCATGCGATTTGTTTGTTGGTGTTTACCGGGGCTACTTATGGCTTTCTGATGGAAGTAAAAAGCAGCGGTCTGAACCTTAATAGCTACGACAAACATCTGCACTTTTTGGTCTTTTTCTGCCTTACCGCTCTGTTGCAATGGAGCTACAAACCTAAATTATGGCAAGCCGTCGTGATTATGGCTGGGTATGGTGTCGCTATTGAGTTCCTGCAAAATTACCTGACCAGTTATCGTCGAGCAGAGTTGATGGATTGGGTTGCAGATGTTCTGGGCATGACTGCATTTTATCTCTGCTACTTCGCTGTAAAAAAATGGCGCAACCGCACTCAATAGAGCGTCCGCTTTGGACTGTCGTAGGTGAAGGTGCTATTGGCCTTCTGGCGGCAGCAAGGCTTTACAGGGCTGGTTATCCGGTGCAACTGCATCGTCGTGTGAACGGCCCTTTTCAATTTGTTTTCCAGTCTGCAGCTGTTTCGCAACAGATCCATCTGCCACATCAGGCACAACCGCCTTATTCTTATGTTCTTTTACCCGTCAAAGCCTATGCAGTTCTGGATGCCTTGCACCAGTTGCTCCCCTTACTAGCTGACAATGCCCAACTGGTACTGAGCCATAATGGCATGGGTACCATAGAACAGGTGCTGCCACTGCTGAAACCCAGCCAGGGATTGTGGTTTTTAAGCACCAGTCATGGTGCTTTTAAATCTGATGATGCAACAGTGGTCCATAGTGGCATGGGACAATCGGTGTCAGGTGCATTAAATCAAGCCGCTCTGGCGCAACAGCTGGAGGTTGAACAAGCTATGCAAGCTGCTTTAGGCCCATTCACAGTGTTGGAGGATATCTGGCCGGCACTGTGGCTAAAACTGGCAGTGAATGCAGTGATTAATCCGCTCACCGCATTACACCAATGTAAAAATGGCGAGCTTGAGAATATAAAATACGCTGCAGCTATTCGGCTCTTGATTGAAGAGTTTGTGCTCCTTGCAAAAGCATCTGGCCAAGAGGTTAGCATTGAAGCTATAGAGCAAAGAGTAGCTTTGGTGATAAAGCAAACGGCCGATAATTATTCCTCTATGCAGCAGGATTTCGCTAAAGGCCGTCGTTCAGAACTGGATTACATTACAGGCTTTGTGCTGAAACAGGCAGAGCAGCATCAACTGCAACTGCCTGCCCATCAGGCGATTTATCAGTTGCTGCTTCAAAAATCGCCGCGATAAACCCCAACATTGGTATGACCCTGCTCGGTCAGCAACAATGCCTGCAGACGGCTCATCACGCCACGTTCACAGTACAAATAATACTGTTGTGTTTGATCCAACTGACTAAACTGACTGGCCAGCTTGTAGAATGGCAATAACTGCAGCTGATGGCTGACCCCGGTTAAAGGTTTCACATCCACTTCATCCGGCGCACGAATATCCAGAATAATAGCGTCGGCGGCCATAGCGCTTTCGTCCAGCACAGTGCTGATTTGCTGCTCTGCCTGAAACTCAACAGTGCGAATATCCAGCACGTTCGCATCCAACGCCAGTTGTTCCAACGCCACCAAATTCAATTGCTGTTCAGCCAATAGTACTTTGTTTAAGTCTGCATTGACCGTAGGGTTATTCGAAATAACACCACAATACTCTGGCATAGTTTTGGCCATATCTTCAGCGCCAATTTTACGGGCTAAATCGATGATTTCTTGCTTATCCTGATAAATCAGCGGACGCAACACCAGGGTGTCAGTGGCTTTATCTATCACACTTAAATTGGCGATAGTCTGACTGGCGACCTGGCCCACACTCTCCCCTGTCACTATCGCCTGAACGCCTAAACGCTCAGCCACAATAGCAGCAGCGCGCATCATCTGGCGCTTGAGTATGACGCCCATCAGACCATTGTCGACTTTTTTCAGAATTTCAGTCACTACAGGCGCAAAATCAACACTGATAAATTTTACCTTGTGCGACAAGCTGAATTTTTGCCACAGATAAAACGCCATCTGCCGCACACCGGTTTCATGTGCTGCACCACCTAAATTAAAAAACAGGTAATGAGTACGCAAACCTTTGCGGATCATCAGGTAGCTGGCTACAGCTGAGTCAAAACCACCAGAAATTAAAGACAACACATCAGTTTGGCTTGGCAAAGGAAAACCGCCCATGCCTTCAAATACCTGGCTGACGATAATCAACTGATCACGTTTAATCTCTACACGAACGACTTCCGCAGGGTTCTTTAGTTGCACACGAGCCGAAGGAATATGCTGATTTAAGCCGCCACCAATATAACGCTCGGCTTCAAGGGAGCTAAATTCATGATCACCAGTGCGTTTTACCCGCACACAAAAGCTTTTGCCTTCCAATCTTTGGCTAAACACAGTTTTGACTTGCTCAAAAATATCGTGCAAAGAGCTATAAGTGCCAGACTGCATTTCCATAAACTGCACTATGCCGGGAATACAGGCCAAATGGTCAATCATCTGCTGGCGCAATTTAGGACTGTCGGACGCCGTTTGCACCAGTAAATGATCGTAATTATTTTTAACAGTAACGGATGGGTCTAACCGCAACAAAATGGTCTTCAGATTTTGCTCTAAAAGCATGGTCTGACGTTTCCGAACCGATTTACTTTTAATCGATATTTCCGGGTGCAGTTTGACTAAAAATTCCATCAGGTAAAGCTCGCTAAAAAATAAAGGCGCGAATTATAGCGCGCCTTGCATCAACAGTTTAGCTTTTATTGTTGCTGTGTTTATTGATTAGGCGTGCCTTGAGCAGCAGGTTCGAGGCTAATAGGCTCTGACTCTTTCGGCTTACCCTGCATAATAGAAATTTCTACCCGGCGGTTTCGTCTTTTGTTACTTTCACTGTCGTTGGGCACCAAAGGACGGGTTTCAGCATGCCCCACCACGACCAGACGGTTTTTATCAAAACCAGGCGCTTTAATCATTTCAGACGCCACTGACACCGCACGCTGAGCTGACAAATCCCAGTTATTGCTGTGTAATTCATCTGCCACTTGCTCGGCATCCGTATGCCCTGACACAGTGATTTCACCAGGCACATCTTTTAATAAAGCACCGATGTTCTGAATAATAGGTTTAAATCTCGGCTGTAAAAACGAAGAGCCTGACGGAAAAGAGCCATTTTCACGAATACGGATAATGATTTGCTGGCCTAAAGATTCAAGCTCTATAGCGCCATCCATAATTTGTTTTTCCAGTTGCTCAGCAATTTTTTTCAGCAGCTCATTGGTCTGTTCCTGTAACTCAGCAGCAGCTGCAACCGTATCCATAGGTTCTTCTTCGGTACTGGTAGACTGGCCACCGGTTTTATCTTCCCGCTGTTCTTGTCTGCCTCCGGCTTCGTCTTCTTTACCCGCCTGGAAATTCAGCATTTGCTGCGTCATTTCCACGGTTTGCTGTTGAATGGTATCAATAGGGGTTGGATCAGGGCGGCCTGGACGGAACTCCATCGCAATGACACTGGTGCCTTTGGGGATGTCTTTCACTTCAATTTTATTTTGCACACCAAAAGCAAACTGCATTGAACCTGCGATTTGCTTAAATTTCAGCACGTCCATTTCGGAGAAGGACAGCAACAAAACAAAGAAGCACATCAAAAGCGCCATCAGATCAGCAAAGGTTCCCATATAAGCTGGTAAACCCGGTGGTGGACACTTTGGACACTTTGCCATACAAACTCCTACTCTGCAGCCGGAGCAGCTGGCTCACGTTTTTTAGCGGCAAGGTAATTACGCAATATGCCTTCAATAACCTTAGGATTCTGCCCATCCTGTATGCCCATGATGGCGTCCAGAATAAGCTCATTATTGGTTTTTTCTTCTTCATTACGCACCGCCATTTTTTCTGACAATGGCAAAAAGATACAGTTAGCCTGAATAGCACCGTACATAGTCGTCAACAACGCTACTGCCATAGCTGGCCCTATCGCTTTTGGATCGGACATGTTGGAGAGCATGGCAACCAGACCAATCAAAGTTCCTATCATGCCCATAGCCGGGCCTAAATCGCCTAACTGTTTAAACACATTAATAGCAGTGTTATGCCGGTTATAGGTTAATTCGATATCTTTTTCTAAAGTGCCCCGCACCACATCGGCATCATGGCCATCGACCAGCATATTAATGCCTTTTTGCATAAAGGCATTGGGGATCTCCGCTTCTTCTAATGCCAGAAAACCACCTTTACGAGCCGCATCAGCCAATTGCACCGCTTTTTCAATCAGCTCCTCTGCCGATTCAATTTTAAACATAAAGGCTTTACCCACAGCTTTCATCGAGTCTGCTAATTGAGTAAAAGTGAACTTAATTACCACAGCAGTCAGGCTGCCACCAAATACAATAACGATCGAAACAAAATCGTAAAACATGCCAATGTTGCCGCTGGAGCTTAAAAACATCGCCCAGCCCATCATGCCCATGACCGCGACTAATCCTATGACGGTTGCTAAATCCACTGCGTATCTCCCGGAAAACTGAATGCAAATATTTGGTTTTGTACCAGCATTGAGCTGGTTTTATCTTAGCTTATAGTGAGTTATCGGCAAAAGTATGGGATAGTTAACTATAAATTCAGGCCTCAAACAAATTTATCCTTTCCCAATGCGGTCCTGATTGCTCATAATAGCGCGCTGGGCTTGGTCAGACATCCATTATCAGGCGAAAATATGACAAAAAAGAAAACAGATTTCAGCCATTTTGAGCAAAGTATTGCCGAGCTGGAACAGATAGTACAGCAACTGGAGCAAGGCGACTTAAGTCTTGATCAAGCCTTGCAACAATTTGAACGTGGTATCGAACTCTCCCGTACCAGTCAGCAGCAATTACAGGCTGCACAACAAAAAGTCCAGTTATTAGTCCAGGATGCAGGTCAGGACCAGCTGGAACCTTTTGTGACAAGTGAAGGTGAATGATTTGACGTTAGTTTCTTTAACCTCGCACCAGCAAAGGCTGGAACAGGTGCTGCAACACCAATTAGAAAAAAAACCGCTGACCGACCCACGCCTGCATCAGGCCATGGCCTACAGCTTGCTGCTGGGTGGCAAACGTATGAGGCCTTTTTTAGTCTATAGCTGTGGTCAGATGTTGGGCGCTTCTTTAGCGGATTTAGATGGCCCTGCGGCAGCTATTGAAGCCTTGCATACCTATTCTTTAATCCATGACGATTTACCAGCCATGGATAATGACGATTTACGTCGTGGTAAAGCGACCTGTCACAAAGCTTTTGATGAAGCTAGCGCTATTTTGGCTGGCGATGCATTGCAGACCTTCGCTTTTGAACTATTAAGTAGTCATGACTACCAACAGGTGTCGGCACAACGTGTTCTCGCTATGGTGCAACAACTGGCGCTGCATGCAGGGTACAACGGTATGTGCGGTGGTCAGGCTATTGATTTGGCTCATACCAATCAGAAAATGTCGGTTGAAGCTTTGGAGCAGATGCACCAATTAAAAACCGGCGCTTTAATTGAATGTTCAGTGCGTTTTGCTTATCTGGCCAGTCCAGTAGATAATGCAGCTCATTTAGACGCATTGGTGCGCTACAGCAGAGCCATAGGATTAGCCTTTCAGGTGCAGGACGACATTCTGGATATCGAAGGCGACACTCAAGTGCTGGGTAAAACCGCAGGCTCAGATCAAAAAGCCAATAAAGCCACTTACCCGGCGTTATTAGGCCTGGAACAAGCCAGACAAAAAGCACAATTATTGGTTGAAGAGGCTTTAGCCGCTTTGCGTGAACTCCCTTATGCAACGGACGAACTGGTGGCGTTGGCCCGGTACGTTATTGCCCGACAGTTTTAATACAGGCATTCTCATGACACGAGCTAGTCACGATTTCCCTTTGCTGCAAAAAGCCAACTGGCCTGCAGAACTGCGCCAGTTACCGCAGGACCAACTGCCCGCACTCAGCGACGAATTAAGAGCATTTTTGTTAAAAACAGTCAGCCAAAGCAGTGGCCATTTTGCCTCAGGTCTTGGCACTATCGAACTGACAGTTGCTTTGCATTATGTCTATAACACCCCTTTTGATCGGCTGATTTGGGATGTGGGTCATCAGGCTTATCCGCATAAAATTCTGACAGGCCGCCGCGATCAAATGCACAGCATTCGCCAGAAAGATGGCCTGCACCCTTTTCCTTGGCGGGAAGAAAGTGAATACGACACCTTAAGTGTGGGCCATTCCAGCACATCCATCAGTGCCGCTTTGGGCATGGCGATAGCGGCCCGTGCTGAACAAAAAAACCGTAAAGTTGTGGCTGTGATTGGCGATGGCGCTATTACTGCTGGTATGGCTTTTGAAGCGCTGAACCATGCAGGTGAAGTCAAACCCGATATGCTGGTGATTTTAAACGACAACGAAATGTCGATTTCTGAAAATGTCGGAGCGCTGAATCGTTACTTTGCCCGCATTTTATCCGGTAATTTTTATACCAGCCTGCGTGAAGGCGGCAAAAAGATTTTAAGTGGTGTTCCGCCTTTGCATCAATTAGCCAGCCGCGCTGAAGAACATTTTAAAGGCATGGTCACCCCTGGTACTTTCTTTGAAGAACTGGGCTTTAACTATATAGGGCCTATTGATGGCCATGATGTCACAGGCCTGGCTGATACTATTCGTAATATGCGTAACCTCAAAGGCCCGCAATTACTGCATGTAGTGACCAAAAAAGGCAAAGGCTATTTACCGGCAGAGCAAGACCCTATTGGTTATCATGCGGTCAGTAAATTTGACCCTGCGGCCCAGTGTCAACCGGCGAAAAAAGCCGGGAAAGCCACCTTTTCCAATATTTTTGGTCAGTGGATTTGCGATATGGCAGCTGTTGATCCGAAGCTGCAGGGCATTACACCAGCTATGCGCGAAGGCTCAGATTTAGTCCAGTTTTCAAAGAATTACCCTGAGCGTTATTTTGATGTGGCTATTGCAGAACAACATGCGGTGACTTTAGCTGCAGGTATGGCGATTGAAGGCTTAAAACCTGTAGTGGCTATCTATTCCAGCTTTCTGCAACGCGGTTACGATCAGCTTATTCACGACATTGCAATCCAGAACCTGGATGTATTATTTGCCATAGACCGCGCTGGTGTTGTAGGCGCCGATGGCCCTACTCACCAGGGCTCATTCGATTTAAGTTTTATGCGCTGTATTCCGAATATGCTGATTATGGTGCCTTCGGACGAAAATGAATGCCGCCAGATGTTGTATACCGGCTATCAGCACAAAGGTCCTGCCGCGGTGCGTTATCCTCGGGGCAGCGGCAATGGTGAAGCACCAGAGACCGTCATGAGCGAATTGGCTTTAGGTAAGGGTCTGGTTCGCCGTCAGGGTGAAAAAGTGGCCTTACTGGCGTTTGGCCCTTTATTACAGGCTTGCCATACAGTAGCAGAGCAATTAAACGCCACTTTGGTGGATATGCGTTTTGTTAAACCTCTGGATCAGCAGTTGCTGACAGAATTAAGCAAAACTCATAGTCATTTTGTCACTATTGAAGACAATGCCTTGATGGGTGGCGCAGGTTCTGCGGTGAATGAATACTGCATTGCAGAGCAGTTGCCTGTGAAGCTTTTAAATATCGGTTTGCCTGATATTTTTATCAAGCATGGTACTCAGGAGCAGATCTACGCCGAACTTGGTTTAGACTGTGTCGGTATTCAGGCAAAAGTTGAAGCTTTTCTTAGTCGTTAATCCTTTCCTACTGTAGGGGCGGGTAGAAAGGGCGGGGACAAGCCCAGCCCCTACCACCCGCCCGTCTCAAATTCCAATTCAATTCTGGCGAGCAGCGCAGGCAACAAAGCTGCGGCTTCAAGGACGACGGCTAAGGTCGGTAGCTTTTTACTTCAAACCAAGCCAGACCATCGGCCAATAGTTTTTCAATCTGCATATCAATAAGACCTGAATCCTCAAATTCAAAGGCGTCTACTTGCGGGTCAAAACCTAAAGTAGCACAGCCATTGCGACCTGATTCTTTTACTTTACTTAAAGCAATTTCTGCCAACTGTAATGAAATCTCCCACGAAATCAGTTGCCCGCCTAACAACTCCAGCGGGAAGCAACTGTAGCCAATGGAACAGGTCAAAGACGCAGTTCGCCCGTCAGGGATCTGGAAATGAGCTTGTGCTACCAACTGATTCAACTGCAATGCAAAATCACGTACTGTGGCAAATTCAACGTCTCGCAGCACCAGGACAAACTGCTCACCGGCATATCGCACCACATAGTCGGCTCCACGGCTTTCACGTAACAACAAACCACTGATTTGCTGCAGTACACTGTCCCCTGCGCTATTGCCGTATAAATCATTGATGGACTTAAAATTATCCATATCTAGTTGCAGCAGTGCTATACACTTGCCCTGTTGCAGCATGGCGTCTCTGTTGTGCTGATACTGCTCCACGTCTTTGGGTAATTGCTCAAACAAAAAGCGGCGGTTTCTAAGGCCAGTTAAAGTGTCTTTGTGAGTCAGTTGCGACAGCTGTTCATTCAGCTCACTCAAACGTGAGTTGCTGTTTTCCAGCTCTGCAGTGCGTAGACGCACCAGTTTACTCAGCTCTTGCTGTTGCATCACAGCATTGCGGCGCCATAGCCAGGCCAGACCATACAAAGCGAGGATCACTAACAAGGCCCACAAGCCTTGATACACCACAGTTTCAGTGAATAATCTCGGCACCACCAAATCCAGTTTTAATTGCTGTTGATCCGTCCAGCCCTGGCTGGAATAGCGGGCCTGCACGACAAACTGATAACTGCCAGGTGGCAAATTGGTATAAATAGCCTCACGTCGCTGACCCACTTGCTGCCATTCCTGATCAAAACCCTTAAGCTGATAACGGAACTCAATGGCATTGGCTTTAATAAACTCCAGCGCACTGTAGCGGATACTGATATTGCGGTCTGAGGTTTCCAGCACCAACTGATTCTGATCGGGCAATAAGCGGTATGAATTTTGACCGACAACATCCTGCAATAAAGGTTGCAGCAGCCTGTCTGGAGCCATAGCCAATTGTAAAGGCACTGCCACCAGCCCCTTTAAGCTTGGATACCATAGCTGATCCTGCCATTTCGCCACTTTGCTGTGACCAGCGCCATTACAACAGCGGCCTGGTGCAGTGCCCAATTGCCTGTCATAAGGTGACAAAATCAGTTCAAAGTTAAGTGGCTGATTACCATTTTTCTCCGACCTGGGCTTAAATCTGAACACACCTTTTAAGCTGCTGGCCCACAGATAATCAGTATCTCTGTCGTACCATAAACTGATCACCGGATCCAAAGGCAAACCATTGCTGCTGTCATACTGCCGCCATTGCCCTTGTGGGTTTTTGATAAACAAACCATCGTCCAGCGTAGCCACCAGCATTTGTTGATCAGCCAAGGTTAAAACACTGGTGATATAAGCGCCGAATAAAGGAGTGCCTAATCCTACCCTGTTGAGTTTTTCCTGCTGATACCAATACAAACCGCTGGTCGTTCCGATCAGTAAATCCTGGCCTTGATTTTCAATAACGGTGACAAAAGCTGATTCCAGATCCGAATTAAAAGGAGCGGCTTTCAGTGTTTCACCATCATAATGGTACAAGCCACTGGCACCACCAAACCATAAGCCGGACTCGGCGTGAGGCTGCACCACACGAATAGAGGCAGTTGCCAACTCTTTAAAAGGTCGGCTGACTTTGGCATCGTCAAAGTTATACAGCAGTAAACCATTGTCAGTACCCAGCCACAGCTGATTACTCCTGTCGTAAAAATCATAGACTGTACTTTGACCCAGCGATTGATGATCCACCAGCTCGACAAAATGCTGATCGGCTTTTAACAATCCGACATTGGTTTGTGTAGCGACCAAAAGGCTGTTTAAACGAGCAGAATAGCGCACGCTGCGCACTACCATATCCTGCTGGCCTACACCGACCACACGGCGCATTTTTCCGGGAGAAGCCCGGTATAAACCCTCGCTGAAACTCGCCAACCAAATGTTGTTGTCTCTGTCTTCAAAAATATCACTGAACCAAGGCGAGCTGCCCAGTTCCTCTGCACTGATGTGTTGCCATTTTTGTCCGGCATGACGGTGATACAACTTGTTGTACCCTGATATCCAGTCATTGCCTGAGCTGTCTCTGAACAATTTATAAATGGCTGAATTATCCACACCATGAATATCACAGCGAACCACCTGTTGTGTTTTATCCAGATGGAAATATCCTGACTCACTGGCGAAATGCAAGGTATCGTTAAACCAGCTTAAATCGTATAAGGGATGTTGTTGCAGTTCATCAGGTAAGGGGATCTGCTGGATTTCACTCTGTGGGCTCAGTTTATATAAATATCTGGTCGTGCTGATTAATACTGAGTCACCAGCCATTTCCATCTGTACCACTGATTCTTTAATGCTACGGATACGACTGACTTTGCCTTGTTTTACTTTAAATAAATTTTCGGCGGCCACCCATATTTCATCCGGAGCCACCTGCACTATAGAGGTCACTTCAGCCAAAATAGGGTATCGATCAAACTTCAAAGTTTGTGGATTAAAACCAGATAAACCAGCTTTAGTGCCCACCCACATATAACCTTGTTGATCCAACAAGAGTTTATTAATGGAGTTGCTGGCAAGCTGGCGGCTTGTTTTAGTACTGAACTGGGTGAAATGATGGCCGTCAAAACGATTTAAACCGTATAAAGTACCAACCCACAAATAACCCAATTGGTCCTGGCTGATCGCCCGAACGGAATTCGACGACAGGCCGTCGGCACTGTTCCAGTGTTTGATATCAAAATCATAAATAGAACCAGACTGGCTCTGGCCGACTGCGGCTACAGAAAAAAAGGCTAAAAAAACCAGAAGCGAAAAACGCACAAAGATCACCGCTTTGCAGGGAAAAATTTATATTAACTAAAAGCTTGCCACTGCACCAGCGCGAAGAGGATCAGCCAGCTAAAGAAACCAGCCAACATATCGTCAATCATAATGCCAAAACCGCCGTGGATTTTTTTATCCAGCAAACGAATAGGCCAGGGTTTGACGATATCAAAAAAGCGGAAGAGTAAAAAACCAGCCAACAGGTATTGCCATTCAAACGGAATACACCACATGGCCAAACTATAACCTGCAACTTCATCCCAGACGATAGCACCGTGATCATGTTCACCAATATCTTTGGCTGTCTGACCACAAACATAGCAGCCCAGCACAAAAGCGAACAAGACCCAAACCAACGCAAGCTGAGGGCTCACTAAAGACTGCAGATAAATTAAAGGTAAAGCCGCCAAAGTACCAAAAGTACCGGGTGCTTTTGGTGCCAGACCAGAACCAAAACCCAAAGCGAGAAAATGGGTCCACTTTCTCAAGTCAAATTTAGGATCGGATTTTTGAGGAGATGTCATTAAAAGTGCTCAAAGCCTTGATGCTGGTATACAAAGGGCAATTCGCCCTGTTTAAACTCCAGTTTACCCACAGCACCGGTAATACGGCCAATGCAGGTCACAGGCACGCCATAAGGAGATAACAACACTTCCAGCGAACCACGGCGATTTTCCGGTACGGTGAACAACAGTTCGTAGTCTTCACCACCGGACAAGGCATATTGCAATGCTTGTTCTGCGCTGCAGCTGTCTTTTAACGCCTGCGACATCGGCAGCTTGCTGACATCGACCACAGCTCCTACTTTGGAGCGACGTAAAATATGAGGTAAATCGCCTGCAAGACCGTCGGAAACATCCATAGCAGAACTGGCGATATTACGCAGCGCCTGACCTAAAGCGACACGGGCCGTTGGGTAATGAAAACGTTGCAGTATATGAGCCCGGTGTTTTTTGCTGATCTCAACTTTGTTTTGCACCAGTTGTAAACCTAAAGCCGCATCACCCAAAGTGCCTGTTACATACAGATAGTCACCGTTTTGCGCCCCGGCACGGGTAATGGCTTTGCCCTTAGGCACTAAGCCTTTGGCAATCATGGTTAAGCTTAAAGGCCCACGGGTGGTATCGCCGCCAATCAGCTGGCAATTGTAATAATCCGCCGTTTCACTTAATCCTTCGGCAAAAGCTAGCAACCAGTCTTCATCGACTTTAGGTAAAGTTAAAGCTAAAGATAACCAGCAGGGTTCAGCGCCCATGGCAGCTAAATCGCTGACATTGACTGCCACCAATTTATGCCCAAGCGAACGCGGATCGACGTCCGGGAAAAAATGGATGCCTTCGACCATGCTGTCGGTGGTGATCACCAGATCACAGCCGTCACGCACCTGCACAACAGCACCATCATCGCCAATACCAATGGCAACGTCCGTGCGTTTACGGCCCGCTTCGGCAAAACAACGTTGAATTAACTCAAATTCACCCATAAAAAAGCCGACTTACGCCGGCTCTCCATTTTTTATTCGGTTCGCAGGCGTTTAACGGCTTTATCAAGTATGCCGTTGACAAACTTGTGGCTGTCATCGGCCGCGAAGGCTTTTGCCAGTTCGATGGCCTCGTTGATCACCACCTTGTACGGCACATCCAGACGGTATTTCAGCTCGTAAGCTGATACTCGTAGTATGGCTTTTTCGACCAGATCAATTTCTTCAAATGGACGGTCTAAAAACGGCTTTACAGCTTCATCCAATACAGGATGATTCACAGCCACACCACGCAAAATATCCTGGAAATAGCCCACGTCCAGATGTTTGGTGTTTTGTTCCAGCAATAACTGCTGTTCAATATCACCAATAGGGTTCTTGCTGACCTGCCAGCTATAAACTCCCTGAACGGCCAAAGAACGGGCCAAACGACGTGCATTAGGTTTCATCAACAAATCCTACAACTGAGAGAGAACGTTTACCATTTCCAGCGAGGACATCGCTGCTTCTGCGCCTTTATTGCCCATTTTGGTACCAGCACGCTCAACAGCCTGCTCGATACTGTCTACAGTCAATACGCCAAAAGCAACAGGAATACTGTGCTGCATCATCACCTGAGCCAAGCCCTTGGTGCATTCGCCTGCTACATATTCAAAATGAGGTGTACCACCACGGATCACTGCACCTAAGGCGATGATCGCGTCATATTTGCCACTGGCTGCTACTTTTTGTACTGCTAATGGCATTTCAAAAGCACCTGGAATGCGAACCACTGTGATGTCTTGATCAGCGACGTCACCAACACGCTTTAAAGTATCTACAGCACCGTCTAATAAACTTTCGACAATAAAGCTGTTGAATCTGGCCACAACGATGGCAAATTTTTTACCTTTAGCGGTTAACCCTGCTTCAATCACCTGCATTGGAGGTCCTTATTGCAATTTAGCTGCAAAAAATGGTTTTAAAAAACCAGAATTCAAAAAACGGGCGCCATGATAACACAAGATAGCCCGTGCCCTGCTACTGTTTCTGCACCCGTCTTTTAAGACTTTTACTCAGAGACATAATCCACTACTTCTAACCCAAAACCGGACAAGGCGTGGTATTTTTTCGGTGCGCTTAGTAAACGCATTTTTTTCACGCCTAAACTGGCCAAAATTTGCGAACCCACACCGACATTACGTGATGTGCCTTTCCAAAGATCGGTCTTCGCTTTTTCGCCTTTATCTTCAGCTTCAAAGTTTTGCACCATCTGCATCAGCTCTTCACTGCTTTCATTTTTACCTAAAAGCACCAGCACGCCCCCTTCATCGGCAATACGCTTCATGGCACAGTGCAACGAAAAACTGCGATTGGCTCCGCGGTCGGATAACAACAAATCACTGAAGGTATTGTGTAAATGCACACGAACTAAGGTCGGTTGCTCTGCTTCAACCACACCTTTGACCAAAGCAAAATGAATTTGATTGTCGATAGTGTCACGGAAAGTGACCAGATTAAACTCACCAAATTCAGTAGGTAACTGACAACTTGCCACTTGCTCTATGGTGGTTTCATGCAGGTTACGGTATTCAATTAAATCGGCAATAGTGCCAATTTTTATACCGTGTTTTTTACCAAAAACTTCTAAATCCGGACGACGCGCCATAGTGCCGTCTTCATTTAAAATTTCGACAATGACAGCTGCAGGCTCTAAACCCGCCATACGGGCTAAGTCGCAGCCTGCTTCAGTATGACCAGCTCGTACTAAAACACCACCATCCTGCGCCATTAAAGGGAAGATATGACCTGGATAAACAATATCTGTAGGCTTGGCATCACGAGCGACTGCAGCTTTTACTGTACGGGCACGGTCGGCCGCTGAAATACCTGTAGTCACACCTTCGGCTGCCTCAATAGACAAAGTAAAAGCAGTTGAGAATGGCGATAAGTTTTTATCCACCATCAGGGGTAGCTTTAACTGCTCACAGCGTTTTTTCGTCAGCGTTAAACAAATTAAACCACGACCATGAGTGGCCATAAAATTAACTGCATCAGGCGTGACGTATTCAGCCGCCATGACTAAATCGCCTTCGTTTTCGCGGTCTTCGTCATCCATCAGAATAACCATTTTACCCTGACGAATATCTTCAATAATTTCTGCTGGTGTATTCAGTTGCATACTTCACCTCAGGCCCCGGGCCTTACTGCGTTATAAAAAACCACGTTGTTGCAATAAATCCATAGTCACGCCTTTGCTACCAGCGCCTTCTCGGCCTTGCAGCAAACGTTCTAAATAACGCGCTATTAAATCCACTTCCAGATGCACTTGACTGCCAGCTTTAAGGCTCATCAAAGTGGTTTCCCGTGCCGTATGAGGCACTATGGTTAAACGAAAAGCGCTAGAACTTAATTCATTGACGGTCAGGCTGATGCCATCCACCGTAATAGAGCCTTTTTCAGCGATGTAATATGCTAAGTCTTTTGGCATTTTTATCCAGACTTGCCAGGCTTCGCCAAACTTCTCAATTTTTTCAACACTGCTGATGCCATCCACATGGCCGCTGACCAGATGTCCGCCTAAGCGACCTGTCGCCAGCAAAGCCTTTTCCAGGTTCAGTAACTGCCCAGCTTTGTACTTTCCAAACAATGTACGTTTGACGGTTTCGCCTGACACATCAGCATTAAAACTTTTGCCATGCAGAGCCGTTACGGTCAGACAAACACCATTACTGGCAATACTGTCGCCGAGTTTGACGTCAGAAAAGTCCAGATTGTCGGATTCAATAGTCAGCTTCAAATCTACACCTGACGTTTTAATGGCGCTCACCCGACCCGTCGCTTCGATTATTCCGGTAAACATGGCTCTAACCTTGCTGTTAATTTTAAATCAGGCCCCAGTGTCTCGACTGAAGTCCATACAAAATGCTGAGCCTCTGACAGCTCACTGTAGTTTGGTAACTGCAGCATAGCTTTGGCTTTATCACCTAACAGCACGGGCGCCTGATAGATGATGAGTTCATCCACTAACCCCGCCTGCCACAACGACCCTGCCAGCACAGCACCAGCTTCAACCCAAAGGTCATTGATGTTTTCTGCCGCTAATACAAACATTAATTCGTTTAAATTCAGTCCTGACTCATCAGCACTCAACGCTATAAAACGTACTTGCGGGTGCTCAAATAAAGGCTTGAATTGCTTATCATGCACCAGCACTATGGGGCCATTTTGTGAAAACAAAAGCTCCTGGCCTGTTAATTTAAGACTGCGGTCTAAAATAACCCGAATTGGCTGACGTACAGAGCCATCGTCCAAAGACGGTATGGAAAGGCCGTCAGATCGCACGGTTAAACGGGCATTGTCTGCAAGCACAGTAGTAGCGGTCGATAAAATGGCATGAGCTTGAGTTCGCATCAGCTGCACATCAGAACGGGATTCTGCCGAGCTTATCCACTGGCTTTTGCCATTTGCAAGCGCAATACGCCCATCCAAACTGGTGGCAAGTTTAAGCCGGATATAAGGTTTTTGCCGCTCCATCCTGCTTAAAAAACCAGGATTTAAGGCGCGGGCTTTGTCTTCTAAGAGGCCTACATGCACTTCAATGCCAGCGTCTTTTAACAGTTCAATGCCCTTGCCTGCCACTAAAGGATTGGGATCCAGCATCGCCACTATGACTTTTTTTACACCAGCATTCACAAGCGCCAAAGCACAAGGGCCAGTGCGGCCATAATGACTGCAAGGCTCTAAGGTGACATAGCAGGTTGCACCTAAAGCGAGATGCTCTGCCTGACGCAAAGCAAA
Organism: Rheinheimera soli; assembly: GCF_021290985.1. Classification (GTDB taxonomy): domain Bacteria; phylum Pseudomonadota; class Gammaproteobacteria; order Enterobacterales; family Alteromonadaceae; genus Pararheinheimera; species Pararheinheimera soli. Next base: position 171,440 of record NZ_JAJOYU010000002.1, read on the forward strand.
TACCTCAGCATGCGGGCCACCGGCCTGACGATGATAACCTTCTCCTACAACTTCGCCGTCGCGCACTATGACAGAACCGACATTAGGGTTAGGTGCAGTGGTAAAACGGCCTTTAGAGGCGAGTTCTATGGCTCGGGCCATATAAAGATGATCGAGTTCAGTAAAGCTCACCTAATTGTCTCCAAGCCGGGCAATTTCTTCGCCAAACTCGCGGATATCTTTAAAGGAGCGGTAGACGGACGCAAAGCGCACATAAGCCACTTTATCGAGTTTCACCAGCTCATCCATAATGAGTGTGCCCAGTAACTGGCTTGGTACTTCACGCTCGCCTGTGGCACGTAATAAGCTTTCCACTTTGCTGATCAGAGATTCAATCTGCTCCGTCGGTACAGGACGTTTTTCCAGTGAGCGCATTACACCGCTGCGCAATTTGGCCTCGTTATAAGGCTCACGGGAGCCATCACGTTTCACGATACGGGGCATCACCAGTTCGGCGGCTTCAAAAGTGGTAAAACGTTCATGGCAAGCGCCACATTCACGTCGTCTTTTTACTTGAGACCCCTCCGCCACTAAGCGGGAGTCTATAACTTTGGTATCGTCGGCACGACAAAAAGGACAAAACACGGAATTTCTCCGAAAAAAATGGCCGCATTAGGCGGCCATCATAACACTCTATCTTTGTTCAGTCATAGCTGGCAATCAGGCATAAACCGGCAGACGGCCACAGACTTCAGACACTTGGGCACGTACTTTGTCGATCACACCAGCGTCACCGCGGCTGTCCAACACGTCACAGATCAGGCTTGCAACTAAACGGGCTTCTGCTTCTTTAAAACCGCGACGGGTAATAGCAGGAGTACCGATACGTAAACCACTGGTCACAAACGGAGAGCGAGGATCATTTGGCACTGAGTTTTTATTTACAGTGATATGAGCTAGGCCTAACCAGGCATCCGCTTCTTTACCGGTGATGTTTTTGTCGATTAAATCCATCAGGAATAAATGGTTTTGGGTGCCACCAGATACAATTTTGTAGCCACGTTTGATCATTTCATCACACATAGCCACAGCGTTTTTCAACACTTGTTGCTGATAGACTTTAAATTCTGGTTGCAGCGCTTCTTTAAATGCAACAGCTTTTGCAGCAATGACATGCATCAAAGGACCACCCTGACCACCAGGGAAAACAGCAGAGTTGAGTTTCTTTTCAAGTTCTTCGTTTTTACGGGCCAGAATTAGACCGCCACGAGGACCAGCTAAAGTTTTGTGAGTAGTGGTAGTGACTACATCAGCCACTGGCACAGGGTTTGGATACAAACCTGCGGCCACTAAACCTGCCACATGTGCCATATCTACCATCAGGTAGGCGCCCACTTTGTCGGCGATTTCACGGAATTTCTGCCAGTCGATAATGCCTGAGTAAGCTGAAAAACCAGCGATGATCAGTTTAGGTTTGTGTTCCAAAGCTAAGGCTTCAGCCTGAGCGTAGTCAATCACACCAGTTTCAGGATGCAGGCCATATTGCACAGCTTTGTACAACTTACCTGAAGAGCTGACCGTAGCACCGTGAGTCAAGTGACCACCGTGCGCCAGACTCATGCCTAAAATAGTATCGCCTGCATTTAATAAAGCTAAAAATACCGCTGAGTTGGCCTGAGAGCCTGAGTGCGGTTGCACGTTTGCGTAATCTGCACCAAACAATTCTTTGGCACGGGCGATAGCTAAATCTTCAGCCACGTCCACGTACTCACAACCACCGTAATAACGTTTATGCGGGTAACCTTCAGCATATTTGTTGGTTAACTGAGAACCCTGAGCCTGCAGTACACGTGGGCTGGCATAGTTTTCAGAAGCGATCAGCTCGATGTGATCTTCCTGACGTTGGGTTTCGTTGGTAATGGATTGCCATAATTCCGGATCAAAATCGGCAATGTTCATTTCGCGCTTTAACATGCTTGCTCCCAGTGGGCCAAAAGGGCCAGACTATTTACAAAAAACTGCGCAGCATTCTACATGGAATCTACTAAAGATGCAGCTATTAAATAGCCATCTAAACATCCAAAACTCAATATCTAAGCAGTGGTCGGTTGAGTCAGATGATTAACTGTAAATATAAACAGTGCTCACCTTTACAAAATGAGAAAACTGGTCAATTATATAGCTGTATAAACCAACAGTGCTTTGTAAATGAAAAAAATCATTCATATCGACATGGACTGTTTTTTTGCCGCGGTAGAAATGCGGGACAGACCAGGCTGGCGCACCATTCCTCTGGCAATAGGTGGTAGTCGCACCGAGCGAGGCGTGATCAGCACCTGCAACTACCCTGCCCGTGTGTATGGTGTGCGTTCTGCTATGCCCACAGGACAAGCCCTAAAGCTCTGCCCTCATCTGCTGTTATTACCCGGCAATATGGAAAAATACAAAGAAGCCAGTTTACAAATTCAGGCCATTTTTCATCGGTATACCGACAAGGTGGAGCCACTGTCTTTAGATGAGGCTTATCTGGATGTCAGCGACAGCACTTTGTTTTCTGGCAGTGCTACCCGCATTGCCGAAGAAATTCGCCGGGTAATTTTTGCCGAAACTGGTTTAACAGCTTCAGCTGGTGTAGCGCCGAATAAATTTCTCGCCAAAATAGCCAGTGATGAAAATAAACCTGATGGGTTATTTGTGTTACCACCCGACAAAATCAGCGATTTCGTCAAATTCCTGCCTTTGCATAAAATCCCAGGTGTAGGGAAAAAAACTGCTGAACGGCTAGCCACCTTAGGTTTCTATAAATGCGTCGATATCCAAAATGCGCCTTTGCATACGCTGGTTAAACACTTTGGTAGTTTTGCTGAAACCTTGATAGAACGCAGTTTCGGCCGCGACAGCCGTGATGTACAAAACGACTACCCACGAAAGTCTGTCGCTGTTGAGCATACTTATACGGAAGATTTACCCGATCTGAATGCAGGCCAACAAAGTCTGTCAGAGCTTTTACCTAAACTTCGGCGCCGTATTGAGCGCTGTGAAGCTAGTGCTCATATTCAGAAAATTGGCATTAAACTGAAATTTGCCGACTTTCAGCAAACGACTGTAGAGAAACAGCAACCCGAATTGGATATGGCCAGCTTAAAGCAGTTATTAGAACAAGCCTGGCACAGAGGTCATGGTAAAAAAGTGCGGCTGGTGGGTATTCATGTTGGATTAAAAGCGCAGGAAGCTCAGGCTCAGTTGTCGTTGGAACTTTGATATAAAATTAAAGAAAATATAAAATTAACCAATTAAAACAACAACTTATACAATATACCCACTGAATTTCAGGCATAAAAAAAGCCAACTTAAAGTTGGCTCTTTTTCAGAAAACTATTAACCGGTAACAGTTACGTTCTCAGCCTGAGGACCTTTTTGGCCTTCAGTAACTTCGAAAGTTACGCGTTGACCTTCAACTAAAGTTCTGCGGCCTGTGCCATTGATAGCGCGGAAATGTACGAATACGTCTTTGCCGCCTTCACGCTCGATGAAACCAAAACCTTTATCTTCGTTGAACCACTTAACGGTACCGGAAATTAATTGTGACATAACATTCTCTTACTTTAACTAAATTTGCCAATTGTTTGGCGACTTAAATATTACCGGCCGTGTTCGAGCTAGTACATATTACGACCCCATTATCAGTGAACCCGACAAAGTGGTCAATAGCTATTACTGATCCGACAGAAAAATAGTTTTTCTGGTTTTGGCCGTTCCAGTTACTCTAAATAATTCTTCAGCCAAAACAATTGCTTGCAATAAAAACTGTCGAACAAATCTACAAAGTAACAACTTGAGTGTAGCACTATTTTCCGAATAAAAAACATACTACTGTAAATTATTTGATCTTTTTCTTCACCGGAGTCATGCCATCATCGCCTGCCTGATAAAAATTAGGTTTTGCTGCAGGCTTGGTTTGGGTGGTTGTATCTGCTGATTTTGGTTTAGCTTTTCTGACCACAGGCTTAGTTTTCTTCACGGCTTTTACCGGTGCATGCAGATCCACGCCTTTAAATTTTGCCGGTAAAGACTCCACTTTCTCCATAGGTAAAGGACGGCGTAAAAAGCTTTCAATAGCACAAAAAGCAACCCAGTCTTTTGGACCTACCAAAGAAATCGCAATACCTTTAGCGCCAGCTCTACCGGTACGACCTATACGGTGTACATACTCTTCTGCATGTTTAGGTAAATCAAAGTTCACCACATGACTGACTTGCAATAAATCAAGCCCACGGGATGCGACATCTGTGGTGACCAGAACCTGATGTTTATTGGCGGAAAAGCCCTGCATCACAGCGTTACGCTGACCTTGAGTTAACTTGCCACTTAAACCTACAGCCGGATAACCTAAAGAGTCACATAGTTTTGCCAGACGATCGGTATCTTCGCGGGTCGCAGTAAAAATAATCAGCTGACTGATTTGTTCCTGCTTGAGCAAATAAGCCAATAAGGCCTCTTTGTGGGACAAATGATCGGCAAAATAACAACGCTGTTCTATATCTTCATGCTGTTGATAAGAAGCGCCTACTGAAACTCTGTGTGGCGACTTTAACAAGGACATCGCCAGCTCATTCACTTCGGCGTGATCTAAAGTGGCTGAGAACATCAGCGTCTGACGTAAGCGGTGATCAGCAGCTCTATTGATTTCATTCAGTTGTGGCATAAAACCTAAATCCAGCATCCGGTCTGCTTCATCTAAAATCAGCATTTCCAGGCCTTGAATAAAAAACGTTTTGTGCTGCAGGTGATCAATAAAACGACCTGGGGTTGCCACTATGATAGTCGGCTGACGCTTCAGTATTTTTTCCTGCTCGTTAAAGTTCTCACCGCCCACTATTAACGCGCTGGTTAAGGGTGTATTGGCAACAAATAAACGTAATTTGGCATAGACCTGATGCGCCAGTTCACGGGTGGGTACCAGAATTAAAGCCCGGGCATCTTGTTTGGATAAAGGTCTGCTGCGCAACAAGCGCTGCATCATCGGCAGTAAATAAGCCAGAGTTTTTCCTGAACCGGTTTGCGAAGAAACCATTAAGTCTTTGCCCGTCATAGCGGCAGGCACAGCCTCCTGCTGAATTGGCGTTGGTTTCGCAAAGCCAAGATGCTGGATAGAACGGACTAAACGAGGGTCTAACGCAAGATCGTGAAATAACAAGATAAGGTCCCGGACAAATTCAATAAAAGTGCCTTATCATAACGCATTTTTAGCATGGGCAGTTAGTCTGGCCTTCTGCTCTTTGCAGCGCGGCTTTAACATGAAACAATAGCGCCATCAGATTGACAGGACTTTTGTATGAGTAAATCACTGCAGGAACAATTGCTCAAAGCCGGTTTGGGCAATGAGAAAAAATTAAAAGCCATTAAAAAAGAAAAACATAAAGAGCGGGTGCAAGCCGGGAAAAATGGCACAGTGGTCAATGAAGCTTCGGTGCTCGCCGAACAAGCGAGGCAGCAACAACTGCAACGCGACCAGGAATTAAACCGTCAGCGCAAAGCTGAACAGGATAAAAAAGCATTAGCAGCACAGGTTAAACAGCTGGTAGAACTCAACACCATCGCGCATAAAGGTGAAACCGCCTTTAACTTTACCGATGGCAGTCTGGTCAAACGCTTATACGTCAGTAACCGTGTCCACGCAGAACTGACCAAAGGTCAGGCGGCGATTGCTAAGCTTGCAGAGCAGTATTATGTGATCCCGGTGAAAGTGGCGGAGAAAATCCAGCAACGTTTGGCTGAAACCATCATAGTACTGCACAACATAGGACAAAGTGCCGAAGTGCAGGCGGAAGATGATCCGTACGCCGCTTATCAAATTCCGGATGATTTGATGTGGTAACTTTAGTTGAAATCAAAGCTGGCCTTGAGCTTGATCTGGATGAACTGGAATTCAGTTTTATCCGGGCTCAGGGCAGCGGCGGTCAGCATGTCAATAAGGTATCTACAGCGGCACAACTGCGTTTTGATATAGAACGCAGCAGTTTGCCGGATGAGTTTAAACAAAAGCTGCTGCAGTACCCGGATGACAGGATCAGTAAAAGTGGCGTGATAGTGATTAAAGCACAAGCACACCGCAGTCAGGATATGAATAAAGAAGATGCGGTGGCTAAATTAATGCAACTGTTACAAAGTGCCAGTTTTGAAGCGAAAAAGCGGCGTGCAACCAAACCCACTTTTGGCGCTCGAATGGACAGGCTGAAGCAAAAAACTCAGCACAAAGAACGCAAAAAACTACGAGGCAAAGTAGGCTCTTTTGATTAGTCAGATGTTTTACACCAGAGGTTTTGTGCAGTGAGCCGTATTTTTCTTTCTTGTATTCTACTGCTGCTTAGCAGCACCGTATCAGCCGATGGCGTCTGGAAAATCAGCAAAGGCAAACAGCATTTTTATCTTGCCGGCTCAGTTCATATGCTAAGCGCCCAAGATTACCCTTTACCGCCTGAATACCTACTGGCACTGCAACAGAGTGACTCCTTAGTGCTGGAAACGGATCTAGAGCAATTATCAAGTCCCTCGGGCATACAGCAAATGATCAGTTTAAACTCCTACCCTTCAGGCGAAAACTTGTTGCAACATCTCTCAGCGCCCTTGGCAAAACAACTGGCTGATTACTGCAGACAACATAAGATACCACTGGAGCAAATCACCCGCTTTAAACCTGCATTTGCCGCCATTATGCTGACCACCACTCAACTGCAAGCTCAAGGAGCCAATGCACCGGGAGTCGACGCCTTTTTGCAGGATGAAGCTAAAAAATCCGGCAAAAAGATCGCAGGCCTTGAAACGATGCAACAGCATCTGGATGTCATTACAGAGTTGAATAACAGCGGCGCTGAAACGCTGATCAAAAGCACCATGGATGATTTAAAAGACAGTAGCGAAGACTTTGATGCTATGCGAAAAGCCTGGCGCAGCGGCGATCTCGAGCAGTTAGACCACTTATACCTGGACGACTTAAAAAACTACCCAGCTATTTATCAGACCCTTATTGTTAAAAGGAACAATGCATGGGTGAAACAGCTGGTCGCTGAACCTAAGACTAAGCCGTTTTTTGTTGTGGTCGGCGCTTTGCATCTGGCCGGAGATCAGGGCTTAATTGAACAACTGACTCAACAGGGATACCAGATCACGCCGCTGAAGGATAAGGTATGAAACATGCCCCTTATCAATTAAGTCCAGTGACACCAGAACAATCGGCCTATTTACACATCTGGTTTGATTCACAACAAGACCTGGATCAATGGGGTGGCGAAGGCTTTCAGTTTCCGATCAGAGCCTTGCAGTTTTTACAGCAACTGTATTTGCCGGGCACACAAAGTTATTGGTTGTATCAGCACAGACAACGTGTTGCCTTTGGCCAGCTTTGTGATCGGTTTGACTGCAATCATCTGGCCCGTTTATTAGTGCATCCGGATAGCAGAGGTCAGGGCCATAGCAAAACGCTGATCAAAGGTTTGATTGCGCAAGGTTTACAACAGCAGCCACAACGGGATTTTTCGTTGTTTGTTTATCAGAACAACCAGATAGCGGTACAGTGTTATCGGCAATTAGGTTTTGTTGAAGCCGAACAACCTGGTATCGCCGACCCATTGCTGTTTTTTATGAAATTAAGCCACAAGCAAGCCAGACAACTATTAAAGGATCATCAGGATGCCAATCTGGGTTGATGCAGACTCCTGCCCCAAAGTATTAAAAGAGATGTTGTTTAAGGCGGCAGAACGCCGACAAGTCCAGCTCTATCTGGTTGCGAATCATAGCTTTCAAATTCCACGCAGCCCTTATATCAGAGCAGTGCAGGTTGAACATGGTTTTGATGTAGCAGACCGTTATATCGAAGAACGTATAGCTGAAGGGGATTTGCTGATCAGCAACGATATTCCGCTGGCAGCTGCTGCTGTGGCTAAAGGTGCGCTTTGTATCACCAGTAAAGGCAGATTACTGACTCCGGACAATATCAGCGACAGACTGACCATACGCAATTTGCAGGAAGAACTGCGCAACAGTGGCGTGCAGCTATCTGGCCCGGCGCCATTGGGCCAGCAAGATAAACAGCAGTTCGCCAATCAGTTGGATCAGTGGCTGCAAAAACAGCCCAAAACCTCCTAATCCTGATTGACTCCTTGCCGGGCACTAATGCCTTTTACCGCAGTTTGAAAAGCTGGCGCTCGTTGCCATTTCGGCCGTATTGGAGTTAAAGGCAGTACTCTTTTACGTGCAACCAGTACATAAGAAGCACCAAAATACCCTAAATAAGTTTCACACCATTTCTGCCAGCGGCTATCAGGATTGTGCTGTCCAAGTAAACTGGACCAGAAAAAACGTTGCTCGTACATCACTTCAAAACCCAATAAATGCAACCAGTCTTTCACGCGGGATGGCGTAAAAAAACGGCCAGCCCAAGGTAATTGCTGCTTCACACCGGGCCATAGTTTCAGTAATCCGGCACTGCTTAACGGATTGTAACCACTTAATAATAAATAGCCGTCAGGCATCAGTACTCTGTGAGCTTCACGCACTATATGGTGAGGATCCGGATAAAATTCCAGACAATGCGCCAGTAAGACTGCGTCTATTGATTGTTCCAGAAAAGGTAAAGCATCAGGGTCAGCCACTACAGAAGCCTGCTCAAGGTGCTCGTTTAAACAAATTTGGTGCTTGATGTTACAGCCGGAAGTATCTAAGCCACTACTTAAACTTCCCACTTTGAGCAGATGATAACCAAAAATTTTTGGCCACCACTGACTTAGCTGCTGCTCTAAAGCTTTAGCCATCAGTTCACCCTGCGGCAATTGCTGCCACTGTCGGGGTACTGTTGTACTGTGGTAACTTAACGCAGGTTTCATCAGGTACACTTCACTTCATCAGAACATCAGCTATGGAAATTACTTATGCCAGACATCACTGCTCTAGCCGCTTTTAAGGATAACTACATTTGGTGCCTGCGCCAAGCAGAGTTGGCTTTGATTGTCGATCCAGGTGATGCCGCAGTGGTGCAGCACTACCTGCAACAACAGCAGCTGCAATTAGCGGTGATCCTGATCACCCACCATCATCCTGATCATACAGGTGGCATCAACGAACTAAAGCAGCGTTGGCCCAATGCTGTAGTTTATGCGCCAGCTTTAGAACAACAAAAAATCCCCTATGCAGATATCTGGTTACAGGACAACGATCAGATTGCACTGCCCGATTTCGATTTAACTTTTCAGGTGATGCAACTTCCTGGTCATACGCTAGGTCATATAGCCTACTATTCAGCGCCCGTTCTGTTTTGCGGTGATACTTTATTTAACGCAGGTTGTGGTCGTCTGTTTGAAGGGTCAGCAGCGCAGATGTGGCAGAGTTTGTCACGTATTCTGACATTACCCGATCAAACTTTAGTGTACGCCACCCACGAATATACCTTGGCTAACCTGGAATTTGCCCGCTGGGCCGATCCGGACAATACAAAACTTGCGGACTATCAACACTGGTGTCAACAACAAAGGGAACAACAGCAAGCCACCTTGCCCACCCCTTTGTCTGTGCAGCGGCAAATTAACCCTTTTTTAAGGGCTGAAGATGCAGCATTGCAACACCGCTGGCAACAACACAATGCTGTGGATCTATTCACTGCGTTACGATCCGCCAAAGATCGATTTTGATCGACAACCTTGCTTTTGAAGGCTGAGCAGGTAACATAAGGCGGATTTTTGATTTTGGGAAAAGCGAATGCTGAAAAGATTATCTGTCGCTGTAGCGGCTGCACTGCTGGCCAGTTGTGCCGTTCCAACCTCACAGGATAAAACAGCAGGACCTGCTGACGATCAATACCAAACTTCAGGCTCGGATACATCCATGCAGGATAAAGCGGCTACGGCTCAGCAAGTCGCCAATGCCTTATTGAAGCATAATTCTCCGTTACAACCCGATGCAAAGTTAACTCAATACGATAATTTGTGGCAACGTATCGCCGATCAAATGACGTTAACAGTACCAAATAACGATGATATTGAAACTCAAAAGCGTTTTTTTATCCGTAATCAAAAATTGTTAAAAACCGCTTCCGACAATGCAGAACCTTTTTTATACCATATAGTGACGGAACTTGAACGACGCAAGATGCCGCTTGAACTGGCACTGTTGCCTATAGTCGAAAGTACCTACAATCCAAAAGCGGGTTCTTTCGCCGGAGTACTGGGAATTTGGCAATTCACCCCAGGCACGGGCCGCAATTTTGGTTTAAAACAAAATGCCTGGTATGACGGTCGCCGTGATGTGATTGAATCCAGCCGGGCTGCTATGGACTACCTGCAGTATCTGTACAGCAATGTAGAGCAGGATTGGCTAAGTGCTGTTGCCGCTTTTAATGCAGGGGAAGGTCGGGTCTTTAAAGCCATAGAACGTAATAAATACAGAGGCCAACCTACTGATTTCTGGTCGCTTCATCTGCCAAAACAAAATACCAGCTATATACCCAAGCTACTAGCATTGGCAGAACTGTTAAAAAAACCGGAAAAATACGCTATCCCTATGCCTGTGCTGGCTAATCAGCCACAAACCAAAGTGATTCAAATCAACAGAGGTTTGGATTTAGTCAAAGCTGCGGATTTACTGAATCTGAGAGTGGCCGAACTCAGACGTCTGAATCCAGGTTTCAAAACCACCACTGTGCCCAGTGCCAGCTATCAGTTAGTGGTGCCTTTTGGTGCAGCCGATGATATCGATCAGCAGATAGCCGCTTTGCCCAATGTAAAAGTAGCCCCTGTTGCTTCCACTGGCCGCTATAAGGTCAAATCAGGTGACAGCTTAAGTAAGATTGCTGCAGCTCACAAAACTTCTGTAAAAGCCTTACAGCGCGCCAATAATTTAAATTCCAGCCAGTTAAAAATTGGCCAGCTGTTGACTATCCCAGGTTTGGCAACGCCTGACGAACCTGCGGTTACCGCCCGCTCGACGCAAAAAACCACTGCAACAGCTTCAGCGGTGCAAACTTATACAGTTAAAAGTGGCGATAGCTTATGGGAGATAGGCAAAAAGCTGAATGTCAGCACTGCGCAACTGAGCAACTGGAATAAATTGGGCACCAAAGCTCAATTGAAACCAGGCCAAAAGCTGACCTACTACACAGAGTCAGCACAACAAACCACGTCTTCGGCAAAAAGCATGACCTATAAAGTCAGGCCTGGTGACTCCTTAGCCAGCATAGCGCAGCGTTTTAAGGTAAAAGTTGCTGATATCGTGAAATGGAATAATATTAAAACAAATAAGTACTTACAGCCTGGTCAAGAACTCACTTTGTATTTGACAAGCTAACTGACTGAAGTCTCACATGGAGTTTGAGGTGTTGTATGGTTAAAACGAGCCTGATGTTGCTCTTTTTGCTATGGGTTCCCACCACATGGGCCTATTTTACTGTGCCTGGACAAGGCCAGCTGACCTTGCTGGACGGAACAAAACAAAGCCTGCAGTTTGGTTTTGCCTTTAAACAGCAAAATGGTACTGAAGTATTTCAGGCTGGTATTCAGGTGGTTGAAGTTGCTGAATTGCCGTCAAAATATACCTTGGCTCTGGTACTGCATCAGGATGAACAAATCTGGGTCACAGATTGGATCAACAAACCTTTGCAAGGTTTTGAATGGTCACTGGGAAAACACAACTTTAAACTCAGTAAAAACACCGATCCGAAATATAAGGATAAAGCCCGTGGTGGTTATGTGCTGACTTTTGATAATACGCCATACTTTTTCCACAAAAATATGGCGCAAATCAAATTTCATTTTGACAAAGACGGGGTCAGTGAAGTGCGTATTGAGGGTATGTTTACACCGGGACGCTAAACAACTTTTGCTTCAGGTCCCTAATTTTCCTTTTGCAATTGCAGTCTCGGGATCAGGCCCCATAACAAACAAAGTGTTGGTGCCAGCCAGTGAAACCACCAGTGCCACTCCATGGTGCGGCCTTGAGTCAGTAAGTAAAAACTAACCAGCACCTGAGTCAACAATCCCAGAGTTCCAATATAAAACAACACCGCATTTACAGGTTTTTTGGGCAGTTTCATTCTGCTTTACTCTCTTACTACTTCAATAACACTAGCCTAGCAAATACACTGGCCTGAAGCGACTTAAACAGCATCTGCCTGCTGCTCAGGAGCTGCTTTTTGAAAAGCCTCCAATGCATTACAACGCTGATAAATAGCGCTGATTAAAGGATACTCCGCCATATCCAGTTGAAAACGTAAAGCGTTATACACCTGAGGTACTAAACACAGATCGGCGACAGTAACAGTCTCGCCAAAACAATAACGCCCAGCCGTTGCCGCTAAACGTTTTTCCAGTGCAGTAAAACCAATAGCAAGCCAGTGTTTTATCCACTGCATTTTTTGTACTTCGGATAATGCCAAAGGCCCGGTCAGGTACTGCAGCACCCGCAGGTTATTCAAAGGGTGAATGTCACAGGCAATATCTAACGCAAAAGCCATCACAGCCGCCTTCTGCGCTGGGTCCGCTGGGTATAATGCAACCTGAGGATAGCGGTCTTCCAGATACTGAATAATGGCCAGTGACTGATTCAAGCTGAGATCGCCATTTTCCAGTGTCGGCACTAGTTGTGCGGGATTTAATAGCTGGTAACCGGCACTGTGCTGCTCTCCGTCATTATTAACCAGATGCACAGGACAATGCTCTGCCTCCAGACCTTTGATATTCAACGCGATACGTACCCTGTAGGCGGCGCTGGAGCGCCAATAACCATGTAATTTCATGTTGTGATTTTCCCTGTAAAGCAGATACAAAAAAGCCAGCCGCCCCTGACAGAGAAATCGACTGGCTTGATGTTTTCACGTCAATTAAACGCCGTATTTCACCACTTTTTGCTCAATGGCACCAAACACAGACTGACCTTTGGCATCCAGCATTTCGAGACGAATACTATCGCCAAACTTCATAAAGGAAGTTTTAGGCGCGCCATCACGAATGGTTTCTATCATACGGATTTCGGCGATACAACTGTAACCTAAACCACCTTCATCAATCGAAGTCCCATAATCCGTACCTTGTTTGTTTGACACAGTACCAGAACCTATCACAGCTCCAGCGCCCAAATTGCGGGTTTTCGACGCATGAGCCACCAGTTGTCCAAAATCAAAGGTCATATCAACACCGGCATTTGGTTTGCCAAACAGCTTACCGTTTAAATGCGATACCAAAGGCAGATGCAGCTTGGCATCTTGCCAATCAGTGCCTAATTCATCTGGAGTCACGGCCACAGGGCTGAAAGCAGACGCAGGTTTTGATTGAAAGAAACCAAAACCTTTGGCCAGTTCATTGGGAATTAACCCACGTAAAGACACGTCGTTCACCAGCATCACCAGACGGATTTTATGACGGGCTTCTTCGGCACTGATGGCCATCGGCACGTCGTCGGTGATCACAGCCACTTCGCCTTCAAAATCGATGCCGTAGTCTTCACTAACCACCTCAATCTGATCGCGTGGACCTATAAAGTCATCTGAGCCGCCCTGATACATCAAAGGATCAGTCCAGAAACTAGGTGGCATTTCGGAATTACGGGCACGACGCACCAGCTCAACATGATTGACATAAGCACTGCCATCCGCCCATTGATAAGCCCGTGGCAAAGGCGATTCACACTGCGCCTGCTCAAAGGCTTGTTCGCCTTGCACAGAGCCACTGTTCAGCGCCTGATATACTTCAGACAGCTGCGGAGCGGCCACAGACCAGTGATCCAGCGCCTGCTGCATAGTAGCTGCAATATGCGACACCGCTAAACAACGGCTCAAATCACGGCTGACCACCACTAACTGACCATCACGCTGGCCGTTTTTTAAACTTGCTAACTTCATTTTTAATCCTTACACCGCAGCCGGTTTAGTTTTCCAGCTATTTACGTAGTCCGGGTTTTCAGTGGCTAAAGCCGCGTCACCCACAAAAAGTGCATCACGGGTATCCAGCATCACAGCCACTTCATCGGTAAATTTCTTTTTATACTCACGACCGGCCTGAAAAGCTTTCGGATGAGGGCCATGAGTAAAACCCGCAGGATGGAAAGTCACCATGCCACGTTCAATATTGTCGCGGCTGAAAAAATCCCCTGCATGGTAAAACAGCACTTCGTCGTAATCGTCATTGTTATGGTAAAACGGTACTTTTAACGCACCAGGATCGCTTTCAATAGGACGAGGTACAAAGGTACAAACCACAAAACGCTGCGCGACAAAAGTGGTGTGCGCAGACGGTGGTAAGTGGTATCTGTGGCTCATTAAAGGCCTGATATCACGCCAGTTGATCCGCATCACCGATAAATCACCGTGCCAGCCAATCGCATCCAGTGGATTGTATGGATAGGTAATGACTGACACCTGATCGTGACGTTTTACCTGCACCTTGCTCTGCTGCTCGCTGTACTGCGCTTTAAAAGCATCATCTATTTTTGGTGTATCGATCATCGCTGCATCAAAAATAGCATGATTACCGACCAAACCTTTTTCCGGTAATTGGAAAGAGTCATTGGTCGCTTCAATCAGCAATAAAAACAGCGGCTCTGTGACTTCTAAACGCCACATGGTGGAACGTGGGATCACCACATAATCACCGTCACGTAAGCTTAAATGGCCGTAGTCGCAATACAGTTCTGCCGCACCTTCATGCACAAACAACAGCTCATCGCCGTCGGCATTGCGAACCAGATAATCCATCGACTCTGTTAAACGCCAGGTGCGCATTTTACAGTGCGCGTTGTGCAATAAAGTGGGCACCTGCCATGGCGACACGTTTTGATTACCGGCTATGTCGTTAAAGTTATACAAACGTGGTTTTAACGGCCCTTCCCAGTCACTCCAGCCCGTTGGGGCATGGGTGTGATGGAAATGTGTCGCAGGGCCAAAAAAGCCACTGCGGCCCACTTCACGCTCATAAATGGCTCTGTCTGGGAAATCAGCATGAGCCTGACGGGAAATTTCGCCTTCTTTTACCGGAAAAGACGCCCACTTACGCATAGTTACAGTACTCCGCGACGGATTTGATCTTCTTCAATGGATTCAAACAGAGCTTTGAAGTTGCCTTCGCCAAAACCTTCATTGCCTTTACGCTGAATGATTTCAAAGAATACAGGGCCAATCACAGTTTTGGTAAAGATCTGCAATAAAATACCGTCTTTCATCGGTGCACCGTCAATCAGCACACGCAGCTCTTTCAATTGGTCCAGATCTTCAGTATGGCCTTCAACACGGGCGTTTACTCGCTCGTAGTAGGTATCAGGCGTTGGCATAAAGTCCATACCACGCTGACGCAGTGTACGCACAGTTTCATAAATATCCTCTGTGGTCATCGCAATGTGTTGAATGCCTTCACCTTTATATTCGCGGATAAACTCTTCAATCTGAGATTTATCATCAGAAGACTCATTGATTGGAATACGGATTTTGCCACAAGGCGCAGTCATGGCTTTAGAGACTAAGCCTGTCAGCTTGCCTTCAATATCAAAATAACGGATTTCGCGGAAGTTACCTATACGCTCATAAAAACCAGCCCACAGCGCCATATTGCCACGACGGACGTTGTGCGTCAGGTGATCGATGACGTCCAAACCAACCTGGTTTTTTGCCATTTCAGCTTGCCAGTTATCGTAGAATTTAAAATCAACGTCATAGACAGAATTCTGACCATAACGGTCAACAAAATACAGCAGGCTGCTACCAATGCCGTACACAGCCGGGATATTCAGCTCCATAGGGCCAACCTGATTCTGATAGGCTTTAGCGCCATTAGCCACAGCATGTTGTAAGGCTTCAGCGGCATCTTTCACCCGGAAAGCCATAGCACAGACGCTCGGGCCATGTTCAGCGGCAAATTGCTCTGCCTGAGAATTTGGCTGACCGTTCACAATAAAATTCACATCACCCTGTTTGTATAACCAGGCTTCTTTAGAGCGGTGTTTCGCCACTTCAGTAAAACCTAAAGACTTAAACAGTTGCTTCAGATCAGCAATACCCTGCTCTGTAGCCGCAGTGTATTCAACAAATTCAAAACCATCGGTACCCAAAGGGTTAATAGGGTCAAACATCAGAGTGTCTCCAGACATAAATAAGGCAAGTTTGTGCTTATCTTGCGCTTGCCGGAAAAAAAAGGAAGAGAGGCTCAACGGATGGCAGAATTACGGAAAAAGGTCGATTTTGTACAGAATAACTGACAAAAACGCCACTTTGGTTAAATAAGGAACAAAAAGGCCCTAAAAGGAGCTTTAGGGCCTATTATTTGTAGTTCAAATCACACAAAGCGTACTTAAATTTTTACGCTCTTACGATTAATGCCATATTCGCGCAATTTATTCGCCACTGCTGTGTGACTTAAACCCAGTTTTTTCGCCAATTGACGTGAACTTGGATAAGCAGGATAGAGTTTGCGTAATAAATCCGCTTCGAAATTTCGTACCGCTTCATCCAGCGTGCCATCGAAGTCTTTTTCCAGATAACCAAAGTCACTGGTGTAACTTGGCAGCTGCATATGCTCTTTATCCAGCTCATAGCCCTCGAGCAAAGTGACAGCGCGGTACAAGGCATTTTCCAGCTGACGTACATTGCCAGGCCAGGGGTAATGCTGCAGGAAATGCGCGCAGGAGTCTGTCATCTTGGGTGCTTTACGACCCAGGCGGGCAGCAAAACGGGCGATAAAAAACTCAGCTAAAGGCACCACATCCTGTTTACGCTCACGAAGTGGCGGCAGATTCAGAGTGAGTACGTTTAAACGGTAAAACAAGTCTTCGCGGAATTTGCCTTCCTGCACCATGGCCGGTAAGTCTTTTTGTGTGGTGCAAATCACCCGCACGTCCACTTTCACTTCGTTTTCGTCACCAACACGGCGGAAACTGCCATCCTGTAAAAATCGAATGAGCTTGGTTTGCAGCTCACGCGACATCTCACCTACTTCATCAAGAAACACTGTGCCTTTGTTGGCCTGTTCAAAAATACCCTTTTTCGCTTCACTGGCCCCAGGAAAAGCATTAGGGCCATGGCCAAAAAGCTCTGACTCAGCGACTAAATCCGGCATAGCAGCCACGTTTACCGCTAAAAAAGGTTTGCCTGTTCTGCTGCTCGCCGCATGGCAAGCGCGGGCCAGAACTTCTTTGCCTGTGCCGGTTTCACCCATAATCAAAATAGGGGCGTCCAGCTGAGCCATTTTTTTTGCTTCACGCACCACTTTGCGCATTAAGTTGCTGTGGGCATGTAAGTTATTAAAGCTTTCCTGATCACCTTTTTTAAACACCACCATCTGCTCGCCTAAACGGCTTTCAGATTTAAGGTTCAGTACAGCACCGGCCAGAATATCGTTGCCTGCATCACCCGGCACCAACACAGGCAATAAGTCAGCGATAAAGCGTTTGTTCTGAATTTCTACCCTGCGGGTTTGCGCCAGCACATCATCACTTTCCAGCCAACGGCTTAAATTAAAACCTTTGACCATGGCAGTCAGCGATTGACCTTCAATAGCGCTGCGCTCCATCGATAAAGCTTCAAGCGCGGCTTCGTTAATAATGGTGACATTGGCACGGGTATCTATCGCAATAATGCCGTCAGGCAAGGTGCGTAACAAAGTGCTCAGCTCGTTGTGTTCACGTTCGGATGGCATAAAAGCAGTGGTTTTGACATCGTCAACACCGGGAATACGGCGAATTTTCGCCATCAGTTCCTGAAACTTTTCAAACTCAACGGTAGGGAATGATACAAAAATCCGCCCAAGAGTCGGATCCACTTCTATACCACGTAAATCCAACTGATAACTGACCAGGATATTTAACACTTCCTGGGTAATCCCCAGTCGGTCCTGGCAATGAATTTCTAACCTCATGATAAAAAACCACCTCAAGCTTGTGCTTAGATTTAATCATACGGTAAAGATGCTCGGGCAGACCAGTATTATTTGTAAAGAAATATGCACAACCTCTTTGAACTATCTGCAAAGAATGGTGAGTCTCGACTAGCAGGGATCGAACCGTTTGGACGCTATGGTATGGATAAGACGGGATGGGACAAGCCCATCCCCTACAACGGTAGATATTAAGAAACTAACAAGGCATCAGTTTTAGCAGCACAAATAAAATCGTTTTTATGCAGGCCTTTAATCGAATGCGACCACCAGGTCACGGTCAGCTTGCCCCACTCCAGCAACAAGGCCGGATGGTGACCTTCATCTTCAGCCAGCTGTGCTACTTTCTGATGAAAAGCCCATGCCAGCTTAAAGTTTTTAAATTTAAATTCACGTTCCAGCTGCAAAATGCCGTCACGGGCCACTGGGGTCCAATCCGGGATCTGGTGCATCAGTTGAGCTAATTCTTCAGCCGATACCTTGGGAGCATCAGCACGGCAGGCTTCACATTTCGCTTGTTTTAATTCAGACATCAGTGTGTTCTCAGTTATCGGCAGAGCTTAGCTTGCCTTTTTTTCTTTAGGCGGAAATTTAGGTGCATGTAAACCCAGGGAGCGAGCCTGTTGGACCATCGCCATCAAATCCAGTTGGGATACATCAAATAAATCGTTAATCGAGTTAATCATAAAATACACCGGCTGCATAATGTCGATACGGTAAGGCGTACGCAGCACATCTACCACATCAAACACTTTACGCTCCGGCACTTCAGAGCTGATAGCGTATAAAGTTTCGCCAGGTGAGGATAAAATACCGCCACCATAAATACGCAAACCATCTTTGCTGCTTAACAGGCCAAATTCGATGGTAAACCAATACAAACGTGCCAGATATACCCGGTCTTCTTTGCTGGCCGCTAAGCCCAATTTGCCATAAGTATGGGTAAATTGGGCAAAAGCAGGATGAGTCAGCATGGCGCAATGACCAAATATTTCATGAAACACATCGGGCTCTTGCAGGTAATCAAACTCTTCCCTGCTGCGGATAAAAGTAGCAACAGGAAATTCTTTGTTGGCTAACAGCTGAAAAAACCTGTCAAAACTAATGAGTGCTGGTACTTCAGTCACTTTCCAGCCAGTAGCAGGCTCTAATACTGCATTAATTTCGGCCAGCTGTGGAATACGATCCAGTGGCAAATTCAGCTTCTTCAGTCCATCCAGGTATTCATCGCAGGCTTTGCCTTCAATACAGGACAGCTGACGCTGCATTAACTCAGACCAGATTTGATTTTCTTCAGCCGACCAGTGAATAAAGCCATCTTCGTCCGACTGGTGCGATATGTATTTACTTGATTTGCTCATAGAACCCTGTTGTTTCGATCTTATAGCGGTTTTATCAACCTTTTAGTTGCGGCCGATACTAGAGGATTGGACAACGACTGTTAACCCATAGCAGAGTTGACGTTCACGTCAACTCTGCTGGTTTTGTAAAGCTATGGTTACAACAAAGTGCTTAGCTTTGCTGACGTTTGCACATCAAGGCGAGCGCTTGCTGCAGATCAGCAATGATATCTTCGACATGCTCAAGTCCGACAGAAATACGAATGAGGCCATCACTGATACCAGCCATTTGGCGTTCTTCTGACGTATAAGGACTATGAGTCATTGAAGCCGGATGCTGAATAAGCGACTCTGCATCACCAAGGCTGACCGCAAGGCTTAGTAACTGACACTGATTAATAAAATATCGGCCATCATCCAGGCTGCCGTTGAGCTCGAACGCCAACACTCCACCAGCGGCTTTCATTTGTTTGCCGATAAATTTGTAACCCGGATGCGATTTTAAGCCTGGGTAATAGACCTGGCCTATAGCAGGGTGTGATTCCAGATACTCCGCAACTTTTTGTGCATTTTGACAATGCCGCTCCATTCGCACCGACAAGGTTTTTAAACCTCGGATAATCAGCCAGGCATCATGGGGGCTGATGGTTGCGCCCATATCTTTTAGGGTAGTCAGCTTAATTTGTGTAATACGTTCAGTGCTTCCGACGATAATGCCTGCCACCACATCGCCATGTCCGTTCAGGTACTTGGTGGCGCTGTGCAAAATCAGGTCTATGCCATAGTCCGCCGGCTTTTGCAGCAAAGGGGTCAGAAAGGTGTTATCGATCACCGAGATCAATTGGTGCTGTGTAGCAAACTGGCCAATAAAATCTAAATCCAGCACGGTCAAAGTCGGGTTAATTGGCGTTTCCGCAAAAATCATTTTGGTGTTGGCTTTAAGGGCTTGTTTGATGGCGTTGTGGTCGGTCATATCCACGAAACTGACGTCTATGCCATAACGGGCAAACTGATGATTAAACAGCGCAAAACTGCAGCCATAAATGGCTTTGCTGGCAATCAGGTGATCACCTTGTTGTAAAAAAGCCATAGTGGCAGCGGCCACAGCGCCCATGCCAGTGGCTGTCGCAGCGGCATCTTCCATGCCTTCCAGCGCTGCAACTTTCAGCTCCAGTTCTCTTGTGGTTGGATTACCTAAACGGGTGTAGATATAACCTTGCTCTTCACCGGCAAAACGGGCTGCGCCTTGTTCGGCACTGTCAAATACAAAAGTGGAGGTTTGGTACAAAGGAGTGGCTAAAGCGCCGTGTGGATTTAAACCGCTTTTTCCGGCATGTATACATACCGTATCAGGATGACTGTACTGCTGTTTACTCATAAAAACACCTGTCATTGCTATTGTTTTATTTTTTATGAGTTTTTTATACCGAGCAGGCAGATCAGCGACAAGGCATATAGACATCTGACGGTCTGAAGCAGCACCGTCAGTTTTCACAAAAACAAGGAGAGATGTAGCGTTAAGTTGACAAAGGAGCAGCTTTACCCAGCAGACGCCGCACTAAGGCTTTGCTTAAATCCAGTAAACTTAGCTTCTGGCTTTGCGCCAATGGCAAAGGCCTTAACAACTGCTGTGCGGCTAAACCTAAACGAGCAACCAACATACCTGCTATTAAGCCTTGCCCTGCACGCATCGACAATTTGCTGGTCAGTTCAGCTCCTATCAGATCAGAACCTAAATCCAGCGCCAGCTCGGAACTACCCGCCCATAATAAAGCGGCAAATAAATGTTTGATCAACAGCAGGCTACGCAATTGCCCTAATGAAGCACCGTAACTTTCTGCCATCTGGCGCAATAATTTACTGGTGCGCCACAGCACCAGCAACATATCTGCCAAGGCAAAAGGACTGACAGCCACAGCCATAGCAGCGTCGGCAGAGGCCTGATGTATTTGTTGTCGCACACGGGCATCGGCTTTACTCAGCACCTTTAATTCAAACAAATCCAGCAGTTCCTGATCGCTGTGTTCTGTTTGTTTTTGTGCTTTCCAGTCAGCCACATCCTGTTGTGTAGATTCAGGCAAAACGGCGGCGATATCCAGACAGAGCTGCTCGGCTTCACCGTATTGAATACTGGCATGAATACGCTGATGCGCTTGTTGCCACTTTCTGGTTTTTGCTAAACGCCGCCATAAACGCCATTCACGCAGCAGCAGCAGGCTGCCTAAGGTTAATAAAGCGACACAAAATAAGGCTTCCAGCACAGTACTGATACCTGGTGCTGTAAAAGCCTGCTGGATAGTAGTCACGGCGCTGTATAAAGCCACCGTCACTAATAGCACAACACTGCTGATGCCAGCCCATAGCAATGCAGACACAGGCTTGCGTTTTGGTGGTTCTGGTTCGACTTGTGGCTCGAGCACAAAATCCGTCTGTTCAAACTGCTGTGCTTTGGTCATAGGCAGTTCTGAAACCATATCTGAACCAATAAAATCGGCCTCTTTAAAGCTTTTCGCTTGTTTTAAATCGCTCATGTCAGTTTATCTCCTAGCAGGTACTCCAGCAGATGATCCAAACGGATATGTTGCAGCACTTGCTGTTTAGGCCATGGCAAAGGTGCCAATGACTGAAACTCAAAATGATGTTCGGTAAAAAGCTGATGATCCGGCCAGTAGCGTGGCACGTCGCCGGGATAATAAGTCAAGGCTTCACCTGTTGATGCACTAATCCCCCGTAAACAGTGCTGCTGCTGACCATTTTGTTTCACAAAACCCGCTTCGCTGGCCTTAATAGCGGCTATCGCCATCACTTCGTACGGACAAAGTTGAAACTTCACGCTCTGCAGATGCTGCAACAACAACTGCTGCAACAACAAAGTCAGTGCCTGATGCTGATCCGGTGTGACATGGTCAGCTTTACTAACCGCAAACAACACTTTACTGATCCGTGGTTTAAAAATACGCCGCAGCCAGTGTTCAGGGCCATAATCAAAACTCTGTAAAATCAGCAATAAACTTTGTTTCAACTCCAAGAGCGCGGATTCACCGGCATTCAGTGCGCCCAAAATATCAACCAGCACCACCTGACGGTCTAAACCTGAAAAGTACTGACGGTAAAAAGGCTCAATCACTTTGCTTTGGTAACTGACAAAGTGCTTTTGCATCAAGTCCACCAGAGCGCCGCCTTGTGCCAGTTGTTCCGGCAACAGAGGAAGCAGTTGCAAAAGCGGAGTCCCATCAAATTCACCCGGTACCAGTAAACGGCCCGGCTGATTTAAATAAGCCCCTGCAACTTCACGGAATTGCTTCAATAAGGTGCTGTATTCACTGCACAGCTCTTGCACAGAAAGCACTGACGTATCATTTAAATCAATGCCTTGTAGTCGCTGTTTAAATCCTTCTGCGGTGGCGGCCCTATGGGATTGGGCAAATAGCAACCAGCTTTGTTCACACCACTGCTGGTAACTTTGTTGCAGCATAGGTAAGTCCAGCAGCCACTCGCCCGGATAATCCACCAGCACCAATTCAGTTTCCTGAAAATCCTGAAAACGGGCGCGCAAACTCGATTCACTCTGATAACGCAAAGCTAAAGTCAACTGACTCCAGCCGACAGTCGAAGGTGGCCAGCAAGCAGGCTGTTGCTGCAGGTAACTTAAGTTTTTTTCAAACCCAAAACGAGGCAGCTGTGGCAATTGATTGTCATCAATACGAGCACCTAACCAACGTTTTTGCATCACAGAGAAAAAGGGTAAATAAGAAGAGTGACTTTGGGTTAGCTGGTGCACTATTGCAGTTAAGAGCGCAGTTTTTCCTGCGCCGCTTAAGCCGGTAACGCCCAGTCTGAGCTGACGGTGAAAGGCACGCTGCGTCAATTGTTCTGAATGCCAGCGCGCCTTTTTTAACCAATCCATGCAGTGTTCCTATATGGCGTCTTTCGACAGACTCACTATAACTTGCTGATTTCTCTGTTCAATTGAAACTTGGCAGAGGTGACATGAGTTTCCATGTCGCGTAAACGTAATTCCAGGCTATTAAATTGATTGACCAGATGATGTAAGGCCGACTTGGGCACTTCACCCCGTTGCCATACCCGGGTTTTTACTTCTACAGGGCGTTCATCGTACGCAGATTCAGTCACGCCTTTTTTTGCTTCATGCACTGATTTCTTCTCCAGAATAAACCAGGCTGCTACATACAATACAGGTAACAAACCACCTAAACCTAATAACACCGAAGTAACCACAATCAACCGCACTAACCACACTTCCCAACCGAAGTAGTCTGCAATACCAGCACAGACCCCGGCCAGTTTGCCGTTGCGGTCATCCCGCAACAGCTCTTTGCGTATTTTAGTCATGTTTCTCCCTCCACTTCGGCGACTCAGCATCTAAGATCGCTTCCAACGTTTTTATGCGGTCGGCCATTTTTTCGGCACGATGGGACAACTCATTCAGTTGAGCCAGTTCACTGTCCCCCAAGCCTTCACCAATTTTGTTTTTGCTTCTGTAGTGCATAAAGACCCACAGCGGCGCCACAAAAATCATGAACAGGATAAAAGGTACACCAATAATTTCATGAAGTGTCATTGCCAGCTCCTAAAACGCCTGATAATCAGGCGTTATCTTTTTTAGACATTTTAGCTTTTAATTCAGCCAGTTCGTTATCGATTTTCTCAGATGAAGCCAATTCTGCAAACTCATCTTTTAAGGTTTTTTTACCTAAATCGTACGATTCAACCTGAGCTTCCAGTGAATCGATTTTTTGCTCATAGCGTTCAAACTTGTACATGGCGTCGTTTAAACGGTTGCTGTCTAAACTGCGCTTTACATCTAAACGAGATGACACAGTTTTCTGGCGCATCAGCATGGCTTTCTGACGAGCTTTAGCATCCGCTAACTTGTCTTGTAACTGGCTGACTTCATCCTGTAATTTACTGAC
Source organism: Rheinheimera soli (assembly GCF_021290985.1). Classification (GTDB taxonomy): domain Bacteria; phylum Pseudomonadota; class Gammaproteobacteria; order Enterobacterales; family Alteromonadaceae; genus Pararheinheimera; species Pararheinheimera soli. The sequence goes on from NZ_JAJOYU010000002.1 coordinate 195,593, forward strand.
ATGCTCATCTAAATGACTGATATCAGCAGCTACCGCTGCAGCCTGGTCAGCCGCTTTTTGACGTTCAATCAGCGCAGCACGGGCTAAGTCTTCACGTTCTTTGCTTAAAGCCAGTTCAGCTTTAGCCTGCCAGTCGGCCACTTCAGCTTCCAATTTAGACACTACACGTTGCAGTTCTTTTTTCTCTGCAATGGTTTTGGCTGAGGTAGAACGTACTTCAACCAGCGTGTCTTCCATTTCCTGAATAATCAGGCGGACCATTTTTTCCGGATCTTCTGCTTTATCTAATAAAGCATTGATGTTGGAGTTTACGATATCTGAAAAGCGAGAGAAGATACCCATAATGTTTTACCTCTTAATGACGTGTTGGATTCGCTATTACCTATTCAGGTTTCCTGCCAACTTGCCAAACTATTTTAAATCATTGTTTTATATTGATTTTATTTATATCGCAAAAAGACTATGCCAAGCCTGAGTTATGAAATACACTACTTATTAGTTAATTTCACCACTTCGTGAGCCCAGATGAGCAGAAGTTTTCAGCAAGACAACTTAATAGGTCAGTCCAATAGCTTTTTAAACGTATTGGATCAGGTATCTCAAATTGCGCCCTTGCACAAACCTGTGCTGATCATTGGCGAAAGGGGCACGGGTAAAGAACTGATTGCAGCCCGTTTACATTACCTGTCTCAGCGCTGGGATCAAAATTATTTAACCTTAAACTGCGCTGCGCTGAATGAAAATCTGCTGGAAAGTGAACTCTTTGGCCATGAAGCAGGCGCTTTTACCGGCGCAGCCAAACGCCATGAAGGCCGGTTTGAACGGGCCAATGGCGGCACATTATTTCTGGATGAATTAGCCAATACACCAGCTATGGTGCAGGAAAAGTTGCTGCGGGTGATTGAATACGGTGAATTTGAACGGGTTGGTGGCAGTCGTTCAGTGAAAGTGGATGTGCGTTTAATTTGCGCCACCAACGAAGATTTACCTTCAATGGCCGAACAAGGCGAGTTTAGGGCTGACTTACTCGACCGGCTGGCCTTTGATGTGATCACCTTGCCCCCTATGCGGGAGCGACGTGAAGATATTCTGGTATTGGCAGAACATTTTGCCGTCAATATGGCGCGTGAACTGGGCTTTGAACTCTTTAGCGGCTTTAGTGAAAAAGCCAAACGTATTTTGCTGGAGCATGAATGGCCAGGTAATGTGCGGGAGTTGAAAAACGTGGTAGAGCGCAGTGTGTACCGCACCAACAACCCTTATGTGCCAGTGCATCATATTCAGCTCGACCCTTTTGAATCCCCGTTCAGGCCCCGGACCCGCGTTCGTACTCTGGACCGCAGACCGCCTGCAGAAAACGCAGTGGTAGCTATCAGAGAACAAAGCAGCGATAATCTGCCTGCTGTGGCCAAAGCAGCTTCGTCCTTTGATTTTAATCAGGTGCAGGATTTTAAAGTCTTGTCAGAAAACTTTGAAATGGATCTTATCAAACAAGCCCTTGCTGCCAGTCAATTCAATCAGAAGAAAACGGCTGAAGCACTGAATCTGACCTATCATCAGTTACGTGGTTATATGAAAAAGTACAAACTGCTGGACAGCCAACAATGATCAAAGCCTTACTGAGCCTGATAGTCCCCTGTGGCTCTGTGTTGATACTCAGCGCTTGTCAGCCTGATATTCCTGAAACTATTCAGCAAGGTATGGTGTATTGCTCCGAAGGCTCTCCTGAGAGCTTTAACCCACAGAGAGTGACATCTGGCACCACCATTGATGCCATCAGTCAGCAACTCTACGACCGCCTGCTGGATATAGACCCGGCAAGTGGTGAGCTGTTGCCAGCCCTGGCAACCCAATGGCATTTGAGTGAAGATGGTAAAACCTACTGGTTTACCTTACGCCCCGATGTACAGTTTCATCACACAGTGTTCTTTTCACCTGGCAGAACCTTAAATGCCAACGATGTCACTTTTACCTTTAATCGTATAACGCAAGCGGATCATCCTTACCATGCGATTGGAGGTGCGGTTTATCCTTATTTTCAAAGTGTTGACTGGGGCTCCCTGGTCAAAGCCGTAGTGGCAGAAAACAGCAACACAGTACGTTTTGAACTGACCCGTCCTGACAGTTCGTTTTTATCCAATCTGGCTACCGATTTTGCCGCTATTTTATCTGCTGAATATGCAGAACAGCTGTTGCAACAAAATCAGCCAGAATTATTGGATCAAAGACCCATAGGCACAGGCCCGTTTTTCTTTAAAGAATACAAAAAAAATCAGTTTATTCGTTATTACCGCCATCCTGAATACTGGCGTGGCAAAGTGGATCTGACTCAACTGGTTTTTGATTTAGTACCTGACAATGCTAAACGTATGGCGAAATTACTGACTCATGAATGTGATGTAGTCGCTTATCCACGCAATGCAGAGCTGAACCTGATCACTGAACGCTCTGATGTCGAAGTACAAAGCCAAATCAGTATGAACGTGGGTTTCTGGGCTTTTAATACCAAAAAACCTCCTTTTGATAATGTACTGGTGCGCAAAGCTTTAGCTTATGCCATCAACAAAGATGCCATTCTGGATGCGGTTTACTTTGGTTATGCTGACAAGGCAAAAACCTTGCTCCCTCCTACGTCCTGGGCTTTTTACCACGACCTGCCTGAACAACAGTACGATCCAATCAAAGCCAAAGAGTTGCTGGCACAAGCCGGGTACCCTAAAGGCTTTAGTATGGACATATGGGCTATGCCAGTGCAGCGTTTGTATAATCCGAATGCGTTAAAAATGGCCGAGTTGATGCAAGCCGATTTAGCCAAAATTGGCGTCAAAGCCTCTGTCGTTTCTTTTGAATGGAACAGCTTCAGACGCAAACTATCCGAATTTGAACATGACTCAGTGCTGATTGGCTGGGCGGCTGACAATGCGGATCCGGATAACTTCTTCCGGCCGCTTTTGAGTTGCAGTGCAGCAGAATCTGGCAGTAACAGAGCCAACTGGTGCGATCCGAATTTTGACAATCTGATTAATCAGGCCCTGCTGACGGCCGATATTAAGCAAAGACGCAGTTTTTATTTAACAGCTCAGCTTTATCTTGATGAACAAATGCCGCTGGTCAGTATTGCCCATTCCAAACGTTTTCAGGCCAAAAGTGTCAAAATTACCGGGGTGACCATTAACCCCTATGGCGGTATCTCTATGGCTGCAGCGAGAAAATCTTTATGATGCTGCACTACTTTTTACGCCGCACTTTTTTAATAGGCTTTGTTTTTGTTGCCCTGACAGTACTCGCCTTCAGTTTAAGTTATTTGTTCCCCGGTGACGTGCTGAATAACGTCTCAGGCCTGACCAACATTGCACCTGAACAGCAGCAAGCGCTTATTCAATATTACGCTTTGGATCAGTCTGTGCTGATGCAGTATCTGGCTTACGTCAACCGTATTCTGGATGGTGAATGGGGTCTGTCTTTTTCCAGCCAACAACCCGTTTTAGCTGAAATTATTGCCGTGTTTCCGGCCACTCTGGAGCTGGCCAGTTATGCACTGATTTTATCTTTTGTGTTGGGTATTCCGCTAGGGTTATTTGCCGCAGTCAAAGCCGACAGCTTTTTCGGCAAGCTGGTCTCTGGTATTACGCTGGTGGCTTATTCCATCCCTATTTTTTGGTGGGCACTGCTGCTTATCATGCTGTTTTCGCTGACCCTAGGCCTGCTGCCTACCGCAGGTCGCATCAATGTTTTGTTTGATATACCTACAACGACTGGTTTTATGCTGCCTGATATCTGGCTGTCTGATATCCGCTATAAATCAGAAGCCACCATGGATGCGCTGAGGCACTTGTTGTTGCCTGCCATAGTGCTGGCGACTTACCCAACAACAGTGATGATCCGTTTTACCCGGGATTCGATGCTGGCGGTACTGGAACAAAGTTATATCAAAACGGCGCGCGCTAAAGGCTTAAGCCGCGCTCAGGTGCTGTATCACCATGGTCTACGTAATGCGTTATTGCCAGTGATACGTCAGATTGGCTTGCAGTTCAGCACCTTAATTACGCTGGCGATGATCACCGAAGTGATTTTTTCCTGGCCTGGTATAGGTCAGTGGTTACTGGACAGTATTTATCAGCGCAATTACCCGGCCATTCAGGGGGGCTTATTAGTAGTGTCCTGCCTGGTGATAGTGGTAAATATGCTGACTGAAATTCTGCATACTTTGTTTAATCCTCTGGCCAGGAAAGCTTAAGATGAAAAAATTCCGGCTGTATTTTGAGGAACACAATCGCGGCCCTTTAACTCAACTCTGGCAGCAATTTCAGCGCCAGCATGCGGCAGTTTTTGGTCTGGTGATGTTTTCTTTTTTTCTGTTGCTGACCTTATTTGCACCACTGCTCAGCCCTCACGACCCCTATCTGCAAAACGCTGATTTGTTGTTGCTGGCTCCTTCATGGAGCGAACAAGGCTTAGTACAGTATCCTTTTGGTACAGATGATTTAGGTCGTGATTTAATGTCGCGGCTGATGAAAGGGGCCACTTACACCTTTGGTATTGCCTTAATCACAGTGATTGGAGCTTTGCTGATGGGTTTGGCTTTGGGTGCTATGGCGGGCATGAGCAAAGGTGTCAAATCCAGTATTTTTAACCATGTGCTGGATTTGGCGCTGACCATCCCTTCCCTGCTGTTGGCCATTATCATAGTGGCAGTATTAGGCCCTGGTTTGTGGAACACCACCTGGGCCATTATGCTGGCGCTACTACCGCAGTTTGTACATGGTATTCGTAATGCGATACAAGACACTTTAAAACAAGATTATGTAGCAGCCTACCGGCTGGACGGCGCGTCCAACTGGCAAGTATTGCGTTATGCGGTCTTGCCCAATATCTGGGAACATCTCACTGTGATGGCCACTATGGCATTGTCCACCGCGATCCTCGATGTCGCAGCTTTGGGCTTTTTAGGCTTAGGTGCTCAGGCCCCCACTTCTGAATGGGGTGTGATGATCGCAGACGCTTTAGATTTAATTTATCTGGCGCCCTGGGCCATAGCTCTGCCCGGTATTTTAGTTTTTGCTTCGGTACTGTCGGTGAATCTGGTGGGTGATGGCTTACGCACGGCGATGACAAAGCGGCGGGAAAACTGATGATTTTGCTTGATATTAAAAACATGACGATTGAGCTGGAAACCCCGGAAGGCTTAATTCGTGCCGTAGACAAAGTAAACCTGACGATCCGAGAAGGTGAAATTCGTGGTTTAGTGGGCGAATCAGGTTCAGGTAAAAGTTTAATCGCCAAAGCCATAGTAGGTGTACTGAATAAAAGATGGCATATCACAGCGGACAGATTCAGCTGGGCGGGTCAGGATTTATTGCGTTTATCTTATGAAGAACAGCGCAAAATTATTGGCCGCGATATAGCGATGATTTATCAGGAACCAAGCCGCAGTATGGACCCAACGGCCCCTATTCTGGATCAGTTACTGGAAGCTATTCCGGATTCTGAACTGGAAAGCCGCTGGTGGGGACGGCCTTTTGAACGGCGCAAAAAAGCCATAGCCCTGCTGCATAAGGTAGGGATCAGAGATCACCAGGCAATTTTAAACTCTTACCCTTATCAGTTACCTGAAGGGGTCTGTCAGAAAATAATGATTGCCATGGCGATTGCCAAAAAGCCGAAGCTGCTAATTGCTGACGAACCTACGACAGCGCTGGAAAGTACCACTCAGGCGCAGTTGTTTCGTTTATTAGCCAGCTTTAACCAGCTCAAAGGTATGTCGATTTTATTAATCAGCCATGAGCTTGAAACCGTGGCCCGTAATACTCAGACCTTAAGCGTATTGTATTGTGGCCAGTTGGTTGAAGCAGGTGAAACTGCGGCTATTTTAAAGTCTCCTTTTCACCCTTATACCGATGCACTGATCAAAAGTGTGCCTGAATTCCAGCCGCAACTGGCCAGTAAACAACCTTTGTATGCTTTGCATGGTAGCATTCCCACCTTACAGCATTTGCCGATAGGCTGCCGTTTAGGGCCACGTTGCCCCAATGCCCGTAAGGAATGTGTTAAAACACCTGTACTGGAGCGCCTGCAAAATCACTACTTCAGTTGCCATTTTCCGTTACAGGGTAAAAAAACATGACAGCTCCATTACTTGAGATCCGGCAGCTGTATAAAAGTTATCAGAAAGCTCAAGGGATCTTTGGCCGTAAAACCATTCAGGCCTTGTCCGATATCAGCTTTAGTTTATATCCGGGCCAGACACTGGCAATAGTAGGTGAAACAGGCTCAGGTAAAAGTACCCTGGCTAAATTATTGGTAGGTATAGAAACCCCTGACAGTGGTGAAATACTGCTGGAAGGTGAAGCTGTCACCATCAGCGACCATAAAAAATACAATCATGTGATTCGCTATATTTTTCAGGACCCGGCCCGCTCATTGAATCCTCATCAACGGGTAGGACAAATGCTGGAGGATGTGCTGCGTTACAGCACAGATTTGAATGAACAGCAGCGTCAGCAGAAAATTCATCAAACCTTAGCCCAATTGGGTTTAATGGAAGAGCACGCCGCTTACTACCCACATATGTTCTCAGGGGGGCAATTACAGCGCGTAGCGCTCGCCAGAGCCCTTATTATGGATCCTAAGCTGCTGATACTGGATGAAGCTTTAACGGCGCTGGACCCTTCATTACGGGCTCAGATTGTCAATCTGCTGCTGGAGCTGCAAAAAACTACTGGTTTATCTTACCTGCTGATCACCAACCACCTGCGCCTTGTACGACATATCAGCGACAGCATGCTGGTCTTACATCAAGGCAAAGCACTGGATTACGGTCCAACCAATCACGTCTTTGCTCACCCTCAACACGATTACAGTAGAAAACTGATTAACAGCGCACAAAGCTAAGTGTTCGTTTCTTGCCATAAAAAAACCAACCCTAAGGTTGGTTTCTTTATGGCTGGTGACTATGAGGATTATTCGTCAGCAGCAGCTTCAGGTAAAGAACGGGTAATTTCAGCCTTGGCTTTTAATGCAGCCAGCAATGCACCAAAACTACTTTGTGCCTTTTGATCAGCAAACTGTTGTAACTGGTCAACCGGAGGCTTGTCTGTCACTTCAGTATCAGTCACCTTAGTCACAGCGACTAAAGCAGCATCACCACTCGCCAGATTTAACATAGCCACAGTAGCAGGTTGCTCTGCCGCAGGTTTAGCCAGCTCAAAAGCTTTGGTACGGATGTCTGAATCGATATCACCACCAAAACGAGTGACAGCAGCTTTAGTTTCCAGAGTTAACTCTGCTGCTGCAGCTACGTCAGACAAAGACTTGCCTGCCTGAACTTCAGCCAGTAAAGCTTCAGCTTTCGCTTTGGCTAACTCAGAGCTTTTCGTTGCTACAACAGCAGCTTGTACCTGGTCTTTCACTTCTTCAAGTTTCTTCGTGGTTTCTGGTTGATGTGCATTCACCCGCACTACCACCACATGTTGTGGTGCAACTTCAATCACGTCACTGTTTACACCAGCACTGATAAAGTCATCTGAAAACAAGGTTTCCAGTACTTTAGGTGCAGTTAATTCAGCAGGGGCAGTCGAACGGCTAAAGGCTGGCACTGAAACGACTTTAGTCCCAACAGCTTCAGCAGCTTCTTGCAGGCTATCCGCGATTTCGAAGCTCTTTTCACCTAACAGCTGTTGCAGATCAATAAACTTCTCAGCAGCTTTATCATCTTTGACCGTGGTCAGAATTTGATCTTTCACATCAGCAAAAGCTTTCACTGAACCAGGCTGCACTTCGGTTAACTGAATAATATGGTAACCAAATTCAGTTTTTACCACAGGGCTGATATCACCAGCTTTGGCCAGAGCATAGGCTGCCTTTTCAAATTCAGCATCCATCACACCTTTTTCGATAAAATCTAAGTCACCACCTTTTTCAGCTGAAAAAGTATCAGCAGATTCCTTTTTTGCCAGTTCAGCAAAATCAGCACCTTGCTGTAATTGCGCTGCTAAAGCTTCAGCTTTGGCTTCAATTTCAGCATTGTCTTCTGCGGATTCTAGCAGGATATGCGAAACCCGACGACGTTCTTCAGTCTGATAACGAGCCTGGTTGGCTTCGTAGTAGGCTTGCAAATCAGCATCTGTCACTTCAACTGTCGCAGCTATATCTGCAGCTGTTAACTGCACATAGTCCACAGACACTGTTTCTGGTGACACAAACTGGTTGGTATTGCTTTGATAGTAGTCCTGCAGCAATTGATCATTGATTTCAACGGCAGCGGCAAAATCAGCAGCTTTTAATACAGCGTACTGAATATCGCGGCTTTGCATTTGTAACTTAGACAACAATTGCATTTCTGATATGGTCGCAAACTCTGAACCTGCTAAACCAACAACCAGTTGATTGGCCGACATTTGTGCACGTAAATAATCACGGAACTGATTTGGCTCATAGCCATTCTGACGCAGCAGGGCTATATAACGGTCATTATTAAATACACCGTCCACCTGAAATTCAGGCATGCTGCGAATAGTGTCACGTAACACATCGTCACTGACCATTAAATCCAGCTCTGTGACTAATTGACGTTGTAATTGTTCATCAATCAGCTTCTCCAGCACTGAATTGCGGAAATTGCTCATATAATTGCTGTCAGCTGACAGCATGCCAAACATTTCACCAAACTGCTGCTGCATTCTGGCTCTTTCGTTCTGGTACGCAGTATCAAACTGAACTTTGGTAATTTCATCACCGTTGACGGTGGCAACAGGCACTTCGCTGCTGTTGCCAAGATAACTGCCAACCCCGGCTAAAGCAAAAGTCAGGATCACAAAGCCAAGAATGACCTTGGCGATCATACCCTGCGAACCTTCTCTGATCTTTTCTAACATTGTATCTACGTCTCTTTTGGCAACTTTTGGTTGTCTTAAAAAAAAAGCGCATCTTAACAGATACGCCTTTTTCATAAAAGCTGTGGCAGCGTCAGGCTTAATGCGTTTTGCTTTTCTCCGCGAAAATCAATAATGACTTAGGCAGAACCATCAGCTTCATAGGCTTGACTCTAACAGCCAAGCGTTCAGCTTAGTTTACGCTGTCTTTCAGCGCTTTACCTGGCTTGAACGAAGGAATTTTCGCAGAAGCGATTTGGATAGTTTCACCAGTTTGTGGATTACGGCCTGAACGTGCAGCGCGCTCGCGAACTGCAAATGTACCAAAACCAACTAAGGCTACTGAATCGCCTTCCTTAAGAGCCTCAGTAACAGCGTCGATGAACGCGTCCAGAGAACGACCAGCTGCCGCTTTAGAAATATCTGCACCAGCAGCGATTTTGTCGATAAGTTGAGACTTGTTCACAATATCATCCCCTTCAATTGTTATTATTTTCAACAACTACAGTAAATTTGCTTTGTCGTAGTTGCGTGTTTGTTATATCAAGCCTTATGTGGGCTTGCAAGCACAAAACGACGCACTACAAAAATTTCTGTTAGGCCACAACCCTTGCTGCGCAAGGGCTGCGTCGAAACTGCCCATAACTTAACACAGCCAGAGCAATTGAAAAGCCCCTAAGCCGGATTTTTTTGGATTTTTTTGCTTTTTGCTGGAATTTTTTCCACTTCAAGCACCGACATCCCTGTTGGCGGCTCTTGCAGAGCTAATTCCAACACTTCGTCAATCCATTTTACTGCACGAATTTCAATGTCACCTTTGACGTTATCCGGGATATCTTTTAAGTCCCGAACGTTATCATGAGGGATTAAAACCCGTTTGATACCACCACGGTGTGCAGCTAACAGCTTCTCTTTTAAGCCACCTATAGGCAGAACTTCACCCCGTAAGGTGATTTCACCTGTCATCGCCACATCAGCACGAACCGGATTACCCGTTAAGCTGGAGACCAAAGCCGTCACCATAGCAATACCAGCACTTGGACCATCTTTAGGTGTGGCGCCTTCTGGCACGTGCACGTGAATATCACGCTTTTCGTAGAAATCTTCGTTAATACGCAGCTTCTCAGCACGGCTTCGAACCACTGTCATCGCAGCCTGAATCGACTCTTTCATCACATCGCCCAAAGAGCCTGTGTACGTCAGTTTGCCTTTACCTACCACAGCGGCCGCTTCAATCGTCAGTAAATCGCCACCGACAGAAGTCCAGGCTAAGCCTGTGACCTGACCAATACGGTTGCTGTCTTCGGCTTTGCCGTAGTCATGACGTTGTACACCTAAGAAATCTTCCAGATTGTCCTGATTAATCACAACTTTCTTCAGATCTTTGCCCAGCAGAATATTTTTCACTGCTTTGCGGCATAACTTGGAGATTTCACGCTCTAAGTTACGCACACCAGCTTCACGGGTGTAATAACGGATAATGCCGACTATAGCGCTGTCTTCAATCTCAATTTCGTGAGGTTTTAAGCCATTGCGTTCAATCTGCTTGTTGATCAGATGCTGCTTGGAAATATTCAGCTTCTCATCTTCGGTGTAGCCCGCTAAACGAATCACTTCCATCCGGTCCAGTAAGGCTGCCGGAATATTTAAGCTGTTCGATGTGGCGAAGAACATCACGTCGGATAAGTCGTAGTCCACTTCCAGATAGTGATCACTGAAGGAGGTGTTTTGCTCAGGATCTAATACCTCAAGCAAAGCAGCAGCCGGATCACCGCGGAAATCTGATGCCATTTTGTCAATTTCATCCAGCAGGAACAGTGGGTTACGCACCCCAACTTTGGCCATTTTCTGAATGATTTTGCCAGGCATAGAGCCTATGTAAGTGCGTCTGTGACCGCGAATTTCCGCTTCGTCACGCACACCACCTAAGGCCATACGTACATATTTACGGCCTGTTGCTTTGGCAACAGACATACCCAGTGAAGTTTTACCTACACCTGGAGGTCCGACTAAACATAAAATCGGGCCTTTTAATTTGTTGACGCGCTGCTGCACAGCCAGATATTCCAGAATGCGTTCTTTGACTTTATCCAGACCATAGTGGTCCGAGTCCAGAATACGTTCTGCGCCAGCCAGGTCTTTTTTCACCTTACTGCGTTTTTTCCAGGGCACATTGGTCAGCCAATCGATATAGCTGCGCACCACTGTGGCTTCAGCCGACATAGGTGACATCATTTTTAACTTTTGCAGTTCAGCCGTCGCTTTAGTGCGGGCTTCTTCCGGCATTTGAGCCTGTTCGATTTTTTTCGACAGAGTTTCAAATTCATCCGGAGTATCTTCCAGTTCACCCAGTTCACGCTGAATAGCTTTCATTTGCTCATTCAGGTAATACTCGCGCTGGCTTTTCTCCATCTGCTTTTTGACACGGCTGCGAATGCGACGTTCTACCTGCAGAATGTCGATTTCACTTTCCATCATTGCCATCAGGAACTCTAAACGTTCCGTCACATCAATGATTTCTAATACCTTCTGCTTGTCGTCGACTTTTAATGGCATATGAGCAGCCATAGTATCAGCCAGACGTGCAGCGTCATCTATGCCAGAAAGCGCCGTCAGCACCTCAGGTGGGATTTTTTTGTTCAGTTTGATATAACCTTCAAACTGATTCACTGCAGAGCGCAGAATCACTTCCTGCTCGCGGCTGTCCATTTCCGGTGTCGGAATTAAATCAACATAAGCGGCGAATGTATCTTCGGTGTCGGTAAATTCGACCAGTTGAGCACGCTTGCCCCCTTCCACCAGCACTTTGACCGTGCCATCAGGAAGCTTGAGCAATTGCAAAATAGTGGCGACAGTACCCACCTGATACAGATCAGTATCTTTAGGGTCGTCCAGCGTGGCGTCTTTTTGCGCAACTAAAAAGATTTGTTTCTCTTTTTCCATCGCGGCATCCAGGCATTTGATGGATTTAGCCCGGCCAACGAACAGCGGGATCACCATATGCGGATAAACGACCACGTCTCTTAATGCCAATACAGGCATATGCAAACGTTCAGTCTTTGCTACTGTCATGAAATCTCTCTCGAATTATTTACTGCAGGTGACATGATTCAACAGTATATGGGGGCTGTTTATGTCACTTCAATGAGTTAGCAAAAAATTTGGACTTCTAAAATGGGGTCAGATCACATTCATGTTGCATGATGTGATCTGACCTTTTTACTTACTGGGAAGCAGCAGCTTCTACAGTCTCATAGATCAATATGGGTTGAGACTCGCCGCGGATCACTGTCTCGTCAATAACAACTTTGCTGACATGCTCCATAGACGGTAAATCATACATGGTATCCAGCAAGACATTTTCGACTATAGAGCGCAAGCCACGGGCACCGGTTTTACGTTCCATGGCTTTTTGCGCTATGGCTTTAAGCGCATCTTCACGGAACTCCAGCTCCACATTTTCCATCTGGAATAAGGCGCCAAACTGTTTTACCAGAGCGTTTTTCGGCTCACTTAAGATTTGCATCAATGCAGCTAAATCCAGCTCAGTTAAAGTCGCAACCACAGGCAGACGACCAATAAACTCTGGAATTAAACCGTATTTGACTAAATCTTCAGGTTCCACATCTTTAAAACTTTCGGTCAAAGTACGGCTTTGTGAGGTTGCACGCACTTCAGCAGCAAAACCTATGCCTGAACCTTTAGCACAACGTTGTTCAATGACTTTATCCAAACCAGCAAAAGCGCCACCACAGATAAACAGAATTTTCGAGGTATCAACCTGTAAAAACTCTTGCTGTGGATGCTTACGGCCACCCTGAGGAGGAACTGAGGCTACAGTGCCTTCAATCAGTTTCAGCAATGCCTGCTGCACGCCTTCACCTGAAACGTCACGGGTAATAGATGGATTGTCTGATTTACGCGAAATTTTGTCGATTTCATCGATATAAACAATGCCACGCTGGGCTTTTTCTACATCGTAATCACATTTTTGCAGTAACTTCTGGATGATGTTTTCAACGTCTTCACCGACATAACCTGCTTCAGTTAAAGTGGTGGCATCGGCCATGGTAAATGGCACATCCAGTAAACGGGCTAAGGTTTCGGCCAATAAAGTTTTACCGCTACCTGTAGGGCCAATCAGCAGTATGTTACTTTTGCTCAGCTCAACGTCCTGTTTATGCTGCATGCTGCGTAAACGTTTGTAGTGGTTGTAGACCGCCACCGCCAGAACTTTTTTCGCATGCTCCTGACCTATGACATAGTCATCCAGGTGGGCACGGATCTCTTTTGGCACCGGCAATTTATTGCTGTCGCGTTTTGGCGAAATATCTTTAATTTCTTCGCGAATAATATCGTTGCACAAGTCGACACATTCATCACAGATATACACCTGTGGGCCTGCAATCAGTTTGCGCACTTCATGTTGTGATTTGCCGCAAAAAGAGCAATACAACAACTTGCTGCTTTTCTCGCCATCAGAGCGATGATCAGACATGTAACTTCCTCTTCCACTACATAGAGATGGCCGGCTTCGCGCCCTTTTCCACCCCTGAATTAAACTTACTTCGCATCCCTTTGAGTTAATATGGCATCGATTAGGCCATATTCCAAGGCTTGCTGTGCACTTAAGAAGTTATCACGCTCTGTATCTTTACAAACCTGCTCATACGTTTTGTCACAATGCTCAGCCATCAAGCGGTTTAATTTCTCTTTGATAGACAGAATTTCGCGGGCATGAATTTCAAAATCTGTGGCCTGGCCCTGGAAACCACCTAATGGCTGGTGGATCATCACACGGGCGTTGGGTAAGCAGTAACGCTTGCCTTTGGTACCGCCAGATAATAAGAAAGCGCCCATGCTGCAAGCCTGACCGACGCAGACTGTGGCGATATTTGGCTTGATGTACTTCATGGTGTCGTAAATAGACATACCCGCAGTGACAGAACCACCCGGTGAGTTGATATAGATATAAATATCTTTTTCCGGGTTCTCTGATTCTAAGAATAACAGCTGAGCGACAATCAGATTGGCCATATGGTCTTCGACCTGGCCAGTTAAAAAAATCACCCGTTCTTTTAATAAACGTGAGTAAATATCAAAAGAGCGCTCACCCTTAGCAGTTTGTTCGATAACGATAGGAACTAAGGCATTCACTAACTCATTCATTCTTGGCTCAAATGCCATAATGCGACTTCCTTCATTGAAAAGAGGGCTGTGTTATAGAGCCTGCGTCATTGATGTTGCAGCGCGCTGTCCACAATGCAGCAGCTTCAAGTACGACGGCTATAAATGAAAATGGCCCGAACTATGATGTTCGAGCCATTAAAACTGCCTGACAAACAGATGTCAAATCTTAGTTTGCAGCTTGTGGATTCATGATCTCATCAAACTTGGCTTTTTCTTCTGTTACTTTCGCTTTAGTCAGAACCAGGTCAATGGCCTGCTCTTCTAAAGCAACATTACGCATGCCTTGTAACAATTCTTTGTTGCTGTTGTAGTACTGGATCACTTCTTGTGGATCTTCATACGCAGAAGCCACAGTTTCAATCAGAGACTGAACACGGGCATCTTCAACTTGCAGGCTGTTTGTTTTGATCACTTCGCCTAATAACAGACCTACTTTCACGCGGTCTTTGGCTTGTTCAGTGAACAGAGCAGCTGGCAGTTCTGGTAATTGTTTTGGATCCAGGTTATTGCCAAAACGCTGTAACGCCTGACGACGTAATACATCGATTTCGCTGTCGATCAGAGCTTGTGGCACTTCAACTTCGTGAGTCGCTAACAAACCTTTGATCACCTGATCTTTTACACGGGCTTTGATGCTGTTGTTCAGCTCGCGCTCCATGTTCTTTTTCACTTCAACTTTTAATGCATCAACAGTCGCTTCAGCTAAACCGAACAGTTTAGCGAACTCATCGTTTACTTCTGGTAATTGTTGAGCTTCAACTGCTTTTACAGTCACAGCAAAGCTAGCTGCTTTGCCTTTTAAGTTTTCAGCATGGTATTCAGCAGGGAAAGTCACTTCTACAGTCACTTCTTCACCGGCTTTTTTGCCGATGATGCCGTCTTCAAAACCTGGGATCATACGACCCTGGCCTAATTCTAACGTGAAGTCAGAAGCTTTGCCGCCTTCAAACTCTTCACCATCGATAGAACCAACGAAGTCGATGATCACGCGATCACCTGAAGCTGCTGCAGCTTCAGTTTTTGCCCATGTTGCATGTTGCTTACGCAAAGTGCCTAACATAGTTTCTAAGTCATCAGCAGTGATTTCAACCACTGGCTTAGTCACTTCAATTTTCTCCAGAGCGTTCAATTGAACTTCCGGATACACTTCGAAGGTGGCTGCGAATTCTAAATCTTTGCCTTCAGCCAGTTGGCCAGGAGCAAAAGTCGGAGCGCCAGCAGGTGTTAATTTGTTCGCAATGATCGCCTGATAAAAATGGTTTTGCATTTGACGTGAAGCCACGTCTTGTAAAACAGACAGACCAAACATTTTTTTGATCATTGCAACAGGCGCTTTACCTGGACGGAAACCGTCAACACGGCGATTTTTCGCGATGTTTCTTAATTCTTTGTCAACTTCAGTGCTGATAGCAGCAGCTGGTACAGTAATGGTCAAACGGCGTTCTAAACCCTGTGTGGTTTCAACAGAAACTTGCATCTTGTTACCTCAAAATCAAATCGGGCGTCTCAATACGCCATCTTTTCGCTTGTCCGGGTTCTGTCTTTACGCACACAATCCAGACCTGTTATATAGGACGCGGCATTATAGCGAGGGTTTTTCGCTGAGTCGAGCTTTTGATAAAACATCAGATTTGACGCGGCTTAGAGGCCTAATTTCACATCATTTTCTTGTTCAGCGCCGAAGTTTTAACAAGAGAAAACAGCAAAGGGCAAGCATCGCTTTTCCAATGATTTTTAGCGTTTTACTCTCGCCTTAGCCCGCTATTTTGTGTAGCAATAGCACAGATAACAAAAACAACAGGACTTTTTATGCCCGATTTCAGCCTTTGGCCTTTGCTTGGCATCGCCGTCGTGATGCTTGGTTTCTTATTAAAGTTTAACCCTGTGCTGGTGGTGACAGTGGCGGCTTTTGCCACTGGCATGGCCGTGAAGATGCCGATTTTGACCTGGCTGGAATCACTGGGCACAGCTTTTATAAAAACCCGTAACTTACCACTTATTTTGTTGTTACCTCTGGCTGTCATTGGTCTTTTGGAGCGCCACGGCCTGCGCGAAAAAGCTCAGGGTTGGATCCAAAACATCAAAGCGGCGACTACAGGGCGTTTGTTGTTGGTCTATCTGGCATTAAGGGAGAGTACAGCAGCTGCGGGCCTAACCAGTTTAGGTGGCCATCCACAAGTGGTGCGGCCCTTACTTTCCCCTATGGCTGAAGCGGCTTTTGAGAAAAAACATTTAACCTTGCCGGATAAAATCAAATTCAAAATCCGCGCTATGTCGGCCGCGACTGACAATATAGGGCTGTTTTTTGGTGAAGATATTTTTGTCGCTTTTGGCGCCATTATTTTAATGCATACCTTTTTACGTGAATCCGGTATTGAAACCGACCCGCTGCAAATTGCGCTTTGGGGTATTCCAACAGCCATAGCTGCTTTTTTAATTCATGGTAGCCGTTTACTAAGATTTGACGCTTATCTGGCACGACAGCTTAAAAATGAACTGAAACAAGTACCTCAGCAGGAGCAGCGCCATGATTAGTATGACTCTGCTGTATTATGTTGCTGCTGTGCTGTTTTTCGCTGTGGCGTTTTTTAGTGCCAAAGATAAAAGATACAGCAGCGCTTTGTTCTGGTTCAGTTATGGCCTGATTTTCTTATTGGGTGATTTGATGCCGCCCGCTTTGGTCGGCGCTTTGGTCGTGCTGATGGCTTTAGTCGCAGGTTTTGGTGGTGTCAAAGGTGGAACCTATCAAACCTTGGCACTACAACAACGACTGGATTCGGTGAAACGCCTTGGCAACAAATTATTTGTCCCGGCTTTGATGATCCCACTTCTAACGGTATTTTCTGTATTGGTTCTGGTGCATATTCAAGGCGATGGCTGGTCTTTACTGGACCAAAATAATGCCACTTTATCGGCTTTAGGTTTAGCGGCCTTTTTAGCCATATTAGCGGCTTTGTATCTGACGCGGGAAAAACCACAACAAGCCCTAAAAGAATCCTCACGTTTAATTGAAGCCATAGGCTGGGCCTTTTTATTACCTCAGTTACTGGCCACTTTAGGTCTGTTATTTAATCAGGCTGGCGTGGGTGAAACCGTATCGCAGTTGACGAGCTTGTATTTAAATTTAAATCATCCGCTGCTGGCTGTGGCTTGTTATGCCATTGGCATGGCCTTATTTACTATCATTATGGGCAACGCTTTTGCCGCATTTCCGGTGATCACTGCTGGTATAGGTATTCCGCTTTTAGTGATCCAGCACGGCGGTAACCCAGCCATAATGGCGGCTATCGGCATGTTTTGTGGCTATTGTGGCACTTTGCTCACCCCTATGGCGGCAAACTTTAATATAGTGCCGGCCGCACTTCTGGAGCTGCCGGATAAAAATGCCGTGATTAAAGCCCAGGCCCCCACAGCAGTGCTGTTGCTTGGGGTCAATATTATCCTGATGTATGTCCTTATGTTCTAACGGAGCAACAATGCAGACTATTTTACTGACCGGCTTTGAGCCTTTCGGCGGCGAACAAAGCAATCCGTCCTGGCAGGCTGCACAGCAACTTGATGGTTATCAACTGGACGATGAAGTGCAGATTGTCAGCCGCCAACTCTCTTGTGTGTTTGAAAAGAGTCAGCATGAACTTGAAACGGCGATAGAAGAATTCAACCCAGTACTGGTGTTGGCTCTGGGTCAGGCTGGTGGTCGTACTGAGCTTTGTTTTGAGAAAGTCGCTATTAATTTTATTGATGCCCGTATTGCTGATAATGCAGGCCAGCAACCGGTGGACAAGCCTGTGGTCAGTGATGGCCCAACTGCTTATTTCACCACTCTGCCAGTTAAAGCCATGGTCAATAGCCTGAGACAACAAGGTATACCCGCAGCTGTGTCTTACACAGCAGGCACTTACGTCTGCAATACAGTGTTTTATGCGCTGATGCACCAGTTGAAAGATAAACCCAAAGTACCGGCTGGTTTTTTACATATTCCTTATGCACCGGAGCAAGCTATCGGCAAAGCTGTGGCTTCAATGCCTGTAGACATGGTGGTACAAGCATTAAAAATCTGTTTGCCTGTGGCGCTTTTAACCACTGAAGATTTACAAATAGCGGCGGGCACGCTCGACTAAATTTCAGCCTAAAGCTTGCCATAAAACGCTCGTATGGTTAAAATTGCGGCGCTTTTTCTACAAAGCCTTAGTCAAAAGCCTATCGGGACGACCCAATAGCGCATCAATAATTCGGGGACGACCCCAACTTCAAAAACTGGAATACCTTATGAACTGGTTATTGCTTGTTGTGGCTGGCTTATTGGAAGTCGGCTGGGCCGTGGGTTTGAAATACACTGAAGGTTTTACCAAGTTCTGGCCCTCTGTCTGGACTCTAGGCGCTATGCTGTTAAGCATTACTATGCTCGGACTTGCGATGCGGGACTTACCTGTAGGTACAGCTTATGCGGTCTGGACCGGTATTGGTGCTGTTGGCACAGTGATAGTCGGCATTTACCTGCTAGGCGACCCGGCAACCGCTGGACGCCTCATTAGTATTGGTTTGATTTTGTTAGGTATTATTGGTTTAAAACTAAGTAGTTAATAAGATTGGGCCACTGCATGTGGCCCTTTTTACATAAAAACAAAAACTACAAGCTAATATGCTGACGCACCCTTTCACCTAAACCAACACCTGCTTCTGACATCGTCAGGTAAGTGTGATCAGCACCAGCGTCTAAAATCGCAGCAGCTTCATCTTTATGCATACTGTGCGATACGATTAAGCCGCTAAAGCCCGCTTGTCCCAGTTTTTTGGTGGCTATCACTTTGGCTTCCACATCATTTAAGCAAAGTACGACAGCTTTAATACCAACCAGTTTTAAGCCTTGCCAAAACACCTGGTCCTCTGCATCGGCAAAGAGTACGTTATTACCTTTTTCCTGATGTTCCGCTACTTTAGATGGATCCGAATCCAGTGCAACCAAATGGCATTTGTGCTCCAAGTATTCATAAGCAGCAGACCCAGTGCGGCCCATACCCATAATCAAGACTTCTGCCTCGCCCAGAGACACAGGTTGCTCATCTGGATGGTGAATATCCCGCTCGTACGGAATAAGCCGGTGTGCCAAACGTTCATACAAAGGGTGAGCAAAGCGGTTTAGCGGGGCTGAAACTACAAAAGATAAAGCCACAGTTAAGGCCAATGGGATCAAAAATTGTGGCATCACACTGGCGGCTACAATCAAAGCAAACTCGCTGTAATTACTCAGGGCTAAACCCGATAAAAACGCACTACGGGCTCTTAACTTGAATAACACCAATAAGGCAAAAAACAGCACAGCTTTGAAAGGCAATAACACTGTCATCAAAGCGGCAAATAACCAGGCTTGCTGATCAGGTAAACCTCCTAAACCAATTTTGAGGAAAAAACCCACCAGGAAAAACTCTTTTAAGCCCCATAAAGTTTTAGACAGCTCCCCTGCTCTGTTGTGCCCAGCAAGCAAAGCACCAAATACCAAAGCCCCTAATTCAGAGCTTAACCCTATAGCAAGAAAACCTGAGCCGCCTATAACCACTGCCAACAGCACACCAAATAAAATTTGTAAGTCATCATGACCTGTTAAATCCATCAGCTTATAAAGCAGAGGTCTTAGCAGAGGCACCAGCAGCACCAGTAAAGCAAAAGGGGATGGCGTGATGCCCTGAGTAAAACTCAAGAGTCCCATCGCAATTAAATCCTGCATAACCAGTATGCCTATGGCAACCCGGCCGTGAAAAGCCCGAATTTCCCTTTTGCCTTCCAGTACTTTAGCGGCCAGTACAGTGCTTGAAAACGCCAAAGCGGCAGCCAGCATCAAGGCGTAATACCAGTCTGGTTCAAAGGTCAGATAAATGATGGGGGTATAGAGCAAGACTGAGCTGGCAAAATGCGCCAGACTGCCGCCTAATACTTCGGGTTTACCCAAACTGCGGATATTAAGTTTTAAACCAACGGTAAACAGCAGCAACAACACACCTAAGTGGGCAACATGGGCAATAATGGCATTGCCTTCTTTGGGTAGGTCCAAATCTGTGGCAGTTGCAGTGATCATAAAGCCAGCAGCCAGATAACCAATCAATGGCGGCAAACCAATTAAGCGCACTAACAAACCTAAGCTAAAGGCAAAACCTATCCATACTGCTTCTAACATAACATTCCTGTATTTAGTGTTTATTACTTGCCTTCATCAGGCTCTGAGTCATGGCTTTTATTTGCTTCTGTTTTTCGGGAGATCCAGTCTTTTGTGGTTCTGTGCACGCCACGACGCAATGCGCTGCTGGCGTTTTCCAGAGTATCTACTCCGGTAAGAACCCCTACGACCACGACAGACAACCAAATCGCCACCTGATAATGGCCCAGACCTGTAGCTACCCCTATGGCTGCCAGCACCCAAATAGTCGCGGCAGATGTCACGCCAACCACTATACCTTCACGAGTCAGCATCACGCCTGCGCCAAGAAAACCTATACCAGTCACCACCTGGCCGATAATACGGCTTGGATCTGTGACCACTTGCCCAACCAAACGGCTGGAGTCAACCACTGAATGCCCCAGCGGTAAGGACAAAGCAACGAATAAATAAGTCCCCATAGTGATCAAAATAGAAGTTCGGATCCCTGCGGGTTTGCCGCGTAGCTGACGTTCCAGACCAACAATACTGCCTGCTAATAAGGTGACACCTATGGCTTGCCAGGATAATGGGCTGATATCAAACCAGGCTGGGTCCAGCATCATAATGCCCCCCCAGCCAATGATTTTTCCGCATTGCGCGCACGGGCAGCTTTCCATTCAGCTTCTGTCATGGGCACAGTTTCACCCAAACTGCGGGCTACCGCTTTACGCTGCTGAATATTAATGGCTATTTGTTGGTACTCTTCTGGCGTTTTTCGGCGCCAGTCGACTATTTCATCCATATGGCGGTAACAACCAACACAAATTTTTTCGTCATTTAGCCTGCAGCAGGCCACACAAGGAGATTCCACTTCAACTCCGGCTTTTATTCTAACTCACTCCAGTGTAACCACTTTTTGATGCAGGCCAAAGTTTTACTCCAAACTAAGGTAATCAGTCGGATAAGTCTGGCTTTTAACCGCAGTTTTGCTGCAGAGACTTTACCCGGCTTTCGCTTTGTGGCAGCGTACGGGCAACCAACAAGAGGTCCACTGATGAAAAACTATAACTACAGTCTGATTGCCCTGGCTTTATGCTCCACTCTGGCCATTGCAGCCGATGATAAAAAACCAAGCTGGAATGTCGATAAACCTACTGGGAAATTCACTGATATCAAAATCAACGTGCAACAAGGCACCTGGATGAATGTCAGTGTCAGTCCTGACGGCAAAACCATTGCCTTTGATTTATTGGGCGATATTTACACCATGCCGATCGGAGGAGGCAAAGCCAAAGCCCTGACTTCAGATATTGGCTGGCAAATGCAGCCGGTATTCAGTCCGGATGGCAAATACATTGCCTTTACCAGCGATCAGGGCGGTGGCGATAATATTTGGGTAATGAAAGCAGATGGCTCGGATCAAAAAGCCGTCACAGAAGAGACCTTCCGTTTATTAAACAGCCCGGCCTGGAGCCCGGATGGCGAATTTATCGTCGCCCGTAAACACTTTACCGCCAGCCGTTCTTTAGGTGCAGGCGAAGTATGGCAATACCATAAATCAGGTGGGGCAGGTGTGATGTTAACCGCCAAAGCCAATGATCAAAAAGACCTCGGAGAGCCGGCCTTTTCACCTGATGGTAACTACATTTATTTTTCTCAGGATGATACGCCGGGCAAAACCTTCCATTACAGCAAAGACTCAGAACAAGGCATTTATGTTATTAAACGTTTTGAGCGTGAAACCGGCAAAATTGATGTGCTGTTGCAAGGTGCTGGTGGCGCTATCCGACCTACACCATCCCCTGATGGTAAATATCTGGCTTATATCCGCCGTGTCGATTTCCAAACCAGCTTATTTTTATACAATTTAGAAAGTGGCGAACACACGCAACTGGATAACCAGCTTGACCGTGATATGCAGGAAACCTGGGCTATTCATGGCGTTTATCCAACCTTAAGCTGGACACCGGATAACAAAAAGCTGGTGTATTGGGCCGGCGGTAAAATCAACAGTCTGGATATTGCCAGCAAAAGCAAAACAGATATTCCGTTTTCTGTTGATCGCAGCAAAACCATACAAACTGCGGTGAAATTCAAACAGGATTTAGACAAAGATCAGCTGGACGTCAAAGTGCTGGGCAACCTGCATATGTCGCCTGATGGTAAAAAAGCTGTGTATTCGGCTTTAGGTCATTTATATATCAAAGACTTAAAATCAGGTTCAGCCAAACGTTTAACCAGCCAGAATGACCACTTTGAGTTTTACCCTCAATTCTCCCGTGATGGCAGCAAGCTGGTGTATGTCAGTTGGCACGACACAGAACAAGGTCGGGTCAAACTGCTGGATTTAGCTTCAGGTCAAAGCCGTGATTTAACCCCTGAACCAGGTAAATACGTTGAACCCACCTTCAGCCCTGATGGCCGCACTGTGGTTTACCGTAAATCCGGGGCTGGCTCTTTACTGGATAAAAAGTGGTCACTAAATACTGGCCTGTATCTGGTCACTGTTAGTGGCGCAGAGCAGCCGAAACTTATCAGCCGCAATGGTTTTGCCCCTATGTTTGGCAAAGACAACAAAAGAGTTTTTGCACAGGATTATGGCGAATCGCCGACACTACTCAGCATAGATTTGGCCACAGAGCAGCAACGCACTTTATACACAGCTAAATACGGCACAGAATTTAAGCTGTCGCCTGATGGCAAGTATTTAGCTTTTGTCGATCGTTTTAAAGTGTACGTGACCCCTTTTACTGAGCGTGGCGCAGTGATAGATATCAGCGGCTCAGACAAGCAATTTCCAGTGAAACAGCTATCGGTTAAGGCTGGCACTGATATCAGCTGGACCTCTGACAGCAGCAGCTTGTACTGGCACTTAGGGCCAGAGTTGTACCACCACAGCATTGCCGGTTTGTTTGACGTCAACAGCAAAGTGAAAGTCGATGCCAAAAACGGCAGCAATATTAGCTTTACTGTGCCTATGGACAAACCACAAGGCCAAATCGCTTTTGTCGGTGGTCAGGTGATTACAATGGAAGGTGACACAGTGCTGCAGGATGCAGTGGTGCTGGTCGAAGGCAATAAAATCAAAGCTGTGGGCACTAAAGAGCAGGTAAAAGTGCCAGCGGGCGCTGAAGTCATCGACATCAGCGGCAAAACTTTATTGCCAGGCTTATTTGATGCTCATGCGCATGGCGCTCAGGGCGTGAATCAGCTGATCCCACAACAAAACTATGCCAACTACGCAAGCCTAGCTTTGGGTGTCACTTCGATTCATGACCCGTCGAATGATACTCAGGAAATATTTACTGCCAGTGAGATGCAAAAAGCAGGCATCACAGTGGGCCCACGGATATTTTCTACTGGTACTATTTTGTATGGTGCTTATGGTGCAGGGTATACCTCGCACATTGACAGCCTGGACGATGCCAAATTCCATCTGGAACGGCTGAAAAAAGTCGGTGCTTTTTCAGTCAAGAGCTACAACCAGCCACGCCGCGATCAGCGTCAACAGGTGATTGAAGCTGCGCGTGAACTTGAGATGATGGTTGTGCCTGAAGGTGGCTCTTTAATGCAGCATAACCTCAGTATGGTGGTAGACGGTCATACCACGCTGGAGCACTCTTTGGCTGCTGCTGTGCTTTATGATGACGTGAAGCAATTATGGCAACAAAGCAACACAGCCTATACCCCAACCTTAGTGGTGGCGTACGGCGGTATCTTTGGTGAAAACTACTGGTACGATAAAACCGACGTATGGAAGCATCCACGCTTAAGCCAGTATGTGCCGGCTGATGAACTGCGTCCACGTAGTATGCGCCGCCCTAAAGCACCGGACCACCACTACAACCATATCTCGATCGCAAAAATGGCGAAAGAGTTATCCGACTTAGGAGTGGTCACTAATATTGGCGCTCACGGCCAGCGTGAAAGTTTAGGCGCTCATTGGGAAATCTGGATGTTTGCGCAAGGGGGCATGAGCCCGCTTGAAGCTTTAAAAACTGCGACTATCAATCCAGCCAAGACTTTTGGCATGGATCACCAGTTAGGTTCCATCAAAGCAGGCAAACTGGCCGACCTGATTATCCTGGATGCCGATCCGCTGA
This sequence comes from Rheinheimera soli, assembly GCF_021290985.1. Lineage (GTDB taxonomy): Bacteria > Pseudomonadota > Gammaproteobacteria > Enterobacterales > Alteromonadaceae > Pararheinheimera > Pararheinheimera soli. Next base: position 219,889 of record NZ_JAJOYU010000002.1, read on the forward strand.
ATAATATTCAGGACACTGACAAAGTGAAATACACCATGGTCAATGGCCGTTTGTATGACGCAGAATCGATGAACCAGGTGTATCCTGAGAAAAAACAACGGGCACCTTGGTTTTTTAGTCCAAAAAGCTAAGAGTTGATTAGTTTGAATTGGAAGTATGCGCTCAGTCTTAGCTTCAGTGAAACGGCTTTGCTTGGCTGATATACTTCTTTCCCCCCAAAACCGGCTCCGGCCGGTTTTTTCTTTAAACAAATTGCCATGCTTAGTTTGCTTCTGTAATTTTGACTGCTAGGATCTGAACAGATATTCGCATTTAAGCCCATTTCTTTGTTTTTCCGAGGCTTTTCCTACTATGCATCCAATTTTCATATGGTCGTTGTTATTCGCTTTGCTGATGTTGCTTCCCTGCTCTTTATTGGCCTCCATGCAATTCTCATCTTTGGCACAACAGCATCCAGATGCGCCTTTAATCAGTTACGACATCAAACAAGATCAGAAAGGCTACATCTGGTTTGCCAGTGAGCTGGATGGTCTGCAACGTTTTGATGGGTATGAATTGAGCCACAGGAAGATACTGACAGACAAAGAACTTCAGTCCGCTATGGCCAATGTCAACCAGCTACTAGTCGACAGCCAGCAGCGACTTTGGGTTAGTACCTGGGGTCAGGGTGTGACCTTGTTGGACCAACAACTCACTATCAGCATGCGTTATCACACCAAAGCTAATCCGGCACAACAACTCCCTTCTGACAGAGCTCAGAGTTTTTTTGAAGATCAGCAACAAAGAATATGGATAGGTACAGTAGAAGGACTCCGTTATGTGCATGCGGCAGATCCTTCCAGCTTGCATCAGGTTCAACTCTTGCCTGATTTAAGGGTGTGGCAAGTGATGCAATCCGACGACGGTACTCTGTGGCTGGCAACCTCAAGAGGTTTGTACAGTTTGTCGGAAGATTTAACAGAGTTGCAGCACAAGCCATTGCCTGCGCTCTCAGAGGAAGATGTCAGCCTGAATCCAGCCGAGATCCGCACCCTGGTGTTGGTAGATCAAGGAATTTGGCTTGGTACTCAGCTTGGCTTGTTTTTCTTTAGCTTTGAGCTTGGGCAAGTCACCTCACGTTACCCGGCTGAATTTGGTGTGATCAATACGTTGTTTCAACCAGAACCGGGCCAGCTTTGGGTGGGCAGCGGCGCAGGTTTGTTCAAAATAAACACCGGATTGGCGCAACCTCAAACGCCAGAACACTTTTTGCAAACCGCAGATATCCGTAAGTTTTTTAAAGACCAAACCGGAGTCATTTGGGTAGCAAGCCGCAACAGAGGGGTCTTTAAAGTGAACCCTTTGCCTCAAAATTTCAAGGCAGTACCGCTGCCGCTTAAACCCGGCATGGCAGAAAAAACCTTAAGACGTATTTACAGTCAGACCATTATCGACGACAGGATTTGGCTTGGGGTGGATCATGATCTGGTCAGTTACGATCTCAAACAACAACACTGGCAAACACACCGCTTACCCACCCGTCGCCCCCACAATCAAATTCAGGCCGTAACCCGGGATCATCAAGGGCAGTATTGGGTCGGTACTGATTTGGGGTTGTTTGTATCAGTTGCACCGGAACAAGAATTCAGTCAACAGGCTTTACCTGATGCCATCAGGCAGCTTGCCGGCATCACTTCAGTGGCAGCAGATGCTGATGGTTCGTTATGGCTTGGCATTTGGGAAAAGGGCCTGGTGAAGTGGCCACAACAAAACCCACAAGGACAACTTGAACACTACAGTATTACTTCACAACCAGGCGACGCCGTGATCAGCATTATCAGCGATACCTCAGACAGCATCTGGATGGTGAGTCGCTTCAGTGGTTTGTATAGCTTAGAGCGCAGCACAGGGATGATCACGCGCTACCATAGCGGAGCCAACAGCCTGATACAGCTGCCCAGCGACGTTCTGCTTTGCCTTGAAAAACTCAACGAATACCAGTTATGGGTTTGCACCAATCAGGGGCTGTTTTTTATGGACTTAAAACAAAACCAGAGTGAACTTTATCAGGTGGCTCAGGGACTGCCGGACAACAGAGTGGTGGCCATCAATGCACAAGAGCCAGGTTCAGTCTGGGTCAGTACCAAAAGAGGTCTGGCTGAACTGAATTTAACCAGTAAAACCTTCAGGCGTTTTGCTGAAAAAGCCAATATCAATGCGTTGTTACTGGAAACCAGAGCGCTGAACCGCACTGCGTCAGGCCAATTCTGGTTAGGTACTGCAGCGGGTTTGTATCAATTTACGCCGAGCCTGATGCAGGATTACAAATTTAACGCCCCTATGGTGATCAGCAAACTCAAAGCCGATCAGCAACAATGGCTAGACCCACAAAGTTCAGAGCAGGGTCCAATAGAATTACCAGCTCATACCAAAGAGATCAGCATTCACTTCAGTTTTCTGGAGTATTTTTTCACCGATGGCCACCAGTATGAGTACAGATTCTCCGGCTCAGACCCCGAGTGGAATTACCTAGGTCACCAGCATCAGGTCAGCTTCAACAGATTGCCGCCTGGTCGTTACAGCTTTGAAGTACGAAACAGTCTGGAGCATTCAGAGCAAAGCACTGCCAGACTGCATTTTGTGATCCCAGCACCTTTATGGCAGGACAAGCGCCTCTGGTTGTTTGTTTGTCTGGTTGGCTTGTTATCAGTCTGGCTAATGTGGCAAGTACGGACCCGTAATTTGCATCAACAAAACTCCAGGCTCAACGAACTTGTGAGCCAGCGAACTAAAGATTTGGAGCAAGCGAACTTAGCGCTGAACCAACAGGCCCGCACCGACTTTCTAACAAAGCTGCCTAACCGGTTGGCGTTTTCTGAACAGTTTGAATTACTGCAACGTCAGGCCATACGGCAAAAATCGCCTTTTACTTTAGTGCTGCTGGATATTGATCACTTTAAAGCCATTAATGATACCTATGGCCATGATGCAGGTGATGTGGTTTTGGCAAAAGTGGCGCAAAGTTTAACTCAACGTTTGCGTCAACGGGATGTGCTGGCACGCTGGGGGGGTGAAGAGTTTATTTTATTATTGCCTGAAACCTCAGCAGAAGGTGCCCTTATTGTCTGCGAAGAGCTACGTCAAAGCCTGACGCAAATGAACATTCTGTATGATGAACAGCAGATTTCGGTCACAGCAACTTTGGGCTTGGCTCAACTGGATGACTTGCAACTGGAGCTGATCCGCTGGCAATCCGCCGCGGATCTGGCTTTGTATCAGGGCAAAAGAACAGGTCGCAATAAAGTAGTGCTGTATCAGGCTGATACAGCTCCAGGTTAACTAAGCTAAATAATCGAAAGAAAGCGGGCATATTTAGCCATATTCAGTCGAAGCCATAACTTCTATACTGCTTTTTTCAGTTCTGGAGTGATGTCATGTCGATCGAACCCGCCTTTTTTATTGGTCATGGCAGTCCTATGAATGCGCTGGAACAAAATACTGCAGTGCAGCAATGGCATTCAGTGGTACAAAGTTATACACCCAAAGCCATTCTGATGATTTCTGCTCATTGGTATACCCAAGGCACAGCGGTAACGGCTATGGCCTCCCCCAGAACTATTCATGACTTTTACGGTTTTCCTGAAAAACTGCAGCAGGTGCAATACCCTGCCCCAGGCAGCCCTGAACTAGCAACAGAGATCCAGAAGCTGTTAGCCCCTCATCCGGTGCAACTGGATTTGAACTGGGGTTTGGATCACGGTGCCTGGTCGGTATTGATGCATATGTTTCCACAGGCAGAGGTGCCTGTTGTGCAACTCAGTCTTGATCAGAATTTGAGTCCGGCTGAGCATCTGGAGTTGGCAAAAAAGCTGGCTCCACTTCGCAAGCAAGGTGTGATGATTGTGGGTTCCGGTAATGTGGTGCATAACCTGCGTTTACTGGACTGGCAAAGCACAGAGCCACCTTTGTGGGCAAAACAGTTTAACGCACGGATCAAAGAGCTTTTGCTGACAAAAAACTTTAGTGCCATAGCCCAATATCAGGATATTGCTGAACACGCCAGATTGGCAGTACCACATCCTGACCACTTTTTACCTTTGCTTTATGTGCTTGGCAGCATGCTGGATAGCGATGATCTGAGTCTGTTTAACGATGAGATTGTGTATGGAGCATTGAGTATGTTGTCAGTGCAACTGAACACCAGCAAGCGAGATTAAAACAGCAGATAAGCCTTACTCAAGGTAACGTTTTTTCTGCTGTTGCAGATCATTGATAGCCTGCGACAATTCAGCGCCGCTAAGGCGGTGTTGTTGCATCAACTGCTGCATAGCTTCGGACAATTCTGCACTGCTGTGCTCTGTTACAGGAATTTTTGCCTGACGGTAATAGGTTGTACCAAAATCAATCAAAGCACAAACCAGATACACCAGCAGAAAAACGGCCGGATACTTTATTTTGTGTACCATGTTTTCAGCTCCTGTTCCCATTGCGTCCGCTCTTCTGGCCATAAATTTTTGGTGGTCGCCTCGTCAAACTTATAGCGCTTGTTGGCTTTGAGTTTTAACAACACGGCGCCTGGCAAAGTTTCCAGATCAGCATATTCCAGCTCACCCGCTTTTAATACTTTGGCGTAATCCAGAATTTTAGCGGTGAATTCTTTTGTCAAAGGTGTAGGTGCCATTAATTTAACCTGACACAAGGTATTACGGCATTCGCTGGCAAGAATACGCAACTCGTTATTAGTGGTAGTTACCGCCAAATGCGCTAACAGGTATTCGGTGGCTTCAGCCCAGCCTTCATCTCTGTCCTGTGAGTCCCAGCTTGCATGGTGTTCCAACAAGACTTTTTCTTTAGCCATCAAAGCTCGAATACCTAAATAGGCATGAAGCACTTGGGCAGCTTCCGGACTTTTTTGTTCAAAATCATTAGCTTGATTTAACTGAGATTGGGTCATAGGTTCAGGCAGCAGCATAAATGCCAACCAGGGTTTGGCCTGATAAGCATAAATAGCAGCAACACTAAGTAGCAGGCAGAACAACCACTGTGCAGCAACAGATTGTAAATTGAGCTGAAACTTCAACGCCATACAAACTCCAATCAAAAGGCGGCAAAGTTTAACAGAGCCTGAATCAGTACTAAAGCGGCTTATTTAAATGGCGCGGGAAAATAGTAATAAATCGCATTCTTCAATCAAGGACAGCTTGGTTTTACTTTCCAGAGTAAAACCAAGACGCAAAGCAACCTGCTGTGAACCTTCGTTCTGTGGATGGATCACTGCCACTAATCTTTCCAAACCTAATCCTTGAGCAAACTCAATCACAGCTTGTCCGGCTTCAGTGGCCAGCCCCTTACGCCAAAACTCTGGCAAAAAACGATAACCAAGCTCGGCTTCCTGAATTTCTTCAAGATACTTAATGCCACTAAAACCTATCACCTGCCCCGTTTCCTTCCAGACACAGGCAAAACGGCCATAACCATAAACCTGATAATCCCGCAACGGATGCTGTTGCAAATAATCCAGCACATCCTGTTTCGACTGAGCTGGTTTATTACCGACATAACGTATCACCTCTGGCACTGTCATCAGTTGATACATAGCATCAACATCATCCAGCGTAAAAGCCCGCATTAGTAAACGAGGCGTTTCAAGCACAGCATCCATTGCCATAAGTCTTACCCTTTAGCTTTTTTGCTAAAAGACGGCTTGCCAGATGAGCGTTTAATTTTTTCCACAGCTTTAGCCGCAGGGTTTACCCCAGTGTGACGGGTTAACGCCACCTGACCAGGCTTTTTGCCTGGTACTTTGATGGTACGCAGGAATAGGTCTTCTTTGCCCTCTTCCGGCACCAGACAACCTTTGCTTCTGCCTATCAGGTGTTTTAAGCCCATTTTGACTAAAGCTTCGCGGATCATCGGCCAGCCTTTCGGGTCGTGGTAACGCAGCAAGGCTTTGTGCAAGCGGCGCTGACGTTCACCTTTAGGCACAGGCACTACTTCGGTATTGCCTTTGATATTTTTCAGCGAGTTCATCTCGGTGTGATAGATGGTAGTCGCGTTTGCCATAGGGCTTGGGTAGAAGTTCTGCACCTGATCTAGTTTAAAGTCTCGTTCTTTCAGCCAGAGCGCTAAATTCACCATGTCTTTGTCTGTCGTACCCGGATGCGCAGAAATAAAATACGGGATCAGGTATTGCTCTTTACCGGCCTCGCGGCTGAAACGGTCGAACATTTCTTTAAACTTGTCATAGGCGCCCATGCCTGGTTTCATCATCTTTGACAATGGACCGGTTTCGGTATGCTCTGGGGCTATTTTTAAATAACCACCTACATGGTGCTGCACTAACTCTTTGACGTAGTTTGGATCTTCAACAGCTAAGTCGTAACGGACACCTGAGGCGACCAGAATTTTCTTAATGCCATCCACTTTACGTGCAGCACGGTATAAATCCACAGTCGGGCTTTGGTCTGTGTCCATATGTTCGCAAATAGTCGGATAGACACAAGAAGGCCGGCGGCAGGTTTGTTCCGCTTTTGGGTTTTTACAACGTAGGCGATACATATTGGCGGTTGGGCCACCTAAATCCGAGATCACACCGGTAAAACCCGGCACTTTGTCACGAATTTCTTTAATTTCTTTTAAAATCGATTCCTGCGAACGGCTTTGAATGACGCGGCCTTCGTGTTCAGTAATAGAACAAAAGGAACAGCCACCAAAACAGCCACGCATAATATTGACCGAGGTTTTGATCATCTCATAGGCAGGAATTTTCGCTTTGCCATAGACAGGATGCGGCACACGCTGATAAGGCAGGCCAAACACGCCGTCCATCTCTTCTGTGGTCAACGGGAAAGCAGGAGGATTGACCCATAAATGACGGTCACCATGGCGCTGGTAAATAGCACGGGCACAACCAGGGTTGGTTTCCTGGTGCAAAATACGCGAAGCATGGGCATACAAGGACTTATTCACACTAACCTGCTCAAAAGCCGGCAGTTTGACATAGGTTTTTTCCCACGGCTTTTGGCGTGGCGGCTGCACCAGTATTGGCTTGGCTTCGACTTCAGGCGCTTTGCTTAAATCAATACCCTGCTGCGCAAATTCAGAAAAAGTGCCACAACCCACATCATCAGCACCATAAGGATTCGGCACTGGGTCGATTTTGCCGACTTTATCAATAGCGGTAGAATCGACACCACGCCAGCCAGGCAAAGGCTCTTTGCGGATAACTGCTGTGCCACGGATATCGTGCAATGTATTGATATCTTCGCCGTTGGCAATACGATGCGCTACTTCCACCAGCGGACGTTCGGCGTTGCCGTAGATCAGCATCTCGGCCTTGGCATCAAAAATAATGGAGCGACGAACTTTTTCCTGCCAGTAATCATAATGAGCGATACGGCGCAGGCTGGCCTCAATACCACCTATGATCACAGGCACATCTTTGTAAGCTTCTTTGCAGCGCTGTGAATACACCAGTACCGCACGATCTGGCCTTTTGCCGCCTTCATTGCCTGGTGTATAGGCATCGTCGTGACGTAGTTTTTTATCCGCTGTGTAGCGGTTAATCATTGAATCCATATTGCCAGCAGAGACGCCAAAAAACAGATTGGGTTTGCCAAGTGTCATAAAGGCATCTTTGGACGACCAATCCGGCTGAGCAATCATGCCTACACGAAAGCCCTGACTTTCCAGCATACGGCCAACCACGGCCATACCAAAACTTGGGTGATCGACATAAGCATCACCCACCACCAGAATAATATCGCAGCTGTCCCAGCCCAGTTGCTTCATCTCGGCTCTGCTCATTGGCAAAAATGGTGCAGTACCAAAGGACTCAGCCCAGTATTTAGGATAAGAAAACAATCCCCGCTCGGCCGCCATGCGGTCCACTGCTGCGGATTTTCTTAAAGGGACCTGATTCATTTGCATCTGTTGTATCGCTCGGTTTTGCCTGCCAAAAATGGCCGCGCATTATACTTGACTCAGTTGGAGAATACTAACCCAAAGCTGAACTGCTTTAGCCCTTTTATCGATTAAAATTTAGCCGAAAGCAAGTTACCACGCCAATACCTGCTGAACCCGCTGCTGCGCCTTTCTGTTTTACTTTGTGGCAGGCATTAGCCTGAATTGCAAAAGCTGCAGATCAAACCACTAACATTTAGAACCAATTTGTTACTTGGTAACATAATAAAATCGATATCAAATAGAAGCTTGGCTACCATATGATGTTTTTTATCGCACTTTTTTCATCAAACCATGTTTACTTTTTAATCATCATGGTACAAAGTAACATCAGAGCTTGACATATGTGGTAGTAATGAAAGCTTTGAACAGGAAGAGCAGGGTCAATACCTCATGGCTTAGTCAGTGTTTATTTGACTGCCGTGTTGCATAAATTAAAACAAGAACAGAAGAGACTTAAACTATGTCTGAATTAAACAGCACTAACGATCATAATCACAGCACTAAAAAAGCCAGACTTAGTCTGGCGGTGACAGCTGCATTGCTGGGCATGAGCCCAGCCTGGCTGGTTGCGCAAGATTTGCCAAAAAATGACAGCGGTGTCATTAATGAAACCCAAGCTGATCCAGTAGAGGTCATAGAGGTAAAAGGCATCCGTGGCAGTATCATGACGGCCCAGGACCTGAAGCGTTTTGCCGATACAGTCAAAGACGTGATCACTGCAACAGACATAGGTGCACTGCCTGATAAATCAGTCACTGAAGCATTGCAACGCGTTCCTGGTGTCACCATTGAACGTTTTGCGTCTTCTGATGACCCAAAACACTATGCTGATGAGGGAACAGGTGTATTGGTTCGTGGTCTGGATCGTGTGCGCTCTGAAGTAAACGGCCGCGGTGCTTTTAGTGCAAACCCTTGGGGTGGTTTGAGCTATGAAGACTTTCCAGCTGAGCTACTGGGTTCAGTAGAAGTGGTTAAAAACCAAACGGCAGATCTGATCTCAGGTGGCATAGCCGGCACTGTAAACCTCATCACCCGCAAACCTTTTGATTCAAGTAAACGCGTGGTTGCCTTTAGCACAAAAGCCAATTACGGCGATTTCCGCGAAGAGGTGACTCCTTCGTTTTCTGGCCTTTTCTCTGATAGCTGGGAAACCCAAGCTGGTAAGTTTGGTTTCCTGATCGCAGCCTCCAAATCCGAATACAAATCCAGAGGGGACGGTGTTGGTTTAGGTAATTTCCATTCCCGTGGTGACTCCTTTATCCCTACAACGGATCAGTGGGGCGGTATTACAGGTGTAGACCCAAGCTCCCCTGTAGATGGTCCAGGCCTGCCGGGTCAGCCTGCAGGCAGTGTCTGGCATGTGCCAGTGGCAATCCACATGAGTACTGCAGATAATGACCGGGAACGCACTGGCTTCACCTCTTCTTTGCAGTGGGCCAACGTCGACGACACCATAGTTGCCACCTTAGAACATATTAACTCTGACGCATCTTTAGAATGGAATGAACGTCAAATTGGCCAGGCTGCTCAGGGATTCAGAGGCTTTATGGGCTCCTCACAAAACTGGAGAGACGATACTGCCAATGGTCACCCTTTAACCACTGAAAATGGCTATGTCACCTCTGGTATTGCCCTTGGTGTTAGTCCGGAAACTCCATTCTTTTATCGCAGTCGTTGGAACTACAACGAAAATACAGTGGAAGACACTTCTCTGAATCTGAAAATAAAAGCAACAGATCGTTTAAAACTTGAACTCGATTATCAGCGTATTGATTCGGAAAAAGTGGTACACAACTACAGCATGTCTGGTCAAACCCGTGGTAACCATGTGCATGTGGTATCCCCATATTTCCTCGATATGCGTGGCGAGCGTCCTACAGTAGAGTTTCTGAGCGATAATATTCTGACTCCAGGCTGGTCGCCAAATAGTGACTGGAATGGACCTGTGCCTAACCTGTTTCTTGGCAGTGGTATGGAGCAGGAAGAGCACAATACCGCGGAAGCTGACAGCTTTAAATTTGATGCAAGTTATGAACTGGACGGAGTTTTCTCCAGCATCAAAGCAGGTGTTTATTACACGGATAAAGACCTGACTGTTCGTGACACTGCATATGAAGGCTGGTCAGCCATCGGCACACCGTGGGACATGAATGATCGTAACGCCGCTGCTGCAGTCAACAGACCTGAGTTATTTGAGCGTGTTGATTTTTCTGACTACTACAATGGCCAGGTTCTTGTTGGCAATGTAAACAACTTCTTATTCCCCAAAATGGATCTGGTGAAAAACTATGCTGATTCATTGCGTCAGGGCTGTAAAGATGGATGGCACAACGCCACGTTAAGTGCTGCCAATAATGGGGTTTGTACCGGTACTTATGTCCCTTATGCCGATAAACCTAACCGTGTTGAAGGGCCTTTTGCGGCACATAACATCAGTTCTTCGAATGAGCAACGCACAGAGTTTTATCTGCGTGGTGATTTTGAGCTTGCTGATCTGGAAATCCCTGTCAAAGGTAATGTGGGTTTGCGCTACGTCAATTACCAATTGCAGTCGACAGGAGCCTTTGTACAACCATCGACGACAAAACGTGGCGAGCCTGGTTCCTCTTTGAATACTGTAATGCAACAAGCTGAATATAAAGATTATTACGATCTTGCTTCTGGTGAATCGCAATTAAGCACAGTAGACGGCACAGACTTCAGCACTGTATTGCCAAGCCTGAATCTGAGTTTTGAACTGGCAGACGATTTGGTGATGCGTTTCGGCGCTTCCAAAGGTTTGTATTACCCAAGTCTAGTGGATGCGCGCAATATCAGTCTGCTGGATTTGGATTATACCCGCCGCCTGCAAACTCCGGGCGCAGATCAGGATGAAGTGAATAACCCAGTGGTTGCACTTGATGATATAGAAGTGACTGCTTTAGCAGGTAACCCTTATCTGGAACCTGAGAAATCCGTCAATCTGGATTTAACTGCCGAGTGGTACTTCGCCGATGCAGGTTTTGTCAATGTGGGCCTGTTCCACAAAAAGCTGGATAACATTATCCGTAACAGACAATTTGATCTGGATGTGACCTACAATGGAGTGGATTACGATGTATCGGCTTATGGTCCGGCGAACACCGGTTCAGGCACTATTCGTGGTGCGGAATTCTCCTACTCTCAATTCTACGATATGTTGCCGGGAGCTTGGCGCGGTTTAGGTTTGCAGTTTAACTACACTTACATCGACCAAAGTGGTCTGGAAGATCCAAATGAAATTTCAGAAGGCACTTTAGGCTTTGATGAAAATGGTAATCCAATTGCAGACAATCGCAATACCTTCCGTGTATTCAGTGGTTTGCCGCTGCAAGGCTATTCAGATCAGAATATGAACATAGTCGGTATGTATGAGTACGAAGCTATTTCATTCCGTCTGGCTTATACCTGGCGCTCTGAATATCTGTTAACACTGCGTGAATCTGAAGAATATGTACCAGCCTTTGCCAAAGCTTCAGGCATGATGGATGCCAGCTTGTATTACAGCATTAACGACAACTGGAAAGTAGGTATAGAAGGCAGTAACTTGCTCAACACTGAAACCAAAACCCAGTATCAAATGAATCAGGCTGGAGACAGAACCGATGCATTGAGTTTCACGACTGACCGTCGTTATGCCATAAGCGTCCGGGCAATTTTCTGATTTATCAGGGTAAAATAACACCTTATAACTGACATAAATAGCTGTGAAAAAAACCGCGTCGTAGCAATACCACGCGGTTTTTTATTTGCTTTGACGCTAATAAAGCCCGATTTGAACCTCAAGCTATTTTTCTAATACATCACAATAGTGATGACACCCAGCAGCATAAAGATGGCGCAGGCCACACGGCGCGCCCAGTCCAACGAAATACGTTCCAGCAACCAGCTGCCTGCATAAACCACTGGCACATTGGCTGCCAGCATGCCGATGGTGGTACCAAAAATGACCTGCCAGGTTTCTGGATAAGTGGCTGCCAATAGCACAGTAGCTACTTGTGTTTTATCGCCAATTTCTGCGAGGAAAAACAAAATACAGCTGGCAAAAAAGGCACCGTATTTTAAAACGCTGACTTCTTCGCTGTCGTCTTTATCCGGAATAAGTAACCATAAGGCCACGGCAATAAAAGAGCCCCCTAACAACCAGGCATGCCAACCTTCAGGTATAAACTGCGCCACCCAGGCACCAAACCAGGCCGATGCGGCATGATTTAATAAAGTAGCTACCAGAATACCGGCAATAATAGCGCCACGGGAGCGAAAGCGGGCCGCGAGGAATAAAGACAAAAGCTGAGTTTTATCGCCGATCTCTGCAACAGCAACAGAAGCGAAAGAGGCAACAAAGGCATCAAAAAACATAAACTGCACCTGGCGGGAAAACTAAACATAAGACAACAGACCAACTCCCGCCTGGGGTTAGTACGTTGTCTTAGGTCTCATTAATACCTGATCAAGCTTGATCAACGGGACGTTGTTGCCATGTACAGTGAGGTACAAGTATGTTGACAACAACACAAAACCTGGCGGTTTTGTAAATTACTCCCCTAAGCGCGGATGCATTTTAGCCGCGCTTGGGGAATTTGGGCAAGCAAAAATTCGGCTGCAACTAAATTTAGCTTAAGCTTTTAAGTGCCTTGCATGAAAACGCAGATGTTCTTCAATAAAGCTGCTGATAAAAAAGTAGCTGTGATCGTAACCAGGCTGCAAACGAATTTGTGCGCCACTTTGGCTGCGCTGATTAGCTTCGATTAAAGATTCAGTACGAAGCTGTGACGGGTAAAACTGATCGCCCTCGCCCTGATCAATTAACATCGGTAAACTGCTTTGTTTTTGCGCCAGCAAGAAACTCGCGTCGTATTGCAACCACTGGCTTTGATCGCTGCCAAGATACGCAGTAAAAGCCTTTTTGCCCCAGTCACACTCTGTCGGCTGACAAATAGGTGAAAAAGCCGACACTGAGCGATAAGCCCCAGCTTCGCGTAAAGCAATCACTAAAGCGCCATGGCCGCCCATCGAATGACCACTGATGGCTTTGGCTTTTGTCACAGGTAAATGTGCTTCCACCAAAGATGGCAGTTCACGGCTGATATAGTCGTACATCTGATAATGGGCTGCCCATGGCTGTTGTGTCGCATTAACATAAAAACCAGCGCCCTGACCTAAATCATAAGCGGCATCGTCTGCTACATGCTCACCTCGTGGGCTGGTGTCGGGGATCACTAAAGCTATACCCAACTCTGCTGCAACACGCTGCGCACCAGCTTTTACTGAAAAATTTTCATCAGTGCAGGTTAAGCCTGATAACCAGTACAGCACTGGTACTTTTTGTTTTTCAGCTGCTGGCGGTAAATAGACAGAAAAGTGCATCACGCCTTTGACGGAATCTGAGTGATGCTGATATTTAATCTGGCGGCCAGCAAACACTTTATGTTCGGATAACTGAATTAACGTCATTGCTTTATCCTTATGCAGATGAAGCCCGGCGAACCGGGCTTTTAATGAAAATGAATTCCCACTTTAGTTGGGATTGCGGCTAAGCAAAATTGTAGGGGCGGGTCTTGTACCCGCCCGTCTGTAATGCCAATCAGATGTCAGATAGAGTCTCCCCTGCCCCATTTCATCCAATACCATATTTTAACCAACCACATTACAGCTGCCAAAAAAAGCTGCGGCTTCAACTACCAGGAGTTAGAAATGTATAACGGTACGAATTGATTTGCCTTCGTGCATCAAATCAAAAGCTTCGTTGATTTGCTCCAATGGCATGGTGTGAGTGATAAAAGTGTCGAGTTCAAACTCACCTTTTAAATAACGCTCTACATAATCAGGCAATTCAGAGCGGCCTTTGACACCACCAAAAGCAGTACCACGCCATACACGACCTGTGACTAACTGAAATGGACGGGTAGAGATTTCAGCACCAGCAGGTGCCACACCAATAATCACCGACTCGCCCCAGCCTTTATGACAACACTCTAAGGCCGAACGCATCACGTTGACATTACCAATACATTCAAAAGAGAAATCAACGCCGCCGTCTGTCATTTCAACAATCACATCCTGAATAGGCTTGTCGAAATTTTTCGGGTTAATCACATCAGTAGCACCCAGCTGACGGGCAATATCAAACTTAGACTCGTTGATGTCGATAGCAATAATGCGGCTGGCTTTGGCCATCACAGCGCCAATAATGGCAGATAAACCTATGCCACCTAAACCAAAGACCGCAACAGTATCACCCTCTTTTACTTTGGCAGTATTCATCACAGCGCCCATACCTGTGGTGACGCCACAACCTAATAAACAAACCTTTTCCAAAGGCGCTGCTTTATTGATTTTGGCTAACGAAATTTCCGGCAGCACAGTGTATTCAGAAAAAGTAGAAGTGCCCATATAGTGATAAATAGGCTGACCGTCTTTGGAAAAACGTGTGGTGCCATCCGGCATTAAACCCTGACCTTGTGTGGCGCGAATGGCCTGACACAAGTTAGTTTTACCAGATAAACAGAATTTACATTTGCCGCATTCTGGCGTGTATAAAGGGATCACATGGTCGCCCACCGCCACGCTGGTGACGCCCTCGCCTATAGCTTCAACCACACCACCACCTTCATGGCCCAGAATACAAGGGAATTTGCCTTCAGAATCCTGACCCGACAAGGTATAAGCGTCGGTATGACAAACACCGGTCGCCACAATACGCACCAGTACTTCGCCTTTTTGTGGTGGCATTAAATCCACTTCTTCAATTTTTAACGGTTGACCCGGGCCCCAGGCCACAGCAGCACGTGTTTTGATCATCTTCATCTGAATTCTCCAGTTTGAGTTGTCAGTCAGTATAACCCATTGTAATTTTTTCTTAATCGATGATAATCCCTGCAAATAACAAATGAGTTTTGCATAAATGAAAGAATGGCAAGGCATCAGCGAATTTGTGGCCGTGGCAGAACTTGGCAGTTTTTCTAAAGCTGCCAAAGTCTTAGGCATTTCAGTCGCTCAGGTTAGCCGCACAGTGCTGCAATTAGAGCAGCGGCTGAACTGCAAGCTGGTGCTTCGCACCACCCGCCAGGTCCGGCTGACTGAACAAGGCACTTTGTATTACCAACATTGCCGCGCTTTGGTCAACGGTTTGCACCAAGCCAATCAGCAGATCACCAGCTTGCAGCATGAACCTTCAGGCGCGATAAAAATTACCGCCCCTGTTTATTATGGCGAGCAATTTATTGCACCTTTGCTGCATGAGTTTTTATTACGTTACCCCAAAGTGCAGCTGGATTTACAGCTGACCAACGATCAACTGGATTTAGTGCAAGGCGGTTTTGACTGCGCCATACGCTTAGGAACTCTTAACGATTCCAGCTTACAAGCCAAAGCCTTAGGTAAACGCACTTTGTATTTATGCGCCAGCCCCAACTATCTGCAAAAATTCGGCACCCCAGCTACTGTGGCCGAACTGCATCAACACCGCTGTTTAGTTGGCTCTGTCGATTTCTGGCGTTTTGAGCAGCAAGGTCAAAAACTGCAGTTTAAGCCCCAGCCTTATTTGCGCTGCAATAGCGGAGTGGCGTTAACAGATGCGGTACTCAAAGGCTTAGGCATCACTCAGTTGCCGGATTATTACCTGCAGCCGTTTTTAGAAGACGGTCGTTTAGTGGCCTTATTGGCAGAGCAACAACCGTCCGACGAAGGCATCTGGGCTTTATATCCACTGAACCGCCATTTGCCCGTCAAAGTGCGCTTACTACTCGATTGGTTGCAGCAAGGTTTGGAAAGCTTTCCAAAACTGACAGGCTAGATCTTTATTTGTCGTGTTTTTATTTGTCGTACTGGTCGTACTGAGGGTTAAAAGTTACTATGATTGATAGAACTGATGCAGCAAACAAGTGATTATGTTGAACTTTCCTCTTATCGTTAAACTATTGCAACAACGCTTGCCCAGTCTGATGGCTGTGTATGCTTTTGGCAGTCAGGTCGCAGGCACTGCAGACAAGCACAGCGATTTGGATTTAGCAGTACTGGTGCCAGGTTATGCCGATGTGATTGATTTATGGGATATCAGTAGCGATCTCGCAGAGCTGCTGCACTGTGAAGTGGATTTGCTGGATTTTCGTGCAGCATCTACTGTGATGCAATACCAAATTTTGACCAAAGGACAGCGCCTTTACGCCGTCGATCAACAGGTTGGCAGTTATGAAGCCACGCTGCTGTCAGCAATGACCACACTGAACGAAGCCCGCGCCGGACTCTTGGCTGATATTAAAAAGGATGGGTCTGTTTATGGCCGTTAATAATGACTCACTGCCTTCTGGTAAACAGCTTTCTGGTGAGCAGCCCTCAGGTTAACAGCTTTCTGATACGCTGCCTGATGACGTGCTGCTCAACAAGGCTGCCACTATTGAGCGCTGCATCCACCGCGCTTTGGAAGAATACAATAAAAACCCTACAACTTTTGCCACAGACTTTACCCGTCAGGATGCGGCAATTTTGAATATTCAACGCGCTTGCGAAGCAGCTCTTGATATGGGCCAGCATCTTATACGCCATCATAAGCTTGGCGTGCCGCAAAGCTCTCGCGATGTGTTTAGCCTGTTAGCCACAGCTGATTTTATCCCGGTTGAACTTGCCGACAATCTGAAAAAAATGATTGGTTTTCGGAATATAGCGGTGCACGAGTATCAACGCTTGCAACTGGCAGTGACCGAACATGTCATTTTGCATCGTTTACAGGATTTTCAGCAGTTATGCCGGATTTTGCTTGGGGACAGGTTTGAATAACGAGTTTTAATTGTTCACGGCATCGAGTTTAAAGCAGGTCTGTCAGGTCTCTCAAAATATAACTTTCCAACTCTTTATGCATACCACTAACCTGATAGCAATTACCTTTTTTGACAACTGAAAATCTATCCTCGTACAGTACTTTTTTTGTTTTATCACAATTAAGGGCCTTAAAGTGTGTTATCTCCCCACGCTGATACAGTTCAAACGTTGCAACCACATTGCCAATAGGAACATAGGTCTTTTTAAAGATTTCAGAATCACTCTGAGGGCAGTCTGAAAAAAAATCTGTAGGGATGGCAATCACATATATCATGTTTTTACCTTTAAGCAGGGGAATGTCTTTACTAATGTGTCGACTTAACTTTATTTTCTGACCTAACTTTAAAACTCCTTTATGACTTTTAGTCACAACTACTCGCTGCACAGAATTCAAGCACGTCATATCGTTATTGCTGGTATAGGTAAGATCATCGACCGTAATTTCAACAATATCTAGCGAGCCCTTTGTAACTTGAGCATTACTTGGGGAATACAATACGAGACTTTCTGCAGCCGACAAACCACAAAAAAACAATAACACTAGAAGAATATTACAATCTAAATTTTTCATATACTTCCCCTCCACAACACAAGATTTTCAGCATCAGTCCTAGCGCTTTGCCTCGTCAACACCAGTATCAAAAGTATAAAAGGCGGATGCAACAATCCCGTCCAATCGACATCAACCATGGTCTCATTGCCACGTTCTGCTTTGACAATAACCACAGATTTTTCATCATGAATGCAATGATCCGCTATTGCCCAAACCTGATACTAAAACAACTACCGCTTTGATCGCCCGGCCTGTACTCTAATTGAGCGTCCTGTACCTGCAATAAGGCCCTTGATAAAGGCAAGCCAATGCCTGAACCTGTTGCCTTAGTGGTAAAAAACGGAATAAAAATTTGCTGCGCTACTTCCGGCGGGATACCTGGTCCACTGTCGCTGATATCCAATTGCCATTGCTGTTGTGCCGTGCGCTCGAGCGTCACAGTAAGTTGTTTTTGCTCGCTGTGCTGCATCGCATCCAGTGCATTTTGCAGCAGGTTAATCAGTACCTGCTCCATGAGCGCTTCATCCAGCCATAACAGGGCCTTAGCGGGGAAATCCGTCTTTAGCTCAACTCCGGACTGACTGATGGCATCACGCTGTAAGGCCAGACAATTTTTGACAATAGCCACCAGATTGGTCTGTTGTAAATTCGCTTGTACCGGCTGGCTTAGCTGTTTAAACGACAGGATAAAATCGGCCAAATGCTGGCCGCGCCTGTGAATGGTCGTCAGCGCTTCGCTGAGATCTGCATGATCATCCTGAGTTAACAACGTATCGGCGACCGGCAAAATCTGCTGGCAGCTTTGTGCCAAAGACGCCATAGGAGTCACAGAATTAGCAATTTCGTGGGTCAGCACCCGGGTTAGTTGCTGATAAGCCTGCACTTCTTGCTGAAGCAGTGCCTGATTAATACTTTGCAGCGTCACCAGTTTACGCAACTGGCCCTGAATACGGGTGCATACTATGCTCAGCGCCAGCCGGTCTATGTAGCCTCGTTGTTGCCAGTGCAACTGGCCCTGATAATGCGTTGTGGTGCTGTGCAGCATAGCGGCCAGTTGCGCTAAATTAACCTCATCAAAGCGGCCTTTTTGCAGCTGTTGCTGCTGTGCTTTTGACAACAAACGCAGCGCTGCAGGGTTAGCCTGTAACAGTTGTCCATCAGCTGAAAATTCCAGTACTGCGATATCCAACTGGCTTAGTAAGGTTTGCAAATACTGTGCTTTGGCTTCCGCTTGCTGGCGGCTATTGCCTAATTGCAACTGAACCTGGGCCAGCAACTGTTGCAGTTCTGGCTGGTCGCGCAGATTTAACGAAGTATCCTGATTTGCCAAAGCTTTAAGCACCAATGCAGTCTGGCGCTGGCGGGTGCTGCACTGTTGCCAAATCAACCAGGCTGCTAATACCGCGGCCAAAGTTAGAACGACGGCAAAGGCCGATGCTCCGCTTTGCCATTGCTGCCAAGCTAAAATCAGCAGTAGAGCAAAACTACTAAGCAGTAACAGCAAACGAGTGTTAAAGGCCATATTTTTCCAACCGCCTGTATAAAGCGCCACGGGTTAAACCCAGCGCTTTCGCTGCCTGACTGACATTGCCCTGATAATACTGCAGCGCTTGGCGGATGGTTTTTTCTTCAACAAATTCGAGGAAAAAATCTGTGTCCGCTGTTTGCTCCGACACTGTGCTTATAGCTGGTGTCAGCGCTGAACTTTGCAACTGACTGAAATCCAGCATATTAGCTTCAGCCAATACCACAGCGCGCTCTACCGCATGTGCTAATTGACGCACGTTACCTGGCCAGTCGTAACTCTGCAGAGTGCGCTTATCGGCAGCGGTGATCTGCAAACCGTCGCGCTGATAACGCTGGGAATAATGCTGCAGATACCAATCGAGCAACAAAGGGATATCTTCCTTACGCTCCCGAAGGGGTGGCAACACCATCTCCACTGTATTGATACGGTAGAGCAAATCCTGGCGGAAGCTACCCTCTGTCACCGCCTGATAGAGGTTTTCGTTAGTGGCGCAAATTAAACGAATGTCCACAGCCACAGCCTGACTGGCCCCCACAGGCACTACAGTGCGGTTTTGCAGTGCAGTCAGCAGTTTGGCTTGTTGTGGCAGGGCCAGATTGGCTAGTTCATCCAGCAATAAGCTGCCACCATTGGCTTCAACAAAACGGCCGGCATAGTCGCTTTTGGCGTCGGTAAAGGCGCCCTTTTTATGACCAAACAACTCACTTTCCAGCAAGCTGGTGCTTAAACTGCCCATATCCACACTGACAAAAGGCGCAGCAGCGCGTTTGGAGGCCTGATGAATAGCCTGAGCCACCAAAGCTTTGCCTGTGCCGCTTTCGCCCAGAAGCAATACATTGGCATCAGTGGCCGCTACTTTTTCAATGGTGCGCAGCACCTGCTGCATGGCTGGGCTGTCACCTAAAAGTGGAATAGTGTCAGTGGCAGTGTTTTCGGATGCAGCGCGAAGCTGGGCTGCGTTGGGCAGAGCTGTGTTGAGCAGAGGTGTACTGAGTTGGCTGTCGCACCGCCTGTAGCAGCGTCTGCAATAACTGCTCATTCTGCCAGGGTTTTGCAATAAAATTAGCCGCCCCACTTTGCATAGCTTTTACCGCCAACGGCAAGGCCGCATATGCTGTCATCATCACTACTTTTAGCTCTGGCTGCGCCTTTACTGCCTGTTTTAAATAAAACAAACCTTCTTCGCCACTTTGGGTATCGCGGCTGAAATTCATATCCAGCAACAGCACATCAAAAGGCAGGCCGTCTGGCGGATCCTGCAGCGTACTGACTAATAAAGCAGGCTCATGTAAGGTCACGACCTGAGCAAAATGCTGCTTCAAAAAAATACGACTGGCGATCAGAATGTCGTGGTTATCATCCAGTACCAGTACCTTATAGGGCTGTTTCATAACTACGTCCTTGCGGTTGATTTCAGAACCCTACCGAAAACGCCATGCCTTCGCAACAGTCTTTTAAATCCAATAGCTTAAGGTTTTTTCACACTGTCCACTTATGGACAGTGGGTTGTATCACCAGCGGACAGTTTCAAACAATCAAAAACAATAAATCATTGATAAACAACAACTTAAAATCTGGCACAGCCATTGCGTTATAAAGCTCACAGAACACGATTTTTTGGAGCATACCAATGGATAAAAAAATCACTCCCACAACCCGGCGTCGTCTGACAGCACCAGCTATCGTGGTTGCAATGCTTGCAGGCACAGCCTGGTTTGGCAGTACCTGGCAAGCCAGTGCTCAAATGTCATTGGCTTTACCACTAAGTTCAGTCAGCACAGCCCTGGTACAACAGCAAAGCCTGCAGGAAAGCATAGCGCTGCGCGCCAATGTAATGCCACAGCAGACGGTGTATCTGGATGTGATTGAAGGTGGCCGGGTCGAAGAAAAGCTGATTGAGCAGGGTCAGTTTGTTACCCAAGGCCAGCCTCTGGTCAAGCTAAGCAACACTGCGTTACAGCTGGATCTCATCAGCCGAGAAGCTCAGGTCACAGAGCAGATGAATTTTCTGCGTAATACCCAAATGACCATTGAAACTAACAGATTAAACCTGAAACGTGATGTGCTGGATATTGAACATCAACTGGTGACACTGAAACGCAATCTGGCCCAGACAGAGCCATTGGTCAAAAGTGGCGTGTTGGCCAAAGAAACACTGCTGAATTTGCAACAGGATTTACGCTATCAGCAAGAGCGCCTGAAGCTGACACAACAGCAGCAGAAGCAGGACGAAGCCATTCGTAAACAGCAATTAAGCCAGTTAAGTGAAAGTGTGGCTATGCTGACCAAAAACCTCGAATTTGCCCGCCAGAATGTGCAAAACCTGTTGGTGCGGGCTCCGGTCAGTGGTTATCTGAGCGAGTTTAACGTTGAGGCTGGTGAATCCCGCGCTCCGGGCAGCCGCATGGGTCAAATTGATATACCGGACCGCTACAAGTTAGTCGCCAGTGTGGATGAATTTTATTTAAGCCGTGTCAGCACGGGCATGCAAGCCAATGCCAGAGTGAATCAACAGGACTTGCAACTGACGGTCAGCAGGGTTGACAGCAGGGTAGTCAATAACCAATTTCAACTTGAATTTACTCTGCCGGGTGAACACAAGGTGAAACGTGGCCAGTCGGTGAACTTAACACTGCAACTCGAAGCCCAGCAGCGTGATGCCTTGGTACTGCCACGCGGTGCTTACCTGACCGACAGTGCTGGCCAGTATGTGTATGTACTCGACAGCAAAACAGCCACTGCGCGCAAACAAGCCGTCACTTTGGGTAAACAAAGCGCCAACCAGATTGAAATTATCAGCGGCCTGAACGCTGGTGATCAGGTGATCATTTCCGGCTATCGCGATTTCGCACAAGCCGATACTATTCAACTGCAACACTAAGGACAGCCTTATGATCCAGTTACAACAATTAAACCGCGTATTTCGTACTGCAGAGCTTGAAACCACAGCACTGAACCAAATTGATTTAGTGATTGAACAAGGTGATTTCGTTGCCATTATGGGCCCTTCCGGCTGCGGTAAATCTACCTTACTGAGCATTCTGGGCATGCTGGACAGCCCGAGCTCTGGCGCTTATTTGTTTCAGGGCACCGACATAGCCCATTACAGCGAAAAACAATTAGCACAGCTGCGCAAAACCCAGCTTGGTTTTGTGTTTCAAAGCTTTAACCTGATTGATGAGCTGACGGTATTTCAGAATGTTGAACTGCCGTTGCAGTATCAGGGCGTAGCCGCCTCAGAGCGCAAAAGCCGGGTGGAAGCCATCTTAAAACGTATGCAAATTGATCATAGGGCCGATCATTTGCCATTGCAGCTCTCTGGTGGTCAACAACAACGTGTCGCGGTAGCCCGTGCTTTGGTGATCAACCCTGCGCTGATTTTAGCCGACGAACCTACAGGAAATTTAGACTCCAAAAACAGTGAAGAAGTGATGCAGATGCTGCGTCAGCTCAACCGCGAAGGTACTACTGTGGTGATGGTGACTCACTCTGAACATGAATCACGTTACGCCAGCCGTATAGTACGGATGCTGGATGGCCAAATCATTACCGAGCGCGCGCTGGAGGCCAAATATGCTTAACTCACTGACAATGCTGGGTAACTATTTCATCACTGGCGTGCGCGCCGTACTTCGGCATAAAACGCATTTGGCGCTGAATCTGCTGGGGTTAACTACGGGGCTGGCTTCGGCCTTGCTGATTTTACTCTACGCCAGTTATGAGCTGGGTTATGACAACATGCACCCGAATGCCGAAAACAGCTACCGGCTGGAGCAGTTTTTTCTGCCGGTGAACCAGCGCTTCCCAGTTTCCAGCCCAGCAATGAAAGCAGTACTGGAAAACTATGACAAGCGGATTAAAGTGACCCGGATCAACACAGGGGCGCCAGAGTTAAGCATGACAGGTTCAAACCAAAAACTATCTCTGGAATGGGCTCAGGCTGTGGATGCTAATATCACGGATTTTTTCCAGATTGAGGTGCTGCAAGGCGACTTAACTGCGGCTTTAACCCAGCCAAATCAAATCGCCTTATCTGAACAGGAAGCCTTGCGGTTATTTGGCAACACTACTGTACTTGGCCAACAATTGCAGCTTGGCGAACAGCGTTATAGCATCAGCGCTCTGTATCGTATGCCTGAACAAAGCCATTTTCAGGCGGGCTCATTGCGCCGGATCAGCGATGAAGTGGCGGCCGGTCGCCTTGCCGTGAATAACGTCTATAGCTATATCCAATTGCCAGCCGATTTTGATCAAGCCGCTATGCTTGGCGAATTAACCACTCAGTTGAATCAGCAAGCGTATGAAGGCGGCAAAGTGACTGAACTGCAACTGCGCGCACTGACGGATATCCATTTGCATTCCAGCCTGGCTTATGAATTTAAAGTCAATGGTTCAGCCGGTACTGTACATATTTGTCTGGTATTGGCGGCCTTATTACTGCTGATTGCCGCCATTAACTTTATTAATATGAGCACAGCCCGAGCGGCAATGCGGGCTAAAGAAGTAGGTGTACGCAAAGCCTTGGGGGCCAGCCGTAGCCAGCTGTTTGTGCAGTTTATGCTGGAATCCTTACTGATCGCCTGCTGTGCTGGTTTACTGGCCGCTGTCGCAGTGGAGCTGGTATTGCCAGAGTTTAACCTGTTGGTGAACCGCCCTCTTCAGCTGAATTATGTCGGCAATTTTGGCCTGATTTTGCTGGCGAGTGTGTTCAGTGTCGGTGTACTGGCAGGTGTCTATCCGGCGGTATTTATCTCAGCCTTTGATGCGAAAAAAGTACTGAGTGGTGATTTTCAACGAGGCAACACCGCTGTGTGGTTACGTAAAGGATTACTGGTGCTGCAGGGCGCTATTACTATAGGTTTACTGGTATCAAGCGTTGTGCTGCAACAGCAATTACAACTGTTGCAAAACCAGAGCACAGGCTATCAGCGCGAAGCCAGATTAATGGTCAATGGTATGGATAACAGCCTGTTGTTTCACGCAGACAACCAAAACCTGTTACAAAGCCTGCAAAAGGTAGAAGGCGTCAATGCAGTATCTCTACTGGATATGCAAATCACCGATACCATTTCTCAGGCGATGGATATTCAGCTGCCAGGCCAAACTCAAGACACTGAGCTGCCACCTATTTCGCAGATGGGCACAGGTTTTGATATTGCCAAAACCGCGGGTCTGACCTTGCTGGCGGGTCGCGATTTTAGCGAAACCTATCAAAGCGACTGGTATAAAAGACATGGCGATCATGCCACAGCGGCAGTGATCATTACCGAATCGCTGGCACGTAAAGCGGGCTACGAAAATCTGCAGGATGTGATTGGTCAGCAATGGCTGCTGCCCGGAGATGTTCCCGTACTGCGTATGCAGGTGGTGGGTGTGGTTGCAGATATTCAGATCGGGTCCGCCTTAAAACAACAAGAGCCTTTAATTTTGATTTGCGGCCGCTCTCCTATGACGTACGCCAATATACTGCTCAGTATGCAACCAGAACAGGCCCTTGCCGCCCGTGCCAAAGTACAAGACCTGCTGACTGAGCGCCTGCAGCGTCAGGACTTAAAACTAAGCTGGTTGAGTGATGACTACAATGCGATTTACCAAAACCAGCAACGTCAGGGCAAAGTCATAGCGATATTTGCCGCGCTGGCCATAGCTTTAACTTGCGTTGGTTTATTTGGTCTGGCAGCTTTTAGTGCCGAGCAACGTTCACGCGAGGTGGCAATGCGTAAAGTACTGGGCGCAGGACGTTTTAATCTGGTGAATTTACTTGCCAGCGAATATATAAAGCTGATGGCTGTAAGCGCAGTGCTGGCAATACCCGCCACCTTTTGGGCGCTGAACAGCTGGCTAAGTGAATTCAGCGTCCGTATCAGCCAGAGCCCGTTGTGGTATCTGCTGGCGGCAGCGACGACCTTTGCAATTTGCTGGTGTACAGTTGCGGCATTGGCCTGGCAAGTTGCAGGACGTAAACCGGCTATGGTGTTAAGGCAGCAGTGATACAGCCCCATCTAAAACGTTAATTCTGTGGTTTAAAACACTGCTGCCTGCAACTAAGCAGGCAGCAGCTTACCTTTGGAATAAAAGCTCTCAAGCTGCTGATGGCAGCTCGCCACAGACAGAAACTATTGGTTAAACCACTGGTTTTAAACGGGCTTTCGTAGCCAGTTTATCGCCCAGTTTGCCGGTTACTGCCCATACCATCAGAGCAACCCAGGCTATCCATGAAAAACCTGCAGGTATATTGAGCAAGGCAATTTTACCAGCGTGTTGACGGTTAAAAACCAAAGCCAGCAGGCTTGGTAAAAACCAGACCACTAAAAATAACAGGCCAAACATCAATAAAAATGCCAGATCCGCTTGTTGCCAAGCTTGCATAAAGCTATCGAAAAACTGTTGTAAAGTTTCCATCAGTTACTCCTCGTTTTTGTTCATTTCAAATTTGTTTTGCAATACCGAAGCGACCAGCCAGAACACCATAAAAAGCACCAGGAATTCAGCATCAGTAAATTCGACTTGATTGCTTAGTTCAGACGCGCAGTAATTTAAAGTTTCCATCAAATAGTCCTAGTTATGATTGTGAAGTAGTCAGTTTTTAAAGTTTCAGATCAGACAGGGATGCCAACTCAGTTTTTAGCTTATCCACAGGCCAGGCCCTGCCCTGCTGCACCACTGTATGCAGCGTATTTAGCGCTTTCAGGTCGTGCAGTGGGTTGCTTTTCAGCACAATAAAGTCGGCGACATAACCTGTTTTGAGCTGACCATGATCGGTCAGGCCCAGATGATGTGCGCCGCCGCTGGTCGCCAGTTGCAAAACCTGCCAGTTTGTGAGGCCTGCGGCTTGGCTAAGTTGCAGTTCGCGCAGGTAAAATGGCCCGCTGGCAACGCTGTCGGTGCCAATAGCCAGCGGCACACCGGCGTCATACAGGCGTTTAAACAATTGCTGTACCTTGGGTATTTGTTGCTGTGCTGTCGCTATTTCTTCTGTTGACCAGTCATAACTGGGCGCTGCCAATGTCGTGCGCCAGCGCTTGCGCATTTGTGGGTGATACACCCACATATCCTGTTCCGGGTATAAGGTTTCCAACTCGCGGGCGAAGTACATCAGTTCATTCGCGACTAACGTCAGATCAATCCAGGTTTGTTGGCGGGCCAGAGTGTCGATAAGCTGTTGCATAGGTGCGTTGTCATAATCAACGTGTTTAAACCAGCTATAAATAAAGCGGGCGCTATGCGGAATTTTACGTTCGGCTACATAAGCGGCTTTGCCCTCACCGGTTAATAGCTCTGCACTGGTAGGTAAGGCATGAGTTAAGGCATCAATCCCCAGATCGGCGGCATATTGCCAGCTCACAGCGTCCAGATGCGCTATGGTTTTCAATCCAGCCTCTTTGGCCAAATCTATCCCCATCGCCACTTCTTCTTTGGTTAAGCCCTGATAGAGTTTGATGTACTCTGCACCCAGCGACTTTTGTCTGCTGATTTCAGCTCGCCAGCCGGCTTCATCTTTTGGATGCACAGATCCCCCTAAAATGGGAGTAGGTTCAAATACAAAACCGGCATAACTCAACTTTGGACCAGGCCAGTGTCCAGCTCTCTGCTGTTTGGCGTATTCAGCGTTAGCCTCTGGTTCACCTGCTGGGCTAAAAGCGGTAGTCACACCAGTAGCCAGAGTGCTCAGTGCATGATAGCGGGTCAGTTCGCTATGACCTTTTAGCGTCATAACTGGCCGACCATCCTGCATCTCGACTCTGTGTGGCCCTGCGGTCAGATGCAGATGCACATCTATCAGACCTGGCATCAGAAACTGATCCTGTACATCAATCTGCTGAGTCGCTGCAGGTAAGCTGCTATCACCTTGTTGCTGTTGGCCCACTTGCACTATGCGACCATCTTTGACCAGCAACCAACCATCGCTCAATTGCTGCTCTGTAGCGGGATTTAATAAAGTGGCATTGTGGTACAGCACTGTCCCGGCCTGCGCAGCTGGTTTTTCAGCGACGGCCTGTGACAGAGAACAGCTTGAAATCAGGCAAAACAGAACTGATTTTTTTAAAGTCATTGTTTTCAAAGTAAGACTCCTTAAAGCCAAGGTAAGTGAACTTGTTGTGTTTGCTTAAGAAGTCGTGCTGTTTTTGTCAGCTGTTACAAAAATTTTTTTATTTATTTTTGTAACACTTTGCCAACAGGGCCAGACTTACTAAGAGCAGAGTGATAACTTCGATAAAAACTCTAAGATATTGAACAGGGAGGTTTTTTGACTCTATCCACCACCAGCCTTATGTCGCCGGAGCAGTTTTTGTTAGAACTGTGGCAACAAAATCAGGGTGCTATCAGCCGCACTCTGATGGCATGCGAAGCAGACCCGGCAGCACGACAGGATTTAAAGCAGGATATTTTTCTGGCGCTGCACCAGTCAGCAGAACGTATTCAGGCAGCAGAAATGCCACGCGCTTATTTGTTTCGTATTGTGCACAACGTGACTGTGGATCATATAGCCAGAGCCAAACGCCAACAGTGGCAGCCGCTGGATGACGACAGCCTGCATCAGTTTGTGCAGGATTGCCCTTCGGCAGAAGTTGGAGAGCAACAGCAAAGCCAGCAGTTAATGCAGGCAGTGCGACTGTTATCCCCTGCTAACCGGCAGGTTATTTTGCTGGCGATGGAAGATTTGGATGCCCCAGAGATCGCAGATATTCTGCAATTAAGCCAAGGGGCGGTCCGAGTGCGGTTAAATCGCGCCAAAACAGAACTGATGGAGATTATGCACCATGGCAGATAATTTTGACTTTGCCGCCCTGACAAAAAGCTGGCAACAACAACCCACAGCAACAGAACTGCCACCCAATGTCGCAGATTTAGCACAAGCCAAACAACGTCAAACTGAACAAAAATGGTTGATGTATGCTGAATGGCTGGGAGCTGTTGTGATGTTTATCGCCGCTTTCTGGTTAGCTTTTTCAATCCCTGACTGGTTGGGCTATTTGTCCGCGTTGTTTCTAATCTCAGGTGCATTTTTTTCAGCTTATGTAGCCTGGACAGTACACAAACCTATTCTGGAGTACGACAATTGGTGCAGCAGCGGGTTGGTTCAATTTCGTGCCCGAGCCTGTAAGTCAACACTGCACTACTATGTTTATACTCAGCTTTCTTGTGCTGCCTTGGTTGTATTTTCGGGCTTGTTATGGTTGATACAGTGGTGGAATATCGCTCAGGTCAGCGCCACTCTACTGATTTTTTACAGCCTGATGGTCACTCCGCTTTGCCTGATCGCTATCTACCGTCTGCAACAAAAGAAACGGCAAAAGAAGGATGAATTGAAACAACTCACCAGCCTGGCTGAAGATTTTAAATAAAGCACCTGGCTATTTTTTACGTCAGGCTGTAACTGAATGCTCGCTAAGTCCGGCGCCGCATAACAATTAGTGCTGCTGTGCGCCGGCTCTCCCTTACTGCAAAAACCGTTCTTTATCCTCTATGGTGCACTGAGCAACAAGGATGGGTTCATTCATCCTGTCTACCAGCCAGCACTCGTCGTAAATAGAGCAATAACAAAGTTCAATATGCAGACCATCTTCGTCAGCCAACAGAGCTGCAACTTCTTTATCCCTGGTTTCCATTGGTTTAATGGACTCGCCAGCCGACAACACTTTAGAGCCTATATGAGATTGCGTATGCCCAATAGTACGGCCACTGCGCATTTCCAGATAGCTGGGCCAGCTTTTGACGGGTTTGTTTTCATAGCTCAGCTTTGCGTGTTTGATCACCGCAGGCCCAGTGCCTTTATTGTTAACGATATATGAAAAATAGGGCTCATCATTATTATTGTAGGTCCTATGAATTTCCACTCTTGGCCAAACCGAGGATCTGGCATAGGCCCTGTCAATAAAGGCTGAATAAATACTGGCAAAAGCCGTGATTAAACTAACGATGAGTGCGGATCCGGCGATAATCATTTCCGGGTTCTTAAAGCTGTAAGCAGTTGCCATATATTTACAATTCCTTTTACACTGATTAATGCTAGTTACTGTAAAGCATTTATAGCAGTAATAACAACCACATATGAGTGGTTACAACTTAATACAACCTTGAAGTTTAAGCGGCTGGGCAACTGGATAAAAATACGTTAATGTAACCTTTTTGCAACTATTGAGGTAGTAATGAATAAGTGGTTGTTATTGGCCCTGCTGAGTACCAGTGTACATGCCTATGAGCCGGACAGAGATCAGGTGCTAAGGTTTGAACCTTCGCCGTTTAAAGAAGTGGAGTTAAATTGTCAGCGGGATAAAAACATTGTGCCCAGACGCAGCGACCTGATACTGGATAACTATGCTTTGCTGGCCGCAGATAACGGTGAACGTGTGGCTATCGTTACCCTGACCAATGGTGCTGGTGGCCAGCGTATGTTTAATCAGGAACATTTAGTCGCTTTAATGGCCGACTGCAGCCGTATCTTTCCGCAGGAATTCGAGTTGAGCCTGTCGGCTGGTCAACAAGTCACAGTACAAATCTATTTTGGCCGTCGGGTACAGCCTGTGCTGCAGTTAATCAGCAATAACTGATAGGACAGCTGTTATTGAAATAGCTACAGCACCGGTCTCTAGTCGCTATCCAATGGACATTAATTTTTAGGTGGTTTACACACTAAAACGTAAACAGAAAATAAATTTGTTCATTAAGTATAAAGTAAAGGGACAAACTGCCGACACAAAATAATAGAGAAAGACACAAGGAGAGTGATATGAAAGTTAATCCACAGGATCCAAGCCAGACATCCCTATTTATGTCGAACAGCCCGACACTGGCAGTCAAAAAAGCTGTACATAGTGAAGAGCAATTAAATAGTGAACTGGCACGACTAGCCGAAGATACTTATCACAAAAGTCAACATCAAGCACCTGACCCAACCTACAACAAGTCAATGACTATAGTGTCAAATCATGTTTTAACGACTCCGGAAATCGAAGAAAAAGCGCTACTCAGGAATTCGACGGCCATGTTCAATCTTTACATGCCTGGCGGTGAAGTGTCTCAATCTGTTGAAAAAATGTTTTCTCAGTATGACGAAATCATGGCTGAGATAAAGAGCAAGCAGCCTGAATTAGTCAGTCAAGACTGGGGCATATCAATGAATCAATCAGGTGAACTAGAAATTACAGGCCCACTGAGCAATGATGAAAAAGCCTTCATACTAGAACAATTTAATGCCAACGAAAATTTTATAAGCGCAGCTAAGGATTTTAGATCTAGTTTCTTAGCACACTTAGACTTCGGAACTATGGGTTGGTCAGACTACGATGTCAGTGAAAGTAATTTTTCAAAAGTATTTGATTTAAAAGAAATACTGGATAACTCACAAGGTGAAGAAGACTTTAAAAAAGCCTGGAATAAAGACTTTAGCTGGCTTGAGTTAAACGATAATATTTCCGCTCAACTGAAAAGAAATGCGGAAAAAAAGCTGCCCTATTTCTGACCTCCCCTCCAAAGCGAATCTGCCTATAACCTCAATTCCTGTCGATTAACCTCATCTGCAACCGACTACTGCCAAATTTGTATAGATTTGCCACCACCCAAGTCCGGTAAAGAAGGTAAACTAGCTCCGCCTTTTTCGGGCCGTTTTAAACAAGGAATGCTGTGAATGTCTGATTACTCCACTCATGCGCCGAAGTCGCGTATTTCTACCGGCGAATTTACCCTGCTGGTGGCGCTTTTGATGTCTATTGTAGCCATCTCTATTGATGCCTTATTGCCTGCACTGGATGCTATTCGTGCTGATATTGCCATGAGCCACCCGAATCAGGCGCAATTGGTGGTCAGTGCTTTGTTTTTTGGTATGGCCATAGGTCAGCTGATTTGTGGGCCTTTGTCGGATGCCACTGGCCGTAAAAAAGTATTAAACGGTGGTATAGCGCTGTTTTTAGTCGGCACTGTGATTTGTTATTTCGCTACCGATATCAATACCTTATTATTTGGCCGTTTTGTCCAGGGCTTGGGCGTATCTGGCCCTTATGTATCAGCTATTTCTATAGTGCGGGACAAATACTCCGGCAATGATATGGCGCGTATCATGTCGCTGGTGATGATGATATTTGTCATGGTGCCGGCTTTAGCTCCAAGCCTGGGACAGGTTGTGTTATGGGTAGGCTCATGGCGCGATATTTTTGTGCTTTATGTGTTTTATGCATTGCTTATTGTGGTGTGGATTTTCATGCGCTTAGAAGAAACCTTACCGAAAGAGCATCGTATTGCCATGAGCACTAAAGGCTTTGCTGAAGGTTTTAAAGAAGTGATCAGCAACGTGCCAACGGTGTGCTACATGGTGTGTATGGGGTTGTTTTTTGGCAGCTTTATTGGCTATCTGAACTCATCACAACAAATATTTCAGGACTTATTTAAAACAGGCGAGTTGTTTACCTTGTACTTCGGTTTACTGGCCATAGTCTTTGGCGCGGCCTCTTTGGTGAACTCCCGTCTGGTGCAAAAATGGGGGATGCAGCATTTATCCAACCGCGCTGTCTGGGGCATTATTATCAGCTCAGCCTTATTTTTAGCACTTCATTTAGTGATTGAAATACAGCTGTGGACTTTTGTACTGTACGCTTCGGTGCTGTTTTTCTGCTTTGGTCTGGTGTTTGGCAATATCAACGCCATGGCGATGGAACCTATGGGCCATGTGGCGGGCATAGCTGCAGCTATTATTGGCTCAACCTCGTCTATTATGTCGATGACCATAGGCACGGTGATAGGGCAGATGTACAACGGCACTCTAATTCCTGTAACCGCTGGCTTTTTGATTTTTGGCAGCATCAGTATGGCGATTCTAACTTTTGCGCAGAAGTACAAAGAGAAGCACAAAGACAAAGAGCAGGAACAACCAGCAGCCTCTTCAGAATCAATCTGATCGCCGCCCTTTCGTTTTTTAAACAGCCGTAATCATCAAGCAAAGCCCATGATCAACATGGGCTTTTTCATAGCTATGACGCAACAGCTGCCCTGTTACAACGCATTTAATTCGCCTGCAACTGCAGCCACTCTCTTGGGCTATTGCCGGTTTTCCGTCTGAAAGTGCGGGCCAGAGCTGACGGGCTTTCATAGCCTACTTCGTCGGCAATAAGAGCTATAGGGCGACCTTCACGCAATAGTTTTTGTGCCAGACTGACCCGCCAGCTCACCAGATAATCGGCTGGTGTTATGCCCACTACTTTATGAAACTTGGCGGCAAAACTTGCTCTGGACATGCTGGCGGCAGTAGCCAGTTCAGCCACAGTCCAGGCTTTAGCGGGCTGGTCATGCATTAAAGTTACAGCTTTTGACAGCCGCAAATCTGCAAGCCCGGCCATCATACCGCTCGATACACTGCTGTTGGCCATCATATAGCGCAGCAACTGGATCACCACCAGTTCAAACAAACGGTTGAGCACGGCATTTTTGCCACAATGCTGCGCAAAAGCTTCATCAAACAACCAATCCAGATTGCCACTGAGCATAGAAATTTCAGCCAAAGGCATCAGCACATAAGCCGGTAAGGCCGTGGTCAGTGGGTTATCCAACCCGCCATCAAAACTTAGTGCAGCAGATACCAACTCAACCTGTTGATCTGATTTCGGCCCTTGCGCGACATTCAGGCTATGACTGCAAGGCCTTGGGATAAATAACAAACTTGGCTCTGTGATCTGCAAGGTTTTTTGTTGACCCAGTTGCAATACTGCATCACCAGAGCGCAACAAATGCAGCTTGGCTGTTCTATCGGTGGCAGCAAAACCCATTTCAGAGCTAAGCACACCACCAAAAATAGTGGTGGCGTGCATACCAAATTGAGCCAACAAGGTTGATAAACGGTCCACAATTATCCTTTGTGTTAAAAACAAAATTAGACGATCTGTTGCATAACTTAGACCATTTGAACCCAAAAGGAAAGCAAGGCGGCTTACTATAATCACAGCCGCTAACAAGGGGAAAACAGTAACTCCACCTGAAGCGAGCGAAAAATTAAACAACTGAGCGCGATCAAAAGATCGCAACTCATTAACTAAGCTTGCAAACCCAGAAGGAAACTAACATGACTAATTTCAAATCACGTGTATTAACCACAGCGATCGCAACATTTGGCCTGACCTTTGGCGCAGCCGCTTTTGCAGCAGAAAAACCAACGGTTTTATTGGTACACGGTGCTTTTGCTGAATCCTCAAGCTGGAATGGCGTAGTCGCTGAACTGCATGAACAAGGTTACCCTGTTATTGCTGTAGCTAACCCACTGCGCAGCGTAAAAAGCGATGCAGCCTATCTGTCTGATGTAGTAGCAAACACCAAAGGACCCGTAGTTTTAGTAGGTCACTCTTACGGTGGTTCTGTGATTAGCCAAATCACACCCGATCAAACCAAAGTAAAAGCTTTAGTTTATGTAGCTGCTTTTGCTCCGGAACAAGGTGAAAATATTGCTGAATTATCAGGTCGTTACCCAGGCGGTACTTTAGGTCCAACACTTGCTGCTCCAGTGGTGTTAAAAGATGGCAATAAAGACTTGTATATTCAGCAGGATAAATTTCACGCTCAATTTGCAGCAGATGTGTCTGCAGCTGAAGCAGCCTTAATGGCCGCCACTCAACGCCCTGTCACTGAAGCTGCATTGCATGAAGCCTCAGGAGCGCCAGCCTGGAAAAAAATTCCATCCTGGGCCATTTACGGTACTGCCGATAAAAATATCCCGGCAGCCGCAATGAAATTTATGGCAGAGCGCGCTGGTGCCAAAAAGATTGTTGAAGTAAAAGATGCCTCGCACGTCGTGATGACATCTAAACCAGAGCAGGTTGCAAAGCTGATTGTTGAAGCGGCAGAAGCAACTGGTAAATAACGACCTTATCAAAGCAAAATACCAATAGCCCTGTATCTACCTCAGGGCTTTTTCTTTACAACAGCCGCAGCCATTACGCCCCCAAAATCTGCTCCTTCTTGTTCACTGCCCTTTTGCGATTTTGTAAACACAAACAGCAAAAACCAAATAGCCGACTATCCTCAAACTGCAGGTACGATAAGCAAATGTGCGCAAAATCAAAACCATAAGGGGCCGGAAAACTACTGGCCCGACAAAAAAGGACGAGGTCAGGATGTTTATTGCTATCCCCAAAGAGACATTTCAAGACGAAACCAGGGTGGCGGCTACGCCAGCTACCACACAACAATTAGCTAAGCTGGGTTTTACTGTGCTGGTAGAAACTGGCGCTGGTACTGCCGCAGGTTTTAGCGATGAAGCTTATATTCAGGCTGGTGCCAGCATAGCCGATAGTGCGAAGCTTTGGGCCAGTGAACTGATTTATAAGGTCAATGCTCCTACAGAGCAGGAAATCAGTTTGCTTTCAAAAGGCAGCACCTTAGTAAGTTTTATCTGGCCGGCGCAAAACCCGGATTTAGTGGCTCGCCTTGCAGCCCAAGGCATTAATGTCCTGGCGATGGATATGGTGCCGCGTATTTCAAGGGCCCAGTCGCTGGATGCTTTGTCGTCCATGTCGAATATCGCTGGATACCGCGCTGTGATTGAAGCGGCTCATAGTTTTGGTCGTTTTTTAAGTGGTCAAATTACCGCAGCAGGTAAAGTGCAGCCCGCTAAAGTGCTGGTGATAGGTGCTGGTGTGGCGGGTCTTGCTGCTATTGGTGCGGCACGTTCTTTGGGCTCTATAGTGCGGGCTTTTGATACCCGCCTTGAAGTGGCTGAACAAATTGAGTCATTGGGCGGCGAATTTCTAAAACTCGAATTTGCTGAAGATGGCTCATCCTCCAGCGGTTACGCTAAAGTGATGTCGGATGAATTTATTGCCGCTGAAATGGCATTGTTTGCCGCTCAGGCTAAAGAAGTCGACATTATTATCACCACAGCACTTATCCCGGGCCGTCCTGCACCAAAGTTGATTACTAAAGAAATGGTCGACTCGATGAAACCCGGCTCTGTGATTGTCGATTTAGCAGCGGCTACTGGTGGTAACTGTGAATACACAGAGGCAGGCCAAATCACAGAGACAGCGTCAGGCGTCAAAGTGATAGGTTATACCGACTTGCCTGGCCGTTTAGCGGCTCAGTCCTCACAGCTCTATGGCACTAACCTGGTGAACTTAGCCAAACTGTTATGCAAAACCAAAGATGGTCAAATTCTGCTGGATATGCAGGATGTGATTATCAGAAATATGTCCGTGGTGCATCAGGGTGAAGTCACCTTCCCGCCACCAGCTATCAGTGTCACAGCCACAGCTAAACCAGTAGCTGCCAGCATAACAGCTCCGGCAGCCCCTAAAAAATCCATTCATTCCAACTGGTTTATAGCTGCCGCCGCTTTGTTGTTACTCTGGATAGGTTATTCAGCGCCCAGTGATTTTTTAGCGCACTTTACGGTGTTTTTATTATCCTGCGTGGTGGGTTTCTACCTGGTATGGAACGTGACTCATGCCTTACATACCCCGTTGATGTCGGTCACTAATGCCATCTCCGGCATTATCATTTTAGGCGCTTTACTGCAAATCAGCAGCGATTCACTACTGGTGCAGGTACTGGCATTTTTTGCCGTGCTCATTGCCAGCATCAATATAGTGGGTGGTTTTACCGTCACGCAGCGCATGCTGAAAATGTTTAGTAAAGGTGGGGAGTAATAGCCATGACACAAGGATTAATCACAGCATCTTACATAGTGGCTGCCGCCTTTTTTATCGCGAGTTTAGCTGGTTTATCTCAGCAAGAAACTGCCCGTCGTGGCAACTGGCTGGGTATTTTGGGTATGACCATAGCCCTGTTCGCCACCATTGCAGGCGTCAGCATGGATGCAATGCTGCCGTTATTTATCGCTCTGGCTATAGGTGCTGCCATAGGCCTTCGGCTGGCACTGAAAGTTGAAATGACGCAAATGCCGGAGCTAGTGGCTATTTTGCACAGTTTTGTTGGTTTGGCCGCTGTGCTGGTGGGTTACAACAGCTTTTTTGAGTTCGCCACCACTACAGGTGCAGAACTTACAGTGCATTTAACTGAAGTGTTTTTGGGGGTATTTATTGGAGCTGTCACCTTCTCAGGCTCTGTCGTCGCTTTTGCCAAATTACGGGGTATAGCCAGCTCTAAACCTTTGAGTATTCCGCATAAACACAAACTGAATTTACTGGCGCTAATCGCATCAGCTGTATTACTGGTTTATTTTGTAAGCTTTGATGGCGCAGAACCTGCCCTCTTGGTTATGACGCTGATTGCTTTGCTGTTTGGCCTGCATCTGGTCGCATCCATTGGTGGTGCCGATATGCCGGTCGTGGTGTCTATGCTGAACTCCTACTCCGGCTGGGCCGCTGCAGCTGCGGGTTTTATGCTGTCCAACGATTTACTGATAGTCACAGGTGCTTTGGTCGGTTCTTCAGGCGCCATCTTGTCCTACATTATGTGCAAGGCGATGAACCGCTCTTTTATCTCCGTCATCGCAGGAGGTTTTGGTCAGGTGGATGCAAAAGTAAGTTCAGGCGACGAAGAACAAGGCGAATACCGTGAAATCAGTGCTGAAGATGTAGCGGATTTACTGAGAAACTCAAGCTCTGTGGTGATAACCCCTGGTTACGGCATGGCAGTCGCTCAGGCACAATACCCGGTGGCGGAGATTTGCCAGAAGCTCAAAGCCCGTGGCATCAAAGTGCGCTTTGGCATTCACCCCGTGGCCGGTCGTATGCCAGGGCATATGAATGTGCTGCTGGCCGAAGCCAAAGTGCCTTATGACATAGTGCTGGAAATGGATGAAATTAATGAAGATTTGTCCGACACCGACACAGTGCTGGTGATAGGTGCCAACGATACAGTCAACCCTGCAGCCGCTGAAGACCCAACCAGCCCTATCGCCGGTATGCCTGTGCTCGAAGTCTGGAAAGCACACAACGTCATTGTGTTTAAACGGTCTATGAATACAGGCTACTCTGGTGTAAGTAACCCTTTATTTTATAAAGATAATACGCAGATGTGTTTTGGTGATGCCAAAGCCACTGTGGATGCGATTTTAAAAGCCCTTTAGTTTTGAATTGCAGGTTTTAATTGCAGTTTTTAGTGGGCTAACGAACAGGACTGAGCGTAGATACTATACTCAGTCCTTTTTTATTCTAAGAGCCAGCTATGTTTAGTTTTTTTAAGCGCGACCCAGTCAAAAAATTACGCCAGCAATACGATGCTAAAGCTGAACAAGCCATGTTGGCACAGCGTAAAGGCGATATGCGCTTATTTGCTGATTTAACCGCAGAAGCGGAAGAGTTATGGGCTCAGCTGGAAAAATTGCAGGCTGCAACCAAACAAAGCTGAAACTCATTGACAGTACAAATATTGAACAAAAGGCCACCGTTTTATACTGGCCTTTTTAGCTTTTAAGACTGAAGAATAGTGGTTGTTAGCTATGAGCGAATTGCAGACGACAAAACGATTAATTTGTTCAAAAACCAATGCCGGTAACTCACTGAAAGCAGACAATCCTGCCAAAACTAAAGCTGAGCTCTCGAAAATTTCGAGACTTCAATACATCGTTAAAACGTAAAAAAGCGCACATTGATTTTTTCTTTTTTTACTAGTTATAAGCGTTCGGATTATAACGATGTAGCACAAAAAATTAGCTGTCCACTACAATAAACCGAGCAATGACATTTTTATGTAAAAAAACCACCATCAATGGAGACTGACAATCAGATAGCTATGTAAGGAACAATTGACTGCAAACGCTCCCCTGAACATCTTCGCTTTCATTTAGAGCCCTCGATGCTCAGTGGAGTTTCGAGGGCTCTTAAACAACGTCATTTCACAATGAAGCCAACTGTATTGGTTATCTCGTGTAAATCCCGACCCTTTACCATATAACTAATCGTATATTGGCCTGCCGGTAAACAAGACAGCTGAACACGATGCTCCCAATTCGTAGTCGTCCTTGGCTGAAACCCTACGTCAATAGGTGTCCCTTCCGCATCAAAGAGCATGAACTGCTTGAGCTTATGCTTTTGCGTGAATCGGACATAGAACGTATCTGGGCATGTTGGAAACACGTCGCCATCAGCAGGAGAGACTTTCCGGGTGATGGGGTGCGCGTCGGTAATATTTGGCCACAATACTAAAGCCGTGGTGGCTATCAACAGCAGTTTGATAAGACGCATACATCCTCCTTTGAGGCTAAAACGCAGCTTTCGCTGCGTTCATTAGGTTATTTGTTTGACCGGATAAGCCGGCACAATGCGGGCAATACCACCAGGGTTAGCAAGGTTGACGAAATAATGCCGCCAATCACCACTGTTGCCAGTGGCCGCTGAATTTCCGCACCGGTTCCGGTGTTAAATGCCATGGGCACAAAACCAAGACTTGCCACCAACGCCGTCATCAGTACCGGTCTTAAACGGGATAAAGCGCCATTTTCAATTGCCTGACGCCATCGCTGACCTTCTTCCTGCAATTGCTTAATAAAGCTCACCAGCACGATACCGTTCAGTACAGCGATCCCTGATAGCGCAATAAAGCCAACAGCCGCAGAAATAGACATCGGCATGTCACGCAGCACTAAGGCAAAAACACCACCGGTCAGTGCCAGTGGCACACCACTGAACACCACCAATGAATCCCGCCAGGAATTTAACGCGCTATAGAGCAAGGCGAATATCAACAGCAGCGTCAACGGCACAACAATGGATAGTCGTTCCGATGCAGACTGCAGTTGCTTGAAGGTGCCGCCATAATCCACCCAATAGCCATCAGGCAGGGCAACATCGGCCATCACCTTTTGCACATCCTGGATAAAACTGCTGATATCCCGGCCATCAACGTTGGCGGTGACCACCACATTACGTTTGCCACTTTCCCGGTTGATTTGGTTGGGACCCACAATTTCATTGATCCGCGCAATTTCACCCAGTGGGACATAACGCAGCTCTGCCGAATCATCGACCTGCAAGGCCACAGGGATTTGCGCCAGTGCCGATGGATCTTCCCGCAGCGATTCCGGTAAGCGCATCAATAATTTAAAGCGCCTGTCGCCTTCATACATCAGGCCCAGTTCCCGGCCGCCAATGGCGGTCTGAATCACCTGCTGCATCATCGCGACATCCATTCCCACCAATGCCAGATGGTCGCGCTCCGGCTCAATCGAAATCATCGGCAATCCGTCGGCTTGTTCCATCCGGGTATCAACCGCTCCCGGCACATCGGCAAGCACAGCAGCTACTTTCGCGCCGACGGCATTCAGTGCATCCAGATCATCACCGTAAATCCGAATGGCTACATCCGCTCTGACTCCGGCAATGAGCTCGTTAAAGCGCATCTCGATAGGCTGCGTAAACTCGTAATTGTTGCCGGGGACTTTTTCCACAACAGCACGAATGCGTTGCTCCACATCCGCTTTGGTATCCGAAGGCTCTGGCCACTGGTTACGCTCTTTGAGCATGATGAAGGTATCTGCGACATTCGGTGGCATTGGATCGTTGGCTATCTCTGGAGTGCCAATTTTAGAAAACACCCGTTCCACTTCAGGCACCTGTGCAATTTTTGCTTCCAGCGCCAGTTGCATCTGAACGGATTGCGCAAGGCCGGTGCCTGGAATACGCATGGCAAACATCGCAATATCCCCTTCGTCCAGGCGGGGCAAAAACTCACTGCCCATTCTGGTGGCCTGCCATACAGAGCCTCCGACCAGAAGCAGGGCAGCAATGGCAACAAGCAACGGCTTGCCCAGCGCGAATTTCAGCATCGGATGGTACAAGCGACGCACGGCAACCATCAGACGGTTTTCTTTCTCAGAGAGAGGACCACTGACAAACAAACCGATGGCCGCTGGCACAAAGGTCAGGGCCAGGATCATGGCTCCCAATAATGCAGCAATCACGGTGAAAGCCATCGGCTCGAACATTTTGCCCTCGACCCCACTGAGCGCAAAAATCGGCAGATATACCAGCATGATGATAAAGACACCAAACATTGCAGGCGTGATCACCTCTTTTGTGGCGTGATAGACAATCTCCAGCCGTTCAGACAGCGTCAGCAACCGGCCATGATGGTGCTGAGCCATGCCTAAGCGGCGCAGACAGTTTTCAACCACGATCACCGCACCATCGACAATCAGGCCAAAGTCAATCGCGCCAAGGCTCATCAGATTGCCGCTCATTTTATTGGCTGCCATGCCGGAGATAGCAAACAGCATACTCAACGGGATCACCAGGGCCGTGATAATGGCGGCGCGGATGTTACCCAAAAATAGAAACAGCACGACAATCACCAGCACCGCGCCTTCAAACAGATTTCGTTTCACTGTATCAATGGTTTTATCAACCAACACTTCCCGGTTGTAGCTGATTTCCGTTTGCACGCCTTTGGGTAACCGCTGATTAATATCTGCAAGCTTCAGGGCAACATCCTGTGACACGGTTCGGCTGTTTTGGCCAAGCAACATCATCACAGTGCCAAGGACCACTTCCTGTCCGTCCTGCGTCGCTGCGCCGGTGCGAAGCTGTTTGCCGATAGCCACCTGCGCGACGTCTTTGACCCGGACCGGGGCATCATCGCGTTTTGTCACGACCAGCTCTTCAATCTCGGTAATTGACTTCAGCTGACCTGGTGAGCGGATCAACCATTGTTCCCCATTGCGTTCAATGTAGCCTGCACCGATATTGGCATTGTTGCGCTCTAAGGCATCGGCAAGATCATCCAGCGTCAGCTTAAACGCCAGCAATTTGACCAGATCAGGGGCAACCTGATATTCGCGGACAAAACCACCAATGGTATTGATTTCCGTCACGCCTTTGACTTTCAGCAACTGGGGTTTGATCACCCAATCCTGAATGGTCCGCAGATCTTCAGCGGTATAAGGCTTGCCATCTGCGTTCAGTGCCTCGCCGGTGGCTTTGACGGTATAGGAAAAAATCTCGCCAAGCCCCGAGACAATAGGCCCCATTTCCGGCTCAATGCCTGGTGGAATATCCTGACGGGCCATCTGTAACCGCTCTGCCACTTGCTGTCTGGCCCAATAAATATCGGTGCCTTCTTCAAAGACGACGGTCACCTGAGACAAACCATAGCGGGATAATGAGCGGGTGTACTCCAGCTGTGGCAGACCCGCCATCGCGGTTTCGACCGGATAGGTGATGCGCTGCTCAGATTCAAGCGGGGAATAACCAGGCGCAGCCGTATTGATTTGGATCTGCACATTGGTAATGTCGGGAACCGCATCAACCGGCAGTCGTAATGTCTGCCAGACGCCCACGCCGAGGATCAGCAGTCCGAAGACCATCATCATCCACGGGCGACTGAGCGATAGTCGCAATATATTCTGGATCATGGCTGGCTCCTAGTCTTCATGGCTGGCGCCAGACTTCAGGATGTCGGCTTTGATTAAAAAACTATTCTGGGTGACCACCTCAACGTATTCTTCCAGACCTGACAACACCTCGATAAAGCTATCGTCACTGGCACCAAATTCCGGCATTCGCACTTCATAAATATCGCCAACCCGGATGAACACAACGGTCTCACCGTTAAATTCCTGCAGGGCTGATTTCTTCACGATTTGGCGCGCTTCCACCGAGGCCACTTCCACATCGGCTTTCACGTGCATACCCGGACGCCAGTACCCGTTGTCATTACGCACAACGGCACGGGCTCTGGCGATATGGCCACCGGTCATTTGTGGCGCAATATATTCAATCTGGCTGGACGTTTGCTCTTCGCCATGAACATCACGCACGACCACCGGATTGCCCCGCGCCATTTTGGCGGTATCCCCCGGAAAGGCCGACATTTCGACATACACGGTGGATAAATCACTGATCTCCAC
>NZ_JAJOYU010000020.1 GCF_021290985.1 Rheinheimera soli
GAAGAGCTGGCTTTATTCAAATGAGAAAGATAGGTTCAGAAGCTATAACGCACGCCAGCCATCCAGACTAGAGGATCGATTGCCACATCAACTGACTGAATAGTCGATCCATCCAATTGTACCTGTCCTGTGGTATCAATATCGATCTGACTGAGCATAAGGTGAGCGCCCCAAGAATCTGTTAACTTCAGATTCATGCCTGCGCGCCATGCCAGACCAAAAGAATTATCCAGCTTCAGACTCAGATCTTGATTTGAGTTGGTTATCACCTCAAGCTCAGTCAGGGCTTGTCGTAATTCAGAGTCCACGTCCTCACTAAAAAAGATTGTATAGTTCAGACCTGCACCAATAAAAGGCTGAATAAAACCAGCCAGTTCGGGCAAATAGTAGTTAGCAAATAAAGTCGGCGGCAAATGTTTTGTATTACCGATGGCCAGGCCATCAATCGCCGAACCACTAACTTTTATATCATGGCTAAAAGGTGTGGCCGCTACCAAACTAAAGCTCCAGTCCTTACTGTACTGATAATCCACAATTAATCCTAATTGGGTGTTACTGTTGACTGTAACCCCAGCGGAGTTAGCTGGTAAACCAGCAACGGACTCCACAACATTAAGGTAACTACTTGATTCTTTAGGCGACACCCCTAGCAAACCCGCATTAATTGACCAGCTGCCTACCTGTGATGCGGACGCACTAAAAGCGGCCAGAGATAAACTCAGGCAAATTGCTTTCATCTTTCACCTCTTCAGTTGTGATTTAAGTGACGATACGCCTGCTGGCCAAGTTCTGACGATCAGCAAAACGCAATCGACTTTTGTTTCTCCTTGCGTAAAGCCGGACTGACCTGCGTTTGCCCTGAGCTTTAGCATGCCATGCAGTCTGAGCCCAACAGATGAACAGCTCCCACCCAGATAAATTAAAAAGACCATGCACACAGATGACAACAAGATGACAGAGAACACTCGGCAGTTTCGATTCCGACTTTTCAGGAGAGACGTAAAGAACTAGCACTTCTGCTGAAGTGCTACAGGTTCAAAGTTCACAAGAAGAGACAAGAGGCGTGAAGAGTGAGCTGACCGCAAAGGCAAGTTCAGCACTGTTCAACCTTACCCTAAGCCTCATGGATAGCAAGGTAATAGCCTATTCCACGCAAGGTATGAATGTATTTTGTTGCAAAAGGATCATCTACTTTTCTGCGTAAACGACGAATATATACATCAACCACATTGGTAAGAGGGTCTTCGTTAATTCCCCACACATTGGTCAGGATTCGTTCACGACTAAATACCTTTTGTGGCGCACTCATCATCAACTCCAGCAAGGCTAATTCTTTTGCCGTTAGCTGGAGTGCCTGACCGTCGCGTCGCGCCTGCATTTGTTCCAAATCAAGCTCTAATTCACCAACTTTTAGAATTCTGCTGATTTTGTAATCACCCTCACGTTTACTCAAGACCTCAATCCGGGCCAGTAGCTCCTCAAAGGCGAAAGGCTTGACCAGATAATCATCAGCTCCAGCCTTTAATCCATCGACTCTATCCTGCACCTCAGCCATAGCAGATAGCATCAATATTCTGGTACTCATCTTCTGCGCTCTGAGTAAGCGACATAATTGCAGACCATCCATATTCGGTAGCATTCGGTCGAGGATTACAAGGTCCGGATTCTGCGTCGTAATATACTGCATAGCACTATGTCCATCCGCCACAACTTCAGCAAAATGTCCTTCAGCTTTCAGCCCACGTTGCAAAAAGGTAGCGACCCGTTGCTCATCTTCAACTATTAAAATCCGCATCCTTATTCGTGCTCCACCAAAGGTAATAGAATTTCTGCCACAGTACCCTGCCCTTCACGACTTTTCAGATTGAACTCTCCATGCTGTGCCTGCAGTAAGGTATGGCAGAGTGACAAGCCAATCCCTAAGCCATCAGGTCTGACTTTGCGGGCATTAGCAGCACGGAAATAACGATGTCCAACCCTGCTAAGATCCTGCTCAGGAATGCCTATACCATGATCACGGACCCGAATGCAGCATTGCTCAGTAAGTTCTAGCTCAAGGCTGACCAACTGGCTGGTGTCACTGTATCGAAAGGC
Organism: Rheinheimera soli; assembly: GCF_021290985.1. GTDB lineage: Bacteria > Pseudomonadota > Gammaproteobacteria > Enterobacterales > Alteromonadaceae > Pararheinheimera > Pararheinheimera soli. The sequence goes on from NZ_JAJOYU010000020.1 coordinate 2,095, forward strand.
ATTATCGAGTACGATTTGCAGCACCTGGGTTAACTTATCCTGGTCAATAAATAACTGAGCGTCGCAGTCCGTTAAGACCGGCGGATGTAACTGTAATTCACGGTTCTGGCTGGCAGCTATCCGTCTGGCAACCTCAGCAAACTGACTCCAGATTTCAGACACCGCAAAGACTCGTTGACGTAGTTGCAACTGAGCAGGCCCCCGCACCAGCATCAACAAATCGTCAATTCGCTTAGATAAAAATACACTGGTTTCAACGATACGTGCTAAGGTCTCTTTATAAAACTCAGCATTTTTATCTAAGCCCCTCAAGCCAATTTCTGCTTCCCCACGAATTGCAGTCGCTGGAGTACGCAGCTCATGACTCACATCAGCAAGGAAACGTTGCTGCATTTGCTCAGCTTGTTGTAACTGCTTAGTACGCTCAGCCACCTCTTGCTCAACCCTTCGAGTATGATCCTCCTCTTGCTGTTTACCACGTTGCAGTTCCATCGCCATCTGATTAAAACTTCGAGCCAGGGTACTAAACTCAGAATGCCCTCCCTCAGGCAACCTGTGATCAAGCTGACCATAGGCGATTGCGGAAGTACCATGCACTAGTTGTTGAATAGGCCGGTATAAAGCACGGGATAACAACAATGCCAAGAGGACAGCACAAATAACTCCAACTCCTGCGACCAAAGCTGTCAGAAGCTGTACTCGATTCAATGCATCTTCAGCCTTAGATTCAGCCAAAGCAGAACGGGTTCGCTGCAAATCAATAGATGCCGCTATCAAACGCTTAAGATCAAGACCCTCCAGATTATCGAAGGTTTGGATCAAAATACGCCAAACATCTCCCTCCTCTTTGGGCAACACCTCTTTATTTTTCAGACTACGCTCTAACGCAGCCACGTTCGTTTCAAGGATGGATAGTGATTTCAGTTGCTGACTGATCTCGGCATAATCCTGCTCCTGCTCAGCCAGTTGTTGATCCCGTACCAGCAACTCGTTCAGATTTGTCAGATTTTGTTGCATTTGCAACAGGTAACGATCACGCTCAGCGAGAGGCGCTTCCTTTACTAGCAGATACTGCGCCAACCAGACTTTCAAACGTTGTTTATCTGCTCCCAAAGCAATAAATTCTGCCAGCATTTCGTTAGCAACTCTGCTGCGTTCAACATGATAACGCGCCAGTCCCGAGGCCCTAATTGCCAAAGAGGCCTGTACCAGAGTGATCACCAGGAGCAAGGCAAACGCCTGATAAAGTTTGCTACGAAACATGATATGACCCTCACCTATATGACCCAATCAACATCATATCAGCAACTTGAATTGTTCATCTGATTTTAATCCAACTGTCGGATTGTGTTCATTAGCACGCTTGGATCGGGTTCATTTGTCTGTTCCATACTCTGTCTCGATAACTAACCAAGGAGATTTGTATGAAGCTATCAACTGCAAGCATGATGATTGTAGCATTGGTAGTCAGCCCGCTGACTATCGCATCGACTGTTGTTAATACATCAATAAGTGCAGAGGAGCTTAAAGCTGCTCAGGATGCATGGGGTAAAGCATTGATTCAAATTAGCTCAGCGAATGACAAAGGTGGTCAGAAACAAGCCACTGAAACAGCAAAACAAGTTCTGGATCAAGCTTATGGCTACAAGCATGGTGCTGTTTTGTTCAAGCCTACTTTAGCCTCTGGTGAGCAGACCTTCAGAACAACCTACGACGGAGCCTTGTCCTATTTCGTTGGCGGCAACAGCAAGTTTCCAAATGACAGTGGTTTCGCTCTCAAAGGCTGGACAGATTACAAGTTTGAAAACGCTGCTGTTTACATGAATGGAGACTTGGTATTAACAACAGGAAAAGTTCACATGACAGGCAAAGACGGCAAAGTGACTACTGTTGATAAAACTTGGGGTTTTAAGAAAGACGATGAAGGCAAGCTACGGATAGTATTGCACCATTCATCTCTGCCTTACAGCTCAAACTAAACATCCCCCTTTGAGGTAGTTCCCTGTTTTGCCCTGCGTATTCGCGCAGGGCTTTTTTATCGCACCAATCCTACTTTAGAAATGGAACTGAGCACGAAACGCTAACACTTCAGGCTTGTCTTTGGTTTGATCCGGTAAGGTGGCATCTACAAAAATCAGGTTACCCATGAAACGTATCCTTTCCGTCAGATAGTAGTTCACGCCCAACGTGATATTTTGTTGCTCACCGCCAATCACCATCCGGTCCGTCAGGTTAGTATCGCTGTAGCGAACAGCCAGCTCCCAGGCACCCGCTGTGCTGTTCGGTTTTACTCCACCTAAAATAGCATTTTTGTATGCACGACTCTCACCAGTTAAAAAGTAACTCGCTTGCAAATGCATACCATCGAAGCTCAAATCTCCAGTCAGATCGGAATTAAGATCCAATTTAATGTATTCAGCTTCTGCAGAGAATGGGCCCTGACGCATCGCAAGCTCTAAGCCGTAACGCGCTGTTGAATCGACATCGTCTAAGCTACCGGTATCAATCAGCCGAATACTATCAGCAATTCGTACCTCAGGACGCTCACTGATACGAAGCGAGTTGTAGTCACCCATAGTTTGTAAGGCTACAGCGCCACCTATGTGATACAAAGTGTCATTTACAGTTGGGTGAAAGACTAAACGCTGAGCACCGCCGGCAGATTGATCTTTCTCATCTCCGTCACTTTCACCCATAGTGCGACCAAACAACATAGATTGCGAGGTCAGATCACCATTAGTGACATCGTAACGTACGCCCAATTTACGATCTAATGTCAGGGCTGCCGTTGGGGAGGCACGTTCCATAAAGGTTATAGAGTTAGCGCTAGTTAACAGATTCAAGCTAAAAGGGACACGCTGATGTCCAATAGTAACAGTACCTGGACCTAAATTACGTCTGAATAACGCATCTGCAGCTTCTGCATCACCATCGTCTCCAAAATCATACTCGATAACAAAGGACCAATCCTGATCCAATTTACCTTCGACACCGATCCGAGCGCGACGAACATTAAAACCATCACCAAATTCAGTTTGGTCTTCATTGTGAACTCCACCATCTAACTGGAATCGACCTCTGGGTTTAATTTCAATATCTGCTGCTGAAACTGCTGCAGAACACAGGGCTGCACCCAGTGCGGTCATCACGATACGTTTTTTCATGCTGCTACCTTTGTCTTTGATTAATCGGTACTTCTAGTTTTGAGCATAGTCAATTTGACTTAAGAATGGAAATTGACCCAGTACTGCACCACCCATTCATCTATGAGAGTGTTGTTATGCCCCAAAGAGGCCTATAACAATGGCTCGGTTCAGATAGGGCGCCATAGTACGAAAAATTCATGACAAAAATATGACAATTTCATGGCGTTAGTTCAGCGCATACAGGATCCCGTTTCGCAAGATCAAAATCCAGTCCCTGTTGCAGGATACGGGAAGAAGGCCGCCACTGCGGGCTTAACCAACTTTTAGTCAACTTTTGATCCGGATACTCAATACCGGCCAGGTCCAGCAAGGAGTGAAACACATTACTTGTCATCAAAGGTTGCTCACGGCGTTGTTCCGCATAAGATTTTTTCTGGGGATACTGCAGGTTGTAGAGCTCAGAGGTCCACAGAAGAGCCGCCACTCTGTAATCCCGCTCTGTGTTATGACCATGACCACTTTTATTACACTGGCCATCAAAAATATTTTCGCCATGGTCTGAGACATAAAATAAGCTGCTGATACTGTCGGTCTGTTCTAGCTGCTTGATCAGGTTAAACAGAATAAAATCGGTGTAGGCAACACTATTGTCATAGGCATTATTCAGCAACAGGCTAGAGCTTTGGTCATGCATACTGATCGACTGGCCTTTGCCCGATGGCGTGAATAAGTCAAAAGCTTGTGGGTACCGGTCGGCATAACTAAAGTGACTGCCCAGCGTGTGCAATACGATCAATTGTTTTTGCTGGTTTTGCTGTAACACCCGTTCAAAAGCAGGTAACAGAATATCGTCGTAAAATCCTTCTTTTTTATAACCCACAGGATTTAAATACTGCACCTGATCGGCCTCACTGGCATGCAGAGCAATAGAAGAATCATGCACTCCCAACGGACTTTGAGTCGACAACCAGGCGGTGCTAAAACCAGCTTCTTTAAAGGCGGCCACCACCGAGGTCTCGGTGGGAAAATAACGCTGATCCGTGGCACTTTTGCGCGACAGGATCACAGGCACAGACATCCGGGTCCAGGCCCAAGGGCTGACCATATTGGTGTAACTGATCAGATTTTTAGTGCCGGATAACCGCGGAGTTGTGGCTCTGTTGTAACCATTGAGCTGCAATCTGTCGGGGCGCAGGGTTTCCCCTATCACTAACACGTAAATTTGTCGTTGGGCCGGAGCATCGGTCTGGAGGGCAGAAAATTTAAACAAGGCTGTAGATTCAGCAATATCAGCTACGGCTTGTTTTTGTTTCACAAATTCATTGACAGCGATCAGCATATTTAACGGATAAGTGGCATGAAACTTCTCGTAACTGTAGGGCAAGGGACGCTGCACAAAGACATTTTCTTCCGGATTGCTGCGCTGTTTTGCTTTATTGATTTGCTGATATTGCCATTCATTCCAGCTCAGGCTGGCCACTACCCCAATACAAATCAGCCAAATCACCGGCCTTAATCCCTTCTCCCACTGCCAGCGACCTTGCCAGGCACTGCACAGCAGATACCACCACAAAAGTACAATAGCCACTACAGCCAAAGCTAAAAACAGGCCTATCCCCGTTAGATAACCCAAAGCTTCATTCAGATCGGTTTCGGCCACTATCGCCAAGGCATGAGCATCGGTGCTTTTTTGATAGGTCAGTAGATAAAACACCTCCTGCGGCACCAGTAATGCGGCAGGCAATAACAACAGTAGACCCGGCCAGAAAGAGCGGAATAAAGACAACACCAACATGTAAAACCAGACTGCCGCGATCAGCTTCCACTGCAGATAGGGCACCAGATCCTGCGCAGGCCATTGCACCAGCACAGGAGATAACAACAGCAAGCCAAACACGACTAACCCAACAGCACGCAACAACGAATGCACTAACGACTGGTTCACTAAAAAGCCTCCAGGCTCAACATCAATAAACAACAGGTTTGAAAAAGTGGAATTCTGAGCGCATTTTGCAGATTTTACCAGCGCTGTTCTTCAGCCCAAACGCTGCACGGCGCTGATCGAAAAAGAGATGTAAGACCCTTCGCAACAGCCAAATAAAAAATAGCGTCACGTTCAAAGATTTTTGTTACAAATCAATGCATTTTATGCGGTTTTTGCCTCAAAAACTCATTTACAAAAGGTCTGAATTTATACTATATCTAAGACGCCTGTTTTAATGGGTACTACTAATACTTATAAAGAATGCAACTACAAAAATCCAGCTAGGAAGCAAGAAAATATGAATAATAACAAAATTATACAATTAAGCCGCTGCGCTATAGCCGTCGGTGCCGTGTTGTTGAGCGGGCAAAGTTTTGCTCAGCAAGCTCAAGACGGTGACGATGTCGAGCGTATTGCAATCACAGGCTCTCATATTAAAAGAACAGACCTCGAAGGCCCTTCACCTGTCACTATTATTAGCCGCGACGATATCGACAAATCAGGTTTTGATAACCTGCAACAATTACTGGAACGTTTACCTGCAGCAGGTTCAGGCACATTCTCCACCCGGGGTAACAGCCAGGACTCGACAGCCAACGGTGCAGCAGCAGTCAGCTTAAGAGGTTTTGGTGCAGATGCAACGCTGGTGTTAATCAATGGTCGCCGAGTGGCCAGCAGCCCTTTTGCTGAGGGCATAGTCAACAGCTTTGTTGATATCAACAGCATCCCTATGGCTGCGATTGAACGTATCGATATTTTAAAAGATGGAGCCTCTGCCATTTATGGTTCTGATGCAGTGGCAGGTGTAGTGAATATTATCTTGCGTAAAGATTTCACTGGCACGGATGTTACCGCAGGTTTTGGTGGCACAACAGGCCCGAACTATGACGAAAAAACCTTCTCCACGGTCTGGGGCACTGGAGATGATAAAAGCAATGCGACTCTGATCCTGGATTACTTCAGCAACTCACAAATCGACAACTATGAATTAGGCCGTTTTGGTACATCCAATCAGGCGCCCTATGGTGGTCAGGATCTTCGTTCTTCACGCGGTTATCCAGGTCGTTTTGTTGTGGATGGCGTGGTCACTATTGATCCGGGCTGTCCTGTGGATCAGCGTGCAGGCGCAACTTGTGTCTACGATTACGGTCCATCTTCCATTGCAGTTCCGGAAGCCGAACGTATGGGCGCAATTTTGAGCATGAACCGCGACGTGAATGACTCCGTAGAGTTATTTGCAGAAATTGCAGCGCAACACAACACCTCGGCAGCAGGTGGTGCTGCAACACCATTGGATGAAGGCGCAGGTTTAACCGTACCTGGGACTCATCCAAATAACCCTTTTGGCCAGGATGTTGAAATCAGTCGTTATCGTACTGTAGATGCAGGTAACAGACGTTGGGATATTACCTCAGATACCTTGCGGGTACTGGCAGGGTTACGCGGCAATATCAATAACTGGGACTGGGAAACTGCTGTGCAAAAAGGCCGCAGCGCATCCTCTCAAACCGGTGATAAGTCACAAGGTTGGGTTCGTACCGACTTCCTGCAGCAAGAAATTAATGCAGGCCGTTACAATCCTTTTGGCGGTGTGCAAAATCCACAATCTGTGATTGATGCTATTACCACTAGTTTAGTGCGTCGCGGTAAATCCCATATGACCTCGGCGGATGCGCGTATCAGTGGTGAGCTGTTTGATGTCAGTCATGGTGCAGTGTCTTTAGCTGCGGGTGTTGAATACCGTAAAGAAGACGCAACCGATACGCCAGATGATCAGTTCCAGCGTGGTTTGATTTTTGGTACTGAATCTGTATCTGCTGCAGCCAGCCGTTCGCAAAAAGCTGCTTATGTTGAGATTTCAGTGCCGTTGCTGGAAAATCTGGAAATGCAATTAGCTGAGCGTTATGACCACTACAGTGATTTTGGTGGCACAGCTAATCCTAAAGTCGCCTTCCACTTTACCCCTACCGATGAGTGGTCACTTCGTGCTTCATGGAGTCAGGGCTTCCGAGCGCCTTCACTGGCACAAGTTGGCTTAGGTCCATCTCAGGAATCACAATTCTTCGTTGATACTTTCCGCTGTCCAACACCTGACGCCAGCAACCCGGCTTGCGCCTCTACCGACTACACCATCGTCTTTGCCGGTAACCCGAATTTAGAAGCTGAGGAATCAGAAAGCTGGAACGTCGGCGCAATCTGGCAGGTCACTGAAGACTTAGATTTCAGCCTGGATGTCTGGAGCATTACTCAGGACAACAAAATCGATGAAGTTCCTTTCGGTGATGTTTATGCGGCAGAATGCGGTAACCAAAATAGCACTATCTGTGTACGCCGGGCTCCGTTACCAGGTCAGACTTTAGGTGAACTGGACAGGATCAACAACACCTTCTTTAACGTCAGTTCTCAGGAAGCAGACGGTATCGATTTATCCAGCCGCTATAAAATGGATTTAGACGGTATGGGTAAACTGAAATTTAACCTGGAATACACTTACCTGAGCAACTTCGAAAAAGATGGTCAGGATTACACAGGTGAATACCGTTACCCGCAACACCGCTGGACTGGAACTGCAGATTGGACCTTAAACGATTGGGGCGTATCGACAGTGCTGAGCTACATTGGTGAGTTTGAAGATACACCAGATATAGACTTTGATGGCACGCTAGACTTTGAAGAGAACAAGTCACGTATGATCAAAGCTCAGGTTCTGGTAGACGTTCAGGGTTATTACAACCTGAATGAACAAACCAAACTAACTATAGGTATCAACAACCTGTTTGATAAGGAACCACCCTTTGCAATAGGTGATGGCGATGGTGATCTGTATGGCTATGTGACCAGCATGTACAACCCTCGTGGTCAGTACATTTACGGTAAAGTAAATTACAAGTTCTAAGCGCTGACACTACAAAGGGCCTGCGGGCCCTTTTATCAAAAAGACAAAAAATATCAGCATGCATTATTCATTTAAAAGAGCAAACAACTCTGCTCTGTTGCGGCCATTACGTTTAGCCATATAAAGCGCTGAATCGGCCTGCAGATACAACTCCTCAAAATTGCTTTCGCCATGAGTCAAAGCTATGCCAATAGATGTGGTCACGCATAACTCAGCACCACCGGCTTTGATTGGATAATCCGCCAGAATTCCCCTTACTCGTTCAGCCACATGCAGCGCTGTTGCCGGATCAGTTTCCGATAAAAACACGGCAAACTCTTCCCCGCCTATCCGGCCAAAAATGTCGTATTCACGCAAGGCTTTTTTAACGCGGTTGGCTGTGGCTTTAAGCACTTCATCCCCGGCTTGATGACCGTAAGTGTCATTCACAGATTTAAAAAAGTCTAAGTCCAGCAACAATAACGCAGCAGGCTGATCATTACGTTGACAGCGCGCCAGTTCTGCTTCGACTGAGTCAACAAAACAACGGCGATTCGCTACTTTGGTCAGCTCGTCTGTCAGAGCTAACTCACTTAAGCTGGCGACTTTGCTGTACAGCTGATGCTCCAGCACCTTCTGCTTGGTCATTTCTTTGGCTTGGATCAGCATTTCACCGGAAGGAAGAATTTGCTCAGAAAATAAAAACCAGCGGCCATCCGTCAAGTCTACTTCAAACAATCGAAAGGGGTTTTGTCGTCTTTTTTGCTGTGCCTGCGCCAGCCATTCTTCAATATTGTCCGCTTCAATCCGGATGCCTTTACGTTCTTCAAAAGCAAGCCGCATCAGATCATCAAACGAAATGCCCAGCATCTTGCGCTGATCCTGATAAAAAATATCACAGAAAGCCTGATTACAACCCAGCATCTTGTCGTCTGCCGTTAAAATGGCATAACCGTCATTACAGACTTCAATAAATTCCAGTAGCTTTTGCTGAAACAGCGGCGAAGAGAATGGCATAACAACCTCAAGCGCAGGCTTTGATTGTTAAACACTAGCAGAGGTAAGGAAGAGCGCCACAGAGTGCGGCAAGTAAATTAAAGGGCCGAGCTTAGACTCTGCCCTGCATATTAGATAGTTAGGCCTGAGCCGAGGATCTAACCACGCTTACCAGGCCAGGCAGCAAGTACGGTTTCTGCAACCTGCTTTAATTCAGCACAGTTTGCACCGCTGGTGGCTTGCACTGCCATACCCTGCAGTACGGCGAGTATATAGCGCGCTAAGGCAGCTGGGTCTGAATGATCAGGTAAATCACCTTCAGCTTTGGCTTGTTCCAGACGAGTGCATAAAGCCACTTCGCCGGCCCGACGTTTGGCAATCAGTGCTTCTTTAACAAAAGTGGCAGATTCACTGCAGGCTAAAGCGCCCTGCACTATGACACAACCCGGCGGATTGTCCGGATCAGCATTGGTGCTTGCTGCACCACAGAGCATATGTTTCACTACTTCGTAAGAAGTAGCATGCTCTAAAGCTGGGTAGAAAAACGCACAAGGGCGGTTCTCATACAGCTCAATAGTTTTTAAAAACAACTGTTCTTTATTACCAAAAGCGGCATACAAACTGGGTTTGTTGATGCCCATAGCTTCACATAAATCAGGCAAGGATGCGCCTTCATAACCTTTACGCCAGAAGACTTCTAATGCCTTTTGTAAGGCTTTTTCCATGTCAAAAGCGCGCGGGCGTCCCACTGTTGGCGCTGGTGTAACCGCTGATGCTGACATTTCAGACTCCGGATTAAAAACGATGCACTAGCTTAAACTGCTTGGCAGCACATGTCCAGAAAGGAATATTTACCAATCGGTACATTATGGTATAAAATAGCAACTTATCTTGACAGACCAGTTACTTGCTCTGCTTTGGACTCTGTCATTGTGAAATAGTTTTAGGCAATCCAAAGCGGTTTTTAGATATTCAGTAAAAACACAGCAAATTTTATGCTGTATCCCGTTAACAGACCTTCCGGCAGTAGTCCTGCTAACCATCAAACTTCGGCTTATAACCAAAGTTATTTGGCTAAGTTCAAAAGACTCTATAGTTTTTTACCAATCAGTACAAAATATTAATTGACTCTTGGTTGAACTTCTATATATTTACCGACCAGTACAAAACTAACAGATGAAACTAGTTTGTACAACATAAGTTGAAACCAAATCTCTTTATTGACCAAATTGAACGAGGAAAACGTCATGAGCAACAACACTATCCGAACCTTTGTACTGGGAAGCATAGCCGCCTTAGTGTTATCCGCTTGTGGCACGCCGGAAGCTGCAGCACCAGGCGCTATGGCAGCACCAGAAGTCAATGTAGCTACAGTAGTACATGAAAAAATTACTGAATGGGATGAGTTTACCGGTCGCTTGCAGGCGCCTGAAACCGTCACTTTAGTACCAAGGGTATCAGGTTATATCGAACAGGTGTTTTTCACTGAAGGCGCTTTAGTAAAACAAGGCGACTTGCTGTTCCAGATTGATGCTCGTCCTTTTGCCACTGAAGTAGCGCGCTTAAAAGCTGAATTGTCCAATGCTGAAACAGCGCAAAAACTGGCCGACAATGATTACCGTCGTGCTGAAGCCTTGAAAAAACAACGGGCGATCTCTGAAGAAGTATTGGATACCCGCTTAAGCCGTAAATTGCAATCCGCAGCCACTGTGGCTTCTGTCAAAGCCGCATTGCAGCGCGCTGAACTGGACTTATCTTTTACCCAAGTCAAAGCCCCTATTTCGGGCCGTGTCTCTTATGCACAAATTACGGCGGGTAACTTTGTTCAGGCTGGTAGCAGCCAACTGACCACTTTAGTCAGCACCAGCAAAATGTATGCGTACTTTGATGCAGACGAACAAACCTATCTGAAATATGTGCAACTGGCAGCTGAAGGCAACAGAGCCGAACAGCGTACAGCCCACAACACTGTCTATATGGCGCTGGCGGGTGACAGCGACTTTGGTTATGTCGGCAGCATCGACTTTATCGACAACAGCATCAACGCCCAAACCGGAACCATCCGTGCCCGCGCTACCTTTGAAAACGTCGATAACAAATTGATCCCAGGTTTATTCGCCCGTTTAAAACTAGTGGGCAGCAATGCGTATCAGGGAATTTTGATCGACGACAAAGCCATAGGCACAGACTTAAGCAACAAATTTGTACTGGTCGTCAATAACGAAAACCAACTGGAATACCGTGCTGTCACTTTAGGTGAAAAGGTCAACGGCCTGCGCATTATCAGCAAAGGTTTGCAAGCCCAGGATCGTATTGTGGTCAATGGTCTGCAACGTGTACGCCCGGCCATGACTATTCAGCCTAAGCAGGTAGAAATGGCCACTGTGCAACAACTTTCCGCTTTAAAAGCAGAGCAACAGCAGTTAGAAGTAGACAGCAAGCTGGAACTTACCGCTGCTGCTGAACAAGCTGCTTCTGTGCAACAAGCAGCTAACCAGGGTTAAGGAACGGCTATGTTATCGCAATTTTTTATCAAAAGACCTATCTTTGCCGCTGTGCTGTCGCTGCTGATTTTTATCGGCGGCGCCCTGGCAGTATGGCAACTCCCCATCACTGAATACCCTGAAGTTGTGCCACCTACAGTGGTCGTGACAGCTAACTATCCTGGTGCTAACCCTAAAGTCATAGCTGAAACTGTCGCCTCGCCTTTAGAGCAGGAAATTAACGGTGTCGAAGACATGCTGTATATGTCTTCTCAGGCGACTTCTGATGGCCGTATGACCTTAACTATCACCTTCGCTATAGGCACAGATGTAGACCGTGCTCAGACGCAAGTGCAAAGCCGGGTTGACAGAGCCAGCCCTCGCTTGCCGCAGGAAGTGCAACGTTTAGGTGTAGTCACTGAGAAATCATCACCCGACTTAACCATGGTGGTGCATTTAACCTCACCAGACGACAGATACGATATGTTGTATTTATCGAACTATGCGGCGCTGAACGTCAAAGACGAATTAGCCCGTATTGAGGGTGTAGGAGCTGTGCGTTTATTTGGTGCCAGCGAATACAGCTTACGTATATGGCTGGATCCAAACAAAGTCTCAGCAGTCGGTTTATCGCCTGCTCAGATTATTGCGTCAATTCGTGAGCAAAACCAACAGGCAGCTGCTGGTTCTTTAGGTGCACAACCTGCAGGTGACAGTGATTTTCAAATTCTGATCAACGTCAAAGGCCGTTTAACCACAGAGCAGGAATTTGCGGACATTATCGTCAAAGTAGGTGAAGACGGCGAAGTAACCCGTATCCGTGATATTGGCCGTGTTGAGTTAGGCGCTCAGTCTTATGCACTACGCTCTTTGCTGAACAACAAAGATGCTGTGGCTATGCCTATTTTCCAGGCCTCTGGTTCCAACGCTATTCAGATTTCCGATGATGTGCGTGCCACTATGGCTGAACTGTCCAAAGGTTTCCCTGAAGGTTTAACCTACGATATCGTCTACGACCCTACCGTATTCGTGCGTGGCTCTATTGAAGCTGTAGTAAAAACCTTGCTGGAAGCAGTGTTGCTGGTGGTTTTAGTGGTGGTGTTATTCCTGCAAACCTGGCGTGCTTCTATTATTCCTTTAGTGGCCGTGCCTGTGTCCCTGGTCGGTACCTTTGCCTTTATGCATATGCTGGGTTTTTCACTGAACGCTTTATCTTTATTTGGTCTGGTATTGGCCATAGGTATAGTGGTCGATGACGCCATAGTCGTAGTAGAAAACGTTGAGCGTAATATTGCTGATGGTTTATCTCCTATGGCAGCCACGCAAAAAGCCATGAAAGAAGTGACAGGCCCTATAGTTGCAACTACCTTAGTGCTGGCTGCCGTATTTATTCCTACCGCTTTTATGTCAGGTTTAACAGGCCAGTTTTATAAACAGTTTGCGTTAACTATCACTATCTCCACCTTTATCTCTGCGCTGAACTCTTTGACGTTAAGCCCGGCTTTATCGGCACTGCTGTTAAAACCTCATGGCTCTAAACCTGATGCCTTAACCCGTGTACTGAACAAAGCTTTTGGCAGCTGGTTATTTGATCCTTTTAACCGTCTGTTTAACAAAGCGTCCAAAGGTTATGGCCTGATGGTACGTAAAGTGATTCGGTTTGGTGGCATTATCGGTATTCTGTACATTGGCTTAGTCGGCTTAACTGCAGTGCAGTTCCAGCAAACCCCTACAGGTTATGTGCCAGGTCAGGATAAACAGTACTTAGTGGCTTTTGCTCAGTTACCGGACGCTTCTTCTTTAGATCGCACCGAAGCTGTGATTAAAGAAATGTCACGTATTGCGGCTGAACATCCAGGTGTGGCGAACTCTATCTCCTTCCCGGGCTTGTCCATCAACGGTTTTACCAACAGCCCAAGCGCAGGCATAGTCTTTGTCGGTCTGGATGATTTTAGCGAACGTGGTTCAGCTGAATTATCAGGTAATGCCATAGCTGCTGCACTGAACCAGAAATTTGCCGGTATTCAGGACGCCTTTATCGCCATATTCCCACCACCACCAGTACAAGGTTTAGGCACCATAGGAGGTTTCCGTCTGCAAATTCAGGACAGAGCCAACCTGGGGTATGAAGAACTGGCTGCTGTCACCATGCAAGTGATGCAAAAAGCCTGGGCGACGCCTGAACTGGCCGGTGTGTTCTCCAGTTATCAGGTGAACGTACCCCAGCTTGATTTAGACATAGACCGTACCAAAGCCAAACAACAAGGCGTTGATCTGGACGAGATATTCCAGACGCTGCAAGTCTATATGGGCTCGGCTTATGTCAACGACTTCAACCAGTTTGGCCGGACTTATCAGGTCAATGTGCAGGCGGACGAGCAATTCCGTAAGGACCCTGAACAAATTCGTCAGCTGAAAGTGCGTAATAACGCAGGTGAAATGATCCCGCTGGGCTCTTTCATTAACGTGAAACATTCAGCTGGCCCTGACCGTGTGATGCACTACAACGGTTACACCACAGCAGAAATTAACGGTGGCCCGGCCGCTGGTTACAGTACAGGCGAAGCTCAGGCAGCTATTGAAAAAATTCTGGCCGAAACCTTACCTGTTGGCATGACCTACGAGTGGACAGAACTGACCTATCAGCAAATTCTGGCAGGTAACGCTGAACTGCTGGTGTTCCCGCTGGTGATACTGCTGGTGTTTATGGTGCTGGCAGCTCAGTACGAAAGCTTAACTTTACCGCTGGCTATTATCCTGATTGTGCCTATGACCTTATTGTCAGCCATGACAGGGGTCTGGATCTATGGTGGTGATAACAACATCTTCACTCAGATAGGGCTGATAGTGCTGGTGGGGCTCGCGACGAAAAACGCCATCTTAATAGTCGAATTTGCCAAAGAGTTGCAGGACCACGGCATGAACACTATGGATGCCATTCTGGAAGCGGCCCGCTTACGTCTGCGTCCGATCTTAATGACCTCCATCGCCTTTATTATGGGTGTAGTGCCTATGGTGCTTTCAACAGGTGCGGGTGCAGAAATGCGTCAGGCCATGGGTGTAGCCGTATTCGCCGGTATGATTGGCGTCACTATCTTCGGTCTGATTTTAACGCCGCTGTTTTATTACGCTCTGGCCAAACGCCGTGATCGCCAACTGGCGCAAGGCTCTGCCACTGTGAGCGCTACTGTAACTGAGGACACTCATCATGCGTAAAACCATTCGTTTAACCGCTATCAGTATGGCATTAGCCTCACTGCTGTTTGGTTGTGCTTCAGTAGGCCCAAGTTATGCGGCGCCTGTAGCAGCCAATCAGGTGCAACTGCCTGCGGAATATAAAGCAGCAGATAAAGCCCAACACTGGTGGCAGCAGTTTAATGACCCTGTGCTTGATCAACTGATAGAAAAAGCCTTGCTGAATAACCAGACTTTAGCTGCGGCAGAAGCCAACGTAAAACGTGCTTATGCCGCCTTTGAAGACAGTGACAATGACAGCTGGCCTCGTATGGATATCACGGCCAGTCAGCAAAACAATCAGAACCCAGACAGCGCTGCACAAAATGCAGGGCAAATTCAGCGTCAGGCCAATTTAGGTGGCGCTTTAAGCTGGGATTTAGATTTATTTGGCAAACTGCGCCGCGCATCTGAAGCGGCCAATGCCAGAGCACAAGGTGCCGAACTGGCCTGGCAGGAAGCCAAAGTGCAATTGTTAGCTCAGGTAGCTGCCAGTTATGGCGACTACCGCGGCGCGCAGCTGCGCCTCACAGTAGCAGAGCAAAACCTTGGAAATTTGCGCCGTACCAAGCAAATTATTCTGGCACGCCGTGATGCAGGTTTTGCTTCGGATCTGGAAATCAGCCGTATCGACGCGCAGATGTACCAGTTGCAAAGCACTCTGCCACAGTTTCAGTTTGCCAAAGCACAAGCTAACGCCACCATAGCTGCTTTAGTGGCGCAACCTGCAGAGCAGTTTGTGCTTGATGGTTCTTTAGTGAAAGGTGAAAAACAAAGTCTGCCGGAATTAACCACACCTTTGTCTTTTGCCAATCAGCACAACTACTTAAAGTTCAGAACTGATGTAGCAGTTGCCGAACGTGAACTGGCAGCCAGCACTGCCGATATAGGAGTAGCCACAGCAGAGCTGTACCCTGAAGTGTCTGTAACTGGGTTCTTAGGTTTTATTGCCAGCCCAGGCCTGAGCCTGGGTTCGCAAAACGAAGCCTGGAGCATAGCCCCTAGTTTACGTTGGCAAGCCACAGAGCTGAGCTCTATTCAAGCCCGTATTCGCGGCGCAGAAGCAGAACAGCAAATGGCTTTTGCCCGCTTTCAGCAGACGGTGTTTGATGCCTTGGCGCAAATGCAAACTTCACTGCACGGTTACAGAACCAGCCGTGAGCAACAGTTAAGCGCGCAGCAACAAGTAGCAGCCACTGAACAAGCAGTGCAATTGACACGAGCTCAATACGAAGCAGGCACCACTGAGTTTCTGGACTTGCTGGACGCCGAACGCGACTGGTTAGCAGCCCGCGATCAGCAGGCTGCCCTGTCGACTCAAAGCTTCCAGCGTTTAGTCTCTGTCTACCGCGCCTTTTCGGGTGGTTTAGAACTGGAGCAAGGCACTCAGCAAATAGCCTTAGTGAAAGAGTAAGCAGTTTGAAGGCTGGCCCCTCGCCAGCCTTTGTTAAAGAGTAACTTTTTGGGCGTCCGGTTAGTCCCATTCCCAACGGACGCCCCTTTTTTCCCTCACAATCAGCACTAGTCACCGCAAGACCATTGATAACTATTCTTATCCGCATTACTATTAGGCCAATTTTATTAGCTTGCTGAATAAGGCTGAACGTCCGGTGTTTAAACTCAAACAACGCTTCTGGTTTTTAGTGCACGGCTGGGTAGGTTTACCTGTCTGGCTCATTTTTTGCGCTGTGTGTTTAACGGGCACCATTGCTGTTTTTAGTCATGAACTCACCTGGCTGACCAACCCCAATGCCAGAGCGGAAAATCCACAAAACCTGCCTGTGAAACCTGCCACTGAACTGATTGCAGCGGTAAAAGCTGAAGTGCCTGATGCTGAAATTGGTACTGTGATGGTGATGGAACCTTATCTGGTCAACGCCATTGTATTTTCGACTGCCAAAGCGCCCTTTGGTATTGCTTATGTCAACCAGTACACAGGCAAAGTACAAGAGCTGAACTACGGCCTGAACTTCATTACTTTTATGCGTTCGTTACATGGCTGGTTATTGTTTCCCTGGCAAAGTAGCTACAGCGTTGGCTATTATCTGGTTAGTGGTATGGCGCTTTTGATGCTGGCGTCTTTAATCACAGGTTTAGTGATTTATAAAAACTTCTGGAAATCTTTTACCCAACCCAAAGTACGGTTAAATCAGGGCCGTAAAACCCTGCTAACTGACTTACACCGTTTAGCTGGTGTCTGGTCAATTTGGTTTTTAGTGGTGATGAGTCTGACGGGTTTATGGTATCTGGTGCAGGCTATTTTATGGCACAACGATGTTGAGTTTTACCACGAAACTAAAATTCTGACTGCGGCTGAAGTGCCAGTCGCAGGTCAAAAACAGACGCCACCTTATTCATTGGAAGATGCTTTGGTGATTGCCAAACAAACCCTGCCAGAGCTACAACCTGCTTACATTATGATGCCGGAGCACAACCGGGATTTATATCGTATTTCAGGTTCTGGTGATTCGATATTTTTTGATCAGTATTCGTATTCTGTGGCAGTGAACCCCTGGACAGGTCAGGTGACTGATGTGCATACCCCGGATCAGATGGGAGGGCTTGAAGTGCTGAGCCATATTGCCGACCCGCTGCATTACGGCACTTTAGGTGGCATTTGGACCAAAATCATCTGGTTCCTGTTTGGCTTATTATTGTCCGGTATGTCGATTACAGGTTTTATGATCTGGGGCAGTCGCACCGTTAAAGCAGCACGGGCAGAACCCGCAGTCAGTTACAGTACTACAGAGGTAAATTCCTGATGGCTCAACGTTCAGACAATTGGTGGCAACGTAATAAATTTAAGCTCAATGCTTTAGTGCTGATTTTGCCATTCTGGTTTTTATACGATTCTTTAAGTCCGGTATTTCCGCCGTCATGGTCCACTCAGAAAGTGGGGGCTTTTGAAGTGACCCCTACCCCGTTGACCAACGATGCGCCATACCAGCATCATGGTGATTGGGTCAAAGATTTCAGCCTGCAATTCTGTGAAGGTTGCGTGGCCAATATCCGTCAGGCTTATATGGCAATAGCAGCGGAACAGCCTGCTATTGAAGACTTTGCCGAAACTGATCTGAGCATTCTGCACGGCAGCTCTTTTGCCCAGCATGTGCATGCCAAAGCCACAGCTATGCCTAAAGCTGGTGATAAAGTCTGGTTACTGATTGAAGACTGGCAAGGTCAGGTGCATGTAGGTTCATGGGACTGGCCTCAGTCTTAAAATTTGTTACAAAACCAAGCACAAATTAACCGGTTAAAGCGGTACACTTAAACAGTTCTGTTCACGAGGTCGGCCATGAAACTGTTTTGGTTCGTTTTGCTGCTTGGTTATCACGCTCAAAGCACTGCTCAGAGCTGGCCGGGTTTTGCCAAACAACAATCCTGCCTCGAACTTTACCCCACCTATCAGCAACTGGTTGATGAGGTCCGTGCTTACACCCCCTGGTACAGTATGGACCACTGGTTACTGCCCTGGCTGTTGCCCAAACAGCAATTTGAAGCCACCCAACAACAGCTGGATTGTGCTCAACTGGAATACCAGTCTGACACTCTGTTAGTTCAGGCATGGGGTTTACAGCCTCACAGCAAAAGCACAAAAAAAAGGCCAGTGATCATTTACAACAGAGGCGGCAATGCAGCTTTAGGCAGGTTGGATTTTGTCTCTGTGTTACGCCAGTTAAGCCCTTTAGCTCAGCAAGGTTTTATTGTGCTGGCCAGCCAGTACAGAGGTTCAGTCCCTAAAGATCAGCAGACCTATGGCAAGGATCAGTTTGGTGGCGCTGACGTGAATGACATTCATCAACTGATTGAGCTGGCAAAAAAACTGCCAGAGGCTGACGCTAACAATATTTTTTTATATGGCATCAGCAGAGGCGGCATTATGAGTTATCTGACCGCCAGACAACGTGATGATATTCGCGCTATGGCCATTACCGGCGCGCCCGCCGATTTAGTCACAGAACTGCCACGTCTGCCAGAAATGGAACTTATTTTCCGTAGCCTGATCCCGAACTACGATCAAAACAAACAACAGGAACTACAACAACGTTCAGTGCTGTATTGGGCAGAAGAATTACCTGCAACTTTACCCATTCTGCTGATGTATGGAGGTGAGGACCAGAGAGTGCATCCGGACAATTCAAAACGTCTTGCAGCTAAGCTGACAGAGCTGCAACGCCCGGTAAAATTAATTGAATTTACCGATGCGGACCACTTATTAACGGACTACAAAGAGCAAGAACGTGAGGCTATGTTGCAGTGGTTTCGCCAGCACCAGCAGACTGAGCAAAAAGCAGCCACAGCTCCTTAACTAACAATCTCGACTCTGTTTCGTCCTGACTCTTTGGCTTTATATAAGGCTTGATCTGCGCGTTGTAACAACTGATCCAACGGGCTTTCCACTGAACTTGCAATACCTATACTTAAACTGCTTTCTAAACCTGATTGCTGCATCTGCTGCTTAAATTCATGCTGTACCCTCTCTGCCAAATGCAGTAAACCTTGTGCATCTGTATCCGCAGCAGCCAATACAAATTCATCGCCGCCTAAACGACAGGCAATATCACTTTGTCTGGCCACCGCCGCCAACACATTGGCTAAATGCTGCAATGCCTGATCGCCGGTTTCATGGCCATGTTGATCATTCAACTGCTTAAACTCGTCAATATCAATCATCATCAAGGCTAAAGCAGTGCCCTGAGTTTCTGACTGAAGCTGGTATTGTTCAAATTTGGTTTGAAAAGCCCGGCGGTTATCCAGGCCAGTTAACTCGTCGGTATGAGCCAGATTTTCCATTTGCTGTGCCTGTTGATACAGCTTACCTATGGTTTTTTCTGCCACTTTGACCTTTTTTTGTTGCAGTTGCATCTGTTGATCCAATGCCATCTGGTAAGCGATGGCATCTGCAATCAGCTTCAGACTGATTAACGTATGGTCTTTAATAACCACAAGGTTGGTACTGGCACCACACAAAGTACCTATGGTTTTACCTTCAGATAACACTGGCAAAGCAAAAAAACTTTGCATCCCCAAAGCCACACCTGCTGATCCGGGAAATAGCTCTGGCACTGCATCTGACTGCTCCAGTTTTGCATCAAACAACAGACGGCACATCGAATCGGACCATTCAACCACAGCACCTTCCTGTACTGGAACACTGGGTTGCCCTTCCACGAGCACCACTTGCTGGGTCAGAGCTTTCCAGTCAATGCGGGTTATAAAGGTGGTATTCAGCCCTGTTAAATGCTGCACCAATTGCAACAAAGGCCGGGCTGCTTGTTCAAGAGCTACACTGGTATAAAGTTGACGTTGCGGCATAACTACTCTGATGGGCTGCAGGATGTAACATCCCTTGTAGCACTGTTTTCTCCCTGATGTGTAATTACTACGTCGTTTTAGCTCTGCTGGAGCAAATAAAAATTATTTTTTTCAGGCTGTCGAATTCATTCAGGTCAAGCCGACTACTCAGTGAATCAACCTAAGGAGAACTCAACATGACTCAATCCATTCAACAGTTATCCCAACAATGGGCCAGCGCAATAGCTAGCCAGTCGATGGAACAGATCATGGCTTTTTACGCCGACGAGCTGATTGCCTATGACGCTGTCGCTCAATTGCAGTTTGTTGGTAAAACTGCCTACAAAAGCCATTGGCAACACTGTATGGAATTTTGCCCTGGTGGCCATTCTAAATTTGAACTGCGCGATTTAAACATTCAGCAAAACGACCAACTGGCATTCAGTCATGCGCTGGTGTACTGCGAAGGCAGCAATGAAAAAGGCGAAACTCAGGGCTGCTGGATGCGCCTGACCCAAGGCTGGCAGATGCAACAAGGCCAGTGGCGCATTATTCATGACCATTTTTCTGTGCCTTTTGATATGGTATCTGGCGCCGTATTATTTGAACTGACACCAGATGCTTAAGGAGCAGCTATGAAATATTTATGTTTAGTCTACAGCGATGAAAAGCTGCTGCACTCCTTGCCCGACAGCCCCAAAGACGAAGAATGTTTTGCTTACGCAGCATCAGTGCAAAACAGTGGCCGTATGCTTGCCGCCGAAGCGCTTCAGCCTATAGACACCGCCACCACAGTGCGGGTTCGTGCCGGTAAAACCTTATTAACCGATGGCCCTTTTGCCGAAACTAAAGAACAACTGGCTGGGTTTTATCTGGTGGAAGCCAAAGATTTAAACGAAGCCATTCAACTGGCCGCTGGTATTCCGGCAGCCCGTGTTGGCTCTGTTGAAGTTCGTCCTGTGCGGCAACTGGAGGTATAAAATATGGAGTTTATGCTACTGATGCCAAAAGCGATAACCAGCCGAAGTTCGGTACCAGCACGTCAGTCGGAGGTTTAACATGCGCTTTATGTTACTGATGATCCCTAAAGGCTATGAAAGCGCAGCACCAGGCGCTATGCCTGAAGCTGCTGCAGTGGAAGCCATGATGGAGTACAACAGAAAACTGCAGGACGCTGGTATTTTGATGAGCTGTGAAGGTTTACATCCGCCTTCTATGGGAGCCCGCGTCAGCTTCAGCGCAGGCAAGCCGCTGGTCACTGACGGTCCTTTTACTGAAACCAAAGAAGTGCTGGGTGGTTTTTGGATGATCAAGGTGAACTCCAAAGCCGAAGCTATTCAGTGGGCCAGTTTATGTCCAGCTGGTGATAACGAAGTAATTGAAGTGCGGCAAATTCA
This sequence comes from Rheinheimera soli, assembly GCF_021290985.1. GTDB lineage: Bacteria > Pseudomonadota > Gammaproteobacteria > Enterobacterales > Alteromonadaceae > Pararheinheimera > Pararheinheimera soli. Next base: position 23,505 of record NZ_JAJOYU010000020.1, read on the forward strand.
GGATATGGAAGATTTTCCTGAAGACATACAGCAGATTGCCGCTGACTTCGCCAGCATGCAAAGTTCGTAAGCTGTTGAATAGCCGGGTTACAGCCGAAACTATCTCGGCTTTATATCAACAAGAAAGCCGCAGGGTGCTGGCCACCCTGATCCGGCTCTTGGGTGATTTTGAACTGGCTGAAGAAGCTTTGCAGGAGGCCTTTGCTTGCGCATTACAACAATGGCCTGTCGACGGCTTACCAGAACAACCCAGAGCCTGGCTGGTCTCCACAGGACGCTTCAAAGCCATAGATAAAATTCGCCAGCAGCAAAGCCAGCGTAAATATCAACAACAATGGCTGTTTGAACAAGATGAAGACATCGAAGCTTTTCAGGCCGATGAGCCAAACAGCCAAAACTGGCAAGACGATGAGCTTCGACTGATATTTACCTGCTGTCATCCGGCTTTATCCACCGAAGCTCAAATTGCCTTAACCCTGCGGGAAATTTGCGGCTTAACCACAGAGCAAATTGCCAAAGCTTTTTTAACCAGCCCTGTCACCATAGCCCAGCGGATAGTCAGGGCGAAAAACAAAATCCGTGATGCCGCTATCCCTTATGAAATTCCCGCTGCAGAGCAATTACCACAAAGGCTGGATGTTGTACTGAAAGTCATATATTTGCTGTTTAACGAAGGCTATAGCCAGAGTTCGGGCGACCAGCTGTTGTGTGCAGAGCTTTCAGCTCAGGCGATACGACTTGGTTATTTATTGCTGGAGTTACAACCCGACACTGAAACCATGGGCTTATTGGCCTTGTTGTTATTGCAGGAATCGAGGCGTACTGCCCGCATCGACCAACAAGGTGATCTGATTTTATTGGCCGATCAGAACAGAAGCTTGTGGGATCAAGCCTTGATCCAACAAGGGGTTCAACTGGTCGAACGCTCTTTAACAGGCCGTCGTATTGGCCCTTATGGCCTGCAGGCAGCTATTGCCGCGCTTCACGCCGAAAGCCCAGATGCTACAAGCACCGACTGGCCCCAAATTGTTGCTTTGTATGATCTGTTGTATCGCTTTGAAGCCTCGCCAGTGGTGCTGTTAAACCGTGCTGTAGCCATCAGTATGGCGCAAGGCCCGGCTGTGGCATTGCCACTCTTACAGGCGCTGGAACAAGGTGGCGAACTATCACAGTATCACCTGCTCGATGCTGCTTTAGCCGATATACACCAAAAACTGGGGCTGCCCCAACAAGCCCGTTTCTACTACCAGCAAGCGCTCAACAAAACCAGCCAACAGGCAGAGCAGCGGTTTTTGCAAAAGAAGCTGGAGACTCTCAGTTAGCCTTGATATTGAATCAGAGCCTCCTTTGAACTCCCAAACGAAAGAAATCTCTTTAGAATCAAGTGTCTGACAACTCTTTTTTAATTGCTCGAATCTCTCTAAAAAACCTCTCAGAGACTCTGGTAAAAAAACTAGGGTCGACATTCCTTGCGAATGAGATAAGTCCGATGGTTCGCTCGTAATCTGAACTACGTAAACGCCCTTTCGAGTAAAGAGACAATAGAAGCCGAATTTCGTCTTTCTGCTTTTTCGTTATAGTGAGGTGATTTGGACATATCTTGATACCAGTAACTATCGCACTACCACCGGAACTACTACCTGAAGTTGTTTTATCTGGATTTATTGATATTTTTGGTGACGTATTCGTAGTAATTAACTGTCTAATTAGCTTAAAGACTTCATGTGTTCTACCCGGTACATTTGTCGAAAAAACCATGTCGTCAGCATATCTGGTATATGTAACGTCTCCACCGAAAGATGACTCCAAAGTAGACATAACCATCTCATCAAAGTTAAGCATCGCGATATTGCTCAAAATCGGAGATGTTGGGTAACCAATAGGTAAAATATCTCCTTTGAAAAAGCAGACAGTCCTGATTAGTTCAAACAGATCCTTGTCAGGTGGCAAAGAATCAATTTGCTCCCAGTTCTTTATCAATGCACCTTTTACATCTTCAAAAGTGACGGATGGAAAAAAATTCAATAGATCAATTTTTAAAAAAAATCTGTTGTTCCGATGACATTCTGCATTTTTTAGAATGGAACAACCTTGTGAGAACGCCATTGACGAAGGATGGCTTTTCACCTTTTCGAAAATATTTTTGAGTAACCAATACTGTATAGTTTTAGTTTTAGCTGCCGCCTGATAAATAGTCCGCTCATCACCATTTTTTTTGGGAATTTTAAACTGATACACAGCTCTTCTAGCATTAGATACAGAGCTATCAAAGAGCGTTTCAGGAATTTGTAAGTCTTTGCATATTCGACTCTTAAGATCCATAAAGCCGCCTTGAATGGTACTTCATAGTATGATTTCTGAAAGTCGCAATAACTTTATCAAGATCAAATTTATAGGAGAAATACAACGAGTTGACGGCGCTTTTATATCTATCGTTATCGTCTTTGGAAACAGATCCAAATGCTTTGAGCACCGCGATAATATGAACCACGTATTTATGGTTTCTTACACCAAAAATTAACTTAACTGCTTCTATAAGCTCTTTATGAGTAACTGGCCCCAGAATGTAAATTAAATCATGGATGAATAGCACTGATTTCTTGTCAAAAACAGACGAAGGATCCAAGGTGTCGATGGTTATCGCACTATCTTTGACAGCTACAGGTTTCGATAAAAGATCGTACAACTCAGGATAGATATCCCCGATTGAATCTCTAACATTTATTCCGTTCGAATTCATACGATAATGGATAACACGTTCTGTTCCTGAATTCTCTTCAACCGCAGCAATAGGGCCAAGATTGATAAAACTTTCAGATGTTCTGTATTGTTCGTCATTGATGATTATTAGCTTGTCTCTTAACTGCGGATTAGCAAATGCCCCTAACTCCGCGAAAGCACTGGGACTTTCCAAAATGATAATTATGAAGTCAGAAAACTTAGATATTAGATCCTCAACATCAAGTATGTTCCCTTTGTGGCCCTCTATCTTTAGGGTTTTAAACATTTCCTCAGCTAGCAAGACTTTTGTGTTGGGAAGCTGTTTTCTAGCGAAGTCAATAACAGCAGTTCTTCGCTCAGAGACCTCAGAAGTTGCTTTATTAGCCCCACATAGAAATACGAATTTATACCGTGAACTGGAATCAGGAAGTTGGATCTTAGAATGCCTTAGGCATTTAGATATTTGCCCCAGAGCATTTACTATGTTCTTATTATTTTTGTCTATAAGCATATCCATTCGCCCTTGATTGTACCTACTTGGAGCGGCCGAAACATCCGCTCGCGGATACGCTGACGAGCGTATACGTGATCGGATGTTTCGAGAGAAAACTAAAAATTCTAGGCAGAACATGACTCACGTCCCGATGCGGCAAAACCACATATGCTAGGTACAAGATTAAATTAGCATGCACATCGACGACAATTCAATACAATAAAATAATGTGTGATGGATATAGTGGACTCAGGCTGGACACTGACAGTGATCGCAGCATTACTCAGACAACACGGCTGTGGGCTTGTTTACCCCGCAGCTTTAGCTTCGACTTCGGTACATGATTAATGAATTTAACCAGTGCAGCCCAGGCCATTTTGTTGCTCACTTGCTACTTTGGCAAAGCCAGTAATGAGAGTGTAAAACCATTAAGCAATGGGGAATGGGGACGTTTTGCCTTATGGCTGAAAGACAACATGCTATCCCCAGCCGACTTGTTGGTAGCAAACCCACAGCCCTTGTTAGCAAGCTGGAATGATAACCGCATTACTACCGAACGTATTCTGCAGTTATTAGGCAGAGGTCATAGTCTGGCTTTGGCGATGGAGAAATGGCACAGAGCAGGTTTATGGGTAGTGACTCGTTCAGACTCTGATTATCCAAAACGACTCAAAACCAGGCTGAAAAATGACAGCCCTCCTGTGCTCTTTGGCTGTGGTAACAAAGAGTTACTTCATAGTGGCGGGTTAGCTGTGGTGGGTTCACGTAATGCGGTGCAAAGCGATCTGTTGTTTACCCAACAGGTTGCAGCCAAAGCGGCAGCAGAAGCTGTCACAGTGGTATCAGGTGGCGCACGTGGGGTAGATGAAGCAGCTATGCTTGGGGCGCTCAGTCAGGGTGGGACAGTGATAGGTGTGATGGCAGATAGCTTGCTTCAAGCCGCAACCAGTGCCAAATGGCGTCAGGCTCTGATGGATGGCAAGCTGGCACTGGTATCACCTTTTTATCCCGAAGCTGGTTTTCATGCCGGCAATGCGATGGCAAGGAATAAATATATTTATTGCCTGGCCGATAGTGCCTTAGTTGTCCATTCAGGCCCTAAAGGTGGCACCTTAAATGGTGCCGAAGAAAACCTGAAACACCAGTGGGTGCCACTCTGGGTAAAACCAACGACAGACTCAGAGGCAACAAACACTCTGTTAGTGACAAAAGGTGGCCACTGGTGCTTGCCTGATAGTCAGTCTTTTAGCACTGATATGCTGCTCTCTTCACCAGTTCCCGCAGCTATGGAACACAGAGTACAGGAAGAACAGCAGCAATTATTTTCGCCCGCTGATACAACAGAACCACAAGTGGTCGGCACAGCGGAACAACTTGCTGTCACTGATTTTTATAAATTTTTTGTGATTTCGTTATCAAAGCTGGCTGCGCATCCTGTTACGGCAGAAGAACTTTCTACCCGAACGTTGTTGCATCCGTCTCAGCTTCATGACTGGTTAAAGCGTGCAGTGGATGACAAGCAACTGATCCAGCTGCAAAACCCTGTACGTTATCAGTACATGAAAAACAACAGATAGTTCCAGGTAGAAGACTATAGCTACCTGATGTCAGCAACCTGTTTTCAGGCTACACTGGCAAAACCAGACAAACTCCATAGCTAAGCCCATGACAAACCAAACAAATAGCGTTTTTGCATCACTTAACGACAGCGCTTTGGTGCATCACAGCAGTTATATAGCCGGACAATTCCAAAGTAGCCGCAGTGGTCATTTTGCTGTGCATAACCCGGCTGATGGCAGTTTGCTGGCATTAGTGGCTGAAGCCGGAGCCACTGAAGCAGAACAAGCTGTCACGGCAGCCGCTGCGGCTTTTCCGGCCTGGTCTGGTCTTACGGCAGCTGAACGTTCTGCCAAGCTTATGCGCTGGAATCAGTTGATGCTGGAGCATCAGCAGGACTTAGCCCGCATTTTAACGTTGGAGCAAGGCAAACCCTTAGATGAAGCTGCGGGCGAAATCAGCTATGGCGCCTCTTTTGTCAGTTGGTTTGCTGAAGAAGCCAAACGCATGAATGGCGATATTATTCCTGCCGCTAAAACCAGCCAGCAAATTCTGGTGCTAAAACAAGCCATAGGCGTAGTGGCTGCTATTACGCCATGGAATTTCCCGAACGCGATGATTTTACGTAAAGCCGCAGCTGCTTTGGCCGCAGGTTGTACTTTTGTCGTAAAACCTGCAGAGCTAACCCCTTTATCTGCTTTGGCTTTAGCTGAACTCGCCAGCCGTGCCGGTATTCCGGCTGGTGTTTTTAATGTAGTCACAGGCACAGATGCTAAAGCCATAGGCCAGGTACTGACCAAAGACAGCCGTGTGGCCAAATTCAGTTTTACCGGCTCAACCCCTGTCGGCAAAACCTTACTGGCGCAGTGCGCTTCTACCGTAAAAAAAGTCTCGATGGAACTGGGGGGCAATGCGCCTTTTATTGTATTTGACGATGCCGATTTAGCCGCAGCTGTACAGGGTTTATTGGCGGCAAAATTTCGCAATGCCGGTCAAACCTGTGTTTGTGTAAATAGAGTTTTTGTACAACGCCCTGTGTACGATGCCTTTTTGGCTTTGTTGATTAAAGCCACAGCGCCGCTAAAGCTGGCCTCTGGTTTGGAAGCAGGTTGTCAGATAGGGCCACTGATTAACCAGGCCGCCGTCGATAAAATTACCCGGCTGTTGGATCAGGCACTGGATCAGGGCGCAGAACTGTTGTTAGGCGGCGCTATTGATGCCGACTTAGGGCCGTTGTTTTTCCAGCCCACTATAGTCACAGAAGTCACTGCGGATATGCAGATCAGTAAAACCGAAATTTTTGGCCCTGTGCTTTGTATCAGCGTTTTTGATACTGAGCAAGAAGCGATAGAGCTCTCCAACAATACGCCGACAGGCCTGGCCAGCTACTTTTACAGCCGCGATATAGGCCGGATTTTCCGTGTCGCCAAAGCCCTGGACTACGGCATGATAGGTGTCAATGAAGGTTTAATTTCCAATGCAGCAGCGCCTTTTGGTGGCGTAAAAGAGTCAGGTTTAGGCCGTGAAGGTTCCAGTTATGGTTTGGATGATTTTACGGAGTTGAAATACATCTGTTTGGGCGACTTGAGTTGAGTAGATAGTGGGCTGAGTGGTTCGTTCCAGTTTGGCTGCATGGGTAAAGTAGTTCTAATTTAGCAACACTTCAAAGCGTTTCGCCTTTGGCGAGATACTTTCTTTTGCTTCGCCAAAAGACAAGTATCCAAAGCAAGAAAGTGCAGGAAGCACTTTCTAACAGCCGAAGGCTGGCCCGTAGGGTGAATTACATGGATGTAATTCATAAAAGGCGACCCCAGGTCGCAGCGAAAGCCCGCCCCAATGGGGATTTGGTGCCAGTAGTTGGAATTGTCTCTATAGTTGGTTTAAAAGAGCAAAGCCTGGACATACGATACCGGACTTTTGTTGAGTTCGGCTTAGTTCAACACATCAATCAGTATGTCTGTGATCACAGCTGTGGCAATAGACACTAACAGCATATCAGTGCCAACCACTTGCCATTCATAACCTGGATGTTGTGGCAGTTCAGCGATCATAGCCGTAGGTAGAGACTTCTTAGCAATACCTGGTGGCAGTGGTTTGCCTTTCGCCAGGTTCTTACGAATGCCTGGTGGTAACGCACTTTGGCCTGTCAGCTGATATCGCGTTGCCAAAACTCGCGCATCCGCCACACTGATCCCAGCACTGACGCTGAAGTCTGCCGGATCAAGTTCTGTAACCTTATCTTTACCTTGATGTTTTAGCTGTTTTTCAACCGTTTTGGCTTTATGTTTATGGTCTTGTTTATCGTCAGACGCCATCACCTGCTGTGTTAATAAGGGCGCTATTAAAGCAACCCACAATGTAGTTCGTGCATTCATGTTGATTAGCCTTAAAGTCCAGTTGTTCTTTAGCATAGTCGCCAAAGCTGGATGCCGGCTGAATGGATTTGGCAGTAATATCTGACTACGATTTAACTTTTGCGTGCTGCGAGTGCTTTATACACTGCGTCTTTATCCCGCTTACCAATAGCTAATACATAAACAACTACTTCGTCATCAATCACTTCATAAGCCAAACGATAACCCGCTGTGCGTAATTTGATCTTGTAGACAGAAGCATAACCGCTCAGTTTAGCCGAAGGCACATGGGGGTTTTCTAACCGCTCAGCCAGTTTCTTTTTGAATTGTGACTTAATGGGTGGCGCTAATTTTTCCCACTCTTTTAATGCAATCGGCAGAAACTTTAACTTAGAGGTCATCAATGCTTACTTCTACCGCATCAGACAGTTCTGCCCGCCGACTTTCAACTAATCGCAATAACTCGTAGTCGTCCAGCATATCCATTAACCATTCATAGGTTTCAGCCGGAACAAGATAAGCGGTAGGTTTATTGTGGTTCAGAATAGCAACAGCTGCACCATTCGCTTCGTTCAGTAAGGCTGTTGGATTCTTCTTTAACTCTGAAATACTGGCTGAGCATTCTGCCAAAACCCGTTTCATATAAAACCTCATTTAAGGCATAAATTATGAGCCAATTTTAGACCAGAATATTGTTTGACGCTAGTTTTTGATTTGCAGGGATTTGGATTTGAGCTTTGCTACTGCCACTTCCCTTATCGAATAAAAAAACAATAAATTGTGTTAAAACTCATCACCAATTTAACAGCTCTGCCTGATGGGCAAGACTTGACCCTGAGGGTTTCTTATAGTGATAGTTGGAATGTTTTTTGGTTCAAGTAAGACTTTTAATTCAAAGCGTTTCGCCGCTGGCGAGATACTTTCTTTTGCTTCGCCAAAAGAAAGCTATCCAAAGAAAAGGCGACCCCAGGTCGCAGCGAAAGCCCGGCTCAAAATCGTGCGTCCAAGGCGACTCGGCAACTCGTTCGTCGCTACCGCTCCTCGCTCAGACACTCCCAGCCTTAAAACCTTGGCCACCCAATTTTGTCCGGCTCGCGCCCCAATGGGGATTTGGTGCCAGTAGTCGGAATGGTTTCGATAGTTGGTTGAAAAGAGCAAAGTTAGATATGGCGCACAATGCAAGACACTACCCTACAAGCTGTTTGATTGCGTTAAATAAGAGAACTCCCTGTCACCTTCAACGTATGCTTGAAGTCCATATCGTCCTTGGAAAACAGCAGATGTTTTTAGCAGTTGCTCATAATCTACATTATCGATGGGACACTTCTGGTCACTTTTCCAACTGGCAAACGCATACACGATTAAAACTGAACCTGCATGAAGCCCTTGATAGTAGCCTTCTTGAATCAGGTCACTTTTGCCTACAACTTCATTGAACTTATGGCTCCAATACTCCTCGATTGATTCAAGTACAATTTTGTAATGTTCTGTTTCCAGTTTGGATTTGAAAACTTTGAATTTTTCAATTTCTCGCGCACTCATAATCCAGTTTGAACGATTACTAACAACGAGCCCGTTTTTCTGCATACCTTGTATCAGTATCTCGAAAGCCGATTCAAGCTTTCGTTTAGCTGCGTCGAATAGCTCCTTATCTAGAACTAATCGGTTATCAAATTTATTTTTACGATATGTAAAGAATAAACCTATTAATGCGATTAACGCTGAGCCAATAGAAACAAGAGTTGAAAGTGTCGACACTATATGCTCTTGGCTAAATAGAGACTCCATTATTTCCCCAAAAATTATAAAAATGTGGTTGTCGAAGATAGTCCGCCCGCAAGTCGAGTTTGTCCACCATCGTTCTTGATTTCCATTCGTGCCAAACTAACGCCGACGTACCTCTATTTCAACAAATTTTTCGGAACAGCCGACAAATCCGCGCAGCCAATAAAAAACTACCAGCCCCTCCCAACTCCCCCTACCTTTGTGGCGCATCGGCCACCGAGTCCCTTTCCACCAACTGCGGTATAAATAAATGCGTTCTGCTTTCTGGTTCTATGCTGGTGTCGCTGAGTTGTATCGCCAGTTTGGTGGCGTAACTGGCCATTTCTTCGACTGGGTAATGCATAGTAGTTAAACGGGGGCGGCAAGCGCGGCTTACTATTAAATCGTCAAACCCTATCACGGACACATCTTCCGGTACGCGCAGGCCTGCGGCAAATAAGGCGTGAATAGCGCCTATCGCCATTAAGTCGTTGTAGGCCAAAAGTGCGGTAAATTTAATGCCTTTAGTCAGTAAGGCCTGCACTGCTTGCTCTCCACCTTCCATATTGGCGGTGGACTCTTCAATAGCAGCTTCGGCTAAGTGTAAACCCGCCAGTTTGAGTGATTCACGAATGCCCTGCAGCCGAAAACCCGGGTCGCCGTTTTGGTAAATACTGGTGATCACCGCAAAATTTTTATGGCCTCTATTAATCAAATAATCTGTGGCCTGGCGCGCGCCAGCCACATTATCCAACCAGACACAGCGGTTGGCGATAGCGGGCATATAGCGGTTGATCAGCACCAACCCTGGGATTTCTTTTGCCAGCTTCAGTAAGGTTTTTTCATCTGAATATTCGCTGTGCAGAATAATGGCCTGACAGTTGTGATCCCTAAGCGAATCAATAGCCTCCTGCTCCGACTTAGTCTCGTATAACGAGTTACTCATCAGCAGTTTGTAGTTGTTTTCACGCGCGCCTTTTTCGACACCACTGGCCAGGCTGCCAAAAAATGGCATCGACAGTTTAGGTGTAACCACGCCCAGCGTATTGGTGGTTTTGCTGACCAGAGCACGGGCATTGCTGTTCGGTCTGTAACCTAACTCAGCAATAACCTTTTTCACCCGTGCACGACAGGCTTCGCCTACCTGATGACCGTCGTGGATCACCCGGGACACCGTAGCTATCGACACCCCAGCTACTTTTGCTACATCTTTGATTGTGACCATAATTTCTGCTTTTCTTTTTTATTGTTGTTTATACCCCGCGTATCTGAAGTTGCAGCTTTATTGGCCGCAATGCCAACTGACCCTGGGTATATGAAAATTAAATTGATTCTGAACCCTGATTTTGATCTTTTGTTTTAGCTAAAGCCAGACTGATTTGCTGACTACCTTGGGCATCCAGATGATAACCCCGGACTATAAATAAAGAACACAAGGCGAACAGCATAGTGCCCAACGCCAAAATAACCCGCATAGCGAAAATACTGTCCGGGTTTTGTGCTGCGGCTTGCTGCGCATCAAAACCAATCAGGTTGAGTGACAAACCTGCGACTAATAGCGCCAGCGCTGCACTTAAACTGGTAACCCAGCTATGAATAGCGACAAACACACCTTCGCGGCGCTGGCCATGTTTTAGCTCATCTTCATCACATAAATCCGCCATCATAGAGGGGATTAACATGGTCATGGCAGTCCAGGCTGCGGTACACAAGAGTGCATCTAACCAAATCCAACCGTAGCCCTCTGGCGTAAAAATAAACCACTTGCAGGCACCGCCTACTAAAGTCACGGCATAAATCAGCTGCATCGCTTTAATTTTGCCGACACGGGATGATAAAGCATAGATCAGCGGCACTGTCAGAAAACCAAAAGCGGCATAGGCCATCGACAACCAGCCTTTAAAAATTGCGCCCTGAGCTATATCGCCATCGGCAATAAAATACACCAGCAGGTAATAATCCATACTGGCAGTAAAAGCGCCGCCGGCCATCTGTAACACAGTCAGCAACAATAACACCCGCAAACCTTTGTTTGATTTCAGCGTTTTTAAGCTTTGCCCTAAAGTCACAGGCGGAAAAGCGACAGAAGAACGTTGGACTATTTCTTTGCTGTAACAAGCGGCTAAAGTGCCCAGCAGGCCAAAAATAAACAAGGCAACACCCCAGCCGACATAACGAATACCGACAAAAACCGAACTGAATATCGCCAGTTGTGCCAGCGGAAATAACCACTGATACAACAAAGAACCTAGCTTCAGAAAATAGGTGGTAAAGCCCATAATTTCTGTGCGCTGATGGTAATCCGGGCTCATTTCATAGGATAAGCAGGTCATAGGCACAGACATAAAAGTGGCGGCTACATAAAACAGCAGGGAAAAAACTACAAAATACAATAGATGAGCCAGTTCGCCCCAGCCTGAGGGCACCATCCAAATCAAACCAAAAAACAAACAACAGGCCCAACTGGCGAGCAAAATAAAAGGCCGTCTGCGGCCAAAACGGCTTTGATGATGATCAGATAAATGCCCGACCCAAGGGCCTAATAAAGTACCAAGCAACAGCGGTAAAGTAAGAGCAAGCCCGAGTAAAAATGGGTCTACCCCCAGGGTCATCTGATAAAAAGGAATAGCCAGTACACTGACACTTTGCTGGGCAAAAAACATCGCAAAAAAGCCAGCGCCAAGCGCCAGCTTTTGAGTGCCCGAAACCCGTATCGACCCTGATGTCGATGCAGACGGTGTTGTGCTTTGGTGCAGTGGCTTTGCCATAGCACTCCTGTGCTGAGGGATTAAATCAAAAACAAAGCCGATTATAGGCCTGTGCTGAAAACTGACGCAACACAGGCCCTTAAACTATGGCTTTTGGATCAAACTCACTTCCGCCAGCTCCACACCATGCCAGCCCTTGGCTTCGGCTGGGCTATAGGCGCTCTGATTAAACATCAACTGTATACCCTGCAACTGCTGAAGCTCATTGAGGTTCAGCCGTAAACCCTGCTCCACTTTGGGCGCAAAGACTGGCATAAACATAGGGTAGGCCTGAGTCATCAGCGTATCGGTTTGCTTTAGTTTATGCAGAGGAACTAACAGATACTGCCAGTCAGTGCCCACTTTCAGCTCTGTGCCATAAGCAATACCGTCTTTATCCAATAAAGCGAACTTCAACTGTTCCGGCTGTTTGACGGCACGGATTTTCAGCGCCACAGTGTCGTAGCCTTTCAAATTACGTTGTAGCAGGCTGTTATCAGCAGACAAAGTGGTTTTAAGCAGTGCCGCAGCTTGAGGTGTTTCTAAAGAATCCACCCCTAGTTGCAAAGCTAAACCTGCACCTGAACTGTCGGCAACAACACGTTGCGTCACAGTCGCATCTTTTGGATAGAGGCTGTTTTGTCTGTCCGAAGTGGCATCGAATAACGCCACAGGCTGGCCTTGTGGTTTTACCGCCATTGTCCAGTACTGTGTTTTACTGACAAAATCCCAATCTTCTGGTGAGCCAGCAGCGGCACCAGGGAAAGTATGTTTTTTGCCATCAGCTGTCACCACAAAGGCATATTCCAGTAAACCTGTCTGAGTCCAGTCTTTTGGCATAGCAAGCTGATAGTGACCACTGACAGCAAGGCTTTGCTGCATATCAAAAGCGGTAAACTTGTGGTGCCCAAGATAACGTAACATCAGCTGCACTTTTTCAGGCTTCACCAAAGCGCCTATATCCACCTTAAAGCTAAACGAGTCGCCCAGATGGCTTTGACGCTGATTCTGATGCACTAAAGCCAGTTCAGTCGATTGCGGTTTTGGCAGATAAAAATCTGTCTCTACTTTCTTCGCATACTGCTGTGCCAACGCGGCTTTGGCGGTCAGTAAGTACACACCGGGGCGCACTGTCACCTCGCCATCAACGGCAGATGCAGTTGCTGTATTGCCGCTATTTACGCCTTTCAGTTGATAGCTGTTACCCAAATCCGCCAGCGTCAGCTTCAATTGCTGAGCAGTCGGATACAAACGCCCTACTTCGCGGCTTAAACTGGAATTCTGATAAGGATCCTGCAAGGTCAGTAAGTCTGGGTAGACTTCTAAACGCCAGACACCATCCGCTACTTTATCGAGGAAATAAGCACCAGAGCCACTGTATTTAGCTACAGAAGACGAACCAACACCGGCAATAGCAGTCAGCTTAGCTGCAGCTTTTGGCACAACTTTGGTACTGTTGCTGTAGAAAAACTGCTGTGGAGTATTAAGCACAGACAGATTCTGCTGATAATCCAAAGTCACAGCAGCAAAGCTATTGCTGGCCGGATAGTCCGCTACCTTTTCAGCACGCTTCTGAGTACGAAAGACTTCAGCAGCAATTTTTAAGCTGATGGCTTTTTCCGGTGTATACAACAAATTCAGATGGTGAGTGTTGTATTCAGAGTTGGTATGAGCCACAGCCGCAGCATCATAAGCAAACTGAGTGGCCCACTGAAACCCAGCTTCACGGAAACTGCGCGCCATAGCCGGGAACATCACAGAGCTTGCCACATCGGCCGCATCAAACTCGTACACCATTTTGGCTTTAGTAGCGCACTGGCTGATGCCGGCAAAAGGATTGGTGTAATGCGCAACAGCTGGCAACATATTGGCCAGAATAGTACTGCCTTTAACCAAACCCGTTGGATACCACTGATAAGACACGCCATCTATGCTGGTATTGCATAAAGCTTGGGCAAAAGGCTGATCATCCCCCTGCTCACTGGTGTTGTAAAACAAAGGTTTAGTGACACCAGCGGCACGAATGGTACTGATTAAGTCTTCAATATAAGCCGCACTTTGCGCAGGTGCTATTTCGTGTTTAGGTTCGTTAAAAATCTCAAAGGCGATGATATTGTCGTCCTGCTGATAGCTTTTCCCTGTCAGCGGATTGACGTGCTTAAACAGCTGAGTCAGATAGTTTTTCTGCGCTGCAATAGCATCTGGCGACTGATTCATCTGACTTTTGCTGAAAAAAGTAGAAAAACCATATTCCACCGGATCCGGCTCAGGGTAACCACTGCCCCACCAGCCGATAGGCGTAATCACTACCTTGATGCCTTTTTCTTTTAAGCGCAGCAGCAGGTAATCAAATAATTGCAGGTGAATATTGTCCTGCAAATTGCCCTCTTTATCGGCCAGTAATCTGTCCCATAAATGCACGCGGTAAGCGTCCAGCCCTAAACGGGCAATATGATCCACATCCATGTCGATGGCAGCGCGATGATCCACGCCAACACGTTCAACAGAGCGATAACCATAAGCAAAAGGCACACTGTAATTCACACCAAAAAGCGCAACTTCAGAACCGTCTTGCCACAGCATGACGCCATCTTTTACCGACACAGGGTTAGCAGTGGCAGCGGCGCTAAACAGCGTCGCGACCAAAGCTACAGAAAGGAGTTTCTGTTTCATCCTTACCACCATGCCGTATAAAAGGCGGCCACGATCAGAGTGATCAGCACAGCATGGAAGTTAAAGCTTGGGCGGGTGTCAAAGCTGATATCACGTAACTCCACCGCATGTGGATGCTTGCCCTGACGCTGGAATAAAGTCACCAGCACAGCTAAAGCTAAACAGCACAGGAAGACTAAACCTACGCGGTCCATAAATGGCATCTCTGGCAGCGTCATTTTGAAAATCCAGCTCAATACAGCTGAGCTGATAGCTGCGACTAAAGCGGCTGTTGCTGTAGTGCGGGCCCAGAACATACCTAATAAGAACAGCACCACAATACCTGGTGTGAAGAAGCCAGTGAATTCCTGAATATACTGGAAGGCCTGATCAAATTCGCCCAGTAATGGCTTAGCAGTAAATACTGCAATCACCAAAGCCACCAGACTGACAATACGACCTACTTTCACATAGTGTTGCTGGCTCCGATCCTTCTTAAACTGAGAGTAAATATCCATAGTGAAAATGGTCGCGACGCTGTTGGTCATCGAAGCTAAACTCGACAAAATAGCCGCCACTAAAGCGGCAAAAATTAAGCCTTTGATACCAGATGGCATCATGCTCAGCAGTTGAGGATAGGCCTGATCCGGCTTGCTTAAATCCGGCAGTATTAACACAGCAGCAATACCAGGCAGAACCACTATCACCGGCATTAAAATTTTCAGGAAGGCCGCAAAAATAATACCTTTTTGCGCTTCAGCTAAGTCTTTGGCCGCTAAAGTACGCTGAATAATATATTGGTTAAAACCCCAGTAACTCAGGTTCATAATCCACATACCACCCAACAGCACAGATAAACCAGGCAGGCTGACATAATGTGGGCTGTCCGGCGTTAAAATCATATCGAATTTGTCTGGTACTTCAGTGAGTAAGCGGTCAAAACCAGCCCATAAACCGTTACCTGCACCCAACAGTTCCAGCGACATAAAGGACAGGAACAAACCACCGCCGACCAGTAACACCACCTGAATAATGTCGGTGTAGGCCACAGCTTTTAAACCGCCATATAAGGAATAGGCCACAGATAAAGTGGCTAATATCAGCATGCTGGTGGTCATATCCACACCAGTGACTGTATTAATAGCCAGAGCACCTAACCACAAGACTGCGGTTAAGTTAACAAAGACATAAACCGCCATCCAGAATAGCGCCATGGTGGTGCGTACTCTGTTGTCAAAACGCTGCTGCAGGAACTGCGGCATGGTATAAATTTTACGTTTAAGGAAAATTGGCAGGAAAAACTTGCCGACTATTAATAAGGTAATTGCTGCCATCCACTCGTAGGCTGCTATCGCCATGCCTATGGCATAACCAGAACCTGACATACCAATAATTTGTTCAGCCGAAATATTAGCTGCAATTAAGGATGCACCAATAGCCCACCAGGGTAAGGTATTACCAGCCAGAAAATAGTCGTTGGTGTCTTTATCATGTCCCTTTTTTTCCCGGGAAATAAAATAAGCCAGTCCTACCAGCCCAAGCACATATATGACGAGGATCGTCAAATCTAGATTACTTAAGGTCATACTAATCCTTACCCTGTTTTACCCGTCATTTTTGGTACTGCGCTGCAACACCAGAACAGCCGGGCATGTCTTGTTGTTATTGTTACCAGTTTTTAATTAACTGAACTTATACACTATTTGTTGCTGATACAACTCACCTGCTTTGAGCTGAGTGTCAGGGAAGCCAAGTTGATTAACAGCATCAGGCCAGCCTTGAGCTTCCAGACAAATCCCCTGCCGTGGGGCAAAAGGTGCGGCCAGAAAATTACCTGTATAAAGCTGCAAGCCAGGCTGAGTGCTTAGTACTTCAAGCTGACGGCCACTGTGGCTGGAACTTAACACCGCCATCAATTTTAACTCTGCAGCATCAGAGTCTTGCCAGATAAAGCAGTGGTCAAAACCATTGGCAAGAGCAAGCTGCTGATCCTGCTGTTTAAGCGCTGGGCCCACCAATTTAGCTTTAGTAAAGTCAAAGGCAGTACCGGCCACGGCACGACGCTCTCCGGTGGGGATAGCATGCTCATCTGTTGGCAAGTAATGTGTCGCTGTAAGCTGCAACTGATGGTTTTCAACAGAACTGCCATCGCTGTTCAAGTTGAAATAACAGTGGTTGGTTAAATTCAGCAGCGTATCTTTGCTGGATAAAGCCAAAAAGGACAACTCGAGCTGTTTATCCACAATACGGAATTGCTGCCAGATTTGCACAGCGCCCGGATAACCCTGATCGCCATCGGCTGAGCGCATATACAATTGCACCGAATCAGACTGCTGTTTCAGCACTTGCCATTGCTGACGGTTAAAACCAGTCACACCACCATGCAAATGATTTGGGCCATTATTACAGTCCAGTTGATAAGCCACACCATTGAGCTCAAAACGGCCTTTGGCAATACGGTTAGCAACCCGGCCTGCGGTAGCGCCCAGGTAAAACTCGTCTGTTTGGTAATCTGCTGCTTGTGGATAATTCAGCGTCAGCTCCTGACCAAACAGTCGGATAGAGCGGATTGTTGCCCCTAAAGGCAACAACTCCACTTCTAAACCCTTATTGCCACCCAGCCGGATCACTGAGTCATCAATGTCATCAATTAAAGCAGCACTCATGCCAAAATCTGCTCTGCGCCCTGACTGGCTGTACAGACAAAAATACCAGCAGTTAAACCTGTTTGTGCCGGGTATTCACGTTCTACCAAAACACGGATTTCATCTACCCGGCCTTGAGGTACTAAAGCCACCACACAACCACCAAAACCACCACCAGTCATACGGACACCACCTGTATCACCCAGGGTGTTGCCAATCATCTCCACCAGTGCATCTATAGCAGGCACAGTGATTTCAAAATCATGTTTCATCGACAAATGAGATTCAGCCATTAAGCGGCTTAACAGTTTGATATCGTGATCGGCTAAAGCTTTAGCTGCCAATTCAGTGCGATCGTTTTCAGTGATGACATGACGGGCACGTTTGGCGACTAATGGATCCAATTCGCTCTGCTTAGCGGCAAAAGTAGTCCAACTGACATCCCGTAAGGCTTTGACACCAAAAATAGCTGCGGCTTCTTCACACTGACGACGGCGGGTGTTGTATTCGCTGTCCACCAGACCCCGTTTTACATTGGAGTTGATAATCATCACAGCCATATCTGTGGGCACAGAGACAGGCGTGCTGTCCAAACTACGGCAGTCGATCAGCAAGGCATGAGCAACTTTGCCCTGCGCAGAAATCAGCTGATCCATAATGCCGCAGTTACAACCAACAAAGTTGTTTTCTGCATGCTGACCATTGAGTGCATTATCACGGCTGGATAATTCAACGCCCGCCAAAGTGCTGTACGTCAGGCCCAAAGCGACTTCTAACGAAGCTGATGAGCTTAAACCTACACCTTGTGGCACATTACCGCTGATGGCTAAATCGCAACCGACCAGATTAAAACCTTTTTGCATCAGGCTGTTGGCCACACCACGCACATAGTTTGCCCATTGGTATTGTGGATGTTTATCCAGCGGAAATGTCAGTTCAAACTCATCCACTTGCTGCTGATAATCCAGCGCCAGTACCCGAACTTTGTTGTCATTGCGACGACTGGCCACAACCACGGTGTCGTAGTTAATAGCGCATGGCAATACAAATCCATCGTTGTAGTCGGTGTGTTCGCCAATCAGATTAACCCGGCCCGGCGCTCTGAACGCAAATTCGCCCTGCTGCTGGTAATGTTCGGCAAATGCCTGTTGTACTTGTTGCACTAATTCCATCTGGTTTAAACCTTGCTCTGCTGTTTGTAATGCACAGGGCTTTGCTCTTTTAAGCGTTCAGCGGCCTGTTCAGGAGTCATATCACGTTGGGTTTCAGCCAGCATTTCGTAGCCCACCATAAATTTCTTAATGGTGGCTGAGCGTAATAACGGCGGGTAAAAATGGCCATGCAATTGCCAGTGTTCGATGTTTTCAGCAGTATCAGCATCCCCGCTTTCATTCTGATATGGCGCACTGTGCCAGCCCATTGAATAAGGGAAAGAACACTGGAACAGGTTGTCGTAGCGAATGGTAATTTGCTGAAGAATATCGGCCAAAGCAGCTTGCTGCTCTGGGGTTAAGTCTTCCATCCGGCGTACATGGGCTTTTGGCAACACCAGGGTTTCAAATGGCCAGCTGGCCCAGAATGGCACGACCACTAACCAGTGCTCGTTTTCAACCACAGTGCGCTCGCCACTTTGTTGTTCCAGCGCGGCATAATTTAATAACAGGTTTTTGCCATGTTTAGCTAAATACTCACGCTGCGCTTCATCAGCTTTGGCTGGTAAGGTAGGCACTGTGCTGTTGGCCCAAATCTGACCATGAGGATGCGGATTGGAGCAGCCATTAATAGCACCTTTGTTTTCAAACACCTGCACCCAGTTGTAGGTTTTTGATAAGTCCTGGTACTGACGGATCCATTCTTCCACTATGTTCTGAATCTCAGCCACGCACAACTCTGGCATGGTCAGGCTGTGATCCGGTGAATAACAAATGACTCTGCTGGTACCGCGCTCGGCTTTTAATACAAATAAATCATCATCTGAGCGCTGATAAAAAGGCGTATCTGCGGTTAAAGCGGCAAAGTCATTGGTAAAGACATAAGGCTTTTTATAGTCAGGATTCAAATCACCGGAAATACGGGTGTTGGTTGGACATAAAAAACAGCTGTGATCATAAGACGGATTCTGCTCTGTGGCTGCAGTTTCAATCTGCCCCTGCCATGGTCTTTTAGCTCTGTGTGGTGACACCAGCACCCAATCCCCCGTTAAGGGATTGTATCTGCGATGCGGATGATCTTTTGCATTAAATTCAGACATCTACTACTCCAACCTTGTTCTTAATTCTTCGGATAACCCTGCGGGTTCAACTTCTGCCACTTCCAGCTATCCGCCACCATTTGATCCAAACCACGCTCGGCTTTCCAGTTGAGTTTTTCTGCGGCTAAAGACGGGTCACCGTAATAACAGCCAATATCACCCGGACGACGAGGAGCCACCTGATAGGCAATCAGCTGACCAGAAATACGACGGTAAGCGTCGACCATTTCCAGCACAGAAACGCCCTGACCAGTGCCTAAGTTAAATACATGAAAACCCGCATTCTGATGCAGCGTTTCTAAGGCTTTGACATGACCAGAAGCTAAATCACAAACATGGATATAATCCCGCACACCCGTGCCGTCCGGTGTATCGTAATCATCACCAAAGACAGATAAATAAGGCCTGCGGCCTATAGCCACCTGATTAATAAAAGGCATCAGGTTATTTGGAATACCGTTTGGGTCTTCACCAATCAGGCCCGACTCATGCGCGCCTACAGGGTTAAAGTAACGCAGCACTATGGCACTGAAATCACTTTGAGCCACGACCAGGTCAGACATCATCTGCTCCACCATCAGCTTGGAACGGCCATAAGGACTTTCAGGATGGACAGCAAAATCTTCCCGTATAGGTGAAGATACCGGCTCGCCATAGACTGTGGCGGAGGAGCTGAACACCAGAGTTTTCACCTGATGCTTTAGCATCACTTGCATCAGCAAGCCTGAGGCACTGACATTGTTTTCATAATAAAACAAAGGTTTAGCGACAGATTCACCAACAGCTTTAGACCCGGCAAAGTGGATCACTGCATCCACTTGTTCAGCGGCAAAAATAGTAGAAAGCGCCTTTTCATCACGGACATCGGCCTGATAGAACTGGATGTTCTGGCCAGTCAGTTGCTCCACCCGCTTTAACGCCTCAACACTACTGTTACTCAGGTTGTCGACCACCACCACCTGATGGCCACAATTGAGTAACTCCAGACAAGTATGAGAGCCTATATAACCAGCGCCGCCCGTGACTAAAATACGCATACTGTTATTCCTTGAGGTTAAAAACTAAAGCTTCACTTTGAATAGCCAATACTTTTGAACTGGCTTCCAGCTGAGCTTTGCTAAATTCAGCACCTAATTTCACTAAAACTGCAGCTTTGCCTTGCTCAGTAAAAGCAGGTTCAGGGTTGATCACTTCAATATCACCGCTGGTTTTAAATTCAATGATTTGATTGTTTAAAGGCACAAGCTGGCCGTTTTTATCCAGCACCTCTGCATAAACAAAGACCAAATCACCAGCCACAGGCGCCACACCACTGGTATCGACTGTCAATTTTAAACTGGCAGCGACGTCAGGAGTCGTCACCTGATGAGTCCCCACTTCTTTACCCGCTATATAAGCTTTTGCCACTAACTGACCGGCTTTGAAAGCTTTGACATCAAACTCAAAAGGCGGATGAGGCAAATGGGTAGAAAACTTATCCGTAGATGGCTTATTACGGCTGACTAAAGCGCCGTTTAAATACAGCTCCACTTCTTCTGCGTTACTGAATACCCGCACTTGTGAACTCGAACCCATTTGCCACTCGCTGGCAATAAATACCATAGGACCAGATTGGTACTTGTCAGATTGTTCTGAAGCCGGGCGCTGACTCTGGTAAAAGTAGTAACTGTACTTCGGTAAACGGTAAATACTCATCACACCAGAAGCTTCCAGATCATTTGCATAACCTCTGTTGTAATCAAACATCACCCAGTAGCCGTCAGCGTAGGCGGGAGTGGTCAGGTTGTCGTTATGAGCTTCCTGCACATTGCGGGCTTGTTGTAATAAACGCGCTTCGCCATGGCTTAACAACTGACGACTGGTGCGGGCTTCTTCTTTTAGATCGGCCCAGCTGTCCTGATTCAACCCCGCATTTTGTGCATAGTACTCCCAGTCGCCGTATTCAGACACATTGTAAGGTACAGTTGGCGTTTCATAGTGCATCTGACGGTGCTGACGCGCTTGCAGATACATATCGTAACCATGCTGCCAGCCCGCAGAATAAGCGCCCGGAAACTCTTGTTTGACGGTGTTATGCAAAGTAGCGACAAATTCATCCGGCATGTCCGATTCGTTCAGCGAACATTCCCAGGCCAAAACGCTGGCATGGTTACGGTCGCGACGAATTAAATCGCGGCAGCTTTGAATGTTTTGTGCTCTAAAGGCTTCGGTAGGCTGATAATACTGCCAGCCTAAAATAGCATTGATCAGCACTAAACCCAGCTCGTCCGCCGCCTGCATAAAGGCTTTCGAATGTGGGTAATGCGATAAACGCACATAGTCAAAACCAGCGGATTTAATTTTTACCGCGTCACGATAATCTGCCTGAGGCGATATGGCATAACCTACATGCGGATATTCCTGATGACGGTTTACACCCCGTAAAAAGGTCAGTTCACCATTGATCAGCAACTGATGCTTGTCGTTAAAAGCAAAACTGCGGATACCAATCTGCTGCAACTGACGCTCTATCACTTCGCCATTTTGTTTCAGTACGGTTTGCAAACTGTATAAAAACGGACTGGCCGGGCTCCATAAGTTGGGTTTGCTCACTGTCAGCTGTTGTTGCTGGTCCAGTTTAGATCCAGCGGCCAGTTGGATTGGGCCTGAGCTGACTTCAGTGACCAATTGCTCACCGGCAAACAACTGCTGCACCAGTTCCAGCTCAGCGCTGAGCGCTGATTTATTTGCCAGCTGAGTTTTTACTGCAATCACAGACTCTGCTTTATCCACTTTTGGATAAGTCACAAAAATACCGCCACCAGCTACTTCATTGGCCAGCATTTCATCTGTGATATGCACAGGGTTTTTAATCAGTAAACGTACATCGCGGTATAAACCACCGTAGGTATTAAAATCCAGTTGAGCCAAAGGTTTAGGCCCTGTGACTTCGTTATCTCTGTTATCCAGTTTTACTTTGAGCTGATAAGTTTCACCGGCCCTCACATAAGGCGTTAAATCAATAGTAAAAGGCAAATAACCGCCTAAATGCTCACCAATTTGTTTATCGCCTAACCACACTTGGGCATGGTTCATCGCTGCTTCAAAACGGATCAGCAGCTGTTTGTTTTGCCACTCTGGCGCTATGGTCAGAGACTTTTGGTACCAGGCGAAGCCCTGCCATTGGTTATTCACCAGCAAAGGTTCAATTTGTGGCGTATGGGGTAAACTCACCTGCTGCCAGTCTTCTGCTTGAGCCTTTAAATCAGCAGACTGACTTTTGTAAAACAACCAGTCGGCATTTAAATTCTGCTCTGTTGCTACTGCAACTTTCGGTGACTGTTCGTCTGTCGGCGATTGTGCAACAGGGCTGCACCCAAACTGCAACAGCAAGGCCAACACAGCCAGAGATTGTATTAAGTACTTCAACACTGGAGAATTCCTTTTAATACGCCTGTTTTACAACACAGGACTTAGCAAAAATTAGTTTCAATGGCAGGCCTGACGACCAGCTCGTGAATATGAGCTTTGGTAGAGCTTGCCAGCATCAGCAGAATGGCATCCGCCACTTCTTCAGCAGACAAATAATCAGGTCTGCTGGCAACACGAAATTCGGTATCTACCCCACCCGGATACACAGACAGTACTTTTACACCTGTGCCATTTAGCTCTTTACGCAGCACTTTGCTGTAGCTATCCAGCGCAGCTTTACTGGCGCTGTAAGCGGAAATACCTGGGTTGGAAAACAAACAAACGGTCGAAAGTACATTCAGCACTATGCCTTTGCCCTGCTGCTGCATTGCAGGCACCAGTTGCTGGATAAAATACAGCGGCGCATAAAAGTTCAGCTGCATCATCTGTTCCAGCGCAGACCAATCCGGCTCTGTAGCTGCATTCCTGCTGCTATTGCCTCCGGCGCAATTAATCAACACCTCGACTTCACCAAACTGCTGCTTTGCCTGTTGGCAAAACTGATAAATGGCTGCTGGTTCTGTCACTGAAAAAGCCTGACTGAACACTGTTGTGCCTTGTGGCAATAAAGCTAAGGTCTGAGCCAGTTTGGCCGGATCTCGACCACATAAGCTCAAGCTGTGGCCTTGGGCCGCTAAAGCGACAGCCAAAGCACGGCCTATGCCCGATGAAGCACCGGTCAGCAAAATATGGCAAGGAGATAAGGACATCAGTATGGCTTCCGTAAAAAGCCCGGCCCTAAGGCCGGGTTTTATGTGCTGAATAACAAGCCACTTACATGGAGTAAGAGAAACCGACCAGGAAACGACGACCCCATTCAGTGAAGTTAGCCGGACGGCTTGGGTCGTTATCAAAGTAAGTCACAGCAGCTTCATTGGTCAGGTTTTGTGCCTGCAACATCACTTTAAAAGCTTCGGTTACTTCATAAGATAAACTGGCATCTACAGTTCGCTCAGCTTGAGCTCTGGTGATTTCTGTAGGTTCCCAGCTACCCACACGAGTGTTCGCACTGCGGTAGTTGTAGGACACCTTGGCATCAAAACCAGCTTTGTAGTACCACAAGGTCAGATTACCCACATGCTTAGATAAACCACCTAAAGGCATTGGGTTATCTTCAGGCACAAACTCAGTGACATTACTGTCGGTTAGCGAGTAGTTGGCGTAGAAACCTAAACCATCAAATGGTTCTGGCAGCATGGTCAGAGCCTGCTGATACATCAGCTCTAAGCCTTTGATCTGACCGCCATCACCATTGATTGGACGACTGTAGTTATAAGAAATACCGTCTACAACCATCACATCTGTCGCTGTGCCTATATGGGTTTTTAAGTCTTTAAAAAAGGTAGAAATCGTCATTGCACGATCGCTGGCCCAGTAGTACTCAAAACCTAAGTCGATTTGATCCGCAAGAAAAGGATCCAAAGCCGGGTTACCGCTTGACGCTGTATTGACGGTAGTTGAGGTATTAAACTGGTAACCAGTACGCATCTCAATCAGCGGCGGACGAGAAATAGCACGCGACAGGCCAAAACGCACCTGAGCTTCTTCAGTCAGGCTGAACACCATATTCAGTGAAGGTAATACTTCGGTGTAATCATGTTCCATAGTAATAGGCGATAGCACCCCCTGCATCAGCTGATGGCCGGACGAGGTAGAATCAGTTTGCACTACACGCACACCAACGTTACCTGTGTAAGGTAAATCACCAATTTCGCCAGACATTTTTAACATGGCATACAGGGCTGAGTTAGTTTCTTCCACTCTCCAGCTATTGACGAAATCTATGGGAGCTTTTGTACGATCATTACGGTTATCAATACCACCAAAAGCCTGATTGACCACAGCACCCCAGTTGTTCATACCATAAATGGCAGGAGCAATAAAATCGCCGCCAAGAGCGTAGTTGTAGCCATAACCTGTCACTGAGGTGTCGACAGGATCTTGCTGCCAGCTCAGAACATCGTTGTTTTTATCACGGTCGCTATATCGGCCGCCCAGCACTAAAGTCTCAAAGGTGCCCCAGTCGATGCTACGTTCAAAATCGGCTTTAAAGGTAACCATTTCATCTGTTAAATCACGATCGCCGTCCACATTCATTCTTGAAGGGCTATCAGGGTTCTGCGTTGCATCCTGAATACGATAAAACTCTGGATTGCCCAGATTTGGGCCAGCATTAATAGCTAAACGGCCGCCCGCATTAGCCCAACTGATATCAAGAGGTGTAGGTCCAACGTAGGTGGATACAATATTCACCCAACGGGATTCAATACCAGCTTCGGAATAACCAACATCATAAGTTGAAGTCCAGACATCACCAGTGACAGTAGTTTTTAAACCAGTGCTTAACAGATGATTTTGCTGGAACCAGGTAGCGTTGTTGGCCGTATGAGCGCCCCATAACACACCACCGCCAGTCAATTGCTGCGAGCCATCAGGACGAGTCACAATGGTCGGCGTAGTAGCAGAGTTGTTATAACCCCAGGTACTTGCGTCCTGATAGTTACCCCAGCCATCAAACATAAACTGGTCTTCACGTTCTTCAATATCAAACTTGGAGTAGAACAGATCGTATTTCAGATTTACCGTATCAGCAGGTTCCCATTCAAGGATCATCAGGCCGCCTACACGCTCGTTGTTACCTGATTTAGTTCCGGCTTTACCACCCCAAGGAGCAGCTTCTTTGATGCCATCGCCATTCACATCGCCTTGTTCATCCGGGTTTTTATTGTAGGAATAAAATGCGGTTTCACGCTGAACTGAAGGTTGGTCCTGATAGGTTAAACCAAACACCACACCAAAATTATCAGCCCACTGATCAACATAAGAGACGCTGGCTTTTTGACCTGTACCATCCGCATCCGGAATATCGTCTGCTAATTGATAATCCATCAGATGGCCGCTGATATTAATCATGCGTTTGTCTCGGGCCAGAGGGCTGATGAAGTTCATATTGACCAGACCGGCAATACCACCTTCGATATTGTTTGCCATAGGGCTTTTGTATACTTCAACTGAGTTAATCAGTTCGGCAGGGAATTGCTCGTAACGTACGTCACGGCTTGGTTCAGCACTGACAATTTCACGGCCATTCATGGTGGCAGCGTTTAAACGTGCACCTAAACCACGGATAGAAATACTGCTGGCATTACCACGGTCACGCTCTGCCGTTACACCAGGTAAGCGGCCTAAAGAGTCAGCGATAGTTACGTCAGGTAATTGGCCTAAGTCATCGGTAGAGATAATTTCTACCGTTGATTCTGAAAACTTTTTCTGCATTAAAGACTTGCTCAGCGTGGCACCAAAACCTTTAACGACTATGGTTTCGATCTGCTGTTCAGCTTCTGCAGCCTGTTGTTGAGTGGTATTTTCTTCGCTTTGCGCCTGTGCATGCTGCATAGCAAAAATTTGCGTCATAGCTAAAGCTACAACGGTCAAGTTGAATTTGCCTGTCATTTCCTACCCCTGTCGGTATCAATTGTTATTTTTTTATGCGCTAAGCTGATTTTATATACGGGTTCAGCAGTGCACGGTGCAGTTATAACACTCAAGGTAAACGTTTACCAAACATTTTTACATCAAGCTACCAAACAAAACATCAAGATATTGATTTTAATAAAAATATAGTCAGGTAATCGATTTCTTAAAAATAGGAAAACAGTTGTGCCCATTCCGGCAAAAAAAACAACAAAGCTTTAATGCTGTTGTTCCAGATCAAGATCGAAAGCAGACGCAGCCTTTAGCATAGCGGTTTGTATTGCTGAACCTGGAACTGCTTTGAAGATGGATTCTACGCTGAGCTCTGCTTTAACACCTGTGTCATCAGGCCAGACCGTTGCTATGGTGCTGCAAAAAAAACTGATTTGTTGCCCCCCACAACACAGCGTGCAACAAGCTGCGCAGCTGATGCAGCAACACAATATCAGTTGCATACTGATTAAAGATGAACAGGGGATCATCGGGATTTGGACAGAGTCTGACTGCAAAAAACTGGATCTGTCGGATAACACTGTATTGCAGCACGCTGTTTCTGTGGTGATGACCAGTCCTGTGTTTTCAGTGCAAGAGCAGTGCACAACCAGTGAGGCTGCCGCGCTGATGAAACAAAAGGGCATCAGACGTTTGCTGGTGACAAACTCAGCACACCAGGCTATTGGCATAGTGACACAAACCGATCTTATTCATCAGCAGCCGCTGGAGCATTATTTAATGCTGCGGGATATCAGCTCCATTCTGGTGGAGTTGCCCTTGATGTTGCAAGCCGAACTGACTGTAGCTCAAGCTGCCTTGCTGATGAGGCAAACTCAACGTGATGCGGCCATAGTACAGTTTGAAGCTGCCCCCTTTACTGGCACTGAGTACGGCATAGTGACAGAACGTGATCTCGTGAACTTTATCGCTACAGAACGCACTCTTTGCCTTTTAGCTGAAGTCGCAACCAGGCCTTTATTAACCTTACCTCTGCACAGCAGCTTACTACAGGCCGTACGTTTGCTGCGTGAACATGGTTTCCGCCATCTGGGTGTCACCGACTCCTATGGCAAACCCGCTGGTTTGTTATCTCACAATCATATATTGCTGAATATGGAACATTTATACATCAACGAGCTAAAAGCGGCGTTGCACGCCCGAGACAAGGCACTGCGATCCTCAGAAAGCAGTTTGCGATTAGCCTACAAAGTAATAGAAGCCTCGCACGATGCGGTGATGATTACCGATGAGCGCGGCATCATTCAGTCAGTTAACCCCAGCTTTTGTAAGCTGACAGGCTACAGCGCCGAAGAGGCCATAGGTCAAACCCCTAATCTGCTCAGCTCTGGAGAGCATGACCAGAACTTTTATCAGC
Source organism: Rheinheimera soli (assembly GCF_021290985.1). Classification (GTDB taxonomy): domain Bacteria; phylum Pseudomonadota; class Gammaproteobacteria; order Enterobacterales; family Alteromonadaceae; genus Pararheinheimera; species Pararheinheimera soli. Next base: position 50,982 of record NZ_JAJOYU010000020.1, read on the forward strand.
AAATGTGGCAGCGACTGCAACAGCAAGGCTACTGGCAGGGCGAGATTTGGAACAAACGTAAAAATGGTGAAATTTACCCTGAATGGCTGTCGATCAGCGCAGTGCGGGGAGAAAATGCTGAGATCAATCAATATGCCGCCATTTTTTCTGATATTACAGAGCGTAAAAAGCGCGAGAAAAAAATTCACGAACTGGCATATTTTGACGAGCTGACGGGCCTTGCTAACCGTCGTTTATACCAAGACAGACTAGAACAGGCTTTAGCCAATGCGAAGCGCCACAATCACCAGTTAGCAGTACTCTTTCTTGACCTGGATTTGTTTAAACGTATTAACGACACACTGGGCCATCAGGCGGGTGATGAAGCCTTACGTCAGGTGGCCAGACGACTACAAAAAGCCAGCAGAGCAGGTGAATCTGTGGCCCGGCTAGGTGGAGACGAATTTACTGTGCTGGTGCCTGAATGCAACGGCATTGAAGAAATCGAAAAGCTGGCCCAACGTATAGTGGCGCAGTTTGAATTGCCTTTCCAAATTCAGCACAACGAGCTGGTTTTAACCACCAGTGTAGGGATCAGCATTTATCCTCAGCATGGCAGCACGGCCAGTGAACTGCTGAAGTTTGCCGATGCCGCCATGTATCAGGCGAAAGAGTCAGGCCGCAACAAATACAGCCTTTACACTAGCTGTGTAGGTCAGCGTAATGACGAGGCTTTGCAGCTGGAACAGGCATTACGTAAAGCTCTGGCTCAACAGCAATTAGAAGTGCATTACCAGCCCAAAATAGCTTTACGTACAGGACAGTTGCATAGCCTGGAAGCCTTAGTACGCTGGCATGATAAAGAGCTGGGTCAGGTACCGCCAGAGCGCTTTATCGGCATTGCAGAAACCCTTGGCCTTATTCAGCAGTTAGGCCAGCAAGTGCTCAGGCAGGTCTGCTATCAGTTGCAAGCATGGGCTGAATTCGCAGTTCCTATCGCCGTCAATATCTCTGCAAAAGAGTTAGATGACCCACTTTTTATCACCCACTTAACCCAGATCCTAGCTGAAACTGCAGTAGACCCAAAACTACTGGAACTGGAAATTACCGAAAGCTGCCTGCTGCCAGAACGGGAAACTCAAACCCGCCATGTACTGCAGCAACTGCGGCAGTTAGGTATACGACTGGCTATTGACGACTTTGGTACAGGCTATTCCTCTTTATCCTATTTACGCCATTTGCCTATCAACAGCCTGAAAATTGATCGCAGTTTTATCAAGGCTTTACCAGACAATACCAGCGATAAACAAATCACTACAGCCATTATTGCGATGGCGAATGCTCTGGGACTAGATGTGATTGCTGAAGGGATTGAAACTGCAGCGCAGCAAGAGTTTTTGCTGGCTGCGGGCTGTCAGTTTGGTCAGGGTTACTGGTTTGGTAAAGCACAGGACCCACTAAAAATCACACCTCTGCTAAAAAAATCAGCACGACATTCTATTCGCTCAGATAAGGGTTCAGTAGCTGCCGAACATTCACATTCGCTTGAAGCCGGGCAGCTAACAGATACAAACCAGCCATTTTACGATGCAAAAACACTGCAGCTATAGGCGGTGTATGCCAGTAATTTTGTTGCAAGCTGAGGGCTGTAGCAGCCTTGCGAACTCGTTGGGCCAAATCAGTTTGTCCAAAAGTATAAGCGGTATCTGACTGAACAGGTTCAGAAATCAGCTGCACCAGGGTCAGTATGGCTTGTTTTTGTTCGGGTAAAATATCCTGACTGAAAAAGCCGATTTGGCGCATGGCTGCTTCAATACCAGCCAAATTATGAGTAATAGCTGCAGATAATAACTGACGATAACCTTGGCTTATCGCTTCTGAATAGTCCCGGCATGCACCAAAGTCTAGCAGCACCAGCTGTGCATGCTCTGGCTGATACAGATAATTGGCAAAGTTTGGATCGGTTTGCACCAATCGAAACTCAAAAATCTCCCTGAACAACAAAGTGAAAAGCTGTGTCATAGCCTTATCCCGTACTTGCTGTGAATGCTGCATTAAGGACTCAATAGGCACGCCTTCGACAAAACTCATGGTCATCAGCTTAGAGGTGCAAAGCTGTGGGTAGAGTTCTGGCAATACAAATTGGTTGTCGTCGGCAAGTAAATCACGGTAGCGCTGTAAGTAGGCAGCTTCTTGCAGATAGTCAGCCTCTTGATGCAACTGTAGTTTTGCCTCGCTTAGCACAGACTGATAATCCATAGCATCAGGCAACAAACCACTGAGTTTCAAAAGCATAGCTACATTGTCCACATCACTGTCAATGCTCTGCCCTATGCCTGGATACTGTACTTTGACCGCCAGTTTGCTGCCATTGTCATGATGCGCAAGGTGAACTTGCCCAATAGAAGCCGCAGCCAAAGGGGCAAAGGTAAATTGTGAAAAATGTTGCTGCCACTGCTCACCTAACTCAGTGCGTAACACCAGAGCAAGCTCTTTGGGCAACATGGGGTTAGCGTTAGAACGAAGTCTTGCCAATATTTCAGTTAATTCAGCGGGTAGTAGATCTCCGGCATCCATAGACAACAATTGACCTACTTTCATCGCCGCCCCACGTAACTGCGCCAGCTTATCGCTAACCCGCTTCAGATTGGCTGGGGTCAGCAGTAAATCTCTGGCTTTTGGACTTTGCCCTTGCGCCAGCTGTTTAGCACCATTTAACAGTACAGAGCCAGCAACACGTCCAGCCAAAGATGCCAGACCTCCTAAACGGGCCAGTGGCTGTCGTGGCAATTTAGCTGATTTATCGCTCATAAGATTCCAAAGTGGCAGCACAGATGTATTCTATACGAGCACAAATACCAATTAGCCCAGCAACTTCAATTACTTTGGTTATCCCGATTGGCAGTACGCGCTATTTTCGGCATACTTCCGCAGGGCCGCAGTGAGCGGCTGTATTTTGCAAAGTCAGTATCAGGAAGAAAGCAAAGATATGGATAGCAAACCAGAAATAGAAAAGATTGAGCACCGACTCAGAGAAATTAACCGCCTGAAATTAAAACTGACTTTTGGGAATGTGCCGGCTTTTTATCACGCCGTTGCCACCTCTTTAGGCATGGCCGAAGGCATGCTCAAATACGGTTTTGATAATTCATTAGATATCCTGACCAACCAGCGCAACTGGAACCTGAACTACTTGTGTGGTTCAGAAGATGCGGCCGGACAAATCATTTGCCCTAACAAACCCCGCTTGTCTGTGTACAAAGTTTTTACTCAACATGGCTTTGAAATTCATTGTTTGCCGTGGAAAGCTGCACGGGAATTTGATTTTGAGCTGGCGAATCATCCACAGATGGATTTTAAGTTCTGGCGCCCCAATTCGATGAAAACCGTCTTTCGTATTGCCGGTTTGCATAGTTTTATCAAAATGTATTTTGAACATGGGGATGAAGCAGACTTGCAGCTCATTCGTTGTGCACACAATATAGCGGAAGAGTTTGTTGAACGTTTGGTACCGCAGTTTGATACCCAAAAGGTATTTGGCGTGACTATCCAGAATTTTTTCGATTTTGCAGAAATGAAATATAAAGCCGGGGAAGAAATCTATTTACCTAAGGTGTATGCGCTGCAGGAGTAGCGCTTAAAACCGACCGGGAGCAGAGTTTTCTTCAGTCATCGCCGTAACAGTGCTCCTGCAGTTACGGCATACCGTCCTTCCATGGACATCGCCGTAACAGTGCTCCTGCAGTTGCGGCATACCGTCCTTCCATGGACATCGCCGTAACAGTGCTCCTGCAGTTGCGGCATACCGTCCTTCCATGGACATCGCCGTAACAGTGCTCCTGCAGTTACGGCATACCGTCCTTCCATGGACATCGCCGTAACAGTGCTCCTGCAGTTACGGCATACCGTCCTTCCATGGACATCGCCGTAACAGTGCTCCTGCAGTTGCGGCATACCGTCCTTCCATGGACATAAAAAAAGGCAGCTGCGATGCAGTTGCCTTTTTTTGTGTTGTGACCCTTAACTCAGATTAACTCTGCGGTCTTGGGTAACTGTAATTAAAAATTACAGAACAACGATTTTCTCAGCCTGTGGGCCTTTTTGACCTTGTGTTACAGTGAACTGTACACGTTGGCCTTCTTGCAGAGTTTTGAAACCCGTGCTAGAAATTTCGCTGAAGTGAGCGAAAACGTCTGGACCTGAAGCCTGTTCGATGAAACCGAAACCTTTAGTTTCGTTGAACCATTTTACTGTGCCGGTAGTTGTATTAGACATGGTATATACCTGTATTTAATGAAATTAATATGCCTGGTTTCAGGCGGTGGTGCTGTAAGAGATGTTTTAACTTATGAATACAGGACGTACTAAAACAACAGTAACATTCGTTGTGGTGCATAAATAATGAACAGACTAACAAAGCAAGGCCAGTGTATAGGTTTTCAGAGCAGTGTCAAAGCTTATTTCACCACGTTATTAAAATAAGCAGTTTTATAACGCCCGATATCATGCACAAACTGCTGTATTACATCGGGTGTAGCGGGTTTTCGATAATAATTAATTTTATCCGTCACAGCCTGCTCTTCAATGTAATTCATCATATTGGAGGTTAACAAACCAATAAAACAGTGCGGATCACGGCCTCGGATCCAACGGGCCAGCTCTAAACCATTGCGGCCCAGCAGGTTATAGTCGAGCGAATAGGCATCAAAGTGCTGTAACTCAATGAGCGTCATGGCTTCTTCAGCACTTCCTGCGATGGAACATAACCAGTCTGGTTGTATTGCCTGTACATAACCTCTGGTCAGCATCAAACACACCTGACTATCATCTACTATCAATAACTTAAAAGGCATAAATCTATTTCAACCTCTTCCTTGTTACTTAAACCGGAAATACTCCATGCCTTTTACTTTAGTTACAACTGGTTAAATTCTCCAGTTCGGTAACAAGATGATGTCACCGATGAAGACAATTACAGAGCTTGAAGCAAAGCTTTTAGCTGTCTGAACCCCGGACGACTCTTCACTTCCTGCTGTAAACAAAGGTTCAACACAGCAGCCCATTTATTCTCAAACTCAGCTGCGTCTGCTAAAGGCAACAACGTCTGCATATCCAGCAACCAATAGCCAAAAGCGCGGACTTCCAGTGCGCAGAAATGTTGTTGCTGCTTTGGTGGTAACGCATTCAGCGCTGTAGCAGCGCCAAAATCCCCCAAATAAAGCTGCTGAGTCGCATTTATCAGCATATTGTGGGCATACAAATCGCCGTGCACTATCTGCTGTTGATGCAAATGCGCCATCACATCCACAACCTGCTGCGCCAGAAGTTTCAGTTCTGCCAGAGTTAAGCTCTGGCCTTGGGTAAAAGTATCGCGGGTGCAGGTTTCAAAAGAAGGCGGTTGTCCCATTACAGAAAAAGATGCTGGTACCAGCTCCATCACTAAACCAGGTAAATCGCAGTCTTTTAGCTTTGCTTTGACGGCTATCAGATTTGGATGATCAGCTGCATTCAGGTAATTATTCATCTCATCTTTGGGGCAACCATCGCTGGTGATCCAGCCTTTAAACTGCTTTAACGCCACCAGCTCTTTATCTTGTGCAAAACGCGCCTGATAAATCACACCGGATGCGCCTTCGCCTAGTTTTTCTAACAATTGATAGTCTGACAAGCTATGGGCAGTAATGGCTTGGGCTTCAGGCACAGGACAAGCAGGGTTTGCACCCAGCGCCAGCCAGGCCAGTTTGGGTAACTCAAATAACCAGTCAGGAAAAGATTCAAACTTATTCAGCGATAGCCTTAATAAACCCAAATCACGGCACTGCTGCATGGAATCCGGTAACGAAGATAGTTGATTGCCAGCCATAGCTACTTTACGTAGTTTAGTATAACGACCGAAGTCACTCGGCAGTTGTGTAAGCTGATTGTCTGTCAGAATTAACCATTCAAGCTGCTCTGGCAGAGAACCTTCAGCAAAGTCTGTTAACTGATTACCTTTAAAACTGACCATAACCAAAGCTGGGCATAGGCTTAATACAGCAGGAATATGGTCGAAGTTATTATTGGTTAAAAACAGACGCTTTAGTTTAGTAAAACGGTGGAAATCCGCAGGTAAATCAGACAACTGATTACCGGAAAGGTCCAGAATTTCCACAGTGTCGGCAAAACGATATAAGTCGGCAGGAAATTCTTGCAGCCCAGCGGCCAGATTAATCCGGCTTAATGGTGTTTTGGTCTGAGCTAAAGTTTCAAGGCTAAACATCTGATCCCAACCTGCTAAAAAAGCCGGATTGTACAGATGCTGCCTCAATGCAACAAGTAAGTAACCTGAACTCGGGATAAGCAGCGCCACTGAACGAACATCTTTTCGGGCCTCTCTGCGTTGCTTTGTCTAACCATAGCTCGCTATGGTTAGACAAAGCGCCTTGATATGCGCAAAAATCTGCGCATTCAGTTAACAAAGACTTAAGCGACTTCAATAAATTGGCTTATCTATTTGATTTATTTGGTTAAATATAGAGTGTTCGACACTCATTATCCCGAGTTCAGGTTAACTAAAGTTACAGCTGATAGATTTGCGAACCGGCAACTCGCACTCTGTCGCCCAGACGTAAGTCGCCAATATTCTGATAATCAAACTGTTGCGTGCGGCCATTGTCAAAATTTACCGTGACCCGATAAATCTCGTTGGCAGTTTTATTGTTTCTTTCTACCTGATTACCCGCAACAGCACCGCCTATCACCCCAACACCCGTAGCCACTTTGCGGCCTGAACCACGGCCAAATTGATTACCAATCACGCCACCTAATACAGCACCAAGCACAGCTCCGCCCCCTGAACTACGGTTGTCCAGGGCTATAACCTGAATAGAGCTGACGCTGCCAATCTGCTCTGCAGGTGCAACACTTTGTTGTACATTCTGCCCGGCAGAGCTACAACCTGCTAAAGGGGCAAGGCTTAATACAGCCAGAGTCAAACAAGATAAATAAAAAGTGAAAGTTTTCATATTTATAATCCAACTCAATATATGGATAGTCAGCCTGCTCCCTGACCACCACTGAGTCTGTACGACAAACCACTAAGCGAATTCAAAGCAAAGCTTTGCTCGTCTCAATAAAGCTGCCCACCCCTTGCAATAACGACAAAGCAAACCAATATAAATCAGAGCTTTTATGCATCAGGCACAACAGGAGATCTTATGAGTAATACCTACACTCCACCGAAAGTCTGGACATGGGACAGCCAAAACGGTGGCACTTTTGCCAGCATTAACAGACCAGTTTCTGGCGCTACCCATGACAAAACTTTACCTGTAGGTGAACATGAGTTGCAGCTGTATTCAATGGCCACACCCAATGGGGTTAAAGTCACTATGCTGCTGGAGGAACTACTGGAAGCAGGTCATAAAGCAGCGGACTACGACGCCTGGTTGATCGATATTCGTGAAGGCGACCAATTTGGCAGTGGTTTTGTCGGTATAAACCCAAACAGTAAAATTCCGGCTTTGTTCGATAAAAGCACCGGCATCCGGGTATTTGAATCCGGTTCTATTTTGTTGTATCTGGCGGAAAAGTTTGGCGCTTTTATGCCAAAGGAGTTTGCCAAAAGCACTGAAGTGATGAACTGGTTGTTCTGGCAAATGGGCAGTGCGCCTTTTGTCGGTGGCGGTTTTGGTCATTTTTATGCTTATGCACCAGAAAAATATGAATACCCTATCAATCGTTATGCAATGGAAACCAAACGTCAGTTGGATGTGCTGAACCAGCAATTAGCGAACCATGAATTTATCGCAGGTGATGAGTATTCCATTGCCGATATGGCGATTTGGCCCTGGTACGGCGCTCTGGTTTTGGGGCGGTTATACAATGCGGCTGAGTTTTTGGATGTGCAAAGTTATACACATCTGCAGCGCTGGGCTAAACAGATTGATGCGCGTCCTGCAGTGCAACGTGCAGTGAAGGTGAATCGCAACTGGGGTGAACCTCACGAACAACTGCCAGAACGCCATAGCGCTTCGGATTTTGATTCTATCCCTAAAGCTTAATCGCTCCGGTTAGCAAAAGGCAGACTGCCTTGTGCTTCTTGCTGATACAAGACTAAAGCCCGTTGCTCTTGCACACAGTAACGGGCTATCGCTTCATTCATCGCTTTGTGTTCTGCTTTTTCAGTAAAACGGTAAAAACCATGCCTGAGCACGGGCGCAAAACCTCGTTGCAGCTTATGTTCGCCCTGAGCTCCGGCATCAAAAAACTGCAGTCCCTGCCTGATGCAATAGTCTATGCCGCTGTAATAACAGCATTCAAAGTGCAGAAAGTTAAAGTCTTGTTTGCAGCCCCAATAGCGGCCAAACAAGGTGGTTTCTGACTGAAAACATAAAGAAGCCGCCAGCATTTCATCATCTTTAAAAGCGGCAAAAACTATCAGTTGATTGGCCATAGACTGACCCCAGCGCCAGAAGGTATCGGCCTTTAGATAGCCATTATGGCGGGAACGTTTTTGGTAAGTGTCACAATAGAAACTATAAAACTGCTGCCAGAACGCTAGATCCAGCTCAGCACCAGTCAGGGTTTTGATGACCACGCCCTGCTCTGTTACAGCAGCTCTTTCCTTGCGGATTTGTTTACGTTTGCGGGCTGTCAGTGCAGCCAGAAAATCGTCAAAGCACGAGTAGTTTTTATTGGACCATAAAAACTGCACATCAAAACGTTCAATAAAACCTGCATTACGAAAAGCTTGCTGATCTTGTGATGAAGCATAAAGGCATTGCAGATGACTTAGTGGCACAACCTGCTGCAGTTGTGTCACTCCTTGTTCCAGCCACTGCAGCAGCTCTGCTTTATCAATACCAGCAGCTAAGCCCAAACGTGGCCCTTCGGCTGGGGTAAAAGGAATAGCCAGCAATAATTTAGGGTAATAGTCCAGACCGTAGTTTTGATAAGCCTCGGCAAAAGACCAGTCAAACAGGTATTCGCCATAGGAGTGCAATTTGATATAAGCAGGCACAGCAGCAATCAGTTTACCCTCTTGCCATACGACAAAATGCCGCACCAGCCAGCCGGTGTTTTTAGCGACACTGCTGCCCACACTGCCACCTTGTTCCAGAGCCAGTAAAAACTCATAACGGCAAAAAGGATAATCAGCAGGAAATAAGGCATTCCAGTCAGTTGCTGTCACTTCAGCCAATGACGACAGCCATTCAAAACGCATAAAACTCCACAGCACTACTGCCTTTTTTCAGGTTCATTTAATCTTGTTTTGTTAATACCAACAGCTGTTCAACCTGCTGGCTTAAGTCAGAGCAGGACAAACGAATGGATGAGGCATTAATTCGCACTGTAGCAGCATCCTCAGCCCCCTGTTCTAAGGCCGTCAGCGTCATGTTCAGATCGGTCAAAGCCCCTTTAATTTTGTGCTGTAAAATGTGCTCCACGTCATTTTTTAAGCGAAAACTGTCTTGCAATGTATCAATCTGATTGCGCATTTCTTTAGCACTTTGGATCAAAGCAGCATGAGTTTTCACTCTGGCTTTGACCACGGGCGGATTCACAGGTTTGGTGATGTAATCCACAGCACCCAATTCAAAACCCCGCACTATATCCATGGTTTGATCCAAAGCTGTTAAAAAAATCACGGTAATATGCTGGGTGTGTGGATCAGCTTTTAGGCGTTTACAGACTTCAAAACCATTCATTTCCGGCATCATCACATCCAGCAACACCAGATCAGGCTGAGGTTCTGCCGCACAAATCTTTAATGCTTTTTCACCACTGGTGGCAGCCCCTACTTTGTAGTCTTTGCGCAAAATGTCGCTGATCACCTGAATATTATCCACCACATCATCCACCACCAGAATACGCAGCTGTTGTTGCAATGGCTCATCTTTAGCAGACTCTGCAGCTTTTTTCTGGGCAGCAGAGCGGGCTGGTCCTTCAATGGCCCGCAGCACTCTTTCACTTAAGATCTTGGCAGAAAAAGGTTTCACCACATACTCAGACACACCTGACTTAATAGCCTGGATCACTGCGGCTTGCTCAATAATGGAAGAGAGCATAATAAAAGGAGTGCGGTTATGTCTTTTATCCGCACGCATTTTGGCAAGCAACTCCATGCCATCCATTTTTGGCATTTGCCATTCAGATAACACTAAATCAACCTGCTTGAGCAGCATCATACTCAGCGCATGTTCGCCATTGCCTGCCTGTAACACCTGACCAAAGCCCATATCCCGCAGCATAGTCGCCACAGTTTCACGTACAATATCTGTGGCATCCACCACCAGCACTGTCATTTCAGAGTATGCTTTGCGTACCGGCTCTGCTGCTTCCGTTGTGGTATCCATAGCTTTGACTGTCATAGTGTTGCACTCCGGCTTTCTCTTCTGTTTTGCAGGTTACTTTCTTTTTTACTGCATGGGAATCATTCTGCCCGACAAAAGTGCAGCTATAAATTCAACAGCCCAACTTGACGAATAAGTGCGGATGGCTGACAGTTGAGCCAGAGCCTGTTATCCAAACGCCTTGTTTTATCCGGAGAGTCTGATTGAATCATTTGTATCTACAGTGCATCAGGCTGCTGGCATTTGTTATTCCTGCGCTGCTGATGTTCACAGTGGCAGCCACTGAACAAAAAATTGAAAAACTATCGGTGTACAGCAGGTTAGCCAATCCGCAAATTTACAGTGTGGCCAAAGATCATCAAGGCTTCTTATGGTTCGGCACAACGGACGGGCTGAAACGTTATGATGGTTATCAGTTTATATCCTTTCAGCATGAGCCAGACCAGCCAGGTTCCCTGTCGAATAATAATGTTGGGGTGATGCTGCATGATTCACAAAGCAGGCTTTGGGTAGGTACCTGGGGTGGCGGACTGAATTTGTACCAGCCACAAAGTCAGACCTTCCGGCATTTTCGCCACGACCCGCAATCGGCAAGTTCCTTAGGCGCAGACAGAGTACAATCCCTGTTTGAAAGTAAATCCGGTGAGATATGGGTTGGCACCAATGGCGGTGGCTTAAATTTATATCAGCCACAAAGCGACACTTTTAAAAGTTACACTCATGATCCTGCTGATCCGCAGAGTATTGGCAACAACAGGATTTGGGGCTTAGCGGAAGACAGCAAACAGAATTTATGGGTTGCAACTACGGATGGTTTGTATCGATTTAACGCTGAGCAGCAGCACTTTCATAAATATGGTGTAGCCGAAGGCTCTTTGGATCATCCTGAAGTACGCTCTATTTTTATCGACGCCCAAGATCAGCTCTGGGTTTCTACCCGCTTGAGTTTCGGCCGCTTTGATCCGGTCAGCAACAGCTATCAGCGCTATGCATTACCTGATGGTGAACTGCCCAGCGTAAATAGCATGACGGCTCAGGGAGATGTACTTATTCTGGCGACTCTGGCCGGGGTCTATCATTTTAATACCAAAGACAAAAGCTTTAGCCCTGCGGCATTAAATGGTGACTGGTCTTTGCTCGGCAACCATGACGTGCGCCAGGTGCAGCTCGACTCTACGGGGCTTTTATGGGCAGCCACCCGTTATGCTGGTGTGGTGAAAGTATTTCCACGCTTGCCCGCTTTTGAAGCCTGGAACAACTACTTAAGCCACAGGCCGCTGTCTGGTTTGTATTCTCAGGTGCAAAGTATGATCGCAAGGCCTGATGGCGGTTTATGGCTGGGCACAGGCAAAGGTTTAATTGCATTTGATGGCAAACAGCAGTTCAGTCCCTTCACTTCAGACAGCTTTCCAGGCCAGTTCACCCGCTTTCTCATTAAAACCATGGCTTATGACAGTCAAGACCAGCTTTATATCAACACAGATTCCGGCCTGTACAAACTGGATCCACAACAACTGCAAATCCAACAACTGTCTCTGGACTGGATGACGTTAGCCGGAGATGGCATAGAGTCGTTGGCGGTGGATAAAGAAGATCAGCTCTGGCTGGTGCTGTCCTCCACTCATCAACTGGTACGTTGGGATCCAAAAACCAATACCACTGCCTACTTTTTAAAGGACGTAGATCCGGTCTTCAGTTTTGTTGACCAGCAAAATGAAATTTGGGTTGCCACGCTAGGAGACGGCACCTATCGCATTTCAGCCGATCGCAAACAGATTTCACATTTTTTACCTGCGACCAGTCAGAGTCTGAGCAATACCAATCTGAGCACTGCCAGTGTCCTTGCCATACAACAAGCCGATGCGGATAGCTTGTGGTTTGCCACCAGCCAGGGGGTAGACCTTTACTCGAAGAAAACCGGTAAAGTGACTCACTTTAAACACGTGATCGAAGGCGAAGTCATTTCAGTGCAATCCATGGCGCTGGATACGTCAGGCATGTTGTGGCTGGCGACCTCTCATGGTGTGTCCCGGCTGGATCCGGATACGGGAATATTTAACTACTTCACTACCAATGATGGCTTAAGCAGCAATGGTTTTTTACCCCGCTCCGTGACCCAAACCCCGGATGGACGGATCTTTTTTGGCAGTGTTGAAGGCATCACTGCTGTGCATCCATCTCAAGTCCTGGTTAATGAAATGCCGCCTCCGGTGGTCATTACTTCAGTCAAAATTGATGGTAAACATCAGCCTTTTCCATTGCCCGAATTAATTGAAGTTGCAGCTGATTTTAAAAATTTAAGCATTGATTTTGCCGCTCTGGATTTTCAGGCCACTGAAGACAACAGATATCAAACCCGATTAGTGGGTTATGACGATCAATGGAGCAACAGAACGCCCGAACATAAGGTTAACTATGGCCGTCTGCCGCCAGGTGACTATCAGTTTGAAGTGCTGGGCAGCAATAACCATGGCGTCTGGAACCCAAGTCCACAGCGGCTGAAACTAAAAATATTACCGCCCTGGTACCAAACCACTGTGTTTTTAGTCGCAGCACCGCTGACGCTGGCACTGTTGATCTTTTTCTGGTTCAGAGCCAGAACCCTGGCTCAGCAAAAACGCGAGCAGCATTTAACCGAACAGGTCAGTCGACGCACTAAGGATATTTTGTTGCTGGGCGAACTGGGCAAAGAGATAGCCGCTACTTTTGAGCTCGAGCAAGTAGCACAGAAAATCTATAACCACCTGACCACAGTGCTCAACACCGATACTGTGGCTTTGGGTTTGTACGATCAGCAGCGCTCGGAGCTGAATTATCTGTTTGCCATGCGAAAAGGCGAGCGAGTTGACCCAGTCACAGTGCAACTGAACAATCCGCATCGTCCAAGCTGCTACTGCATAGAACAACGGCAAGAATTTATCGTCTCCAACGCATCGGATTGGGCTCGTTATGGTTTATCACCTCAGCATTGCCTGAATGGCCCGCAGACCCAGACCGTGATTTGTGAACCTTTGATTGCAGGTAAGCAACTACTGGGGATTTTGACCATTCAAAGTGACCAGAACGACGCCTTTAATGAAGCCCAAATCAATATGTTGCGTATTATCGCCAGCCACGCTGCAGTCTCTGTCTCCAACGCCTTATCCTTCCAGCAACTGTCTGAAACCCGCCAACGTTTTGAAATGGCAATGGTAGGAGCCAATGCTGGTTCCTGGGAGCTGAATAACCAAACCGGAGAGCTCATTACCAATGAAATCTGGGCCACTATGCTGGGTTATACCCCTGACGAACTGATGGCATTGTATGGCAACACCATAGATCAGCTTAGTCAGTTGGTGCATCCGGAGGATCTCGCCAGAGCCAACAGCGACTTTATTAAACACATCAAAGGTTTCAGCGATATTTACCGTGCCGAAGTCAGGATGAAAAGCCGCAGTGGTCAATGGAAATGGATGCTGAGTGTGGGTAAAGCTATTCAGCACAAGGTGTTTGGTATTTTGCTGGATGTCAGCGAATCCAAAGCCATGGAAAGTGCTTTGCTGGACGCCAAAGAAAAAGCTGAGCATGCCACCAAAGCCAAATCCGACTTCTTATCCAATATGTCGCATGAAATCCGCACTCCGATGAATGCAATTATCGGTATGAGTCATCTGGCACTGAATACAGAATTAGCGCCCAAACAGCGCAATTACATCGAAAAAGTACACCGCAGCGCAGAAGTCTTGCTCGGTATTATTAATGACATTCTCGACTTCAGTAAAATTGAAGCAGGTAAGCTGAACCTCGAACAAACCGAGTTTCAGCTCGATGCAGTGCTGGAACAATTGGTGGATTTGGTCGGGCTAAAGGCAGCTGAAAAACACATAGAATTGCATTTTTCTATAGCCCCTGATGTACCCGCTGTTTTGCGTGGCGACCCACTGCGTTTAGGCCAAATATTGACAAATCTGGGCAATAACGCGGTGAAATTTACCGAGCAGGCCGGTGAAATCACGGTTTCAGTGCATTGTGAACAACAAGAAAGCAATCAGGTGCTGCTGCATTTTGCCGTCAAAGACAGTGGCATTGGCATGAGCGCGGCACAACAGGCCAAATTATTTCAGTCATTCAGTCAGGCCGACAGCTCAACCACCCGCAAATACGGCGGCACAGGCTTAGGTTTAGCTATTTGTAAAACCTTAACTGAACTGATGCAAGGTGAGATTTGGGTTGAAAGCGCTGAAGGCCAGGGCAGCACTTTTCATTTTACCGCCCGCTTAGGTTTAGTCAGACAGGCTCACACTGAGCTTGTAGTACCAGCAACACTAAGTGGATTAAAAGTATTAGTAGCCGACGATAACGACACAGCCAGGGATATTTTAGCTGGCTTGCTGCGCCAGCAGGGTTTTGATGTCACTACGACAAACAGTGGTGAACAAAGCTTAACTCTGCTGCATGAAGCCGCTCAGCAACAGCCTTTCCAGTTATTGTGTATTGACTGGAATATGCCAGGACTGGATGGTTTAGCAACTATTGCCCGACTAGAACAGCAGCCACTACGTCATAGGCCTAAAATCATGCTGGTGACCGCCTACGGTACTGATGAGGCCCAGCAAGCGTCGGCAGATCTGAGTATTCACAGTTATCTGGCTAAACCTTTTACTCGTGATAGCCTGTTGCAAGCTGTATTGCATGCTTGTGGCCACAGTAGTGATGTCCGCCACAAAGAAAATGGGGTAACAGCAAAAGTTCAGGCTGCGATCCGACAACTGCGGGGTGGCCGTATATTGTTGGCAGAAGACAATGCTCTGAATCAGGAATTGGCCATGGAATTACTGACCAGCAATGGTTTGCTGGTTACTTTGGCCGAAGATGGTCAACAAGCACTGAATTTACTGCAACAGCACCACTTTGATGCTGTGCTGATGGATTGTCAGATGCCTGTGATGGATGGTTACGCCGCCACTGCAGCTATTCGTCAGTTAGAACAGTTTAAACAGCTACCTATTATTGCGATGACCGCCAATGTGATGGCGGCTGATATTCAACAAGCGCTGGATGCCGGTATGAATGCCCATATTGCCAAACCTATTAACGTCAATGAGATGTTTTTGGTGATGGCAAAATGGATCAAGGTAGCTCATCCCCAGCCTGAAGTGATGCCAACGTCTGAGCAAGCAAACCAACTTCAACTGCCTGAGTTAGCGGGTATAGACACAGAGGCCGGGCTTGCGGTCAGCCAGCACAAGCAGGCTTTGTATCTGAAGTTATTAAAACGTTTTGCCGATTCCAATCAGGATTTCAGTCAGCAGTTTCAACAAGCCCTGCAGGACACAGACCCTGAAGCCGCCAGTCGTTGTGCTCATAGCTTACGGGGTTCAGCAGGAAATATAGGTGCCAAGGCCGTGCAGTTTGCGGCACAAGCTTTAGAGATGGCCTGCCGTGAACACTCCGATATTGCAGCGCCTTTACTGCAGCTTGAGCAGGAACTGGCAGTGGTATTAACGGCATTAGCACAACTCAACAGCAGTCAAAACGAAAGTGCAAAACAGCAACAGACTGCAGATCCGGCACAAGTACAGAACTTACTGCAACAACTGGCAGCCTTGATAGCAGACAATGACACTGAAGCTGTGGATACAGCAGAACAATTGCAGCAGTTACTCAGCGGCACAGAATATAAAACGGCTGTAACCACTTTGCTGAGGCATATCAATAACTACGATTTTGATGAAGCTGCTGTTGGCTTAACCCTGTTAATCCAACAGATGGAGAGCAAACTGTCTTAGCGCAGCAACGCAATACGGCCAGTTTTCACTACTTGTTTATAGATACGGGGCTCTGGTGCCAGTACATACAAGTCGCCATTCAAACCAGTAAGTTGAACTGGCACTCCGACTTGATTTGCTACCTGAGCATTAGCCTGAATATGTGCGGCTTCGCCATGCACTGGCACAGCAATTTGAGGTTTAACCCAGCTGTACAACAATTCCAATTCACCGCGACACGGGTGACCAGAGACGTGAATAGGTAAATCAGTGTCGTGGCTTTGTAAGGTTTGAATCTCACGTTGCTGAAATTGCTGCACCAGCTTTTCGATAAAAGCTTCATTGCCAGGAATAATAATAGAGCTGAAGATCACTAAATCACCGCTTTCCAGCGACAACTCCCGCTGCATATCGGCCGCTAAACGGCTTAAAGTCGCTTTAGGTTCGCCCTGACTACCGGTGGCGACCACTAAGACTTCTTCTTTGGGTAAATAGCCTAAATCATTGGCGTCTATCAAATGAATATCATCTGGCCAATGCCCTGTTGCACGAGCAGCACCCACCATATTTTGTAAAGAGCGGCCGAGCAGCGCCATATAACGGCCGGTTTTATTGGCCACCCGGCCAAGGGCTATTAAACGCCCGACATTACTGCTAAAGCCACTGACTACCACCCTGCCCGCAGCCTGACTTATCACCTGCAACAAAGCCTCGTAACAGTCGCTTTCCGACACTGAAAAACCTTCGCGCAATGCATTGGTGGAATCACAGACCATAGCTGTGACATTTTCCTGGGCTAAACGCTGAAAGACGCGGGGTTTAAAGGCTTTGCCTGTCATAGGTGTTGCATCTATTTTCCAGTCGGCGGTGTGAAACACCGAACCTGCGTCAGTGCGGATCATCAGACAATGCGGCTCAGGAATGGAATGAGTAATAGCCAAAAACTGCACCGCAAAAGGGCCTATATGTTTGGTGTCGCCGGTTTTGACTTCAATGATAGGGACTTTATCTAAAAGCCCTACTTCGGCGAGCTTACGACGCAGAATTTCAGCCGTAAAAGCAGTGGCATAGACAGGGCATTTAAAACGAGGCCAAAGTGCAGGCAAAGCACCTATATGATCTTCGTGGGCATGGGTAATAATAATGCCTGCTAAATTTTCAGGTTGTCTGGCAATAAAAGCCGGATCGGCAGCCACTACATCGGCCTTTTGTAAGCTGTCAGGCTGCAGTGGACTGTTAAAAGTCACACCACAATCCACCATCAGCCACAAACCGGCATGACCATATAAATTCAGGTTCATGCCAATTTCGCCTGTGCCACCCAAAGGTAAAAACCACAAATCAGCGCGGCCCGGTATTAAATCCACAATTAGTACTTCCTGCGCTCAGACTTTTGTATCAGTGACAATAATACGGCTAGTGTAGGCCTATTGGTCAACTCATCCTAGCAATAAAGCAGCGCAAGTTTAGATCTCCGGACTTTAATGCACTGGCCCTGCTTTTTGATCAATTTGCTGTTGCAGTGATTTGGCAAAACCCAACAAAAACAGCACCTCCGCCATCACAAACAAAGGCCCAATTAACAACCCCACCAGATCATCGACAAAAGCCGGTTTTTTGCCTTCAAAATAATGTCCGATAAACTGCAGTACCCAACCCAACACAAATACGGCAACAGACCAGCTTAACCAGGCTGCAGTGCTGTCCAGTGCAACCAATTGCAGCGCCAGAGCATAACAGCTTGCGCTAAACACCAGCATCACCAGTCCCATACTCAGACTTAAACGGAAATAAAATACCAAAGCGCCAACCAACAGCAGATGAGTGGCTGTGATACCAGCCGCTATCTCAAACGACAACAAGCTGAATAAGGCAATAACAATCAGCGGTATACCAGCAAAGTGGGTATAAATATTACGTTGGTCTCTGTGGTAATGAGCGTATTGAATGAGATGCTCTGACAAGGTTTTCATAGGGTTCTCCTTAGCGAAAAAAACACTCTAAGGCAGAACCTTATCTAAGCTCTGTCAGCTAACCGACAATCAGGACACTTTAATTCGATGGCATCTCTGCTGCTTGTTTTAACAGTGTCAAATCCAATACTTCAACTTGAGCATAATTAATGATTCGGAACCTCCGCCGCTTGTTTTAATAAGTACAAATCCAATACTTCAATTTGAGCAAAATTAATGATTCGGAACCTCTGCCGCTTGTTTTAATAAGTACAAATCCAATACTTCAATTTGAGCAAAATTAATGATTCGGAACCTCCGCCGCTTGTTTTAATAAGTACAAATCCAATACTTCAATTTGAGCATAACTGGTGCGGATCACCCCATTTGCTACCAGCTGTTGCAATAGCTGGTTAATGGTCTGGCGTGATAACGACAATAATTGCCCAAGCTGCTCCTGCTGCACCGGGATCAGATAACGCTCATCCTGCTGATGCAAACGGCATAACATCAATAAACGCCGGGCCAGACGAACTGAAGCGGGTAATAAACTTATATCTTCCAGCGCCTGAAACACCAGCCGCATTTTTTCAGTCAGTAGCTGACCAAAGCGTTGCCACCAGAGCGGATCCTGCTGCACCAATTGCTGCAAAGCTAAATTATTCAACTGCAGCAACTGACAAGCCACGCTGGCGGTCGCATCATGAGTGCGGGCTTTACGATCAAACAAGGCAATTTCACCTATCCAATCCCCTGCTTCCACTATAGTCAGCAAAGCTTCGCGGCCTGAACTATGTACACCTGCTATCAGCAAAGCGCCGGATAACAGCACATAAATACCATCAAACTCATCACCGCGACTGAATAAACGTTGCCCTGCACCCAGTTGCACCAGTCTGGCATGAGCTAACCACTGCTGCTGTTGGCTGACTGACAAAGCCGCAAACCAGTGGCTGTGCTGTCGAAGCTGTAATGCAAAATGGTCAGACATAACTAAACCTGAGCTTATCAAGCTGAATAATTCAAACTGTGCACAAGGTAGGAGATCCGGATAAAATCAGCAAGTACAGCAGCGCCAGTTTCAGGAAAGCAGATGAACAGAAGACAATTTTTAATAGCAGGTGCAGCAGTTTCTGTTACAGCTGCCGCAGGATTAGAGCTTGGCAGCAGAGGTTTTGAAGCCAACTGGGCTGAGTTGATAGAGCAACTACGCTCGTTGCAGAATAAAGAACTGACCAGCAGCGGTAGCTGGAATCCAAGCCAGGTATTTCAGCATCTGGCGCAAAGCGTGCAGGGCTCATTTCAGGGTTACCCTGAACATAAAGCGGCCTGGTTTACTCATAGTATCGGACCTGTCGCCCTCAAAGCTTTTAAAACCGCAGGCGCTATGCATCATCCGCTGGATGAAGTGATCCCAGGCATGCCGCAGCTTGACGCTACTCTACCAACACAACAGGCATTGCAAACCTTGTTACAAGCCTTAGAGCAATTTGCACAAAGCACCACTCTTACCCCACATTTTGCCTACGGAGTGCTTGATCATCAGGACTATCAGGCCGCTCATGTGATGCATATACGTCAGCATTTACAACAAATTCAAAGTCTTTAATCCGCATGACTACAAAGGACTGACAGCTGGGGCTACAAAAGCCGGAATATGCCAGCACTCTGCATCAGCAGCTGTTTTTACTGCCGTTATTGCTGGCATATGCTGCGCCACCACCTGATCAACAATAGCTGTTGCCATCAACGCCATCTGATCAAAGTTATCTATGCCGTTATTAGCAAAACCCTTGCGGGTACGGTGAATATTAAATTTGTCGGAGAAGCTGCGCCCAAAAGCCTGTTCCACTCCAGTTTTCCCCAGTATAAAGCCATAAAGCCCACCCCAGGTTGCAGCCGGATTATCTGAATCCCAACCTGCCAATACAGCTATTTTAATTGTCTCCTGCATATCGCCTTCACCATAAAACAAGCTGACCAAACTGGCGGCAAAGTTAATACCAGCAGCAAAACAGCCATTGCAATACAGCTTTTTGCCGGTAATTTCATAACCATCTTTGGCTTCTAGCTGATAACGCTGATACAGCTTGTCTCTGGCCTCTTCCCAGGGCATTCCGGACTGATGCAAAGACCAGACATAATCAAACATCTTGGCCGGATACTGGTTGGACGGCAGCTCAGCGCGAGCCTGCTGAGCAATTCGCAGCAATTGCGGTTGTACGGCTTTGGTTGGATCCACTGCAGCTGAGAGCGCATGCATCACCACATAAAAATTAGCAATGTCAGCAGCTTCAGCATAAGCCGTGGTGCGTATAGGTAAATAGGCCAGTTTGGAGGCTATATCAGCACGGAACGGCGCCAGAATACCAAAGAGCTCAGTGGTGAGCTGGGCATCAATCATATCGTAGTGCGGGTTATTTGCTGGCATACCAGTAAAAGGCGGCAGAATATTTTGCTGCATTAAATCAAAAGCGTGCTGATTCGACACCCATAAAAAATTTTCTGGTTTGCCTTCTGCTGTTTTAAAAGGAGTTTCTGAATCTTTGTAAATATGCGCCAGCCATCCATCACGGATTTGTTCTGCGCTGAGCAGTGGCTTTTTGCTGTCGTGCATCAGTTTCAGATAAATATATTCAATATCGCTGTCATCATCCGAGCCCCATACTTCATCTTTATCAGCCACTACCCAATCAATAGTGTCCGATAAATTACTCGGAATACCCTGACCCCAGATACTGGGCTGATCTTTTTTTTGCCAGTCCTTGCGGGTATAAAACTGCCCTGCAGGCCCGTCACCACCAATTTTATCCATTTCAGTGACCAGCCCGGTCCAATTGGCAATACTCAGCCCCAGCCAGAAACCATGCACCTTATCGGCATAGAGTTTTTTATCCAGCGTATAAGCGCCTGTTGCAGCCGCCGGACACAAAGAGACTTTCTGCTGCGCAGACACAGGCAAAGCCATCAGCATAAAAACAAAAAACCATCCGTTACATATTCTGCAAACAACAGACCTCATACCAGCCCCAATGAAAGCACTTACAATGACTCTGTTATCCAATACCAGTACCCGGCTGTCAAGCATGGTGACGATTCAAGGTTGATAAGCTTGTGCCACAGTGATGAAAAGGATCAAAAATCCCGGCACATCAGCGCATGAAAAAACCTCACTTATCGAGTAAAAATAAATCACCCATAGCTAATATGCATAAATATGAGATTCATGTAGTTTACATTTCATACTCACCGAAGAAAAAAAAACAACAACACTGCACAGATAAAGGGCTGAAACAAAATTTAAACAAAAATGGAGAAATGAATTTAATTTGTTAATTATTGAATATAAATTCATCATGCAGTTTGAATGGCTATTGTTTTCTGATTTTTTCTGTGTTTCTATCGGATGAAACGCCAAAAAAACACGACCAATAGAGGTATTTTCCATGCAGTTTAAGCCCAGCCTGTTATCGCTGACCATAGCTTCTGTTTTAGCAGCACCTGCTATTGCTGTAAAAGCAGAAGAGTTAGCAGCACAACAACAAGAAATTGAGGTGATTAATGTCACCGCAACCCGCCGCAGCGGAACAGTGCAGGAAGCACCTCTGAATATTACAGCTCTGGACAATGATGTCATAGCCCAGCAAAACATCAGCGAACTGGCAGATATTGCCCGCTGGGTACCAGGCTTAACCATTACTGATCAAGGCGGCCGTGAAGCCTCCCCTATTATTGTGCGTGGTTTAAATACCAACTCGTCAGGCCCTGGTTCTGACGGTGGTACAGTCTCTACTTATATTGGTGAACTGCCTGCTGCTGTGGATCTGAAACTGGTTGATGTGGAGCGGGTTGAAGTGTTAATTGGCCCTCAGGGGACTCTGTATGGCGCTGGTACTTTGGGTGGCGCTATTCGTTACATTCTGAATAAACCAGAAACTGATGTCACCAGCGCCAGCATCTTTGGTGATTTATCATCGACAAAAGAAAGTGACAGCTTAGGCAAACAAGGGGGTTTTATTGTCAACCTGCCGCTGATTGACGATACATTAGCCTTACGTGCTTCTCTGAATTACCTGAACGACCCAGGTTACATAGATTACAACTATCTGGTGCGTGAACCTGGGGTATCACTGACCGATCCGGATTGGAGTGACAGTGCTGAAGTAGCAGAAAACACCTCCCGTAAAGCAGACGCCAATGGTGAACAAACCACCACTGGCCGTATAGCTTTGCGCTGGACGCCAAATGACTGGTTAGACAGCACCTTAAATTACTACTTCCAGAACGAAAAAATTGAAGGCCGTGGTATTACTCACTACGACGCGTTAGGTGAAGCAAACCCGTTAAAACCCTTGGTTGGCAAATATGAATCAGCCTACCGCTATGAAGAACCAAATGATATTGATAACTCGCTATTAAGCCTGGAAGTCAGTGCAGATTTAGGTTTTGCCGAGCTGGTATCTGCTACGGGTTTAGCTAAAGCAGAAGAGCATGGCCAACGTGATCAAACCGACTTATTGATCCGTCTGAATTATGGTTATGAAGAGTTTCCGGCTTTCTCTGCTTTTACCCGCGAAGATGAAGAAGAAGAAGTATTCACTCAGGAGCTGCGCTTAGTCTCTGCAGGTGACAGTGACTGGAACTGGATTGTGGGTGCTTTTTATAACAAGTCCGAGTTTGAAGGCTACAGCAGAGAATTTACCCCTGGTTTTGATCAATACGCTCTGACTGA
This sequence comes from Rheinheimera soli, assembly GCF_021290985.1. Taxonomy (GTDB): domain Bacteria; phylum Pseudomonadota; class Gammaproteobacteria; order Enterobacterales; family Alteromonadaceae; genus Pararheinheimera; species Pararheinheimera soli. The sequence goes on from NZ_JAJOYU010000020.1 coordinate 73,726, forward strand.
GTGGGAAACTGGCGGTAACCCGCGTCCTGACGCTTTAGAATATATTTCTGTCGACGACACCACTGTCACTGAAAAAGCAGTGTTTGGTGAACTGGGTTATCAGATGACAGAACAACTGGCTTTTACTGTCGGCGCTCGTTTTTATGACTACGATGTAAAATCCAGATCTGCCATCGACTTGCCTCTTTACAATTCAGTGTTCGACGGTGCGCCATCTGATGCTATTACGCTGGACTTTAAAGACGCCAACGCAGAAGACAGCGGTAACTTGCTGAAATTTAACACCAACTATAAATTCACTCCGGATGTGATGGGCTATTTCACCGTCAGTGAAGGGTTCCGTATTGGCGGCTCTAACGGTGTAGCGCCATGTCCGGTGCCACTACCAGAAGATCGTCAGATTGTCTGTGCCCTGCCGGATGAACGCATTTTTACCCCGGATATGACAACCAACTATGAGCTGGGCTTCAAAACCAGCTGGTTTAAAAACAAGCTGCACTTTAATGCTGCTTTATTTAATGTGGATTGGGAAGATGCTCAGGTTTCAGGTGCAACAGTCAATGGTCAGCAACCTATTGTCACCAACGCAGCGTCCGCCAATTCCAGAGGCATTGAAATTTCAGCCCGGGCTATTTTACCCAATGGTATCAGCACTTACGCCACTTACGCTTACACCAAAGCAGAACTGACCAGCGATGCGCCATTCCTGTTTGCGGTAGTCGACGATCAGGGCACTGAATTGCAGGACTTTTATGACGGTAAAGACGGTGACAGACTGCCGGGTTCACCTGAACACCAGTTCTCTTTAGGCCTGAACTATCAGACCGAAATTCTGGATGGCAAACAGTTGGATCTGACCTACGGTTTAACTTACCAAAGTGATGTGATTTCCAAAGTGGGCCTAAGGGCGGACGGTGAAACCTTGCCAGCCTATAGCCTCAGCAACGTCGCAGCCAAACTGGCTGACGACAGTTGGTCTGTTACCTTCTATGTCGATAACCTGTTTGATAAGTATGCCTTTACTTCAGTCCGTCGCGATAAAGGCGATATTGGTCTGGCGACTTATCCAGAGATGAATGTAAACGACCCGGCACTGCAACGTAACTACGGTCATTTTATTTTGACGCCAATGACTGTGGGCATGAAGTTTAACTATCAGTTTGAGATCTAAGCTCAGTTGAGGTAAAACTGGTTTTTATGAAGGGCACTGTCAGTGCCCTTATTTTTCCGGAATAGTATGACTCTACAACTCGCTCCAGCCTTACGCCAACAACACCAGCACGCCATGCAACTGCTCCAGCAACGCCGTTTTAAAGAGGCGCATGCCTGCTTGGCCCAGTTGCTGGAACATCAGCCAGATCATGCTGACAGTTACTTTTTATTAGGGGTGATTAACCTTGAATATGGTCAGGTGCAGAAGTCTGTTCGTTTAATAGAAAAAGCCGTCAGCCTGCACGCAAAAGATGAGTATCTGGCGCATTTGGCCAAAGGCTACAGTCTAACAGGCGCTTTAGAAAAAGCCAAAGCCATAGCCGAAGCTTTGCCTGCAGAGCAAATTCAGCAGGCTTTAACTTTAGATACCTTAGGCGTAGCGTTAAGCCGGGTGGGTTTACATCAACTGGCGTTAAGCTATTTTCAACATGCTGTTCGTTTGCAACAAAACAAAGCCAGCTATTTATACAACCTTGGTGTGTCATTGAAGTTTGTTGGTGACTTTCCTTCCGCCAAAGCCGCTTTTGAGCAGGCTTTGCAGCTCGAACCCACTTATTATCAGGCTCATTATGCCATGAGTGATTTGGCCATGACTTCAGATCCTGAAGCCAGGATCAATGAGTTACAACAGGTTAAAACCAGACTGCATTCGCCTGATGCTTTATTGCATATAGGTCATGCATTGGCCAAAGAATACGAAGCCATACACAACTACCCGGCCGCTATGGCAGAGCTGGCACAGGCCAAACACCACAAATCTCAGACTCTGAATTATCAGGTCGAAGAGGATTTAGCCTTGTTTGCTGCCGCCACTCAGCATGCAACCAGCCCAGTACTCTGCACCACTGGCTGTCCAAGCCGCGAGCCCATTTTTATTCTCGGTATGCCCCGCTCAGGCACTACCTTAGTGGAGCGTATTTTAAGCAGCCACAGCGACGTATTATCTGCTGGTGAACTACAGGATTTTGGTTTAGCAGTCAAAGAGCTGACAGCAACACCCAGTGATAAAGTAGTGGATGTGGAGACCTTAAACGCGGCTTATGCGCTGGATTTTAACGCCTTAGGCGAACGTTACCTTGAGCGCAGCAGAGTGGTGACTGGCAGCAAGCCACGTTTTATCGATAAGCTGCCGTTTAACTTTTTTTATATCGATTTGATACGCCGTGCCCTACCCAATGCCAAAATTATCTGCATGATGCGTCACCCAATGGACACTTGCCTTGGTAACTACAGAGCACTGTTTTCCCTCGGTAGCCCTTATTATCGTTATGCCTTTAATCTAAAACACACCGCTCGCTTTTATGCCGCTTTCCACCAACTGGCTTTGTTCTGGCAACAGCAAAATCTGCCGAATTTCAGACTGCAAAGTTATGAGGATCTGGTGCAAAACCCAGAGCAGCAGATTGCTGAATTACTTGAGTTTTGTGATCTGGATTGGCAACAAGCTTGTTTACATAGCGAACTGAATCAGGCCCCAGTGTCTACCGCCTCTAAAGTTCAGGTGCGTGAGCCTGTGAATACAAAATCTGTCGGGCGCTGGCAGAAGTATCAGCCTATGCTGGAGCCATTGTTGCAGCAGTTGAAAGCCGCAGGTATAGATCTATAGAGCCTGTTGTCTTAGCGCCTCATTTCAGCCAGTAGATAAAAGTACCTGCCTTGGTCGTTACTGTCCTGAAATGCATAAGAGCTGCTATAACGCCACCAGCTTTGCGTTTGCATCGCGTTGTAAACAACAATAAAGCGCTCTGGCTCGTATTCATAACCCCGAATTTCACAGATACTGGTTTTGCAGGATACTGAACTCAGCTCTACCTGGCTGGCATGCTCGTGAGTAGCAAAATGGTCAGCTATTTTTAGCTCCATCTGATAAGCCCATTCGCTGTCTATGTCTTCCAACTGATGCTGATTCAGATAATCAATAGCCTGGCCTGCTTGTTTCGCCATCAGACTGGCAAAAGGTTCGGGTAGAAAGGAACTGGCGTGCTCAGGCTTGATAGCAGTCTCAGCAGCATCGCTGTTTTGCTCAGGTTCTTCAGTTTCAGATACTAAGTTTTGCTGTAAAGACTGCTGAGCCAACTCCTGTCTTTGGTCCCGCGCAGATAATTGCTGTTCTAAAGCTATGATCCTGTGCTGCAGTTGTTCCACTTCTGCGACATCGACTTCAGCCGTCACGGCTAAAGGTTGAGCCCTCAGTTCTGGCAATTCGGGCTCTACATTTTCCTGCGAAATCGAATTGGCAGGCTGCTGATTACTGCTATTTAGTTGCAATCCGGTCACCAGACCCACAATAAATACCACTGCAGACACTATCAGAACATGGGTTGTTTTCACTTTAACTCCTTTTACAGAACCAGACTAACAGCAAGAGCACAAAAAACCAAAGCTATAGTCTTTATGGCTATTGAGTTGCCGACAATAAAGAGCGCTCCACTGCTTTGCCTTTAAGGATCACCCACTCTATTTCATCATAAGCTCGCACATCCTGCAGTGGGTTGCTATTGAGTAATAACAAATCGGCATCCAGCCCAACCGCTACCAGACCAATCTGATGATCCATGCCCAAAGCTTTGGCATTGCCACTGGTCATGGCGCTGAACAGCTGCGATAAACTCAAACCAGTTTCCAGCCAGCGATCCATTTCCCAGCGGCCATTGATACCTGGGAACTGACTATAAAAAGGGCCACTTGGCGTATCGCTGCCAAACTGCAACAAAGCACCTCGCTGCTTTAAATCTGCAGTCATTTTTTTCACTGTATTCAGGGGGTGCTGATAAGCCTGCTTGATCTGTTGATACAGCTGTGCCGGATTTTGTGCTGGCGCAAAATTGCCAGCCAGCTCTTTATTCATCCACTGCCCTGCTTCTGTTTGATACCACTGGATCAGCGACTGAGGTATTGCATGCTGCACTTGTGGGTTTTGGAAAAATGCCGGATTCAGTAATTCCTGCTCACCATAAAGCACCTGAATGGTAGGCTGAACCGCTATACCAGCTTTCACCAGTTGGTCGGCAATCTGATCCAGTTTGCTGTGATTATGTTGTGGCTCAACACCTTTATGGGTATGCCATAAACCATGCACCAACGTATTCACTCCACTGTCCAGCGCAAACTCATAAGCGGCCTGCGAATTACCATGCAAAAACACAGGTAAGCTTTGCTGTTTGGCCTGTGCAACTACTGCTTTCATCAGCGTCACAGAAGGCACGGGTAAGTTACGTTGTGCACCAAAACCTGTTTCATAAAATACCTTGATACAACGGGCACCCTGCTGTTTGGCTATAGCCACCACTGCTTCTGGGCTATGCTCTTCCTTGTTAAAACTGGCCGGATACACATCAGGCTGAGCAGGGTCATACAGCATGAATTGACTGCCCTTTAGCTGAAACTGGCCTTCTTTACCAAAAAACACCGCCGGATACCCATTAGGGATCACCACTGGCGCACAAAAATACGCTTTGGGGCCTAAAGGCAAGCTGTTCCAGTTGGCAATAAAGTTCGCATCCCCTGTTAAATCCAGCACAGTAGTAAAACCAAAATAAGCGTAGCTGCGTGGCATCTGGGCTTTGGCTTGTTGCAGCATCAACTCATCTTTTGCGTCATGGCCTTTGTAACCAGGCACACCATCTAAGTGCACATGGCTGTCGATTAATCCAGGGATCAGATACTTACCTCTGGCATCAATCTGCCTGTCAGCTTGTCCAAGCCTGGTGCCTATAGCCTGAATTTTGCCGTTATTAATCAGTACATCTTGAGCCGTTGAAGCTTGTGGGTTGTCGCCACTGACAATGCTGACATTACGGATCAGCAAAGACTCAGCCTGCACAGCTGCGGTAGCCATCAGCAAGCTCAAAACACTGAGACTGACAAAACGGCTTTTGGTAGACATGAAAGAGTGGCGCATAAAAGTTTCCTGTTGTGATGAACTGCCAGCAACTTTGTGCTTTTTTGCAACGACGCTCGACTCAAAACAGGATCGAGGTCTTAAAAAACAGGTTTCAGGTCCTGTTCGCTACGGATATGATGAGGCACAGTTTAAAAGGCAAATCAGATGCTCAGCTACATTACTTATGTTCAATTCGCTAATGCTTTACTTTGCCTGTTGTTGGCAGCGCAGTTTCTGTTTATGGCATCACCGCGCCCCTGGCCCAAACGTATATTGGGTTTAAACTTTTTACTTTATGCCCATCAAAGCATTCTGCTGATCAGCATTTTGCATGGTCAAGCCGGCGCCTTTAGCTTGTTACGACCTTTAGGGGCTATGTGGTTGGGGCCTTTGTTGTACCTGTATTTTTGTTTAGTACAAAAACCTGACGCAATACTTAGCTGGCGTGATGGACTGCATTTTGTTTTTGGTGCTCTGGTTATTATTTTACTAAAAAACTCTCCCTTCCTTATCGGCGGTATAGACCTGGTCATCATGGCCAGTTTTATTTTGTATTTCCTGTTAATCGCCCTTCGGATGCGGCAGGGAAAACAAAGCTTACAACATCTGGGCACTTTAGCATCGCCCGCTTATCGCTTGCTGATCTGTCTGATGTTGATGGCACTGATCAATATTGCTGCTGAAATTGCGGTGAATCAGGAAATTCAAACTGGCGTAAAGCTGCAGGATTCTGTGGCGCTTTTTGTCGCTGCATGTACTTTTCTGCTGCTGAATATCGCCACCTTGCTGGCCGCTTTACAACGCAGCAACTGGCTGGAATGGATGTATCAGCTTGGCTCGCAACCTGAACAAAAAAGCTTAACTGAAGAAGAGCAACAACGCGCGGCCGACATCATGCAACGTTTTAAACAGCTGGTGATCAAAGAGCAGCTGTATAAACAGGAGTTTGGTATTACCTTGCCGCAAGCCGCAAAAAAACTGCAGTTACCAGCACGCCAGTTGTCCACTGCCATTAATCAGCTGTACGGCCAGAGCTATTCGGTCTACCTGAATGACCAGCGCATCAATGAGGCCAAACGTTTATTGCTGGCTGAACCTGACATGCCGGTGATTGAAGTGATGCAACAGGCAGGCTTCAGCAGTAAATCCAACTTTAATAAAGAGTTTTTACGGGTGACAGGTTTGTCGCCTTCGGCTTTCAGACAAAACAACTCACAAGGCCAATAGCGCAGAATTAAAGGGCTTTATCCCGTCACCCTGGCATTCTGCCCCCTGAATTGCCTTGTATTTTGTGCGCTGCGCTACAATAGACACTGTCAGGCAGCTTTGATTTCCTCCAGCATTCGCACGGGGAGTTTTCTACAGCGAATGTTTCAGTACTGCCTTAAGACATCTCAATCAAGTTCTACATGTTGTCCGGCTGCGCAGCAAGACGCTTTATTACAGAGCGGCATGTGGCTTACTTTTTAGCTAATGGAGAACACCATGGTAAACAAGACAGGCACTGTGCTGTTAAGTCTGGTGATGACAGTCACTATGCTGCAGGCGCAGGCTGCAGAAACAAAAAAGGTCGATGTGCTGCTAATTGGCGGTGGCATTATGAGTGCAAGCCTGGGGATCTGGTTAAATGAACTGGAACCTGGCTGGTCGATGGAAATGGTTGAACGCCTCGACAATGTCGCTGAAGAAAGCTCAAACGGTTGGAACAACGCCGGTACTGGCCACTCAGCTTTAGCTGAACTGAATTACACACCTGAAGATAAAGACGGCAAGGTCAATATCAGCAAAGCCATTGAAATCAATGAAGCCTTTCAGATATCACGCCAGTTCTGGGCCTGGCAGGTGAAAAACAATGTGCTGAAAAACCCGGAGTCTTTTATCAACTCCACCCCTCATATGAGTTTTGTTTGGGGCGATGACAATATTAAATTCCTGAAAAAACGTTATGAAGCACTGAAAGCAAGCCCGCTGTTCAGCGGCATGATGTATTCAGAAGACCCGGAGCAAATTAAACAATGGGTACCGTTGATGATGGCTGGCCGTGATCCACAACAAAAACTGGCAGCCACCTGGAGCAGCTTAGGCACAGACGTCAACTTCGGCGAAATTACCCGCCAGTTTGTCAGCTACCTGCAAACGAAAGCTGAATTCTCGCTAAAACTATCAAGCGAAGTACAGGACATCAGCCGTAACGCCGATGGTAGCTGGCATGTGGAATATGAAAACCTCAAAGACGGCACAGTAACTGAAGTGAACGCTAAGTTTGTTTTTGTTGGTGCAGGGGGTGGCGCATTAAAACTGCTACAAAAATCCGGTATTCCTGAAGCTGACGAATACGCAGGTTTCCCTGTAGGGGGTTCTTTCCTGGTGACTGAAAACGCCACTGTGGCACAACAACATATGGCCAAAGCTTATGGTATTGCCTCTGTTGGCGCTCCACCTATGTCAGTGCCGCACTTGGATACTCGCGTGCTGGATGGCAAACGTGTGATTTTGTTTGGCCCTTTTGCGACCTTTTCTACCAAGTTTTTAAAAGAAGGCTCGTACTTTGACCTGCTGAGCAGCGTCACAACGCACAATATCTGGCCTATGACCAAAGTAGGTGTTGATCAATATCCGTTAGTTGAATATCTGGCTGGCCAATTGATGCAGTCGGATGACGACCGTTTTGCCGCTTTACAACAGTATTTCCCAGAGGCAAAACAACAGGACTGGCGTTTATGGCAAGCGGGTCAGCGCGTCCAAATTATCAAACGTGATGAAGAAAAAGGTGGTGTGTTAAAGCTCGGTACTGAAATTGTGGTGTCGCAAGATGCCAGTATTGCAGGCCTGCTTGGGGCATCGCCCGGTGCATCTACTGCAGCACCTATCATGCTGACTGTGTTAGAAAAAGCCTTTAAAGATAAAGTAGCAACACCAGAGTGGCAGGCGAAAATCCGTCAAATAGTGCCAAGTTACGGCACTAAACTGAACGACTCGCCTGAGCAAGTGCAACAAAGCTGGAATTACACAGCAGAAATTTTGCAACTGACTCCGCCGCCTGTGATTAATGCTGCAGCTATTCCAGCTGCAGCAAAAGATAAACCACTGGAAAGCAAAGCCGCCAGAGATATGGTGCTGTAATAGCGCTTTATTAAAGGTGGTAGCGGCATTAGATAGAAAAAAGGTA
>NZ_JAJOYU010000021.1 GCF_021290985.1 Rheinheimera soli
TGGCTAAGTAATTTCGCGTTCAGATGTTTTAAGGTGCACGCATGATAAATGAAATGAAAAATTGGTGGAACTCAGTGCCAAAAGCCCAGAAAACCGGTCTGATTGTGTTAGCGGCATTTGTTGCGGCAGTTCTTATCATGAGCTTTGGAGTGATTATTGGCTCATCTCTGGGCAAGGTGCTCTAAAGTTGTTGCCTTTGAAAAAGATACATTTAAGCAGCTATGGCAAAACGGGCTGTCAATATCGTTATTCGTTCCGGTACGTGTGTCATCAATCGGGCCGTGTAGCTATAACAAGGCCAGACACGGCGTCGTTGTGGGAATGAAACTAGTCCGTAGCATCCTGAACTTCCTCTGGGACCTGCTCTACTTCTGCTCGGGAGAAGGGACTTGGAGGTTGCGTGCACACGAGATAATTGTACTTGAGGGGACGCTTGCGAGCCTGCCAAACGACTCTCAGAACTTGCTGCGAGCCAAACTGAACCAGGTCATATTCGTCCAAAGATCCCATAAGCAAATCAGCTTGCCGCGATTCTACTCAAGCCCCTATGTTCCCGACCAGAGTTCAGTTGTGAGTGGAGACCTCTCGAATGGGCTTCTCAGCGTTCAACTCGACGTCGAGGGCCAGAAGCAAAGCGCTCACGTTGAATTCTTCCAAGGTCGGGTATGGAGCGTTCAGTTCAAGAATCCGTCGAAGTTCTATGCCGGAAAGGTCGTGAACGTTCTTGGTGTCAAAGCTGGTAATCCACGCTTTATGCACGCTGCAGCCATAGATCGGGCCGAACATGGGCCCTGAATGGAAGCGTTATGTGCCAAGGAGAGTTCAGTTGAAAACTCTAGCCATACTATTTTCTCTTATTAGTTTCCAATCTATAGCCTGTAGCTGTATGGGGTATGATATTCAGGAAGCCTTCGATGAATATCCTGTTGTTTTTGTGGGAACATTTGAAACTATTGAAACCATCAAACTCAAAGAAGAAGGCTGGTTTAGTTATTCAACAATGAAGGCTGTCACCTTGGTTGTCGAACATAGTTTCAAAGGTATGACAGCTGAAAGAGTAAAGATCACAACCAGAATGGATTCAGCAGCATGTGGCTTTCCATTTGTAGAACAAGTCAAATATGCTGTATTCGCTTTTCCTGATGAAAATGGGCTTCATGTAGGTTCATGTGGACCAACAATCCATATGGAGAAACGTGAGGAGTACTATGAAGATGATCGCTTAAATGTGACTAATTTTTTATCCAATCAAATTAGCACATAACAATCCGCGTCATTCTGGGTCTATGGTCTTTACGACGCTTACAAGTTAGCGCGCTTGCGCGGGAAGTTAGGGTTCTTCTGGAGAAGTGATGACAGCCAGTGAGTTCAGCATTATTTTTGTTTGGTTACTCGCTTTGCCTTCGGCCCTTGGGTTTGGAGGGCTTGCTTTGGTATATCGTCGGTTTCGTAGCAAGCGTACAAACTACGCTCTCGCCTGCGCTATACTGGTGCCCCTGTCAGGCCTGATTGCGTTTGCAATTGTTGCCTATTGTCCCGACTCGATCGGAAGATATATTGGCATAAAAGATACCCCTATTATGTGGGCACCATTTGCATTTATTTCCGTAGCCACAGCATTCCCGTTTGTTGCGTTTTGGCTCATGCGAACCAGTGCCAAATGAGCTCTAACAATGTGCCAATGCACTGTGCCGCAAGTGGCGATGGGACGCTCGCAAACTACACTGCGTTAGCGCTCCATGATGCCTTTCCCCACATTAATTTTTAAATAAAGATATAACTCATTAAAAAGGAAAGTAATGAAAAAAATAACTGTAAGTTTAATAGCTGTGCTGATGTGCATTATTCACTTAAGCGTTTTTGCTTCATCGAATGTCGGAAAAATTGAAGAAACTACTGTAAATAGCCAGATCTTGGGTGAGAAACGTCAGTTGATAGTGTACCTGCCTGCGGGCTATGCAGAGTCGAAACAAAAGTTTCCTGTTTTATATATTACAGACGGCGATATACAGGGAGGACATACCGCAGGAACTGTAGATTATTTATCAAAGTTTGATCTGGCACCGGGCATGATAGTGGTGGGTATAGTCAATCCAGGAAATAAACGAAATGAGGAACTGACCTTAGCTAAAAAAAATAATGGGCAGTCTGAAGGTCTGGCCGGGGCTGATCGTTTTCTTAGTTATATTGAAGAAGAGGTTATCCCATTCATTAAAAGCCGCTATCGCACTTTAGATTACCAGGCATTATCAGGTGCATCTCATGGCGGTCAATTTGCAATAAATGCATTAATTAAGCGCCCCAATTTGTTCGATGGCGTCATTGCTATCAGCCCATCATTGTATTGGAATGACAATCAAGTTATTGATTTAGCTGAAGAGGCTATGAAAAAGCAGGCTCTTCATGGACGTTTATTCATTTCTATAGCTAATGAAGAGCCAACTATGACCGACGCCTTTCAAAAACTGGTTGAGCTGACAAAAAAATACCCAAGTTCAAAGCTTAGTGTGTCATCAAAAACCTTTAGTGATGAAAGTCATAATTCAACAACGTTGCTTGGACAATATCATGGCTTAAAGCACTTATTTCCAAATTGGGTGATACCTGACGCACCGCAAACATTAGCTGACTTACAGGCCATTTTTAGTGCTCGATCTAAGTTAATTGGTACAACTATGCTGATCCCAGAAGACAGAGCTAATGGGTATGGGCAGTGGCTGCAGTATTTAAACCGTCAAGATGATGCCTTAGAACTCTTTACATGGAATAGAACAACTTATCCTCAATCTTTAAACGCTCACATCGCTTTAATAAAGGCCTGCTTACATTTTAATTTAACGGATGCTGCTAAATCAGCACTTGAAGACGCGATAAAGTCGACCAATGGGCTTAGCTCTGAACAAAAAGGGCAGCTCGAAAATTTATTTGGTACATTAAAAACAGCTAACAAGCGGTTCTAGCTGACTGCAAATCGCTGCGCTTTTCGTCGCAGTTTAACGGGAGTATAGAGTGAGCTACCTTCTAATCGTTGAAACCAATATGACTAACCCGTCGTGGGTACATGATTATCTTAATAATGTAACGCCACTGGTGAGCCAGTTTGGTGGCAACTATTTAACCAGATCTTCAGCTATTGAATTACTGGAAGGTGAAAACAAACCTCAATTTAGCTTAGTGGCGCAATTCTCAAGCAAAGAAGATGCGCTAAGCTTCTACCATTCAGAGGAATATAAGCCTTTTAAGCAAGCCCGGCAGTCTGGTTCGGTAAGCAAGTTTTTATTGGTACCAGTAGAGAATGCTACCGCATGACACGCGCTTTAAATATTGAGCCCTCTGGGGGCTCGACCCGCCACAAGTGGCCCGCATTTGTGGCGGGCTTTAGTTATTCAGGAGAAAACAATGGATGTTATTGATATAAAAGCTTTTGTTCCAAGCGAAGACTACGAGGTTTCAAAGTCATTCTATTCTGAGATCGGATTTGAACCAGAGTATGTTTCTGAGGACTTAACGCTTTTTCAAAACCGAGACTGTGTTTTCTTCCTACAACGCTTTTTCAATGCAGATTTGGCCACTAATTTTATGCTTCAGGTTTGTGTGTCAGATATAGAATCAGCATACAGTCTTTGCTCGCAATCAAAGCACAAAACAAAAATAACTCCAATTCAGCAAGAGTCTTGGGGGAAAGTGTTTTATCTGTGGGGGCCTGTGGGGGAACTGTTGCACATTACAGAGTTGGTCAGCTAACAAAAGGCATCACTCGCTGCTTTTGGTTACAGGGATAGCAATAGGCCACAAGATTGTATTGATTAAATTCGCTCAAACGAGCCGTTCAAGCTTGGGTTTGCCAAGGGTTTAGGTTTGCCAGCAGACCTAATGGTCCAATAACAGCTCCTAATTTCATTGATTCAGTTTGGCCCAGACTTTCGGGGTGGTACCAAAACACTGCTTAAAATGTCGGGTCAGATGGCTTTGATCGGCAAAGCCACTGCTAATAGCGACGTGCACTAATGGCAAGCCACGTTCAATCAAAGCTTTGGCTTTTTGTAGTCGCTTTAGTGTGACGTAACGGTAAGGCGTTGTGCCGTAAAGGGATCTAAAATCGCGAGTCACTTGCCACTTACTGTAGTTTGAAATAGTGGCCAGTTCATCCAGGGTGATGTCGATGGGCATACAGGAATCAACCGTCATTACATCGTCAATATATTCACGGACTCGTTTTATCGCCTGGTAGTTTGCTTTGGTGTGTTGAATGCTGTTGCACGTTACCTGCTGTAAACAACTGGCAAAAGCAAAAATAAGATCTTGCTGTTCCAGTGTCTCCAGCGGACGATTGAATTCAGCTAACAGCCTTGTGGCTATGTGGATAAAGTGGGGGTGTTTGGTGACGCCACCTTGCAAGAAGGGCAGGCTGACGCCTTGCAACACATTTTGTACGTCAACAGGGTTGATGCTGATTGCCCGATAAGCAAAAGGACTATCTGTTCCTGCCTGGCCGTCGTGGGTTTCGTCGGGGTGCAATATCACCACCTCGCCGGGTAGGGAGTGACGTAGTTCACCATGATAATTAAAGCTTTGCACGCCAGCTGTTGTTAACGCCAAAGTGTAGGTGTCATGGCTATGCGGCGCATAAGCAAGCCCGCTAAAACAAGCTTCGATGCGTTCCGTCTCGCCAGCCGCTCTTTTTACCCAACTCTTTACCAAGCACTGGCTGTTACCCATCCTTGCGGTACTCCTGAATTTACCCACATCGAACCATGCCAAAGTTATTTAAGTACTTGATGTACTTTTGAGCTTTCTGCATGAAATCGCAATATCGTTCAATAACACAGGTGCTTACCGCGCTACTATAGCCCAGAACTGTCAGTGGGTTATATGGTTCCTGACTAAAAATTGTATAGGTTTCATAAAATTACCTTCGGTTTATCGCAGCGACAGGTCATCAAAACTAAAAATCAGGCCATAACTAAATTTTGAGGAAAATAAAATACTATGAACGGAATCAAAAAGTTTTTGCTTTGGACTCTGGCGATCATCACGCTGGTCGCGCTCTCCGCCATTGTGGCTGGTTTTTCATTTCGGGCCGGGCTAGGTTCACCCACGGAGCCTTTCGAGGCAAAAGCTGTGTATGCGCCCAATGGCGTGGTTGCAACCAGCCAGCCCTTGGCCAGTCAGGCAGGTCTTACTGTGCTGAAAAATGGCGGAAATGCGGTTGATGCTGCGGTCACAGCGGCGGCAGTTTTAAGTGTAGTTGAACCCTATATGACCGGCATTGGTGGCGATATGTTCGCCATGCTTTGGCTGGAAAAAGAGCAGCGGCTGATCGGTATTAATGGCAGCGGACATGCAGGCGCATTGATGACCTTTGAAAAGATGGCCGATCGTCGTCGTGTGCCAGATGACGGCCCGGAGTCTATTACTCTGCCTGGCGCATTATCGGGCTGGGCAAAACTCTTAGAAGCACATGGCACTATAACGTTGGCAGAAGCACTTGCACCTGCTATTGCACTGGCAGAAAAAGGCTTTCTTATCTCTGAAACTACGGCTACTGAATGGGGACTGTTTGAAAGCAAGATCAATTGGGACAAGGGTGCAAGAGCCACTTTTTTAATGGATGGAGCCAGAACACCAAAAGCCGGTGAATGGTTTACTAATCCTGATTATGCCAAAACCCTGAAGCAGATTGCTGCACAAGGCCCCGCAGTGCTGTACGGTGGCGAATTGGGTCAAAAGATTGCGACAAGAGTGCAGGAGTTAGGCGGTTTTTTAACGCAAGACGACTTTGCAAACTATAGTGCAGACTGGGTAGAACCTATGTCTGTTTCGTTTAAAGAGTACCAATTGTGGGAGTTGCCACCCAATGGTCAAGGCATTGCCGCCTTAGAGATGCTGAAAATACTGGAACCCTTTGATTTAGCGGGTATGAAGCACAATTCTGCAGACTATCTACATCATTTAATTGAAGCGAAAAAACTGGCTTATGCTGATCTGGAATACTTTGTCGGCGATCCTGAATTTATGCAAATCACGCCGGAACAACTATTGTCAGATCAGGTGATTGCCAAACGCAGGGCGCAAATTAATGCGGCTAAAGCCATGGCTAGTGCAGATCCCGAACCTTCACTAACAACCAGCGAAACCACTTATTTAAGCGTTGCAGATAGCCAAGGCAATATGGTGTCTTTTATTAATAGCTTAGCTGCATCTTTTGGTTCAGGAGTTGTGGTGCCAGGCACAGGCTTTGCGTTACAAAACCGCGGAGTAGGGCTGTCAGTACAGCCGAACAGAGCCAATACAGTAGCGCCAGGCAGACGCCCGTTTCATACCATTATTCCGGGTTTTGTCACTAAGGCAAATGCAGAAGGTAAACAACAACCCTGGTTAAGCTATGGCATTGTGGGTGGGCCGCAGCAGCCGCAAGCTCATGTGCAAGTGCTGCTGAACATGGTGCTGTTTGATATGAATGTGCAACAAGCCATCGACGCGCCAAGGTTCCGGCACTGGGAAGAAAACAGCGTGAGTTTTGAGCAAGGGATCCCCCAAAGTACGGTAGATGAATTATTTTCAATGGGGCATGCACCACAAAATCCAATTATGGCTACAGCGCAAAGCGTTTTTCTTGGCAATAGCAGAGGCTTAATATTCGGTGGTGGGCAGGCAGTGATGAAATTAGACAAAGGTTATGTGGCGGGATCTGATTCCAGGCGAGACGGCGTAGCTGCGGCTCACTAAATAAGGTTATGTTTACCGCTAAATTAAAAAAGCTAGCGGGGGCGCTTCGATAGCTCCGGTTTTAACATCCTGTTTTCTTTGGCAAAACGGCTGGGGGACTGGCCTGTATAGCGGCTGAAGGCTGTGCTGAATGCGCTGGCAGACTGATAACCTATGCGGTCTGCCACTTCTGTTAAGCCAATGTCCAGTCGTCTTAATAAATCTTTGGCTATGGCCATTCTCCAGTGAAACAGGTATTCCATAGGTAACAAACCCAAGGTTTGAGCAAAACGTTCAAAAAATGCAGTGCGTGATAAAGCCGAGAGCTGTGCCATGGCCGCAACTGTCCATGAACGGGCTGGGTCGCGGTGAATAGCCCGAAGCGCTGTGGCTATTCGTTCATCAGCAAGGCCTCGTAATAAACCAGGCGGCGCCTGGTCTGTTGCTGTTGAGCGTAAAGCTTCAATCAATAACACTTCCACTAAGCGGTTTAAAACTAAATCCTGACCAGCTAACGGGTTTAAACACTCATCATTAATCAAATTCACCAGCACAGGCAGTCTTTTGCTTTGTCGCAGATGCACTATGCCCGGCATTAAGGACACCAGCAAACCAGCATCTGGTGAGTTGAACTCAAAGTACCCCCCCAATAAACGCACATCAGCAGGCCCTTCAGTTCGGCCGTGACGAAGTTCTCCTGTCACTAAAGCAGCAGCTTTGGAGTCAATCAGTTGTGGTGTGATTTTATCAAAGCTCGACATGGTAAAACCCGGTGTGGCTGGTAGCAAAATAAAGTCGCCTGCCGCCAAAGTAACAGGGGGTTGGTTGTCTACAGCCAGTAAACAACTACCCTCCAGCACGGCACAAAAACTTGGATGGCCAAAGTCAGAATAACGTACAGCCCAGGCACCAGCGCCACTGATGCCTTTTGAAAATACAGTACGGGGTTGCAGCAAGCTGATCACTTCAGTCAGCGGATCCATAATGTTTGAACTCCATGTAATGAAATGCGGACTATCGATTATAGATAGTACAGCCAGTCTTCGCTACTTTAATCACAGCGAAACTAACTTATGGAGATGCTATGAAAACTGTACTGATCACGGGTTGTTCATCGGGCTATGGCCGGGAAACTGCGTTGTATTTTTTGGCAAAAGGCTGGAAGGTTGTAGCAACAATGCGAACACCAAAAGCTGATCATTTTCCTCAGTCGGACAACTTGCGAGTTTTAGCTTTGGATGTGACTCAGGCCGAAAGTATCAAGGCTGCGCTTGATCAGGCTGGCCCTGTCGATGTATTGGTGAATAATGCCGGCATAGGGCTTTTTGGTGCTTGTGAAGCAACACCAATGGCTACTGTGCGCGAAA
This sequence comes from Rheinheimera soli, assembly GCF_021290985.1. Lineage (GTDB taxonomy): Bacteria > Pseudomonadota > Gammaproteobacteria > Enterobacterales > Alteromonadaceae > Pararheinheimera > Pararheinheimera soli. The sequence goes on from NZ_JAJOYU010000021.1 coordinate 8,076, forward strand.
TGTTTGAAACCAATACCTTGGGTATGATTGCGATGACTCAGGCGGTGATCCCGCAATTTCGGGCACAAAAATCTGGCCTTATTATCAATCTGACGTCAAGCGCCGTATTAATGCCGATGCCACTGGTGGCTGTGTACACCGCCAGTAAAAGCGCTATTGAAGGCTTTAGCTCGTCTTTAGCTTTAGAGTTAAAGCCTTTTAATATTGGCGTTAAATTGGTTCAACCAGGTTATGGCCCAACCACCAGTTTTACCAGCAACGGGGCTGCTCGTATGCAAGGGCTAATACCTCCGGTTTATGCCGACTATGCCCAGAGCGTATTTAAGGCTTTTACTGTGGTGCAGCAATTTACCAAAGAGTTGGATGTCGCAGAAGCAGTGTGGAATGCAGCCACTGATCAAAGTGGCCAACTGCGTTTTCCTGCAGGTGCCGATGCCGTCGCTTTATCTTTGTTGTAAGCAGGCCGTTTTAAAGTCACAGCTATCAGTTGTAGTGCTGTGACTTTTTTTTGTTCGGCTATCTTGGTTTTATGGCAAAGTAACCACTGAGTTTTAAACCCTATTTAAGTGAGGAATAGCAGCGTTATGACAGCCGATTTATCTCCTGAATTGCTACCTGAAAATCACTTTGCTGCCATGCTGTTTGATATGGACGGCACCATTTTAAATTCAATTGCTGCAGCAGAAAACGTCTGGGCCAAGTGGGCCAAATCTCATGGCATTGATATTAAAACTTTTTTGCCCACTATTCATGGTAGAAGAGCTATAGACACTATCGCCAGTTTAAATCTGCCCGGAGTGGATGCTGCTACAGAAGCTGCTTACATTACTCAAGCAGAGATAGCAGAAGTAGAAGGTATTCAGGAAATATCGGGCGCAGCTGCATTTTTAAAGCAAATTCCGGTATCGAGATGGGCTGTGGTCACTTCAGCTCCGTTGCAACTGGCCTTAACCCGACTGAAAGCGGCTGGCTTGCCGATCCCACAAGTACTGATCAGTGCTGAAGATGTAGAGCAGGGTAAACCACAACCTGATTGTTATTTACTGGCGGCAAAACGGCTTGGCGTCAACTGCGCCGATTGTCTGATTTTTGAAGACGCTGAAATAGGTATAAAAGCAGCACTGGCTTCAGGCGCTACTTTGGTGGTGGTGACGGCAACTCACACAACCCATAGTCCGGCTGGGGCAGCACAGCAGATTGCGCTGAGAGATTATATTCAGTATGGAGATATGCTGCTGAGTAAGCTGAAACAGCGCTAGTTAGTTGAGTAGCTAAAATGCTTACCAGCAAATAGCTGAAAAACACCCGGCATGGAGCCGGGTGTGTTATCTATCAAACAGGACTAACTCTGTTAGTTGAAACTATATCTCATACCCAAGGTATAACGTGGGCCGTATTGACGGGCGAACAGGAACTGTTCTTCGTAGCGGCCGTAACCCTCTTCAGTTTCGTTATTCAGGTTTATGCCTTCCAGAAAAACTTTTAGTTGATCAGTGATGGCATAATTCAGGTTGATGTCCCATTGAGCATAAGCTCTCGCATACTGAGGTGGTGCATCGGATGAGCCCTGCGACTGTCCTACGCCAATCAGGTAGGCGTCTCGCCAAGCGTACGTCACTTTAACTGACCAGTCTTCTTTTTCATAAAACATCTGGAAGTTGGCTGAATCACTGATACCCACCAATGGCGCCTGTTGAGTCAAACTTTGAGTATCAAACTCTACATCACCCTGCACAAAAGTAGCGTTAACACCTACACCAAAACCAGAACCGCCAAACAAATGCTGTACGGCCAGTTCAACACCATCCACTGATTTACTGTCGGTATTTTGTGGCTGACTAATATTCCATACAATTAATGGATCCTGCGCATTGGGTTCTATTTTACCTTCAGCATTGCCGTGACCATTGGCCAGCATTTGCTCAAATATGGCGGTGCTGGTGGCTTGCTCTCCTCTGGCTTCAATATCAGCAACGGCTTCAAGGTAGCGAGGGCCGTTCAGAATATCGTGCAAACCTTCAATGGTTGTTTCAGTAATAGTATTTTGAATAAAGTTATCCACGTCTTTTTTGAAGTAACCTATAGAGGCGTAACTAGCCTCACCATAGTAGTACTCCAAAGACAGATCGAGGTTCGTGGATTCATAGGGCAATAAGCCTGTATTCCCCAGAGCCCCTGTGCGTGAGCCAGGTTTTGGGCTACCACTTAAACTGCGGCCTCCAACCAATAAACCTAAAGGTGCACGGGTAATGGTTTTACCCCAGGATAAACGGCCGACCCAGTCTTCGGCCAAGTCGACTTTTAAGTCAAACATCGGCAACAGTAAATCGTATTTCCCGGTGAAATCGAGAGTTTGTTCAGCACCGTCTTGTTGGTATTGTGTGATCCACTCGGAAGGACTTTCCCAATTTACTTGTAATGGCACAGTTTGACGAACTATGTTAGGTACTTCGGTTTCTTCGTAACGTAGCCCGGCGTTTAGCTGCACAGCATAACTAGCCACATCGAACTCCCATTGCGATTGCAGATAGGCGCTCTTGGTTTCTTCAGCAACATGGCTTGTGCTGTCTATACCGTCAAAATAGGCATCTGGCACATAGACATCGCCACCCATCACGGCTTCGGTCAGGAAAGCTTGTTGTCTGGCTACTGCCTCATCAAAATCATAGCTGTAGTAGTAGTGTGGCTGTAATGCGCTGCCGCCACTGCTGAACTGATCTAAAAAGTTCGCTGTTGAGTGGCGGGTAAACATACTGTCCGGGAAAATTTGTGGATAAGCCGGATTAAAACCTGCACCACCCCTTAACCCGCTCCATGCTGTATAGCCACTCATGGTTTGTTCTGTCATTGCTGCGCCGAACTTAATATGACTCAATGGGATCTTAAAGCTGGAATTAAACCAGGTGCCGTCTAACTGCAGTTGTTGGATCTCTGATTCTCCCGGTGAATGGGTAAACTGGCTGAAGTTGGAGTCAATTTCCCCCGGGGTTAATTCATTTGTACCATTGCGCCATAAGATCATCGCTTGCGGTATATCGCCGGTGCGGTAATCATAAATTTTGGATAGTAACTGGTCTGAACCTAAGATCACTTGGCCAGCACTGCCCAAACCTTTGTCTGCACCATTGTCTGTTTTGTTGTTCGAGTCGTGATAATCCAGCTTAAAATGCCAGTCATCGTTGAGTTTCCAGTCCAGATTCAAACCAACAGACTGAGCTTTAACTTCAGTGGTATTTCTGTCTGCAGTAAAGGATCCGTCATTACCGCCAATATCGGCATAGAGCGCAGTACCATTTTCATCCAGCTCGTAGGCATTGATATTGCCGCCAAATTCGTTCCAGATCCCCCAGCCAATAGCGTTTGTGCCTGTTAAAGCACGTGAAGCTGTGTAATCCAGAGTGGCAACAAAATCATCCACGGGTTCGTATTGCAGCGTAAACTGGCCATTGCTGCGTTCACGCTGCACATTTTCAATACCGTAGTTCATATCTTTGGGGAAAAAGTAATTACCAATTTTATTGCCATCGGCATCTTCAGCCCGGGCGTCTACCACTTTACTGGCATCCAGAGTGGGCAGCGCAACGTTGGCCTGCCAGCCCTGAATATTGGCTTGTTGCTTCTGAAAATCACGTTCCTGATGCGAAAAAGAGAAGGCTACACCAAGACGGTCTTCAGCAAAGGTATTGCTGTACACTGCTGCTAATTCTGGTGTTACATCATCGCCTTCGACATTGGAGCTGTCGTGTATAGCTTTGGCTGATACAGAGTACCGCTGGCCTGGTTCGGTCAAAGGTCTGGTCGTGGCAATATTTACTATTGCCCCTAAACCACCGCTTGGTAGATCTGCCCTGGAGGTTTTATAGAGCTCTAAAGCACTGACTCCTTCAGACGACAAATTTTCCAGATTGTAAGAACGGGTATAGCCTGTGCCAGGCATCTGACGGCCGTTTAAGGTGATCAGATTAAATTCCGGGCCAAAACCACGCACCGTAATCTGGCTGCCTTCACCGTTAGCACGACTGACGGATACGCCGGTGATACGTTGCAGAGATTCTGCCAGGTTGGTATCAGGAAACTTACCCATTTCTTCGGCTGAAATAGCGTCCACAACGCCATTGGCATCACGTTTCATATCCATGGAGCGGATCAGACTGCCGCGTATGCCTTTTACCTGGATCACTTCTACTTTTTCTTCTGCTTTTTCATCATTTTGCTGGGCTATCGCCTGGGGTAAAGATCCGGCGGATAAAATGACAGAAATACAGACCGCAAGATGACTTTTGTTTGAGTTTAACCTTTTCATGTTGAACCTATTCATTCAAATACTGTTGTTTCAACAGGGAACCTGCCAGGTCTCCTGCTATTCGCTGTTTGCATTGGCGCTTTGCTGTGTTATGGGTTGGTAATCACCACGTTATCCAACCGATACACAGCGCCTTCGCCCGAACCCCAGGCAGGAAAAACCATCAGCACGTCGATAGCACTGACATCAAGGCCTTGATCAAATAAGCTTTGCAGCGGGAAAGTGTATGTTTGCCATTGGCCTGGCACAGGAACTGCTCCTTCCTGACTGGCTGACAGATCCAGTTCTACTGCGGAGGAAGCATCACCGGCTTCAATCTTGAATAGCCAGGCTGCAGCAGCATTGTTTGGTGGGCTGACGACTTTCATTTCAAAACGCACAACACCAGTGGCCAGCAGGGCTGATGCGTCGTAATACACATCATCATCCGCCAGCAGGCCCATCACTGTTGGCGCAGCACCTATGACAAACTGAGCTGTGTTACCGTGGCTGGCATCATCTACTTCTACTGTTGGGGTAGTACCACCGCAGCAATCCCAAATAGACCATTGTTCTGCAGCTGCATCGGCAAAAAGAGTTAAGCCATTGGCTGTTGGTGCATCGCCATCAGGATGAAATATTTTAGCGTTATCAACACGATAGACAGCTCCCTCGCCAGTGCCCCAAGCAGGGAAAATCATCAGTACATCAATGGCACTCAGATCCAGGCCTGCAGCTGCCAAATCTGACAACAGAAAACTGTAAGTTTGCCACTGTCCTGTGACGGGAGATTGAGCCTCAACGCTGGCGCTCAAATCCAGTTCTACAGCTTCAGCGCTATTGTTCGACTCGACTTTAAATTTCCAGCTTGCATCCGGGCTGGATGGGGCACTGACCACTTTCATTTCAAACTGAATTAAACCGCCATCGATCAGGGCTGTTGCATCAAAAGGAGTATCAGCGCCACCATTGGCGGCACGAGTAATAAATCCCATGACGGTTGGGGTGGCACCTATGCTGAACTGAGCCACCATACCATGGGTTGCATCGTCCATTTCTTCGGTTGGTGTCGAGCCCGCACAGCAATCCCACATAGGCCAGTCCGGGTTAACTCCATCTTCAAACAACACCAACTTGGGCAGGCTTTGATTAGGCTGAGCTATTTTAACGTTATCGATACGGTACACTGCACCTTGTCCTGTATCCCAGGCAGGGAAAATCATCAGGACATCAATAGCAGCCACATCAAGTCCGGCATCGGCCAGCGCCTGCAATGGAAAACTGTAACTTTGCCATTGCCCTGTCACCGGGGCTACACCATCTGAACCCTGGGTTAAATCTATTTCAACAGCAGTCGATCCTTCCGAACTTTCTACTTTAAATTTCCAGACAGAAGCTGCGTTAGCCGGTGCTGAAACCACCTGCATATCAAAACTGATACTGCCGGAAGCAATAATAGGAGAGGCGTCAAAAGGAGTAGGTTTTCCTTCAGGATCGGTAATAAAAGCCTCGCGGCTGACGAAGCCGTTGACTGTTGGAGTTGCACCTACGCTGAACTCGTACACATCACCTCGCTGTGCATCTGCAGTCAATGCCGGAGTACTACCACCACAACAATCCCAGGCTGGCCAGTTTGGATTTGGAGTACCGTCGAAAATAGTCAGATTCTGTGGAATACCCGAAGAAGGCGGCGATGGGATAGGGGCTTTGCCTTCGACTAAGCCATCACTAAGATCATCGTAACCTGGGCGAATGGTTTCGCAGCCTTTGCCTGTTGCGGGATTAGATGCACATTCATAGACCCGCACATAGTCAATCAGAAAGCTTTGACCATTTTCAAAAGCTGTAGCGTCTATACCACCATTGTTGACGTTCTCCGGCCAATTGCCACCTACAGCTAGGTTCATAATCATATAAAATTTCTGATCAAAAGGTGTCTTGTCCCAGTGAGTTTCTAATTCGCCACTGCTCTGATCAAAGTATTCGCTAAACCAGCCGCGATGTCTCAGGCCAACAGCTTCACCTTTGGCGTTATAGCGCACATCGGATTGACGCTGAGTTGCATAAAGGTAGCCATCTACGTACCAACGGATTTCTCCTTCTTGCCATTCCAAGGCATAAACATGAAAATCGTCAGCCGGGTTTGCGCCGCCGGGCAATGCGTAGGCTTTGCCTGAGTTGGAGTTATTTGGCCATTCTTTGCCATAGTGCAATGTGCCGTGAACATTAGATTCTGTTACCCCTTCAGCATTGGTTACTTTCAGGTTCACCGCTTCCATAATGTCGATTTCACCAGACTTGGGCCAGCCGCCATAGACTGAGTCTGTTGGCATCATCCAGAATGCTGGCCAACTGCCTTGACCTGAAGGTAATTTGGCACGCATTTCAAAACGGCCATACTTGAAATCTGCTTTGTTTTTGCTGACAAGACGGGCTGAAGTATAAGGTTTTTCAGCGCTGGCTTCGGCAGGCAAAGCCACTATGTTCAGCATGCCATTTGCAATAAATGAGTTGTCGGCGCTGTCGGTGTAACATTGTTTCTCGTTATTGCCACCGCCGGTACAATTCACCTCATGGCTCCACTTTGTGGCGTCTATGCCGGAACTACTAAATTCGTCGTTCCAAACCATGACCCAGTCACTGACAGGCTGAATTGGATCAACCTTGCCAAAATCTGATTTTGTTTCTGCTCCACCGCCACATCCGTGCAGGCTGGTCAGTGTGACGCCCGCGCAGAGGATGGCGATGCTTGTCGCTATCTTTCTCATCTGTAATGCCCTGTCAATTGGAAGATTGTTTTTTGATCAGTGCAGCTGATCATTTATGGTTATGAAAGCGCTACCTGAAAGCGCTTTCAAGAGCGTATTAGGAGAGTGAATAAATATCAACCATCAGGTTAATAAATTTCACTTATTGGATTTAAGTTGCTGTTAAATAATGGATTTTTTATTTTATAAAATGCAGCATGATTAAAGTGTGAGCACTTTAGCTGAGTGGATATGAACTTAAATGATTAAGTTTTTAATGAAATTTAACTAGGGGTAACCCTGGTTTTGGCGCGCTATATTCTGAGTGAAGCAGAGAGTAGTGTTCAATAAAATATAAATAGATCCATGAAGATACCTGTTGTGCGACAGTTTTTGTGTTTTGTTTCTGTATTAATTAAGGTGCTGCACGATTTTTTTGGGCATTCATGGCGGTCAGAAAAAAATTCTACTGTAAAAACAGCGGAAAAATAATCATCAATTCGTTTAGTTCTTAACAAAGCTTAAGTTTTCTTTAAGCTTAGTCCCGCACACTGCCTGCTAAATCGATATGCAGGAGTGTGCTTATGTTGTCTTCTTATCAGTTCGGTCAGTCAGTCGCTGTGAGTTTGCCTGTGCCGGATGTCAAACCACTGTTGCAGTTGGTGAAAGCATCAGATCTGCAGCGTGCTTCTATTGAGCAGTTTATCGCTTCAGGTTTTGCCAAAGCCTATCAGGCCGATGTGCATAGTTTTATGCCAAATTTGTTAGGCGTAAACAGAGCAGGTGAATGGCAGGCTGTGCTTGGACTTCGTGGTGCTGCAACAGGTGCTGCTCATACAGATTTATTTATAGAACACTACTTACCATCTCCTGTAGAGCAGTTACTTGCTACTCATGGCATGAAGGCTGAGCGCACTCAACTGATTGAAATTGGCCACTTATATGCCATCAACAGACAAAGCTTATTACAGCTGTTTGTATTGACGGCTTATGCGCTGGACCAACTGAATTACCGTTATTTGTTATGTGCTGCAACCACTCAAGTACGCGGTATTTTAAGCCGCCATGGCATTGAGCTGACGGAACTTGGCGAAGCAAAAGCTGAAGCTTTAGGTGAAGAAGCTACCAGTTGGGGCAGCTACTACGACACCAATCCCAAAGTCTGTGTGATGGATTTAGCTGCCGTGACCAGCCTTATTCACCGCGATGAAAAATTAACAGCGCTGGCGCATCAACACTGGCCGCAGTTGCATCAGTTAGTGGCTCGTTTACCTGAAGGAGACTGCTGATGCGTATTGAATTACCAACCACGGCGGTACTACGCGATCTAGCAACAGGTTTGGTTTACTCACAAGCTCAAATCAAAAAGCAAATGGCGGTATGGCAGGAATTGTTGCTGGGCTACGGCGCACAGCGTATTGCGCTGGTAGCCAATAGTTCAGCCCAGTGGGCTTTGTTGGATTTAGCTTGTCTGGAAGCAGATTTACTTTTGGTACCGCTGCCTACTTATTTATCTGAAAGCCAGCTCGCGCATGTCATGAGTCAACTGGAACCTGATTTTTACATTTCAGACAAAGAACAACAGGCGGCAGAGTTTACCTTGTTGGAACAAGTGGGCGATTTATTGCTGTATCGGCGCGAGTTACAAAGCTCTGGCGCTGTGATTCCTGCCACTTGTCAGAAGATTACTTTTACTTCGGGCTCTACAGGGCAACCAAAAGGCGTCTGCTTATCGGCGCAAAGTCAGCTTGATGTAGCGCACAGTCTGCTGGAACGCATCAACCAAAACGCCCCCAAGCATTTGTGTTTATTGCCTTTAAGCACCTTACTGGAAAACATAGCTAGTATTTATGCGCCTTTATTAGCAGGTGGCGAAGTGCTGATAGCCCCAGACTCTTTGCGTGGTTTTAGCGGTAGTCAACTGAGTAATCCACAAGCTTTGCTGGCGCTAATCAGCAGCACAGCACCAAAAAGCCTGATTTTAGTGCCTGAACTGCTGCAACTCTTAGTGATGGCGCGCGCTCAAGGCTGGCAAGCGCCAGAAACGCTTGAGTTTATTGCCGTAGGTGGTGCCCATGTATCCGCCGCTTTATTGCAACAGGCGGCCCGTCTTGGCTTACCTGTGTATCAGGGCTATGGCCTGAGCGAATGTGCTTCAGTTGTGGCTTTATCCAGTGTCGATGCTCGTCAAAGTACGGCTGCAGAACTGGAATTAGTGGGCCTGCCTTTAGCCCATCGTAATATCGAAATTATCGATGGCGAAATTGTAGTGAAACAGCCATTTCTGGGTTATTTGGGCGATGCGGCGTCGCTAAGCGACAAAGTCTTTACCGGCGATTTAGGCGAACTGGATAAACAAGGCCGGTTACGTATTCTGGGCCGTCGTAAAAACTTACTGATCTCAAGCCTGGGACGCAATATCTCCCCTGAGTGGCCGGAGGCGCTATTAACTCAAAGCGGTTTAATCCGTCAGGCGGTGCTGTTGGGGGATGCTCAGCCTTATTGTGCCGCCTTGTTGTACCTGGCGGATCTCAATGCGGCAGCACAGCTGCCGGCTTATCTAGCTCAGGTTAACCAGCAGTTACCGGATTATGCCCAAATCAAAGCCTATCAGCTGTTAACTCACCCTTTGTCTGTGGCCGACGGCACTTTAACAGCCAATGGCCGGCCACGCCGCGCTGAAGTAGTTAAAAAATACCAAAGCGAAATCAACGATTTATTTGTTTCTAATGATCTAACAGGAGAATCCTATGAGTTTTTATCAAGCGCTGGTTAATGCCACCGAACAAGAGCGTGCTTATTTACTGGATGCTCCGATGATCCGCCGTACTTTCGCTGGCGACTTTACCTTGGATCACTACGTGGCTTTTTTAACTCAAGCCTATCACCACGTCAAAAATACAGTACCGCTGTTGATGTCGGTGGGGGCCTTGTTACCTGAATCCAAAGAATGGTTACGTGAAGCTGTAGCCGAATACATTGAAGAAGAGTTAGGCCATCAGGAATGGGTATTAAACGACATCGCAGCTTGTGGTTATGACAAAGAGCAGGCCCGGGCCAGCACTCCGGCTTTTGCCACTGAGCTGATGGTGTCTTATGCCTATGATTCGGTGCGTCGTGTGAATCCTTTATGCTTTTTTGGCATGGTGCTGGTGCTGGAAGGCACGTCCATCGCTTTAGCAGAGCAAGCGGCCAGCAAAATAGCCGGTACTTTGCAGTTACCACGTAAAGCCTTTAGTTACCTGAACTCTCATGGGGCTTTGGATCAGGACCATATCAAGTTCTTTGAAAGTCTGATGGATAAAATCACAGAGCCAGCCGATCAGGCGCTGATTATTCATAGTGCAAAACGCTTTTTCCACTTATACGGCGATGTATTTCGTAGTCTGGAACAACCTCATGGCCTGACTAAAAAAGTAATAGTAGATGAGGCGATCGCATGAGCGGGTTAGCAGGCAAAACTGTGCTGCTGACCGGCGCGACGGGTGGCATAGGTGCTGAAGTCGCCAGGCAGTTGAGCGGCGAGGGCGCACGGTTGATTTTAACCGGTCGCTCTGTTGAAAAACTACGAGCGCTGCAAAACCAGTTAGCGGCAGAAACTTTGCTGTATTGCTGTGATTTAACCAATACAGCAGAGCAGCAAGGTTTACTGCATTTTTGTCAGCTGCAGGGTGGCATTGATGTGCTGATTAACAACGCGGGGATCAGTCAGTTTGGTTTGTGTCAGCAGCAGGACTTTAGCGACTTGGTCAGTATTAATTTGCTAGTGCCTATGCAGCTATGCCAGCTTTTCTTGCCTATGTTGCGTCAACACAAGGGCCAAATCGTCAACGTGGGCTCTGCTTTTGGCAGCATTGGTTATCCGGGCTTTACCGGTTACTGCGCGACCAAGTTTGGTTTACGAGGTTTTACTGAAGCCTTGCAGCGTGAACTGGCCGATAGTGGTATTCAGGTGAAGTATTTTGCGCCACGAGCGACAGAGACCGCTATTAACTCCAGCGATGTAGTGCAGTTAAATCAACAGCTTGGTAACAGTATGGATAGCCCGAACTGGGTCGCCGAGCAGTTGATTAAACAGCTAAAGTCAAATGAGCTTCGCCGTTTTCTTGGTTGGCCTGAACGGATTTTTGTTCGCTTGAACGGGGTGTTCCCGGCACTGGTGGATATGGGGTTAAAAAGTAAATTAACACTGATTGAATTATTTGCAGTGGGCAAAAACCACTAACGAGGTAGATATGAATAACGTATTGAATAAATTAGTTTTAATTCCAGCTTTGTTTTTAGTTCAAGTGGCACAGGCCGATGTACTGCAGGATATTAAACCTTTGCAGGACCGCTGGGCTGAAGTGAATTACGCTATGAGTGAAGACCAGAAAGAAAAAGCCTTTCCAGAGCTGGTCAACCAAGCCAATGCAGTGGTTGCGGCCAATCCGGATAAAGCTGAAGCCTTGATTTGGCGTGGCATTATTAAATCCAGTTATGCTGGGGTAAAAGGTGGTTTAGGCGCTATGTCGCTGGCTGAAGAGTCCAAAGCCGACCTTGAGGCTGCGCTTAAAATCGACAGTCAGGCCTTACAAGGTTCGGCTTACACTAGTTTAGGTGTGCTGTACTACAAAGTGCCAGGCTGGCCTATTGGTTTTGGTAGCGACAAAAATGCAAAAAAGATGCTGGAAAAAGCCCTGACTATTAATCCTCAAGGTATTGATCCTAATTATTTTTATGCTGAATTTTTAACTGAAGAGCGCGACTATAAAGCAGCCATGAGTTACATTGAAAAGGCAAAACAGGCTGCACCTCGTCCTGACCGCCCAACAGCCGATCAAGGCAGGTTGCAGGACATCGCTGCACTGGAAGCCAAAGTAGCGAAAAAGCTAAAACGTTAATCTATAAAACCTGTAGGGGCGGGACTTGCCCCTGCCCGTATCAAATTTCAATCAGATGCTGTTTAGGGGTTATCCCAGTTCATATTCAGGTTCGAATACAGGGGCATGTATGAGACTATTGCTGGTCGAAGACGACCTAGATTTAGCTAAAGGCTTGGTGCTGGCATTGTCCAGTCAGGGCTTTGTGGTCAATCACGTAAGTTTGGGTCAGCATGCGTTAAGCAGCATCAAAGCAAAAGACTGCGATGCTGTGATCCTCGATTTAGGTCTGCCTGATATGGACGGTCTGGATATACTCAAACAAAGCCGCCAAAGAGAAGGTCATTTACCTGTGCTGGTGCTGACTGCCCGCGATGGGGTGGATGACAGGATCCGTGGTCTGGATTTAGGCGCTGACGATTATTTGGTCAAACCTTTTGCTATGGCTGAACTGTTCGCGCGTTTGCGGGTGATAGAGCGGCGGCTTGGCACAGCAGCTACGCATTTAATTAAATTACAACAGGTTGAACTTGATACCAGCGCGCATTTAGTGCGGGTCGAAGGTGAATCTGTTGGCTTGTCACGCCGCGAATATATGCTGCTGAAAGAATTAATGGAGTCGGCTGGGCGGATAAAAACCCGCGAGCAGCTTGAAGCCAGTTTGTACGCCTGGGGTGAAGAAGTGGCCAGCAACGCGCTGGAAGTGCATATCTCCAATTTGCGTAAAAAGCTGCCGAAAGACTTCATTAAAACCCTGCGAGGCGTCGGTTACAGTGTGAGTGTGAATTCGGCATGAGCCTAACTATATGAGATCCTTGCGCCGCTACTTAGTCACAGTGCTGATCGCGCTTTTTACGCTAATAAGCTTTGTTGCAGCTTTGCAAAGCTATAAACAAAGCGCCAGCAGGGCTGAAGCTTTATTTGATCAGGACTTACAGATCCTGGCGTCCAGTTTGTCGCAGCAGTATCAGGCCGGTTCACAGCAAGAGCTGGGGCTGGCGCTGCAAGTTTGGCAAAAAGGTAAGTTGGTGTATCGTAGTGCTTTGGCACCACAAACAAGCATGTCGGACGCTGAAGGTTTTAGTGAGCATAATTTTGCCGGTAAAAGATGGCGTGTGTTTCGTCAGACGCCTACCGATCTGTTGACTGTGATAGTGGCACAACCCTTGACACAGCGGCAGCAACTGGCGGATGAAGTGATCACAGCCTCTATTTATCCGGTTGTGCTGAGTTTGCCCCTGCAAGCCTTATTGATATGGCTGGTGGTGAGTAAAGCTTTGTCGCCTATCAAACGTTTTTCTGCCCAGCTGTCGTCTAAAAAAGCCAATGATTTAAGCCCTGTCGAGTTGGACCAGGTACCGGCAGAGCTGGATCAGATGCTGAAAACCACCAATCAGTTATTTGCCCGTTTAGCCGATGCGTTTGAGCGGGAAAAACGTTTTGCCTCTGATGTAGCCCACGAGCTGCGTACCCCATTAAGCGTATTGCAAGTGAATTTGCACAATGCATCGCAGCAGTGGCAGCGCTCTGGTATTAGCGACCCTGAAGGTTCTATGTTGGCCTTGCAGGCTGGTGTAGAGCGCATGAGTACTCTGATCGAACAAATTATGCTACTCAATCGCACCAACCCCGAGCATTTTCAGGCCCGCACTGAGCAACTGGATTTAGCGGGGTTATGCCGCCAGGTGGTGGCCGACTGGTATCCACAAATTGAGAAAAAGCAGCAACAAATTGAACTGTTGGGTCTTGAGCATTTGTCACTAAAAGGGGACGCTTTTGCGCTGCGTTTGTTAGTCAGCAATCTGGTGGGTAATGCCAGTAAATACACTCAAGTTGGCGGTTCTATCCAGCTGGAGCTGTCTAACGAGCAAGATAAAGCCATGCTGGTGGTGCAGGATAATGGCCCTGGTATAGCGCCCGAAGAGTACAACAGAGTGTTTGACCGCTTTTATCGGGTGGGTGGTGATAGGCATCAATCCGGCACTATAGGTTCAGGTTTGGGCTTGGCTATAGTAAGAGATATAGTGGTTTTGCATCAGGGCAGCATCAGTCTTGGCGCCTCTGATTTTAGCAGCGGATTAAAAGTGACAGTGGAGCTGCCGCTTTGAAAAACAAAAAGTTGAAAAACAAAGAGTTAACAAAAAGCAGTAAAAAGGCATTGCCCGTTGCAGCATTGTTATTGCTGACTCTGCCTGTTGTAGCGGAGCAAAAGGTATTTGAGCTGCAGATTAAAGATCATCTGTTTCAACCCTCTGTGCTGTACGTACCCGCTGGTGAAAAAGTGAAGCTGCTGGTGCTGAATCAGGACCCGTCGCCTGAAGAGTTTGAAAGCTTTAGCTTAAACCGCGAAAAAGTGATTTTAGGCAAAGGCAAAGCCACCTTATTTGTTGGGCCTTTGCAGCCTGGCAAGTACCAGTTTTTTGGCGAATACAATCCAGACAGCGCACAAGGTGTGTTAATAGCCCTGCCTGAAGATGAATGGCTACGGCATAAGGCGAATCATGCTTATTAATACGGTGCTGATGTTTTTACGCGAGTTGTTACCGCTTTGTTTGCTGCTTGCGACTTTGCTGGTGTGGCACAGAAGTGTCTGGCGTAGTTTTGCTTTGTATTTTGCCTTGCCCTCAGTGCTGATGCTTAGCCTTATTAGCCTTAGGATGGTATGGATCTCTGAGCAACTCGATGGTCTTGGGCTGGAGCTTTTATACAGCTTCTTGTACCTGAGTTGTTTTGTGTTGCTTTGTTTGTCGGCCCTGAAAGCTCAGTGGGCGATGTTGAGTTCAGCGCTTGCCGCGGCTTGTCTGTTTAGTATTAGTGGAAGTAACTTATTGTTATACATCTGGTTGCCAACACAGGCCGAAAACACACCGGCCGATCTGGTGTTAGGTTCAGCCTTAGGAGCAGGCATAGGGGCCAGCATAGCCGTGCTTTGGTATTACCTGCTTAGTGAGCTGAAACAGTGGCGTATCCAGAGTTTTGCTTTGCTATTGTCCTTGACCGGCGCTCGTCAGGTGATGATGGCATCAGCCTTATTACTCCAGTCTGATTGGCTCCCCGCAGGGCCACAGCTTTGGCAAACTGAACAGCTACTGTCGGAGCAATCCGAATTAGGTTTTTTTTTACAGGCGCTGATGGGTTATGAAGCCACACCTAGCCTGTCGCAGCTGCTGTTGTATTTACTGTGTTTTGGTTTGTTGTTCTGGTGTTGCAGCTTTATGGAGAAAAAAAGATGAAGCTTTACAGCAAAAAAGCGGTGGTGAAAGCTTTGTGTTTTGTTTGTCTGTGCAGTAGCGCTTCGGCTTTGGCGGATGGGCGAGTGGTCGATAAGGTGTATCACCCTTATGTGCAACCGCTGGAGCGTGAATTTGAATACCGCTACTTTTACCAGCGTCAGGCCGATCATCCAGACAACAATAGCATGGGGCAAAAACTAGGTTACGGTTTTTCTGTGACTGAACGTGCAGCATTGGAAATTTACGTCATCGCAGATCGCATCAGCCCTGAAGATTACAAATTAACAGGCTACGAGCTTGAACTGCGCTGGATGCTGACAGAGCAGGGCCAATACAGCGCTGACTGGGGTATGTTGTTTGAACTGGAGCGGCAAAATAATCAGGACAACTACGAATTCACCACTGGTCTTTTAATGGAAAAAGAATTCGGCCCAACCAGCCTGACCTTAAATGCTTTGGCTGTCTACGAATGGGGGCAGACACTGGACGCCGAATGGGAAAGCGAGTTCCGCGCTCAGTACCGTTACCGCTGGTTACCCGCAGTACAACCAGCCATTGAATTATATGCCGGTGAAAATTACAAAGGCGCAGGCCCAAGCTTAATGGGTGTGCATAAGTTTGATAAACAAAAGCAGCTGAAATGGGAGCTGGCGGTGATAGTCGCCATAGACAACGCCACAGTAGACCGCACTTTACGTTTTGCGCTGGAGTATGAGTTTTAGAGGGCGCTGCATTTTTTTGCTGCGATAAGGGCAAAGTACGTGCAGGCCGTCTCAAGTCGTGTTGGTCAAAATACCAGGTTGGAATGACGAGAAAAGTTCTACGTTGAGCTTATTGTTTACCAGATGCCCCTTAAGCCTCCCTTAAGTATCTACTTTTATGCTGGCCTCAATTAAAAACTGAGGCCTGTTTATGTCTGCTGTAACCGTCGGAAAATCGTCTTTCCTTTCCAATTTGTTTTGCTTAGGCCCTTATCGTTACTTGATCCGCACTGCTGTGTTGGCGCTGGTACTGTTGAGTCTGAGCAGGCTGGCTTTGGTGTTATGGCAATACGACAGAGTTGTGCAGACTGATGTACTGATGCAGTTGTTTGTGCAGGGCCTGCGGGCCGATATTATCGTGATTTGTTTACTCTTAGTTGTACCAGTGCTGCTTATTCCACTGGCGTCAGTGCGTGGATTAGGCAAGCTCTGGTTTCAGTTCAGTTATCTGTGGGGCCTTAGTGCTTTGATGCTGCTGGTATTTATGGAACTGGCATCACCTGCTTTTATTTTGCAATACGATGTACGACCGAACCGGCTTTTTGTTGAGTACTTGAAGTACCCAAAAGAAGTGTTGTCCACTTTATGGTTTGGTTTTCGCTTGCCTTTAGTTTTAGGTGTTATTGCGACTTTGGTCTTAACTTGGTTAATGCGGCGGATCTTTCGCTCTGGCAAATGCAGTTTGATTAGCTGGTCTATGGGTAAAACTATTGGGCTTTGGTGTCTGGCGCTGGTACTGCTTTTTGCTGGTATTCGTTCTACCACAGATCATAGGCCCGCCAATCCGGCATTATTTGCTATTACCTCCGACGCTATGGTTAATTCTTTAGTGTTAAGTTCAGCCTATTCAGTGCTTTATGCTTTGTATAATCTGAAGCATGAAGCGCATTCCAGTCAAATGTATGGCAAATTGCCAAACGAACAAATGCTGAAGCAAAATCTGGACTGGCCTTGGCTTAAAACCTATCAGTTTACTAATCCCGATTACCCCACAGCGCATTGGCAACAGGCGGTGATAAAGCGCGAGAAACCACTGAATTTGGTAATAGTGTTGCAGGAAAGTCTGGGTGCTACTTTTGTGAAGTCTTTAGGTGGTTTAGCGGTCACGCCTGAGCTTGAAAAGTTAAAACAGCAGGGCATCTGGTTTGAAAATTTGTATGCCACAGGCACCCGTTCAGTGCGTGGTATTGAAGCTGTAGTGGCTGGTTTTCCGCCGACGCCAGCCCAAAGTACGGTGAAGTTATCCAATAGCCAGCAACATTTCACTACCCTTGCTTCTATTCTGAAATCTGCGGGTTATCACACCCAGTTTGTGTATGGTGGTGAAGCGCATTTTGACAATATGCGCAGTTTTTTTACCGGTAATGGTGTGGATCAGATTGTGGATCAAAGCCAGATGCAAAACCCTGTGTTTACGAGTAGTTGGGGCGTTAGTGATGAGGATCTATTTACTACTGCGCACCACCAATTAACGGCTTTGCATCAGCAAGATAAGCCATTTTTTAGTCTGATTTTTACCTCCAGCAATCATGAGCCTTTCGAGTTCCCGGATGGGCGCATTGATTTACATGAAGAGCCAACAGCTAGCGTCAATAACGCGGTGAAATATGCAGACTGGGCTATGGGGCAGTTTTTCGAAAAGGCCAAACAAAGCGACTACTGGCAGGATACCTTGTTTTTAATAGTAGCCGATCATGACAACAGAGTGTTTGGTGATAGCTTGATCCCGGTCGAAAAGTTTCATATTCCGGGGCTGATTTTAGGTGCTGATACAAAGCCAGAACTGCTGAAAACCCTCGCCAGTCAGATTGATTTAGCGCCCACCTTATTATCTATGATGGGTATATCCAGTTGTCACACCATGACAGGCCGTGATTTTACGCTGGATAACACCAGCCCAGGCCGCGCTTTATTGCAGTTTGAAAACTACTTTGCCTTGATGCTGCAAGGGCCACAACAGCAAGAACTAGTGATCCTCAAACCTGATGGTAAAAGTGTCGCTGGGATTTATCAGTCAGAGCAGCAAAATCTTCAGTTAAGCAAGCAGCCTGTGTCGCTTGCAGATAAAAACCAAGCTTTGGCTTTAGTGCAGTTGCCTTCGTATTTATATCGTGAGCAGAAGAATTCAAGTGAGGCGAGTTGTATATAAAGATAATTGTAGAGTGATGCATTGCCGCTGCGCGTCGAATGCATCCTAGGTTTTTACAGCTGAAGGCTATAGGTGTAGGGTGGACTCGCCGCAGGCAGTCCGCCATAAGTTAGAGCAAGCATATTGCATTTTGCCTGTGCCGGAGTACTCTGCTCTACAACTTGTATAGCTCAGGAAACAGCATGAAGCGCAAATTATTTATCAACTTAGCCGCTACTGATTTAAAAGCCTCCACCGACTTTTTTCTGCAGCTGGGGTTTGGTTTTCATCCTCAGTTTAGTGACGATAGCGCCAGTTGTATTGTGCTGAGTGATGACTTGTATCTGATGCTGTTGACCAAAGAGAAGTTTGTTTCATTCAGCCCGAATCCTGTAATCAACAGCCACCAGCAGACGCAGGTGCTGAACTGCTTAAGTTGCCACAGCAAAGCTGAAGTAGATGAACTGGTGCAAAAGGCGGTAAAAGCAGGTGGTAAAACCTATAACCAGCCCCAAGATCATGGCTTTATGTATGCTCATGGCTTTCAGGATTTAGATGGCCATGTCTGGGAACTGGTGTATATGGAAATGCTGCAGGCCTGAGAGTGAAACTCCAGTAGTCAGCGGCATTTCAGCTGTTATAATGCCTCGGTATTTTATATGTCCAAACTGACACCTTTGCTGTCGGTGCATTTAGATAAGGATTTGAATTTTATGGCGGACGTTGAACATCGCCCAACTAACTTTATTCGTCAGATCATCGATGCCGATCTGGCTTCAGGCAAACACAATACGACTGTGACCCGTTTCCCGCCAGAGCCTAATGGTTATCTGCACATTGGTCATGCGAAGTCTATTTGCCTGAACTTTGGTATTGCTGAAGATTATCAGGGGCAGTGTAATTTACGTTTTGACGACACCAACCCTGAAAAAGAAGACATCGACTTTGTCAATTCTATTCAGCAGGACGTGAAGTGGTTAGGCTTTAACTGGTCTGGCAATGTACGTTATTCGTCAGATTATTTTGATACGCTGTATGGCTATGCCGTTGAACTGATTAACAAAGGTTTGGCTTATGTTTGTTTTTTAAATGCAGAACAAATGCGTGAATACCGTGGCAATTTAACTCAGCCTGGTAAAAACAGCCCAACCCGTGATACCTCACCTGAAGAAAACCTGGCCTTGTTTGAAAAAATGCGAGCCGGTGGTTTTAAAGAAGGCGAGTGTTCGCTGCGCGCTAAAGTTGATATGAGCTCAGCTTTTATGTGTATGCGGGATCCGGTGATTTACCGTGTCAAGTTTGCCCATCACCATCAAACCGGTGACAAGTGGTGCATTTACCCAATGTACGACTTCACGCACTGTATTTCTGATGCGCTGGAAGGCATTACGCATTCGTTATGTACGTTGGAGTTCCAGGATAACCGCCGTTTATACGACTGGATTTTAGACAACATCACAATTGCTTGTCATCCGCAGCAAATCGAATTCTCCCGTCTGAATCTTGAGTATCAGGTGATGAGTAAACGTAAGCTGCACAATCTGGTGGAAGGTGGCCATGTAGCTGGTTGGGATGACCCGCGTATGCCTACTATTGCAGGTTTGCGTCGCCGTGGTTTTACGCCAGCGTCACTGCGTGAATTCGCAAAACGTATTGGTGTCACCAAACAAGACAATATGATTGAAATCAGTGCGTTGGACTCTTGTATCCGTGAAGACCTGGATGCCAATGCACCACGGGCTATGGCCGTGATTGATCCGTTAAAAGTCACTATCAGCAACTACAACGCCGCCGATGTGGAATGGTTAGAGGTTCATAACCATCCAAAAGAAGAAAGCATGGGCAGCCGTAAAGTGCCGTTTGGCCGTACTTTGTATATAGATAAAGCGGACTTCCGTGAAGAAGCCAACAAAAAGTACAAACGTATGGTGACAGGTGGCGAAGTTCGCTTACGTGGCGCTTATGTCATTCGTGCTGACGAAGTGATTAAAAACGAAGCCGGCGATATTGTTGAACTGATTTGTTCTTACGATCCAGAGACCTTAGGTGTGAATCCAGCCGATGGCCGTAAAGTACGGGGTGTTATTCACTGGGTTGAAGCGTCGCAAGCCGTGCCTGCTGAATTCCGTATTTACGACAAGTTATTCACAGTACCAAATCCTGCTGCTGAAGAAGACTTTTTAGCTGTGATTAACCCGGCATCTTTGACTGTGAAAACAGGTTGGGTTGAGCCAAGCTTAAAAACTGCCGAAGCAGAAAAAGCCTTCCAGTTTGAGCGGGAAGGGTATTACTGTGCCGACAACAAAGATTCAACGCCGGATCATTTGGTGTTTAACCGCACTGTAGCGCTGCGCGATACCTTCTTCGAAGACTAAAAGTAAGTCAGAGCCTTGGTTCTGACTTATTTATCAGGCTTTGCTGCCCCGAATTAGGGAGGTGAAGCCTGATTTATGTTGCTTCATCGATCACTGGGGCAGAACCAATGGCTCTCCCCCTGTTTATCTTCTAGACTCTAAGCAATTCAATGATCAGGAAATACCTGATGTCCAGATTTTGCTGTTATCTGCTGCTTTGCTTGGTGCTTTGTCTAACCACATCTTTGGCTGCTGACACAGTGCGTTATCCTGCTATCGAAGATTCGACTGATCATCGTTCTGTGTATGCTATTGCTTTACTTGAGCTTGCTCTGAAAAAAGCAGGCAGCACAGCAAGGCTTCAAAGCACATCCAATAGAGTATCAAGAAGCCGCGCTTTGCATTTACTCGAAATAGGAGTTGAACTGGATGTGGTCTGGACCATGACCTCTGTTGAACGTGAAAAACGTTTTTTACCCATCCGGATCCCTATCTACAAAGGCCTTGGCAGTTACCGCTTGCTGCTTATTCGAGCTGAAGATCAGGCTAAATTCAGCGCTGTGAAAGATGAAGCCGCTTTAAAGCAGTTCATGATGGCGCAGGTGCATGATTGGGTTGATACGCAGGTGCTGCGCCATAATAAATTTAAAGTACTGGATGCGTCAGCTTACCAGATCTTGTTCCAGATGTTATTGCACCACAGAGTCGAGGCGGTGCCGCGCAGTGTGCTTGAAATATCGGCTGAGCAACAGCAATTTGCAGACCAGGGTTTAGCTATTGAAACCGATTGGGTATTGCATTATCCGGGCGCTGTGTACTTTTTTGTCTCCAATAAAAACCCTCAGTTAGCACAGCACATAGAAACAGGATTAAGGCTGGCATTAAAAGACGGTAGTTTTGATCTGTTGTTTCAAAAACATTTTGTCAGCCATCTTAAAAAAATGAAACTGTCTGAACGAAAGCTGGCAGAACTTGATAATCCCTTTCTTCCAGCCGAAACGCCTTTGGCAGAATCAGTGCTCTGGTACAAGCTGGATTAAAACCCTCAGAATAAAAGCAAAAGCCTGGGTTTTATCGCTTGTGTTTAAGATCCGATCTGCTTTAGATTCAATGCATTAAAGCCTTGTCCTCTGGAGTTGTTGTGGACGTTTTCTTTGCTGTGTTGTTTTTTGCCTTTTCCACTACCGTAACCCCAGGTCCGAACAACATCATGATGTTGTCCTCTGGCGTGAACTATGGTGTCAAAGCCAGCCTGCCGCATTTTTTCGGTATTTGTTTTGGTTTCCCTTTGATGGTGTTGCTGGTTGGTTTGGGTTTTGGTGTGGTATTTGACCGTTTCCCGCAGCTGCATCTGTGGATCAAAGTGATTGGGGTGTTATATCTGCTGTGGCTCGCCTGGAAAATTGGTTCCAGCACGCCAAGCAGCATTGAAGGCTCTGATGCTAAACCTTTTAGTTTTCTGCAAGCTGCCTTATTTCAGTGGGTGAATGGCAAAGCCTGGATCATGGCATCAGGTGCTGTGGCTGCTTTTACCACTGTGGCAGGAAATGCCTGGTGGGATGTCACTCAAATCACTGCTGCGTTTTTGCTGGTCAGTTTTCCTTGTGTGGGCGTCTGGTTAACCTGTGGTGCTTTACTGAGGTCTGTATTAAATCAGCCTTTGTATCAGCACATTTTTAACTGGGCCATGGCCTTGTTGTTGGTGGTGTCTGTGCTTCCGGTCTTGACTGAGCTTTATTCAGAGTGGATGAACTAAGATGCTGAGTATTAAAGATTTAAGTTTTAGTTATGGTAAGCAGCAGCTGTTTTCAAATGTACAGCTGCAGTTAGAACCCGGTTTACATTGGTTAAGTGGCGCCAATGGCAGCGGCAAATCCAGCTTATTGCGGGTTTTGGCTGGATTGGATAAAGCCCAGCAGGGCAGCATTGAGTTTAACCAACTTTTGGTAGGCAGTACTGCTTATCAGGCACTGGTAGGTATCAGTGCTGATGCAGTGGCACCTTTGCAGGACAATACAGTGTTGGGCCTATTGCAGTTGGTGGCTCGTTGTCGTGGTATTGCGATGCACCAGCTGATGCTTTATGCCGAAGCTTTAGCTCTTGAGCCTTTGTTGCAGCAACAAGTGGCTGTGTTGTCGTTAGGGCAGCAGAAAAAATTGAGTTTAACTTTGGCTTTAGCCGCAAAACCGCAGTTGTTGTTGCTGGATGAACCTTTTAACGCTTTGGACCCGAATTCTTTACGTTATTGCTGCACGCAATTGCAAAAGGCGAAAGAAGAGGGAGCTTTAGTGCTGATTGCCAGTCATTTATCCCCAGAAAGTTTTGCACTGGCAGTCGATCAACATCTGGAGTTAAAGGCCGGTGGGCACTTATCTTTTAGTTCGCTTTGAGTTGTTCTGGCAGCAGACTTGTAACGCCTTTGAGCCGCTGCAGAAGTTTTCCTTTTTATTGCTGCTGGTCGCAGGCCATGCATTGCTGGGGCTGTTGGCTCCTTTGGTGTTGCTGGGCTTCCAGTTGTTTAACCCGGAGCTGAGTACTACCGAACGCTGGCCTTATCTACAGATGTTATTAGTGATCCTATTCTGCTGGCAAGGTGGGGTCGCCTGGCAGCAAAAACCAATGGCCCAGCAGTATTTTGTCGAAAGTCTGGCACCTTCTGCTCGCGTTGCCTGGCTTAGCAATAAACTGATGGCGACCTTCAATCAGCTGCCCTTCTGGTTTTTAACCTTGCCGGCAGCTGTGTATCTGCTGCTCAGCGGTAAAAGTATGGCCTATGTTGACGCCATCCAACTACTGCTGGTGCTGGCGGTACTCTGTTTGGGCTTTAAAGCCCATCAGACCAGTTGGCTGGCGTTGCTGGCTGTCTTTGTATTGCCTGCCATCAGTTTTTGGAGTGTGCCTTTATTGGCTTTGATGCTGTTAGAGAAAACTCTGCAGCAGAAGCTACAGGGGCTGCAGTTATCGGCTGGTTCTTTGTTTCGTTATTGGCTGTATTGGTTTGTGCGGCAGCAACAAAACAAAGCTATGTTATTACTGATCATTTTTGTACAGGCTTTATGGTACTACTGGCTTGAACAACAACTGAAGCCTGAAGCTGTGTTATTTGTAAATTCGGCTTTTAGCTGGAGCCTGGCACTTTTATGTTATGCCCAGCAGAAGTTATGGCAACAGCATCTATTGGCGCAGCATTATTTCTGGCTCTCTCTGTGTACAAGAAAACAGTGGGTTCTGTTAAAACTGCTAAATGTTTTACCTGTCGGGCTAGCTCTTGGCCTGGGGCTGAGCTTATTTGACGCAGTTGCTGCTGTTAGTGCTATTGCTCTGGCTGTTGCTTTAAGTTTCTGGCCGAAGCTGCGTTTATTGTCGGTAGCGCTGTGTTGTTTTATGCTTTTATTGTTACTCAATGGACAAGGACTTTGGGCATGAAAAACTTACTGATATTACTTTTGTTGTGGGGGCCAATGGTGTTGGCGCAAAGCCTGTGGATTGATGTACGCACTGCAGAAGAATACAAAGCAGGGCATTTAGAAGGTGCAATAAACATTCCTTACGATGAACTTGAGCAAAAGATCACTGAAATCAGCGCGGATAAAACCGCAGATATTCAGTTGTATTGCCGCAGTGGCCGCCGCTCTGGTATTGCGCTGGAAACTTTAAGAAGTCTGGGGTACAGCAATGCAACTAACGCTGGGGCTTATGAGCAGTTGAAACTGAAACAACCTGCATCTAAAGAATAAGGCTGAGTTTAGCCGCGACTGTCCGGGGATTTCCCGTTAAGATACCGACCTATACAGAACACAAGGTTGTTGGGTGTGATGAAAAGCAGTATCGATGAAAAAATAGCGCTGGAACATCAGGCCGCCAAACTTTTTATGCGACTGTACCAGCACAAATTCGGCATCAAAATGCAGCATATCTGGCATAACGAGCCCGCTAAGCCTGATGTGTCCTGTTATCTGGAGCAACAACGGCTGGATCTGGAAATTGCCCATTTGTATGGCAGCGAAGCCGAAGCAATGAAAATACTAGGGCGGGAGCTTAAAGGCGGCACGCTTGAAGCTTTGCAGTCTCTAGAGCACTGGCCCGTCGCAGAGCGCCTATTGCAGGCGCTGAATAAACTCATTAGCAATAAAGCGCAAAAAAGTTATGACTCCGAAAAAGTCTGGCTGGTGATCCGCAATGCTCATCCGGATTGGCACGCACAAGAGCTGGAACAAACTCCGCATCTGTTACAAATTCCGCTAAAGCATCCGTTTGAACAGATTTGGCTGGTGGCGGATATGACGGGGCAGGCCGGACTCGTGCCTTTGTACCCAGTTACCTTAGCATCTAGCTTGAAAGAGAAGGGCGTATGAAACTGCTTAACAAAGCACAGCAGTTAGCGCAAAGGCTGTATATCTGGCGTTTTGGCCTGGTATTTCTGGGTTTTTATGCGCTTGGTTTTGGGGTTTATTATCTGCTGCAAGGCCCGTCTGTGGTCTATGAAGTCGCCTTATTATTATCTGTGGTGTTATTAGGCTGGGTGTTATTGGCCTGGCTGGCGTTACTGTTATTTCGCCATTTGCCTGATTGGCAAACACCACAAAGCTGGTGGCAAAAGTTAAAACAAGGTGCGCATAAATTATGGTACCAGGCCTTGCTTTGGAGTTGCCTGCTGCTTAGTATCGCCACCTTGTATTTGATGGCCAAAGCGCTGAAAGCTTTGGTCAGCCAACTGATCTGATAGCTAAAAGGTAACGCATGCGCTGCGATTTGTTTTGTTCTGTAGTAGATAACTTTGGTGATATCGGCATTTGCTGGCGTTTAGCCCGGCAACTGCAAAATGAACATCAATGGCAGGTCACCTTGTGGGTTGACGATTTAGCCAGCTTTCAGAAAATTTGCCACAGCGTAAACCCAAGTCTTGCCAGTCAGTTGCAACATAATGTACTGGTGCGACATTGGACTGCTGTATTGCCAGAGCTTACAGCAGCTGACAGACCTGATTTGGTGATTGAAGCTTTAGCCTGCACTATTCCGCCTTCTTATTTACAGTGGATGGCCGCTTTTACTGACAAACCTTTGTGGCTAAATCTGG
Source organism: Rheinheimera soli (assembly GCF_021290985.1). Taxonomy (GTDB): domain Bacteria; phylum Pseudomonadota; class Gammaproteobacteria; order Enterobacterales; family Alteromonadaceae; genus Pararheinheimera; species Pararheinheimera soli. The sequence goes on from NZ_JAJOYU010000021.1 coordinate 33,520, forward strand.
AATACTTGTCGGCTGAAGACTGGGTGCATGGCTGTCATGCCTTGCCATCACCTCATCCACAATTACCTCTGCAAAAGTATTTCTTTTTCCCGGGTTTTACGGAGCAAACTGGTGGCTTATTAAGAGAGCAGGGGCTGGTTGATTCTTTGATGAAATTATCTGATTCAACAGAGCTACAACAGCAGTTTTGGCAACAAATTGGTCTGTTAGATGCGATGGATTATCAGCAAAAAATCTCCTTGTTTGCTTATAGTCAGGCTGGAATTCAACCCTGGCTGGAGCAGCTGGCTGGTGCGACAGAAAAAACCTTACTGTTGGTGCCACAAGGGCAACTGGCGACAGATTTAACCCAACTTTTCTCCGAACTAAAAGCAGGCCGTTTTGACCATAAGTCGTTAAGTATCCGCATTTTAGAATTTATGCCGCAGCCTAAGTATGACCAGCTATTGGCCTGCTGTGATATCAATTTTGTCCGGGGGGAAGACTCTGTGATCAGAGCTCATTGGGCGGGCAAGCCTTTTATCTGGCAAATTTACCGACAGGAAGAGCAGGCGCATTTAATCAAACTGCAGGCCTTTTTAGACAAGTATTTGCAGCATGCAACGGATGAACAAAAAGCTTGTCTAGAGAAACTGCATATGGCCTGGAATCTGGAGCAGGGTATCAGTGCAGAATTCGCAATATTGAGTAATTTTAGTGAACAAATTCAATCGCATAACAAAAAGTGGCAGGAATATTTAATTCAGCAGCAAGATCTTGCCAGCAACCTCGTGCGTTTTGCTGAAAATAAACTTATAATGTCGCGCAATTTTTCCTAACAAGAAGATATTTCAATTATGATGAAGACTGCTCAAGAAGTACGCGCTGGCCAGGTGATCATGGTCAACAACGAGCCAATGGTTGTTCAGAAAGCTGAATTCAACAAATCTGGCCGTAATGCTGCTGTTGTAAAAATGAAAATGAAAGGTCTGTTAACTGGTGGCGGTCTTGAGACTGTTTACCGTGCTGACGACAAGTTTGAACAAGTCATGTTAGACACTAAAGAAGTGACTTATTCATACTACGCAGACCCAATGTATGTATTTATGGATGCTGAGTACAACCAGTACGAAATCGAAGCAGACAACATGACTGACGCGCTGAAATATCTGGTTCCGGATATGCAGTGTTCAGTCGTATTCTACGGCGAGCGCGCTATCTCTGTTGACTTACCTCCATTCGTTGTACGTGAAGTGGTTTACTCTGAACCAGCTGCCCGTGGCGACACTTCAGGTAAAGTCATGAAGCCAGCTAAGCTGGACACAGGTTTCGAGTTAATGGTTCCTGCTTTCGTTGAAATCGGCGACAAGATTGAAATCGATACCCGTACTGACGAATACCGCAGCCGCGCTAAGTAATTAGCCCGTTGCCGGCCAAGGGGTCAGAGCCATTGAGATGCGAATAGCGGATCAATGACTCTGACCCCTTTGTTTTTGTGCCGTTATTTTTCTGACCCACTTCTTTTTTAAGGAATTCTGATGAGCATTATTTCAACCCGCATTGATGGCCTTGAACTGCGTTTAGCGACAGAAGCTGATGTACCCGCTATTTTAAGTTTTATTGAGCAACTGGCCGACTATGAAAAATTGTCAGAGCAGGTGGTAGCGACTGAGCAAAAACTGCGGGACACTTTATTTGCTGACAAAGCCTATGCCGAAGTAGTGCTGGCGAATTATCAGGGCAAAGATGTAGGTTTTGCATTGTTTTTCCATAACTACTCGACCTTTTTAGCCAAGCCTGGAATTTATCTGGAAGACTTATTTGTTGAGCCTGCTTGCCGTGGTGTGGGCGTCGGTAAAGCCTTGATCACTTATCTGGCGAAGCTGGCGGTAGAGCGTGATTGTGGCCGTCTGGAATGGTCTGTTTTGGACTGGAATCAGCCCGCTATCGATTTCTATCAGTCGTTAGGTGCTGTGATGCTGCACGACTGGCGCATTAACAGGGTGACTGGTGCTACTTTAACGCAGATGGCAGGGCTTTTCCCGGCTTGAATTAAAGCTGATGATCCGGATAAAGCAGATAAGGCTGGCGTTGTTGCCTGAACTTGATTAACTCACTCTGCCAGCTTTGGCGAATTTGCGTTTCTGTCCAGCCTTGTTCTATCTGTTGCCTGAGCTTACTGGTGCCAGAGAGTTTGTCCATAAAGTCCGGCGAATTAAACAGCTTCAGGTTATGTTTAGCAAAAAGTCTCTGAGCCTGAATTAAGTAACTTAAATCCAGACCTCCTGCTTTTACTTCACGTAAATCCAGCCCCAAAACCAGCTGGTTTTTCAGTGGTGGATTAAGTGCAGCACCAGCTTTTGATACAGGGCTAAAGGCAAAACTACCTAAAGGTGGATTGGTGTGCCCCAGCACCTGAAACGGAAAGTCAGTACCCCGGCCGATACTTAAAGGTGTGGCTTCAAAAAATCCTAAAGACGGATACAAAGCCACGGCCTGAGCATTCGGCAGATTCGGACTTGGCCGCACTGGCAATTCATAAGGCATATGCCGCTGATAGTTTTTTATTGGCAACACATAGAGCTTTAATTGTTCAGCCTTATGAATCCAGCTTTCGCCTTTGATCATCAAAGCCAGCTCGCCCAGCGTCATACCATGCAAAAGTGGGATAGGGTGCAAGCCAACAAAAGACTGGTAGTTTTTTTCAAGCACTGGGCCGTCGACATAAGTGCCATTCGGGTTGGGCCTGTCGAGCACTAAGAGCGGAATATTCTGCTCTGCTGCAGCTTCCATCACATAATGCAAAGTGGATAAATAGGTGTAGTAGCGCACGCCCACATCCTGCAAATCAAAGATCAGCAGCTCTATATCCTGCAGTGCTTCAGCCGTAGGTTTTTTGCTTTTGCCATATAACGACAGCACTGCGACACCAGTGTCTGGATCTATGCTGTTATCCACTTTTGCACCAGCATCTGCTGTGCCACGAAAACCATGTTCGGGTGAGAAGATCTTGTTTACCTGAAGGCCTTGCTGTAATAACAGCTCAAGCAGATGAGTATCGCCCACAAGCGAGCTTTGGTTTACCACCAGGCCTATGCGTTTAGAGGACAGCTCAACAGGGGATGAGCCGGGCGCTATAGCCAACCTGCTAGCACCAGTTTGTAGTTCTTCGTGTTGAGCAAAACTGGTCGTCGCGAAACAGATCATCAACAAAATGAAAGCACGCATCAGGCTGGCACTCCATTGAGTTCTGTTCGTGCCACAACGTCACTGTTTTTCCCCAACTGACAAATGCCAAAAGAGCAGGCAAAACCTATACAAAGCTGCCAGCTAAAGGCTAAATCAAACTGCCAGTAGGCAGGTAAATAATAAGTTTGAATATAAGGTTGCATCAGCAAGGTGATGACAAAACCAGCTATTAAAGCGGCCAATACGGATGCAGGGCTACCTCGCTGACTAAAGAGCGCACTGGCATAAACCCCAAGTAAACCACTGTAGCTAAATACCATCACCCCTAAAGCAAAGGTTAGTAATGGCATATCGCTGCTTTGTTGCCAGTAAAAACACAGCATCGCCATCAGCGACAAGGCAGTAGCACAGAGCAACATAGACCAGCGCGCTGCGGCAAGATAATGCTGTTCTGGTTTCTCTGAGCGCTGTTGCTGCCAGGGTTTGTATAAATCCTGAATAATCACAGAAGCCATAGAATTTAAACCCGATGTTAGAGTAGATACGGCTGCGGCTATTACACCTACAGTCACTAATCCGCGTAAGCCAGCAGGCATTTCATGCAAAACGTAATACATAAATACAGTGATATTTTCGCCACTGAACTGACTGCTTTGCATCGTAGCGCCAGAACCAGCCATCAGATCAGGTCTTTGGTAAAAGATATGCAGTAAAAAACCAATCACTATAAACACTAACGTGACAGGCACCACTAAAATCACAGACCAGATGATAGCTAAAGACCCCTGGCGGGCATTTTTACAGGTTAAAGCACGTTGGGTCAGATCCTGATCCAAACCAAAAGAGGCGATGTAAAGCAAAAACAAGCCGGTGACACTGGAGTAGAGCGTAAAAGCACTGGCCGAACTGAAATCCCAGCTGGTGTCGATCAGCAGCAGTTTACTGGCAGCGTTTTCAGGCGGATGTTCTAAGGCCTGCCAGACCGTTGCAAAGTCGGCCGGAATCGACTGCCATAAATACAGCATCACCAACACTGCGGCGCCAACATAAACAAAGCACTGAAAAGCATCGCCATAAATCACTGATTTAATGCCACCAAAAATCGAATACAGCAGCGCAACCAGACAAAGCAGGGCGATAGACCAGATCACATGAAGCAAGGCTATATCGGTAAATAAGATCATCGACACCGCTATAGCCGCCATATAAAGCCTGGCACCATTGGCGAAAATCCGGCCAAATAAATACATGAAGCCTGCTTGTTTTTTCGCTTTGCTGCCAAAACGTAATTCAAGCAGTTCGTAGACAGTGCTGACTTTGTAACGGTAAAACCGCGGAATTAAGAAGTAGCCGACAAAAAAAGCCGCCATCAAAGCGCCTATAGTGCTGGCAAGGTAGGTCAGATTGCTGCGGTAGCCAATATCAGGGCCACCTAAAAACGTAGCGGCAGATTGCGCTGTCGCCAATACAGAAATGGCTGCCAGCCAGGTGGGCATGCTATTACTGCCGATAAAATATTCCTGACTGTTGTTCGCACCACTGCGGTTAATCCACCAGCCGGTCAGGGCCAACAGCACAAAGTAAACTACAAACATCAGCCAGTCTAAAGGTGAAAAAATGGACGTCATTGTTCCTCTGCTGGCTCTGTTGGCCAGTTCATTTAGTTAAGCTGTCATTGAAGCTTATTCAAAATCGCTTGGCAAGCGCTGAATTCAGCGGAAACTATTGTTTAAATTCTGCTCTTTTTTACAGAATTCGCTTTTTGTTTCAGCTCTGATTCTGGCATACTAGTCATGCTTTTGTAATCGGTTACATTGTTAATGTGAACTTGACAGATGGTGAACAGACGAACATCCGTTGCTGTTTGCCCTTGCGTTCTGACAGAGCTACTTTCAGGCTGCTCTGCATTGTTTTAGTCCGGGTGCGACCGGGCTAAATAGTTCGTAGCTAAAATGGATTTGAGTTGCGAAAAATTGGGTGTATACCCGCATTCTTGATGAATGTCCTGAAACAGCAGAACCCTCCTCCCATTGGGTTTGCGAGGCCAGTCTTACGGACTGGCCTTTTTTTATAAGCGCCCTATGCCTGACGTTTACCCAAAATAGGTTAGCCTGCGAAATATAAATCTACAGGCTAGACTAATTTATTACGTAATACTTTGATCTGGGTCGCCTTTAGATCAGGTAGCTAAAAAACCACTAAGGAATCTTTATGTCGGTACAACGCAAATTTATGTTAACACTCACTGGCCTGGTTTTACTGGCCATGCTGGGATCCATAGTGGTTATTTCATTCAGCAAATATCAGGAAATTGAAACCGGGGTAAATACGGATAAAGACAGATTAAACCGTGAAATCACTAATATTTTAACTATTACAGACAGTTTACTGGGCCAGCAGGTGCAAAGCAGCATGAAGCTGTTAAGCCAGCGTATTACCGCCTTGGGCAGTGTTTCACAGGGGCCGCAGTTGTCTTTTGGTCAGCAACAAGTGCCTGATTTATTGCTTGGCACTTCAGCTCAGGGCAATAAATATCAGTTAGTGGATGATCTGACCAGTATTATGGGCGGCACCGCCACTATTTTTAGCCGCACCGGTGATGATTTTGTCCGGATCTCCACTAATGTAATCACTGACACAGGTCGGGCTACTGGTACTTTATTGGCACCTACCGGAGCCGCTATGGCGGCTATCCGTCAGGGCAAAGCCTTTTATGGTTCTGTTGATATTTTAGGTAATCCTTTTGTGACAGGTTACGAACCACTTAGCAATGCGCAGGGAGAGGTGGTTGGCATCAGCTATGTTGGCTACAAGGCTGATTTAGAATCTTTACGCCAGCTATTGGCTTCAAGCCGTTTATTGAGCTCAGGCTTTGTTGCTTTGCTCGACAGAAATGGTGCCATTCGTGCTCAGTCCAGCCATATCAAGCCAGAGGAACTGGAACAGATCCTGAAAACTAAAAACCCGGACTGGACTATCCACACCGAAGCTTTTGCGCCATGGGGTTATCAGATTGTGTCGGCCTATTCCAACACAGAATTGAGTGCTGCTGTACGCGACAATGTGATAAAAAATTCGGCTGCTATAGCAGTGGGCGCAGCTATTTTATTATTGGTGGTGTACTGGTTAACCCATAGCATAGTTGTGACAAGAGTGAACGATACCATCAGAGCCATTAAAGCTATTACTGAAGGTGAGGGCGATTTGACACGACGCTTCTCCAATTACAGCAGTGACGAATTTGGTGAAATGGCCCGTTGTTTCGACCAGTTGCTTGAACAATTGCGCTTAACCATAGTGGAGCTTGGCTCTATGACGAATGGTTTGGTGCAGGCTTCGGTGGAATTGGCGCAAGTGGCTGAAGAATCGAGTGCTGAAGTTGAGAAACAGACCTGTGATATTGAAGTGACAGCCTCTTCTATTCATGAACTTGCGACAACAGCTTCAGTTGTTGCACACAATGCAGAGCAGGCAGAACAAGCCAGTGTTGAAGCTTCTCGTCTGACTCAGGGCGCGATGAAAACTCTGGATGCAGCAGTTAAAAATGCCGCTCAGCAGTTACTGGACTCCCAGCAGTCTCAGCGTTCAATAGCCAGCTTATCTGCATCAAGTGCCGAAATAGGTAAAGTGCTGGAGGTGATCAATACCATAGCTGAACAAACTAACCTGCTGGCATTAAATGCGGCTATTGAAGCGGCCAGAGCCGGTGAACAAGGCCGTGGTTTTAGTGTGGTTGCCGATGAAGTTCGTTTATTAGCGGGTCGTACTCAGTCCTCTACAGGTGAAATCAAGCGGATGATTGAACAGCTGCAGCAAGGAGTAAACGAGGTGCAAAGGTTAAACTCGACGGCACAAGCGACGGTAAAAGATAACGAAGTAAAAGCCAGTGAGGCCAGCCACGCTATGGATTTAGTGCTTAAAGCCATAGAAGAAATTAATCATCTGAACGCGCAAATCAGCTCCGCTGCTGCAGAACAACGTGATGTTGCTGACGGTGTTAACCAGAAAACCAACCATATCCATTCAGCGGCGCAGCAAAATGCTGTGCACAGCTCGACCACCAAGGATTCCAGTCGGGGATTAAAACATATAGCGGAAAACTTCAGCGCTGTGTTATCGAAGTTTAAAGTCTAAAAAGTGTAAAAGCAGTAAGGAAGGGCGTCAGAAAAAACTGATGCCCTTTTTTTGTCACGTCAGCGTTATTTCACCAGGGTGGTCGCATTTTTCAGATACAGAGCACCTTGCTGCTGCACTGTGGTGGTGTCCATTTTTTCAGACGCAATATGCACTTCTTCCAGCACTACTTTGAGCTGTGCCGTTTCCTGATGGATTTTTTCCAGCGCCACTTCCATGCTGTAGGTGAGCTGATGAATTTCCGCCATAGCTTCAGGCGTAAGCTGAGCAGACTGTAACTGAGCAAAGCGTTGATTGGCTTCTTTAAAGTTAACCACGGCTTCGGCCAGAGTTTTGGCTTCTTTGCCTTTAAAATGATCCGGGCGATCAGAGGCCATAGCGGTAAAAGAGCTGGCGACTAACACAAAACAACCTACGACCAATGCAGAACTTTTCATCACACACTCCATTAATTACACTTAGATGAGAATAGTTATCAAGAAGGTTATCATGAAGTAAAGCACTAAACCAGCCGCATGAGTCTATTGCAGACTATTTTTGTCCTGTTGTCTGGTGATCCATTCAATCAAGCTATCCAGCACATCGCGTCCACGGCCTGACTTGGGATCGTTGATAAAACTGGCAACGACCCAGGTGCGGCCACTTTGGTCGGTGACAAAACCAGCCAGAGCCACCACATTACGTAAAGTCCCGGTTTTTAATCGTGCTTTGCCTTGGGTCTGAGGCTGAGTAAAACGCCGTTTTAAAGTACCGTCGACGCCAGCAAGCGGCATACTGGCGATCAATTCCGGCTGATAACGGGCTTGGTAAGCATGCTGCAGCAGGGCGGTCATCAACTGCGGGCTGATACGCTCGGATCGGGATAAACCAGAGCCGTTCTCTACTATCAGGCTGCTGTGATCCAGACCTAAGCTGCTGATAAAACTTCGGATCTGTAACTCAGAACTCTGCGCGGTAAGCTGAGTTCCTACTGCACCTTGTTGTGCCCCTAAGGTTAAATACAGCTGGCGGGTGACGGCATTGTCTGAGCTTTTATTGATATCACGCAGCACCTCCGCCAAAGTGCGGCTTTGATGTTCGGCCAGCAGTACAGTGGCTTCCGCTGCGTTTTGCTCCAGTACCGGAACTTCTTTTTGTCCTGAGATCTGTTGCCACAGTTGCTGAACCACTAATCTGCTGAAATCCACTCTGTTGATCAGCTGCAAATAATCACGCTTTTGGCAGTTTTTTGGAAACTCGCCCTGCAACACCAGTTGCACATTATCCGGCTGGCGCTTAAAGGCCAACTGGTGTGGGTGCGGATACCACTCTGCGCAGGGCATATCTGTTAACTGAACCTGAGTTGTGACCAGTTCAAGGCCATGCAGTGAAGGATAAAATTGCCCTGAAATACTATCTGCAGTGGACTGCAGCCTGATACCTAGCATATTGCGCTGTAAAAACAAGGCGTCTGGCAGCAGGTTGTAATATTCGCGTGGGGTTTCATCAAAAGGTAAAGCGGTCAGCTCAGGCCGGGCCGGATTAAACCAGCTTCGGTCGATCTGAATGGCGGGCACCTGACGTATGCCCTGATCATGCGCCTGTTGCAGCAAATACCACAGCTGTTGCAGCGTAAAATCCATATCAGCTACGCCTTTAAGCACTAAAGGGTGCTGCATCTTTGTTTGCGCTTGTTCATAGGCCAGCAACTGAGTTTTACCTCTGTAAGCCGGGCCCAATTGTTCCAATGCAGCGATACTGGTCAGCAGCTTCATGGTTGAAGCGGGTTGCATGGATTTTTCGGCCTGATAGCTAACTTTTTCTGCAGCATTGTCCAGCGGATAGGCCACAAAGGCGAGGGCATCAGCAGGTAGCTTGGCCTGCTGCAATTGTGCTGATAACTGACTGAGCAGTTGGTGTTGCCCGGTGTGCAGCTTTTTATCGGGATATAGACTGCTGCAGGCAGCAATGGATAATACAAAGGCCAGCAGGAGCACAGATTTAAATAACGACGACAGCATTACAGTTCCTCGGTTAATTCACCGGAAAGTCAAAGTAGGTGTCAGGGTATTTTTCATTTGCCAGTGTAAAATGCCACCATTCCATGGCATAAGCAGCAAAACCCTGTTGTTGCATTAAGTCTTTGAGCAGTAAACGGTTGGCTTTTTGCTGAGGACTCACAGCGGCGCTGTCTAAATGAGAGACAGGGTCAAATAAATCATAAGTTCCCCCCATATCAAGCTGTTGCCACTGTCCTGCTGCATTTTTTTGCAGCAAGGTTAAATCCACAGTTGAGGCACGGCTATGGCCTGAAAAATTAGCTATATAACCCTGATTTAACTGACTTTTGTCCAAGTTCGGATAATAAACTGCTTTGGTGATCTGATCTGCTGTATTGCCAAGCCACAACATAAAATGGCTGGATGCGCGCTGAGGTCTGTAACAATCCAGTAGTTGCAGGCCGTAGCCTAAACGTTCAGCTTGCAGTGCCACTCTGGCCAGCGCTTGTGCTGCATTTTTTTCTAAATAGCAGCTATTGGCCTGATATCCTGGTACTGCTTTGCCGGTAAAGTTGTTGTCGCTGGCATAAGCCATAGTGATTTGAACTTTGGTTGTGGCGGTCAATATATTCACTATATCGGCGGGTTTATTGGTTTCAATCTGAAAGGGCCCCTGCGGATTTAATGCCGGAGCAGCTGCAACTTTGGGGGCTGGCGCCGGGCTTTGTTGCTGCACTTTACTGGCACAGGAGAGCAGCAAAAAACAGCTAAAGACGACTAAGGTTTGTGTTTTCATTTGATGCTCATCCAGTATTTATCCAGTCTTGGTTCGGCGCTTATTCAGGTTTAGGTCGATACTTAGCCAATCATTAACCATCCGCTGATTAAAAAAGCAATCAATGCCAAAGCTCCACAAAACAGCGCATAAGGCAGCTGAGTTTTGACGTGTTCTAATAAATCACAGCCCGAGGCGACGGCGCTGACTACTGTGGTGTCAGATATAGGTGAGCAGTGATCGCCCCAGATGCCTCCACTTAAAATAGCCGCCAGAAGCAGAGAAGGGGGCAAGCCCAGCATTTCCACCAGTGGCATGCCAATAGGAATTAAAATGGCAAAAGTGCCCCATGAAGTGCCGGTAGTAAAAGAAATGATGGCGCCAGCGATAAAAAGCAAAGCGGGAATAAGCACCAGTGGTGTCGACTCTTTGACAAAAGATGCGACATAAAGCCCAGTGCCGAGATCTTTCATTGCACTGCCCAAGGCCAGCGACAACAGCACTATACTGACTAAAGGCAATAGCTCACTCATGCCTTTAAAGCCAATAGTCACCAGTTGCTGATGATTAAATTTACGGCTGTAAGCCATCAGGCCATAAGCGACTACACAAGCTAAAGTGGTAGCGTAGAGCGCAGCTTTGGCACCTGAACCTTCGACTAAACTACCGTTACCAGTCCAGAGCATAAAGGCAACCATACCCAAAACCAGAGTGAGCAACGGCACTAACATCAGCGACATACTGCTGGGAGCAATCTCAATATCGCTGTGGCTGGAGACTGTATTCAGATCAATCTCAGCCTGTTTCATCGGACCATAAACTTTGTCGGTATAGATGGTGTAAAACACCACCATCAGCGTAAAGAGGGCATAAAAATTCAGTGGAATACTGCCAATTAATACGGAGATAGCAGATTCCGGCAAGTTGTAGGTGCTTAACAGCCCCAGTACATAAGCACCCCAGCCATTCAGCAATACCAAAATACAAATGGGAGCACTGGTGCTATCGACTATATAAGCCAGACGAGCGCGGCTCATTTTAAATTTATCGTACAAACCACGGGAGACTATGCCTGCTGTTAAAGCACTCAGGTTGGATTCGATAAACACCAGAATGCCTATGCCATAACTGATAAAACCAGCCTGACGTTTAGTGCGGGCCACTCCCTTGCGGATAAACCAGTCCACCATAGCCGACACGCCGCCTGAATCCCGCATATAGGCCATCAGTGCGCCTATCAGCAAAGAAAACAATAAAATCCTGCTGTTATCGGCAGAAGAGGTGACTGAAATGATTCGCTCTAAACTTTGCACTGGGCCATGCAATAAAGCACCAAAGACACTCAGTTCCGGCTGTTTTAAATAAAGTAAAACCTCAGCACAGGCCACGGCCAGGATCAGCGCCAAAATTACTTCTTTACGCCAAATAACAACAGCAATGGCTACGACGGCGGGTAATAAACTTAAACTATCAGGCACTGCAGCTTCCCTTTATACAGAGTTAAGCAAATGATGGCTTTTATACTGCAGCAATTAGCTGTGGCTTTCCAGTTCGGCTGAAGTCTTTATTGGGTTAGTTGGCTGATTTTTATTCGGATCTGTTGGATAAATGCGAAAGAGGAGGTTCAGCGAGGAAAAAAATCAAAAAAAATTAGCTAATACCTGGATTAGAGTACTAGCTAATTCATGCTGTCACAGGTGCTGCTTTGGGCCATATCAGCAGCTGTAACCGCAAAATCGTGACGTAAAACAAGTTATTTAAAGGTTAAACTGCCAGCCTTTACGCTTTGCACACCTTTGATATTTTCAGCCAGTTGCACGGCCAGAGCTTTTTCAGAGCCACTGTCAACCAGGCCTTCAAGAGTAACCACACCTTTGGTGGTGTTTACCGCTATGTCCGAACCGTCGACATTACGGGAGTACATAAAAGTGGATTTAACCTTGGTCGTGATCCAGCTGTCTGCCATCACAGTACCGGGTTTGGATTTGTTATCCGGGTTGGCTTCTACCGTCAGTTTATTGTCCACCGACATGACGCCGCGGGTGGTCATAGCTAAATTACCCGCCAGTTCCTTGGCTTCTTTCGTTTCAGCTGTTCCGGTTAACGTCACCATGCCTTTTTTGGTGGTGATTTTGGTGTTCCCGCTGTCGACATAACGGCTCCACATCAATTTAGATCTCACTGCAGCGGTGACGCTGGCATCATCAATAATTTCGGCGTAACTTGACTCACCTGTACGCACTGGTGTCTGGTAGTTTTCTTCAGTGATCATCTTGTTATCAACATCGTTGACGCCTTTTACGCCTTGGGCAATTTCAGTGGCCAGATCTTTATTGACATCACTTTCTACTTTGCCAGTGATAGTGGCCTTCCCATTTTCCACTGCAACACTGATGTTATCGTGGCGTAAATAAGGGCTGAGCTGATAAGTAGTCAGTATCTGGCTTTCCAGTCTGGCATCAAGCACATCCTGATTGGCTTTATTGCCTTGCGCCATCACTGGGACTGACAAACTGGTTAACATCAGCACCAGTGCAACTGAATGTGGTTTTTGGATCAATTTCATGTTGCTCTCCTTGGCTTAATTAGCTGCGATTATCGATAAAGTTCTTCACTTGCTTATCGGCATCCGGCCGGCTGATTGAGTAACGCAGTTGCACCAGTTCAGCTAATTTAGCCGGTTCGCCTGCTGATTTTTTCAGCTCGCTTTCAGACAGTTTGCTCCATACTTTATGGGCAGCGCCTACACGCTTTTGCCAGGCATCGTCTGTTGTTTTGTTTTGCTGTGGGCTGGTCAGGCCCTGGCTTTTGTGTGTGGTTGCAGCTGTTGACGCTATAGTTGTTTTTGGATCTTTGGTTGTTGTGGTCGTACTAATAGGTGTGCCGGCAATAATAGGACTGATCTTTGCTGTTTTATCTTTAGATGTAGTCATTAGTATTCTCCTTGACCTGCATGCTTCTGCGAAAGTGCAAAGCATGCAGGGGGTGACGCTTAACTAAAGTAGGAGAAATCAAAGCGCACTTCAGTGCGCTGCCGCGCTAAAGTAAGAAAAGGCTTATTTAATACGCATATCATCTTTAACCGACATCACGCCAGAGACGCCACGAGCCAGAGTAATAGCTCTGTCTGCGTCAGCACGCGAGTTAATAAAACCACTTAATTGCACTACGCCTTTAAAGGTTTCGACGTTAATCTCGGCTACTTTTATGCCTTCTTCAGCCAAAAATGCAGCTTTTATTTTAGCTGTGATCACAGTGTCATCAACATATTCACCTGTGCCTTCCGAGGTACTGGTAGAGGCGCAGCTTACGCTGCCAAGTACAGTCACTGCCAACAAGGCAGCCAGCAATAATGGTTTAATAGTCATAGGTATTCTCCAATAAAGGTTACTCTTTACAGGCCCGGGACTGGGCTGGTTCACTGAGTAACCTGAGTCAATAAAACAGCAGAATAATGCCGAAGTTCTGTGGTCAGAGACGACGTCTTTGCACCAAACGTAATACAAAAAGTACCAATGCAACGACCAGCAGCAGGTGCAGAGCGCCACCTAACGAATAGGATGAGACCATGCCCAAAAGCCATAAGATCACCAGCACCGCAACAATAGTTTCTAACATGAATTACTCCATATATTTAGGGAAAAGCCTACTTTGAGCGAAGCCTTTTTAGCGGTCTGTGCGTTAGCGTACTTATAATGAAAAAGCCCTGAAACAGGGTTCAGGGCTTAGCTTGGCACTACAACTTTTACGCTTTAATCAAGCGCTGCTTAATCAGTTCGTTCTGTCGTAGTAGCTATGGATCAGTTCACGCCATGTAGTGTCTGCCATATCAGGCCAGTTATCTTTATCAAAGCCTGGTGCGTTATCTAACCTGTCTTTATCGATATCCAGTTTAAATCTTTTGTTTTCGGTATCCAGGATCAGCGCGCTCCATGGCACTGCAAATAGTTTTTCACCCATGCCTAAAAAAGAGCCGAAGGACAACACGGCATAACTGACTTTGCCTGCGTTCATATCCAACATGATTTCTTTGATATCACCCACTTTTTCTTCATGGTGATTGTAGACATCATTACCTATCAGGGTTTCGGCACCCATCAGGCTTGGGCCTGGGCCTTGATTGCCGTTTTCAAGCAGGCTACTGGTTTTATAAATGCCATATTGGTCTTTATCGTTGTAATTCACTGAGAACTCCTTGAGGCTTTCGCCTGAGCTGCCGGCGCAGCGGCATCATACCGGACCCCGAGTCTGCCCCGTTCAAACACCAGGTTCCGTTCGTCAACGAACAAAGCCAGTGTTTGGATAGGGTAAGTCAGGTAAAAAAAGCTGCTGCTTGTCGAGCAAATCGCGGTAACAGCTGCAGCAAGCTTTCTCCAGCGCTGCGCGATTTAAAATATGAATTTGGCCTCTGTGATAATCGATGATTTTTTTTTGCAACAAGGAACCCGCAGCTTCGGTCACACTACTGCGTCTGACCCCTAACATCGACGCTAAATACTGGTGGGTCAGAAAAAACTGATCGCCGCCAGCTCTGTCATGGGTCATGAGCAGCCAGCGGGCTAAACGGGGTTCTGTTTCATGGTAATGATTGCAGCAGACTAAACGGGTCAGCTGAACCACATAAAATGCCAGGTAGTGCTGCAACAGTTGCTGTAATTGAAGGCTGTGCTTCAGTTCTGTGGCAAAAACTTCGGTTTCAATTTGCAAGGCCGTGCCGTTCCCCTGAACTACGGCGTGCACAGGCGATGTGTGCACGCCGACACAAGATAAAGCGCCAAGCATGCCTTCATTACCAATTAAACCTACTTCTAACCCCTGGTTGTGTTGCATTGACGTCAGAATGGAGATAAAACCCGACAAAGGAAAGTAAACATAACCGCAGTTTTTTCCTTCTTCACATAACACCTGACCAAATTCCATATCGATGGTTTTGCTGTGCCGCATGATCGCTTGTTGTTCCTCGTCAGACAGTTGTTGCAAAAGTTTGTTTTGCGGTAGGACTGTATGCATAGGTCGCGCCTTGTTGAAGAGTACTAACAATCAGTCTGTTTGATTCAATTGCAGATTTCTGTTCGCCACAGCACCAAACTCCTGTGTCAGAGCGCTGGCGCACAGAAGCCTGTTTTAGCATTGTGTCAGGCTGCATGTTTCACTGAAGCGTTTCAGCGAATGACAATAATGACGCAGAGAAAGGCGGAGGCTCAAATTGGCAGAAGCAAGCGATCAGGTGAAGAAACAAGCCGCTGTTTTGCCTGTGGCAAAAGTAACCTTGCGGACAGACAAAAACAGCCTGTGTTTAAGCCCAGCTTTGATGCAAAAACTGCGTAGCCGATTAAAGCGGGTTATGAAGAAACATCAGACAGCGACAGCAGTTACTGGCTGATGGGTTCATAGGGCAGGGAATTTTATACTTTGGCTGTGTTTTTGGCCCATGGTAATAGACGGTCTGACTCTTTACGCACTACGGCATAACATTCACAACTTAAGCTTTCTAGTTTGGCTCGATTGAGTACCTGAATATGGCCTCTGTGATATTCAATTACCCCTAAACGTTGTAAACGACCGGCCGCATCTGTAACCCCTTCACGGCGTACGCCCAGCATATTGGCAATCAGTTCTTGTGTCATTACCAGCTCATTGCCTTCCAGCCGGTCCAGCGACAATAACAACCAACGACACAATTGCTGATCAATAGAGTGGTGGCGGTTACAGACTGCTGTTTGTGCCATCTGAGTGATCAGCGCCTGAGTGTAGCGCAGCAAGGTATGCAGCAAAACGCCATGGCGATTAAATTCATCTTTCATGCGTTGCGCCAATAAACGATAAGCCTGACCAGCACTTTGGACTATGGCTCTGCTGGTTGTGCTGTCACCGCCCATAAAGAGTGCGACTCCTATCAGGCCTTCTTTGCCGACGACCGAAATTTCGGCGGAAGCACCACTTTCCATCACATACAACAATGAGACGATGGAATTGGTGGGGAAGTAGACATAACGCAGAGTATCGCCGGATTCATACAAAACTTTGCCAAGAGGTAATTCAACAAATTCCATATGCGGATACAATCTTTCATTAACATCGACAGGCAGAGCGGCCAGCAGGTGATTTTGCTGCGGGCCTTTTAAATGATGCATCCAAAACTCCATGTATAAACTCAGGGTCGACATTGACCAACCTTAGCATCAACGGATTTTTCTCTGAAGTATGTGCGGTGTCGTACAGAGAATTGCTTTTAAATGAAATTTGTTTAGATCCAATTAGTTAAGTTGGCTTTTATTATCAGTAAAACAAGCAGCTCTGCATCATTTCAGATGCTGCGGTTTTTACCTTTTTGTGTTCGATACCATACCGAATAGTGCATTTTTATTCGCCACTATCGATTTGCGGCAGGTAAGTCATGAGGCAGCTAAGCGGGCACTGATTTATCTGTTTGAATTCAAAATCAATCCAATGAGGTATTCCATGATGAACATGAATAGAATTCTATCCACTGGCGCTCTGGTATGTATCTTCGGTGCAGCATCAAGCCTGGCCTTTGCAGCAGATAAAATCGATGCCGACGACTTTGTGGAAGAAGTATCTGCAAAAGGTATTGCAGAAGTAGAGAGCGCAAAAATGGCGCAACAGAAATCAAGCTCTGCTGATATCAAAGCTTTCGCCACAAAAATGATTGCTGATCATTCAGCTGCTAACGCCGAACTCGCAGGTATTGCAAGCCGGAAAAACCTGGAGCTATCTGATGAGGCGGAACTGAGCAATAAAGCGAAAAAATTCATGTTGGAACAACGTGATGGTGAATCCTTCGATAAAGCTTATGCAAAGAATCAGGTAAAGGCACACGAAGACACTATCGAGCTATTTCAGCGAGCCACTCTCTCGGATGATGCTGAGATTGCAGCCTTCGCGACTAAAACCTTACCTAAATTCCAAAATCATTTAAAAATGGCGAAAGAGTTGGCCGCGACACACGACAAGGAATAACTACAAGCATTCCTGCTGGCAGCCAGAGCTGTTGGCAGGTGATGCCTTATCATTTGAATCCGTGTTGAAGCGGACAGCTGAGTGCACAGGGGGATGTGATGGCCATCGGAAGCGAAAATAAATACACCAAAGAGCAACGAAGAAAAGCAAAATACATAGAAGATAGTGATGAGGAAGCAGCAGTTTCACACAAAAAAACTGAGCATATAGCCCGGACCACGAAGAATAAACAATCCGGTGCTGATGACCTCACAAATGAGGGGACTGCAACTTCTGAATGGCAGAAAAAAACAGTGCGCAAAGATTCCGCCAAAAATACTGTAAAAAATAAGCATGCTTTGGCTGAATCTACTGCATTGGAGCAGCAGCCCATTGACGCACTGCGCAAAAAAGCCAGAAAAAAGCATATTAGTGGCAGTTCATCTATGACTCAGCTTGAGCTGATACACGCATTACGAAGCGGCTGATAATGCCCGGGCCATTAGGGATAAAACTTAGCTAAAACGAAGTATGAAACCCAAGGTTAAACTTTGTCTGTGTATTTGGCCCAAGGCAATAAACGATCTGATTCTTTTCGAACAACGGCGTAACATTCACAACTTAAGCTTTCAAGTTTGGCGCGATCAAGCACTTGAATACGGCCTCTGTGGTATTCAATCACCCCTAAGCGTTGTAAACGACCTGCTGCATCTGTAACGCCTTCACGGCGTACCCCCAGCATATTGGCAATCAGTTCTTGTGTCATCACCAGCTCATTGCCTTCCAGCCGGTCCAGCGATAACAACAACCAGCGACACAATTGCTGGTCAATGGAGTGATGGCGGTTACAGACGGCCGTTTGTGCCATCTGAGTGATCAGCGCCTGAGTGTAGCGCAGCAAGGTATGCAGCAAAGCACCATGGCGGTTGAATTCATCTTTTAAACGTTGTCCTAATAAACGATAAGCCAGGCCTGCGCTTTGCACTATGGCTCTGCTGGTGGTGCTTTCGCCGCCCATAAAGAGTGCAACACCAATTAAGCCTTCATTACCGACCACCGAAATTTCGGCAGAAGCGCCACTTTCCATCACATACAACAATGAAACGATGGCATTGGTCGGGAAATAGACATAACGCAGGGTATCACCGGATTCATACAACACTTTGCCCAGAGGTAATTCAACAGACTCCATATGAGGAAACAATCTTTCCTGAACATCGACAGGCAGAGCGGCCAGCAGATGGTTTTCCTGTAGGCCTTTTAAATGAGGCATCTGAAACTCCATGCATAAATTGACGATCGAGACCGATCGACACCAGCTTCAGCTGTTCTGCTGTTGAAGTCTGTACGTCGTCGTACATAGAGGTCTTAGCGAATAAAATTAATCTGTGATCCACAGACTTAAACAGCAGTTATTCCTCGGTGTGACGTTTTTTTTTCAACCAGTGCTGGCCCAACGTCAGGGCAGCAGACCAGAGTAAAGCCGACTCTTTGCCATGCAGTTTGTTTTTCAGCACCATCAACCAGGGGGCCGCGCCGGATAACTGTTGCTGTAACAATCTCATGCCCAGGCTGCGGGGAAACTGATCCGCATCCTGTTGTTGCTGTGGCCCTATGTATTGTTGGATCAACAGGCGTTGCTGTGTCATTTTCTGGCGTAACAACAGAATTTGGACTTGTAGTGGTAACGGCTTTCCAGTAGTCATACCTGACGCCTTAACAGCTGAAGGTCGGTTTTAAGCTCTTGAAAACTTGCGCTAAAGGCGCTCTGACCTTTACTGCCTAAGCGGTAGATGATAAAAAAACAGGCCGCTGCTAGTAAGGTAAAAACCACTGGCAAAGTCCAAATCACTAAGGTAAAGCTCTCGTTATTTCTGTTCAGATAAAGCAAAGCAAAACCTGCAAACAGGAAGGCCAAAAATACAAAACTGATGCTCAGCACACTGTAGAGCATGATCCATTGCAAACGGCGTTTTTCCTGTTGCCATTCCAAATGCATCAACTGCCCGTGCAAACCCAACTGTGTGATCAGTTGCGGGCTGGCTTTATCGAGCAACCAGAGCCAGCGGGCAGGGTCAAAACCTACTGAGCCTTTGTTGGCATTTTCCATTTCAGGTGTCGACATGCAAACTCCATTCAAAAAAAACCGACCTCAAAGGGTCGGTGTACGTCATGTTATTTAGAGCCTGAACCGCTACAACGGGCGACAAAAGCGCCTAATATGAAGCTGGCCGCTGCACAGACAGCAATAGACTGCCAAGGCTGTTGGTGCACATAACGGTCTGTTACTTCAGCAGAGTGGCGTGCTTTGGCTGCAAAGTTCTGGCCTATATCTTCCACTGACGCTTTGGCTGTAGCCACACGTTCAGTCAGCTTTTTCTTGGCTTGCTCAAATTCTGCGCCGGTTAATGACGTGGTGGTTTTGAGTAAATCTTCGATGTCAGCAATAAAATTGTGGAATTCATCAGTTAAAGCCGGGCCGCTCTGGCTTGAGTTTTGAGCTGCGCCATCGGTACGAGTTGGCATAAATACATCCTTTTATGTGGGTGGCAATCTGGTCCCTGAAAAATCTGACCGTCAAATCCTTTTGCTCAGAGTGAGGGGCCAGACTATAGCACCTAAATGGTCCTGTATGTGGGTCAGAGCACAAAGTAGCTAATTAACTTTGTATTAAATGTTTTTTATTTTAATTTTTACATGAAAAGTAACAGAGTTATATGAGCGCCAGCGCACCGAAGGCTGTGATTTTAAGGTTCAGTATGCAAAAACAGACAGGCTCGTATTGGGTGAGTTTCAGGAAGAGCTTTGCTGTTTGTTGTTGTTTTTTGATTATTGATCAGGGAGTTACCATGTATCTATCCACGAATTTATCTTCGTATTTATCAAGCCGTTATCCATCTGTCCGCAACACTGTATTGATGTTAAGCCTGACAGTTGTACTTGCGTCTTGCGCTTCAGCACCAGAAGCTCCTGTAGGCCAGATCCAGGCTGCAGAACAAGCTATTGCTGCTGCTGAACGCATCACAGCAAGTGATTACGCCTTACCTGAATTACTGGAAGCCAGAGCTGATTTAGTGTCAGCCCGTACTGCAGTTCAGAATGAAGACATGCTGGCGGCCAGCCGCTATGCCGAGCTATCCAAGGCTGGTGCTGAACTGGCATCTGCCCGTGCCAGTGAAGGAAAAGTCCGCGCTGTGATTGACGATATGCAAAAAAATATCGATGTGTTAAGGCAGGAAATGCAACGTAAAACAGGACAAATGCAATGAAAATTTTAACAAGGACGACCCCAATTCTTGTGCTGGTTGCCGGTGTGATGACTTTATCTGCCTGTAGTTCTAAGGTGGAAAAACCTGAGGGTTCGTATGAGGTCAGACAAAAGCTGACAGCATTACAAGCCGACCCGAATCTGGCGAACAGAGCCGTGTTGCCACTACAGCAGGCCACAACAGCTGTATTAGCTGCTGAGCAGCCAACGAAAGACAAAGCCCTGGCGATGTACAGAGTAAAACTGGCAGATAAGAAAGTGGAAATAGCCAAAGCTGTAGCCCAAACCAGTTATCTGGACGAGCAATACAAAACCTTAGGTGCACAACAAGCCGATGCGCGTCTGGATTCCAGAACTCAGGAAGCGGATGCGGCCCGGTATGACGCCAAATTAGCCCGGCAGGATGCAACAGCAGCTGAAGCTGAATCAGAATTGGCCAGGCAACAAGCTTTGGAGTTACAGCAACAAATCGCTGAACTGAATGCAAAAGAAACCGAAAGAGGCTGGGTGGTAACTTTAGGTGATGTACTGTTTGATACAGGACGTGCTGAACTTAAGGAAGGCTCACTGAACAACTTGTCGAAACTGGCCGCCTTTTTAAATCGTTACGAGGACCGTACAGTGCAGATTGAAGGTCATACCGACAGTATTGGCAGTTCAGATTCCAATCAGGGTTTATCTGAGCGTCGTGCTAATTCAGTGCGCCGTTATCTGGAAGCTCAGGGGATTGCTTCTAATCGCTTAACGGCCAGAGGTTTAGGTGAGCATGCGCCAGTTACCGACAATGAATCTGCCGCCAGCCGTCAGCAAAATCGCAGGGTAGAAGTGATTATTGCCAATACAGCGACAGCAGCACTTTAGTTTTTAGCAGACTACAGGAGTTTTGTTGATGAAAACCCTTAGTAAACCAAACAACAAACCAAATCACCCGGCAGCGACATCCGCTGCCGGGTCTTTGCTTGAACAGCAACAATTCTGGTTAAACAATCTGGATGCAGCGCAGCAGTGCTGGAACAAATTATCCAGAGCCGATTTACTGCAATCAGAAGGCATGCCGCATCGACTAAGCCGATTGCTTAAGGAGCATTACGCCTTGTCGCGAGAGCAGGCGGACCATCAAATCAACCGCTTTAAACAAAGCTGCCAGCTATCACCTGATTAACCCGATGTGTGGACTTCCCCCTGCACATCTGTGTTGTATTTCACTTGCCTGATTATTTCATCGTTTTTTGTCAAATTAGTGCGTTAACGCACATTCAGCCTGATTTTTGTACAGTAAGTTAACTGTATTATTCAAAAGGAAGTGCTGATGAGACCACTTATTACCGATCATAAATTACTGCGCCAACATGCAAGGCAACACGTAGAGACAGGTGCTGTGACTCAGGGGTATCAGGCCGGACGCAATGAGTTGGTGCGTTTATTAAATGCAGCTTTAGCCTCTGAGCTGATCTGTGTGTTGCGGTATCGCAGTCATTATTTTTTAGCCAAAGGTATTCATGCCAATACAGTGGCTGCCGAATTTTTAGATCATTCCAATGAAGAATTACAGCATGTGGATTGGCTGGCCGCCCGCATAGTGCAATTGGGTGGAGAGCCTGATTTTTCTCCACAAGGAGTGATAGAGCGGGGTCAGTCTATATTTGGCTCCGGGCAGAATTTATATGAAATGATCAAAGAAAATCTGGTCGAAGAGCGGGTGGCTATCGATCATTACAAAGAAGTACTGTTGTTTATCGGCGATGATGATCCAACCAGCGCCGCCCTTATCCAGAAAATTTTACAAACCGAAGAAGAGCATGCCGATGAACTGGCCAGCTTATTATGGGGGCTGCCGGAGCAGCACAATTAGCCTAAGCACCAGGAATGGAATCGATGAAATCAGATCAACAATTGACCATGGATATCAAGGCAGAGCTGACATGGGACAGTGCCGTGCAGGCCGACTCTATTCATGTTTTAGTGCATGGTGGCATAGTGACTTTATCGGGCAGAGTGTCTTCTCTGGCTGAACTCTGGCATGTGCAGTGTGCGGTGCACAGAGTCTATGGTGTACAGTCATTGGATAACCAACTTGTGGTGTCATTGCCGCATCAGCATGTCTATCAGGACGTTGATTTAACACGGGTGGCTGAAGCTGTGCTGCAATGGTCCAGTCATATTCCGCCTCAAGGTATTGAGCTCACTGTGTCTATGGGCTGGATCCACTTAACAGGTGAGGTTGCTTTTGATTACCAGCGTCGTGCTGCGACTGAAGCTTTGCGTTATCTTGCTGGTGTACGTGGGGTCACAAATCAGATCCGTTTAACGCCAAAAAATCTGGCGGGCACGGTTAAAAAAGACATCGAAACTGCTTTGGCACGACAAAGCCGAAAAATGGAGTCCGCCATAGTGGTCGAAGTGATTGAATCCGATGTGGTGTTGACGGGCACAGTCAACAGCTGGTCCGAGCATGATAAAGCATTAGTGTCGGTGTGGAGCACGCCTGGCGTGTCCCACGTCACAGACCATATTTACGTGCTGTAACGGCCCTTCCTTTGTTATCTCCTTCAGTTTAACCCTGTTTCTTTGCCCAGATTAGAATACAGATCCCTGATCTGTATTTTGCTTTTTAGCCGTTACAACTTGTTACCCTTTTCGCAGGACTGAAACTTCTGACTATCTTATAGTGACCTGAATAAAAAAGTATCTAAGCTTGCTTGATTACCGGATGGGTCTGGACCATGAAAACTATAAAAATGACATTAATCGCTTTGTGCATAACCAGCACTTTAGCGGCCTGCTCTAAACCAGAAGTCGCTGCCACAGTAGAGGTTACGGCAAAACCATTGCAATTGGTGTCGCAAGATTTACTGACGTTAACTGAAAGTACACTGGCCCGTGGTCCTGTGATCTCAGGCTCTTTGCAGCCAGTGGTGAAAGCTGAATTGAATGCTGAGGTTTCTGGCATCGTCATGCAGGTCCTCAAAGACAATGGGGATTTGGTGAAAACCGGTGATGTGCTGGTGAAGCTTGATCAAACCACCTACCGCGACAAATTATTATCTGCTCAGGAAGCAGAACGTTCGGCTGTGGTCACACTGGAACAAGCCAATCGTCAACTGAAACGTATGCAGTCTTTATCTAAACAAAGTTTAGTGACCCAGGAAGGGCTGGAAGCGGCTGAAAACAAAGCCAATCAGGTTCAGTCTGATTTAGCTTCTGCTCGTGCCCGTTTAGTTGAAGCCCGCCAGCAGATGGAAAAAACTGAAGTCAAAGCGCCATTTTCAGGTGTTGTGGCTACCCGTAAAGTTTCAGCTGGTGATACAGCTCAGATAGGCAAAGGTCTGATGGTACTGATTGACCCGGCCAGTATTCGATTTGAAGGTTATGTGGCCGCAGATCGGGTAGGTCAGGTGAAAGTGGGCAATAAAGTTACCTTTAAAGTCAATGGCTACAGTGGCCAGTTTTTCACTGGTACAGTAGAGCGTATTAATCCACTGGCCAATGAAAGCACCCGTCAGGTGCAGTTATTAGTGGCCATGGAGTTAAAAGAACAGTCCCTAGTTGCAGGTTTGTATGCCGAAGGTCATGTTGAAGCGCAAAACAGCGATGCCTTGATGGTGCCTGAATCGGCGCTTATTCGTGAAGGCGATAAAAACTTTGTCTGGCAGTTTGCCAACAATGAGCTGAAAAAAACTGAAGTGAAATTGGGGGATAAAGACGAACGTTGGGGCACGCAGCAGGTGTTGTCCGGCGTGGTGTCCGGCGCTCAGATTTTACGCCATCCACAAGGAGCCTTAACCGACGGTGGCAAGGCTGAATTGGCCAGTGCACCTCAAGTTTCGTCTGAACAAACATCAGCTAAAGTCAGCACAGGAAACTAAACCATGTTTTTATCTGATTTTAGTATCAAGCGCCCTATGGTGGTGGTGGCAGTGACCCTTGCCATGATGATTTTTGGTTATTTTGCGATGACCAATTTAAAAACCAACCAATTTCCTGATGTACAGCCGCCTGTGCTGGTGATGAATATTCCTTATCCTGGAGCCTCTCCCGAAACTGTCGAGCGTGAAATCCTCAACAGGGTAGAAGACTCGATGGCTACTATTACCGGCATGCGCGAACTGCGCTCTTATGCCCGTGAGTCTAATGCGGTGATAGTGGCTATTTTTGAATTTGATAAAGATCTGATTGAAGCCTCACAGGAAATGCGTGATGCGGTCGCTGTAGTACGTGACAAACTGCCGACTGAAATGAAAGAGCCTTTCCTGCGCCGTGAAGATCCAAACGCTCAGCCTATTATGTCGTTGGCACTGTCTTCAACTTCGATGGATCCGATTGAATTGTCGCAACTGGCAGAGCATCAGATTGCCCGTGAAATTCGTTCTGTTCCCGGTGTTGCTTTAGTCACGCTTGAAGGGGAAAAAGAGCGTGAAATGACCATATTCCTTAACTCAAACGCCATGCGTGAAGCCAATGTGTCGGCTATGGATGTGGTTAGTGCGCTGCGTGCTCAAAACGTGGCCGCTCCGGTGGGGCGTGTGGTGAATGGCATGGAAGAGCAGGGCATTCGTATTCAGGGTCGCTTGCGGGATGTGCGTGAATTTGAACAAATGGTGGTCAAACGCAACGGCGATCAAGCTATTCGGTTAGACCAAGTGGCCGATGTGGTGGATGGTGCGGCAGAGCAGCGCCGTTTATCCATTTTTAACGGTGTGGCTTCGTTAGGTATTAACGTAGTCAAAGCCCGTGACGCATCCACTATTAGTGTGACTGATGATATTAAAGTCAAAATCGATCAATTAAAGAAAACCTTACCTGCTGATTTTGAACTGGTGGTAGTGCGTGACTCGGGGGAAGATGTTGCGGCCAGTATGCGTAATGTCACAGAGGCGTTGTCTGTCGGAGCTTTGCTGACCATAGTGACAGTTTTTGTGTTTTTAAACTCCTGGCGTTCTACTTTAATTACCTCACTGGCTTTACCTACCTCTGTACTGGCCTCTTTTATTGCCGTCTGGGCTTGTGGTTTTACCTTGAACTTTATGTCCTTATTGGGCTTGTCACTGGCCATAGGTATTCTGATTGACGATGCCATAGTGGTGCGGGAAAACATTGTGCGCCATATGGAAATGGGCAAAGACAATATGACTGCGGCCCGTGATGGCACCCGTGAAATTGGCATGGCTGTTATTGCCACTACCATGTCTATTGTCGCGGTATTTATTCCTATCGCTTTTCTGGATGGGATTACCGGCCAGTGGTTCAAACCTTTTGCTCTGACGGTCGCCTGTTCTGTATTGGTGTCCTTGTTTATCTCTTTTACACTCGACCCTATGATGTCTGCCTACTGGCATGATCCGGATCATGATAAAAATGCCAAGCGCCGTGGTTTGGGTAAAGTGCTGCAAGGTTTTAATATCTGGTTTGATCATCAGGCAGAGCGTTATTCCAAGCTGATTGGCTGGGCATTAAAACACCGCAAATCCATGTGGATCCTGGCTTTTGGTTCATTTTTTGGTGCTATCGCTTTACAAGGCATGTATGGCGGCTCGGGCTTCCTGCCGGAAACAGACGATGGCGGTATAGTTATTTCAGTGCGTGCGCCTTCAGAGGCCAGTATTGAATATACAAGCATTAAAGCGGAGCAGGCTGCTGCTATAGCCCGTCAGTTGCCTGAGCAGCTGTACACCCAAACCACAGTCGGAACTCAGGGCAATATCACCAGAGCTCAGGTCTTTGTCAGATTGACCAAAGAAATGGAACGCAGCCGCAGTTCACGTGAAATTGCAGCTGAGCTTCGATCCAAAGTGCAGCAACTGGTTGGCGCAGAATATACAGTCTCTGCTGATTTAAATGGCGGCGGTGGTGGTAAAGCCTTACAAATTCAATTCCGTGGTCCGGATAGCAGAGTATTGGAAGGGCTGGTGATGGATTTTATGGAGCAGTTAAAAACCATACCTGGAGCTGTCGATGTCGGCTTATCTTCTCAAGACCCTAAACCTGAGCTGCAAATTGAATTTAACCGGGGTTTGGCGTCGAGCTTAGGCTTGTCGATGAATGATGCCGCCAATGCGTTACGTCTGGCTTTTGCTGGGGCTGAAATTGGTGACTGGATAGATCCTACTGGCGAAACCCGCAACGTTTACGTGCGTATCCGGCCGGAAGAGCGGATGACGGTGCAGGATCTGGAACGTTTACCGCTGTTATCAAGCCGCACCGGTGCCATGATACCGCTGGAGCAAATTGCGACTGTGACTGTAGGCAAAGGGCCAGCTGTCATCGAACATTTGGATCGTCAAAGTATGATGGCTGTGGGCGCCAACGTTCAGGGCCGCAGTTTTGGTGAAGTGGACGCTGATGCTAAAAAACTGTTGAGTACTATTCCTTTCCCACCTGGTTATGACGTAGTTCGTGGTGGTCAAAGCCGGGATCAGGAAGAAGTCTTTGGTAGTATCTTTGGCGCTCTTGGTTTAGCTGTGATGCTGATGTATCTGATTTTAGTAGTACAATTCCACAGCTTTCTGGCTCCTGTGTCTATTATGATGTCCTTACCGCTGTCGCTGATTGGTGTGGTGTTGTCGCTGTTGATAGCGGGCGCTACCTTAAACCTGATGAGCTTAATAGGGGTAGTTATGCTGATGGGCATAGTAGTGAAAAATGGCATTTTATTGATTGACTGCGCCCGCAAAAAAGAACGAGAAGGTCTTGATCTGGAACAGGCGTTAATAGCGGCTGGTCGTGAGCGTTTACGTCCTATACTTATGACTACTTTTGCTTTAGTGGCAGGTATGTTGCCTGTTGCTATTGGCATTGGCGAAGGCTCAGCTTTTTACAAACCTTTGGGTATAGCGGTGATAGGAGGGGTTATCACCTCTACTGTACTGACTTTACTGGTGGTGCCTACCTTCTACGATAGTCTGGAAACAGCTAAGCGCAAACTTAAAGTAAGATTCATGGGGCATCGCGTTCCTGTGCAGGCGGACTATCAGGTGCCACTGACTTTGAAATAACTCTGACCATTGTAAAAAGAGCACTGCGGTGCTCTTTTTTGCTTCAGGCCAGTGACGTTTCTTTTTAACGGGTTAAATAGTGCTTTGGTCTACCTTGGTTATGGCAGGCTTGGGATGGCTCATTAAATCCGTTAGTATGAACTTATGTCTCATTGTTCAGGTAGTCAAAATGGATTTGCTTACGCCCTACCAGTTACGCCAGCAGATCAGATTAAGGCAGTTCAATAGCCAGACGAGTGGTTTGGTTCAAGGTTATGTGCAGTGCAATATGGCGATATTGCCACAAAGCTGGGCTGCTGAATTTTTGCTGTTTTGCCAGCGTAATCCTAAAGCTTGTCCTTTAGCGGCGGTGTCTGAACCTGGCCAGTTTTTACTGCCGGAACTTGGTAAGGATCTTGATCTTCGCAGCGACTTACCTTCCTACCGTATCTTTAAACAAGGTGAACTGGTGGACGAAGTGCAGGATATCCGCGCTTTATGGCGGGATGATCTGGTCAGTTTTTTAATTGGCTGCTCTTTTTCTTTTGAAGAAGCATTGCTTTCCGCAGGATTAGAAATCCGGCATATCAGCGAAGGCAAAAATGTACCTATGTACAACACGAACCTGCAATGCGCCAGCGCGGGACGTTTTTCTGGCAACATGGTGGTCAGCATGAGACCTATGAAGCCTGCGGATGCGATTCGTGCTATTCAGATTTGTAGTCGTTTTCCAGCAGTACACGGTGCCCCTGTGCATTTTGGCGACCCACAGGCTATTGGTATTTCTGATATCCGATCACCGGATTATGGTGAAGCCGTCAGCATCAGATCAGGTGAAGTACCGGTGTTCTGGGCTTGTGGAGTCACGCTTGCGGCCGTAATTAAACAAGCCAAACCAGATTTTTGTATTAGCCACAGCCCTGGTCATATGCTGGTGACCGATCTTTTAAATTCTTCTTTGGCGAGTTTTTAATGAAAGCTGTTATCAAACCTGTTATCAAACTTAATTGTGATTTAGGCGAAAGTTTTGCCGCTTATCAACTGGGGCTGGATGTAGAAGTGATGCCGCTGATTGATCAGGCCAATATAGCCTGTGGTTTTCATGCCGGAGATCCTACTGTATTGGTGAACACCTTAACTTTGGCTAAAAAATATCAGGTAGAGATTGGTGCTCATCCGAGCTACGACGATAAACAGGGTTTTGGTCGCCGCTCGGTAAAAATGGCGGCTGATGAGTTAAAGCATTTACTCTGGTACCAGATAGCTGCAGTGGATGGGGTGGCAAAAAGCCTTGGGTTGGAGCTTAGTTATGTCAAACCACATGGCGCTTTGTATAACGATATGATGGCAAGCCCGGCCTTGCTTGAAACTGTGATGCATGCTGTTGCCAGTTACCATAAACCCTTAAAGCTGATGCTT
This sequence comes from Rheinheimera soli, assembly GCF_021290985.1. Classification (GTDB taxonomy): domain Bacteria; phylum Pseudomonadota; class Gammaproteobacteria; order Enterobacterales; family Alteromonadaceae; genus Pararheinheimera; species Pararheinheimera soli. The sequence goes on from NZ_JAJOYU010000021.1 coordinate 62,194, forward strand.
TTGGCCACGGGCTCTGCAAAACAACATAAGCTGTTGGCAGAGCGTTACAAGCTTGAATTGCTATTTGAAGCTTTTGCTGACAGACGCTATCAGAGTGATGGTTCGTTAACACCCCGCAGTCAGGCGGGCAGCGTATTAGATCATCAGGCCGCTTTAGTGCAAGTGCAGCAGTTACTGCAAAGTGGCACAGTGCAAAGTGATACAGGGGATAAAGTGGTTATTGAGGCCGATACCTTGTGTGTGCATGGCGATAATCCAGCAGCACTTGCCTTAGTGCAGTCCATTCGCACGTTACTGGGTACAACATGATCCAACTTGAACTGGCAGGTGAAAATGCGCTGATCCTGTATTTATCAGCAGAAATATCAGCGCAGAATCTTTCACAGCTTCAGCAGTTGCAATACCAAATCCGCAGCTTACTTGATGAGCAACTGCAGGAATTGTTGCCCTCTTATGCGTCATTGCTGATTGTGCTCAAAGCTCCGCATAAAGGGCTGTTGGCTATTAAAACTATGCTGGAACAACAGCTTGTACTCAGCGCTGCCAATACTGAACCGCAAGGCCAACAGCTGACTTTGCCTGTGTATTACCACAATGCCTGGGATCTGGACCATGTAGCCCAAAAGGCAGGGTTAACTACAGATCAGGTGATTGAACTGCATCAGTCTGCTGAGTACAGAGTGTACGCCATAGGTTTTGCACCGGGTTTTGCCTATTTGGGTGAATTAGACGCACGTCTTGCCACAGCACGATTAAAAAGCCCACGCGCTAAAGTGCCCAAAGGTGCTGTTGCTATTGCCGATCGGCAAACCGCTGTCTATCCGGCTGAATCACCAGGGGGCTGGAATATTTTAGGTTTATGCCCAACGCCCTTATTTGAACCTGACAACGCAGGCACAGCAAAGCCTCTAATGCCTTTTGTTGTAGGGGATAAAGTGCGTTTTCAATCCATCAGCAGAGATGAGTTTTTCGCTTTAGGTGGCCAGTTGCCGCAGGAGTTGTGCTGATGTCTGCTTTTGTCGTATTAAAAGCAGGAGTAGTAGCTAGCTTGCAGGACCAGGGCCGTTTTGGTTCTGCCCATTTGGGGTTAACTCAGGGCGGGCCTGCTGATTATGCCAGCTATCGTATCGCCGATTTATTACTACAAAACCCAACCCCCAGCTGTCAGATTGAAGTCGCAGTGGGTGGTTTTAGCCTGCTGGCGTTAACAGACACTGTGTTTTGTGTGACTGGTGGTGCTATGCCACTGACAGTCAACGGTCAGCCTAAAAGCTTATGGCACACTCACCGTATAAAAAAAGATGATGTACTTGAACTTGGTTTTGCCAAATCCGGCCTCCGTTGTTATTTGGCCGTAGCCGGAGGTTTTAAATTGCCAAAAGACTTTGGCAGCAACAGCACTGTGCTGCGGGAAAAAGTCGGAGGCATTGCCGGAGAAGCGTTGCAGCAAGGCCAGTTTTTACCTGCGGCTTCAGTTTACCGGCCTTTATTGTGGGCTTTGCCTGAAAAACTCTGGCCCGATTATTCAGCACCGCTGGAACTTGGCCTGCTACCTGGTTATCAGCAGCATTGGTTTGACGAGTCTCAGTGGCAGCAGCTGTACAGCAACGACTATCAGGTGTCCGCTTTGTATGATCGCATGGGGTATCGTTTGCAAGGTGAGCCGTTGTTGTACCCGCCAAGGGCGTTGTTATCCGAAGGTATTTGTTATGGCGCAGTGCAATTGCCGCCTGATGGTTTACCTATAGTGCTGTTAAACGACAGACAAACCTTAGGGGGCTACCCTAAACCCGGTGTTGTTCTGGCACGGCATGCGGCAGCTTTGGCGCAGTCTCAGCAAGGCCATCAGATCCGTTTTTACCCTGTAGCACCAGAGCAGCTTGAAGCAGAACAGAGGCAACAAAGTCGCTACTGGGCGGAGCTTGCTATGGAATTCCGGAGTCTGGTTTGAAAGATTTGCTACCACTCAGCCAACAGATAGAGCAAATGCTGGTAAGGCAGAATGTACGGGGTATGGCGACCTTATTGCCTTATCTGAAACCAGGTTCTTACTTAAGAGCTGCCCGTTTAATCGCAAATACTAAAGGGTTGGTGCTGATAGGCACAGGTTTTCCGGTCGGTAATAGTTTTGAAACCGACGGACCTGTGGGGGCTATTGTGTTGTATCAGCTTGTCGAAAAGCTGGGAGCCAGGGCTATGCTGGCCTGTGGTGATCCTTTGTTTTCTGCGCTAAAAAGCGACTATAGCTGCCTTGAGTTGCCGGTCAACAGCGTCGATGCGGCAGCATTTGCCCGTCAATCGTTGCAGCAGTTAACTCCTGAATTAATTATTTCAATAGAAAGACCAGGTTTGGCCGCTGATGGTCGCTATTACAATATGCGGGGAGTGGATATCAGCGCCCGCTGTGCCAACTTTGATGTGTTTTTTCAACAAGCCAGCTGCCCAACTATAGCTATAGGGGATGGTGGCAATGAGATTGGCATGGGAAATCTTTATCAAGCGGTGTCGCAGCTGGCTATTACCCCTGCAGTAACTGGCTGTGATGAATTATTGCTGGCGGATGTATCTAACTGGGCTGCCTATGGACTGCTGGCTTTGGTATCAGCAATCAAAGATGCAGAAACAGGCGAGGGCTGGTTGCTCGATTGTCAGCCGGCCCAACTTTTACAGTATTTGGTCAGTCGGGGTTGTGTTGATGGTGTGACAGGCCTTGCCAGCGTCACCGAAGACAGTTTGCCTCCAGAACATGCGATGCAGCTAATTCACGACTTACAACAGCTGTGTTTTGCAAAATAACAACGAACGGAAAAAACTATGCTGAGTGCTAAAAGATGAATGTGGTGTATTTAAACGGGCAATTTATGCCTGCAGAAGACGCAAAAATCTCGCCTATGGACAGAGGCTTTTTGTTTGGTGATGGTATTTATGAAGTGATCCCGTCTTATGCCGGACTTTGTGTTGGGTTTACCGCCCATATCGAGCGCTTACAACAAGGGTTAGCTGCACTGGAGATCCGCTGTGCTTTAACAGCACAAGACTGGAAAGCATTGGTACTGCAACTGATCCAACAAAACGGTGCGGGTAACCTGGGGATTTATCTGCATGTCAGTCGTGGCACCGACAGCAAAAGGGCCCATGCTTACCCGAAGGATATTCCGCCCACTATTTTTGCCTACTGCTTTGATATAGCTGCTGAACCAGAAGCGGATATCGACAAAGCGCCGCGCTATAAAGTGATGACTGCCACAGATTTACGTTGGCAGCGTTGCCATATTAAATCTACGGCTTTGCTGGGGAATGTAATGCATCATCAGCAAGCAGCGGCTTTGGGGTTAAACGAATGTATTTTGTTTGATGAACAAGGCTTTTTAACTGAAGGCAGCTCGACCAATGTGTTTATTGTCAAAAACGACGTTGTGATCACGCCGCCTTTGAGTTCTCAGATTTTACCCGGTATTACCCGTCAGTTGCTGCTGAGTATTTTGCGTCAGCACAGTACTATCCAGGTGGAAGAGCGGCCTGTCAGCAAAAACGAAGTGCTTTGCGCAGACGAGGTGTGGCTAACCAGTTCCAGTAAAGAAGTGGCCGCTGTGATTGAAGTGGATGGGCAAGCTATTGGCAACGCAGCCCCTGGCACTAGATGGCTGCAGGCGCAGCAATTATTTAGCGAGTTTAAATACACTTATTAACAGCTAATTATCTGCAACATTTTAATTATTTGGAACATTTTAATTTTTTCTATAAGTTGTCGCCTATGCTTTAGGTTAAACAGAATACTCGCTATAAAAATCAAATAAATAGGAAGGGATAGGTATGTTTTTAAGGAATTATAAAATTGGGGCCCGCTTATTAGCTGGTTTTGCGGTATTGGGGTTGTTGGTGGTGTTGCAAGGCAGCATGGCGCTAATGAATATGGCACAAATGCGCGATGTATCAGCACAGATAGAAAATGACACTATTCCTAGTCTGGATAGTCTGGCAGCACTAAATTTAAGCATGATGCGGGTTCGGATCTTTACCTTTCGCCTGATGCTGGCCGAAACCGAAACACAAAAAGCAGATTATCAGGCTGCATTGGCTAAAGTGAGAACTGAGGTCACTGAGTATCAGAAGTTGTACGAAAATCTGATTTCTCTTGACGAAGAACGTTCGGTATATCAGCAGTTTAGCAGTGCTCAACAGGACTATTTTGCAGCTCAAAGCCTTTTGTTACAGGCTTTAGATGCAGGAAATAAAGCGGAGGCAGCCCGGCTCAGTAATGAAGAGTTAACAGGTCATTCCGATAAAATGACCAAAGCGCTGGTGCAGCTGGCTCAACTGAATAGAGACTACTCGAAATATCAGACAGCTCTTTCGGCTGAAAATTACGATACCAGTAAAATTTTGGTGATTATTGCCATAGTGGCAGGTATTGCGGTCAGCATTTTTATTGCCTTGTGGATGACACGCAGTATCACAGTCCCTATGACAGACGCTCTGGTTGTGGCTGAAACTGTAGCATCAGGTGATTTAACTCAAAAAATAACGACCAGTGGTGATGATGAAGCCAGTCGTTTGATGGCGGCTCTGCAAAAAATGCAGCACAACCTGCGTGACGCCATGAGCCATATTTCCAATTCTGCGACTCAATTGGCATCAGCAGCAGAAGAACTGAATTCAGTGACTGAAGATTCGTCCCGGGGTTTGCAACAGCAAAATGATGAAATTCAGCAAGCTGCAACAGCCATAACCGAAATGAGTTCAGCAGTGGATGAAGTAGCGCAAACCGCGGTTCAAACCTCGGAGCAATCTACTGAGTCGGCCAAATTGGCGGTACAAGGTCAACAACAGGTGGATGAAACTGTGACCGCTATCCGTGATATGAATCAGGATGTGGCTTTGACTTCAGAGCTGATTCAAGGCCTGGCTGTGCAATCGCAGGACATAGGCAAAGTGCTGGATGTGATCCGTGCTATTGCTGAACAAACTAACTTACTGGCGCTTAATGCTGCAATAGAAGCGGCGCGGGCAGGAGATGCAGGCCGAGGCTTTGCTGTGGTCGCTGATGAAGTGCGGGCTTTGGCCCACAGAACTCAAACCTCAACCCGTGAAATTGAGGAAATGATTGCCAAAATTCGCAGTGGCACTGGCGATGCGGTAAATGCTATGAAACACAGCAGTGATAAAGCTGGCCATGCTTTAACAGTAGCTCAGGCTGCTGGTCAGGCACTTTCCGTTATTACCCAGCGGATTAATAGAATCAGCGACAGTAATCTGGTGATTGCAAGTGCTGCTGAGGAACAGGCCAAAGTATCTAGGGAAATTGATCGTAATATTGTTAACATCAGTGATTTAGCTGCACAAACTGCGGCAGGTGCTAACCAGACCAGTGCTTCTGCTCATGAGTTATCCCGCTTAGCTGTGGATTTAAATACCTTAGTCACGCGTTTTAAAGTGTAACTACAGGTTCTTTGCATGGACGCAGTATCTTCGCTTTCAGCCCGGGTGCATCAGTTTGATGCACTGCGTGGTTTTGCAGTGCTGATGATTTTATTTGCTAATATTTTTGCCTTTGCTTATCCGCTGGAACTGGCAGAAAAGGCTGGATTATCAGACTCTATATCTGTTTTATCGCAGGTGCAGCATCAGCTGTATCTGGTATTTATCCGCGGTAAATTTATCAGTCTGCTAACCCTGTTATTTGGTGCCAGCTTGTATCTGTTGTGGTGCCAATCTGGCTCGTCTGCCATCAAGCTGAAAGCCAGAATGTCAGCCTTGTTGCTGATGGGGCTTTGCCACGCCATGTTTGTCTGGTCGGGTGATATTCTGCTGATGTATGCCGTGGTGGCATCAGGGCTGTTATGGCAACAGGCACTGCACTGGACACCCGATCATCAACTTCGTTATGCCAAACACTATCTGGCTGCAGGGCTGGTTCTTCCAACGCTGATCTGGCTGGCTCCTGGCGGGCAAGTTGAAGAGCCGGCAGAGACTGCAAAACTGCTTGCTGTGTATACAGGGTCTTATAGTGATCAGCTATGGCATCAATTTAAGTATGTTGGATTGTTAGTGCTCGATTTGCTGTTTGTTAGTTACTGGTGGTTTGGTGGCATCATGCTACTTGCGATCTGGGGCATGCAGTCCGACTGGCAGGCTCTATTAAAAAAGCACTTTTATAAATTGGTGCTGATTGCTTTTGGTTGCGCTTTAGTGCCATTCACCTGGACTGGCCTCTCAGTTGAAAAACAAACCCCGCTGTCATTTCAAATGATCTCCGACTTGTGTTTTGCGTTGATTTACATCAGGTTGTTTATGCTGGTCGCGCCAGCTTTGCCTAGCGTCACTGAACTGCTCAGATACTGCGGTCGTTGCTCTTTGTCTTTGTATCTTTGGCAGTCTGTGGCGATGGTATTACTGTTTCGCTGGTTCTGCCCAGAGTGGTTTGGCGTTTTAGACAGAGCCTCTCTGACCCTTATTGCCTCGGGTTTTCTGGCACTGCAGCTTTGTTGGGTGCAGCTGTATTACAAAAACGATCAATTATGGTGGTTTGAGCGGCTGTACCGGCGGCTTAGTGTGAAATTAGAACGTAAAACCAGTCACACCGGCTTATAAAAATAATAAGAAAAACTAAACACAGAGAAGAAGTTGACCTTTAGCGGCATGCTGATTAACCTTGCGGTTTATTTATTCAGGCAAAGGCAATTTTCAGCATGGCGAGTTCTTCAGATCACAGCACTACAACCTTAGATGCACAAAGCCAAAAAGCATTACATTTGGATCAGCAGCTATGTTTTGCTTTGTATTCCACCTCTTTAGCTATGACCAAAATGTATAAACCTTTGCTCGATACTTTAGGTTTAACCTATCCACAGTATTTAATTATGCTGATTTTGTGGCAAAACGATGGTCTGGCGCTCAAAGACGTGGGCGAGCAACTCCACATAGACTCTGGCGCTTTAACTCCGGTGATAAAACGCATGGAAGCTATGGGCTTATTGGTCCGCACCCGTAATCCACAAAACGAACGCACCTTGGAAATTCGCTTAACCAAAGCGGGTTGGGCCATGCGTGATCAAGCCGTGCAGGTGAACCGCACTGTAGGGTTAAGTTGTGGTTTGGCGGAAACTGAAATTCATGCTTTACGCCAGGAATTGGTAGAGCTCAGAGCACAGTTAACTAAAAAATTATAAATAATAAAGCGATAGGAAGGGGCCTTTTAGGCCCTTTTTTTTATTTA
>NZ_JAJOYU010000022.1 GCF_021290985.1 Rheinheimera soli
GCTCAAAGCAGCGGCGCGTTTAAGAGTCCGCCTGACTTTGCTTGTTATGCGATTTTGGTTTGTGATCACGATACAATTGATAACCTAGAATAAGTATCACTAAAAAGCAGATAAATATAACTGCATTATCAAAGTTGTTGCTAATCACCTTCCAAGCTCGCTTAACTTTCAGGTAAGACACCTTTTCTGCTAGCCCCTCAGAATGAGTTAAATATATTGAATCAACGTCTTCGTCAGATAGGTTTTTGGTTGACCAGCCAACAATATAAATACTCTCTGTTGGCTGCAAATCAGGAATTGTAATTATGTCTTTATACTGTTCTTCGATTAGATCATGCCCATCTCTTGAAAGCTGATATGAGTATGTGTATGGCAATTTTAGTTTCAGTCTATTTGCCTCTTTATCTCCATTATTGTGGATCCCAATGCTCCAAGAAGACTGAATCTTTGAGTGTTTCTTTATGTTATTCAGTGACTCTAGTTCTGAGTCTGATAGAAGGTCGTACTTGTTATCTATTATTCTTGGCCAAGTGAAACTGTTGTATCCCACTGCAACTAAAACATCAGCTTTTTTCTTACTCATTGAGTCATAAGCAGCAAGAGCACCAAAAACTACGGATAACACCATAGCCAACTTACCGAATGTTTCCCAAAATTTATTCATAACTTCCTAGTTTTTACTATGTACTAATCGCATAACAATTTAATAGAAGGGTTTCTGCCCGCAAGTCGAACATTTTTCTCCCTTCTTTCCTGATTTCTACTCATACCAAATTAACGTTGATATATCTCTATTTCAACAGGTTTTTCTGAAATCAGTAAAATTATGGCCGACAAAATCCAGACAGACTGTACGCTAGTTGCGTGGATTTTTTACTCAGGCTAAATAACTTTGAATTTAACCAGCACAGGTAATATCAGTGTCAGGTCTTACCCTTTGTCCTGAGAAACAAATTAACGCCTGAACCGGCACAGCTCTTCAACAACAGCTTTAGTCTCGGCAGAAAACAACTCCATCTGCGCATCAGATAACACACCATAATGCTTAAGCGCTGCAATTTTAAAGAGAGCGCTGTTTCGTGACAGACCATCAAACATTTCAGCTATAGCCTCATCTTCTTTTTTGATCAGATTGTAAAGTTCAAGATAACTCTTGTGCTGCTGCCCTGCTCTGTCTGCTGAAAGTTTTTCAATGCGCTGGAAAATTTGTTCACAAGCGACGTTGAGTAATTCGTCTTTTAAATCCCTGATCCTTTTCCAGTCTCGTTCAGGTATGGACGTCATTTGGCGATCTCCTACATGCAATAAGGCAAAAGAAAGGAATCTTTGACCAAAGCCTTATTTTTATCCGTTTTGTTTGTACCAAATTAGCGCTGATGTACCTGTATTTCAATAATTTTTCGGTTGGCTCTGCAATGGTGGCGATAAAAATCGCAGGTGATGGAGATTTAGCACTTAACCCAAACGGGCGACCATAAAGGTCGCACCCTACACAGCAGGGTATCAAATCATCGATGGATTTTAAGCAGGTTGTCGGGGGAAGTAATGCAGAAAATATAGATGCATAAAATCTACAAATAATAAGGGCGGGTATAAAGCCCGCCCTTATGGCAACTGGTTAATCAGGAGGACTGATCCCCCGAATTAATTACCAGCCAGTCAGTTCTTTCAGTGCTTTACCGATATCGGCTAAGCTTTTCACGGTTTTCACGCCTGCGTCTTCCAGTGCAGCGAACTTCTCGTCAGCTGTACCTTTACCACCAGAGATGATGGCGCCTGCGTGGCCCATGCGCTTACCAGCTGGTGCAGTTACACCGGCGATGTAAGACACAACTGGCTTAGTCACGTGTTGCTTGATGTAAGCAGCAGCTTCTTCTTCAGCTGAACCACCGATTTCACCGATCATGACGATGGCTTCAGTTTGTGGATCGTCCTGGAATAATTTCAGGATATCGATGAAGTTAGAACCTGGGATTGGGTCACCACCAATACCTACACAAGTAGACTGGCCGAAACCGTAATCCGTAGTTTGTTTTACTGCTTCATAAGTCAGAGTACCTGAACGTGAAACAATACCTACTTTACCTGGTAAGTGAATGTGGCCTGGCATGATACCAATTTTACATTCGCCTGGAGTGATCACGCCTGGGCAGTTAGGGCCAATTAAGCGTACGCCTAATTCGTCACAACGTACTTTAGCGTCCAGCATATCCAGTGTAGGAATGCCTTCAGTGATACAAACGATCAGCTTGATGCCACCGTTTGCAGCTTCCAGGATAGAATCTTTACAGAAAGCAGCTGGTACGTAAATTACTGATGCTTCTGCACCAGTCGCTTCTACTGCTTCTTTAACTGTATTGAATACTGGTAAACCTAAGTGAGTTTGACCACCTTTACCAGGAGTCACACCACCAACCATTTTAGTGCCGTAAGCAATGGCTTGTTCAGAGTGGAAAGTACCCTGAGCACCAGTGAAGCCCTGACAAATTACTTTGGTATCTTTATTAATTAAAACGCTCATGGATTACCCCTTATGCCTTAGCCGCTGCAGCAGCAACTACTTGCTTGGCAGCACTAGTCAGGTCTGTGTCAGCGATAATATTCAGGCCGCTTTCAGACAGCACTTTAGCACCCAGTTCTGCATTGTTACCTTGCAGACGAACAACAACTGGTACTTTCACGCCGACTTCTTTCACTGCGCCGATCACACCTTCAGCAATCATATCGCAACGAACGATACCGCCGAAAATGTTGATGAATACCGCTTTAACAGCGTCATCAGACAGGATAATTTTGAAGGCTTCAACAACACGTTCTTTAGTCGCACCGCCGCCAACGTCCAGGAAGTTAGCTGGTTGGCCACCGTGTAATTTCACGATGTCCATAGTACCCATAGCTAAACCGGCACCGTTTACCATACAGCCGATGTCGCCACCTAAAGCTACGTAGTTCAGTTCCCATGAAGCAGCATGTGCTTCACGTGGATCTTCCTGTGAAGGATCCTGCATAGCTTTTAAATCAGGGTGACGGTACAGAGCGTTGCCGTCGATCACCAGTTTGGCATCTAAACAGTGCAGATCGCCAGCAGGAGTGATAACCAGGGGGTTCACTTCCAGCAGAGCTAAATCTTTGTCTTTAAACAGTTGAGCCAGACCCATGAAGATTTTCACGAACTGGTTCACTTGCTTGCCTTCCAGGCCTAATTTGAATGCTAATTCACGACCCTGGAATGGCTGAGCGCCTACCAGTGGATCGATTGCAGCTTTCAGAATTTTTTCCGGAGTTTCGTGGGCTACGGTCTCAATTTCCACGCCGCCTTCAGTAGACGCCATAAACACGATACGACGTGAAGAACGGTCTACTACTGCACCTAAATACAGTTCTTTAGCGATGTCAGTACAAGGTTCAACCAGGATACGGCTTACAGGCTGACCTTTTTCGTCTGTCTGATAAGTAACCAGTTGCTTACCAAGCCATTTTTCAGCAAAAGCTCTGATGTCTTCTTTGCTCTTAACCAGTTTAACGCCGCCCGCTTTACCGCGACCACCAGCGTGAACCTGAGCCTTGACAACAAACATGTCGCCGCCGATTTTATCTGCAGCTTCTACCGCTTCTTCAACAGTTGCTGCGGCGATGCCTTTCGATACAGGCAAACCATATTGGGCAAACAGTTGTTTACCCTGATACTCGTGCAAATTCATGGCTATTTTCCGTTCATTTTGACATTGAAGGCCACACCGGAGGTGCAACCTGACCTTTAGATCGGCGCGTATTATAGTGCCAATCAGTCTGATAAAAAATGCTGTTGCTATAAAACAACAGCATTTTTAGTTACTTTTTCCAGATATTAGATATCCAGCAGAATACGGGTTGGATCTTCCAGCAATTCTTTGATAGTCACCAGGAAGCCTACTGACTCTTTACCATCGATGATACGGTGGTCGTATGACAGCGCTAAGTACATCATTGGCAGAATTTCCATCTTGCCGTCAACAACCATGACGCGGTCCTGGATTTTGTGCATACCCAGAATAGCGGATTGTGGCGGGTTGATGATTGGAGTAGACATCAGAGAACCGAACACACCACCGTTAGTGATAGTGAAGTTACCGCCGGTTAAGTCGTCCATAGACAGCTTACCGTCACGGCCTTTTAAGGCTAAGTCTTTGATTGCTTTTTCGATTTCAGCCAGGTTCATTTTGTCACAGTCACGCAGTACTGGGGTAACCAGACCACGAGGTGTAGACACAGCGATGCTGACGTCGAAGTAGTTGTGGTACACGATGTCATCGCCATCAATAGCAGCGTTCACTTCTGGGAAACGTTTCAGCGCTTCTGTTACGGCTTTCACGTAGAAAGACATAAAACCTAAACGGATACCGTGACGCTTTTCAAACACGTCCTGGTACTGCTTACGCAGTTCCATAATGGGTTTCATGTTCACTTCGTTGAAGGTCGTTAACATGGCTGTAGAGTTTTTCGCTTCTAACAGACGGTTCGCGATGGTTTTACGTAAACGTGTCATAGGCACACGTTTTTGTGAACGATCACCTTGTACCGGAGCAGGAGCTGCAACAGCAGCAGCTTTAGCAGGAGCAGCTGGTGCACCGGCTAAGAACTTTTCTACGTCTTCTTTAGTGACACGGCCATTTTTACCAGAACCCTGGATCTTAGCAGCGTCTAAGCCTTTTTCAGCAATGAGGCGACGAACAGATGGAGTTAATACGTCATCTGACTCTGTTGCAGGAGCAGCAGCGGCCGGGGCAGCGTCAGCTTTAGCAGCAGGTGCGGCGGCAGGAGCTGCAGCGCCAGCGTTCATATGACCAATCACTTGTTCAGCCAATACAGTTGCACCTTCAGCGTGAACGATTTCACCCATGACGCCATCGGCCTGAGCCACGACTTCAAGTACAACTTTATCTGTTTCAATGTCAACCAGGACTTGATCACGGCTAACGGCTTCACCTGTTTTTACATGCCAGGTGGCGATTGTTGCGTCTGCAACTGATTCTGGTAGTACCGGGACTTTAATTTCCACTTTGTCACCTTTTTTTAAAAAATTTGGGTTCTGAATCGTTACTTAAACTAAAGTCAGAGCGCCTTGCGGCAGCACTGACTGAATACAAAAACGGCACAACCAAAGTTGTGCCAAATTATTAAGCAATAGTTAAAGCTGCGTTGACTAAAGCCTGCTGCTGTTTGTTGTGCACAGACAAGTAACCTACAGCAGGTGAAGACGAAGCTTCACGGCCAGCGTACGTCAGTTTTCCACCAGCTGGGATTGAAGCCCAGAAATGGTGTTGACTGCAGTACCAGGCGCCCTGGTTTTGAGGCTCTTCCTGACACCAGACAAAATCTTTTACGTGTTGGTAGTCTTTCATGATAGTAGCCATCTCTTCCGCTGGGAAAGGATACAACTGTTCAATACGGACAATAGCAATGTCAGTCAGATTGCGTTTACGGCGTTCTTCCAACAGATCGTAGTACACCTTACCGCTACACATCACCACACGTTTCACATCAGCTGGCTTGATTGGATCAATTTCAGCAATGGCGTTCTGGAATACACCAGAAGCAATTTCTTCTAAGCTAGAAGTTGCTAACGGGTGACGTAATAAAGATTTAGGTGACATCACAATCAGAGGACGACGCATTGGGCGAACCATCTGACGGCGGATCATGGCATACACCTGAGCCGGAGTGGTTGGAACCACAACCTGCATATTGTGATCAGCACAAAGTTGCAGGAAACGCTCTAAACGGGCTGAGGAGTGCTCCGGACCCTGACCTTCGTAGCCATGAGGCAACAATAATGTCAGACCACACAAACGGCCCCACTTCTGCTCACCTGAGCTTAAGAACTGGTCAATCACCACCTGAGCGCCGTTTGCGAAGTCGCCAAACTGGCCTTCCCAAATGACTAAAGCACGAGGTTCAGCTGTGGCATAACCGTATTCAAACGCCAATACCGCTTCTTCAGACAAGGCGGAGTCGAACACCTGGAATGGACCTTGTGAGTCGCTGATATGTTCCAGTGGTGTATAGGTGGTCGCATCGTTCTGATTGTGCAGTACCGCATGGCGGTGGAAGAAAGTACCACGGCCTGAATCCTGACCTACGATACGAATACGATTTCCTGCACCGACGATAGAAGCGTACGCCAGAATTTCAGCGAAACCCCAGTCGATCTTTTTCTCGCCTTTGAGCATTAAAGCGCGGTCTTCGTATACTTTGCCAACCTGACGTTGCAAGGTATGAGTTTCAGGCACAGAAATCGCTTTTTCACCTAAGGTGACCAAATCAGGCACCGTCATGCTGGCATCGTAAGCCGTATTCCAGTCATGGCCAATGTATGGAGTCCAGTCCACTGACACTTCAGTCATAGGACGCCATTCTTCAACCACGCAGTCGCCTTTATCTAAGGCGTCACGGTAACCATCGACCATTTGCTGCACTTGTTCAGCAGTCACCACGCCTTCAGCAATCAGCTTCTGAGCGTATAACTCACGTGGAGTTGGGTGTTTTTTGATTTTCTGGTACATCAGCGGCTGAGTTGCATTTGGCTCATCCGCTTCGTTGTGACCGTTACGACGGTAACAAACTAAGTCAATCACCACATCACGTTTGAAGGTGTTGCGGTAGTCTACAGCCAGCTGAGCAACAAAAATCACAGCTTCCGGATCATCACCGTTGACGTGGAAAATTGGGGCCTGAACCATCTTGGCGATGTCAGTACAGTATGGCGTAGAACGAGTGTCTTCAGGGTTCGATGTAGTGAAACCCACCTGGTTGTTAATAACCAGACGGATAGAACCACCCACTTTGAAAGCACGGGTTTGAGAGATGTTAAAGGTTTCAGCCACCACGCCCTGGCCAGCAAAAGCTGAGTCACCGTGAATGGTGATAGGCAGAGCCAAAGAACCATCTGTGCAACCGCGACGGTCTAAACGGGCACGTACTGAACCTATAACCACTGGGTTAACAATTTCAAGGTGAGAAGGGTTAAAGGCTAACGCCAGGTGAACATTGCCACCTTTGGTTTCGAAGTCAGACGAGAAACCCATATGGTATTTCACATCGCCTGCGCCAACCACTTCATATTTACCGGCGAATTCGTCAAACAACTTGCCCGGGTTTTTACCCAGCACGTTGATCAGCGTATTTAAACGACCACGGTGCGCCATACCGATAATACAGTCTTTTGCGCCCTGCTCGCCTGCACGGTGGATCATGGCTTTGAGCATTGGCACCATGGCGTCACCGCCTTCTAAACCAAAGCGCTTAGCACCTGGGAATTTAGAGGCCAGGTATTTTTCCAGACCATCAGCAGCCACTAAGCCTTGCAACAGTTTGGTTTTTTCTTCTTTTCCGAACGCACGTGAAGCCTGTTGGCTTTCTAAACGTTGTTGGATCCAACGTTTTTCGTCCGTCGAAACAATGTGCATATACTCAGCACCAATAGAACCACAGTAAGTAGCTTCCAGGGCTTTGTACAAATCGCCTAACTTCATACTGGTGTCGCCACCAGCAAAAGAGCCGACATTAAATTCGGTGTCAAAATCTGCCTGAGTCAGGTCGTGATAGGATAATTCTAAATCACGTACACGAGGCTGCTTCCACAGGTTCAGCGGGTCGAGGTTAGCCTGCTGATGACCACGGAAACGGAAGGCATTGATTAATTGCAGAACTTTCACCTGGCGCTGATCTGAACCACCTGCATTCACCGTAATGACTTCACGGTGTTTGTTCTTGGCGAGTTCAGCAAATTGCTGGCGAATGTCACTGTGACGGGATTCGAGTTCTACGCCGTCAATTTTGGGCAGACTGGCAAAAAACTCACGCCATTCATCACTGACGCTGGTCGATTCAGCTAAGTAGGATTCATAGAGCTCATCTACGTAGGCCATGTTGCCACCGCCTAAATGAGAAGACTCTAACCACGCCTTCATTACACCTTCGTGCATTTAGTTTCCCTTATTCGAAGCACCTGGAAAAAATTCGCAAAAAGCGCCCCAGGTTTTGGGCGCGCTTCATTTTATACCAATCAGACCAATTAAGCTCTGACAAAGGGCGCTTAAAGCGCCCGGTTTAACAGCATAGATTTGATCTGACCTATAGCTTTGGTCGGGTTCAAACCTTTTGGACATACGTTGACACAGTTCATGATGCCATGGCAGCGGAACACGCTGAACGCATCATCTAAATCGTTTAAACGTTGTTCAGTGGCAGTATCACGGCTGTCTGCTAAAAAGCGGTAAGCGTGTAATAAACCAGCTGGTCCGATAAATTTATCTGGATTCCACCAGAAAGACGGGCAAGAAGTTGAACAGCAAGCACATAAAATACATTCATACAGGCCGTCTAACTTTTCACGATCTTCAGGTGACTGCAGGTATTCGCCTGCAGGTGGTAACTCGTCATTGATCAGGTAAGGTTTCACCTTTTCATACTGAGTGTAGAACTGAGTCATATCCACAACTAAGTCACGCACTACAGGTAAACCTGGTAATGGACGGATCACCAGTTTGCCGCCTTTACCTTTGCCTAAAGCAGACAATGGAGTAATACAGGCTAAACCGTTTTTACCGTTCATATTCAGACCGTCTGAACCACAGACACCTTCACGGCAGCTGCGACGGAATGATAAGGTTGGGTCTTGTTCTTTTAATTTCAACAGTGCGTCTAACACCATCATGTCACGACCCTCTGGATTATCCAGAGTATAGTCCTGCATACGTGGTGCTTTATCTACGTCAGGGTTGTAACGATAGACAGAGAATTCTAACTTCTTCATTCTGCATCCCTCTTAGTACGTACGTGCTTTAGGCGGGAAAGCTTCACGGAACTTAGGTTCCATATTCACTTTACGCTTAAACATTGATTCAGTATCTGGCGTGTAGACGCTGTGGCATAACCAGTTTTCGTCATCACGATCAGGGAAGTCAAAACGAGCATGGGCGCCACGGCTTTCTGTTCTGTAGTTGGCAGCAACTGCAGTAGAAAACGCGGTTTCCATCAGGTTGTCCAGTTCTAAACATTCAATACGCATGGTATTGAAGTCTGAGCTCTTGTCATCCAGACGTGCATATTTCAGACGTTCACGGATTTCTTTCAGCTCTGCTAAACCTTCAGCCATAGCAGCACCTTCACGGAATACCGAGAAGTTCAGTTGCATACATTGCTGTAAGTCTTTTTTGATCTGAACCGGATCTTCACCCTGACCTGGCTTGCTGTCTTCCCAACGTTGAGTACGGGATAAAGCAGCTTGCAGATCGGAATCAGAGGCAGCACGGTATTCAGACGTTGCAGCCAGTGCTTCACCCAGGTGTAAACCTGTAGCGCGACCGAATACAACTAAGTCTAACAAGGAATTACCACCTAAGCGGTTAGCGCCATGTACAGACACACAAGCAATTTCACCACAAGCGAATAAACCTGGTACTACCACTTCAGAACCGTCGGCTTTCGGGTGTATCACCTGACCATGCACGTTGGTTGGAATACCACCCATCATATAGTGACAAGTTGGGATTACAGGAATTGGCTCTTTCACCGGGTCAACGTGAGCGAATGTCTTCGACAATTCACAAACACCTGGTAAACGGCTTTCTAAAACTTCAGCACCTAAGTGGTCCAGTTTCAGTTTGATGTGTGGACCCCAAGGACCATCACAACCACGGCCTTCACGGATTTCAGTCATCATAGAACGAGCTACAACGTCACGACCCGCTAAGTCTTTGGCGTTTGGCGCATAACGCTCCATGAAACGCTCGCCGTCTTTATTTAATAAGTATCCACCTTCACCACGACAACCTTCGGTCACCAGCGTACCGGCACCTGCAATACCTGTCGGGTGGAATTGCCACATTTCCATATCCTGCAGCGGCACACCGGCACGTAAGGCCATACCTACACCGTCACCAGTGTTGATGTGCGCGTTGGTAGTAGAGGCATAGATACGGCCTGCACCACCAGTAGCTAACACTACGGCACGGGATTTGAAGTAAACAATTTCACCGGTTTCAATTTCAATGGCAGTACAACCTACCACTGCGCCGTCCTGGTTTTTCACCAGATCCAGTGCATACCACTCAGAAAATACCTGAGTTTTGTTTTTTACGTTTTGTTGGTACAGCAGGTGCAATAAAGCATGACCAGTACGGTCTGCAGCAGCTGCGGTACGGGCGGCTTGTTCGCCACCAAAGTTTTTCGACTGGCCGCCAAAAGGACGCTGATAAACACGGCCGTTCTCAAAACGAGAGAAAGGTAAGCCCATGTTTTCCAGTTCAGTAATGGCTTCAGGGCCAGTTTTACACATGTATTCGATAGCGTCCTGGTCACCGATATAATCAGAACCTTTGACGGTATCAAACATGTGCCATTCCCAGTTGTCCGGGTGAGAGTTACCTAACGCAACAGTGATACCACCTTGCGCAGATACAGTGTGAGAACGGGTTGGGAATACTTTGGATAACAAAGCACAAGATAAACCTGATTCAGTAATTTGCAGAGCGGCGCGCATACCCGCACCACCTGCGCCTATTACCACGGCATCAAATTCGCGTACTGGAATATTCACTTAAACACCCCACAGAACAAAGAGACCAACAGCCACATAGCCAAAAGCTAAGGTGTACAACAGGAACTGTAAAACGCCACGCAAAACTGCGTTTGTCACGTAGTCAGTTAATACCTGCCACAAACCAATTTTGGTGTGAACTGCGATACAAGCTAAGGTTAATAAAGTGAAAGCTTTCATCAGCAGACCGGAAAACAGTGCTTTCCAGACGTCATAAGTTACTTCAGGAGTAACCAGAAAAAATCCCAGAATAAACAGAGTGTACAGCGTTAAAATAACTGCTGTGGCACGTAACGAGACATAGTCTTTGACACCGTCACGTCTTAAACTGGCTTGATTCAGAACCATAACCAAACTCCTGCTAAAACAGCTAATACAACCCACAGTACGATAGTGATGACTGCGCTCAGGTTACCGGACTTCAGTTCTTCCCAGTGGCCCATGTCCATAATCAAGTGACGGATGCCACCAATCATGTGATAGAGCAATACTGTGATAGTACCCCAGGCGATAAACTTGGCGATGAAGGATTGTAATACCAGTTTCACTTGCTCAAAGCCTTCCGGAGAAGACAAAGAGACTGCCCAAGCCCAGATCACAAACACCAGTGCGAAAAACATGGCGACGCCAGTTACGCGGTGCAGGATCGACGCTATCGCAGGAGCAGGAAAAGATATTGTTGTAAGGTCGAGATTTACAGGTCTTTGCTTTTTCACAGTTTCTTGCCCATCGACGCTCTTTATAGAGCTTTGTTGTCATTATTTGTTGCTGAATAATCAGTCAACGCCCAATGGATATACAGGCTACAGCTCAGTGTGGTTCAGCCTGTTTTTTTATCTATCAAACGCTGAACAGGTTTAAAACCCGCGACAGTATATAATTCACCACTTCGGATTACAATTTATGTTTGATTTGGTTATCGAATTTCTGCGTACTCTACCCTACAGCATTCAACTTTGATGGCAATACGACCAGAGTCGAATACTTATTATCCAATCGCGCATTAAAATTGACTTTTAGGCAGCACTTGAAGTTAGAATAGGTGCGAAAAGGTTTAACCCAATTAAAACAACAGGAGAAATCCAATGGCAGATAAAAAAGCTGTCGTGCAGATCGAAGGACAGGCACCATTTGAACTTCCTATCTATTCTGGCACTGCAGGCACTGATGTTATTGATGTTCGTGCTTTAGGTCAGCAAGGATACTTCACCTTCGATCCGGGCTTTATGGCCACGGGTTCATGCGAATCAAAAATCACCTATATCGATGGTGACAATGGCGTGTTGTTACACCGGGGTTACCCAATAGAGCAATTAGCAGAACATTCAGATTATCTGGAAACCTGTTACCTGCTGTTGGAAGGCGAATTGCCTACTAAAGCTAAATACGATGAATTTGTGCATACCATCACGCGCCACACTATGGTGCATGAAAAAATTGCCTCATTTTTCCAAGGCTTCCGTGTTGACGCTCACCCTATGGCCATGCTCTGTGGTGTAGTTGGCGCTCTGTCTTCTTTTTATCACTCAGACCTGGATATTAACGACCCTGAGCAGCGTAAACGCAGCGCTCATCGCTTAATTGCCAAGTTACCAACTATCTCTGCCATGGCGTATAAGTACACTGTAGGTCAGCCTTTTGTGTACCCACGCAATGACTTAACTTATGCAGAAAACTTCCTGCATATGATGTTCTCTGTACCAGCTGAAGACTACAAAGTCAGTCCTATTGTTGCCAAAGCAATGGACCGTATTTTTATGCTGCATGCAGACCATGAACAAAACGCTTCAACGTCCACAGTACGTTTAGCCGGTTCTTCAGGCGCAAACCCATACGCTTGTATCGCTGCTGGCGTAGCATCTTTGTGGGGCCCTGCACACGGCGGCGCCAACGAAGCTTGCTTAAAAATGTTGCAGGAAATCGGCTCTGTAGAGCGTATTCCTGAGTTCGTTGCTCGTGCTAAAGACAAAAACGACAGTTTCCGTCTGATGGGCTTTGGTCACCGCGTTTACAAAAACTTTGACCCTCGTGCCAAGGTGATGCGTGAAACTTGCCACGATGTATTAAAAGAGCTGAACATCAAGGATCCTCTGCTGGATGTTGCGATGGAACTGGAGCGTATTGCGCTGTCAGACCCGTACTTCATCGAGAAGAAACTCTATCCAAACGTTGATTTCTACTCAGGCATCATTTTAAAAGCCATTGGTATTCCAACCAGCATGTTTACTGTGATTTTCGCTATGTCACGTACTGTAGGCTGGATCTCTCACTGGGACGAAATGTTGTCCGACAAAGGCCACAAAATTGGTCGTCCGCGTCAGCTGTACACCGGCTACACCAAGCGCGACTACAAAAAAGCCTAACCTGCTGATGGGGCCGGATGTTATGATCCGGCCTCGTTTTTTATAGCTTTAGGTTGCCAATCTTGAATTTCAATCTCCCCGCTTTACGGCAACAATTCCCGTTTTTTACTGCTCATCCGGACTGGATTTATCTGGATAACGCAGCAACTCTGCACAAGCCGCAAGTAGTGCTTGATGCGATGCATCAGTTTTACAGCCAGCAAAACAGCAATGTACACCGTTCTGCCCATGGCTTAAGCCAACAGGCTACAGCGGCATTTGAAGCGGCCAGAAGCACTGTTGCACAGTTTCTAAATGCGCGTTGTTCCCATGAAATTATCTGGACCAGCGGCACCACAGCAGGCTTTAATCAGCTGGTTTATGGCCTGATGGGGCCAGTATTGCAGTCAGGCGATCGGGTATTAATTTCATCTATGGAACATCACGCCAATATTGTGCCCTGGCATATTCATGCTCTGCCTTTTGGGGTGGAACTGGACGTGGTGCCTTTAACGGCAGACTATCGATTTGATCTGGCTGCCTTTACAGAATTATTAAAACTCAAACCCAAAGTGGTTAGTATTAGCCATGTCTCCAATGCTTTGGGCCATATTCAGCCAATAGCGCAGATAGTGCGTCTGGCCAAGGCTGCAGGTGCTATTGTGGTGCTGGACGGTGCTCAGGGCATTGTCTGGGAGAAAGTTGATGTACAAGCCCTGGATGTAGATTTTTATCTGTTTTCAGGCCATAAGCTCTATGGTCCAACAGGCATTGGTGTTTTGTATGGAAAAACAGAGTATTTAGCACTGCTGCGCCCGCTGCTGGGTGGCGGAGAAATGATTAAAACGGTGAGCTTTTTACGGAGCAGCTGGAACGATTTACCCTACAGATTAGAAGCTGGCACGCCCAATATGGCAGGTGCTATTGGCCTCGGCGCTGCTATTTTATGGCTGCGACAGCAGGATTTAGTCGCGATACAGCAGCATAAACAAGGCTTGGTACAACGCTTTTATGAGGGTTGTAAGCAAATTCCGGCTTTAGAGCTGCTATCTGGTCAGACAACTAACGCAGGAATAGTGGCGCTCAACCTGAAAAATGAGCACCCTGCCGACCTCGCAACCTTGTTAGACCAACAAAAAATCGCCGTTCGGGCCGGAACTCACTGTGCTATGCCGCTATTTCAGGCCATAAATAGCAAAGGTTCAGTACGTTTCTCTTTTGCTTGTTATAACAGTTTCGACGAAATTGACCGCACTTTAGCTGCTTTAACTACTGCAGTGGAGTTACTTACTGAATGATCCGACCAGATATCTTTACAGAAACCGCTACTGCGCTAAAAAATATTTACGAGACACAGCTGCCTGAATTACGACAGCTGAAAGACTGGCAAAGTAAATACCGTATTTTAATGACGCTGGGCAAAGCATTACCTGCTTTTGACAGTGAGTGGCACAGAGATGAGTTTTTAGTTCAGGGCTGCGAAAGTAAAGCCTGGCTGCTGCATTACCAAGACCCTGTGACAACCCAGCACTTTTGGGCTTTTGACAGCGATGCTCGTATTGTTAAAGGCTTGATTATTCTACTGTTAGTGCAGCTGAATGGCCTGACATCGGAAGAATTGGCGCATGCAAAACCGGAGTTATTGCTGAACGAATTACAGCTACAACAAAACATCAGCCAGTCACGCAGCAATGGCTTGCTGGCTGTGCTAAATAAAATAAAAGCTGTGATTTAAAGCTATAGTCAGGCTTTATTAGCTTTTTCGGCAAGCTTTTTCAGCACTCTGGAGACAGCCACAAAAGCAAAAGCGCCTGTCACTACAGTCACAGCGCCAAAACCACCGCTGCAGTCTAAACGCATAGGGCCATCCAGTTCTGGTTTGGTCTGACAGACAGTGCCATCGCCTTTTGGATAGACCAATTGCTCAGTCGAATACACAGCATCTATACCAAAACGTCGTTTGGGGTTGCGACTATAGTTGTAGTCGCGGCGCAAGGTATTACGCACTTTGGATAACAAAGGGTCGTACACAGTCTGGCTTAAATCGGCCAGCTGAATTTGGGTAGGATCGACCTGCCCGCCAGCCCCACCTACCGTCACTATGGCAATTTTATTACGTTTGCAGTGCGCTATCAGCGCGACTTTAGCTTTGATCGAATCGATGCAATCCACCACATAGTCAAAATCGGTGCTCATCAACTCGAATAAATTGTCGAGTGTGACAAAGTCTTCCACCTGATGCACAACACAATCCGGATTAATAGCTTTAATCCGCTCTGCCATCACCGCCACTTTGTCTTTGCCTATGCTATCGGATAATGCATGCAACTGGCGATTAGTATTGCTGATGCAAATATCATCCAAATCAATCAGGGTAATTTCGCCTATGCCTGAGCGCGCCAAAGCTTCAGCAGCCCAGCTGCCAACCCCACCAATGCCAACCACACAGACATGCGCCTTTTGAAACGCTTCCAGCGCTTTGGTGCCATACAAACGGCCTATGCCGGCAAAACGTAATAAATAATCGGACACGTAAATTACTCTTTTACTCAACAACTTTAGATGTTGTTGGTTTTTGATAAGATGGCCAATCCAGCACTGCTGGTTCTGCCCAATGCTGATTCAGGTGTTGCAACAAGGATTCTGATAAAAACTCTGTGCCATCAGATGGAGGCAACACCAGCTTAATTTCAGTGCCAGACCAGCTAAAATACAGCGCATAAGCATGCAGATAGAGACGATCTGCTGCAGTGCCCTGATACAACTCGTCACCCAAAATAGCTGCGCTGACACTTTTTAAAGCCACCCGCACCTGATGAGTTTTACCGGTAAAAGGTTTCACCAAAAAAGCTCTGCGCCCTTCCACCTCGTAAAACGCCGAGACAAAATAACTGACAGCAGGGTTAGTTAAGCTACTGGTGAGCTTCCAGGCTGAGCGGCGCGCCTGCACCATATCGCCTTTGACCCAGCCTTGTTTTTTCTTTGGTTTTTGATCCGTCAGCGCTAAATAAAACTTTTGGATTTGTTGCTGTTGGAAAAGTTGCGACAAGTCCGCTGCTGCTTCGCTACTTTTTGCCAGCAGCAATAAACCTGAGGTGCCTTTATCCAGCCGATGAACGGCATACAACTTCAGCCCAAATTGGGCTTCAGCCAAAGCCACTACACCGGGTTCAAACTCAGAATGAAAACTGACACCGGACGGCTTGTCCAGCACCAGAAAATCAGCATGCTCATACACCAGCTTCAAAAGCACTGTCATTTATAAAGCGGCCATTTATAAAGCCGCCGCAACCAAACGGGCTCGTTCTAAATCTTCAGGCGTATCTACACCCACTGCAGGCGTTTCCAGCGCAGTCGCTACATGAATAGCTTCGCCTTGCCACAAGACTCTAAGCTGCTCTAAACATTCAATTTGTTCCAGCGTTGAGGCTGGCCAACTGACATAATCTTTAATAAAACCAGCACGATAAGCATAAATACCTATATGACGACGGTAGATATCAGTCAGCGCGGAACTAAAGGTTTTGTCGCGGTCAAAAGGGATCACAGAGCGGCTGAAATACAATGCATAGCCATTTTTATCGCTTTGTACTTTCACCACATTCGGGTTTTGCACTTCATCCTGATGTTCAATAGGCACAGACAAAGTGGCCATACGAGCTTTGCTTTGACTGGCTAAATTCTCTGCCACCTGCCGGATAATAGCAGGCGGAATAAAAGGCTCGTCGCCTTGCACATTCACGACTACCGTATCATCGGCCAAACCTAATAAAGACACTACTTCTGCCAGACGCTCAGTGCCTGAATTATGTGCTGGGCTGGTCATACAGACTTCGGCACCAAAGGTTTCACACACCTGCTGCACACGAGCATCGTCTGTGGCTATCACCACACGTTCTGCGCCACTTTTAATAGCCTGACGGTACACCCTTTCAATCATACTTTGGCCGGCAATATCCGCCAAAGGTTTACCAGGTAAACGGCTGCTGGCGTACCGGGCCGGAATAACGACCAGAAACTTGCAAGTGATCAGCGCCATTTCTCTGTCTCATCCAGACTTAAAGTGCGGGCTTCAGAAGTTAATAGCACAGGAATATGTTGTTTTACCGGATAAGCCAGACGATCCGCAGTACAAATCAGCTCCTGCTTTTCTTTGTCCAGCTTTAGTTTATTTTTGCACAGTGGACAAGCAATGATGTCCAGTAAGGCGATATTTAAGGCCATTAGTTATCTCTCCATTGGCGCAGCTGTTGCTGCAACCAGAATTTAAATTCGTCCGACAGGTCGGCTTCGACCGGCAGGTAATACCAATTGGGTTTGGCAAAAGCCCGGCATTTGACCGCATCTTTTTCAGTCATCAAAAGTGGCCCTTCAATGCCCGCCAAGCTTTGTTCATCAAAGGCATAATGATCGCGGAAAAACTCTGTGGCTTTAATCTCAATACCAAAGCTTTTTACCGTATCGACAAAACGTTGTGGATTACCTATAGCTGCCACTAAAGTCACTGCCTGCTGTTGCCATGCCGTTTGACCATCTAAAGCAACAGGAGCAACAGGTTTTAACGCCATTTTATACTGTGCAGACTGGAAATCGCCGCTATTTACAATGACCGCATCGACGCTTTGTAAACGTGATACTGGCTCACGTAAAGGCCCAGCTGGCAATAACTGCTGATTACCCAGTCCGCGCTGACCATCAATTAACACTAACTCCAAATCGCGTTTTAATCTGTAGTGCTGTAAACCATCATCGCTAATGACAATATCGCAGTCCGTGGTTTCCAGCAGATACTGTGCCGCTGCCACTCTGTCGGGACACACCACCACAGGGCAGTGACTTTTGCTGGCCAACAGCAAAGGCTCATCGCCCACATCAGCGGCTAAATGCAAAGAGGTAACGCGCACAGGTTCAGTGACCCGGGCACCATAACCACGGCTGACAATTCCAGGGGTAAAACCCTGCTCTGTTAAACACTGACAGAGCCAAAGTGTAAAAGGCGTTTTACCTGTACCACCAACTGAAATATTACCCACAATAATAACGGGTTTATCCACCGCAAAAGATTGAAACCAGCCACGCTGATAACCAACTCGGCGAATAGCAGCCACCCAGCGATACAGCAAACTCAGCGGCCAGAAGATCAAAGTAAAAGGATGCTGTTTATACCAGCCGCGCTCCCACCAGTTCATCAGGCTTCACTGAATTGCATTTTATACAGCTGAGCATAATAGCCATTTTGTGCCAGCAAAGACTGATGAGTGCCCTGCTCTACAATCTGGCCTTGATCCATCACTAAAATCTGATCGGCATTTTCAATAGTGGATAAACGGTGCGCTATAACAATACTAGTACGGCCTTTAAATAACTCTTCTAAAGCCCCCTGTATTTTACGTTCTGACTCCGTATCTAAAGCTGAAGTGGCTTCATCCAGAATAAGTACAGGAGCCTGACGCAACAAAGCACGCGCTATGGCAATACGCTGGCGCTGACCACCGGATAATGTCACACCGTTTTCGCCTATTTCAGTATCCAGCCCTTGCGGCATCTGACTAACAAATTCCATCACATGAGCTTTTTCAGCCACGTTAATTAAATGCTCGCGGCTTAATTCACCACGATAACCATAAGCGATATTATTGGCGATGGTATCGTTAAACAGCACCACTTGCTGCGAGACCACAGCCATTTGTCCGCGCAGTGAGTCCAGCGTGCAGTCTTTAGCATTGATGCCATCGAGCAGAATTTCGCCTTGTTCGATTTCATAAAAGCGCGGCAGTAAGTTGGAAATAGTAGTTTTACCGCTGCCGGAGCGACCCACTAAAGCCACAGTCTGGCCAGGTTCCACTTTGATATTGATTTGTTTTAACACCTGTTTTTCATGACCAGGATAGTTAAAGCTTAAGTTATTTATTTCAATAGCGCCTTTTACCTGCCCAAGCTCAATAGTGCCGGTGTCTTGCTCTGGCTTTTCATCCAACACTAAAAACACATTGGTTGCAGCAGCCATACCACGCTGGAAATCACTGTTCACTGTTGTCAGCTGTTTAAGCGGTTTTAACAGCAACATCATGGCGGCCAGAATTTCACTGAAAGTACCAGGGGTTAAGGTGTCGAGCATGGCCGGGAAGCTGGCCAGATAAATCACAAAAGCCAAAGCAAAAGAAGCGATCAGCTGCACCAGGGATACACTGATGGAACGGGTCGCTTCCATTTTCACATCCAACTGGCGGTTGCGATTATTCACTGCTTTAAATCTGGCGTTTTCCAGTTCGGCAGAACCAAAGGATAAAATCACTTTATGACCATTCAGCATTTGCTCTGAACTGGTGGTGACATCCCCCATGGCATTTTGCATATTGCTGCTGATTTTGCGAAAGCGTTTTGACACTTGAGTCACGATCACGGCGATCACTGGCGCTATCACCAGAAAAATAAGCGACAGCTGCCAGCTGTTATAAAACATCAGGCCCAGACAACCTAAAACAAAAACACCTTCGTGAATAAGCACCATCAGCGCTTTACTGGAGGCTTGTTTAATTTGCTCGGCATCGTAAGTAATTTTGGAAATCAGCTCGCCGGTCGAATGTTTATCATGATAACTGACAGGTAAGGCGATCATCTGACGGAACAATTGCTGGCGTAAATCTTTGACTATATGAGTGCCAGCCCAGGTTAAGCAGTAGCTGGAAATAAAATGAAACACCCCTCGCAGAAAAAACATCCCGACCACAAAAACAGGTGCCCAGGCCAGATAACTCATATCTTTCTGAGTAATGCCTCTGTCGATAAAACTGGAAAACTGGGAAATAAAATATACGTCCACGCAGGCATAGCCAGCCATACCCAACATAGCCAGTGCAAAGCCGGCTTTATAGGGCTTTAAATACTGCAGCAGGCGTTTAAAAGTGCTGATTGAACCTGTTGTTTGTGAAGACAAATTTAACCCCAAAGAATATTAAAACCGCCGCCATTCTACCTTGTTGTTTCAGCTCTTTCAGCAATTGTTCACTGCTTTTGCAGCCAAAATGGCAAAGGCTGCTGCCGGTAAGGCCAGATATGTAGCTGCTGATCCGTTATTTCAATACGAATAGCGCCTTGGTCTGCAGTGTTGAGCAGCGGAATTTGCAGCAAAGACAACCGTGCCCGCACCTCTTTACTCGGGTGGCCATAGGAATTGTTCGCTGCAGCGCTATTGAGGGCTAACAAAGGTTGAACTTGCGCTAAAAAGCTCAGGTGACTAGAGCTCTTGCTGCCATGATGGCCTAACAGCAACAGATCTGTCTTCAAATCAGGCTGAACACTGAGTAGCTCAGTTTCCACTTTGCTGCTGATATCCCCCGTTAATAAAGTACGCCATCCAGCAGCTTCTATCGCAAGCACGCAGGAAGAGTCATTGCCTTCAGGCTTTGCATAAGCACTTTGAAACGACCCTAACCGGGCATCCAGGTAAACAGCAGGCAAAGCTGAACAAGGCTGCTGTGGATAACCTGTCTGAAAATCAGCGATTAACTGTACCTTGGGGTAAGCCTTTAAGACTTCAGAAAAAGCACCGGTATGATCGCTGTCAGCATGGCTTAAAACTAAATAGTCCAGCTGACGTATGCCCTGATAATGCAGATAAGGCAATACATAAGCTTCGGTGGCATTAAAACTGCCATACACAGGACCCACATCGTAAAGCAGCCCTCTGTCGCCTTGTTGCAACAACACTGCTGTACCTTGCCCGACATCAATCATATGCAATTGCCACTGCGACCCTTTGGGCCATAACAAAAAAACAAAAGGCAACAGCAATAAACTCAAGCGAAATCTGGGGGCAGAACCAGGCAGGATGAACACAGCCACTAACAGCAACGCCACCAAAAGCGCAGAAAAAACCGTCTGAGCAGGCAATAACCACCAATAGTCCATAGCGGCACCGTACAGCAGCCAATGATAAAGCGGCGCTAAAACCAGATCCGCCAATCGCCAGTGCCATACCAGATGCGCAGGCAACACCAGCTCCAACAGCAAGGCAATCAGTAAATAAGGAATAACCAGCAAAGAACACCAGGGCACAAAAATCAGATTGGATAACAAAGCTAAAGGCGCTATGCCATGGAAAAATAATAAAGTAGGCGCACTCATCAACAGCGTCATCAGCGCCTGAAACTTAACAGCGTGGCGGATCTTCCCCCTGAAGCTATGGTCCAGCAATGGATAACGCCAGACAAACAGAAAAATTAGCGCCACCGCATAGACCGTTAGCCAAAAGCTGATACTCATCACCCACAAAGGATTCAGCAGTAACAACAAACCGCAGACCAACAACCAGCTTTGGCTATAACTTAAACGCCTGTGCTGCTGCATCAGATACACAGCTAAAACCAGCGCCACCAAAGCACGTAAAGTAGGAATAGCAAAACCTGCCAGCAAGCTGTAATACCAGGCCGCTGTTAAAGCAATAAAAGGAGCCAACTGGCGGCAGACTAATAGCCTTAGATGGATTTTTGCCAGCAACAGCATCAAGCCATAGACCCAGCCAAACAACAAACCAATATGAAAACCAGATATCGAAATTAAATGCCCAAGCGCCGTCGCCTGCAAACCTAACCACAACTCATCGCTAAAAGGCCGTTCGCCCAAAGTCAAAGCGGTGATCAGAGAAAAAGACGGTAAATCACCAATTTTTAATTTTAAACGCTGATACAACAGCTGACGGTGATCCCATCCCGGCTCCAGCAAGACTGCATCTTTTACAATGCAGTTGGCAATAAGGCCGAGTACATAGGCATTGGCCTCTACATAAGCAGAACCTGGATTAGCCGGAGAGCGAATAGCTTTGCAACGTAACTTCAGCCACAAGTTTTGCCCCTGTCCCAATAGCTCCGGCGCATTCTGCCAGCGCAGTCGTATTAAGTAACCCTGGTGTGGCCCTTCATTGATTTGCCATAAAAATCTGCTGAAGTCTTCATCTTGTTGTCTGATACTCACCACCTGCCCTTTTAGCCAGGGATCGGACAGGCTAAGTAACTGCTGCGTATGCAGCTGATGCTGTTGTACTTGCCACAACCAGAGACTTAAAGCACAACAAAATCCAGTAAAAAACAGCAAACGGTAGTACAGACAAATCAGGATCAAAGATAACAGGAAAATAAGCCACAAAAGGGCTGGCACTATTGGTAAAAATAATGACAATAGACATCCGCTGATCACGCCGATGAAAAAACGGTTCACGTTAATTTTTCATTAATGAGTTGTAATGGCAAAGAATCTAATTAAGAAATATCTACCAGATACAGAAAAAATCAAGCAACACCCGTCGCTAAAAATTTTTGGTGCTTTGTTGCATGACAACAATTTGTGGCACTTTAATCGCCGTTCAGCCCGCGGAGCTTTTGCGGTGGGTTTGTTTGTCGCCTTGATCCCTATGCCATTTCAGATGGTATTAGCCGCTGCTTTAGCTATTTTATTCAGAGTAAACTTACCTTTGTCAGCCGCTTTGGTTTGGTTAACCAACCCTGTGACTATGGGACCGGTGTTTTTCATCTGCTATCAGTTAGGTGCATTGATCCTAGGACATCCGGGCCACCATGTGGAACCTGAAGCGAGTTTCAGCTGGCTGATAGACAGCCTGGATACCATAGGAAAACCTTTCCTGTTAGGCAGTCTGATTATTGGCTGCACCCTGTCGGCTTTGGGATATACGCTGGTGGATTATTTCTGGTGTTTATCGGCAAAAAAAGCATGGCAAAGCCGTATTAAAAAACGTCAGGCCGAAACCGACTCAGTCTGACGTTTTCTTATCTTTGCCTAAAAACCTATCTTTGTCCTAAAACAAAAGCAGGCTGTACTTTACTGGCACTTAAGGCCGGATAAATAGTCGCCAATAAGCTCATGATAAGAGCTATGCCTATGGTCATCACCACCTGTATGGGTTCGATATGAGAAGGCACGTAATCAACAAAGTAAATACTAGAATCCAGCAAGCTAAAACCTGTCAGGCTGGTAATTAAACGAAACAAGGGTTCTATTTGCCAGGCCAATAGCAACCCTACCAGGCCACCTACTAAAGTACCTGTCAAACCATTCAGCCAGCCGAGCCACATAAAAGCTTTCACTATGCGGCTTCTGGGCATGCCCATGGTCAGTAAAATGGCGATATCCCCTTGTTTTTCCCGCACTGCCATCACTAGTGTGGCGACAATATTAAAACAGGCCACAGCCAACACTAGTACTAACACCAGATACAAAATACTGCGCACCATCTGAATATCGTTATACAAATGGCCCTGAGTGCGAAACCAGTCGAGCATATAGACAACATCAGTCGCCATACTGCCTAAGGCTCTGGACAACAAAGGTGCAGCAAAAATATCGTCAATTTTAAAGGCAAACCCCTGAACTGCGTCCTGCGGATAGTTCAGCCACGAACCTAAAGCCGCAATATCCACCCAAGCCTGCTGATAGTCGAGCTGACCGCCAATACTGACGATGGCAACCACTGTTAAACTAACATGCTTATGACTGGCCAGCTTGCCGTCTGCAGTGACTTGCGGCAGCATCAGCTGCACTTCATCCCCCACTTTGGCCTGCACTTCATCGGCTATGCCTTTGCCAAGTACAATCTGATGTTCGCTGATGTGGGCGAGATCCCCAGCGACAACAAAAGAGCCTAAAGCACTGATGCCTTGTTCCAGCTGCAAATCAATACCCCTTAAGCTGGCGGCTTTGACTTTAGCGCCACTGCGGATCATGGTATTGGTTTTGATATAAGGCGCACCCGCTACAACACCTGGATGCTGTTGCAGTGGCTTAATTTTTTTCTGCCAGTTTTGAATAGGGTCCGACACCGCCTGTAGTTCGACATGAGGAATAACAGACAAAAGTTTGTCTTTTAATGCCAGCTCAAAGCCGTTCATTACAGACAAAGCCAGAATGAGAATAGCCACACCAAGGCCAATGCCTATAGTGGACGACGCCGCAATAAAACGGATAAAAGCGTTGCTGTTACGGCTTTTGCGATACCGCTGCGCCAGTTGCCAGGACAAACTAGCCATGACTTAAGCCATCCATCGTTTTGCCTAAATGGCCATCACGCATCCAGTATTGTTGATCCAACTTTTTCGCCAGCGCCAAATCATGGGTCACCACAATAAAGCTGGTTTTCAACTCACGGTTTAATTCACGTAATAACTTATAAATACTTTCTGCAGTTTGATGATCCAGATTACCGGTAGGCTCATCGGCCAAAACTAACGCAGGCTCACCCACCAGAGCCCTGGCTATAGCAACACGCTGACGCTCACCGCCGCTCAATTCAGCAGGTCTGTGAGCCACTCTGTGTCCTAAGCCCACACGCTGCAGCATAGCGGCTGCTTTTTGCTCCGCATCTTCGTTGCTCTCTCCACGAATAAGCAGCGGCATCGCTACATTTTCAAGTGCAGTAAAATCCATCAGCAGATGATGAAACTGGTAAATAAAGCCCAGTTTTTCATTACGGAGTTTTGCTTTGGCATTGGCCGATAACTTAGCCACAGCTTTGCCTAACAAGGTCAGTTCACCACTGTCTGGCTGATCTAAAGTGCCTAAAATATGCAACAACGTGCTTTTGCCTGAACCAGAACTGCCGACTATGGCCAGCATTTCTCCGGCTTTGACGTCAAGGCTGACCTGATGCAACACCGGAGTGACATTTGCTCCATCCGTGTAGCTTTTACTGATTTGACGGGCCGTTAAAATACTGGTCATTAAACTCTACCCAAAGTAATTGATGTTGCGGAGCGAGAGCGCCCGGTAAACAAAACTGCGATCTCTGTTTCCTCTAAGTAATTGGAGTTGCAGCGCGGCGACAAGAGATAGAGACCCCAGGAGCATAGTAGTCCTATGTGACTGGGGCGAAAGCGTGCAGTCAACAAAGCTGCGGCGCCAAGAACGACGAGGAAACTACTCATCTCTTAAAATCTCTGCAGGTTGTACTTGCACTGCCCGCCAGGCTGGATAAACCACTGCCAAGGCCGTCAGCACCAAAGCTGATACCACTATAAAAAAGATTTGCACGGGCTGAATATCCACAGGCAAAGCCACCCCGGCCACCACACTAATACCCAAGAGTGACAAAATACTGTTAAGCTGCCATGCGATCACAATACCGGCCACAGCACCACTAAGGGTGCCAAGCAGGCCATTATTCATGCCTTGTACGGCAAAGACAGTAAAAAGCTGAGCATCTGTCATGCCCTGAGTTTTTAAAATGGCTACTTCTCGTTGTTTTTCTGTCACCATCATCACCAGTGCAGACACTATATTAAAAGCCGCTACGGCCACTATCAGCAGCAACATCAGCCACATCATGGCTTTTTCCATCGCCACAGCCGCAAATAATTTGCCATGACTGTCACGCCAGTCTGTCACTTTGGCGACAGCAGGAAACTCAATAAGCTCGTCGGCTAATGCTGGAGCAACAAAAGGCTCAGTTAAACTTAAACGCCACTGTGGGGCATCCTGTTGCTTGCTGCCCAGTCGTTTTAAATCAGGTAAATGCACTAAAGCCACGCCGTTATCTACTTCAGAGCCGGTATTAATTAGGCCAGCGACCGTAAACAAACGCTGGCGCGGCAACCAGCCCATAGGCGTAAAACTTCCGCCCTCTGCCAATAACAAACGAATTTGTTGACCAGGGCCGACCTTTAATTCATTAGCAAGACCAGCACCCAAAATCACAGAATAAGGCTGAGCTGTTAAAGCAAACCAGTCACCAGCGACCAAAGATTGCTGTAAAAAAGACGGTATTTGATCAGGCTCTATGCCTTGCAATAACACAGCAGTAAGTTGACCAGGGCTTTGTGCCAAAGCCTCCAGTTGCAAATAAGGCGTTGCCTGCTGAATTTGTGGGTACTGTTGTTGCAAAGATGCGATATCAAGCTGTGGTTCTGGCGTACTCTGCACTATTAAATGCGGGATCACCCCTAAAATACGTTTTTTAAGTTCAGCTTCAAAACCATTCATTACCGAGCTGACAATAGTCAGCGCCATCACACCTAAAAAAATACCTGTGACGGAAAACAGCGTAATAAAAGATAAAAACCCATGGCCTTTCCGGCTCTGGCTGTAACGCAAACCAATACGGACACTCAGGGGGAATTGCAGGCTTTTCACAGACTTCCACTTGGGTTGGTGAAGAAATTGCTGCGATAATAGTGATTATCCGTTAAGGTTACAAGCTTGCTACCCGAGGTATTCTTATGCAACAACCAGGCAATACAGAATTAGCTGCAGAATTTGCTGACTACTTTCAGATAGAGCACCAAACGACTGTCAATTTAGTGCCTTTTTCCGAGCCTCTGCCGGATCAGGATGGCTTTTTACGCCTTATTCCTGACGCTTTTAAAATGACTAGCGAGCTCAGTCTGCTGAACAATTCATCCATTCGTACCTTTAATGCAGTGAAAGATTTGTCCGTTGATTTGGCACATTATTTACAACAACAAGCCCGTAAACTGGATGCCTTAACGCATTATGTGCTGCGCTCGCAGGACGATCCGGCCTGCCGTTTTTTTACCTTTAGCTACGGCGGCTCTGGTGTGCAGGTCTGGATGGATAATGCTGTGGCTTTAGACCAACTCTATGAAGTGAAACTGTTTTTAGATAATAATGATGGTGCTTTATTTTGTTTAGGCCAGGTGCTGGAAGTGACAGAACAAGCAAGTACAGAACCGGAACAAAAAACTGGTTATCTGGTTAAAATACTGTTTCGCCGTATTCGGGATGAAGACAGAGATATGGTGGTCAGAGCCAGTTTGCATGAACAATCCAGACAACTAAAACGTAAAGCGGAACAACGCCAGCAGCAAGCACAGCAGGCTCAACAGTAGTAAACAGTGACTTGTGTTGAAACTAAATAAACCAACAGACCGTATTAACCAACGGTCTTTTTATAACGAGTAAAGAATTTCCCTGATGATCCGCATTGAAGCATTACCAGCGCCCACCTCCAGCACCGATCAAAAACAATGGGGCCGCCTGTCCGGCGCTGCCTTGCCATGGGCCATTTATCAGCTGTATCAGCGCCAGAAAGGCCTTTATGTGGTTGTAGTGCCAGACACCACAACGGCCCTTCGTTTAGAGCAGGAACTGACGGTATTTTTCCATGAAAACGCTGCAGATGTCTGGACTTTCCCTGACTGGGAAACCTTGCCTTATGACGTATTTTCACCCCATCAGGACATTATTTCCCAGCGTATAAAAACCTTGTACAGCCTGCCTCGTTTGCAGCATGGCATAGTCATAGTGCCATTAAATACCGCCTTGCTGCGTTTAACTGACGCCAGCTATTTACAGCAGTACAGTCTGGTACTGAAAAAAGGCCAGCAACTGGATTTAACAGCGCTGCGTCAGCAATTGGCCGCAGTGGGTTACCGCGCCGTGGATCAGGTGATGGAGCATGGCGAGTTTTCAGTGCGTGGCTCCTTACTCGATTTATATCCTATGGGCAGTACCCTGCCTTATCGCATTGACTTTTTAGACGATGAAATTGACGGCATTCGCCTGTTTGACCCGGATAATCAACGCACAGTGCAGCAAGTCAATGAAATTGAACTCTTGCCTGCTCACGAATTCCCGCAGGATAAAGCCGCGATAGAACGCTTCCGTATTCGCTATCGTGAACGTTTCCCAGCGCGCAGCGAAAAAGAATCGCTCTATATGCAGGTCAGTCAGGGCCTGATGCCTGCTGGTATTGAGTATTATCTGCCGCTCTTTGCTGAGCACTCTGCACCTTTGTTTTCGATGTTACCCAAACAGACCGTGATGCTGGCGGTTGGCGATTTGGAGGCTGCGGCTGAGCGTTTCTGGCACGACTTGCAACGTCGTTATCAAGACAGAGCCATAGATTTACTTAAACCCATTTTAAAACCGCAGGAATTGTACTTAGCAGTCGATGAGTTTTTCGCTCAGTTAAAGCAATGGCCACGCTTACGGTTAAGCCGTGCTGAATTGCCGGAACGTGCCGGACAATCTAATGCGGCTGTGGCTGATTTGCCTGAGCTTACCGTCAATCATCAGCTGAAAAACCCACTGGAAAAGCTACAGCAATTTATTGTTGAGATTAAAAAGCAGCAAGGCCGTGTGCTGTTTTTCGTAGAATCAGAAGGCCGGCGCGAAAGCTTGTTGCAACTGATGCAGCGTAATCAAATTCGCTTGCAGCAATTTGCCTCGGTCGAAGAGTTTTTAACAGATCAGGTTGATTTAGGCATAGTGATAGGGTCTTTGGAGCAAGGCTGTTTACTCAAAGCCAGCTCCGGCAAAGCCAAGGCTAAAGCTGGTGAAGAGCCTTTAGCCTTAGTCAGTGAAAACGAGCTGTTTGGCCACAAAGTAACCCAACGCCGCAAACGTAAACACAGCCAGCAAATCTCCGGTGATACCATAATCCGCAATCTGGCTGAGCTCTCTGTTGGCCAGCCTGTAGTGCATTTACAGCATGGTATAGGCCGTTATCAGGGCTTGCAGGTGCTGGATGCTGCGGGCATCAGTGCTGAATTTGTCACCATTGAATACGCGGGTGCCAGCAAGTTGTATGTGCCTGTATCGTCCTTGCATTTAATTAGCCGTTACACAGGTTCTGATCAGGATCATGCGCCACTGCATAAGCTTGGCAACGACACTTGGGAAAAAGCCCGGCGTAAAGCGGCAGAGAAAGTACGGGATGTGGCAGCAGAACTTTTGGATGTTTATGCGCAGCGTGCCGCCCAGACGGGTTATGGCTTTAAACTGGAAGCCGACCAATACGAGCTGTTTGCCGATGGTTTCCCTTATAAAGAAACCGTTGATCAGCTCGATGCCATAGCTGCAGTGCTTGCCGATATGCAGGCCGAACGCGCTATGGACAGGCTGGTGTGTGGTGATGTAGGTTTTGGTAAAACAGAAGTCGCAATGCGGGCGGCTTTTGTTGCAGTCAATGACAACAAACAAGTGGCAGTTTTAGTGCCAACCACGCTTTTGGCACAACAGCACTTTGAAAACTTCCGCGACCGCTTTGCCAACTGGCCGGTCAAAGTAGCAGTGTTGTCGCGTTTTATTAGTGCCAAAGAGCAAAAGCAGATACTGGAAGAAACCGAACAAGGCAAAGTCGATATTCTGATAGGCACCCACAAATTATTGCAGGACGATATTCGTTTTAAAGATCTGGGCCTTTTGATTGTTGATGAAGAGCACCGTTTTGGCGTGCGACAAAAAGATAAAATCAAAGCCCTGCGAGCCAATATCGATATTCTGACGCTTACAGCAACGCCAATTCCACGCACCTTAAATATGTCGATGTCTGGCATGCGTGATTTATCTATTATCGCTACTCCTCCGGCCAAACGTTTGCCGGTCAAAACTTTTGTACGTGAACATGAAGAAGGCCTGATCCGTGAAGCTGTGCTTCGGGAGATATCCCGTGGTGGTCAGGTGTATTTTCTGCACAACGATGTCGCCAGTATTGAAAAAGCCGCTGCTGATTTAGCCCTGCTGTTGCCGGAAGCTTTAATTGGCATAGCCCATGGTCAGATGCGTGAGCGGGATCTGGAAAACATCATGGCTGATTTTTACCATCAGCGTTTTAACCTGCTACTGTGTTCGACCATTATCGAAACCGGTATAGACGTGCCAACTGCCAATACTATTATTATCAACAGAGCCGATAACTTTGGTCTGGCACAGTTGCACCAGTTGCGTGGCCGGGTTGGCCGTTCGCATCACCAGGCTTATGCGTATTTACTTACACCTCCGCCAAAACGCTTAACCAAAGACGCTGAAAAACGCCTTGAAGCCATTTCCGCTTTAGAAGATTTAGGTGCAGGTTTTGCACTCGCCAGTCAGGATATGGAAATTCGCGGCGCAGGCGAGTTGTTGGGTGACGAGCAAAGTGGTCAGATTGAATCTGTAGGTTTTAGTTTGTATATGGAAATGCTGGAACAAGCTGTTGAAGCGCTAAAAGCCGGTAAAGAGCCAAGCCTGGATGCACTTTTAACTCAACAAACCGAACTGGATATGAAGTTGCCTGCTCTGCTGCCGGATTCTTATATTCCTGATGTCAGCTTACGTTTATCCTTTTACAAACGTTTAGCCTCCTGTCGCGACGAGCAAGAACTGGATGACGTACAGGTAGAATTGATTGACCGTTTTGGCTTATTACCGGATGCGGCAAAAAACTTAGTCAAAATCACAGAGTTAAAAATGCAGGCGCAGACACTTGGAATTAAACGACTGGAAGCCAACAGCAAAGGTGGTGTGCTAGAATTCGCCGAACGGACTTCAGTGAACCCGTCTTACATTATTCAACTGATCCAGACTCAGTCGAAAGTATTTAAATTGGAAGGCGGTAGTAAACTGAAATTTATCAAAGATTTACCTGATACTAATAGCAGATTCGCCTTCGTCAGCTTTATGCTGGATGACTTTGCTAAACATCAGACAGGAGCATCATGAAACATCTGCGTTTAACATCGCTGGGACTGGCTTTTGTGGGTTTATTCGCCACAACCACAGTCTTTGCCAACAGCTGGTATGAAATTGAACTGATAGCTTTTAGCCGAAGCTCCAATAACAGTTTAAAAGAGCAATTTGAAGCTCCTACAGCGGCGCTTAAAACCAGCAATGCGATGGATTTGATGCGTCCTTTAGTGCAACCTGCACTAGCTGATTTAATTAAAGCTATACCAGCCTGCACACCAGCACAGGCTGATCCGACTTTGTCAGCCCCTGCTCCGGCACAGCCAGTTTCTGCCACTGTACAGCAGCAAATTCAGCAACTATTAACCGAACATCAGCAGAATAAACAGGAGCAGCAAAGCCTGGTTGCAGAAGATTCTCTCGATGTGCAGTTGGAACCAGAGCCAGTAACGGCGTCGTTATTTCAGCTGAATATGCAGAATTGCCAGATGGAACAATGGGATTTGGATGGTCAGTTAATAAGCCGGCCATTAAGTGCTGAAGAGTTGGCATTGCAGTTGCCTGCCCCAGCGCAAATTCCTGCTACCTTTACCGGGGACGGAATTGCCAAAGATACGGCTTACTTAGTAGGGCCAAATGACTTACAGCTGAAAAATCTGGCGTATCAATTACAACGTGAAGCCGGCAAGCAATTGTTGCTGCATACAGCCTGGCGTCAGCCTCTGGTCTCAGGCCGTAACAGCCGCAGCCACTGGTATGCAGGCTCTTACCATGCGGATGAGAATACAGACGCAGGGCAAACTGTTGATTTAATGCAGCAAGTGCAACAACAACTGGCCGCAGTGCAACAAGGTCAGAGCAGCTTGCAACTCTGGTTCAGTCCGTGGCAATTTGATTCTTTAGTTCAGTTACGTTTAGGTCGCTTTATTCAGTTTGATGGCACTTTTTACTTGCGCCAGAATGAGGATAACAACCAACCGGCGCAACTTGCGATTAAACAAAGTGCCCGCTTAACCTTAGGTCAGATCCATTACTTGGATCACCCGCGATTAGGCGTGATTATCCAGGTAAAACGTTTTACACCGCCAGAGTCAGCTGTGGCGACAACCCTTTAGACACTAAAATAACACAAGGAATCTGTTATGAAAAAAATCGTAGTTTTGTTCACGGCTCTGCTGTTCGTCGGAGCTTGTAGCAAACTGACTCAAGACAATTATGATCAGGTGAAAGCCGGTATGACGTACCAGGAAGTAACCGGTATTTTAGGTACTGCCACTCATTGTGACGAAGCAGTGGGCACCAAAAGTTGCCGCTGGGGTGATGATGAAAAAAACATCAAAATCACCTTTTTAGCTGACCGCGCCACTGTTTTTTCTAATCAGGGCATTCAGTAATCATTGGTCGTCATCCTCCTCAAGGGGCGTTTTTATCGCCCCTTCTTCTTGCGTAAATCGCTCTGATGTTTCAACTTCGGTCTTACCAACAACAAGCTGTGCAGTCTGTTCTTGTGCATTTTCGCCAAAAGCAGGATGCTGCAGTGCTGGTATTACCTACAGGCGCTGGGAAGAGCTTAGTCATAGCAGAACTGGCGCGCTTGGCCCGTGGCCGGGTGCTGGTACTGGCTCATGTCAAAGAGCTGGTGGAGCAAAATCATGCCAAATACCAGAGTTATGGCTTAGAGGCCGCTATTTTTTCAGCCAGTCTAGGCCGTAAAGAAACGGCGGCTAAAGTGGTGTTTGCCTCTGTGCAGTCGGTAGCTCGTAATCTGGATGAATTTACTGAGCACTACAGCTTATTGGTCATTGACGAATGCCATCGTGTCGGCGATGACGAAGACAGCAGCTACTTAAAAGTCATTCGCGCTTTACAGACCCAAAATCCGGATTTAAAAGTGCTAGGCTTAACGGCAACACCCTACCGCTTAGGTTCTGGCTGGATTTATCAGTATCACAGTCGTGGACTTATCCGCACTACCGAACCACGTTTCTTTAAATACTGTATTTTCGATTTACCTATCCGCTTTTTATTGGGGGAAGGTTATTTAACGCCTGCCGTGCTGATGGATGCTCCAGTGCTGAGCTATGACTTCGCTGGTTTAAAACCCACAGCCAGTGGCTACTTTAAAGAAGCAGATCTGGATTTACGCATCAACCAGCAACAACGTGCCACGCCCCAAATTATTCAGCAAGTGATACAACAAGCCCAAAGTCGGCAGGGCGTGATGATTTTTGCCGCAACCACAGCCCATGCCCGCGAAATTTTGGGTTATTTACCTGCCAGCCACACTGCACTGATTTTAGGCGATACCCCACAAAAAGAACGGGATGCGCTGATCCATAGTTTTAAACAAAAGCAGCTGAAGTATCTGGTCAATGTGGCGGTATTAACCACAGGTTTTGATGCCCCTCATATCGATTTAATTGCTATTTTGCGCCCCACAGAATCAGTTACCTTGTATCAGCAAATTGTTGGCCGTGGCCTGCGCTTAAGCCCGGGTAAAACCGATTGTCTGGTACTGGATTATGCCGGTAACAGATTTAATCTGGAGCAACCTGATATAGGTGAATTGCGGCCTGAACCTGGCACTGAACTGGTCACTGTGCCCTGCCCTTTGTGTGGTTTTTTTAATAACTTCTGGGGCAAAACTGACGACAGAGGTTTAGTGCTGGAGCATTATGGCCGCCGCTGTCAGGGCTATAAAGAGGATGAACAAGGAAAGCCCCATGCCTGCGGTTATCGTTTCAAAGCCAAGTTTTGCCCGGACTGTGGTGCTGAAAATGACATAGCAGCCCGAAACTGCGGTGACTGTGGTTTGGTATTGGTCGATCCGGATAAAAAGCTAAAAGAAGCCTTAAGTTTAAAAGATGCGCTGGTGCTTTATGTCACCCGGATGCAACTGCAAAGTCATCAGAGTAAAGAAGGGAAAAGCTCACTTAAAGTCAGCTATTTTTCGGCTGATGGCGCAGAAATAGCTGAATACTGGAGCTTGCAAACCAAAGCTCAAAAACAAAAGTTTTTAAATTTATTTGTGCCACCTCATCTGGTAGACAGGCACAGGCCATTTGTTGACGCGACAGTGCATAAAGTGCTGCAACAGACACACAGATTTCAGCCTCCTGCGGCCATCATAGCCCGTAAAGACGGTCGTTTTTGGCAAATCCGTGACAAATTGTTTCAAATTCAGGACAAAGACGCTGAATAATTCCCACTATCTGGACAAAATGAAAAATTCTTTTGTTTTGCTACTGGGCAAAGGCAATGGAATTCGCTAATAATCAGAGCGTCCGTCTATGAATTAAATAACAAGACAGCACAAACAGATAGTTGTCCTTTATTGTCACAAGGTTGCAGTTTATGTCAAACGAAAACGCGTTATTAAGCTTGCTGGTCGAAAAAATTCAAAATGATACCTTGGTGCTGCCAAGTCTTCCCGAAATTGCTTTACGTATCCGCAAAATGGCGGAAGACCCAAATGTAAATTTAAATCAGATGGCGGATATTATTTCTCACGATCCGGCCATGTCCGCTCGTATGATGAAAATTGCCAACAGCGCCTTTTTAGGCCGTTCAGTGCATGTAAGCTCTTTACACCAGGCCGTTACCCGCATTGGCCTGCGTTATATCAAAAACATTGCGACAGCTATGGCGGTGGAACAGTTATTTGTCTCTCACTCCAGCCTGATTAAAGACATGATGGGTAAAGTATGGCAAGACACGCTGGAAGTGGCCGCAGTGGCTCTGGCGGCGATGCAGTTGTATAACAGTAATTTAAAATCCAGCCCTGTGAATTTTGACACCATGACTTTGGCTGGTTTAATTCATAATATTGGTGCTTTGCCTATTCTGACTGAAGCAGAAAAACATCTGGAACAGTTTGGTGACAAAGACTTTATCGCAGGCTGTATCACGGATTTAGCCGGTGGCATAGGTGGTAGCATTTTACGTAAATGGGAATTTCCGGATGAGTTGGTCGAAGTGGCTGAACTGTGGAATACCAAATTAGCTCACACAGATAAAGCCAATTATCTGGATTTTATTCGTATCGCCACTATTCAAAAAGGTTTTACTAAAGATAAAACCGAAGCTCGTATTGCGTTAAAACCTTTTGCAGACAGAGGGTTAATTACAGGTATAGATTTCTATCGCTCTCCTGAGTTTGTGGTTATTTATCAGGACATGAAACAGCTTTTTGTCTGATTGAAACTGGTGTCAGAGCCTGAAGCTCTGACACCAGCTTTTTAATTAAATAACTTCTGGTGCAGCTCTTTCACCACAGCAGCAGCTGACGCATCCTGAACTAAAAAGCACAGGTTGTGGCGCGAAGCCCCATGGCATATCAGTCGCATATTAATTTGCTCCAAAGCGCTAAACAACTCACCTGTCACCCCTTTGGTGCTGTGCAGATGATTGCCTATCACAGCAACTAAACTTAAGCCCTGCTCGACTGACACTTCACAGAAAGTTTTCAGCTCGTCAATCGCTGGTTCTATCGCCGAATTAAAGGCGCTGCCTGCAGATTCGTCCAACGTTAAAGCTACTGAAATTTCTGAGGTAGTGACTAAATCCACTGATATTTGATGACGACTCAGAATGTCAAAAACCCGTGCTAAAAAACCTGCGGCATGTAACATGGCTGGGCTTTTCACCGTGATCAGAGTTTGGGATTTACGCAAAGCAATGGCACGATAAGCAGGTTTATGCTCGACCGTTTTGGCAATCCAGGTACCGCCCGCTTCTGGCTCGCGGCTTGAACCGACAAAAACTTTGATATTGCGGCGCATCGCCGGAATTAAGGTGGCAGGGTGCAATACTTTAGCGCCAAAAGTAGCCATTTCAGCCGCTTCATCAAAGCTGATTTCATTGATACAACGGGCATCAGAAGTCAAACGTGGGTCTGTGGTGAAAATACCCACTACATCTGTCCAAATTTGCACAGTAGCGGCATTTAAAGCTTCACCCAATAAAGCAGCACTGTAATCTGAACCACCCCGGCCTAAGGTCGTGGTTTGTCCGGCTTCGTCTGCACCAATAAAACCTTGAGTGACAACAATATTTTCACGCAGCAAAGGCAATAAATGAGTCTGCGCCAAATCAGCAATAACATCGATTTGTGGTTCACCTTTACCAAAACGGCTGTCGGTGCGAAGCACGCGACGCACATCAAAACACTCTGCCGCAGCACCACGTTCCACTAACACCTGAGTAAATAACACTGAACTTAAACGTTCACCAAAAGACTGGATCAAATCTTTATGAGCGCCGGAATAAACAGCCCCCCCAGTTTCAATCAGGTTACGTAAATCAGCAAGCAAGGTGTTGATTTGAGCGGCTACAGCTTCAGGCTGTTGCAGAGCATTCAGCACAGCCAAAGTAATACGCTCTATGCCTTCAAAGGATGCATAACGGGCCTGTACTTCAGTTTGTTTGGTGATATCGACCAATAAATTGGTCACGCCTGAACTAGCACTGACAGCGACCAGACGGATACTAGGATCGGCTAACACAATATCAGCACAACGGGACATAGCCGGAAAATCGGCCACTGAGGTTCCGCCAAATTTGGCGACAATAAGTTGATTAGACATTCGAGTCTCTCCTTATCAATAAGTCATAAGGCAGAGCATGGCATTTGCAGGCAGTAAATAAAGTTGTGGTGCAGGCATGATGCTGCATACAACTGATCACAGACACACAAAGGCCAGAAGCTCTCCACCACAAAAAACAGGTGACAGTCGTAAGGATTCAGCCTTAACAACCGGACCATCTGCCGCTACAGCATCTGATCCTCGGCGTTAATCCCCCTCAAACATCCTGCGGCTTGTAGCAGCCTGAGATGTTCTACCTGGTTAACGCTCCTCTTCTGGTCTATACCCGTCGTACTTGAAGCTGCAGCTTTGTTGACTGCGTGCCCTCGCCCCAGTCACATAGGACTACTATGCTCCTGGGGACTCACGCACTTGTCGTCGCGCTGCAACTCCAATTACTTAGGGTAGACAACCGTCGTACTTGAAGCTGCAGCTTTGTTGATGTCGTGCCTTCGCTTGACATCAACTTGTTGGCGAGACGGGCGGAGTAAACCCCGCCCCTACCTTATCGCCATGTCACAGTTCCAAATACGTCGGGTATCTCATAATCACGTATGATTGACGGCGCAGAGCTTAAGTGACTTTTTTACAAAAGGCAACAGCCGTTTAGCCGTCTTTTCAGAAAAACTGTAATTTAGTTACAGTTTTTTATCCTTAAGCCAAAGCAAACTGGCCAACAAAATAGACGCCAACATAACCAAGGCTGTAACAACCCAGCAGGTAACCTGCCATTTTAAAGTAAGTGCCAAAGGTCAGTTCTTTGACTTTACTCATGGCAATAATACCGGCCGCTGAACCTATGATCAAAATAGAACCGCCTACTCCTGTGGCGTAAGTTAAAGTCAGCCATTCCGCTGCCGTCATGGTTAAATCTGCTTTTAACAAAGCCGCA
Source organism: Rheinheimera soli (assembly GCF_021290985.1). GTDB lineage: Bacteria > Pseudomonadota > Gammaproteobacteria > Enterobacterales > Alteromonadaceae > Pararheinheimera > Pararheinheimera soli. The sequence goes on from NZ_JAJOYU010000022.1 coordinate 36,811, forward strand.
GTTAAAGGCACGTTGTCGATCATCGCAGACAAAATACCCATCAGGTAGTTAGCTTGCACTGGCTCTAAATACTGATACAAATGCGTAATGTTGGTCAGCACACCAATTTCTTTCAGAATGCCAACAAGCAGCAGAACCCCTAAGAAAAACAACAAGGTATCAAACTCCACCTCACGGATGTAATGCAGAATATTTACCCCTGTCTTTTTACGCAGCAGGTACTGAGCCGCTAAGAACATCACGCCTAAACCAAACAGGAATGTGAGTACAGGCGGGATCTGGAACAGAATATTAAACAACAGTGTAGAGCCTATGGTCGCTGCAAAAATACTGGCAATAATGACATCGGCTTTTTCTATTGGCTTAGGAGACTTCTCCAGCACAATACGGCCGGTCATTTTGCGTGACAACAGAATAGCCAATACGGCAACGGCAAATAACGAAGGAAGAATTAACAGCAGCAGATTAGCAATAGTGACTTTGCCCGCTAAAAATAACATCAGGGTGGTCACATCACCTGTGATTAACGACACACCACCGCTATTGACAGCAAAAATAATCAAGGTGGCATATTGAATACGTTTTTTCGCTTCCAGTTTAATGCTGCTAATAACAGCAATAGCCACCAGCGTAGCAGTGACGTTGTCGGCAAATGACGAGAAAATAAAAGCAAAGACTGCAATGATAAACATCAAACGGCGTTCAGACAGCTCGGCAGGCAATAAGCGCTGCACAATTTGAGAAATAAAGCCTTTGCTGTTGAGATAAGCGACAAAAGTCATAGTTGACATCAAAAACAACCACAAAGTAGCTATTTCTAATAAGTTATGATTCAGCTGCTCACTGATTTCGCTACTTGTAGCGCCGTGCATTGGAAAAATAAAAGCGAGGATCCAGCAAAGAGTACCGAAAAAAAGTGTCGTTTTTGCCTTGTTTACGTGGATAATATCCTCTATAACGATCATCACAAAGGCTATTGCCACCAGAGCCAAAATTACTGCGCTTACCATGATGTAGTACCAGCTTAATTGTTGTGGAAAAGGAAGGAATTTGCGGGGCGGTATTGTACCAGCCCCAACAAGATGCCACTACCCTACCAAAGTCACATTTGTGAAATATTTATGATACGTATGAAAAGAAAGGACAAATGATAGCGCCACGTAAAATTATCCGCTGCTTAGATGAGCACTGGACTGTCATTGAGCAGTTGGTCGAACGAAGTGCCAGCGGTAACTTCAGTTTTCAGGATGTACAACATCTGATCTTGCGCCATAACAATGGCATGAGCAGTGAACAGGTGTTCCGTGAAGCTCAGCGTTTTTTGCAACTTGAAATTCTGATCCCACTGGCTAAATCCAGCCAGTTGGAACTGAATCGTTCTGTGCTGGAATTTGCCCAGCAGTTAATGCAGGAACAGCAGCTTGGGTTAGCGACCGATATTGAAAGTCGTATTCTGGAATTAAGACGTTTATCAGAACGTATGCAAGAGGCTGCACAAAGCCGCGATAGCAGCGAACTGCGTCGTTTCTCGCGGGTAATGGACGAACGTATCCGTGAAGTACTGAAGCACTTTGGTCAGAACGAAAGCGCCATCCTCTCTTTAGTCGAGCGGGCCAAAGCCGATGAAGGCAAACTCAGTCTGGCACGCCGTTATGCGGCGGTGATGGATGCCTTTGATGACTACATCGACCCGGTTTTAGCACTGGTGGATATCAACGGCCCTTTCCAGAAAACAGTGTCCGATGTGGAGGCGATGCTCAGCGAGTTGCTACAAGTGATTGAAGTAACAGGCACACTGAATACCGAAAAAGAAACGCTTATTCAGCTGCGCACCCGTTTGATCGAAATGAATCAGGTCGGTCGTGAAAGTTTAAGTCGCTGTGCTGATTTACTAATGCCACTCAGGGATGAGCTGCGTCGCAATACCTTGTTATCGCGCAACGCCAGCTTCCTATTGGGTCAGATGCGTAAAAAAGGCATAGATCTGACGTTAGAACCTTTAGTTCCAGCTATCAGCTCTGACAGCCAGCGGTTCTCCTTAGGCTCGGCCAATCAAATCACTAGTTATATGGCAGAGCTGTGTCAGTACGAACATGATGCCTATCAGTTACCGGAAGAAATACTCAGCAATCACAGCATGCTGATGCAGGTGCCTGAACTCAAAGATGTAGTACATAAGGCCAAAGCGCTGAAAAAACTGCCGGATTTAAGCCGCTGGCTAGCCGACAGTTATCCTGAATTACCAGTAGATGAGTTGCTGTTTTTATATCAGGAATTGTCACGCTCGGATGAGCTGACATTGCAGCACAGCGAACACAACACAGAATTGACACTCAATGGCTATAAGCTGACCTTACACCCTTTTCAAAGCAGCGAAGCCGGGACTTTATAAATGCAATTAAACTTAGATGAACTGACCCAACTGGCTGAAATCAGCAAAAAGCTATCGAACGGTTACCATATCAGCGAACAGGATTTTGCCTTATGGCAGGAACTGGATCTGCAGGAAGACTCCTACACAGCTTTGTTTGGTGCCTTAGGCAATACATTAAAACGCGACAGCCGTGGTTTCTTTTATTTTGAAGTGGATGATGCCACCGCCAGCATGGGCAAAATTTCCAGGCTTTTTGCGTTAACTTTATTTGCCTTGGTGGAGTTTTATGCCGACAAAGGCCAGGACCCGCTGCGCGCTTTGTTTGAACATGAAATTACCACAGAAATCTGGGGCCAGTTGCTGCAGCAGCAATACCACTTATTTGAGCAATTGGAAATTTTCTCAGTGACAGATATGAAACGTGAAATTGCCAACAGGTTATTACGTTATGGACTGGCGCGGCCTAGTGGCGATCAGATCAAGTTATTATCCCCTGTGTATCGTTATTTAGACGCGCTGATGGATGTGGATCACAGTGCTGTGACAGAGGAGAAAGCAGATGTCTGAGCAACTTAATTCAACAAAATCAGAGCTGTATGGTTTAACTAAGCTGGCACTGCTGAACACAGCTGGCTACGCCAAATGTGTGATCCCGCTGGATGATTCTTCCTCTATTTGCGCGCCCAATAATACGGGTAAAAGTTCGGTGATCAACGCCCTGCAGTTCCCGCTGATTAACGATTTGCGCTTAACTGAATGGGATGGTCACGACTTAGACGAAACCCGTAAGTTTTACTTCGGCACAGACCAAAGCTACATACTACTGGAAGCCAATTTGCCAGACGGCCCTGTGGTGATTGGGGTAGCTGGCCGAGGTAAAATTGCAGGTTACGCTTTCCAGTATTTTTGCTACAAAGGCAAGCTGGATTTAAATCATTATTTAGATGGCAAAAGTTATGTGCGTTACAACAAGCTGGACCATCATTTACGTAGTTTAGGTTTTGATCCTATTGAATTAAAACAGTCTGAACTGAATGCCATGCTGACGGGGGGCGCAACGCCTTTTGACAGCCGAATTAACCTTCGGATGATCCCACTGGCGAACGTCTCTGATGCGCCTGTGTACAAAGATATTTTCCGCCGTATTCTGAACCTGCACCGTTTAACAGCTCAGGATGTAAAACGTCTGTTATTGCCTGTATTTGCCCGGCATTTAGGCGACCCTAAGGTCGATTTTTATCAGGTTTGGCATAACGCCTTTGAAAAGGTCAATAAAGACAGACGTGAGCTAAAAGCTTTGGAAAACCAACAGGAAGCTGTCACAGCCCTTGAAAGCCTGTTGGAAAACCGCTCTGTACTCAAAGGCCGTTTAGCGACGTATGCCCCTAAGCTGGATGTAGCTTTAACTGAATTTCATAGCTATTTTGACGACCAGCAAGAGCTTTTAAACGAGCAGCTTACCGGTCTTTTGGCAGAGAAAAGCCAGCTGGAAGAACGTCAACGTTTGTATGTTGGCCAAATTAAAGAATTGTCCGGCCGTCAGCAGCAGTTACAGCAATGGTTTGGCGAATTTGATGCTCTGTCGCAAAAATTCAGTTTAAGTAACGAAGCCACCCTGCAGACGAACTTAAGCAATATCCGCGCAGCTTACGAGCAGTTAAGCCACAGTTTACAAGGTGCCAGTCAGGTGAATGCCACTACGTTGGCGCATCAAAAAAGCCAAAGTGCTAAGCAACTGCAAAGCTTAAAGCTGCAACTGAAAAACCTCGAATTTAACCTTTACTCTCGCTTACGCGAAGATTTAAGCCTGCCGGAAGTACAGCAAATCACCCGCATTCTGAATCCGGATTTATTGTCGCTTTCTACGACTGGTGGCGGTGATATTGAAATTCTGGACGACGCTTTATTTTCAGAGCAACTAGAAAAAATTGCTGATTGCTTTAAACAAGGCAAATTGCATTTACCTGGTGTTGTCATTGACGTGCATCACCTGCAGCCGGTAGAGCAAAATAGCCTCGAGAACAAAATCCAGCTGAAAGAGCAAATTGATGCTCTGCAGCAAACCTTACATACGCTGGAGCAACAACTGGCAGTTGCTGGTGATTTAGCCGGTAAAACCCGCGAAAAAGACCGCTTGTATCAGGACTTGTTACAAGCCGAAGAAGACATTAAAAAGTTTGGCCGCTACCAGCAAATGCTGGAGTTCAGTGACGAACAACAGGCGCTTCAGTCCGAACTTGAAATCGAAGAAGACAAGCTGCAGGAACAACTGGCTGAAGTGCAGCACAAAGCCTCTACCCTGTCTGATCGCCGCAACTTAGTCGGCAATAAGCAGGAACAAATTAAACGTCAGGCCGAACGTATTGAGCAGGAGAAAAAAGAGCGTATCGATTTCCAGCTCGATTTTTACTCCGGCAAAGTCACACCTTATCCTATTGAAGTGACCTTAGATTTTGACAACTTAGCCGACGTATTACGCGACTTTAATAAGCAGTGTAATGAGTTGAAGCTTATCGACGTTAATATCAAAAATACCTACCTGTTTATTTTTAACGCTGGTATTACCAAGTTTGAAGTCGAATCGGATGAAGAGCTGAAGTTCCAGAAACTAATCAGCGCCTTCCATCACCTGGACAAAGAACGTGAAGCCATTGAACGTCGTGCCCGCGTCGCTTTGACAGAAGTAGCCTCCACGCTCAAAGGCTTACGCGATGACTTAAACCGTCTGCACCGCGAGCTAAATAGCTTTAACCGTGGTATTTGGCGTCATCAGATCTCCAACCTGCAGGATTTTAAAATTGAAATTGTTGACCGTGCTTTATTGGTTGGCCATATCGATACTATTCTGACGACATCAGAAGCTTATCAACAAGGCGATACGCTGGACTTATTGGCACCCAATGCCAGTAGCAATGAGCGTGAAGTACAGGCAGCGAAAGACTATTTAATTCAGGCTGCCAGCGAAAAAGGTGGTTTAACTTTATCTGACTTATTTGATATTCGTTTTAAAGTGGTGAATCGGGCCGGTGAAATAGAGTTCTTCGACAAAATTGATTCAGCTGGCTCCAACGGGACACGTATTACCATTAAGTTATTGTGCGGTATGTTATTTATCCGCCAGTTATTGTCCGAGCGCGAACGCGGTAAATACCGTATTCCAATTTATATCGACGAAGCAGCAGATATTGACCCGCATAACCAACAGGCTCTGATTGAAACCGCGCTGAACTTTGGTTTTGTGCCAATTTTTGCGTCGGTGAAACCTCAGACCTCGTGCCGTTACATAGTGCCAATTCGCACTGTAGCCGGTGGTGCGCAAAACTGGGTGGATGAAAAAGACTGGATTTTATGTGAAAAAATTCCGGTAGCTAGTGAATTTGAAGAACAAGTTTCGACAGAAACAGAACCTGCCTGATCCTAAACACAACATCAGCTCAGCCGTTTTAACATAGAAAGCGGTTGAGCTGATGGTCAGATGACGTCAGCTTTCGTCTGATAAATAGTACCCTATGCCTCTTAACGTTCTGATGTAACTCTGGCCAAACGGCTCATCGACTTTTTTTCGTAAACGCCTGACATAAACATCGACCACGTTAGTCAACGGATCTTCATTAATACCCCACACCGTTGCCAGCACCCGCTCACGACTAAATACTTTTTGTGGGCTGGACATCAGTAGCTCAAGCACCGCCAGCTCTTTGGCGGTCAGCTGCAGCAGTTGACCTTGTCGTCTGGCCTGCATACTGTCCAAATCTAATTCCAAATCACCTACTGTCAGTTGGCGCCGCACCGCAGCAAAAGGATTACGTTTAGATAACGCCTCAATCCTTGCTAATAACTCTTCAAAAGCAAAAGGCTTCACCAGGTAGTCATCAGCACCAGCTTTTAAACCATCCACCCTGTCAGAGACTTCAGCCAAAGCCGATAACATCAGTACCTTTACCGGCAACTGTTGGGAACGTATTAACCGGCATATTTGTAAACCATCCATTTTGGGCAGCATCCTGTCCAGAATCACCAACTGTGGTTTTTGCGCCAGTAATGCAGGTAAAGCCTCACTGCCATCGCCGATCCAATCGACAAAATAGCCTTCGGCTTTCAGTCCCCTGATCAGAAAGTCTGCCACCTTTTTTTCATCTTCAACGATCAGGATATGCATGCGTTGTCCTCTTCAACTAAAGGTAAAATAACTCTGACACAAGTACCTTGTTGATCATCGCTGCTCACTGTCAGCTCTGCATGCTGGCTTTGTACTAAGGTCTGACACAATGATAAACCTATCCCCAGTCCGTCAGGCCTGAGCTGGCGGGCATTATCTGCTCTGAAATAGCGGTCAAATACATGAGGTAAATCACCAGGCAAAATACCTATACCATGGTCCTGCACCCGAATAACACACTGCTCTGCCACTGCAACACTTAATTCAACCCGCTGCCCTGTACTACTGTAACGCACTGCATTATCGAGGATAATTTGTAATGCCTGCAGCAACTTATCCAGATCAAGCCACAACAACTCTGTAGCTGCGTTATCAGGCAGTTCTGCACACTGGATTTGCACTGATTGACTGGCAGACAACTGCCGGGCTAATGCAGTGATCTGTTGCCATAACTCGCCAAGGGTCAGAGTCCGAGGCCGCAACTGTAGTTGTTGTGCACCTCGCACCAGCATCAGTAGATCATCAATACGACTGGACAACTGCACACTGGTTTGAGCTATCCGCAGCAAGCTGTCCTTATAAAAATCAGCGGTTTTGTCTGCTCCACGCAGACTGATTTCGGCTTCCCCCCGAATCGCTGTCGCAGGAGTGCGCAACTCATGGCTAACATCAGCCAAAAAACGTTGCTGTTGCTGTTCTGCGTGCTGTAGCTGTTCAACCGCATGTCGCAATTGACGAGTGCGCTCTGCGACCTCAAGCTCAACTCTGCGGGTATGATCTTCTTCTTGTTGTCTGGCCCGCTCCAAACCTGTAGCCATCAGATTAAAGCTACGGGCAAGCATGCTGAACTCAGCCGGCCCTTGCTCTGGCAAACGGTAATTCAGCTGGCCATCAGCCAGGGCTGAAGTGCCTGTCAGTAACTGCTGCACAGGCTGATACAAAGCTCTGGATAACACAAGTGCAAGACTGACAGCACAAGCCACGCCAAATAAAGACACAACCACAACCAGAACTTTGACCTGTTGCAATGCTGTTGCCGCTTTTTCTTCGGCTTGCTCTGAGCGCTGGCGTTGTAATTCAATAGAGTCAGCAATCAGATGCTTCAAGTCCAGTCCTTCCAGATTATCGAAAGTTTGGATCAGCAACCGCCATATTTGCGCTTCATGCTCGGGTCTGACTTGCTTATTCTTTAAACTTTGCTCCAAAGCTGCGACGTTCGTCTCAAGAATAGACAGGGACTTTAGCTGCTGGCTGATAGCAGCAAAGTCATCCGGATGTTCCGACAACCGCTGATCATGCTGCAACAAGGTATTTAAATCAGCCAGACTTTGCTGCATTTGCCCAAGGTATTGATCCCGTTGCTCTACAGTGCTGTCTTTGGTCAACAACGACTGGGCAAGCCAGACTTTAAGCCGCTGCTTATCAGCTCCAAGTGTAATAAATTCAGCCAGCATCTGATTGGCAACTCGACTGCGCTCTACATGATAACTGGCCACACCGGAAGCCCATATCGCAAGGCCAGCCTGCACCAAGGTGATTGCCAGCAACAAAAAAAACGCAAGATACAGTTTACTTCGAAACACAACCCCTCCGGTTCCATGCTCATTTATGCAAACAGAGTAATGCAAGTTATAGCTAAAGGCTGCTTTGTTCATCTGTTTTTAATCTTCAGTGCAGACAAACTTCATGTTAGATGCAGCTAATTGCTCAGTTGACTGGCCGATACTGAACCCAGACCAATGATTGAATAGAGCAAGGAAAAAACATGAACCTTAAAATGACCCGCATACTTGGACTGACTTTTGTAGCCTGGTACGCTCCACTGGCCTATGCCAACACAGCCATCACGGAAGCCGAGTTAAAAGCGGCTCAGGACGCCTGGGGGCAAGCACTGATCCAGATCAGCTCTGATTACGAAAAGTCCGGGCTTGAAAAAGCAAAAGCTACAGCAAAAACTGCACTGGACACGGCTTATGGTTACAACATCACTCCTGTGTTATTTAAGCCAACCCTGGCCACAGGTGCACAAACTTTTCGTACCAGCTATCAGGGAGCCTTAGCCTATTTTGTTGGCGATGACAAAAACTTTCCTGCAGACACAGGTTTTGCACTCAAAGGCTGGACAGCCTATGACTATAAAAACGCCGCTGTTTATATCAATGGTGATATGGCGTTAACCACGGGTCATGTGATGCTGACGGATAAAAATGGCAAAATCACCACTGTAGATAAAAGCTGGGGCTTTAAAAAAGATGCTGATGGTAAATTACGCATAGTACTGCACCACTCGTCTTTGCCTTATCAACCTCAGTAGCACGAGCAGGTTAGAACGGTATCAACTCCAGAGCTTGCCCACTGGAGTTGATACCGAAAAATGTTGAGCGACCTGAGCCTGAAATAACTCTGCACAGGCAATGGCGTCTGTCACCGCATGATGAGGTTGATAAGCCGGTAGCTGGTAACGCTGCCGGCAATCGGCAAGGCGTAATGATGGCTTAGCTTGTGCTGTCATACGTCGCCACCATCCCTGTAAACCTGACTGAGTAAAACTCCGCTCTAACGCCAAAGTATCAATCATTGGAAATACAACACCTTCACCTAAACGACTCATCGAACCATGATATAAAAAGGCGCGCTCGATAGGCAGATGATGCACCAGCACCACTTTTCCTGCCAAAGCCTGCAACAAAGGCTCAATATAGAGTTCTAAATCAGCAGCCTGCGCTATGGCGCTGTCGGTAATACCATGCACTATCACTGAACTTTCGTTGAGCTGTACTCTGGGTTTTACCAAATAACTTTGAGCCTTGCTGCTGTGAATTCGATTCAACGTCAGCGGCACCAGCCCTATGCTGACGATGCCATCGCGTACAGGATCTAAGCCTGTGGTTTCAAAATCTAAAGCGACAAAAGAGACCTCTTGCAAAGCCGTATGAGCAGCTACTGCTCCGGCCTGATAAAAAGCCTTTAACCTAGGGTCTTTGGCAGATAACTCCAACTGCTGCATGGTGTTTTGCCAGTTTTTGCTCAGCAGTTGCAGTGGATCTGTTTTTAATTCCTGCTTTTTCAGATAAAACATAACACCTCTGTTACTGTCGCCCACCTGGGTAACGAAACTTCAGAAATTTCTGCGCGAAGCTGAGAATTTGAAAGGCTTCTTTTAAGGTTTTACGTTCAAAGGCTGAGAGTTCTTCAGGTTTGACTTTGTTATCAGCCGCTCTACCCGCTTGTAAGGATTTGGCTTGCTGACGAATTCGCACCATAGCTATCACTTCCAGTGCATCAATCAAATCATCCGCCCTGCCCTTGGGTAAAATTCCGGCCGCTTTGACTGCCAATAAACGCTCATAGGTATTGGTCGCAGCGCAGCCAATAGATAAAGCATGCACCCTGACCAGGTCTGCCAATGGCGCTGTACCTCTGCGTTTAATATCCAGTGAATTATTTTGCTGACCATCATTTTCCAGCACAAAATCTTTAAAGAAACCTAAAGGTGGCGTCCGGCTGATGGCATTGCGCGCCATACAGGCTAAAAAATCCGCATTGGCTTTGACCTGACGCCTGATTTGTTGATTCAGTTGATCGGCCCATTGCAGCTGGCCCCACACCCCTTCTAAATCAAAAAATATACCGCTGTTGAGCAATCGCTGCGCATCAGGCTTTTCAATCCAGTCCGTGAAATACTGCTGCCAGACTCGTAGCGGCTGTCGCCACTGACTGTTGGTGGCCATAATATCGCCACTGCAATAGCTGTAACCACAAAGTGCCAGACCATCACAAACAAACTGAGCCAGCGCAGCAAAATAATCCTGATGCAAAACAGGATCATAGTCATTATGCAGCACCAACGCATTGTCCTGATCCGTCACTATCAGTTGTTCATCCCGCGCCATAGAACCCAAGGCCAAAAAACAATAAGGCACAGGCGGTGGCCCCAGTTGCTGCTCTGCCAGCTCTAGTAAACGCTGCTTAAAACTACGGCCAGTCACCGCCATAGCAGCACCAATCATTCTGGAGTTGGCATCTTCATTCACCATGCGGACAAAACAAGAGGCTAATTCAGTGCTCAGGCTTTGCAGCTCAGCCACAGTCTGCTGGCGGAAAATGCTGCTGACAATGTACAGGCTGTTTTGCGATTCATAACGGATCACATCGGCAATAGAGATTATGCCAAGCACCTTGCCTTCTTCCAGTACAGGCAAATGGTGCACATTGTGACGCAGCATCACTAACATGGCTTCAAACACAAACTGGTGTTGCTCTATACACACCAGTTCAGTGGTCATCACCACTGAAACTTTTTGCTGATAATCTAATCCTGCTGCTATTAGTCTGTTACGTAGATCCCGATCAGTGACTATGCCGACCAAAGCAGCGTCTTTTGACTGGTCCGCCACAATCAGTAAAGAAGACACAGACTCTTGTTGCATCAATTGCGCTGCCTGCTGCACTGTGGCATCTGCGGCTAAAGTCACAACAGCTCTGCCAATCAACTGACGAACTTCTGAACTCATTAAATCATTGCTACTTTTGTCGGCAAGAACCCCACTCTTTTTGCGTTGGGTATCACCTATCTCGACATAATCGGCAAAGACTTCATCGGATTGATACAGCAATTCAAAACAGGCCGCAGGAATAAAGTAGATCAAACTGTCTTCTATCGCTGTTGCAGGAAAAATAACAGTTTTATCGCGCAACAAACCTTGCTCAGCAAAAATGCCGCCTTCGCTAAGTCTGTTGTACAACACGCCGTTGCGCCTGTAGGTTTCGACTGCACCGCTGCGAACCAGATGCAAAGCCTGTAACGACTCACCAAAACGCAATATCGGCGTACCGGCTTTAAAATAACCAATATCTACCTGCATCGCCGTCTGGTGCAATAAGTCATCCGGCAGCTCTTTAAAAGGGCTGTAGCGCTTTAAGAAATTCAGAATTTCTATTTGTTCTATCTGCATTCGCTTGCCATCTCCATGAAAGCAGGAGGAGTGATATCCTCCCACTTTGATCATCCTGTGGTTAACTACGAGGCTCTGATCTCAGCCCTATCACAACAGACACACAAGAGGCCAATAACACCAGAGCAAAAGGAAAGCCGGTCGAAACTGCCATGGTTTGTAATGCCACCAAGCCACCGCCCAGTACCAACGCTATAGCAACCAAGCCTTCGAAGGTACACCAAAATACCCGCTGCGCCACTGGCACATTCACTTTACCTCCAGCCGCTATGGTATCGATCACCAGTGAGCCTGAATCAGAGGAGGTAACAAAAAACACCACCACCAGCACTATGGCAATAAAGGAGGTGATATTGGCCAGTGGTAAGGCCTGCAGCATTTGAAATAACTGCAGTGGCAATTCTGCAGAGACCGCGGCCTGATAACTATCCTGCACTAATTGATGAATAGCAGTAGAACCAAAGACGGTCATCCACAATACACAAGCGAAAGAAGGCACTAGCAGTACTGAAATTAAAAACTCACGCACAGTGCGACCTCTGGATACACGGGCGATAAACATGCCGACAAAAGGCGACCAACTGATCCACCAGGCCCAATAAAAGGCCGTCCAGCCTTGCAGGAAATTACTGTCTTCGCGTCCAACAGGATTGGCTAGATCAGGTAAATACTGCAAATAAGCCCCAAGGTTATCCAACACGCCCGTTAAAATCACCAGCGTTGGTCCAAGCACAATCACAGATAACAACAATAGTGCCGCCAGTGCCATATTGATTTCAGATAAACGTTTTACGCCCGCATCCAGGCCAGCCACGACCGAAACCAAAGCAATCAGCGTAATCACCACCACTAATACGATTTGGGTCGTCTGACCTTCAGGCACACCAAACAGCAGGTGCAAACCCGCAGCGGCCTGAGCAGACCCCAGCCCAAGCGACGTAGCCAGACCAAATAAGGTGGCAAATACCGCAAGAATATCAATGCAATGCCCTGGCCAGCCCCACACCCGTTCTCCCAACAAGGGATAAAACACCGAACGTATCGTCAGCGGCAAACCTTTGTTAAATGAAAACAGCGCCAAGCCCAGCGCTAAAATGGCGTAAATAGCCCAGGGATGCAGTGCCCAATGATAAATAGTGGCTGCCATACCCAAACGTGCGGCTTCAACAGGATCGCCGACAGCACCAGCAAGTGGTGCCCAGTCTGTACGACTGCCATTCTCCAGCACAGGCCCGCTTAAAGCACTGCTGAAATGGGATAAAGGTTCTGACACACCATAAAACATCAGCCCTATGCCCATACCGGCGGCAAATAACATCGAAAACCAGCCCAAATAGCTGTAATCGGGTGTGGCCTCTGTGCCGCCCAGCCGCACTTTACCCAGAGGCGATACAATCAGCGCCAGGCAAAGCAGCACAAAAATATTGGCGACACTGATAAAAAACCAGTCCAGATTACTGGTCAGCCAACCACGCATAGCAGAAAACACCGGCGCGGTTTGGCTCTGGAATACCAAGGTAATAATCACAAAAGCCACAATACTCAAGCCTGAAATCAAAAATACTCTGTTATGAATATCCAGACCAAAAGGGCCAAGTTTCACCAGAATATTGTCTTGCCCGACCTGATAGTCGGTGTCGATAGCATTGACCCTGCCATCAGGGATCATCGGATCTTTTTGTTCGTTCATTCTGTACCTGCTGTAGTTTTAATGTGCGCCTACACTGGTCACCAGCCTGAGTGACCAGTTAGTGCGGATCACGCGGTTAAAAATGTCGGGAAAAAAGACCGGCTAAAAGTAATAGCCAATATTGATATTAAAGCGCTGCTCTTCTTCCGCACTGTTTCCGGCCATACTGCCACCGACAAAAGGCTGGTTACGGGCGTGCACATAATCCACATAGGTAAAGAGTGAACCTGCAGCAATAGAAAAACCTGTGACATTCATCAAAGTGCTGCGACTTTGATCGGATTTGTCATACACCAGACTGTAGTTGTTATAAAACTGCAAATCAGTGACAGGGCCCCATTGCACGGGCAAATCATAAGCCAGATTGACTGTAGCTGACTTTGCTTCGGCTGCTATCGAGTCATAAAAACCATAAGCCCCAACAGCGATACGCTCTATATCATCCAGATCATAGTGATACTGGCTATGTTGCAGCTGTAACTGCCAGCGCTGATAACGGCTATTCAGGTGCAAAGCAAAAGCCTGATAATCGCCAGCATTACGCACACCATCGTGCAACTTGCCGGAAAGCGCAGAAAAACCAAGTTCGGTATTGAACTGGCCTTGCGTTAAGTGATAACCAAAACGGCTGACAAAAGTATTGGTTTCTGCAAGCGCCTGAATAGGTTCGCCATAAATATCTTCGGTCGCACCGCGAGTGCCGACTATATCGTAGGAATAGCGGTCGGTTTTATCTCCAACATAACCATCTATGCCACCGAGTTCATCGTTTTTGAAAAAGCCGATATCCACTTGCCACTGATCAGAAATCTGCCGTTTAAACAGCAAACCCAAATCGTGGTCATCTTCTAAACCCAGGTAATAATTACTGCTGAAAAAGTAGTTATTTGAGTTGTAAGGCCAATTGCCAAAAGGCACCTGAGTGATACCCAACTGGGCTTGCCACAACTCATCCAACTGATAAGCCACATAGGCTTTTTTTACCGCAGTCATGTAATCAAAAAAACGAATCTCGGCATTTAAACTGACATCCCCAACTGTGCCGCGAAAATCCAGTCGCAGCAGGTCGAAGTCAAAATCACCACCGCGATTTTTATTGCCTTCATCATAAGAGGTATGACTGAAATTTGTCCGCACAGCACCGCCGACTTCGATGCCATCTGCCGGTTTTTCAGCGGCCGGCTTTTCAACTGCGGCTGCTGTAGTGTGTTGTTGATTTTCCGCTGCAGTTTGTTGTTTAGACTGCTCTGCTAAACGGCTTTCCAAAGCCTCAACCTGAAGTTTAAGTTGCTGTAGCTGTGTCGCTAAATCCTGCTGAGCATCCTTTGCATACACAATAGAAGGACAGGCCGCTGCGATAGACAGAGCCAGAAATGTGGGCTTGACCATTGAATAACCTTTGGTAAGTAGTGAGAAGAAATACCCAAGTACATAAACAGCTGAGTCGACCCGGCTATTGTTGTTTGTTTGCGACAAACATTACTTTGAGCATAGAACGCTTTTATAGGGTAACGCAGCACCAAGCTCAGACCAAATTTCAAGCGGGAAAACGGGATAAATGGGGAGCTCAGCAGGATAGATGGCTAATTAGAGGATTATTGTTTATGTAAATTACCCGCTAAATTTCAAAAAATTTAGCTTTATTGATGCTATTCGTTACAGATAGAACAGAGGGTCAGAGCCTAAGCTCTGACCCAATAACTTACAAACCCAACACAGCTTTACCTTGATTAAAGATAATATCCACCGGGATATTGGCGCTGGTTAAACGGGCTAAATCATCAGCCAACTGAGCTTTGATCACACCTTTGTCGGCCATCAATGACGCCACACCTTCGTAGTTACCGTCACCTTGTAAAGTCAGGATCAATTGCGATAACGAGGTCATGGCTTGTTTCATTTTGACGTAATCGACCTGATAGGTGCCGTCATCATTACGGACAAAAGCGCCCTGCTCGGCAAAATAGTTAAAACAGACCATATTGGCTTTGCCGTGTGCGCTGGACGCACCAAAACGTACTGAGCGGAAAATACCGGCCATAAAGGTGGTATAAAAGTCTTCCATTTTGGCATCAGGCAATAAACCCTGCTCCGACAACTGGGAAATCATATACAAACCTAAAATATCGGCTTTGCCTTCTTCAAGACCACCCGACAGCTCTTTTAAGCTTTGACGCACTGTACCTTTGTTATTGATGGTGTTTTTAATACCTAAGCCATGCGCCACTTCGTGGAACATCACGTTGTTAAAAAAGGCATCAAAAGTCACATGCTGGCGCTGTGAAGGTGCGATCAGTAAATCGGCAATAGGCGACATAATATGTTCAAACTTCGCCTGCATCGCATTTTTTAACTGCAAACGGCGGGTGCCTTTTTCCAGCTGCACCTGCTCATCATTGGGCAGGTTAATGGCGATAGTTTTGCCACCTGAGTTGGAATGACCGGCGTAATAAATCACGTCATAAGCATTTAAGTCCGCATCGGAGCCAGGGCTTTCAGTTTTATATTGTTCTGGCACCGGCAGGCCTTTTTGCAATGCCGGTAACGTAGCAGCGTATTTAGCTAAACGTTCACTCCAGGCTAAATCTTTCACCAGTACATAAGCTTCAAAAGCTGCGCGGTAACCAAATAACTGATCTTCATAGGTTTCAATAGGACCAATCACCAGATCAATAGGGTTGGTTTTCATCGCCATCCAGGCAAAATCAGACGGCTGATAGTTGTCAGTTAAAAAGGCTTCAGCGCGCATTGTCAGGTAATTGGCAAAGTCTTTATCTTCCGATAAAGCAGCCGCCTCTTTTAATAAGGCTGCAGCTGCGGTTAGTTCAGTTTTGTACAACTGCGAATAAGGCACAGCCACCAACTTGCCATCTTTGTCTCGTTGTACTATTGAATAAAGCCCGGTTTTATCGGCAAAGTCGGCTTTTTCAAATTCTTCTTTGGTCATATCAGATGGATAAAACTGAGCGCCCAGAGGCTTAGCCGCATATCCTGTTAAAAAGGCATCATCGCCCTGTAATCTGTCCCAGGGTCCATAGTTTACATCGGCAAAAGCTTTGGTTTTGGCGTCAGTTATTTTGCCTAAAAAGCTTTGTTTATCTTCTGAAAAAGCCTGCTTCCAAAACAACTGATCCATAATTTCTGAGGCATCGATCAGTTTGGCCAGCATGTGTTTATGTTGTGCTGATACGCCAGATAAATCTGCCGTTAAATCCACAGTGCGGTAGATATTCAGTCGTTTTTCAAAGCCTGCGATCAGTGAGCTGGCTGAGGTATCGCTTGTTGGTGCCGCTTGCTCCGCTACTGGCGCAGTAGTTTGTTGTTCTGTTTTTTGCTCTTCAGCAGGTTTGCAAGCCGTTAAAGCTAAAGCGCCGCCGAGGCTTAATGCCAGCATAATTTTGTTGAGGTGCATCCTATTGTTCCTTCTATTTTTTTAGTTATGTCTTGGTTCTGTTTTGGACCTGTTTGGCCTGAGGTTTGAATCTTTTTAATCCGCAATATCATACTCCAGAGTGAGCCACCTTGCCGCTTCAGCATCTTAGTTTTACGCAAAATTTATACTTTTTGGTAAAACATCCATAGTCAAAATTTCCTATAAAAAACCCAAAAAGATAAAACCTGCAAAATAAATGTCTATCGCTGTCATTTTGATCGGTTACAAAATATAATTATTTATCTTTAAATTTCATGCACATAAACAAATATAATTAAATTATCATAAATTTATAACCAAACTGAAATGATCAATAATTGACAGCGGTGTCATCTAAGCTAATTTTTAATCCGCTGGTAACACACTGGGAGAAGGATGATCCGTGGTCAGTGTCCTCATCGGCATACAGAAGCATATTATTGCTATAAACACAGACCGGAGATTTCATGTTAACAACATCTTTCACTCAGGCGGATCAGAGATCGCGCCGTAAAATTTTGCCGACCCGCTTACATCATCCTGTTTTTTTATTAGCATTATCCAGCCTGTTATGTTGCACGCAGTTGAGTGCAGCACCAGCAGCTCCTGGCAAGCCTCAGATCGCATGGCAGGAAAGCAATGTCAGTCTGGTCAATGGCCAGTTTAGCATCCCAGTGCAATGGGATATGTGGTGGGGTACCAACGGCAACGAGTGGAGCCTAACCCGCAATGGAACAGTAGTTTACAACTCCACCCTAACGCCAAATGGTCAGAATGCACAAAGTGGCAGCACCAGTTCGCTGGTCACCAGTGCAGGCAGTTATGAGTTTGTTGTGCAACTGTGCAATCAGCAAGGGGCCGAAAAAACCTGTACCGCCAGCGATAAACGAGTGATCACAGTGACAGGCTCCGGAGGTGGTGACACAGGCGGTGGTGATACCGGAGGCGGTGGTGATACCGGAGGCGGTGACGACGGTTTTGATCCCTGGACTGATATCAATGTTGGCGCCTACCCTCACCCCTTAAAACAAAACAATGTCGCTCATAGCAACAGCACAGGAAAAATGGTCGGTGGTTATTTTGTTGAATGGGGTATTTATGGTCGCAATTACCATGTGGCTGATATTCCTGCCAAAAACCTGACGCACCTGTTTTATGGTTTTATCCCGGTTTGTGGCCCCAATAGCTCACTGAATGATGCCAATCCACAAGGTTACGCCGCTTTGATGGCGCAATGCGCTGGAAAACCGGATTACACAGTGGTGGTGCATGACAAATTTGCTGCTTTAGAAAAATCTTATCCGGGCGACACTTGGGATCAGCCGATACGGGGTATTTTTGCCGAGCTGTACCGGTTGAAAAAAACACATCCAAATCTGAAAATCTTACCTTCAGTCGGTGGCTGGACCTTGTCTGATCCGCTGTACACCATAGGTGTGAATGCTCAGGCCCGCGCCACTTTTGTTGAGTCCATTGTCGATATGATCCAAACCTACGACTTCTTTGATGGCGTGGATATCGACTGGGAATTCCCTGGCGGCGGTGGTGCCCACCCTACTCTTGGTTCTCCTCAGGACGGTGCTGGTTTTGCGTTATTGATGCGTGACTTACGTCAGGCGCTGGATGCGTTAAGTGTGGAAACAGGCCGTACTTATGAGATCACGGCAGCCATGAGTGGTGGAGTACAAAAACTGCAACTGGTCGACTGGGAAGCAGCTCATCCGTACATGGACTACATCAACCTGATGACCTACGACTATTACGGAGCCTGGAACGGTGTGTTAGGCCATCAGGCTACTTTATACCCCAATCCAAACTCTCCATTGCCAGGTTTTAGTGCAGACGAAGCCGTACAGCATTTGCTGTCACGTCAGGTACCTGCAGGCAAAATCACCTTAGGCGCAGCTATGTATGGTCGCGGCTGGAAAAATGTCAGTAACGTCAGCGGTAATAATCCATTTACCGGCACTGGCGGTGCGGGCATCAGCGGTAGCTGGGAAGCTGGTATTGAAGACTATAAAAAAATCGAAACCGACTATATGGGTGGCGTGAATGGCACCGGAGCCAATGGCTTTAGTCTGCTGTGGGACGACACGGCCAAAGCCAGCTATGTCTGGAATTCCGCTGTCGGCACCTTAATCAGCTTCGACACTAAACGTTCTGTGCAAGCCAAAGGCAACTATGTATTGCAGCACCAACTGGGCGGCATTTTTGCCTGGGAACTGGATGCAGACAACGGCCATATCCTCAACGCTATGCATGAAGGTTTAGGCCATCCGGCGCAATAACCATCTCAAAGCAACGGGCCACAGTCAAAAATGGCCCGTTTTTTTATCTGCCACACAACAACTAAGAGAATAGCTTTATGCAACAGGTACAAAAACTTTATCTGTGTGGGCTACTGAGCCTGAGCAGTTTCAGCAGTCTTGCACTAGACTGCACCCCGCTGGCTTCATGGGATGCAGGCGGCACTTATGTCACCAATAATCAGGTGAAACATCAAAACAAGGCTTACAAGGCCAACTGGTGGAACCAAAACCGTGATCCAGCTCTGTATTCCAACCCTTATCAGGAATGGAGCTTACTCGGCAATTGCGATGGCGTTACCCAAAATCAATTGCCTGTTGCAAGTATCACCAGCCCTGCTGCCAATACCAGCTTTGACACTGGTACTGTGATTAGCTTCAGTGCCAATGCCACAGATCCGGATGGCAGTATCAGCAAAGTCGATTTTTATCTGAATAATCAGCTGTTAAGCTCAGACAGCAGCAGCCCTTATCAGGCCCCATGGACTGCAGTTGCAGGCAACCATCAGCTTTATGCAGTGGCTTTTGATAATGAAAATGCCAGCACTCAAAGCAGCACTATTGCCTTTACCGTGACCAGCGCACCGGGCAATCAACCGCCACAAGTCAGCCTCTCCTCTCCTGCCAATAACAGTCAGTACAGAACAGGCGAAACGATTTTAATCAGTGCCGCAGCCAGTGATAGCGATGGTACCGTGGCCAAAGTGCAGTTTTATCTCGGCACCAGCTTATTGGCAGAACAAACCGCAGCGCCTTATACCACCAGCTGGACAGCAGTTGCGGGGCAGCAGCAACTCAGAGTGGTGGCAACAGACAATCTGGGTGCAAGCAGCGAAGTCTCGGTTTTGGTTAATGTGACGGATGAGCAAAGTGGTCATGCCGCTTGTCGTCCTGATGGTTTGTATGCCACGCCAAACCTGGATATACCTTATTGCACAGTGTACGACAGCAATGGCCGTGAGCTGATGGGCGCCGATCATAAACGCCGTATCATTGGTTACTTCACCAGTTGGCGCAATGGCGCCAATGGCCAACCCACTTATTTAGTGCCTAATATTCCGTGGAGTAAAATCAGTCACATCAACTATGCCTTCGCCCATGTAAATGCCAGCAATCAGGTAGGCATAGGCAACACCCAAAGCGCCGCCAATGCGGCTACAGGTATGGAATGGCCAGGAGTGACAGGTGCAGAAATGGACCCGGAATTTAACTACAAAGGCCACTTTAATCTGCTGAATAAATACAAAAAACAGTACCCGCATGTCAAAACCCTGATCTCCATTGGTGGCTGGGCTGAAACAGGTGGTTTCTTTAATGATACAGGTGAACGTGTGGCCAGCGGTGGTTTTTACAGCATGACCACCAATGCGGACAACAGCATTAACTACAACGGCATCAATACCTTTGCCGACTCAGTCGTCAGTTTCCTGCGTACTTATGGTTTTGATGGCGCCGATATTGACTACGAGTACCCTTCCAGCATGAAAGACTCAGGCAACCCGGATGATTTCATCATAGCCAATGCCCGCCGTGGCGGCTTAATGGCTTCTTATGTGGTGTTGATGAAAACCTTAAGAGAAAAACTGGATGCGGCTTCAGTTGCGGATGGCAAACATTATCTGCTGACCATAGCCTCCCCTTCTTCGGGTTATCTGCTGCGTGGTATGGAAGCTTTTCCTGTCACCCAGTATCTGGATTACGTCAACATTATGACCTACGACCTGCATGGCGCGTGGAATCAGTATGTTGGGCCTAATGCAGCGCTGTTTGATGATGGACAAGACAACGAACTGGCGACCTGGAACTACTACAATTCGGCGCAGTACCAAAATATTGGTTACTTAAATACCGACTGGGCTTACCACTATTTCCGTGGCGCTATGCAAGCGGGCCGCATCAATATTGGTGTGCCTTATTACAGTCGCGGCTGGAACAATGTCACAGGCGGAACCAATGGTTTATGGGGTAAAGCACCACTACCAAACCAGAATCAATGTCCGGCCGGTACGGGCGGTTCAGCACAAAACCAATGTGGCAGCGGAGCTGTAGGTATAGACAACCTCTGGCATGATTTGGGCAAAGATGGCGATGAAATGCCAGCAGGCTCGAATCCGCTTTGGCATACCAAAAACCTGCAGGCTGGTATCTTAGGCAGTTATGCCAGCATTTATGGTTTGGATCCGGTTAATCAGCCTGCGGATCAACTGATTGGCACTTATCAGCACCATTACGACAGCACGCTGGTCGCGCCATGGCTTTGGAACAACAGCAAAAAAGTCTTCCTGTCGATTGAAGATGAAACCAGTATTGCCGCCAAAGCCGATTACATTATCGAAAGAGGCATAGGCGGTGTGATGTTCTGGGAGCTGGCCGGTGATTACAGCTACAACAGCAGCACAGGCGAATATGGTTTTGGTGATGATTTAACCAGTATCTTCTACAACAAATTTAAAACCGCTTCTTTGTACGGCAATCAGCGTGATCCACGGCCTTTACCTGCCAGCAGTCTGGATCTGAACGTCAGTCTGGGTGGCTTTAAATTAGGTGATTCCAACTACCCACTGAATCCTAAACTGACACTGGTGAACAACAGCGGTCAAACCTTACCTGGTGGCACAAAAATCAGCTTTGATGTACCCACAGCAACAGGCAATAACGTCACAGATCAAAGTGGTTTGGGGACTACTGTGATTGAAGATGGCTCCAACAGCTCAGGCAACAACATTGGCGGTCTGGACAATGATTTCCATAGAGTAGAATTCACCCTGCCAGGCCATAGCCCTTTAGCTGCAGGTGCTACTTTGGAGATGACGCTCAACTACTACCTGCCTATCCCTATGCCGTCGAACTGGCGTGTCACAGTGGGGACAGAGTCTTTTGCACTGAAACAAGACTACCCACAATTACCGGCAGGCACTATCAGTGCTGGCACTGGTGGTGATAGCGGCAATAACGGTGGCAGTTGCGCTGGCGTGCCTGCCACAGTAGTGACTTACCCGGCCTGGCCTCAAGGCAATCATGCTGCAGGTGGAAACTACATTCGTTATCAGAACCTGATTTACAAAGCCAACTGGTGGACCAACTCAGTACCTGGTTCAGACAGCAGTTGGACCTTGATCTGCAGCGCTTCTTAGTTTCCCTGTCGCTTGTTTGCGCCGGATTGACTCCGGCGCCTTTTTAAGGAGATCTTTATGAAAACATCACAACTTTTTACCGCAAGTCTGAGTCTGCTTGCCCTACTCTGTTCTTTTCACAGCCAGGCCCATGGTTATGTCGAATACCCCAAAGCCCGACAGCAAATTTGTAAAGAAGATGGCGGTTACTGGTGGCCTGCTGATGGCTCTGGCATACCCAACCTCGCCTGTCGTGCCGCTTTTGTGCAATCCGGCGAATACCCTCTGAGCCAGCACCACGAATTCTCCAGCAATGTGGCCAACTATCAGGATATCAACGCTGTAAAAGCCAAACTGACCACAGGCCTGCTTTGTGCTGGCGGTGACCCACGTAAAGCCGGTATGGATGCACCTTCAGCGCATTGGCACTACAGCACTATTGATCTAAGCCAACAAAACAGCCTGCAACTGAAGTTTAAAGCGACAACGCCACATAACCCCAGCTACTGGCAAGTGTATTTATCCAGCGCCGATTATGATCCGGCCACAGAGCTTTTAAGCTGGGATAAATTACAGTTGATTCACCAGCAAGCGGATATCACAGCACAAGCAGGATATTATCTGCTGAACATCAGCTTGCCTGCCGATCGTCAGGGCAAAGCTGTACTTTATACCCGTTGGCAGCGAGAAGACGCAGCGGGCGAAGGTTTTTATAACTGTTCAGACTTATTGCTGGTGAATGGCAACTCAGAACCCGATCCTGAGCCGGTCTGGTTTGATAAAGGTGCCTATTTAACTTCAGGTCAAACAGGCTCAGCAGGTGAAACTGCGGTCTTGCGGGTATTTGACAGTTCAGGTCTGGAGTTGGCAGAACACAGTCTGCTTATCACAGAGGCAAATGCACAAAACCAACAATGGGCATTGGATTTAGGGCAGCAAGTCAACAACCAACAGAGCAACCTGCTTCGCATTGGATTGTTAGACAATGCGCTGATCACAGTGCAGCCCAACCCTACACAAAACCGCTTTTATCTGAGTAATAACAACCATTTTGTTAATCTCGATTTAAAACCAGCAGAAACCACAACACCAGGCTGTGGCGGCATAGAAGCGGCTCAGATCTTTGCCTACCCTAACTGGCCGCAAAAAGACTGGAGCGGCCAGCCCAGCCATGCCAGTCAAGGCGACTATCTGTCCTATCAGAATAAAGTCTATCGCGCCAACTGGTGGACTCAGTCCATACCAGGCTCAGATAGCAGCTGGACTTTGATTTGTTCACTTTAACAAACCAAAAACATAAAGCCCGATAACAAGGATCGGGCTTTCGTTCAACTGCTGTGCTCAAGTGCTCAAACGCCTCTGCGACACAAATAGTTACAAACTTATAAAAATAATAATTTACACAATAATCTAATTAAATTTACAGTGCGCGCCGGATTTAAGCGAAAAGGAATATCGATGAAAACCACTGCTAAATTACTGCTCTTGTTACCTATATTTGTTTCTGCCCCTGCTGCTTTGGCCGCAGCTTCAGACCTAGCTGTTACTGCCGATATCGGCGCAACACGACAATCCGGAGATGGTGAATCTGGCAATGCAGCTTCGTTTTCTGCAGGTGTTAGTTATCAGATCACGCCAAACTGGTCAGTGTTACTGAACTATACCGACTCGGGTGAAGCAGATTTGCTGAGTATCAGTGATACTTTTGTAGGCGGTAATGTGGTGTATGACGCCACTTTATCTTTGGATAGCTCAGCTGTAGGGCTTTTTGCACAATACCTGACTGAACGTCAGGTTGAACACTGGTCCTTTGGTGGTCGTCTGGGTTTGGTGCGCTGGGACGCTGATGTGAACGTAACTGTGCATGCATCGCCCGATATTGGTCTGGCCGTAGCGTCCGATAAAGGAACTGATCTGGCCGCAGGTTTGCTCGCTCAGTATGCGTTAACCGAAAAATGGGACCTGACCCTGGGTCTGGACTCTATGCGTTACACCATTAGTTTTGACGGCGAGAGCACTGATGTCACCAACACCAGACTCTACATTGGTTTAAAAAACTCGTTTTAACGCCATTGCCGCAAGTCACTGCAAAGCCCTGAAATATCAGTTCAGGGCTTTTCTGTTTCAGTTAAATGACTAAACCCCAATCCTGATGCGCTTCTTTAGCCAACTGCTCACGAAATTGCGGTGCCGCTATCTCAATTAAAGCTCTGGCTCTTTCAGTCAAACTGCGTGCCCGCAAGTTTGCCACTCCAAACTCTGTCACCACATAATGCACATGAGCCCGGGTCGTGACCACACCAGCGCCAGGCGCCAATAAAGAACTGATTCGGGACACTGTGCCGCCCGCAGCTGTGGCTGGTAAAGCAATGACAGAACGACCGCCTTCAGACAAAGCTGCACCACGCACGAAATCCATCTGCCCGCCTACACCCGAATAAATACGGGTTCCCAATGAATCCGCACACACCTGACCGGATAAATCCACCTGCAAAGCGCTGTTGATTGCCATCACCTGCGGGTTCTGCCGGATCACAGCCGTGTCATTGGTGTAAGCTACATCTAAAAACACCACTTCAGGGTTGTCATCCACAAAGTCATACAACGCCTGACTGCCCATCGCAAAAGTAGTGACTATTTTGCCCGGATGTTTTTTCTTATTACGGTTGGTAAACACGCCTTTTTCCAGCAAAGGTAAAACACCATCAGAGAACATTTCGGTATGAATACCTAAGTGTTGCCTGTCGCCAAGGCAAGCCAGAGTGGCATCAGGAATAGCCCCAATGCCCATTTGCAGGCAATCGCCATCGCGCACTAAACTGGCGACATGACGGCCTATCTGAGCTGTGATCGGATCAACCACAGCTGGTAAATGCAAAGGAATTGGACTCTCGAGCTCAACATAAGCCGCAAAATCTTTCAGATGCACAAAAGAATCGCCATGAGTACGGGGCATATTCGGATTGATCTGCGCTATGATTTTTTTTGCCGATTGCAAAGCTGCTCTGGTGGCTTCCACTGAAATACCAAGGCTACAGAGCCCATGTTTATCCGGCGGCGATACCTGAATAATAGCGGTATCGAGCTTTTGCTCCCCACTGCGGAATAACTTAGGAATTTCCGATAAAAAGGCAGGTACATAATCAGCCAGCCCGGCATTTACCGCTGGGCGACTGGGTCTGCCAACAAAAAACACCCGTTGGCGCAAATGACCTTTTAATTCCGGTGAACACAAAGCTTCGCTGTGTTCTGTATGCAGGCTAAGTAAGGTCAGGTTTTGCTTATCTAAAGCGACACGGGCAAGACCATTGAGCATGGCATAGGGAGTTGCCGCCATCGAATGACACCAAATGGTTTCGTCATTTTGGATCAATGAAAGCGCCTGTTCGGCCGAATGACAACGCATATAAGTCCTCTGTTTCAGATAAATAGTCTGTGTAGTTTAGTTGGTTTTAATCAGGCGAATACTGATAAGGATCAACAGAAACCATTGATAAAAGTAAATTTTTTGTTATCTTAGCCGGGTCAGTTCAAGCTGAAACAAGTTACAAAGCCACACTAAATTTTACAGAGCTTTTAGCGATGAAAGTCTGTTGTTCAACACAAGGATGAATGAAATGAAAGCTGTTCTGTTATATCCCCTGCTGATAGTTGCTTTAGCGGGTTGCGCAGTGCAACAAGATGCTGCTCCAGCCAAACCGGGCTTGACGGCCTGGGATGCCATAGTCATGTCTGAACAGTCAGCGCCCGCTGTCGTACCAGGTCTATTTTCGCTGGAGATAAAAAATGCAGCAAAGGTAGGTAAGGTGGTTTACCTGAATACAGAATACGATTACCGCGACAGACGTAATGTCACTGTGGCACTGACTGCAAAAATGTTGGAGGAATTTGCCACACTGTATCCGGATCAAAAACCAGAGCAGTACTTTATTGGGAAAACCATAGTGGTGAATGGCGCAGCTTCACGTCAAACCATTTGGTTTATCAGCGAAGGTAAAGCATCGGAAAAGTATTATTTCCAAACCCATATTCCGGTATGGCAAACAGGCCAGATCCTGTCACCTTTAACGGCAAAGGCCTATTGGAAACAAAACAAAAAAGCGTCAGAACAATCTTCAACTGCAGAAACACCAGAGCCAGAAGAAGCAACCAACTCAGGTGGACAAAAAGCTTCAGGCTAAGCTCTGTCAGCCTGTTGCGATATTCATTCGTTTAGAAATACATAATTCAAAGTTCTGTGTAAGTCATTTATAAATAAAATAAGGATATTCATGAAAAGTCTTAGTGCTTTACTGATTGCATTACCATGTATCACGTTATCTCCCCTGGTCACTGCCCATGCTGATGCATTAAATCTGACTGTCGATGTTGGCTCGGCGAAACAACAAGGCGACAGTTTCTCAGATCACGATACCTCTGTTGGTTTAACTCTGGGTTACGAGTTAACGTCTAACTGGTCACTGAATTTAAGCTATACAGATTTTGGCAAGGTATTTACAGGCCCTGGTATATTGGTCACTGAATCGGGCGACTATGAAACTCAGCATTTTATCGATACCAAAGCTTTGGGCTTAACAGCTCAGTATCTGACAGATCCTTTGATTGCTGGTTGGGCTTTTGGCGCTCGTTTTGGCCTGATGCATGTAGACACAAAATTATCCTATGTTGCGCCTGAACTCATGGATGGTTTCAGTCACAGCAGATTAGATTCAGGCACAGCGCCACTCGTAGGAGCTCTGGCAACTTATAATCTTACAGAAAAGCTGGCTCTGATCGTCAGTGCTGATTATATGGCGCCTGAAGTAGAAACTTCAGGACTTGGTGATGAAAAGATTAAAACCACACGCTTTGCAGTTGGTCTGAACTATCACTTCTGATGAGCCCCTGGAACCCCGGTTCAGAGCTTTTAGTCCCTTTGCGGACAAAAACTAAACCGGGGTTTCTTTTATCAGAGTCGTTCAATCAATAAAGCAATGCCCTGCCCGCCCCCTATACACATGGTGATCAAGCCATAACGCCCTGCCGTCCTTTGTAATTCAGCCAAAGCTTTTACCACTAAAATAGCCCCTGTAGCTCCAACCGGATGCCCAAGAGCTATAGCGCCCCCATTTGGATTTACTTTAGTGCTGTCAAACCCCAAAGTCTGACTGACCGCCATCGCCTGTGAGGCAAAAGCTTCGTTGGATTCAATCACGTCAATCTGTTGCAGCGAAAGCCCTGTCTGACTCAATAACTTTTGCACTGCGGGTATAGGCCCAAGCCCCATCAACGCAGGTTCCACGCCAGCAAAACTATAACCAATTAATCGGGCTGCGGCTTTTACACCAAGACGATTCGCTTCACTGACACTGGTTAACACCAAAGCGGCCGCACCATCATTTAAACCTGAGGCATTACCAGCTGTGACCAGACCGTCTTTTTTAAATGCAGCCTTGAGGCCGCTTAAACTCTCTTCAGTAGTATCTGGCCTGATATGTTCATCTTGTGTGACCCACAATTCTTTCTGGCGGGACTGAACCACTACAGGTGCAATTTGTTCATCGAAGTAACCTTGCTGCTGCGCATAAGCCGCACGGCGCTGACTTTCGCAGGCATAAGCATCCAGCTCACTGCGGTTAAAACCGTATTGAGTCGCTATAGTTTCAGCGGTCAGACCCATATGACCAGTACCAAAAGGGTCGGACAAAATCCCTAAGGTTAAATCTGTCACTGCTCCAGGACCAAGGCGTAAACCTCTGCGCACTGCTGGTAACAAATAAGCGCCATTACTCATACTTTCAGCGCCACCTGCCAAAGCAATCTGGCTTTGCCCTAGTTGAATTAACTGGGCTGCAGAAATCACGGCTTGCAAGGCAGAGCCACATAATCTGTTGACGTTAAAGGCAGCACTGGTCACAGACAACCCCGAGTTCAGCGCTATATGACGAGCTAAATAAGCATCTGCTGTTGCTGTGGTAATAATATGGCCAAAAACCGCATGGTCGATTTGCTCTGCAGCCACACCACTGCGATTGATGGCAGCTTTAGATGCCACAGTCCCCAACTCTGCGGGGCTTAACGAAGACAACCCACCGGCAAAACTGCCAATAGCAGTGCGTGCACCGCTAAGAATAACCACATCAGAAAGCTGCATACGGATCCCATACTAAACAGATAATTCACTAGCATTCATAGCAGCTTATCTTAGTTCTGTGTATTTCTGCCACTTGCGACTGCCCTTTGCCTTGTGAGAACACAAAGGCTGTACCATAGTTATCTGCCTTAGTGCACATCTGAAGACGGATCAGGAACAGAGCATGAGCTATCACGGACACTTTAAACTTTGGCAGGAAAATCAGTTGGTACTGGCCGAAATTTACGGCGCCTGGAGTATGGACACAGCGCTGGATTACACAGTTCAGCTCAAACAGCTGGTTCAGTCAATGAATGGCCAGCCATGGGCCAGAATAGTTTATTTAGATCAGTGGCAGTTGGGCACACCGGATTTTGAGAACGTCATGAAAGAGCTAATGAGATGGTGTGTTTTGCATCAACTGCACTATACAGCTTATGTGTTTCATTCAAACCTACTGAAAGAGCATCAACTGGATAAATTTATCAACTCAGCTGACTACACTAACCAGAAAAAAATATTCACCCGGCCAAATGAAGCCTTTGACTGGTTGGACAGTGTCGGCTTTCCCGCTGTTAGCCGCTCTTTTCAAAAGTGTTCCTGACGCAAGGCCTCCGCTATAACCTATCCGCAGGGCCACATAGAGCCAGCGTTTTCATTTCCTGATCAGTGGCGCTGTCATTACATTCACCAATAATTCGCTCGTAACCATGTTCAAAATGACTGTCGAGCTCAAAGTAACCTTCTTTACAAAACTGTTTTGTTTCCATTAATTCAGCCAGTTCATCATACAAAGGACCTTCCCCCAGTTCTTTATCATAACGGTTGGCATTAGAAGGACGGCCCGGGCGTCTTTGCCTTTGTTGCTCTTCCGCTATACGCTGCATCATCACTTTCTGCTCCATTTGCATAGGACGCCCTTTGCGATAGCTGAATTGCTTACTCTGATCCGGATGCACACAAGCTGTAAAAATCGCAGGAGCTGTTGAACGTCTGTGATCGGTTGACGAACATCCCACCAGCACCCCCACAGTGCCAACAAACACTATCCAATACGTTGCTTTCACCTGACTATCTTCCTTATATAAAGCCTGCTCACTCAGACAGAGGGTAAATGATGAGGTTCTTTGTAGCATAAAATGTTACTGACAGGCAGCGCCATCAGCCGAATAGCCAAAAACTGCTTTTGAGTCGCACAAAATGTAAAACAATGGTCGGGAACCATTGTTAACAGCGGAGCGCAGCGACGCTGGCCTGAGCAGGCATTTTGCAGGACAGCAAAATGTAAAACAATGGTCGGGAACTATTGTTAACAGCGGAGCGCAGCGACGCTGGCCTGAACAGGCATTTTGCAGGACAGCAAAATGTAAAACAATCGCCGGGAGCGATTGTTAACAGCGGAGCGCAGCGACGCTGGCCTGAACAGGCATTTTGCAGGACAGCAAAATGTAAAACAATCGCCGGGAGCGATTGTTAACAGCGGAGCGCAGCAACGCTGGCCTGAACAGGCATTTTGCAGGACAGCG
>NZ_JAJOYU010000023.1 GCF_021290985.1 Rheinheimera soli
CCATCATTTTTCACGTCAGGTTCAAATCACCCCAGAGCTGCTTTCGCACTACCCCGTTGGCATGGCGCGCATTATAGGGAGTTTTAAATCCCACACAACCCCTAAAATGACAATTTGATGATATCCGTGATCGTTCGCTCAGAAAAAAAGCAAAACGGGCAAAAAAGAGACTTTTTTTACCTTTAAACTGGAATACGCAGGCTGTTATCGACCTTTTCAGGCCCACCAATCATTTCATCGTACGCAGATTGATGCTGTAACCAGGCCTTTTTGATTGTTGCTTCAGCCAAAGACTGCTTTACTTGTTCGACGCTTAAAAAACGCTGTGGTCTGTTATCTGCATCCACCAGAAAGCCAACTCTGTCATCGTAGTTAACCTGAGCCAGGTAGATGCCCATTTCCACTGAATAGATCACCAGCTCATGAATCACCACATCCTGGCGGTTTAAATGTTCGAGTCTGTGCATAGAAAACTCTCCGAATTATTTCAGACAATTTTTTTACGCAGCGGACCGAGTTTTGGATGTACTGATTTGAAAATACAAACTGGCGCCTAAAGTCGCCAGTTTGTTTGGTTTGAGATCAATCAGAAGTCGTATTTAGCACTAAACTGCACTCGATTTAAATCACCTTCATCTCCTGAAAGGATCTCACGGGTGGCGTGTCGCAGCTCTACGCCAAACATTAGCTTACTGGCAGCCTGGTAAATAAGATTGACGGCATAGCTGCTGGTGTTATCTGTTACAGCTAAACCAGTTAATAATTCATCGTTATCAATATGCTGAGCTGAATAAATCAAACTTGAACGCCATTTATCGGCCCAGGCATGTTTATAAGCTAAAGCATAACCTGTGACTTTAATCGCATCGAGTTTGCCTGCGGCATCAAGCACAGCATCGTTACTGGTGTTTAACCCTATATAACGTCCTAAACCTTCGCCACTATTAATGGTGAAACGAAGATCGTCCGTGGCTGAGATATTGTATTTACCTGACAATGACATTGCATAACCATTGGTGCTGTCATCCAGACCAGCAGATTCAATAGACAATTGGCGTGCCATTACGGCCACAGCCACAGAACCCCAACTCGCTGCATGATGGTATTTAACGACTACGTCTGGCACTGAATTATCATCAGTTACTATACGGGCACCACCGGTATTTGGCGTCACTGTCGTTTCAGGATTTTCCAAAGCAACCTGCCAGCCGCCGTTGGTGTAACGAACCTGAGCTTGACGGGCAAATATAGCTCCGTCTGTATTACCGATAAAGTCTAAGCTGTCAGGCAAAGAAGCCAAGTCCATAAAGGTGGACCAGGTTTGTCCCATCAACCAGTTGTCATAAGTCAAGAACGCATGTCGAAGCTCAGGCGCATAACCATTACTGATGCGCGCATCACCTATGGGATAAGTAGACATCATATCGAACTCGAGGGTGCCGTTAATCTTCTTACCGTTATCAAGGGTAGTTGCTGTCTTTAAGAAGAAACGGGATTGGCGGGCATGGGCGTCAAAAGTTGCAGACTCTCCTACACCACCGACCGGAATAACGCCTGGCACATAAAAATCACGGCCTACTCCTGTCGCTATTTGTCCATCTGATGTGTCTGTCCACATCGTATCTAATTTAATATAACCACCATAGGTCAGCTCAGTATCCCCAAAGGTCACCGCTGCAAAGGCCTGGCTGCTAAGTGCGCTGAAAGATAATGCCACTAAGCTGGCAAGAGGTTTTTTCGTCAGCATTGTTTTCTCCTGGTCCAAGTTAAAATGTTGTTATTGTCTGTACCACGATTCAACTTTGGTTTGCTTTTGTCAAAGCGACAATTAGCCTTTAGTCGCAGATTGTTTTTTATTCAGTGATGTCGCTGACGGCAACAGCAGAGTTGTCTAGACTAAGGTCTAATGTCGTTAGCACCTCAAAAAAGGTAGAACAAGTACAGCCATAACAGGTGGTTGTTGCTATTGAACTAAGCCACCGAGCCTACAAGACAGGGGAATATTAAAATGAGTCACGCCCAGCTTTATCCGGTACCAGAGCACACCAAAGCAAATACTTTGGTGACTAACGAGCAGTATCTGGCGATGTATGACGAGTCGGTGAATCAACCGGACCAATTTTGGGCTAAACATGGCAAGCGGATCAGTTGGTTTACACCTTTTACCAAGGTAAAAGACACCAGCTTTGATCTAGGTAATGTACATGTGAACTGGTTTAGTGACGGTACTTTGAACGCAAGCTACAACTGTCTGGACCGTCATCTGCCAGAAAAAGCCAATCATGTGGCTTACTATTGGGAAGGTGATGAGCCTGGAGTGCAAAAAGCAGTTACTTATCAGGAGCTGTGCGACGAAGTTTGCCAGCTTGCTAACGCCATGCGAACTTTAGGTGTGGGCAAAGGCGATCGGGTGACAATTTACCTGCCGATGATCCCAGCTGCCGTTGCGTCATTGCTCGCTTGTGCCCGCATTGGTGCTGTTCACTCCGTAGTTTTTGCTGGCTTTTCTCCAGACGCTTTAGGGAGCCGTATTCAGGACTGTGATTCCAAACTGGTCATCACTTCTGATCAGGCCGCTCGTGGCAGCCGTTTAACTTATTTAAAAGACAATACAGATCAGGCTTTAGCACATTTAGGTGATGCGAACCCCGCTAAGCATGTGATAGTCGTCAAGCATGTCGGTGAAAATATCGATTTCCATCAGGGTCGCGACTTGTGGTATCACGAAATTCTGGCAAAAGAGCCGAAGCAGTGTGAACCTGAAGTCATGAATGCTGAAGATCCGCTGTTTATTCTTTATACCTCAGGCTCAACCGGCAAACCTAAAGGGGTGTTGCATACCACTGGTGGTTATATGGTCTGGGCTTCGATGACACATCAGTATGTGTTCGACTATAAAGAAGATGATATTTATTGGTGTGCCGCCGATATTGGCTGGGTGACAGGACACACTTATATCGTCTATGGGCCACTGGCTAATGGTGCGACCAGTGTTTTATTTGAAGGTGTCCCCACTTACCCAAGCGTGAAACGTATTGCGCAGGTGGTTGATAAATACAAAGTGAATATCCTTTATACAGCACCTACTGCCATTCGCGCTTTAATGGCACACGGCACTGTGGCTGTAGACGGCGCTGATTTATCTTCGCTATCTATATTAGGCAGTGTGGGTGAGCCTATTAATCCGGAAGCATGGAGCTGGTACCACGCCAGTTATGGCAAAGGCAACTGCCCTATTGTCGACACCTGGTGGCAAACCGAAACGGGCGGTATTTTAATTACCCCTCTGCCAGGGGCTACAGATTTAAAACCAGGTTCTGCGACACGGCCATTTTTTGGAGTCAAACCAGCCATTGTGACTAACGAAGGTGAATTAGTTGAGGGCGTTGCAGAAGGCAACCTGGTGATCCTGGATAGCTGGCCAGGTCAAATGCGCACCGTGTTTGGCGATCATGAACGTTTTGAACAGACTTACTTCAGCACTTATAAAGGCATGTACTTTACCGGCGATGGCGCTAAACGTGATGAAGATGGTTATTACTGGCTGACAGGCCGTGTTGATGACGTGTTAAATATCTCTGGTCACCGTTTAGGTACAGCTGAAATAGAAAGCTGTCTGGTTGCTCATGATGCTATAGCTGAGGCTGCTGTAGTGGGTTATCCACACGACATTAAAGGTCAGGGGATTTATGTATTTGTTGCACCTCGTGTTGGTGTAGAACCCAGTGACGAGCTGACCAAAGCAGTGCGTGATTGGGTACGTCGTGAGATATCCCCTATTGCTGCACCAGATATTATCCAGTGGACGCCGAGTTTGCCGAAAACCCGCTCTGGTAAAATTATGCGCCGAATTCTGCGTAAAATTGCTGCCAATGAATACGATCAGTTAGGCGACATCTCTACTTTAGCCGATCCGTCTGTAGTGGAACACTTGATCCAAAACAGATTAAACCGCTAATCTGTTGACAATAAGTTGCTAATGTTTAATTAATAGCAACAACACTTTAGCTGAACCCAGCCTGTGTTTTTTAGCACAGGCTGGGTTAGGAGTTTTATATGGCAAAGTTAATTGTCGCAGATGACCACCCATTGTTTCGAAATGCACTGATCCATGCGATCAGCAATACCTTTGTGACCAAAGCCACCATAGAAACAGATAGTTTTGAGGCCACCTGCGAAGCACTGCTGGAGCATCCTGACGCGGACTTGTTACTACTGGATTTACATATGCCTGGCAACTGCGGCTTTTTAGGCTTGATACAACTGCGCAAGCAGTATCCAACTCTGCCTATAGTCGTGATTTCAGCCAGTGACGATGTAGATGTGATCAAGCGCGTGATGGCTTTTGGTGCTTCTGCTTTTATTCCAAAATCGTCCCATCCTGCAGAAATTGGCAAAGCATTAAACGCGGTGATTGACGGAGAACTCTGGGTGCCACCCGCTATTCGTGGTCAGGTGATGAATCAGCAGCAACATCAGCCCGATTTGGACCTGGCCGCTAAGGTGGCAGAACTAACCCCTCAACAATATAAAGTATTGTTTTATTTAACCGAAGGCTGGCTGAATAAACAGATTGCTTATGATTTACATATTTCTGAAGCGACAGTGAAAGCACATATCACCGCCATATTCCGTAAGCTTGGTGTCACCAACAGAACACAAGTGGTGATCCAAGCCCAGCGTCTGCAACTGGAAGCACCTGCTGACAAGACGCTGGTCGCTCTGTAACCTCAGAACAACACCAGTTTTATAAGAATAAAAACCGAACGCAACAGGCCTGATTATTCAGGCTTGTTGCTTTGGTTCGGCAGTTGGAACTCATCGATGAAAATCTGCCAGAATACTAAAAACAGCGCAGCCACCATAGGCCCCAATACAAAGCCATTAATCCCCATCAGGGTAATACCACCTAAAGTGGAAAACAGCACTAAATAGTCAGGCAGTTTAGTATCACGCCCAACCAGAATAGGTCGCAATATATTGTCAGCCAGACCAATGACTAAAGCTCCATAGGCCACCAGAATAGTAGCAATCACCCAGTCGCCTGTGGCATACCAATACAAAGAAACTGGCAACCAGACCAAAGCAGCACCTACAGCAGGCAATAAAGACAAAAATGCCATCACCACGCCCCACAAAATAGGTGCAGGCAAACCTAATAACCAGAAAATAAAGCCACCTAAAGCCCCCTGCACTATGGCAACTACCAGGTTACCTTTCACTGTGGCACGGGTTACTTCAGCAAATTTAGCGAAAAGTATGCGTTCGCGCTCATCACCTAAAGGCAAAGCCTTGACCAGTAACTCAACTAAGCGTGGGCCTTCACGTAGTAAGAAAAAGCTCAAGTACAACATCAGACATAAACTCAGGATAAAACCGAAGGTATTTTGCCCAATAGCCAATGCCTCTTTTGCCAACAAGCGACTGGCCTCCACTGCACCGGATGACATTTTTTCACGCAAACCATCGGTTTGAATACCAAAGCGGCTTAAAAACTCAGTGACTACTGGAAAAGCTTGCCGTATTGCTTCAATAAAACCATCCGGATTAATTTCACCACTTTCGATTTTGTCATAAAAAGCCACCCCTTCCTGAATAAAAGCAGCACCAATAGCCAGTACAGGCAGGATCACAACCAGCATGCAAAGCAGCAGAGTCAACAGAGCTGCCCTGTTGGGTTTATCTCCCATCAAACGCAAAATCTTGGTATGGACCGGATAAAAGATAACCGTCATAGCACAGGCCCAAAAAATACTTCCCCAAAAAGGTTCCAGCACCAAACCAAAAATCAGGGTCACAATGACCAACATCACTAAAAAAACCCGTTCTTCTAACTTAGCCAGCATAAAGCGCTCCATTGCTGTTTTTATTCTCTTCGACTCATTTAATCACAAAGACGGCAAAGCACCTAGAGACTGTATTACGAACGTTGATTTTTTAAATGATTAATACCAGCCCGCAATGCTGCAGGTTTAATAGGTTTAGCTAAAAACAGTAAACCCGCTGCTTTTGCACGTGATGCTAAATCAGGCTCAGGCGCAGCTGATACCAAGATGCCAGGCACCTTGCCCCAGTAGTGCTGTAACTGCTGATATAACTCTAAACCATTCAGCCCCTGGCCTAACTGAAAGTCCATAATCAGCAAGTCTGGTTTAGCTAAAGCCGGGGCTTCATCTAACAATTGTTCTGCATGTACATAACTCTTGACCTCTCCTAATTGCCATTGCTCCAACAACACCCTTAGGGCGGCAAGATTAGAACTGTCATCATCCACACAAAGTACCTGCCATTGAGGTAATACAGAGTTTGGAGATTCAGCTACAGCTTTGTCTTCTGTTATTGCCTGCTCAGATGCCAAAGGTAAATACAGGCTAAAGACAGTGCCTTTCCCCACCACTGACCGAACCTCAAGTTTGTGTCCTAATAATTTAGTCATTCGCTGCACAACAGCAAGACCAAGCCCCACGCCCTGCTGCCCTCTGGCCGTGCTGTCTACCCGGTAAAAATCCTCAAAAATACGCTTGAGTTCATGTTCTGCCACGCCAGGTCCCGTATCCCAGATTTGTAATAACAGGTGCAATCCTCTTTTGCGACAAGACACCAGAACCTGGCCAGATGGTGTGTATTTAATCGCATTACTTAAGATGTTCTGCAGAATACGCCGCAGATAAGTGGCATCACTTTGCACTTGCCATTCGCCAAAATGAGTACGAAGTTTTAATTGTTTCTGCTCAGCCAGCCAACTGAACTCATCTGTCAGCGGTTGTAAGATACTGTTCAGCGCCACAACCTGAGTTTTCGGTTGTAAACGACCATCATCCAGTCGGGCAATATCCAGCAAGGTTGCGATCAACTCTTCAGTGGCTTTGAGCGAATTGTCTAACTGATGAATAATTTTTTGCTGAGTTGTTTCTGCCGTTTGATCCTGCAAAGCTGCAGTAAAAAGCCTGGCGGCATTGAGAGGTTGCAAAATATCGTGGCTGGCTAAAGCCAGGAAGCGCGTTTTTGATACATTGGCAGCCTCCGCCTCAGCTTTGGCCTGCAATAACTGCAACTCAGTCGCGCTGCGTCGAGTCACCTCCTCCACCAGTTCCTGATTCATTTCACTGATACGCTGCGTCCGCTCCTGTACCCGCTGTTCCAAATGTTGTTTGGCTTCCGCCAGCTGCTGTACGGCCCTGACATGCTCAGTAATATCAGTAAAGCTGGTGACAAAACCACCACCAGGTATGGGGTTACCCCGCATCTCTATCACAGTGCCATCAGGCCTGACCCGCTGAAATACATGGGAAGTTCCATTTTGCATATGGGCTATACGTTTGGCGACATGCTCTTCTGGAGCACCTTCACCAAAAAGCCCCCGCTCCGCATTAAAACGTACTATATCGGCCACAGGACGGCCAATACGGATCATGCCATCAGGGTAGTCAAACATTTGCAGATAGGCTTTGTTCCAGGCCACCAGTTTCAAATCCCGATCTACCACACTGACGCCCTGACTTAAATGCTCCAGGGTTGAAAACAAAATTTTGCGGGAGAACTGAATAGCCTGAGTGGTATCGTCAAACAAGGTAACCACATCTTCCAGTTCCAACTGCCTGCCTTCAGTTGCAGCACTGACTACAGCCAAAGCTGAAGCTGCACCTATCACGCCTGCAAGCTCGCGCTCAACAAAAGCAATAAGTTCCGGTCCTGCAATACTGTCTGTTAAATCAAGATCAGGAAAACGGCGCTGAAATTCCGCCATAGCCTCACTGCAGCGTTGAGCACCGATAAAACGTTCCAGCAGCATAGTGATATCGGCTCTGCGAACCCGAGCTCGTCTGACCGGTAATTCCTTGTGCTCTAATGGCAAAGTAGGTTTTACAAAAGCGGCAGCTTGCAGACGGTCTTTTAAATTCACTTTAACCAGTAAGGAAAACAACAGGTAACAAATCAGATTTAGTCCCAAAGACCAGATCACACCATGGCTTAAGGTATCCAGCTGCAAACCAAACAACGATGTTGGTTTTAAAGCCTCAATACCAAATAAGCCTTGTTGCAATACTGTCTGCTCAAGCACTCCTACCGCAGCCAACTGTGGCACCATCAGACAGAAAAACCACAAGGCAAAGCCAACAGCCACACCGGCATAAACACCAAACGCATTGCCGTGACGCCAATACAAACCACCGACGACAGCTGGAGCCAGCTGAATAGCCAAAGCAAAGGCTAATAATCCTGTTTCTGCCAATTCATAATTACGGGCAAACAAAGCGTAATAGCCATAAGACAGCAACATCACAGCAATAATCATGGTGCGACGCACCAGTAAGATCAGACCGCTGTAATCTTTAATGCGTTGACCATGGCCAGGACGACGTAAAATAGTAGGCATCACCACGTCATTACTAATCATGGTACTCAATGCCAGAGTAGAGATAATAATCATCGAAGTTGCAGCGGAAAAACCACCAATAAACACCAACACACTTAAGGTGTGCCAACCAGATTTTTCCGGGATCAACAACACAAAACTATCAGCCAGATGCTCCTGCCCGGGAAATAAATGCATACCTGCCAGAGCAATAGGGATCACCACCAGTGTGACTAACAACAAATAGCTGCTGTACCAGCGTTTGGCATGGCGTAAATGCCGGTGATCAACATTTTCGACAAAAGCGACATGAAACTGGCGCGGAAGTAAAAAGATAGCTGTCATCGCCAGCACAGTTTTTATGGCAAAGGAAAACCAACTATTATGTTCAGCACTGTTTTGCAGGTGACTGGCATGATCAACAAACTGACTGACTCCAACGTTGTCGGGTAACAACAGCCAATACGCCATCAGTGCCAGACAGAGCAGAGCAAATAACTTCACCACAGATTCAAAGGCAATAGCCACCATCACACCACGGTTTTGCTCTGTCAACTGAACTTTGCGGGTGCCAAACAAAATTGCAAAGACTGTCATTGCCATAGCACTAAACCAGGCCGTGTCCTGCCACCAAGGTAAGGATTGATCAGATAAATCATGCCCCAGCAGTACCTGGTAGGAACTGGCAACTGCTTTTAATTGCAAGGCAATATAGGGGATCACCACAACCAGGCATAATAAAGCCGTCACTAAAGCAATATTTTTACGTTTGCCATAACGGGCACTGATAAAGTCAGTAATTGAGGCCACGTTTTGTTTTTTTGCCACATACAACAGCTTAAACAAAAATGGTTGAGCGAGCAGAAACACCAGAATGGGGCCCAGATAAATTGGAATATAATCCCAGCCCTGAGTCACCGCTGTACCTACCGCGCCATAGTAGGTCCAGGAAGTACAATACACAGCCAATGCAAGGCTATACAGCAGCCCACCATACTTTCGTAGTAGTTGATCGCCAGCATGGCGTTCGCCCCAGTTTGCAATGAAAAACAGCAAACCTACATACATCAAGGCCAATAAAGCGACTATCCAGGCTGACAAAGCATACTCCCCTCTGATTTCTGACGTTACTTTTGGCATAAAGCTGCAGAAAGTCAATGATCTGGCTTTTGAGGTTCGACTAAAGTCGGGCTATCACTTCCCACACCTGCTGCTAGATTAAGCATGCTAGTCAACAGAATTTCTATAACAACCACAAAAAACAACAAGAGGAAGACAACGATGGCATTTCAAAGCAATGAATTAGCCAAAGCCTATTGGCGGGAGAACGTCTCGCTGATGCTCAAACTGCTGGCGGTCTGGTTTGCAGTATCCTTCGCAGCCGGGATTTTATTTGTAGACCAACTGAATATGGTGCAGTTTTTTGGCTTTAAGCTCGGATTCTGGTTCGCGCAACAAGGCTCTATCTACACCTTCGTTCTGCTGATTTTTATTTACGTCATCAAGATGAATGCTCTTGATCGTAAATACGATGTCCACGAAGACTAAGGGGTAGATGATGGACTTACAGACTTTAACTTATATAGTGGTCGGGGCAACCTTTGCGTTGTACATCGGCATCGCCATTTGGGCTCGTGCAGGTTCAACTCAGGAGTTCTATGTCGCTGGTGGCGGTGTATCGCCTTTAGCGAACGGTATGGCAACTGCAGCTGACTGGATGTCTGCCGCGTCATTTATCTCTATGGCCGGTTTAATTTCTTTTATGGGGTACGACGGTTCTGTCTACCTGATGGGCTGGACTGGTGGTTATGTACTGCTGGCTTTATGTTTAGCTCCCTACCTGCGTAAGTTCGGTAAATTTACTGTACCTGACTTTATCGGTGATCGTTATTACTCTCAAACGGCACGCACAGTCGCTGTTATTTGCGCCATTTTAATCTCCTTCACTTATGTGGCGGGTCAGATGCGTGGTGTAGGTGTGGTGTTCTCCCGCTTCCTGGAAGTAGATATCACGACAGGCGTTATCATCGGTATGGCCGTGGTATTTTTCTACGCTGTATTAGGCGGTATGAAAGGTATTACCTACACTCAGGTTGCTCAGTATTGTGTACTGATATTTGCCTACATGGTGCCAGCAGTCTTCATCTCCATCATGATCACAGGTCATGTATTACCACAAACAGGTTTAGGTGCCACCTTACTGGATGGTTCAGGGCTACACTTGCTTGAACGACTGGACGGGCTCTCAGCTGAGCTAGGTTTTGCCGCTTACACTGAAGGGACAAAATCCACTGCAGACATCTTTGCTATTACCGCAGCCTTAATGGTAGGTACAGCAGGTTTACCTCACGTTATTGTGCGTTTCTTCACAGTGCCACGGGTAAAAGATGCTCGTATCTCTGCAGGTTGGGCATTGATTTTCATCAGTATTTTGTACACAACTGCTCCTGCTATAGGTGCATTTGCCCGCTACAACATGATTGATACCATCAATGGTCCTGATGCTCAGGGTACCTTAGTGGCTGAAGCTCCAACCTGGATCAAAAACTGGGAAAAAACCGGTCTGATTAAACACGAAGATAAAAATGGCGATGGTCGTATGTTCTACTCAGGTGATGAGCGCAACGAAATGACTATTGACCGTGACATCATGGTGTTGGCAAACCCGGAAATTGCTCAGTTACCTGATTGGGTAATTGCATTGGTCGCCGCTGGTGGTATTGCAGCAGCATTATCTACGGCAGCAGGTTTATTACTGGTGATCTCGACCTCGATTTCGCACGATTTACTGAAACGAAATCTGATGCCAAATATCACCGACAAGCAAGAACTATTAGCAGCCCGGGGCGCAGCAGCTGTCGCTATAGTGATTGCAGGTTACCTGGGTATTAACCCACCAGGCTTTGTTGCGGAGGTGGTGGCTTTTGCCTTCGGCTTAGCTGCGGCGAGTTTCTTCCCTGCCATTATTCTTGGTATCTTCTACAAGAAAATGAATAAGGAAGGTGCTATCGCCGGTATGTTGGCAGGTATCATTTTCACTGTGGGTTATATCCTGTACTTCAAAGGTATTTTCATCACCCCATTTGCTGAAAACAAACCTGAAAACTGGCTGTTTGGTATCTCTCCTGAGGGCATAGGTACCGTAGGTATGGCAGTGAACTTTGTGGTGGCCTACGCCGTCAGCAAATTCACCAAAGAAGTACCGCAGGATGTACAGGATATTGTTGAACAAATCCGTTTTCCAAAAGGTGCAGGTGAAGCTCAGTCTCACTAAGTTAACCTAGAAAACAAAGACCCTGACAAGGCGTGGCAACACGCCTTGTCTTTTTGACAAAGCAGGAAGGTTGTATGCAGGTTCAGGAAGTAGTGTCTTTTCTAAAGCAGACTCCCCCTTTTGACGATTTAGCCCTTCATGTACTGGAGGCGGTCAGCAGGGATCTTAGCGTGGTCTATCTTGCCTCTGGCGAGCAACTGCTGCCAGAACCTCAATTGCTTCTGATCCGTTCCGGTTTATTTGCATTAAATACAGAACAACAACGTCTTACCCATTTACAGTGTGGCGATTTTTATGGCTACCAATTACTGCTGACAGGCCTCGCTGACCCCGATACTATCCTTTGTGAAGAAGATGGACTGGTGTATTTTTTACCCCAGGAAAGTTTTGATAAATTACGCCATCAGTACAAAAATTTTGATTTGTTTTTCCAGCGCTTATTTAGTCGTCGCTTGCATTTGTACCAAAGCAATAAACAGCAAAGTACCTCTACTTTAAAAGTCGCAGACTTAGTGACCCGACGCAAAGTGTCTATTGCCAGCAGCAATACAGTGCAACAAGCCGCGCT
Organism: Rheinheimera soli; assembly: GCF_021290985.1. Lineage (GTDB taxonomy): Bacteria > Pseudomonadota > Gammaproteobacteria > Enterobacterales > Alteromonadaceae > Pararheinheimera > Pararheinheimera soli. The sequence continues at coordinate 12,199 of NZ_JAJOYU010000023.1, forward strand.
TCTGATGACAGAGCAACGGGTGTCCTGCCTGTTGATTGAGCAGGACGAAAAGCTGGTCGGCATTCTGACCGACCGCGATTTACGCAGCAGAGTGCTGGCAAAAAGTTTACCAGCCTCAACGACTGTCAGCGAAGTGATGACCAAAACGCCCCAAAGTATCGAAACCGACCGTTTTGCCTTTGAAGCTATTCAGCAAATGAGCCAATACAACATTCACCATTTACCTGTAGAGCAGGATGGCAAAGCTATAGGGGTGTTAACCACCACAGATTTAATTCGCAGTCAGCAGGAACACCCTGTTTATCTGATCAGCCATATTCATCGTCAGCATCAGGCTGAAGGTCTGAATGCCATTACTCCTCAGGTGCACCAACTGGCCATGCAACTGGCAGAGCAGCAGATCCCTTCTTATGAAGTCAGCAGTGTGCTGACCAGCATTATGGATGCCTTAGCGCAAAGCTGGCTGCAGATTGCAGAACAACAACTGGGGCCAGCCCCTTGTGTTTACAGTTGGTTAGGCTTTGGTTCTCAGGCCAGACGGGATATGTTGCCCAGCGCCGATCAGGACAATGCGCTGCTGCTTGAAAAAGAGCCCAGCGGTGCTGTGGCCGACTACTTTTCAGCTCTTGCAGATATAGTCTGCAACGGCCTGGCCTCTTCAGGTCAGGCGCTTTGTGATGGCCACATTATGGCGTCCAATCCAGAATTACGGTTAAGCCTCAAAGGCTGGTCGAATCGTTTTGCCAAATGGCTCAATACCCCGGCCCCCCAGGCGCTGTTAAGCAGCAGTATCTTTTTTGATATGCGGCTTATTTATGGCAGTAAAGCCTTGTTTAATGTGCTGCAGCAAGACGTATTGGCGCGTTGTAAAAATAATGAATTGTTTTTATATCATCTGGCGAAAAACGCGACGGAGCGCCAGCCTCCTCTTGGCTTTTTTAAACACTTTTTATTAGAGCAGGATGGCAGACAACGTAAAGGTCTGGATTTAAAAAAACGCGGTATCAGCCTGATCACCGATTTGGTTCGGGTCTATGCCCTATCTGCGGGCATCCATGCAGTCAATACCAGAGAACGTTTAGCTTTATTGCAGCAACAGGCGGTACTGACTCAGCGCCAGCAACAAAATTTGCAGGGTGCTTTTGATGTATTGGCGCATTTACGCTGGCAGTTGCAGGCGGAGGATCTGAAACGCGGCCGGCATTTATCTAATTTACTGGACCCATCTCAATTAAACCTGCTGCAGCGCCATCAATTAAAAGACGCATTTGCTGTGATCATTGACGAGCAGCAAGTGCTCAGACAACGTTTTTGCCGGGAACTGTAAATGTGGAACTGGCTGAGAAAACCTGCTGCAGTGCATCAAAGGGTACTGGACTTTGAACACGAGCACAGTATTGATAAACAATGCCTGGCCAGTAAAGCGAGTTTCCTGGTATTGGATTTTGAAACCACTGGCCTGGATGCAAAAAAACATCATATCGTCAGCGCTGGTTGGGTCAGGATTTCAGACTGTAGAATTCAGTTAAATTCGGCTGTGTATCAACTGGTGAAAAGCCCGGCTTCTGTCGGGCAAAGTGCTGTCATCCATGGTCTTCATAACAGTCAGGTGCAACAAGGAATAGAGCTGGAGGAGTTATTAAGCTTGCTGTTGCAGGAACTCAAAGGTTCTGTACTGGTATCGCATCACAGCGCTTTAGAGCTGAATTTTTTAAAGCATAGCTGTCAGAACAGCTTTGGTCGTGCCCCTGCGTTTAAAGCAGTCGATACTTTAAAGCTGGAGCTGTATAAAATGCAGCTTAAAGGTGGGCCTGTCGCACAAAATTCATTGAGTTTGCCGGCCTGTCTGGCTCGTTACCAACTGCCTGAAGTGACGGAACATCATGCCTTATCCGATGCCTTTGGCTGTGCGCAGTTATTACTGGCGCAGCTAAAAACCAGAGGCGCTTCCTGTACCCTGGCGGAGCTTTTTCAGCAAAGTCGCTAACTCGCGCAGAAGCAGGAAAAGGACGGGTGATTAGAATTTCAGGATCCAGATCAGGCTGCACTCTGCTCTGGTGGGATTAAAAACTAATCACCCGGTTGCACTTGTTACTCTTAAAGCTGTGGATTTTCTGACAACTGGCCACAGAGCAAAGCTCCATTTTGCTCAGGACACATAAAAACCACAACAAAACAACCAAGCACAATGTTACTTTGTACCATGAAAAACAAAAAGTAAACATTATTTGGCGAAAAAACAGCTTGATATAGAATCAAATCCTAGACAAGCATCTATTAATTGCTTATTAATATGTTACCAAGTAACAAAAACAGTCTGCACTTATGCGTATTTTGTATTGCCTCTGCCTTGCGTTTTTATGGCTAAGCCCTGTCTGGGCTCAACCACTGCCTTTATTGCCTTATCCAAAACAACTGGAACTACAACAGGGTGAGTTTGTGTTTACCGATCAACTCAAGGTACAACTCCCCACCGGGCAGCCGGAGCTAAAAACTGCAGTGAAGCGATTTATCCAGCAAAGCCATGTTAAAACGCGCTTAGACTTCACCAAAAACGACAAGGCGCAACTGCTGATCCAACTAAATGCAACAACAACAGCCACAGCAAGGCAGATGGAAACCTATCAATTAGAGGTCAGCAACAATCAAATTCGGCTCAGCGCTCTGCATGCCACAGGTATAAAGCGAGGCCTGCAAACTCTGCAACAGCTCATTAAACAACAGGCTAACAGGACTGTTGTTCCAGCTCTTCGCATTGACGACGAACCGCGGTTTAGCTGGCGGGGACTATTGCTCGACCCTGCCAGACGTTTTTTACCTTTGACTGATATCAAACGTCAGTTGGATCTGATGGCTGCAGTCAAACTTAATGTGCTGCATCTGCATTTAACTGATGATCAGGGCTGGCGCTTTGAATCAAAAGTATTTCCCAAGCTGCAGCAAGTGGGCGGCAAAGATGGCTATTACACTCAGGATGAATTAAAGGAACTGGTGTCGTATGCCAAAGAACGAGGTATTCGAGTGGTCCCTGAGATAGATGTACCTGGCCATACCACGGCATTGGGTCTGGCGTATCCACACTTGATGACAGCGCCAGCGCCCACAGATGCTGAAATTCACTGGGGTGTACATGCTGCGGTATTAGATCCGTCCAACGAGCAGGTTTATCCCTTTTTACAACAATTGCTGACCGAGTTAGCTCAAGTATTTCCTGATCCGTACGTTCACATAGGCGGCGATGAAGTACTTTCTGATCGCTGGGACCAAAACAACGAAGTGCAAGCTTTTATGCAGCAACATCAGTTGGCGGATGCAGGTGCTTTACAGGCCTATTTTAACCGCCGCGTTGAACAGATCCTAAAAAGCCTGGGTAAAACCATGATTGGCTGGGATGAAGTATTGGATGATCAGTTGCCCTCTTCTGTTGTGGTGCAATCCTGGCGTGGCACTGAGTCCTTGTTTCAGGCCGCCGAAAAAGGCCATCCAGCTATTTTATCGACAGGCTTTTATCTGGATCAGCCACAAACTGCAGCCTACCATTATCGCAATGATCCCCTGCCTGACTCGGTTTCAGCGCCAGAGCGAGATCAGATCACAAGCTGGTCCGGCTGGAATTTTCAATTTGAACGCAAAAGAGGTTCACCAGTCAGTGGTTCTTTGTATGTACTGCAGTTAAAGTCAGGCCAACAGCAGGCTTTTATTCAGTTTCCGGGCAAAATGTTGATAAAAGCCAAAGCGGTGCAAGTAAAGGCCGGCCACACAAACTTTCAGTTTGATAGCTGGATGGGGCCAGTCAAGGCCAGTTTGCAGCTGAATGACACAGTTCAGGGTAAGTTTGTTGTAGGGAATGCGCCTTATCAATTGACGGGTCAGGCTATCGCCTCAACACAACAAAGCTCTTTACCGCTCGACGCCCATCGACAACTAAGCACAGAAGCACAACAACAGGTTTTAGGTGGCGAAATCGCTTTATGGGGCGAATTGATCACGCCTGAACTTATAGATATTCGTTTATGGCCTAACGGTTTCGCAGTCGCTGAACGGCTGTGGTCGCCAAAAAGCCGTAACGATGAGCAGGACTTTTATCAGCGCATGGAACTGGTGCAGTTATGGGCGCAGGACTTTATCGGTTTACAAAGCCAGCAACAACAAATTCAGGGTTTTAAGCAGCTGGTACCCGCATCCCATCTGGCCGATTTGCTGACTCTGGCTGAAACTCTCGAGCCTGCGCATTATTACCACCGCCTGCATGAAAAATCAGTAGCCGGGCTTTACCATCAGCAGGCTCCGCTTAATCAACTGGTGGATTTTTTGCCCGCAGAGCACCAGGCCTTGCGCCAGTTTGAACAGGATCTTGAGTTGTGGCTTGTGCAGAAGAAACCACAACAACTCAGCCAGCTGCACACTAAGCTTCGCCACTGGCAGCAGGCCGCACAACGTCTTGCAAAAACACCAAAGATAGCAGCTACCCCTTTGTTTCATCAAATCGCAGAGTTGTGCCAGGCTGGCTTAGATATCTCAAACAGCATTGCAGCCCATCAGCCGCTATCTGTGGCTGAGCGTCAGCAAATAACACAACAAACAGAAGCTGCAGCCGCTATACAGCAGGAGATGATTATAGCGCTGCACAGAGCCATCACGACTCTGCTTCAGGCAACAGCACCAGTGCACAACTAATCAAAAGGTGAAGCAACAATAGGCCAGACAGGCCGGCTTAGTTTTTTATAGACATTACGTGTCGGGTCGCTGGGATAAGGCGCCCCTGCGTCGACATAAATAATATGCGACGCCAAAGGTGCAAAACCCTGATAAAAATGGTTGGTGGATTTGATCAGCAACAGTTTGTAGTGACTAGGTTCAATGCCTAAAGCCCGGAATAAACTCGGGTCAAAGGACTGACATCTGTTGCTGTTGAGGATCACCTCAATGCCATCAAAGCTGATCAGAGCACAGTCGCCCATAGGCACCAGGCTGTCGGCAAACTCCTGCTGTGCATCGGCCTTTAAGCGCAATACCCTGACAGTTTTGTCTATAGGCGCTCCGGCTGTGGCACAACTTTTACCGCCGAAGCGCAGTTCAATTTCAGCCCCTTCTCCAGCTGCAAAACAGAGTTTGACCGCCATCGGATCCCAAATGGTCCCTACTGCTACTTGCTGCAACTGACGTTTGATCATTTGGTGCAAAATTAAAGTTCCGTCCCCCGCCACTCCGCCGCCCGGGTTATCCCAGACATCAGCCAGCACCAAAGTACCCTGCAGTTGCTCAGCTTGATCCAAAGCTGTGGCTATATCATAAAATTGCGGTAAGGTCTGACCGCGATAGGAAAACAGCTCTAACCCTAACTGCCGGGCCAAAGCCTCGCCCTGTTTGGCGTCGTTATTTGTGATCACCAGCAGTTTAGACCCCATATCCGGCACATCTCCGGCCATAAACCCATGGATCACCGAAATAGATAAGGCCTGGTGGTCTTGTTCAAGCTGGCAAATTTTTTCGATAAAAGATTTCATTGGTTCATGACTGGTCGGTAAAACATCAATCATGCGGCAATCAAAACAGCTCATCACAGGTTTAATGTCGCCACGCGCTGCGGCTACAGCTAGGTAAACCAGTTCGCGGGCTCTGGCCATAAAATCCAGATGAGGAAACTCTTTAAAGGCGATCAGCAAGTCGGCCGAAGCTAAACGTAAATCAGTGAGATGACTATGAGGGTCCAGCGTTGCACCAATCACGGCCTGCGGCCCTACTATGGCCCGAATTCTACTTAGGAAATCGCCTTCGCAGTCGTCATACCCCTGCGCCACCATGGCACCATGCAGACCCAATACAACCAACTGCACTGGCATAGCAGCTTCGAGTTGCATCAAAATTTCATCGCGTAAATGCTCATACGACAAGCGGTTTAATAATCCCCCGGGTTCAGCCCAGGCGCAAGTACCTTCAATCACCTCCACAGCAGAATGCTGCTGCGCATATTCGCGGCACGCAACCAGAGGAGCGCTGCATAAGGTGGGTGTCACAGGATGCTGGCCGGGCGGTGCATAAAAACTTTGGTAAAAGCTCACTAAGTCGGTATACATAGGTGAGAAAGTATTGGTTTCTGTCGCCAGCGACGCCGTAAAAATACGCATAAAGCCTCTGTTACTTAAGGTGACTTAAGATTGCCGCGAAAATTGAATGGAGCTGCTTTTTTCCGTCCTTTCAGAGCCTGAAACTTCTGACAGGTCTTCCCGCTGTCTGGTGATCTTATCCAAAGCTTGCTGCCTGCTGATTTCTGATGGCTTAGTCAGCAGACTGACCACAAAGGCCAGACTCAAAGACACGGCCAAAGCAGGCAAACAGGGATTGCCCCAAAACGCCAGCCAGGAAGGGTGGTTTAAGATCACCACTGAAGTAAGCACAGCTCCAATTAAAGCAGCTAAAGCACCTTGCCAGCTCAGTCGCAACCAGAAACGTCCAAGCAACGCAATCACAAAGATGCCAGACATTAAAGTCGCAATCATGCCTGTGATATAACGAATTAAATCATTCGACATCAGCGCCAGCAGCAAGGCCAGCACAGACACCAGCATCACAGCGATACGGGAATACAGGATCGCTGATTCTGCTTGTGGCATACGCCCTGTGACCGTCTGATATAAATCACGGATCAATACAGAAACTGCGGCAATAGAGTCAGAACTGGCGGAAGATAAAGTGGCAGATAAACCAGCCAGCAGCACCAGCATGGCAAAGACTGCGGGTAAGGTCATCACAGCGACTGTGGTAAAAGCAAACTGATGATTGGATAAATCAGGCGCCAGCATTCGGGCAGAAATACCAATCAAAGCTGGCAGCGCAGCAAAAAGCAGATATAAAAAACCAGCAAAGACAAAAGAGCGCCGCACACTTTGCACACTGCGTCCTGAATAAATACGTTGCCGGAAAGAAGGCGTGGCCAGCACACCTACTGCTACTACAGCAGCTAACGAAATAGCAGGTAATAATTCCATTTGTTTCATCTGCCCTGTTTGCTGAGCAGCAATAACACTTTGCCAAACAGAGTCCAGGCCACCCACGGCCTCCACTGCAAAATAACTCATCAGCAAAAAGCCGCTGAACAGTACTATCGCCATCAGGCTGTCGGTCCAGATCACCGCCTTGTAGCCACCTATCATCACATAGAGAGTAAAAGCCACTGCAATTAATAACTTGGCATACAGCATCTCGATACCAGTGGCCCAGGATAAATACAAAGCGCCACCAATAATATGAGCGCCTAACCAGCCTAAAGAGGCCAGAAAAATCAGCACAGCGCTGCCATTTTTAACCCACAGATTGGCACCGACGTAATAACTCAGCTCTTCGCTCATCGTCATAAAACGCATTTGTCGCAGCGGCGCAAACCACCAGGCGGCCAATAAAATACCAATAGCCCCGCCTATGCCATACAACATGCCACTCCAGCCATGGGTATAAGCAAAACCCACTGCGCCCATACTGGTGCCAGTGCCAATCATAGTGGCGACAGTAGTACCGAAGGTCAGGCCACCCGAGACTTTGCGCCCAGCCAGTAAAAAGTCTTCGCTGCTCTGTTGGCGACGCGACACCAGATAACTAATGCCAATCATGATCAGCAGATACAAAGCAAATCCCGCTAAAAAATATCTGCTGTCCATTTCAGCTCCTGTCTTTGCGATAACAGGTTAAATCCACTTCCACTTTGCAATCGACCACTAAATCAGTCACAGCACAGACCCGTGCCGGGGGGGCATCAGCAAAAACCTCGCGGAACACCTGATTAAAGCTGCTGAAATAACGCGCATCAGTCAGATAGACTTTGACATGCACCACATCAGCAAGCTCATAACCTGCACTGTGCATAATGTCGATGCAGTTTTGGATAGCAAGTTTTGATTGCTCCACTATGCCACCTTCCACTACTTCACCATCTCGCATAGGAGTCTGGCCTGACACATACAACCAGCCGCCTGCTTCTACCGCTTTGGCAAAAGGTAAGCGCTGGCCTCCTGTGCCTGTGCTTTCGTCGATACCGTATCGCTTAATACTCATCTTTTCTCCTGCTGTTAATCCCGCTGTTAATCACCCAGAGGCTGACGCTCATCGCCACCCCGGCTGCTGTCGAGTGACAATTTCACCCGGCGTAATTTATCCCGGGATTTACGTTTGTTCAGCTTGGCTACTTCAGTGGCCAGCACATCAATAATGGCCAGCATGGCGTAACGTGAGGCTGATGGTTTATAGATAAAATCGGTTTCCGGCGCTTGTAATCCAAGCACAATGTCGGCGTTATTAGCCAGCGCAGAGCCGGGCTTAGTAATAGCTATCACTTTGGCGCCGTACTGGCGGGCAATAGCTGCTGAATCAATAATTTCCCCCGTGTTACCTGTCAGCGAAATAGCCACCATCACATCTGTTGGCTCCACTGCTGCAGCAACCATTCGGGTTAATAAACCATCCTGATAACTGCAAACCGGCATGCCAAAGCGGAATAAACGGTATTGCAACTCTTGTGAACCTATGGACGAGCCACCGCCCATACCAATACAAAAAATCATCCGGGCGTTTTGTAAATAATTGACCGCCAGTTTAATGTCCGCTTCTACCAGCAACTTACGGCTTAAATCCAGAGTGTTTTTAATGGCCTCATACACACCCTGAATACCATCCAGATCCGGGCTTTCCTCGACAAATCGTTGTCCTACGGCCAAAGACTGAGCTAATTTCACTTTGAGCTGCCGCACATCTTTGCAATCTACAGTGCGGGCAAAGCGGGTGACTGTGGCCTGACTAACCCCAGCCTGCTCAGATAACTTTGCAATACTCATTTCTGTAGCGGCTTTTACGTTATCCAGGATCAGCTGTGCCACCCGCTGTTCCGACTCACTCATTTCAACAAAACGCTCGGAGATCCGAGACAACACATCTATTTCGTAACTCATACGCTTATCCTAAAAACTCATACTGGAGATAGGTTACTATGTAACAAATGAAAAAGTAACACCAAGCCATCAACTGAAGTTACTTTGTACCAAATAAAATCGAAAGTAAATATCAATATGGCGCTATTACAGTAATTTACACCTGATGGTATAGTAAAAAACAAACATAACTCACAGGTAAATGTTATGAAGTACCAAAGTATAAAGCATAAATCAGCCAGTCCGTTGCCGCAATCAAGGGTTCTCAATCTGCTGCAACAGGATATTTGCCTGCCCGCTGCCGCGCTAAAACAGCAAGCTATTGTGCATAACCTGAACTGGATGCAAAGCTTTGCCAACCGAAGCAAAGTACTGCTGGCCCCTCATGGTAAAACCAGCATGACGCCCTGGTTATTTCAGCAGCAACTCGCTGCAGGTGCGTGGGGCTTAACAGTAGCTACAGCGTATCAGGCGCAAACAGCCGCCGATGCAGGAGCCCGCCATATTATTCTGGCCAATCAATTGGTGGGTAAAGCCAATATGGCGCTGATAGCAAAGCTGCTGCAAGACGGTACTGAAGTCTATGTTTGTGTTGATCATCAGGATCAGGTTCAGGCGCTGTCAGATTTTTTCCAGCCACTGCAGCTGAATATCGCTGTGTTGATTGAGCTTGGAGTAAACGGCGGACGTTGTGGTTGCCGTACTGAAACTGACGTCATGGCGTTAGCCCACCAAATCAACAGCCTGCCTGCTGTTCAACTGGCAGGAATTGAGTTTTACGAAGGTGTAGTCAAAGGGCCTGAACCAGAACAGAGTGTCAGGTATTTGGTCAGGCAAGCCGCAAGCCTGATGCAGCATTTCACAGATCTGCAACTGCTGCAGTACCCAACTCAATTAATCAGCGGTGCAGGCTCAGTCTGGTATGACGTGGTAGCAGAAGAGTTAAGCGCGGCGGCTTTGCCGGAGCGGGTCAAACTAGTGCTGCGGCCAGGTTGTTATATCAGTCACGACGAGGGTATTTATCAGCAAGCGCAAAAGCAGGTACTGGCACGCAGTGCTCTCGCTTGCTCGCTTGGGGACGATTTAGAAAATGCGTTGGAGCTTGCGGTTTATGTGCAATCCTTGCCAGAGCCTGGCCTTGCAGTTTTAGGTTTTGGTAAAAGAGACGCGGCTTTTGATGCAGGTTTACCTCAAGCCACGGCCTTATACCGGCATGGTGTGTTACTGACAGATCAGCTGCAAAATTGCGAAACCATCAAAGTGATGGATCAACATGCGTTTTGGTCTTATGACGAAAGGGTTCAACCACAGATTGGCGATATTGTGCTTCTGAGTACCTCACACCCCTGCTTAACTTTTGATAAATGGCGCACTTTATGGGTGGTGGACGAGAACTATAACTTGCTTGAAGAAGTGGATACGTTTTTTTAAAAGGGAGGAAAGAATTACGGGGTCAGAGCCAATTTGCTGCGCAAATGTGGAGCTGACCCCCTTTATTTTTAAGACAGGTATTAGATGGCGTTATCTGACAACACACCCGGCTTAAAGCTATCGACACTGATCGAGCTGAAACGTAATTCGTTCATGCGCACCAGTTCCTTGGCTTCATCTGCGTTAATCACATTCAGTTCCAGTGCTTTGGTGATCAGCTGCTCCATTGGAATTTTACGTGGCACAGAGCCTTGCTTTTGCGCAGCGTAAATCTTCTTCATGATAGGCTGAGCTTCATGCACTGCAATAAAAGCAGATTCCATTAAACCTGTTGGGTCTTCTTCACCTTCACCAATAAAACATAAGTGAGTTAAGCGGTCGCGAATCACACCTGGTTTTAACAGCGCATCAGAAATTTCCTGTGTCACTGCATCTGCTGGCATTTTGTAGCCAATACCAAAAGGGAATACCAGAGTTTTTAGTAAACGCGCGACCACAGCACTTGGGAAGTTCTGGAAGAAGCCCGAAAAGGCTTTACCAATTTCAAACAAGTTACGTTCGATGGAGTAACGCACGAAAGGTAAGTCTGCCACCTGACGGCCGTTGTCTTCATAAAACTTCAGTACAGCTGAGGCGATATATAAGTGGCTTAACACATCACCTAAACGGGCAGACAGCATTTCTTTACGTTTTAAATCACCACCTAACATCAACATAGAGAAGTCAGCGCTTAAGGCCAAAGCACGGCTCATACGGCTTAACTGCTTGTAGTATTTTGCAGTCTCACCAGACACAGGGCTTGAGTTAAAACGACCTAAAGTTAAACCCTGCCATAGCGCGCCGAAGGTATTACCTAAGGCAAAACCTATATGCTTGATCAGCAAGCTATCGAATTGCTGTAAACCCTCTTCAGCATTTGGATTGGCTGCGGCTTCTAATTCCTGCAGTACATATGGATGGCAACGGGTTGCACCTTGTCCAAAAATCATTAGGTTACGGGTTAAAATGTTAGCGCCTTCTACCGTAATAGATACCGGCATGCCCATATAACCGTGCGCCAGATAATTCTTTGGTCCCACCTGAATAGCGCGGCCAGAGTGAATATCAAAGGCATCGTTTAACAAAGTACGGGACATTTCTGTCATATGGTACTTGGCGATAGCAGTCACTACAGACGGACTCAGGTTTAAATCAATTGCGCCGGCCGTCATAACACGCATGGCTTCTAAGCTGTAAGTGTAAGCACCAATACGGCCCAAGCTTTCCTGCACCCCTTCAAACTTACCAATGGCCATACCAAACTGCTGACGCACGTAAGAGTAAGCGCCCGTCATACGGGTGGCTAAATGGCCTGTGGCTGTCGCCAGAGCTGGCAGGGAAATACCACGGCCTGCTGACAAACACTCCACCAGCATACGCCAGCCGCGACCCGCGTAATCCGGGCCACCAATGATCCAGTCAATAGGAATAAATACGTCTTTACCGTAAGTCGTACCATTCATAAAGGCCATATTCATTGGGAAATGACGATCACCAATTTCAACACCTTCATGACTGGTTGGGATCAGCGCACAAGTGATACCCAGTTCAATTTTTTCGCCTAACAGGTTTTCAGGGTCATACAGCTTAAAAGCCAGACCTAATACAGTCGCCACTGGTGCCAGCGTGATATAACGCTTATCCCAGTTCAGACGAATACCCAATACTTCTTTGCCTTCAAACTGGCCTTTGCAAATCACACCAGTATCCGGAATGCCACCAGCGTCAGAGCCAGCTTCCGGGCCTGTTAAGGCAAAACAAGGCACTTCTTTACCCGCAGCTAAGCCTGGTAACCAGCGGTCCTTTTGCTCTTGAGTACCGTAGTGCATTAAAAGCTCGCCCGGGCCTAAAGAGTTAGGCACCATCACAGTCACAGCAGCAGTTAAGCTGCGGGTGGCAATACGGGAGACAATAGTGGAGTTTGCAATGGCAGAGAATTCACGGCCACCGTAGCTTTTTGGAATAATCATCGCAAAAAAGCCGTTGTCCTTGATGTATTGCCAAACCTCAGGCGGTAAATCACGTTGTTCTTGTACAATTTTGTAGTCGTCCAGCATCTTCAGCAGGGTTTCTACTTCATTGTCCATAAAGGCCTGCTCTTGTGCAGACAATTGTGCTTTTGGAATAGCATGTAGCTTTTTCCAGTCCGGCTTACCTTGAAACAAGTCGCCATCCCACCATACATCCCCCGCTTCCATCGCTTCACGTTCAGTGTCAGACAGTGGCGGTAAAATTTTCTTAAAAATACCAAAGACTGGTTTGGTAATAAGGTTACGTCGAATGTCGGCTACACCTAGCACAACAATCAACACCACCAGCAGCAGGATCAAAATTGACATATAAAGGTCCTTTCCAAAAAGATTAGTGAGTTTGACCGGATAAAGTTAAAGGTGACGCAATACCAGCGGCTAAATAAGGAATAAGCCTGTGGATCACGCCTTCTATTTCTACATTTTCATTAAAATCTGCCGCTGCAATTTCCTGCAAAGCCTGGTTGGATGCCATGGTAAATACCACAGTGCCGAGGGAAAAATGCAAACGCCAGAAGATTTCACTGGCTGGTAAATCAGGGCAAGCCTGCTGCACCAGCAACACAAATTTATCCAGAGTACGGCCATAGTGATGATTAAAAAACCAACGCAAATGCCCCTGCACGTCGGTATAACCCCGGCCAAGCAGCTGCAAAAACATCCGGGTACCGTGATGCTGAACTTTATTTAGCTCCAGCAAAGGTTTGATAAAGACCGAAAGTACTGCTGTTAAATCATTTTGTTTCTGACACGCCAGTAACTGGCTGAACTCCTGGTCCAGTCGTGGCATCAGTACTGACAGATACCGCTGCAATACCGACTGGATCAGCTCTTTTTTTGAACCAAAATGATAATTCACCGCCGCCAGGTTCACTTGCGCCATACCGGTAATTTGCCGAAGTGAGGTATCAGCAAAACCGGTAGAGGCAAAAAGTTGCTCCGCGGCATCCAGAATTTTGTCCTGAGTTGTTGTTTTATTAACCATAGCCCTGACTAAATTAAAACACTTGTTTGAAATGTACGTTTGAAAAAAAACACTGTCAAGCCAGCAAGAGATAAAAAGCCGAATCTGGTCAGATGAGCAACAGAAATCACCTGAAAATTACAAGAGCCCAACATATTCACTACAAATTTAGCCCTTTATAGGTGCAAAAACTGTTGCTTACATATTGGTTAAAAAAAGCGCTTGACATCAATGACAGGATCAGACAATTTTGAGGCATTCAAAAACCACTCAATGAATAGGAGAGTAAAATGCAACGTTGTGCTGCAAACCCAAACAGCTACTACTGCTCTACCTATTACCTTTCCGAGTGGTTCAATAATTAGAACAACTTCTGCCATAGCCAGAAGTGTGTTCGTTTGGTTCCTGTTTTACAGCCATCACTAACACCCTACTTATTTGCATGCTGACAGCATTTTTCAGGCCTTGATCCGTCTGTTTTCTGCTGTCGCTGTCTGATTTGCTGCGCTTCTTGCTCTGGCACGCCCTTTTTTTGTCCGAAAAAAACAGATTGCCATCAGGCAACATCAACACCAGAGGAAGCAACATGTCACAACATAAAAAATGAAGCTCAGTAAAATTGGATTAGCAACCTTGTGTGCGCTGTTTGGCGTATCACAGGCGTATGCACAACAGGCTGAAGCAACAGAGCAAAATAACGAAGCAAACATAGAAAAAATTGAAGTTACAGGTTCACGCCTTAAAGGTGTGGACATGGAAGGCGCTAACCCGCTGCAAATATTCAGCCGGGATGATTTAGCAAAAAAAGGTTATGACAGTGTCAGCGCTTTTTTACGGGATTTACCTCAGGCATCAAGCGCTGGTACCTTCACTGAAAACGGTGGTGTTGCAGGCAATGACGGTACACCAGCAGGTGCTGCAGGTGTCAGTTTACGCGGCTTAGGCTCAAGCTCTACCTTGGTGTTGGTCAATGGCCGCCGTGTTGCTGTTGACTCCTTCACCAATGGTTTTGACTCTTTTGTGAACGTCAATGCCATTCCAATGTCAGCGCTGGAGCGGGTTGAAATTCTGACCGATGGTGCTTCATCAGTCTATGGCTCAGATGCCATAGCCGGTGTCATCAACTTTATTCTGCGTAAAGATTACGAAGGCCAGGAACTCACAGCATCATATGGCGATGACACCGCCAGCAGTGATTTCCGTAAATACAACCTGACCTATACAGGTGGTTTCAGCACAGCTAACAGCAATACCACAGTAGTGATCGACTACTTTGATAAGGACGCGCTGTTTAATGCAGACCGTCCTATCGACGTCACTTTTAAATCCAGTACCCGCGTCACCATAGACGGCAGCGATTACGCCGAGCCATGGTGTGGCACTGCCACCAGCAATGGCGGTACACGCTGTTCGTACGACTATGTCAACGAACGAGCTATCCAGCCGGACAGTAAATCTGTAGGCGCAACGCTGAATCACATTTACCGTTTAGGCAATGATCGGGAGTTTTTTGCTGAGGCTATGCTGCAACAAAATACCGGTTCAGCCTACGACTCAGCCGCAGCTTTTGACATCAGAGTAGCAGGTAACTCAGCTCTTGTGCCGCAATGGGCCAGAGATATAGACGCGCAAAATGGTGCAGTGAATCAAATCCGTATTCGCTCACGTTTTCCAGAGCGTCGCGTTCAGGATTACGACAGTAAAAGCTATCGCGTGTTAGCTGGTTTACGTGGAGAGCTTGGCGACTGGTCATGGGAAACCGCAGTAACTTACGGTAAAACAGACAATGAAATTACTCATGTTTCAGGTTATATGGGGATAGCTAAAGTTGATGCAGCCATACTCAATGGCAGCTTTAATCCCTTTAACTTAGGGCGTGATAACTCAGAGGCTGTGATTGCTGGTTTGCGTGAAATTGCGCCTCGTATTGGTGAATCTGATGTCTACTCAGTAGATTTCAACTTCGCAGGTACATTGTTTGAAGATATAAGTGCGGTATTTGGTGGTGAATTCCGCGGCGAAGAAATCTCTGACAATCCGGCAGAAGTGGCGCAAAACGGAGGCATCTTTGCATTAGGCGCTAGTGACGCCGCAGCGGATCGCACCCAATATGCGCTGTACAGTGAGTTTAATATTCCTTTAACTGAAAAACTGGACGCCATTGCAGCACTGCGATATGACCATTACAGCGATTTTGGTGGTGATGTAAATCCTAAGCTGTCATTACGTTACCGTGCCACTGAAGATTTAATTTTACGCAGCTCCTGGAGTACAGGTTTCCGCGCGCCTTCGTTGTCACAGTTAGGCGCTGGTACTTCGTTAATAGCAAACTATATCGACTGTGGTTCTGGTCAGCCATTTGATGCACTGTGCGGCGACTTTGGTGCTACTGCAGGTGAGCTGGAATTTGATCAGGAAACCTTAGGCAATAAAAATCTGGATGCAGAAAGCTCAGAAGCCATCAATATTGGCGCTTCCTGGAATCTGACCGACGATTTGCAGCTTACTATCGATTATTGGCATTACACCCATAAAGACATTGTGGATGTAGACGCCAATACCACCTTACGCGCCTGTATCGCAGGTTCTGCACCAGTGGTTGATGACGAAGCGGATCTGAATGGCGAATTTGGTTGTGTTGTTGATGCCGGTAACGATTTAACCTTTTTACGTACAGGCTTCTTTAACGTAGGTAGCCAAAAAACGGACGGTGTCGACTTTAAACTGAACTACAAACTGGCCACCAGCAATGCAGGTGATTTTAAATTCACTGTCGCCGGTACCCGCACTTTATCTTATGAGCGTCAGATCACGGCAGACAGTCCGGCTGAAGATTTGTTAGGCAAACTCAGCGGCGCTGCTGAAATAGCACGCCCTGAATTTGTCGCAGATGCAGGCACTGAATGGAGTTTAGGCAACTGGAATGCCAGCCTTGGCGCGCATTACATCAGTTCATTAGGGGACGGTGACTTTAAGTTTGACAATGAAACCGTCGACTCATGGCTGACGTACAATGCCAGCCTGGGTTATGACATTACCGACAATCAGAGTGTATTACTGAGTATCCGTAACCTGACAGACAAAGAGCCACCTTATGCCTCTTCACCTACCAATGGTTACGCCAGCTCAGTCCACGACTGGTTAGGCCGTCACTGGACTTTGCGTTACTCAGTGAAGTTTTAAGTTTTCTTCTACCTGGATGAAGTTAAGGGCCTGCGATGGTGCAGTGCCCTGTTTTTTTCCGGTCCTTTCTGACAGCAAGCCCCGGCTTGCTGTTTTTCTATCGCAAACTTTGGTGGAAAAGACTAAAGGCACTAGGTTTCACTATCAGCAATCAATATAATGAGAACTATTCCTATTACATCAATTAAGTGAATACATGATGGCCTTTCGTAGTGTTATTGCTTTGGTCAGCCTGCTGGCCTTACCTGCTGTCGCTTCAGATAAATTAATCCAATACATTGAATACATAGGTGCTGATTACAGTGCAGCTGTGGTGGATGGCAACATTGTCAGTGAGGCTGAATATGGTGAAATGCAGGAGTTTTCTTCGTTAATAGCCGAAGAAGTCTCCACAGCGCCAGCTGCTTTGCAGCAGCAATCAGCCCAATTAAAACAGCTGATCGCAGCTAAAGCGGCAGAAAAAGATATTCAGGCCTTAACCGCAACTATGCGTCAGGCTGTTATTGCCGCTATGCCTTCTATTCCGCTGCCAAAACAAAGCCCGGATCTAAAACGAGGGGCAGCTTTATTTACGACCAATTGCGCTGCTTGTCATGGTGCTACAGCTATGGGAGATGGCCCTGCCGGAGCACAGCTGGACCCTGCCCCAACCAACTTCCATGAAATGGAACGTTATCAGGCACGCAGCGCTTATGGTTTGTTTAATACGATAACCTTAGGTGTGGCCGACACCGGCATGGCGTCTTTTGCCCATTTAGATGAACAAAGCCGTTGGGATCTGGCCTTTTATGTCGGTCATATCGCCAGTAAAGATATAGACACCAGCAAAGTGCCAGATGCAATGATTGAAAGCGGTGCAGTAAAAGACTTATTAACTGCCACACCTAAAGATGTGATTCAGCTTTACCCTGACTTTGGCGAAGCCTTGATGAGTCTGTTCCGAAGTCATCCAGAACGTTTTTTCCAGGCCAAAAGTAAAGATCCATTAGTGATAGCTCAGCAAAAATTACAACTTTCTGCTGATTTGTATGCTCAAAACCCGCAAGCGGCTTACGATCAGGCGGTGTCGGCTTATCTGGATGGTTTTGAACTGGTAGAAAACCCCTTAGGCACAGTCAATGCCCCGCTTCGTGATCAGATAGAACACAGCATGATGGGTTTACGTCAGTTATTGAAAGATCCAATGCAAAAAGATGCGGTTGCGCCTCGTATCGCTGAAATTCAAAGCCTGTTAAAGCAAGCTCAGACTGAACTGTCGGAAACTCAATTAAGCGGCATTAATGTGTTTTTAGCAGCGCTGCTGATTTTATTACGTGAAGGTTTAGAGGCTTTATTGGTGGTGGCAGCTATTTACAGCGTAGCAGTAAAAACCGACAAACCCGTTTTGCGTCACACAGTGCATATTGGCTGGATGGGTGCTTTGGCCTTAGGTGTTGTCACCTGGTTTGTCTCAAGTTATGTCATTGATATCTCAGGTGCGTCCCGTGAGCTGACTGAAGGTTACACAGCACTGATTGCCGCCGCTATTTTGTTCTATATGGGATTCTGGATGCATAGCAAAACCAGCGCCAAAGAGTGGAGCCACTTTATTCAGAGCAAAGTACAAAACGCCGTATCAGGCGGCGCCTATTTTGGTTTAGGTCTGGTGGTGTTTTTAGCAGTATACCGTGAAGCTTTTGAAACTATTCTGTTTTATCAGGCCTTGTGGTTACAGGGCGGCGAACAGGCGCAGCAAAGCTTTATAGCTGGCATAGCTTCGGCTCTGGTGTTGTTAGCTATTGTAGGTGTTGCTGTATTTAAGTTCGCATTGAAATTACCACTGAAAACCTTCTTTGGAAGTACGGCACTGCTGATGCTGGTTCTGGCCATTGTTATGGCGGGTAAAGGCATAGCTGCTTTACAAGAAGCCGGTACTTTGTCGGTTAGTCAGTTGAACCTGCCAACCATCAGCTGGTTAGGTTTTTATCCTAATACTCAGGGTGTCATTCTACAGTCGGTTTTAGTACTGATTGCTTTGGTGTATCTGGTGCGCAGCCGCAAAGGTTAGGCTCAGGGGTCAGAGTCTTGACTCTGACCCCATAGTTTCAAAAGCTTTAGATAGTTTCGGCCTGTAGGTCAGAACCTGAGGTCTGACCCAACAATTGGCCCAGCAACTCACAGTCTGTTTTTTGCTGCTCTGCATAATCAATACAAGCCTGTACCAGTTCATCGGTAGCTTTGGGTAAATACTTCACTACGGCTTGCTCGAAGCGAAATGATCGTCTGTCGCCTCTGCTGTGTGATAAAGCCAAAGTACGGCCACAGGCCTCTGCATATTCGGCCAGTTCTTCGCCCGGAGCGTTTTCAGCAAAACATACATCTTCCGGGTCAACATCTACGTTAGCGTGATGCAGTGAGCGCACCAGATAATGAGCACCATTCCAATAATGTTCATCCAATACCAGGTCTGGACGACGCTGCATTAATCTCTGGCAGTCCACTGTTAAATGAGCGGCATTTAGCCGGTTAATAGGGCTTAAATTCGGGAAAAAATACAAAGGTGCAGAATCACGTTGTTGCTTGGCTTCAATCAGGTGACACAAAGCCAAATCTTCTTCTGAATGTATGTCTTTTGGCCCCACCAGCAAATAATAGCGCTGCATATTTAACGAACCTGTACCAGCGCCCTTGCGGGTGACAATATCTAAAATATCGTCGCTGACATAAGGCCGGAAAGTGAAATCCACCTCCTTGTACAACTCTTCACTTAAGCGGCTGAATTTCACAGGATCTTGTTTAAAGATCAGAGGGCGCGCTGATAAATCAGCCACCTTGGCAAGGGTGCTTTTGCGTAAAAAGTCTTCGCCTTTGGCAGAGCGTTTAATGGCTTTTTTCAGTACAGGTTTTAATACATGGTTTTTCGGAAAATCATCCAGCACTGAATATCGAAGCTCTGGCTCTTCTAAAATAGCCTGACATTGAGCGACATAAGCAGTTAAGAAACAGCGCACTGCGGCAATAGCGTCTTTTGCTGTTGCGACCTGCAACGCATCCAGTTCCAGCTCTTCTTCATTGGCATAACGTTGTTGTTTTACACCCTGACAATAATCCGCTGCCAATAAAATACTGACAGCAAAACGGCTCCAGTCCCATACCGCATGGCCAACACAAGCATCATCAAAATCATTGGGAGCAAATATCACTCTGTCACCGGACGACCCTTCTTCGGTAAAAAAGCCAAAGTTAGATAAATGACAATCCCCTATCACAGTCGTCAGCGGGATTTTTGTAGTGAGTAACGCAGGTAGTTTCAATACAGCGTTTTTGATATCCGCATAAAAAAGCCCTGAACTGCCGCGTAAAAACCGGAATGGGTTCAGCGCCATTTTCTGATGTTTAATCAGCAACGGATCCACGCCCGGAGCTACTGCATCTGTGCGTTTAAATTCTTGTTGTAACTGCTGAACACGTGATTCTTGTTGCATAACATCCCCAATACATTCTGACAACTGTTGATGGATACTACGCTAGCCGATACCAAAATCTTCAGCAGTTTTGTAACAAAGCACAACAACAGCGAGGTGGAGAGAGTCCATGAACCGTCATTGCGCCCGAAGCACAGCTATTTGCACTTAGTGGCCGTTTATCTCTCCAGCACTATACGATAACGGGCTTTGCCACTTTCCAAATGCGCTATAGCTTCGTTGATCTGATTAAACTTAAACGTCTCAACAACTGGCTTAATGTCATGTTGCACAGCAAAATCCAGCATTTTTTTAATAGTTGCAGGGCTGCCAACAGGCGAACCAGACACAGAACGCTGCGCCATAATCAGACTAAATACGTTCAGATCAAGCGGTTCCAGGGTGGCTCCAACAAAATGCAAACGGCCTTTAGGCTTAAGAGTGGACAGGTATAGGTTCCAGTCTAATTTCACATTCACCGTCGTTAAAATAAAGTCAAAACGCCCTGCAGCTGATGCTATTTCATCGGCATTTCTGGAATTAATGCAATGATGAGCACCTAACTCTTTGGCTTCGGCGGTTTTACTTTCGCTGGAGGTAAAAGCTGTGACTTCACAACCAAAAGCCCGCAAAAACTGCAGCGCTATATGGCCCAAACCACCAATACCTATCACTGCCACTTTGTCGGTGGCTTTGACATCAAACTGCAGCATAGGGTTAAACACCGTAATACCACCACAAAACAAAGGACCTGCGGTTTTTGCGTCCATACCTTCTGGCAAAGCCACAACGCTGGCAGCATTAGCCCGTACTTTATCGGCAAAACCACCGTGACGACCGACAATAGTGCCTTGGGCTGTTGCGCATAAATTGTGATCACCACTGCCACAACTGCTGCACACCTGACAATACCCCGAATGCCAGCCAAGCCCGACCACCTGCCCTGGTTTCAAATGACTGACATCGGCACCCACAGCGGCAATACGACCTACGACTTCATGACCAGCCACTAAGGGATAAGACGACATGCCCCACTCGTTATTGATCATCGATAAGTCGGAGTGGCAAATACCACAATAATCCACATCAATTTCAACGTCCTGTCGCCCTATAGGACCAGGCTCGAACTCAATAACAGCCAAAGGTGAATGAGGTTTTAACGCTGCATAGGCTTTGATCATAAGAACTCCTGTAAAAAGAAAGGTGAAGTTAAACAGCTACGCCAAGAGTATTGGTCAGGATCAACAAAGTTACAGTGCAGTTGACCGCATAATGCCAGCTGTTTAATCACTTTCTGCTGTTCTTGTTCCATTAGCCGAAGATAACGCCCTCTTGTTGAGCGTTTTTTATACAGCAAGCACTGTATCTTCCGGTCGATTCAGGTATAATCCGCGCACTTTTTTTCCGGCCCTTTTACTTTGCAGGATTTACATGACAGTCGAAACCTTTGACCCATCACAAACCACCACACTGGAAACACCAGTGAAAAGCCTGACGGCTCAGGCGCAAGCCAATGGCTCAGGCGCAAAAATCGGGTTTGTAAGTTTAGGTTGCCCAAAAAACCTGGTGGACTCAGAGCGCATTCTGACTCAGTTAAAAACTGAAGGTTATCAAATAGTTCCAAGCTATGACGATGCAGCTTTGGTGATTGTAAACACTTGTGGTTTTATCGACAGCGCAGTGCAGGAATCTTTAGATACCATAGGCGAAGCTTTGGCTGAAAACGGCAAAGTGATAGTCACAGGCTGTTTAGGTGCCCGTGAAGACGAAATCCGTGAAGTGCATCCAAATGTTTTAGGTATCACTGGCCCACATGCCTATGAAAACGTATTAAAGCAAGTACACGAGTTTGTGCCTAAGCCAAAATACGACCCTTTTATGCAATTAGTACCGGATCACGGCATTAAATTAACGCCTAAACATTACGCCTACTTAAAAATTTCTGAAGGCTGTAACCACCGTTGCACCTTCTGCATTATCCCTTCGATGCGTGGCGACTTAGTCAGCCGCCCTATTGGCGAAGTGCTGGATGAAGCGGCGCGTTTACAAAAAGCCGGCGTCAAAGAGCTGCTGATTATTTCTCAGGACACCAGCGCTTATGGTGTGGATGTGAAACACCGCACAGGTTTCTGGAATGGCCAACCTGTCAAAACCTCTATGCAGTCGTTGTGTGAAGCCTTAGCTGATTTAGGCATTTGGGTTCGCCTGCATTATGTCTACCCATACCCTCATGTGGATGATGTGATCCCATTAATGGCGCAAGGTAAGTTATTGCCGTACCTGGATATTCCATTCCAGCATGCCAGCCCGCGTATTTTAAAATTGATGAAACGCCCTGGTCAGTCTGACCGTGTATTAGAACGCATCAAAAAATGGCGTGAAATCTGCCCTGAACTGACTATTCGTTCTACCTTTATCGTCGGTTTCCCAGGCGAAACGGAAGAAGAATTCCAGGAATTATTAAACTGGTTAGAAGAAGCTCAGCTCGACCGCGTAGGCTGCTTTAAATACAGCCCGGTGGAAGGCGCAAAAGCCAACGACTTGCCGGATCAAATTGCGGAAGACGTAAAAGATGAGCGTTATCATCGTTTTATGGAAACTCAGCAGCGTATCAGCGCCGCCCGTTTACAGAGCAAAATTGGCCGTACTATCAAAGTGTTAATTGATGAAGTGGACGATGAAGGTGCCATTGGCCGCAGCTTCGCTGATGCTCCTGAAATTGACGGTGCTGTGTATTTGAATGGTGAAACTTCATTAAAGCCAGGCGATCTGGTGGATGTAGTGATTGAAGAAGCGGACGAATACGATTTATGGGGCAGCTTAGTCGAATAAGTGAGCTGAGTAAGTTGCAGCTATTGTTTCAGTAGATAAAAAAACGGCCTCCAGGCCGTTTTTTGTTGTGCTTTGGGTTAGCAAAAGCGATTAAGCACCATCAGAACCAAACACAATTCGGTTTCGTCCATCCGCTTTGGCCTGATACAAAGCGTCGTCGGCATCTTTTAGCAGTTCAGTCAGATCGCGCAGTGCATCCACACAGGTAGCTCCACCCACGCTGACCGTCAATTTGACCGGTCTGGCTTCTATTTCCCAGGCATGGTGAGCAATACGTTCACATAAACGCTGACCAATTAAAGCTGCTTGCTCAGCGCTGGTATTAGGCATCAGTACCGCAAATTCTTCACCGCCCAGCCGACCTATTAAATCAGAGGTTCGCAGCCCTACTTTGAGTAAATCAGCTACTTTTTTCAGCGCCATATCGCCAATTGCATGGCCCCATCTGTCGTTGATTAACTTAAAATGGTCCAGATCAATCATCAGCACCACCACACTGTGCTGTTGGCGTCTGCTGTTTAACAAGGTCTGATTGGCTCTTTTTAAAAACTCACGGCGGTTCAGTAATTGAGTTAAGTCATCCAGTTCGGTCAGTCGCAGCAACTGATTTTCGGTGTGCGAAAACGACAACAGTGGCAACATAAAACCTGTGCTGGTGGTTAACAAAACATGACCCAGCAATACCCACTGCAAGCTGGGTAAAGCTAAAGCTCTGTAGTCTTCACCAATCAGAGGTATCACCAAAAAGAACTGTAGCAACATCAAGGCTGCATGCAAAACAAAAAACAATTGCAGCACATACACAGGAAAAACCGGGGTTAAACGGGCTTTTCTCAGCAGCACAATGGCATAAATAAATACCACTGCAATGCTTAAAGAAGTTAACGCAGTTGAGGCATTATTTACCTGATACAACATACTTAAAGGCAACAGGTACAGAGCAAACAATAAAGCGGCTTGTTGTCTGGAACGTGCGCTCAACTGACCGCGTAAAAACAACACCAAACCTGTTACCACTAAAGCTGGTGACAATAACAGTAACAAATCTGCCAGCAGATAAGTCAGCAGCGGCTGGTCGATATAAGCTCTGGCACCAGCGGCACAACCCCCGGCAACAAAGACAAAACAAGCAATGGACCATACCAAAAAACTTTGATCATGGCGGCGTAGTACGTACACCATAGCCAGATAGCAGCCAATCATCAGATTGACCACTAAGGTT
Source organism: Rheinheimera soli (assembly GCF_021290985.1). Taxonomy (GTDB): domain Bacteria; phylum Pseudomonadota; class Gammaproteobacteria; order Enterobacterales; family Alteromonadaceae; genus Pararheinheimera; species Pararheinheimera soli. The sequence goes on from NZ_JAJOYU010000023.1 coordinate 36,261, forward strand.
AACAGCATCAGCGTGGGTAAATGCAGTTCAAATCCATGAAAATTAATGACTAAGTACTCCGTCGTCTCAATATTTCGGCAGTATAGCCTCGGATGTTTCAGTTACACAAACAACTTACACTGCCAGTAACAAAGTTTAACTGCCTGGATTAAGTTGTATCTCCTCATCAATAGACAGCAATCGGGGGGCCGGCAATACCCCATCCAACTCAATCAGTCTTTCACTCAATTGCGCCACTCTTTGGGTTAAGCCAGCAATAATTTTGTCTTTAATGGCTGAGCGTACGCGGTCGGGCAAACGCTGAAAACTGTCCGTATCTATTTTCATCAGCACCATATCAGTTTCAGCAACCACTGTTGCGCTGCGCGGTTCATTACAAATAAAACCTACTTCACCAACAAACTGGCTAGGCAAGAGTTGTCCGATCTGGTGCTGCCGATGATACACCAGCGCTTGTCCGGACAAAATAATATAAAAAAATGGCTCGTAGCCCCCTTCTTTGATCAGCGCCTCCCCCTGACTACATACCTCAAAAGCTTTGGGCATAAGCAAAATAAGTTCTCTGTCGGCAGGCTGTAAATCTTTAAACAATGGGATCCTGGCCAGAATTTCCATTAACCGCAATTTATTGGTATAGCTCACGTGCTACTCCTTGGTGTTTTCCCTTGAACCCATGTTGGAGGACAAGCCCTGATAACGTTGTGGCGCATCACGGCTTTCCCGCTCCAACTGACGTTGCAGCTCTTCCCTGCTTTGTCTGAGCAGTTGAATGTAGTTCTTTTCATCCTGCTGTTCACGAACCAACTGCATTTTATCAAGCAGTTGATAGTTGGCCGCTCTGAACCTGTCTGCTAATTCTTTGGCCTCATACTGCCCCATACCCAATACAGACAACACCTCTCTGCCCTGACGCAAAGAGGCTTCAAAGAGTTCACGCTCAATATGCTGCACTCCCATCTGGCGCTGCTGATACATATGCGCCACATCTTTGGCTCTGGCCATCAAAGTTAAATGAGGGAAATGCTGCTTAGCATTAGTGACTATGGCATTGATAGCCTGCGCATCGTCTACTGCTATCACTAACACTTTGGCACCAGCAGCGCCAGCTGCTTCCAGCACATCCATGCGGCTGGCGTCGCCGTAGTACACCTTAAAACCAAATTTGGTCATGGTTTGAATAGTGTCTGAGTCGTGATCCAGCACTGTAGGCACTATGCCATTGGATAACAACAAACGACCTAAAATCTGACCATAACGGCCAAAACCAGCAATAATTACCGGGCTTTCGCTGTTCTCCACATTGCTGTCCTGCTGCTGTCCCTGGTTTTGCTGACGGGCAGCCCAGGCGTCCTGTAGTTTCATCAGCAAAGGCGATACCGCAATAGACAAGGCAATCACTAAATTCAGCGTGGCACCTTCAGTGCCCGTTAACAGCGCTCCTGCTGTAGCCAAAGCCGCCAACACAAAAGCGAATTCACTGCCTTGCCCCAGCAATACTGCGTAACTGAAACGCTCAGGCCCGGCAATTTTTAACACAGTAGCCACACCATACAATAACAACAACTTTAAACCGACAAACAGCAGCAATAACAGACTGATCAGCTGCCATTGTGAGCTTAACAATTGCATATTGATGCTGACGCCAATAGTGATAAAAAATAATCCTAAAAACAGGCCTTTAAATGGTTCTAAGTCGGCCTCTAACTGATGACGAAACTCTGAGCTTGCCAACAGCACGCCAGCAATAAAAGCACCTAAACCGGCCGATACACCAACAGCTGTCATCAGCTCCATCACACCAATCACCAGCAATAAAGCTAGGCCTACAAACAACTCACGGGAACCATAATGTGCCACCCAGTGCAGCAAGTAACCAATAAGATAACGGCCGGTTAAAATAACAGCCACTACAGCAGCCAATGCAGGCAAGGCTTTAAATTCTGCGGTGCCTTCTGAAGGCGCTATTAAACTCACTCCAATCAATAGTGGAATAGCCACCATATCCTGCAATAACAAAGCACCAAATACCGACTGCCCTGTGTGCGAGCCCATTAAATTACGATCTTTCATCAATTGCACTGCAACTGCGGTAGAAGATAAAGCCAGAGCTAAACCGATAAAAACCGACAACGCGTAGGACAAGCCTAAAAAGGTGGTTGCTATGGCAATACCTAAAGCACAGACCACAAACTGCAAGGTGCCGAATAAAAATACTCTGTGGCGCATAGCCCAGAGCTTTTTCGCATCCAATTCCAGCCCTATGCTAAATAACATCAGCACTACGCCCAACTCTGCCAGCAATTTAATATCATCGGTATTACTGGCGACAGCCAAACCCGATGGCCCCAGAGCTATGCCTGCCAACAAATAGCCAAGAACCACACCTAAACCAAAACGTTTGGCTAAAGGCACCACCAGCACCATAGCGGCCAGATAAATCATCAGATAAGTAAGCACATTAAGATGCATGAGGATCCCTGTCGTCGTTAGCTAACCTAAGTTGTTCCAGGCCCTGGCGAAATAACTCAGCGGCTTGAGTTGCAACTGTTGCATCTGTTAATACAGGCAACATTAACGGCTGTTGCCACCTCATGCCACAAGACAGGGCCAACTGGCGCAAAGGGGTAAACATGCTTTGCTGATAACAAGGGTCCAGTTCATGATGACTGGCCACGGCATGAGTAACCAGCCAAAAGCTTTTCCCCTGCAGTGGCATCACGGCTTCACCGGCATCATTTTTGCCATAAGCCCAGCCATACTGAAACACTTTATGCAGGTACTGCACTAGCAAAGCGGGCGGTAGGCCGCTCTGCATAGGGTAATGCAAAACAATAGCAGCACTGCTTTGCAGCATTTTTCTTTCCAGGGCGACGTTAATGTAAAAATCCGGATACAACTGATACAACTCGCGCAGCTCCAGACCGGGCCAATGTTGCACAGCATTCAGCATCATTTGTTCCAGTCGGGCATGGTGAGCATAAGGATGAGCATATAACAAACTGATCATAACTGGCTGATTATCCTTTAAAAGCAGTAACTACAGTGTTTATGAGTGCAGCGGATGTAGCAAGTTGAATCCATGGCTTGAGCATATTTTTTTATGGAGTGACTAAAGCAAACCCGACCTTGTTCCCACAACATTAACTATTTACAAAAAATAAACATCAAGTTACCTTATTGAGGTCCAAACAGGACAGTTCAATTCAAATAAGGAAAATTGAGATGAAATCTATCTTCGTATTGCTGGCGCTGCTGGCATTAAGTATCAGCAACAACCTTTATGCTGCTCACGTTGAATGTGTGATTAGTGGTACACCAACCCAACAAACCTATACAGAAGGCTTTTGCGACAGCCAGATCAATTCTCCACCAGGCGTATTCTTCCGTCTGGTCGCTGATAAACCTGTAGCTGAAGTGCAATGGAGTTACGGGGCAGAACCTGAAGGTAACTGGAATTGTGGCAGCCAGAACCAATGCAGCGTGACTTATCCCAGAGGTCCTGAATATTTTGGCTTTTCTCAGGCGACCGCCTGCGTCACACGGGTTCTCTACTCAGACAATACTTGGGAAAATGTCAGTCTCTGTGCTACAGGCACCTTCTACGGCCAGGCTGTGTTTTAAGCCGTCAGGCACTGATCATCGCCGTATCATGGCGTCCGGCGATGATCAAAAGTTTCACAACTAAATAGCCCGCTGTAAGCAACAATGCAAAACTGATTCACTCCAACAATTGAAATCTGATCCACTTGTTTTCTCAATAATACCTAATAGATCATCCTCCTTAACATTGTTTCAATCCACACGCCCCGTGCGGGGCGAGACGTATCTACTACACAACCGGCTTTTACGAGATCCCAGTTTCAATCCACGCGTCCTGTGCGGGTCGCGACACAGCAGCCAGTACTTCAGGCCATTGCGTTTAAAGTTTCAATCCACGTGTCCCTTACGGTACGCGACTCGCGGCCATGGCCGAGCAGCAGGATAAGTTTACCAAGTTTCAATCCACGCGCCCCGTGCGGGACGCGACTTCTCTGGTGGCAATTTGTCATCGGTGGCTTCCTGTTTCAATCCACGCGCCCCGTGCGGGACGCGACAGGCTACTATGCAGCGGATCGCTAAAGGCATTCAGTTTCAATCCACGCGCCCCGTGCGGGACGCGACATCAGCGCCCTGGTGCGGACCTTATGCTTTCTGACGTTTCAATCCATGCGCCCCGTGCGGGACGCGACTGTGTCCGAGGAGTATTGCAAGCACATAGTTGCTGTTTCAATCCACGCGCCCCGTGCGGGACGCGACCTAACTGTGTGCCGTACCACGCTATTTTTTCACCGTTTCAATCCACGCGCCCCGTGCGGGACGCGACCGACAATTTGAGATTGAAGCAGTAACTATATCTGAGTTTCAATCCACGCGCCCCGTGCGGGACGCGACGCTGATTTAATAGGGCTTGGCCTTGCCTATCCTGTTTCAATCCACGCGCCCCGTGCGGGACGCGACTACTTGCAGGGGCTCCACAGGCCAAAAGTGGAGCGTTTCAATCCACGCGCCCCGTGCGGGACGCGACGGTACTACAGGTCTTTGTGATACTTGTTGCATTTGTTTCAATCCACGCGCCCCGTGCGGGACGCGACCTTTACTGACCATATTGAATATCGGCATTATGACGTTTCAATCCACGCGCCCCGTGCGGGACGCGACTCATGCCCGCGATTTGGGCTGGAATATAGATATGTTTCAATCCACGCGCCCCGTGCGGGACGCGACATTTGTCTCGTGTACGCTTTTTCACCTTTAAAGATGTTTCAATCCACGCGCCCCGTGCGGGACGCGACAATGCCAACCAACTCCAATGACGCTTGCGATGCCGTTTCAATCCACGCGCCCCGTGCGGGACGCGACGAACATAGTGGCTACCTGATAACCAGCGAGCAACTGGTTTCAATCCACGCGCCCCGTGCGGGACGCGACGCAAGTTAATCTGTAATTTACAGCCCGATATGCGCGTTTCAATCCACGCGCCTCGTGCGGGACGCGACTTCTTCAAAAAATGATAATCATCTCCTGTCTGTTTGTTTCAATCCACGCGCCCCGTGCGGGACGCGACGGCCAACAAAATGACAAGGTAAACCCGCCTCCGCCGTTTCAATCCACGCGCCCCGTGCGGGACGCGACGTAAAAATGCAATCTTGGTTATCTCGACGCAGTCGTTTCAATCCACGCGCCCCGTGCGGGACGCGACCTGGTTAAAATTGAATCAGGTTTAACAGGTGAGGTGTTTCAATCCACGCGCCCCGTGCGGGACGCGACTTCCGGCTTTGATTCAGGTGAATGATTATGTCAGAGTTTCAATCCACGCGCCCCGTGCGGGACGCGACCTGCAGTGTCGTGTTGGCGCGATTCCTTCCGGTGTTTCAATCCACGCGCCCCGTGCGGGACGCGACATTAGGTGATCACTATGAACGAAAGAAACGACATGTTTCAATCCACGCGCCCCGTGCGGGACGCGACTTTACTGAAAGCTTGGCCACTGCCAGAAAGCATGCTGTTTCAATCCACGCGCCCCGTGCGGGACGCGACCTGTTAAACCTGATTCAATTTTAACCAGCTAACCTGTTTCAATCCACGCGCCCCGTGCGGGACGCGACGTAAAGCTGGAAGATGCGAGACACTGCGCACTTGTTTCAATCCACGCGCCCCGTGCGGGACGCGACTACCCATAGCATCAGGGTTCATCAGCATTGCCGCTGTTTCAATCCACGCGCCCCGTGCGGGACGCGACCAGTGTAGCAAAGCCAGAAATGGAGCTGTTAAAGCGTTTCAATCCACGCGCCCCGTGCGGGACGCGACTGTTAAAACTGATTCAATTCTAACCAGCTAATCTGTTTCAATCCACGCGCCCCGTGCGGGACGCGACAAACAGCTCAAGGCAGAGCATGGCATTACAAGCGTTTCAATCCACGCGCCCCGTGCGGGACGCGACCGTCTGTAGCGGATCATTTAGGCGGCAAACGTGCGTTTCAATCCACGCGCCCCGTGCGGGACGCGACGCTGCTGCTGAAGCCAAAGCAAAATCCATTCAGGTTTCAATCCACGCGCCCCGTGCGGGACGCGACTGATTCAGCAGAAGCTGTCTGTGATACTTGAGCGGTTTCAATCCACGCGCCCCGTGCGGGACGCGACCAAAGTCGAAAGTATGGCTGGCGCTTATGGTTGCTGTTTCAATCCACGCGCCCCGTGCGGGACGCGACTTCGCACGCACCGCCGTATTCCTGAAATTTTTGAAGTTTCAATCCACGCGCCCCGTGCGGGACGCGACGGCTTTTTTATTGCACATCAGCGTAACGACGACCTGTTTCAATCCACGCGCCCCGTGCGGGACGCGACAACGAGATTGAGGATGTCTTGCGATCAAATGGGTGGTTTCAATCCACGCGCCCCGTGCGGGACGCGACGTTCAGTCCGCTCACTCAATCAACGCAACAGTGCAGTTTCAATCCACGCGCCCCGTGCGGGACGCGACCCCAGCGAGGAACGTTCACGCCAGTTGTTAAGCATGTTTCAATCCACGCGCCCCGTGCGGGACGCGACGCCAACTATTCGCACCTTTGGATTTTTCATCATGTTTCAATCCACGCGCCCCGTGCGGGACGCGACAAAGACACATACTGCTGAGCGACGCCCCCCACATAGTTTCAATCCACGCGCCCCGTGCGGGACGCGACGCATTGAATCGCTACATCATAATCATCTGCTGATGAGTTTCAATCCACGCGCCCCGTGCGGGACGCGACAAAAGCAGCTGAACAGTTAACCGGTGAATTGCCAGTTTCAATCCACGCGCCCCGTGCGGGACGCGACAAACCGCCCCATCAATAGTAAGCTGTACTGAGCTGTTTCAATCCACGCGCCCCGTGCGGGACGCGACCTGGTCTGATGAATTTGACGACGACATACTTGCCGTTTCAATCCACGCGCCCCGTGCGGGACGCGACAGAGACACCAAGCAAGACGCATGGACTAACTACGTTTCAATCCACGCGCCCCGTGCGGGACGCGACACTCCAAATCTTTACCGACCGCGCCAGTAATGGCTGTTTCAATCCACGCGCCCCGTGCGGGACGCGACTGCCTTTTTGCAAAGGCACGCATAGTCTAACCGTTATGTGCAATTTGCGCTAACGTCAGATCAATATGAAAGAAATAAATGAACAAGACCAAGACGGCATCTTAATTACTACTGAAATCAGTAACTAAGAATGCCGCTAATGTTCCGGCTTTTTAAAGAGCACTACAGGTTAGCGATGAGCTAAATAATGAGGGGATCGGTAAATAAATCCAGCGTTGCTTTGGCACCATGATGTTCCACTTTACTACGCCAATTTTTACCAAGAATGTAAAAACGCAAGCTGTCGACACTATCATCATAGGTTGATAGCAGCTTAGACTTTAGCGCGACCCACTGAGCAGGGTCTATATCGCACTCAAACACAGAATACTGCACTCTGGTGCCATAATTCTGGCAAATTTTTGCGATGTGCCTAAGTCTGCGTTGCCCACCTTCGTTGTCAAAAGAAACGTCATAGGTAATTAGCACCATCATACAAATTCCCCCGCAAATTTACTTACTGATAAAAGGTGGATAGTGCTGTAAATCACCACGAATATGCCTTGCCAGTAAAAGTGCCTGCACATGAGGTAACAAACCAATTTCAACGTCTTCGTCTAAAAACTGATGTCTGATTTTTTGCTGTTTCCGGCTTTGATATTCTTTCAACACCAGTTTTCTGGCGTCGTCTTTTAGCTTTACAGCGCCACCAGTTTCCGTAATAAAATCTGAAGCTTTAAGCTGTTGCCGATTCAACAGTGTAAGCACCAATCTGTCGGCAATAAAGGCTCTGAACTCTTCCAACAGATCAAGAGCTAAACTATCACGCCCAGGTCGTTCCTGGTGCAAAAAGCCAACCTGCGGATCCAAGCCAACACCTTGCAACGCGGCACTGATATCGTTACCAAGTACAGAATACATAAAGGACAACAAACAATTGACCGGATCTGTTGGTGGCCGCCGGACCCGGCCCGAAAACTCAAACCCCTTGCCTTTATTGGTCAACAGCATATTAAATACAGCAAAATATCTGGACGCAGCCTCCCCTTCATAACCCCGGATTTTGTCCAAATCTGAGCATTGTTTTAAGGTATCCAAAACATGATTAATAGCTGTGATTTGCTGACTAAACTCAGTCGAGTTTCCGTGGTTGCGCTGATGGCGTTGCAATACCTGCTTTTGCATCTGAATTTTTGCCGCCACAATATTTCTGGCAACAGAAACCGGGTCTTCATCTGCTTTACGATATTGAGCACGGCGCAACAACACATTACCCGTTTGTTTTCCCTGTATTCTTGCTAAAAACCTGCCGTATTCGGTAAAAAACGCCAGATTGACAGAGTTTTCACCGCAAAAACCCATTACCTGAGGTGACACCATGACATTACCAAAACAAAAGATGGCCCCAATACCATGAATAGGGAGTTGAGCTACTTTTTCTTTATTAATATCAATAACTAAAGTTTCTCGCTCTTTATGCAGGTACGCACCTTGCGTATTGATGTACAAACTATTCTGTAGTTTCTTCATCGAAATCTTCCGTTGAAAAAAGGCGGTTCACATACTGCGTGCTTTTATCATGCTGTAATAACTTCGGATTGCACAAATCAAACAAACTGCAGGCATGGCAATGCTTGTCATACACGGCTTTTGGAGTAACACCCGACGCCAGCATGGCAGCTACATCGGCAATGACCTGTAAAGTGCGATGGCGTAATTCTGGCGTAAAACTTACCGCTTGACGGTGGCGAGTTTGGTTGTACCAAAGCGCTCCTTCAGCCACAGTCTGCCCGGTCATTTCTTCCAGACATAAGGCCTGGGCACAAAGCTGAATTTCATCCCAGTCACTGACTTTGGGTTTGCCACGCTTGTATTCCACGGGAAAAAGCTCACCCGAAGATATATCTTTTTCAACCAAATCCAGTTTGCCAGTGATGCCAATATTCGGTGCAGCAACCTGCACCCCACGCTCAAACCGTATCCCCTTTCGGGTTTCCGGTTCGCCACTATCTACGCGCTCATGCAGCAAGTTGCCTTGTGCCGTTAAATAATTATCTGCCCACACCTGCTCGTTATGAATTAACGCACATTGGCGTGGGCAAAAAGCATAGTGCTGAAGCGCAGCAAGTGGGATTAATCGAACATCATTCATACTATTGCCTGAGCTGCCAGATTCCGGGCGCACGCCTGGCATGGAGTACTGCAATAATACTAATCACCTGTTCTGTTTCGATGAAGTAAATACAATACGGAAAACGTCGGATCACCGCCCGGCGAATAACTTTATAAACCAGGCGATAGCGCTTTGGCATACGTTGAATGGCATGCAGCTGCGCATCGACACAAAGCAGAAACTCATGCCCAAGGTTAGGCAAACAGGATTGGTAATAGTGAAAAGCGTCCTGTAAATCCTGTTTGGCCGCTGCACGGATCAACAATTTGGCGGTCATAGCGTAATAATTTGAGCTTTAACACTGTCCCAGCTTTCACCCTGCTCAGGTTCAAGCTCATACTCAGCCAAACGTTCGGCCAATACCTTACGCTGCGAAGCGTTAAGTTCACTGGCATCCGCTTCGGCACGAACACTGTCCCATAACTGTTCCGCCAACAGAATCTTTTCGCTGGCACTTAGCTCTTGAAGGTTCATATACACATCTCCGAACTGGTACTTTTGTGCTGTTACTATAGCTTTTCCAGAGCCTGATTGCTGCAGGCTCTGATATTGCCCATTATTAGAAACCGTCTATTTCCTCAGCTTTTAGGTTATCCAAAATTGATAACTGATAGCTGCCATCTGGATTTACATCCAATGACCTGTGTACTTTGGCCGACGAGTATTGACCTGCTTTACTGTTATGCTTCCACCAGATCACCTTTTCAACAGCCATAGAACCTTCTGGTCTGGCGGAAGAAGCATCGCCTTCAAACAATTTTGGCAAAATAGATTTAAGAATATCCGCGTCTGCATCACTAAAGCCGGTTTTTTCTGCCAGTTGTGGTGACATAGCACCATATGCAACATACACCGCCTGATCAACACGATGCTTCATCCCCATAGTGTCCGAACCTTTTTTACTGCCATCGCCATCACCGCTTACACTTTTTGTAATTTGAGTACTGGTAATGCTTACTGGCTCCCGGCTAAAGGCGGATTGAATGCTAACCGGTCCACGGATAGGGATGGATACACCATCTTTCTCTTCGCTTTTAAACGCAAATAACTGGCCAAAGGCACGGACGTCAAACCAGGTTTCACATGCCAGCTTTGCAGCGTCTTCGGGTTTTGTCTTCTTTGCGTTCAGTGCATCTTTACCTAAAACGCCTTCAGCTCTGGCGCGCAAGCTTGGGTAGCCATCGGTTTTCTTTTCGTCCGATTGCACAAAAATTGCCTGGCCAGCATCTTGTAAGCGATCCCGCGTTTTACGCTTTAAACATACGTCGGTAATTTCGCCATAGCCGTCATAGTCTGTCCGTGGGCGGTTACCATTTAACGGATCGCCATTTGGGTTAGCGTTTTTTACTGAGAAAATAATGGCGAAATCGATTTTATTTTGTAAGCTCATGCTGTTTTCCTTATTCTGCTGCATCTGCGGTTTCTACCGCGTCTTTTTTACTGTTTAGTGCTAAACGCTGGCAGTGAAACCCCAGTAAAAACTCACCACTTAGCGCTTTGTCTGATCTAAATTCTGTAGTATCGAAAGCCGACTGAATGCTATCCAGCAAGTCTTTTCGTAACTTTAAAAAGCCGGGGCTAACATTTTGCAAACGATGCATATAGGGATTTAGTGCCAGCTCCAAATTACGCCAGGTGGAAAACGGCCTGTCGGCAAAGCGTTGCATTAAACGGTCAGCCGTGGTGTTACGCTTTTCACCCGCTTTGTAAAGCGCGTAGGATTCAATATTTTCAGCTACCGCCAATAAGCGGCCATATAAATAGTCCCGTGAGGTACTGGTTTCATCTAATGCCATGGCATAGTCCTTTTGGTATTTAATATGAGATGTGCGTTTGCAAAAGCCTTTATAGAGGGCGCAAGCAATACCGAGGTTTTGCTCCCAGCGCCATGTTTCATCTGTTTTGTAAGCTAAACGATTCGTTGCCCGTTTAATGGCGTAGTTAACAATGTCTATAGGTAAAGGCCTGCCTTCAACAATGCAAGGCAACAGACGTTCGGTCAGGTTTTTCTTCAGTGAATCAGTACTTTTTAAAACGTCGCCGTAAACTGCATCCCAAATTTTATAAGGTGCAGGAGCACAAACCGACCAAACTGTTTTCTCGACAGGTTTAGTTTTGCCATTACTGTTCAGCGTTACTTTATGCCGCTGCGGCCAGGCAAAATCCTGATACCACTTTTCTAACGAGGCTAAAAACTCTTCAGCTATGGTTTCACGGTAGTAAATAATCCCCATACGGCCTGGCGTGGCGGAATCCAGCCCCAGAATACAAATGCTCTCGTTACGATCCAACTCTCCTTTACCTGTGCCTTTTAGGTGACTTTTCAGGTTTAGCGCATAGCTTTGGCCTATATCCAGCGAGTGATCCTTTTCGGGTATGGCTTCTGCATTTAGCAGATCCCACGGATCAGAGAATGGATTTGGGATCTGTTTGCCCGATACAGCCCAACTGACATAGGTTTGATCGCCATTGCGAAAACTCTGGCGCCCAAGTAGCCAGCGCAAGGCGTTATGTGCTTTTTGGGTAACGTCAAAACTAACTGCAGCAGCTTGCCCGCTATCAGTAAATTTGCCTCTAAAGGTAAAGCCACTGCTGTCATTTGCGGAAATTAATTTTGCTTTATCACCGCTGTGGCGTATTTTTGCAGGGTGATTTGAAGCTAAAACACTTTGTTCGCCCTTTATCAAACACAAACCCAGCTTGCCACCATTTAAGCTATCAAAGTTAATCCAACTTTGTTGAATGGCTGGATCAAGCCAGGTTTTAGACTGTGCAATGCCGGGCATTTCGACGGTCCAGCATACCAATGCAGAACCTTGATCCAATGAACCAGCTTCTTTTGGCAGGACTTTGAACAAGAGTGGAGGCTCATTATCACCTTGCCATTTGGTTAGCAGAATTCCATCTGCTGCATGCAGTACACCTTGTTCAATTAAGTCAGCTACCACGCTCCTTTTAGTTACATAAGAGTGAATAGCTGTTAAAACTGGTAAGCTAAAATCTGAGGCACACCATTCACTCAATTGTGTTAAATAGAGTTCAAACCCAGCTTTTTTTAAGCCACCAAAAAGCTCATAATCTCCAGCTACATACTGAACTTTATCCGCTAAGGCATGAGAGGCAAGGCCACTAGCTCTTCCAGCTGATTGCTCTGTAGCTGGTAAAACTATCTGCGTTTTCTCTAAAACGTTTGCTCTTATAAAGTTACCGTTTCCATCAATTACAATATTAATATGTGCGTTTTGTGGAGTATGACTAACAGGCATTAACTGTTCATCTTGTGGTAGTGAATTAGATAAATCCTGAGCTTGCTCATAGGTTTCATATAAACGTGCCAGCCAACTCATAACGCTGCCTCCAAGATTTCGGCGGACTGCAGGTTTAAATCCAGATTAAATTCTTTTGGTTGCATGTCACGAATAAAACGCTTTACTTGACACTCTTCAGGCCTTGGAAATGTGACAACACCATGCTGCATCTTTGCATGCCAAAATCGGCTATGTAGTTCATCAACACCTGTTTCATCCGGATAGTCAAAACCATGGAACATCAAGCCAAAACCAAGTTCATCAATTCCGTCATAAGCACCAGCACCGGATCCAAACTCACAAGGCTCTACATAGCCCTGACAATCACGCGTACCTAAAAAAATGTCTTGCCTGCCGCCTTTTTCAAGCATTCGGGTCGCAATACTAAAGTGCTTACCATCAACACGATCTTTCACCAATTCGGGCCGACAAGTATTCCACTCAAAATGCGCTTCAACCTGATATTCAACATCGTGCAAGAAGGTATAAATAGCCAGACTATTACCACCTCCCCAGTTCAATGGTTTGGTCCCCTTCGTCTGTGTTCGTAAAGGGTTTATCACTCTGACCCGGTCGACATACCAAGTGATTGTCGGTTTCCAGTAGATCGATTTCAAAACCCCCTTTAGCGCCTCATACGTGGGCAAGTGATATGAGCACTTTTCCCCACCGACCTTTGTGATCGGATCGGTAAATAGCGCATAACGACCCCACAGACGAAAACTAATGCTGTTCTTCATTGGTTTTGTCTCCATATTCTGTCCTTTTCAGTTAGAAAACTAAGTTGTGTTGTTCAGCACAAGAACTCGTGCATACACCAAAATCCTGACTATAAAATCGCTCATCAAGATAGAAAATGCCTTCACCTTCAGCAACCTCATAAATTGCATTTCGCTGCTGAAGCTGCTCCCATATATTGGGAAATAGATTGACGCTGTATTTTTGTAGCCTTCGGATCAATTGATAATAAGTAGCAGCATCGAATTTTTTATTTGCCGCACAAAGTTCTGCTAAAAATGCTCGACCTTCACCATAAGGCACAATAAGTGATTGTGTCGGCGCGTCTATTGCTTTAAAGGCTTTTCCGGCTGTCATAAAAGCATGATGTAATGTGAGCATCGGATTTGCGTTTGGATTTCTGGCATTAATGCTCAACAGATTTAGTAAATCGTTGGAGCCTTCTGCTGCAGTAGCTTTTAAGGGGTAGTTCATCTCGCGACTGCGGTCAAAAAAGTAGTACTGAAAATACTGTTGCATCACTTCTGGTTTCAGGAAATCCTGACCTTCGAATTCATTAAAAATCCGTTTTGTGGCTTCTTGGCCTATTTTTATATCCGGCAGTAAATCAATAGTCTCTTTATCAGGATTGATCACATAAACCGTTGATGTCGGGTGCTTACCATTACGATTGCAACGGCCAGCGGCTTGAGCCAAAGAATCTAAACCAGCCAGAAAACGGATCACAGCGGCAAAGTCCACGTCCACACCTGCTTCAATAAGCTGAGTGCTGATGCAAAGTACCGGCAATTTGTCGTCCAGACGCTGGCGTACTTTTGCTAACAATACTTTACGATGAGCCGGGCATTGTGCTGTGCTTAAGTGAATGAGCGCTTCTTCATCTACAGCGCCACTTTGCTGCAGAGACATAAAAAGCGCCTGAGCCCAGTTTTTGGTATTTACAATAATCAGACAGCTTTGCTTAACCTTCACTTCATCAAGTGCCAGCTCAGTAATTTCGTCTAACGACCAACCTGACGGCCTGGTTTTATCGAGAATCTCTACTCTTTTTAGCTCATCGAACAACCCATCAACATTGGGCATCAATTCATTTTCATCGATTAAATTAAGCCGCCCTTTTTCCTCATTTTTGACTTTATGCAGCAAAGGCTGAGTAGCAGTACAAAGAACAGCTGTCGTCTTGCAATGCGCCGCCAAGTAGTTCAACGAATTATTAAAAAGGTGAATGCAGTTCACAGGTAGAGTTTGAATTTCATCAAACACTATGACGCTGTTGGCCAACTGATGTAAGCGTCTAACACCACGAGTACCACCGCTCAACAATGTTTCAAGAAATTGCACCATAGTAGTCAGCACTATGGGGGCATCCCAGTTTTCGCTGACTAACTTGCTATGCCAAGTTTGTTGTTCAGGCTCCAGATTAGAATGATGTTCCAATACCCAAGGGCGACCATCGTTGTCGCGATGAAGCACTGTTCTTATCGCCTGAGCATTTTGTTCAATAATAGAAGTGTATGGAATGATGTAAAACACGCGGTCAAGTTTATGCTGTCTTGCATGATGCAGCGCATAACGCAAACTGGAATAAGTTTTTCCACCTCCTGTTGGCACTGTGAGGCTATAAATCCCTTGTGTGTCAACAGATCGCCTTAAACAATTATCTGAAATTTGTTTTCGTATAGAGTCCACTGCATTTCTGCATTCAAGTGTTGTTACAAAAGTTTCAACTCTCTGACATGCATCTTCCCAGTCAGGCTTCAGATGCCTGTGTTGACTATATTCTGGATTCTCAAAGTCAGCGCTATTAACCCTGTCAGCATCTATAAGGCAGCTAAACAGGAATTTTGTGTAAAAACCAAGATTGAACGCCCGAACAACGTCACTGTAACCAGAGGCCTCTGATGAATGTCGCTTTAATTTGTCGACGACACTCTTAATAAAATCAGCAGCTCCCAAGGATGCAGCTTTGGCCAGAATTTCCGTATCTGCCGACTTCATACATTCTTGCAGATGCGTAAGATCGTCTGCCTTACGTATACGGTTTAAAAAGCCTGAACCATTTTCTGAGGGCAAACAGTCAATTAAACCGCTGTGATGAGAGGCTATACACAAAGCTAAAATTTGTACTGCTGCAATTGCCAGTTTTTGATCTGACGAACCATTTTCAGGAAAGCAACGCAGTGCAACAGGCAGCAGATACTGGAAAACCCACTGTGCACCTGCAGATGAATGGTCGATTTTTCCTTTCAAACTTTTTACGTCAACATCATCAATGTCAGGATCAAAACTTGATACAGCCTGCTGAATAATGAGCTGCATATAGTCTTGAAAGGCTTGGCTAAACTTGCCAAAGTCATGCAGTAAACCAAGCAGAGAACCAACCTCACTCTGACCTATTTTGCTTGCATAGCCTGCAGCCAAAGCACCAACTTCTACCAAATGTGTTTTGACGCTTTGATGGTTAACGCCATCTTTTGCTGGATGAGCGATATAGTTCATTTACTGTACTCCTTTTCAATATAACCACTCTACCCTCTATCCCTGAATTGACAACACTGTACAAAAACACCTGTAAACTAAGTGTGCAGGTTGTTGGTAAGCTTATGATTTTTCTTCAAATAACCATGGTTTTATGTCGTTTAGGTTCACTAAAACCAGTTGCTGGGCTTCGGGGCTGATGTCGATGTCGCGGATATTGACCTGCATTTCCTGCAGCACGTATTGGGCTAAACAGGCGCGGCTGTGGATCAGGAGTTTGCCGTTTTGCATTTGGTAGTCGTGGTGCAGTACTTCTTGTTGGGCTGGTTTTAAGCGGGGGTCGGGTTGGAATTCTAAATAAAGTTCAGTGGTCCAGCCGGGGTCTTGCTCTGCACTGATTTTGGTTTTATCCATTAACTCAGGCACGCCACGAAAGCGGCTTAATACAAAGTCGCGAAAGCCTTTTGATTTCTCACAATAAGCCCGTAAATGCCACCTCAAGCCAGCACTGACAAAATGATGGGGCACTATAATGCGGCCTTGGCGGTCGGGGTTGCTGACCGACACGTAATCCACCTCTACCCGGCGCTTTTGCCGGATAGCAGTCACCAATACCCGGATAATTTCGGCGCTGACCTGGCGTTTGGGTAACGCCAAAGTGGTGTATGGCAAAGCGGTGCTTACGTCTGTAATGGCGTCCTGGTGACTGATCCAATTCAGGTATTCCACTACGTCACCAGAAATATAAGCTTGCTGAAAAGCGGCTTGTGGCAGAAAACCTTTATAACTGGCGTGATAAAGCAGATTGCCGGGTAACAGCTGTTGGTAATAAAGGATATCTTTTTGCGCCTGAGTGCGGCTGATACCAAACTGGCGAATTAAGTGACTGGCGCTGATGCGGCCTTCCCACCAGGCAATCAGCTCAATAAACCACAATCTTTTGTCCTGATTAATGCTAAGCACTTTCTGTCCCTGAATTTTGCTTTAGCACTACCATAACTGAACAGGAACACCATCGACAATGGCTTTGTTTGAATTTGAGTTTAAAGCCGTCGAATTCGACGGGTTTAGAGAACTAAACCCGCTATAAGGAAATCTATTCTGCGCTTGAAAAGCTCTAAGCTTTAACCTGTTGTTTGGAGGCTTAATTAAAATCTGGCTTATGGCAAATTCTCACGAAAAACGGTGAGAATTTCTATTTGAGACCCAGTGACACGATAAACAAAGCTGTATTTCTTGTAACAAACCTTTCGTATTCCATAGCCATACTCTGTAAGCTCAATCCCTGATTCAGGAAATTCAAGCAGTACTTTATTCAACCACAGTTCAAACTGATTCAGGTACTCAACTACGAAGGAATCTGGCAATCCCTGCCCTGAGAGATATTCAGCAATTTGTGACAAACGCTCTTTTGCGCGCGGTGAAAAAACGAGTTGTAGTTTACTCATACCTTGCACGAATGGATTTAAACACATCAGAAGATTTGAGTGCCTGGCCCTGTTCCAACTCTGTCACTGAAGTTTGAATATCATCGGCTAACCTTCTGGCCTGCACAAACTCTGCAAAAGCTTTGACTACAGACTGCGGGTTACTGCCATATGCCTGCTTTAATTCGGCTTCCAGTTCTGGATTGTCGATTTGGATACTTAACATCTTCCTGCTCCACTGTCTTTACTCTGATAGCCTAATGCTTAGATCACTATAGCTCAACTATTGTTTAATATGCCCTTTGAACCAAACGGCTTTCAACTTACACCTACCCCATAAAAATTTCATAGTCATCCGGACTTGTCATGTAGCCCGGTACTTTGTGGCTGAATAAGCGCGCTCCCGATATCGCAGTTTGTACCAGCAACTTGTTGTAATGGCTGGCGTTTGGGTCGGCCAGATAATCTGCGCAGTCGAACCAGCGGGCCTGCAGAATTTCGCGGGGGTCTGGTATGGGTTGTGTTTCTTCTGCGGTTAAGCGGCACACCATATACAAATTAGAAGCACCAAACTGGCCCTGATGATGATGGCGTACCCCTAAAAAGCTATCAAAACTTGCTGCAACACCTGTTTCTTCCAGCACTTCGCGAATGACCGCATCAACCAAATGTTCTTTGGCATCCACCATACCGCCTGGTAACTTGAAATAAGACGGGCTTCGGCCCTCCAAAGGTTTTTCCTGCACCAGCAATACTTTGCCTGAAGCGGATAACACCACAGCGCCCACTCCTATGCTGTGAGTCGCGGCTAAAGGTAAGTAACTGTCGGCCTGTAGTTTTTTACTTAACATTAATTTTTCTGGTGTGCAGTGATGAAAAGCAAAACCTAGCTCCAGTGCTACAGAAATCAATTCGGCACGGCAAGCCGGTAACTCCAGCCAGATCAGCGCATAGTGGTGATGCCATGCATCGAGCGATGCCGCTAAACGACCGGCAAATTCGGCTACAGTATCTGGCAGTTGCTCCGGCCCTATGTAGCAGCCGTTGTAGGGATTCACTAATGCATCAAATAGTTTCATTTGGAAAAACACACTAAACAGGATTAGAAACAAGACGGGCGCCGATAAACGACGCCCCTACATTTAATAAGCGGGTGTGTAGGGGCTGGGCTTGCCCCTGCACGTCGATCTGTACCGCAGTTTCATTGATCAGGCCGCGAACATGCCCTGCCATTTTATCTGAACAGTACTTTTTCTTTCTGGAACCAACTGACACAAAACGCCAGCAGCGCTGCAGCTATAACCACAGTAGAACCAAAAATAGCCAGTAGCATGCCCACATCTATAGTGCCTTTGATCAGTTCTTTAATCGCCAGCGCTACGTTGGCCACAGGCAACATCGCCATGCTCCAGGTCAGTTCAACACCAGGCATTAAAGCAACTATTAACGGCATAAATACAATCATGCTTAAAGGGCCAATGTAGTTTTGTGCTTCTTTAAAGCTGCGGGCATAAATAGATAACGACAGCAGCAAGGAAGCAAAAATAGCCGACAACGGGATAAGCATCATCAGTATCAGCAGCAAATCCGCCACACCTAAAGTCGACATAGTTTTAGCCACTATATCCACGCCCATTAAAGAGCCAATGACATAACCCCAGCCACCAAAGCTGGTCACTGTAATGAGTGCTGTAGCAAGGCCTGTGGTCAGTACAGTCAGAAACTTACCTAACACAATAGAGGTTCTGCTGATCGGGCATATCAATAAGGTTTCTAAAGTGCCACGTTCTTTTTCACCCGCACCAATATCAATAGCAGGGTATGAACAGCCCGCTAAACATAAAGGGATCAGGATATAAGCAATTAAGCCGCCTATTTTTTCGCCTAAATCTTCACGACTTTCAGCTGTATTTACTTTGTCCAGCTTCACCGGCTGTAATAACGCATCTACTTTTTCCGCTGTCACCCCTAAAGAATCCAGTTTGGCCAGCTGCAGCTTCTTACTGTAATCGCGCAGTAACTCATTGAAATATTTATCAATCATATCAAGCTGAGATGACATGTTGTAAATCACAGTCCATTTGCTTTGCGTCAGGTTGGCGGCGTCGGCACTAAAGTCGTCGGCGATGATAATAGCCAGATCAAATTGGTTGTCGCGTATGGCTTGTTTCAGCGCTTCAGCATCAGTCAGATCAGACTCCACCTTTTTAAAATTTTTGTGATAAAACAAAGCTTCTGTTAGTTCAGGCGCTTTATCTGCATTGATAATTACATACCTGTGTTCTTCAGCTTCGGCTTGTTTGGCCACATTCGCCACTACCAGCCCCATAATGCCGAACAGCACAGGGAAGACGAGGATCGGCAGCAAAATGATGAAAAACATGGTTTTTTTATCACGAACCAACTCAGTCAGTTCTTTAAAATACACTTGCCACATTTAGTTTTGCTCCCTGTTACTTGCTGTCGCATTAATCACCGTCATAAAAGACTGACGTAAATCCCCATCCGCGCTTAATGCCTTAAAGGCGTCAAAGCTGTCGGAAAAAGCGCTGATGCCTTTATCGATCACCACAACGCGATCACATAAAGAGGCGACTTCATCCAAATGGTGGGTCGAGAAAATCACCGGAGTACCCTGCTGTTTTAACGAGCGGATAAAATCCAGCACCGTCTGAGTGGTCATAATGTCCAGACCGGTAGTAGGTTCATCCAGAATCACTACTTTGGGCGAATGCACCACTGCCCGGGCTATAGCGGTTTTTTGTTTCATACCGGTCGACATGGCATCGGCTTTACGATTGGCAAAGTCGTGCATATTCAGCAGCGTGAACAGCTCGTCGATGCGCTGTTTTAATGCAGCTTCGCTCATGCCATGCAAACGGGCAAAATAGGCGATGTTTTCATAAGCCGTTAAGCGGCCATACAAACCTGTGCTGCTGGACAAAAAGCCAATTTTTTTCCGCGCCTGCACAGGGTGTTTTAATACATCCACACCTTCAATCAGCACAGAGCCTGAATCTGGCTGCAGGGCGGTAGATAAAATACGTAAGGTGGTGGTTTTACCAGCGCCATTGGGGCCTAATAAACCTAAGACTTCGCCGGAGCCACAATCAAAGCTGACGTTGCGTACCGAATGAAAAGCTTCTTTGCTGTAGCGCACATCCTGTTTTTCACTGTCTGACAGTTTCTGGCCGCGACTGATGGCAAAAGATTTAGCCAGCGCGTCGATTTTAATCATCGAGAGTTCCCTTTGTTGTTCTGTGTTAAGTGGTGCGCCGTTTCGGTCTGAAATAACTGGTATCTGCATAAAAAGCCAGATCCTGAACCTGTTGATGCCAGCCCGGCACTCCCAATAATGGCAATGGACTAAGCTGCTGATTATCAAACAGCAAGTCGGCATTCACAAGCTGAGCCGCTAATAAGTTATCAACAAAATCGTAACCTTCTGTGTCTGTTTCGGTCAAGCCCTGTTCGGGCCATTCAATACACCATAATTTTGCGGTTAAACCAATAAAAGGCTTAGTCGCCATTTCATAGTTGGCATGACCAAAAATAATAGGGTTCAGCTCTGCCCAGAGGTTTTTATGCTGATAAAAAGCTTCAGTCCATTGATGATTACGTAATAAATCCAGCAAAAACCGCTGCGAAGCTTTGATACAAATAATCACACCACATTCATCCAGCAAGGTGAGTTTATGCCGCACCTTGCTGCGCTCTTTGCTACCAAACTGCTGAATTTGTTCCATATGCAGCTGATTCATCAACTGCTTGCTTTTAGGAAACAAACACCAGATCAAAGCGCCAAATAAGTCATGCCAGTTATTGGCTCGCATAGGAATTTGCTGGGTTTGGGAAATAAAGTCCTCGTAATAACGGCCATCTGCATCCAGTACAGCACTGTCGACAAAACACCAGTGCTGCAAATCAGTGTGCTGATGTAACCAGGCCGTGAGTAGCTCTGGTGAAGGGAAATGGGGTTGTTGTGCCAACGGGAATTGTGCAGCCAAAGCACTGAATATGCCCGGCTGCAAAAACAGCTCTGGTTGCCATTCTGTCGGTGCTGTGAATCTGGACGTTATGCTGTTTTTTTGCATGAATAAGAAAAAGCTCGTTGTTGCTGTGAAAACTTACCACCTGCATTACCTGTGAAAAGCACAAAAAACCTCTTGCAATTTTCCTGTAAGCTGGCAAATTCAAGGGGTACGTTTAGACGTACATACTGCCAAAATGTTTTTGCCCGTCGTATGTATTACTTAGGGCAATGATCTGAATTAATTAATTTTAGAGGTTACTCATCATGTGTTCGATATTTGGGGTGCTTGACATCAAGACTGATGTTAAAGCCTTGCGCCAGCAGGCGCTACAGTTATCTAAATTATTACGCCACCGTGGACCAGACTGGTCAGGCGTATGGAACAACGACCATGCCATTTTAGTGCATGAACGTCTGGCTATCGTAGATACTGAAAATGGCGCCCAGCCCCTGATTAATCCAAATCGAAATCACATTCTGGCAGTGAATGGTGAGATTTATAATCACAAAAATTTAGAGAAAAACTTAACAGTCGACTATCAGTTCCAGACTAAATCGGACTGTGAAGTGATTTTGCCTTTGTATTTACAACACGGCGTTGAGTTTATCGATCAGCTGCAAGGTATGTTTGCTTTTATTCTTTATGACGCGGAGCAAAACCGTTATCTGATTGCCCGTGACCATATCGGTATTATTCCGCTGTATTACGGTTACGACGAACATGGTCAGCTGTATGTAGCATCTGAATTAAAAGCTTTAGTGCCTGTATGTAAGCAAATGCAGGAATTCCCGCCGGGCCATTACTTTGATAGTAAAGTAGGCAAACTGGTGCAGTACTACCAGCGCGACTGGCAGAGTTTTGATGCAGTCAAAGACAATCCGGCTGATTTGGGCGAATTGCGCGCTGCGTTAGAACAAAGCGTAAAAAGCCATTTAATGTCTGACGTGCCTTATGGCGTGTTGTTATCCGGTGGTTTGGACTCGTCTCTGATCTCTGCTATTACCCAGCAATTTGCCCGTAATCGCGTGGAAGATGACGGACAATCCGAAGCCTGGTGGCCTCGCCTGCACTCTTTTGCTGTGGGTTTACAAGGCTCACCCGACTTAGTGGCTGCGCGTAAAGTGGCTGACAGCATTGGCACAGTACATCATGAAGTGCTGTTTACCGTGCAGGAAGGTTTAGATTCACTGCGTGACGTGATTTATTTCCTCGAAACTTATGACGTCACTACTATTCGTGCTTCAACACCAATGTACTTAATGGCCCGTAAAATCAAAGCCATGGGTATTAAAATGGTGCTGTCTGGTGAAGGTTCTGATGAAATTTTTGGTGGTTATTTGTATTTCCACAAAGCGCCTAACGCCAAAGAGTTCCACGAAGAAACCTTACGTAAGCTGGACAGGTTGCATATGTTCGACTGCAACCGTGCTAACAAAGCCATGTCGGCCTGGGGTATTGAAGCGCGTGTACCTTTCCTCGACAAGCAGTTTATGGACGTCGCCATGCGCTTAAATCCAGAAGCCAAAATGTGTGGCAAAGGCAAAATGGAAAAACACATTTTGCGTCAGGCCTTTGATGGTTTATTACCGCACGAGATTTTATGGCGCCAGAAAGAGCAGTTCTCCGACGGCGTGGGCTACAGCTGGATTGATAGCTTAAAAGCTCATGCGGAAAAAGAAGTGACGGATCAGCAAATGGCAACTGCAGCTTTCCGCTTCCCGGTGAATACGCCAGACAGCAAAGAAGCCTATTTCTATAGAGTGATCTTTGAAGAGCATTTCCCACACACAGGCGCAATTTCCTGTGTACCTGGTGGTAAGTCCGTGGCCTGTTCTACCCCTGAAGCTTTGGCCTGGGATGCAAAAATGGCGCAAATGACAGACCCGTCAGGTCGTGCTGTGCGTGACGTTCACGAACAAGCGTACTGATAAAAGCTCTCACCTGAGTTAATTATTCAGGTTAATGCTTGATACACATCAAAAAGCCACAGATTGGTACTGCCATTCTGTGGCTTTTCTTTTCATCCTCTGCCAATCTTCAATTGATTGTGTTTTTTTTCGGCGAATAAAGCGTTTTTATCGGGTTTCGCTGGCGAAATACTCCGGTAGATCGTATGTTAGGCGCCATCTGAATATGCCCTGAATTATGGATCTAAGACTGTGATCAATTTATCCAAATCCTTGTTCACCTTGTTGGCTGTTGCCAGCTTAAGTGGGGATCTGAATGCAGAAACGGCACTGAAAGGTCAATGGCTGACCGATTTAGAACGTCAAACTTTACTGGACCCACAAACATCTGGCGTCACCTTCCGTAAAGGTGAGTTAGTGGTTATTGGCGATCAAAGTGCTCATGAAAGTACCAGAATGAAGTTATTCAGAATAGACCCGGCCACTGCAGAGTCTATTACTCAACCAATTCAAATTACCGTGGCCGAAAGCCTGAAAAGCAGCTGCTTTTATGGGTATCTGAGTGATAAACCAGACTTTGAGGCTCTGACCTGGGATCGCATCGACGACACCACTTTAATTACTGTGACTGAAGATGCATCTGCTTATGAATTAAGCCCTGAGTGTAAAAAAAGATTCAGTCAGACCAACTCCACCAGCTACCCCAGCCTGTTGCTGAAAATTCAGGTCGACAGTGCTTTAACCCGTGCTGAAATAGTAGCTGTGCGGCCTGTCCAATTTCCTATGGAAGCCAAAGTAGGTAATTTTCCAAACGATGGTATTGAAGGTTTAGCCGTCGATGATCATCAGAATTTATATCTGGCGCTGGAACAGGACATTGCCAATAAACCGCAGTTGTTTAAAACCCGTTTAACTCAGGATTTCTGGCTGCGCGATAACTTTGTCAAAGTGATAGATGCGAACCTGACTTTCCCTGAACTAAACGATAAAGACCACCCTATTAACGGGATAGAGTTTTTACCCAGCCCCATTAAAGGCCACCCAGGCTACTTAATGGCAGTTGCACGGAATGACGATGAGTTATGGGTGTTTGATTTAACCAACCGCATTCCACCTTTTGTGCAAAAACTGAGTTTTTATGTCAGCACTGATGACAGTGGCCTTTGCCCTGCTTATGAAAAGCTGGTGCAAACTGCACTGGAAGCCATCACTATTCACGACGGCACAGTGTATTTAATTAATGACCCATGGAAACAGCATTACCCTGATAATATTCAGTGTGGTACTCATGCCGACAAGTTTAAACGTATGTCGCCTTTGCTGTTTAAAATGCCGGTGGACCCGCGCTGGTTTACTCCTTTCAGAGCAAAAACCCAAACCGCTTTGCCAGCACTTAGTGGCCTGGCCGCTTTAGATCACAGCAGTTATCTGGCGGTGCAGGATAAAAAAATTCAGCGTCAGGGCGATCGCTTAACCTTAATTCAGCTGAATCCGGCTCAACAACTGACAGCACAAAGCTTGTTTGTTACCAACTGGCCAGCAGGTCAGGCAGCCAACGACTTAGAAGCTGTCTGCGCCCTACCCGGTAAAAACAGTGAGTTTTTAATAGCAGAAAGTGGAACCTGGCAAGGCTCTTTTGGTCGTTTGTTTCATATCAAAGTATTCCCGACCTACGCCCAGGTACTGAACACTTTTGAATTACCTGTTGAGCGTGACAATAGCCCTGAGCAAGACGGCGATAACTTTGAAGGTTTAGCCTGTGCGAAAAAAGATGTGAACCGTTATCTGGTGATTTTAGGTGAACGGGGCACAGCCACCGCAGCGGGTTTCTTGCAATGGGGTGAACTGGATTTAGCTGCAGCAAACATTCAGTGGAACAGCCAGAAAATTCAGGTCACAGGCCCAACACAACTGAAAAACCGTCACTACAACAGAGTGATATCCGACCTGCATCTGGAAGGCGATGTGCTCTGGGCCGGCGCCGTGCTGGACAGCTCAGACAATGGCCCTTTTGCCAGCGCTGTTTATCCTTTAGCTTTAGTGAACCCCACTGCAAAACAGCCCATCAGCTTAATGGCTGAACGGCCAGTACTCTGGCAGATTGACGGCTTTAAAGTGGAAGGTTTAGCCAGCCCCAGCCCATTAGTTCCGGGTTCAGCCCTGATGATGGTGACAGACGATGAAAATTATCACGGCCAGTTCCGGCCCTTAGCGACTACAGAGCAAAGCCCTTATGGCAACCCAAGCCCCAAATCAGTCACAACAAAATAACCCGCTGCACGGCTTTACCCTGCAGCAAATTCTGGAGTTGTTAGTTGAACATTATGCTGGCTTTGCACCTTTAGCAAAGCAAATACCACTGAAGTGCTTCAGCTCCAACCCCAGCATCAAATCCAGCCTGACGTTTTTACGCAAAACGCCATGGGCCAGAACTCAGGTTGAAGAGTTGTTTATCAAGCTGAAGTTACATCAAAAAAGTTAGCCGCAAGGCTGCCATGTTGGGTTTTACATTAGCGCACGTTAACTGCCTCCATTCATGATCTTTTCACGTTACAGTGCACAATCTTAGCTCAAGTGAGCAGCCTTAATGATTTGGTTGAAAATCGTTTGTCAGGCGAAAAAAATAGCGCTAATTTAGACTATAAAACAACGCTGAAGTTGGACGAAAAGTGGGGGTAATAAGACTTTGACTCTTAGCTCAATAGCGCTTGAAATCGAAATACTATAAAAACAGTACAAATAGTTTGCTTATTTTAGGGCTTAAGTGTGTAATACACTCGAGAGTTAACATATAAATTAACTATCATTTTTAGGATGCTGAGTGACAAAGGAACTAAACATTAAGCATGAAGGCTCGAAATTTACTGTAGAGCATTGTGAAGGAGCAATAGAGAGCTTTGAAGAAGCATTGATTAGCGTTACTCCCCATAACAAAAAAAGTTCAATTAAGAGAGCGATAATACAATTAATCGAACGTCTTGCTGATGGCAAACAGATGTCAAAGGAAAACTTTCCGCAAGAAGGACAGTTGCCGAAATCTAATGGAAAATTTAATGCGTTTAAGAAGTTGCCGATAAGAGCATACTGCTGGTTGTCAAGTAAACATCCTAATACATATTTCATCAGCCATTATACTTACAAAGATAAACAAAAATTAGATCAAAGAGATATTGATAAAGTGCATGCTAATTGGAGAGACAAAGAGGACTAATTATGAGTGCAAAAGATATGTTTTATCAAAAGGATACATGCTTTAGTAACGCAGAAAATCGAGCTTACGCTCGTGAAGAATTAGTTTTCAATGTTACAGAAGATCTACTTGTATTTTTAGAAGAGATAAATGTCAGCAAGGCAGAGCTAGCAAGGCGTCTGGGCAAATCTAAATCTTATATAACACAAATACTTAGTGGCTCAAGAAATATGACTTTAGGTTCATTTTCTGATATCTGTTTCGCTTTGGGATTTAAACCAGAAATAAAAATACCGGTAAGAACAGTGGAACCGGTAGAGACCATTTGGATTCCAGTTCAAAGACCTGTAGTTGCGAAGGCTGGAGAATTAAAGGGGACAACAAAGCAAATTTATCTTGCTCACGATGAAACATGGTTAAATTCTAAGGTAGCTTAAGTTTATGACGCCAGAGTTGAAAAAATGTACTGACAACTTGGTCATCCAATCAGTAACTTTGAAAAATTTGCTAGTCCAATTTCATAAAGACAAGGACGCTGAACAATTTGAGGAAAGCTGGCTGGATAACACTCAAGAGCTTCGTTATTTGCGTCAGATTAGACAATCCGAAAAAGAGGATGGCGTTTGGCTTTATCGTTTAAATACCGTAATTGCGATTAGATGTGTCTCTGATGATGACACAGATAAAGAGAGCGACGACGATTCACTTGAACCTCTTTTAGAGGTCAAAGCAGAGTTTGTCGCTCAATATGAGTCTACATGCGAGCTTTCTCCAGAAGAAATTAGCCAATTTGGAAAAGTGCATGTTTATTATCATGTATGGCCATATTGGAGAGAGATCCTTCAATCGTCATGCGCTAGGTTAGGTGTAAGCCCAATAGTAATTCCGCCTTTTAGAGTGTAAGAGTGATAAGTTAAATGGACAAACAACTAGAGCACTTTGCTCACCACAAAATTATCAAAATATGCACATTCTGCATTGTAGCTGCCATCTTCAGTTCGGGGAGCCCAATCTGGTGTAGCTCCACCATGAAAAGTGATAAATATCATTTTGTTGATTAAGGATGCAGCCGTATCTTTGGCACGGAATCGGAGCTTGTCATGGTAGATCAATTCAGCGCCATCCACTGATACCACTACTTTTCCGTCTGCCAACTGAGGTGCAGTATTTAAACTGACCAGCATTTCAATCTGATGGTATATACCAGGGACAAAACGGAAATCCTCTGCAACTTTAATATCTCCAAACTTACCTTTCATATCCTGATGATAAACATAAGTTCGTAAACTACCCTGAGGTCCAAACATCAGGCGGGCACTCCAGCCTTCATCTGTAATTGGGTCTCCTCCTGTTATGGGGTTTTCTGGCCCCAATCCATGCAGCTTGCCACCAAGCACGAAATCAAAATCGTCACAAAACTTCACAGCAAAACTCATTTTGTATTGCAGCGCTGGCTCGGCCAGATTAGCTGCAGCATAAACCCTGTAGCTACCTTGTTCAAAGCCCTGATAGGTCACCTTCATTGCTTTAGAATTCTGCTGCCCCTGTTGTTCAACCAGAGCTGCGTAGCGTTTCTTCGACAAAATCTGCCCAAACTGAGACAGTTTTCCATCGAAGGTTTCTACAAAGACTTCTGGGTTTTCTGGACTTTCAACGCTTCCTACGTTTTCTGCGTTTTCTGCGTTTTCTACATCATCCTCATCTGCACCACAGCCAACAAGAAAAAGCGCTGTTGTCAGAGCAAAAATTGTTTTCATTCGATTTGGCCTGCGCCTGGTTTATTCTCAAGCATAAGGTACCAGACAGTTCCCTACTCATTTTCAATCTGGTTTTATTGCCGCACTGCTTAGCTATACGGCTATAAAATCAGATCACGTGACCAACAGGCATGTCTGACCCCGGATGCTCGCTTTAGTTTAAAAAGCCGCAATCTTTCTCATTTTTTTGATATAACCCATTAAAACCTTTTGCTGCTCAAAGTTTTGCTTCCAAAACTGCTTCAGCTAAAACAAAGTATGATGGGTTAAGTTTGCCTCTTGCCCTTAGCCGCAAAGATGCAACTTTGCAGTGGCACTCTGAGTTTATCCACCAGACAGAAGAAATATGTGATGCGTTTAGCCACAAGTGAATACATAGCAAAAAATACGGCTGGCGACTCAGTCTCCCTAACGCTGAGCCTGTATGCACCTGAACCAGATCCAAAGTCTGAGCAGGGTGATTATCGCTGTAAGGTCGAAATTCAGGGAATATCATTTGAGAAGTATGCCTATGGTGTCGACTCGCTTCAGGCCTTGTGTCTGGCGGTTGAAACCTTAAGGCTGACCATAGATTCCTTGATATCTGATGGCTGGAGTTTTTATTTTCCAACGCATCTGGATGAGCCATTTGACTTCACATCAGCCTATTTTCCAATGACAGGGCTGAGACTTTAATATCTTGTCTATCAAATGAGTGAAGGCGAGAATCAAAACAAACTTCCTATAGCAAAGAGGACAGCTGATTTGGAAATATACACTCTGGGAATTACCCTGCCCTTTAAAGCCAAAAAGCCGTGGAGGCGGGTGATTGAAGTGGAAGAAGACAGGCTAGGTGCCGGAGTTCTCCACATGTTGCCTGTCACCAGTCCTTCGCTAAAGTTGTCGGCAAGTCCAGACTTAGGCACATCCATAACTCTTTGTCTGACTGCGCCGGTGACTATAAAGTCACCAGCTCAGGACATCACTAGATCACTTTGCTCACAACAAAGTTGTCGAAATAAGCACATTCCGTTTTGTATTTGCCATCTTCGGATTTAGGAGCCCAATCCGGTGAGGCTCCCCCATGAAAGGTAATGAATAACATTTTGTTGATTAAGGACTCAGGGGTGTCTTTGGCCCGGAATCTGATATTGTCATGATGGATCACTTCAACACCGTCAACCGATACAACGACTTTTCCATCAGCTAAATGAACCTCAGTATTTAAACTGACCACCATTTGCACCTTTTGGTAGATGCCAGGCATAAAACGGAAATTCTGTGCAACTTTGGTATCACCAAATTTACCCTTCATATCCTGATGATATATGTAAGTGCTTAAACTGCCCTCACGGCCAAACATCAGTCGGGCACTCCACCCCTCCGCTGTCACTTTGTCCCCTCCGGTTATTGGGTTTTCAGGCCCCATTCCATGCAGCTTTCCACCCCAGACAAAATCAAAATTGTCACAAAATTTCACTGAGAAACTCATTTGGTATTGTAGTGCTGCGACGGGCAATTTAGCTGCAGCATAGACTCTGTGACTGCCTTGCTCGAAGCCCTGATAATTCACCAGAATAGCGTTAGACCCTTTCACACCTTGTTTTCTGGCAAATTTGGAGTAGCGTTGTTTTGATGTAAGTGTTCTTCCAAACTGGGACAATTTAACATCAAAGTTCTCAACAAAGACGTCGTTTTTTCCCGGTTTTTCTGCTGCGACC
>NZ_JAJOYU010000024.1 GCF_021290985.1 Rheinheimera soli
TTAAATTAATATCTAATCTTCTGATTTAAAACATTTTATAGTTGTGGCTGATAAATGGCATTCGCTGGGAATAAGCAAAAGCCGACTTAATAAGCTGGCTTGCAGAGAGCTCTAAGGAGATTGAAATGCAGTACGCAGGATTTTGGCGCAGATTTGGCGCTTTCTGGTTAGATGCCTTATTTATGGTACCAGTCATGGCATTAACTGTATGGGGAAATGAACAAGCCAGATTGTTTCAGTTGTATTGGTTGCTACCCGGACTTGCTTTTGGCTTGTGGTTTAATCTGTATTTGGTCAAAAAGTATGGAGGTACACCTGGCAAGCTGCTGCTTGATATCAAAATAACCAAGATTGATGGCAGCGATCTGGGTTACAAGGAAGCATAGTTACGTTATTCAGTACTTTTCATCTTGTCCTTTTTAATGTCTGTTCTGTTAATACCGCCGCTGTTTGATATGACAGATCAACAGTATTTTTCGATGGACTTTCTTACGCGCTCTGTCTATTTGGCCGAGCATTCTTCAGGTGCATATAACCTGACCAGCAACGCGATCCAGATTTGGATTTGGAGTGAGTTTTTGGTGATGCTGACCAATAAAAAACGCCGTGCATTGCATGATTTTATGGCTGGTACTGTGGTGATACGTAAAGTTCACATTGAAGCTGTTGCGTCAGACCGGCAAGAAACCTCTGTGTCAGTCTGAGGTGTTTTTCTTCTTCGCCCTGGGATGCGCATTGTCATACACCTTGGCAAGCTGCTGGAAATCCAGGTGGGTGTAAACCTGAGTGGTATTGAGGTTAGCGTGGCCCAGCAGTTCTTGCACTGCGCGCAGGTCGGAGCTGGATTCGAGCATATGAGTGGCGAAGGAGTGTCGCAGCATATGCGGATGTAAATGCTGGGCTAAACCCTGACGTTCAGACCAGAGTTTGACGCGTTGTTGCACTTGCCTGTTGCTGATACGGTTTTTTTGTTTGCTTAAAAACAATGCCTCTGGATCTGCACCGACGTAAGCGCTTCGTACTTTCAACCAGTCTTTAATAGCGGCCACAGCCATACGACCTATAGGTAAAACTCTTTGTTTATTGCCTTTGCCGCGCACCCGTATTAAAGCTTCGGACCAGTCGATATCCTGCAGGTTGGCGCTGACCAGTTCGTCCAGTCGTAAACCTGATGAATAAAACAATTCCAGAATGGCTTTGTCGCGACAGGCGAGGGCGTCTTCGCTGGTATTAAAATCCAGCAGGTGATTGACTTGATCGACATCGAGGTTTTTTGGCAAAGGTTTGTCGAATTTGGGCACCTGTAAATAAGACGCCGGGTTTTCTTTCAGTTTGCCTTGTTGCACCAGATAACGATAAAAGCTGCGTAACGACGCCACTCTGAGCGCTAGGCTGCGGGCTTTTAGGCTTTTGCGGCACGAGGAAATATGCAATTGCAGCTGGGTTTCGGTCAGCTCGACCCAATGGCTGGCTTGTTCTGCCACCTGACTGGCCACAGCAGAAAGTTGCAATTGGTAGCTGCTGAGGGTTTTGTCGCTGTAACCCCGTTCATGCTTTAAATAAGCCAGGAAAGCCGACAAGTCGGCTTGCCAATGATCCAGTTCAGCAGGCAGTTTCACGGTTCAAATAGCAGTTGGTAAAACGGCCAACACCAGTTTCGCCAGATGGTCTAAAAATAAGGTATCCATGCCGGGCTGGAAATGCTCGTCTGAGTCGCTGCCAAAGGCCAGCAGGAACTGTTGATCTTCGGATAACTTTAACAGTTGTAGTGATACCGAATGAATATGAGGCTCAAACAAAGCGGCCATTTCGTCGCGGTTCATCCGACCAAAATAATAAGCTTTGCCACTTAAACGGCGCTGCAATATCAGCTGTAACTGCGCGACCTGATCGGTTTTTTGCTGCAAATCAACCAAGGCACAACTTTGCACATGCGGCATTTGGGCGGTAAAAGCCTGAAGCGCTGCTAACAAAGCCGTTTGATCGGCGGCTTTTAATAACTGTAAATGCAGATCGTTCAGCGCATAAAAAATCTGTTCGTTCTGGCGGGCTATACCCATCAGACGAGTGATATCGTCTTCTAAAGATCGTATTTTTTCGCGCTGTAACTCCAGCTGACGTTCCACTAAAGACACCACACCCCGTTGCTGGTGCGGTAAACGCAAGCGGCTTACCAGCTCCGGATGTTCAAGAAAAAATTCAGGGTGATCATACAGATAATCAACAATCAGGCTGGCTTCGGCCAGTTCAGGGTTTACCAGTGCTGTATCGAGAGGAAGGTCGCTCATAAGAATAATTGTCCATCAAAAACATGTTCGGCTGGCCCTGTCATTTTGACGGGTTGGCCAGGTCCTTGCCAGCGGATCTGCAAAGAGCCGCCTGGTAAATCTACCCTTACCTGGGTTTGTAATTTTTTCTGCATCTGACCAATAACTGCAGCAGCGCAAGCACCAGTACCGCAAGCCAGAGTTTCGCCTGCGCCCCGTTCCCATACTCTTAATTTGACATGAGAAGGGGACAGTACCTGCATAAAACCTATATTGGCGCGCTCAGGGAAACGTTCGTGATTCTCAAAAACCGGCCCCCACTGATGCACTGGAGCCGTCTGAATATCATCGACCAGTATCACCGCATGCGGATTGCCCATCGACACCACACCACATAAAGTGGTGGCGTCTTCACTGTGCAAAATATAGTTCAGCTCTTGCTTTTGTGCTTTAAAAGGCACTTTGGCCGGATCAAATTGCGGCACGCCCATATTGACCGTGACCTGACCATCCTGCTCTATATACAAAGTGATTTTGCCGGATTTGGTGCTGACAGAAATTTTGTATTTATTCGTCAGGCCTTTATGCCGGACAAACTTGGCAAAACAGCGCGCGCCATTGCCACATTGTTCAACTTCAGAACCGTCGGCATTAAAAATACGGTAATGAAAATCCAGATCAGGATCGTAAGGCGGTTCCACCATCAGCAACTGGTCAAAACCTACCCCAAAGTTGCGGTCGGCCAGCTTTTTAATTTGTTCTTTGGTCAAAAACACATTTTGGCTGACGGCGTCTATCACCATAAAGTCATTACCCAAACCGTGCATTTTTGAGAAATGCACTAAGGTTTGGTGAGGACGATCTTTAAATTTGTTGTCTGGGATCATTCAGGGTACCAACTGTTCACCGTGCCACAGGTCCTGCCATTGTTCACGCTGGCGGACTAAATAGCTGCGGTCACCATCCACCAGCACTTCTGCGGCTCTGGGTCTGCTGTTGTAGTTGGAACTCATGGTAAAGCCATAAGCGCCTGCTGAGCGCACCACCAGTAAATCACCTGGCTCCACTGCTAAAGCTCGGTCTTTACCAAGGAAATCACCAGTTTCACAGACCGGACCTACCACATCGTAAGTGACGGCCGCAATTTCAGGCTTTTGTTTTACCGGGATAATAGCTTGCCATGCGCTGTACAGTGCCGGGCGAATCAAGTCGTTCATAGCGGCATCAACAATAGCAAAATGCTTTTCCTGCCCCGGTTTTAAGTATTCCACTTTGCTCAGCAGTACACCGGCGTTGGCCATAATGGCGCGGCCTGGTTCAAAAATAATGGAGAGCTGTGGATAAGCCTCCAGCTTTTCTACTACTTTGGCAGCATATTCAGCAGGATGTGGTGGAGTTTCACCATCGTAAGGCACACCTAAACCACCACCTATATCGATATGGCTCAGCTTGATGCCCACAGTGGCTAACTTGTCGATCAGCGCCAGTAATTTATCTAAGGCATCTAAAAACGGCTGAGTTTCAGTCAGCTGTGAGCCGATATGACAATCCACACCACAAACTTTTAAATGCGAAGCGGCATCCGCTTGCTGATACATGGCCACAGCGTCGTTAATATCTATACCAAACTTATTGGCTTTTAAACCGGTAGAAATATAAGGATGGGTTTTGGCGTCAATATCCGGGTTCACCCGAATAGAAATAGGCGCAATAATATTCAGGCGGCTGGCGACTTGCTGAATGCGTTCCAGCTCGGGAATAGATTCCACGTTAAAACACTTGATACCGGTTTGCAGTGCAAACTCAATTTCAGTGACGGATTTACCTACACCAGAGAACACCACTTTTTTCGCATCGCCACCAGCCTGCAATACTCGGCGTAATTCACCTTCAGACACAATATCAAAACCACTGCCAAGGCGGGCCAGCAGGTTTAACAGCGCTATATTGCTGTTGGCTTTAACGGCGTAACAAACCAATAAATCACGGCTTGGCGCTGCTTCAGCAAAAGCTTTGTAATGGCGCTCAATAGTAGCGCGGGAATAGACATAAGTTGGCGTGCCAAATTCTGCGGCAATATCGGCTAATGCAACACCTTCGGCAAATAAGTTCTGATCCTGATAATTAAAGTAATCCACTACTGTTCCTTTGATACTACTGGCTGATCGGCTGGCGCTGGTTGTTCTACTGGCGCCTTATTGGGTTGTGGGGTTTGAGGCAATGTTAAAGGACCTTTTTGGCCACAGGCCAGTAACCATTGGCTGAGCAACAGGATGCACACCAGTCTTTGTCGCTTTGTATTCATGGTTTTTATTTCATTAATTATTTTGCGCTCTATAATCGCATCCTTAACAGCAAAAGCAAACAGGTGAAACCGATGAATGACGTAGAATATGACGAACTGACCGATCAGGTGCTACTTGCGGTGGAAGATGCAATAGAAGCATTGGACCTGGATTTGGATTATGAGTCGAACGGTGGCTTGTTAAGTATCAGCTTTGTCGACGGCAGCAAGGTGATTATTAATAAACAACCTCCACTGCATCAGCTGTGGGTAGCGACTAAATTTAACGGCCACCATTTTGAATTAAAAGACGGTGTCTGGATTGATAACAGAACAGGTTCTGAGTTCTGGGCATTAATTTCCGATGCCTTTAGTAAACAGTCTGGCCAAAACGTAGTACTTGCCGATAACTCCACAATGAGATAGCGGGAAAAAATAAAGGAATAGAGAAATACAATGGCGTTACTTCCTTTTGTAGATGTAAAACCCGCAGCTCAGGCCGATGCCGCTGTGATCTGGTTGCATGGTTTAGGTGATTCGGGTGATGGTTTTGCCCCTATAGTGCCGGAATTACGTTTGCCAAAAAGCTCTGGCATACGGTTTTTATTCCCTCACGCCCCTGTGCGCCCTATTACTATTAACGGCGGCATGCAAATGCGCGGTTGGTACGACATTAAAACCTGGGATTTAAACGACAGAGCAGACGAAACTGGTGTGCGTGAATCTGCTGCTGCGGTAACCGCTTTAATCGACAAACTGATAGAGCAGGGCATTGCGGCGAATCGAATTTTATTGGCAGGTTTTAGTCAGGGTGGTGTTATTGCGCTACATTTATTACCCCGCTTGCCTTATAAACTGGCTGGTGTAATGGCACTTTCTACTTATATGGCCGTACCTGGCAAGTTGAAAGAAGAAATGACCACCGCCAATAAAAGCACAGCTGTGTTGGTCAATCATGGCACTCATGATGAAGTGGTGCCTTATAGCGCAGGTCAAGCGGCTTTTAATGCGCTGAAATTTGCCGGCTTTAATGTCAATTGGGCTGAATACCGAATGGGTCATAGTGTGTGCCCACAACAGATTGCCGATATCAGTCGTTTTATTCAGCAGCAATTGCCAGCACTTTAAAAATGGAACAGTCAAAGTGACAACAGCAAAGGAAAAACTGGTCGTTCGGGTAAGCCTGGGCGCTGCAGCACCGGCATCAGGCGATTTGCCTGAGGCGACCACAGAGCAACAGTGGCACTGGCGTCGTATTATCGGTGCTGCTCTGACGCTTGGTGCTGCAACTCTGTTGTTGTATGGCTGGTTACATTTGGACTCAACCGATGTTGAGCTGACAGCTGCCACAGCTCCTGTTGTTGTTACCTCTGGATCTATTGAAGCTGCGACTCCTGAGCTGGTGCTGGAAGCGGTGCCACAAAACCCTGAACCAGAACCTGTGCCGGTTAAAACTGAAACTGCTGAAACAGTGGTCGCGGATAGTGCAACAAAACCAGCAGAAGTTGCTGCAGTGGAACATATCAATACTGTAGCACAGCCAGTGGTCGCTGAAACTGCTGTGGTCGAACTGGAAACAGATGCGCCCTTATTTATAGCCGATTCTGGTGTGTTAAGGCTGGCTTTGCTGACCAACGAAACCCCTTCAGCTAAGGCACGTAGTTTAGGTGAGCAGATTGACGCCACAGCTGTGCCACAGCTTGCTTTGTATTCTGAAATCAAAGGTTTAAATGGCCAGACTATTGAACATTTATGGTATTACGAAGGCAAACTGATGACCCGGATTAAACTGCCGGTCAAGCTGGATTACTGGCGTACCTACAGCAGAAAAGAATTCGATGCGAGTCAAAAAGGCGAATGGCGGGTTGAAATCCTTGATCCACAACAAAATCTGCTGTTTAGCCATCACTTTCACTACCATTAGCGACTATACTAGGCGGCATTTTCTAGCAGTCCAGCCGTTATCGTCATTTCGCTGCTGCTGTTTTCCGCTGCTTTAAGGAGTACCTATGAACCTTGTCCGCATTGCCACCCGAAAAAGTGCTTTAGCTTTATGGCAAGCCAATTTTGTCAAAGCTGAACTGGAAGCCGCCCACCCGGGTTTACAGGTTGAGCTGGTACCTATGTCGACTCAGGGCGATAAAATTTTGGATACTCCTTTAGCCAAAATTGGTGGTAAAGGTTTGTTTGTTAAAGAGCTGGAAACCGCCATGCTGGAAGGTCGCGCTGATATTGCAGTGCACAGTATGAAAGATGTGCCTGTCGATTTCCCTGAAGGTTTGATGCTGCATACTATTTGCCAGCGTGAAGACCCACGTGATGCTTTTGTCTCCAATACCTATCAGCAACTGGCCGATTTACCCCAAGGGGCTGTGGTGGGGACCTCAAGTTTGCGTCGTCAGTGTCAAATCAAAGCCATCAGGCCGGATTTAAAAATCAAAGACTTACGTGGCAACGTGAACACACGTCTGGCAAAATTGGACGCTGGTGAGTTTGATGCCATTATTCTGGCTTCGGCTGGTTTAATACGTTTAGGTTTTGAAGAACGTATTGCCAGCTTCCTGGACGTTGGTACCAGTTTACCGGCCAATGGTCAGGGCGCTGTAGGTATTGAATGCCGTAGTGATGATTTGGTGGTGCAACAACTGCTGGCGCCGTTGGAACATCAGGAAACCCGCATTTGTGTGTTGGCCGAACGGGCGATGAACCGCAAGCTGCAGGGCGGGTGTCAGGTACCTATTGGTGCTTTTGCTGTACTTCAGCAGAATGAACTTTGGCTGCGTGGTTTGGTCGGACAGCTGGATGGTTCTGAAATTTTACGTTCAGAAATCAAAGGGGACGCTACAAAGGCTGAGCAGTTAGGGACTCAACTGGCTGAACAACTACTGGCATTAGGCGCGGATCGCATTTTAGATGCGGTCTACCGTCAGGCCTGATTGGCGTGACGATTCCACTGCTGGATCCACTAAGCCCGGTACTGATCACCAGACCAGCGGGCAAGGCGGATCAGTTGCTGGCCAGTTTAGATGAACTGGCCATTCCGTATTTATACCAACCCTTGATCACCACTCAGTTAGTGCCGTTAAAACCCAAAGCAGGCACTATGCTGGAGCAAGCTGATCAGGTTATTTTTGTCAGCGTTAGTGCGGTTAGCTGCCTGCAGCAACAATATGATTGTAAGAAAATCACTGCACCTTTAATAGCTGTCGGCACCACCACAGCCACAGTGTTGGAAAAATGCAGTGGGCGCTCTGTTATAGTCCCTGCGGATCAACGCAGTGAAGGCTTGTTGGCTTTACCGCAGTTGCAGGATGTAGCTGGTAAACGTATTGTCATAGTACGGGGGAACGCCGGCCGTGAGCTGATTAAAAAAGGTTTAATGGAACGGGGTGCCCATATTCAGTATGTGCAAAGTTATCGCAGAGTACCTTTGCTGTTGGATGGACAAAGCTTGTCAGACCAGTGGCATCAGCAACATATTCAATGTATTGTGGTCACCAGCAACGAAATTTTACAGCTTATTTTTGAGTTATTGCCCAAAGAGCAACATAGCTGGTTACAGCAACAGTTATGGATAATGGTCAGCCCGCGGATGAAAGAAGCCGCTACAGAACTTGGGATCGATGGATCCCGTATTTATTTGTCAGCCAGTGCCAATGATCAGGCGTTACTGGAGGCTATTTGCCAGTTAAGAGGAACTTGTCATGACTGATACGCCGGTGGCTGTTACCGCCTCTGAATCGCCACTCCCAA
Source organism: Rheinheimera soli (assembly GCF_021290985.1). Classification (GTDB taxonomy): domain Bacteria; phylum Pseudomonadota; class Gammaproteobacteria; order Enterobacterales; family Alteromonadaceae; genus Pararheinheimera; species Pararheinheimera soli. The sequence goes on from NZ_JAJOYU010000024.1 coordinate 8,305, forward strand.
ATGAAACGGTTAAAAAAGAACCGATAAAAAATGAAATGCCAAAAAGTGAAAGCTCAAGGCCTGCTAAAACGGGCCGGGCTGTCGCCTGGTTTTCTTTATTACTAAATATAGCGCTGGTTGGCGTTATAGCCGCTGCTGTCTGGTGGTTATGGCCACAATGGACAACAGTGCAGCAACAACAGTTGCAACTTCAACAGCAGCAACAGCAACAAACTGAACAAGGTAAGCTGCAGCTTCAGCAATTGACCGATCAGGTACAACAGCAACTGGCTTTGGTCGCGGACCAACAAAAACAACAGCAAAGCCTGGATCTGCAGCAACAACAGGCCCTGCTTCAGTTGCAACTTGAGAGCAAAAAACAATTAAGCAATGGCCGTACCTGGCAGTTGTGGCAAATTCAGCAGCTGTTGCAATTGGCCGGACAAAAAATCTGGTTAGAGCAAGATATGCCGGCAGCATTACGTTTATTGCAAGGTGCCGAACAACAATTGGCCTTACTGCAGGACAGCAGCATGCAGCCGTTGCGTCAGGCAATTCAGACTGATTTAGCTGAACTGCAAAAAAACACAGTGCCGGACTTAGCCAAAATTCAGCTGGCCTTAACCAGCTTACGTAAAACTGTGAACGATTTACCGCTGCGCCAAAGTGAACGGGTATTGGATGAAACACCAGTTGTAGCTATCGCGGCAGAGGCTGACTGGCAATCCACCCTGATCCAACACTGGAATTCGTTCTGGAGTTCATTAGTGCATGTGCGTCCGACTCAGCCAGAAGATTTGTCTGTGTTAACGGCAGGTCAGCAACTGAGTTTACGTAACACCTTACAACAGCAGTTGTTACTGGCAGAGCTGGCCGCTATGAAATATCAGCCAGAGCTGTATCAGGCTGCATTGCAGCAGGCTATGGATACCTTACAGCGTTATTTTGCAGCTGTAGATCCACAAGTCAGTTCTGCATCTGAACAGCTGGTACAACTGGCGGGTTTAGCTGTGGCTTTTCCTGCTCCTGCTGCATTGGAATCAACAGCTGTGCTTGATCAAGTGATGCGTCAAAGCATGGTGGAGAGCAGTCAATGATCCGTTTGCTGATAGTGGTTTTACTGCTGGCCGCTGCCATGTGGGTGGGACCCTGGCTAACGCAGAATCCGGGTTACCTGATGCTGGTGCTGGGTCCATGGACAGTGGAAATGACGCTGATAGGTTTTGCCATTGTTTTGCTGTTGAGCTTGAGTTTGTTGTGGCTGAGTTTACGCATTTTACGGCCCTTGTTAGGTTTTCGTAACTGGACCTTAAACCCCTTTCGTGGTCGTCAGCAACGCAAAGCCCGTTTAGCTTTTGAGCAAGCTGCTTTGGCTTTAGCGGCTGGCCGTTTTCAGGAGGCTGAGCAGTATTTTGATCGCTCTGACGCTATGCCTGAATTCACTATACTGCGCCAGAGTATGGCTTGTTACGCTGCGTTGCAGGCCGGACATGCGACCAAAGCTATGCAACTGGCTGAGCAACTGGATGCAACCCAGGCTCAGAGTTGTTATGTCAAAGCAGATTTATTGCTGCGCCAGAATCAGGCTAAAGCTGCGCTGGAGTTATTGCAGCCTCATATGCTGTTGCCTGCTGATGCACCTTTATTAGCGCCTCTGTATTTTCAGGCGCTGTTAGCTGCAGGCCATAATATTGAAGTCTTCCATACAGTGCTTAAAGCCATAGAACAAAAGTGGTTTACCAAGGTGCAGTGGCAAGCGCAGCGTTATCAGATTTATCCACAGGCCATCCGTAATCTGGCGGCGCAGGGCGTGTTTGACGAAAGCAGTGATTATTGGCTGGCCTTGCCGTCGAAAGAGCGTAAGTCTATGGCCGCTGTAGTGGGCCGCGTTTGGGCTAAAGTTAAAGCGGGTCAGGTAGAGCAGGCTGAAAAGCTGCTGGTTGATAACTTGGCTTATAGTGACTTGCCATTGGTATGGCCTGTGCTGAGACAAATTCCGTTAAAACGTCATGTGGTATTGCTGCGTAAACAGCTGCAGCACTGGTTACGTGATCACAAAGAAGATGCTGTGCTTTATGCAACGCTTGCCTATTGTGCCGAGCAAGACGGCGAACCTATACAAGCCGAAATGGCTTGGCAAAAGGCATTACAGTTTCAGCCTGGTTTGAAAACTTGACGTATGTCATCTGAGCTATTAACAGGCCTTGCACCAGTTCTTGGTGCCAGGCCTCGTATCTTGTTGCTCGGCAGTATGCCAGGCGCAGCTTCTCTTCTTGAACAACGTTATTACGCCCATCCGCGCAATTTATTCTGGCCTTTTATGCAGCAGCTATTTGCTATTCCGGTTGAGCTTGGCTATCAGCAGCGTTGTCAGTTACTTACAGCACAAGGTATTGCCTTGTGGGATGTGATTGCACACTGCGAAAGACAAGGCAGTCTGGATAGTGCCATTAAAAAAAACAGCGTGATTTGTAATGCGATACCGCAATTGCTGGAAACAGAACCTGAAATTTTAAAGATTTGTTTTAATGGTGCCAAAGCAGCAGAAGAGTTTAAACGGCATCTGCTGCCACTGGTGAAGCATCGTACTGATATAGATTATTTTCAGTTGCCGTCCAGCAGCCCCGCTCATGCCAGTCAAGGCAAAGAGCAAAAGCTGGTGGTATGGGCTAAAGCTTTATTGGAATAAGACTTCTAATTCTGGTGTAGCTAAGAAACCAGCGGCTTTAGCTTTGTCAAAAACGGCTTTTGCTTCATCAGTTTTCTTTTCTGTAAGCAGTTCAATGGCTTGCCAGCCTAAAGCAACAGGATCCTTCTGTTCCTGTAAATAGTTCATCCAGCCTTTGTCAAATAGAGCCCTTGCCTGCTGGGCTTCCAGCAGACCATTGCGGGCGGCTTGATCCAACCAGAATTCATCTGTCCATTCTTTAGGATGCTTACGGATAAGCTTGAGATACATTTTATCTTTGGCGTGCAACGGTGCTTTACCCGTAGTGTGGTTCAGATCCCAGGGCGCAATTTTGTAATCGCCCGCTTTGCTGATAAAACTTAGGGTATCGCCTTGGGTAAAAGGTACTTCACCCGAAAGTACAGTCAACTGCTCAAGTTTTTTCTGCTGATTTACCTTGAGCAGTGCAGTGCCGCTAAAAGCTTGCATAGGAACTGCTCTAGCTTTTTCTACTTTGAAATCTGAGAGTTGAGGTAACTCTTGCGTGCTAAGGTTCAGATCCACAGCACCACTGGACGACTGATCTAAATAATTCAGTAAAATTGCATTAGTGTATTGAGAGTAAGCTACACCAGCTCTTGCCGCAGGCCATGAATCCTTGATCAAGGACTGCATTAGCTTTTTGCGCCATTGTTCTTGGCCGTCAACCGCCAGACTGTAATCCAGAGTAATTCTGCGTATGGATTTACCTGATGATGGTTGATAACGCCATTGACGTAATGCTTGCTCAGATACTTCATCAAAAACTCCGGCAGGGAAACTGTGCTGGGTTTTTGCGTAGACCACTTCACCTTGTTCATCGATCAAAAATCGCACTAAGGCGAATCCCTGAGTGCCTTTTCGTGCAGCACTGACTGGATATTTGGGTTCAATCCGTTCAATGACTTCAGGTTGAGTGTTGTGGTCAAACAAAGCTGATGCGGATTTTCGTTGTTCCAGCATTGTGGCATAAGAGGGCACCAGTTTATTTTTCCACAAGGCCAGCTCTTGATGTGCACGCTGTTTTTGTTCTGTATTGAGTTCAGTATCCAGAATGTCTAAGCCACTTTTTGCATTCGGGTGGTCCAATTCAGCAGCAATCAGAAAGTAAAGATAGGCGAGCGATAAATCCTGCTCCATGCCTTGACCTTTCATGGCCATGACCGCGAGATTAAAAGCCGCAAGTTCATTACCTAAAGGCACTAAGCGTTCAAACTCAGCTTTTGCCTGCTGATACTGTTGTTGTTGATACAACTGCCCGGCCTGATAAAAATCGGCCTGAACTAAAAATGATGTCAGCAAGGCTGAGCTGAGTAAAAGTTGTTTTAACATCCGTTGTTCCTGACTACTCTATAAAGCTGTACTAAATGTTATCCACAAAAGGTTGCAAGGTAAACATTTTGTTAAGCCATTTTGCTGCCATTCGATACTGCTTGTTCCGGCACTGCCAAAACCACGGCACCATCAGGCCGATAAAAGCCTGTGATCAGGCATTCAGAGCGAAAAGGGCCTATTTGTTTGGTGGGGAAGTTCACCACCCCAATCACTTGTTTGCCCAGCAACTGTTCTTTGTTGTACAAGGCTGTGATTTGAGCACTGGATTGTTTCACGCCGATGTCAGGGCCAAAATCTACTTTGAGTTTGTAAGCAGGTTTTCGTGCTTCTGGAAAATCTGTCGCTTCAATCACAGTACCTACCCGAAGTTCAACCAGAGCAAACTCTTCCCAACTGATTAATTCCATAGCTATCACTCTTTTATTAAACAATCACTTAGCTTTGCACACCCCGGGCAGTGTTGTCATGAGTTTTGCGCCCAAGAGCCAACCCTGTGAAAGGAACTTAACAAGAGTATAAAATTTCGCCTTGACAGAAAAAGCAAATGCATAAATATTAAATGACATCGCTTATTTAGTTTTGACCTTTTATGACTTCAATCCACGCCTGCTCAATCACATTTGCCCGGACAGCAGCTCCGGCAAATCTGCATGCGTGCTCCACTGATTACCACTTATCCGAGTGGTTCGACGAATAAATATCCGCAATTAATCTGACCGAATTTTATATGCAGCTTTGCGGCTGCCTGTAAAACCATGGCCTTTGGCCGTTTTAAAATCATAAAAAGAAGCAGGAAAATAAAAATGAAAGCACCTCTCTTAGGCGTGTTGGCGTTGCTATTCAGCAGCCACAGCTTCGCCTGTTTGCAACAAGAAAGCGAAAACAATAATACCGAAAGCGCAGCCGATGGAGCTTTATGCAGTGGCACTGCAGTAGCCGCCAGCATAGGTAGTAGTTCGGATGTAGACTGGTATTATTTTGACACTACGGCAACCGGAGATATCAGCGTCAGTTTAAGTCATGGCTCTGGCAAAGACTTTGACTGGTTTCTGTATCGCAGCTCCGGCAGTTATATTATGTCGGGTCAAAGCAGTGCTAATCCGGAAAGCGGCACTTACACCGCATCTCCGGCAGGGCGGCATTACATCAAAGTGACCCGTTATAGCGGTACCGGCACTTATCAGCTGACCGCAAACTTTGTCGGTAGCACGGGCGGCGGTGGTGGTGAAAATCCTCCTCCAACAGGAGGCTGTAACTATGGAGCCCGGCCGTCAAAGCCGAGTAATTTAACCAGTTATATCACAGGCTCGGCCACTGACACTTGTGTCACTTTATCCAATCCGGCCTTGTTGCTGATGGGCGGTGGCGCAGATGTGGACAATGCTTTTAGCTTAAGAGTTGGGCCACATATTCAGGGCGGCAATATTGTAGTGCTGCGCACTGCGGGTACCAATGCGTACAACAGCTATCTGCAGGGCTTAACCAATGCTGCTTCTGTCGAAACTATTATTGTGGATACAGTGACCAAAGCCAATATGGATTATGTGGATTGGGCTATTCGTTCTGCTGAATTTGTTTGGCTGGCGGGTGGTGATCAGTCTGCTTATCTGAATGCCTGGCAAGGTACCAAGGTGCAGGCTGCTATTCAGCATGTGTATGACAAAGGCGGTGTAGTAGGTGGTACTTCAGCAGGTGACCATGTGCTAAGTCAGCATATTTATGATCCGGATGGTGTAGCTGGTGCTATCAGCGCTGAAGCAGTGACAAATTTCTGCCATGCAACCATTAATATCAGTACAGGTTTCCTGAACTTCCCCGCCATGCAAGGCGTGATCAACGATACCCATTTCCGTCAACGCGATCGGATGGGACGCTCTATGGTGTTTCAGGCCAAAGTGGGCGCAGCCAGTCGTGTAGTGGCGATTTCAGAAGCGACGTCCTTGTTTGTAAACAGCGCGGGTCAGGGCATAGTGGATGGCACTAATGAAGTTTATATCCTGAGATCAGATGCTCAAACTCAGTATGCTCAAACCAGCTGTGGTTTACCTGTGAAGGTGAATAACCTGATGCGGTATAAACTGGTGAGCGGCGATCAGTACAACCTGATCAATAACACTACTTCTATAGTGCCAACCCGAATCAGCCTTGATGGCAGTAAAGCGAGTTTCTACACACCAACCAGTCCATATTAGGGGTAGCAGTAAAGCGAGTCTCTATACATGCAGCAGTCCGTACTAACGGACAAGTTGGTGTAATCAAAAAGCCAAAGGACTGGCTTTACTCCTGCTTAGATATCGATTTGGTTTGCCAGTCGAGGCTCCAGACGCTGCTTTAAATCGCCCTCAATCACTACAGCACGACCGGTTTTTTTATCCAGACAGACAAAAGTGATATTGGCGTCGGCCACTAAAATGTCAGTGCCATCCAACCAGATTTTCTGGTGAATGACAGAGCTTTTGGTATTAATAGCGCTGAATTCGGTATCAATACGTAGTTGCTGGCCCATGGTGGCCTGAGCTCTGTAGTTGATATTGATATTGACGATCACCCAAGCCAGACCTATGGCTTCGAAATGCTCGATATCGCCATGTTGTTCCAGATAACCCCAGCGGGCTTCTTCCAGAAATTCTAAATAACGGGCGTTATTGACGTGCTGGTAACCATCCAGGTGATAACCCCGGACTTTGATATAAGTGTGATGTAGCATAAAACCCTCTGGTTGGACCTGTTTGGGCCATAATGCCATAAATTTTGTTTGGGGTTAATGAGGTTTTTCCTGCACAAGACTGAGATTTTTTTGGTCTGCTGCGCTGGAACCAGTAGAATAAGCGCACTTTGGTTATTTGGTGCTTTTATGCGTCTGTTACAGCAGCTCTCTGCTAAACCCTATTCCACTTTTGCATTGGATACACGGCTTGCCGAATTGGTTGAGCTGGAGTCTTTGGCTGAATTAATGGCCTATCAGCCTGCAGTTACTCCCATGTTATTAGGTGAGGGCAGCAATAGCATTTTCCTGACCGATCAAAGTCAGACTGTTTTACGTTATTTATCCAAAAGCCGGACTCTGCTGTCAGAAGACGAAAAACATGTACAACTGCATATAGAAGCAGGAGATAACTGGCATCAACTGGTCAGTTGGACTGTAGCTCAGGGCTGGTGGGGGCTAGAAAACCTGTCGTTAATACCAGGAAGCGTAGGCGCAGCTCCGGTGCAAAACATCGGTGCTTATGGTGCTGAATTGGCTGATTGTTGCGATTATGTCGATTTTTTTCACTGGCAAAGCCGTAAGGTACAGCGTTTAAGCAAAAGCAATTGTGGTTTTGGCTACCGTGACAGCATTTTTAAAACGGCTCTTGCCGGTCAGGGCCTGATAGTCGCTGTGGGGTTGACGCTGAAAAAACAAGGCAAGCCAAAATTAGGCTACAAAGGCCTAGAGCATTTAAATCAGCACAGCAGTGTTGCTGAAGTAGCAGATGCCGTAATTGCGGTGCGTCAGTCCAAATTACCTGACCCAGCGGTCTTGCCAAACTGTGGCAGCTTTTTTAAAAACCCCATAGTGAGCCAGTCTGAATTTGAAGCTATTCAAAGTCGTTATTCTGCAATGCCTTTTTATCCGCAGGCTGACGGTCAGGTGAAATTGGCAGCTGGCTGGCTGATTGAACAAACCGGGTTAAAAGGTCAGCGTATTGGCTATGTCGGCTGTTATGAAAAACAAGCGCTGGTGCTGGTGAATTTTGGCCGGGGCACAGCCGCAGATTTACAACAGATGATTAGCTTAATACAGCAAAAAGTTGCAGCACAGTTTGCTGTTCAGCTGGAACCTGAGGTGCGCTTACTTGGCCAGTGAACTTCGCAAAACCTTACCTCATAGCCTGATAGTGCAACGTCAACTGGTGCATTATCTGGCCGATGGCGCTTTATGTTCTGGTCAGTGGTTGGGTGAACAGTTAGGTATTAGCCGCACTGCCGTCGCCAAACACTTAGAACAATTGCAGCACTATGGCCTGGATTTATACAAAATAAAAGGCAAAGGCTATCGCCTGGCGCAACCTGTGCAATTGCTTGATGCGGCACTGATTAAGCAGCTACAGCTGCAGCAAGCGCCGGTTTGGGTGCAGTCAGTGACTGATTCCACCAACAGCCAGCTGATGCAAAAACTCAAAGACGGGGTAGTGCCGGAAAAAGGTGCTGTGCTGGTGGCTGAAGCTCAAACCGCTGGCCGTGGCCGACGGGGTAAACAGTGGTTTTCGCCTTTTGGCTGCAATTTATATTTTTCAATGTACTGGCAACTTGAACAAGGTATCCAGGCCGCTATGGGTTTAAGTTTAGTGGTAGGTTTAGCCGTTGCCAAAGTGCTGCAACAGCAGTGGCAATTGCCGGTGCGGCTGAAATGGCCAAATGACTTGTATATAGAGCATAAAAAACTCGGTGGTATTTTAGTCGAGCTGGCCGGGCAAACTCATGCTCAGTGTGATGTCGTCATAGGCTTAGGTTTAAATATCCGTATGCCGGATCACACAGATAAAGCTGTAGACCAGCCCTGGGCTGATTTAACTTCGGCTTTGGGTCGGCCGATAGACCGTAATTTATTGGTGGCTTTGTTGCAGCATCAGCTGGTGATGGAATTGCAGCAATTTAGTCAGTATGGTTTTGCTGGCTATGTACAAGCGTTTAATCAGCTCGACCAATTTGCCGGTGAGCAAGTGACTTTATCCAGCGGTAGTCAAACCATCACTGGTCTTTGCGCTGGTGTCGATGCGCAGGGGGGGCTGGTGCTGGATATCAATGGCCAGAAGCAAAGCTTTTATGGTGGTGAACTTAGCTTAAGAAAGGCCCTTTGATGGAATTATTACTGGATATAGGCAATAGCCGCAGCAAAGCCCGTTTACATGATGCTGGTCTGCTTACGGAAATTCAGCTGGAAAACATCAGTTCTGAGCAGTGGCCACTCATCAACGCTGTGTATTGCGCCAGTGTTGCAGCAGACAGCCGTGTACTGGCAATACGTGATCAAATTCCACCTGCCATTCCTTTTATCCACATCCGCAGTGAGGCTCAGGCATTTGGGGTGACCAACAGTTATCAGCAGCCACATTTATTGGGCGTCGACCGTTGGTTGGCGTTAGTTGCAGCAGCAGAGTTATACCCCAATACCGATCTGTTAATAGCAGACGCTGGCACAGCTTTAACTATAGATTGGTTAAATGCTTCTGGTGTGCATCAGGGCGGCTGGATTTTGGCTGGGCAAAAACTGCAGCAAGAAGCTGTGTTAAGCAAAACGGCCAAAGTATTTTCGGCGGAGTTAGAAACAGAACAATTATGCCCGGCAACCGACACCGCCACAGCTTTGTATCAGGGTGCTATTGCCGCTTTAGTGGGGGCTATTCGTCAGGCATGGGCAATTAAGCCAACACAGCTGATTATTTTAACGGGTGGCGATGCATTACTTCTGCAAAAATACCTGACCGATCTGCCTGTTCGGCTCGAACCTCAATTGATCTTTCAGGGATTAGCCCGTTATATTCAGCCGAATTGACCGTTTTGTGTACTTATTGAGCATTCAGGCCGGAATTTATAAGTTTTTTTTTATTTCCTGTTGCGTGGGGTGGGGCATTCCACTAGAATTCGCACCCACTGACGTAGCCGCTTTAGCTCAGTTGGTAGAGCAACTGACTTGTAATCAGTAGGTCATCCGTTCGACTCGGATAAGCGGCACCATTAGTATAGTGGAGGGGTTCCCGAGTGGCCAAAGGGATCAGACTGTAAATCTGCCGGCACTGCCTTCGAAGGTTCGAATCCTTCCCCCTCCACCATTTTCAGTACAATAGCTACGAGTAGGCCGCGGGCATCGTATAATGGCTATTACCTCAGCCTTCCAAGCTGATGATGCGGGTTCGATTCCCGCTGCCCGCTCCAAACAGATCACGTTGCTGATATAGCTCAGGCGGTAGAGCGCATCCTTGGTAAGGATGAGGTCCCCAGTTCGATTCTGGGTATCAGCACCATCTTAAAAGCCTCTCTTGTTATACAATCAAAAAACACTTATTTCATACAACCACCGTTTGTTAAAAAGGGTCTATTTATGGCTAAGGCTAAATTCGAACGTAATAAACCGCACGTTAACGTAGGCACCATCGGTCACGTTGACCACGGTAAAACTACTTTAACTGCTGCTATCACTAACGTACTGGCCAAGCACTACGGTGGTCAGGCATTCGCTTTCGATCAAATCGACAAAGCGCCAGAAGAGAAAGCTCGTGGTATCACGATCAACACGTCTCACGTTGAATACGATACACCAACTCGTCACTACGCCCACGTAGACTGCCCAGGTCACGCTGACTATGTTAAAAACATGATCACTGGTGCTGCTCAGATGGACGGCGCAATCCTGGTTGTTGCTGCAACTGACGGCCCAATGCCACAGACGCGTGAGCACATCCTGTTATCTCGTCAGGTAGGCGTACCTTTCATCGTTGTATTCATGAACAAATGTGACATGGTAGATGATGAAGAGCTGTTAGAGCTGGTGGAGATGGAAGTTCGTGAACTTCTGTCAGACTACGATTTCCCAGGTGATGACCTGCCGGTAATCCGTGGTTCAGCTTTAAAAGGTCTGGAAGGCGATGCAACGTGGGAACCAAAAATCCTTGAGCTGGCAGCAGCTTTAGATTCTTACATCCCAGAGCCAGTACGTGCGATTGATAAGCCATTCATCATGCCAATCGAAGACGTATTCTCAATTGCTGGTCGTGGTACTGTAGTAACAGGCCGTGTAGAGCAAGGTATCGTTAAAGTAGGCGAGTCAGTAGAAATCGTTGGTCTGAAAGACACAGTGACGACTACTTGTACTGGTGTAGAAATGTTCCGTAAACTGTTAGACGAAGGTCGTGCAGGCGAGAACATCGGCGCACTGTTACGTGGTACTAAACGTGAAGACGTAGAACGTGGTCAAGTATTAGCAAAACCAGGTTCAATCAAGCCACACACCAAGTTCGAAGGTGAAGTGTACGTATTATCGAAAGAAGAAGGTGGTCGTCATACTCCATTCTTCAAAGGTTACCGTCCACAGTTCTACTTCCGTACTACAGACGTAACTGGTTCAGTAGAACTGCCAGAAGGCGTAGAGATGGTAATGCCAGGCGACAACCTGAAGTTTGTTGTAGAGCTTATCAACCCAATCGCGATGGACGAAGGTTTACGCTTCGCCATCCGTGAAGGTGGCCGCACAGTAGGTGCTGGTGTAGTATCTAAAGTACTGGCGTAATAGTCAGAACTTGAAAAGGGCTCCAAAGGGGCCCTTTTTTATATTGCTTTGTTAGCTTTAGCCGGAAAATTAACAACAACAGGCTTGAATTCTGCACAGCTAACTCTGATTAAATAGTTTCAAGTCGGATCCTTATCTTGTTTTAGTCGTCTAAGACAGTATAATGAGCGGCTATTTTTGCGGGACTGCTCTGAGCGGTTGGCGCAATTTTCTGTAGGGGCGTAGTTCCAATTGGTAGAACAGCGGTCTCCAAAACCGATGGTTGGGGGTTCGAATCCCTCCGCCCCTGCCACTTATATTAGGCGCTAAGGTGTTTTGCACGTTAGTCGAAGTAGTAGCTTGTACCAACAAGCCATGGGAAAGTGAGTTAAAGCATGAATGCAACGAGTGAAACCCCAAAAGGCGGCTTAGATTTAGTGAAATGGCTGGGCGTCTTAGTTCTGCTGACCCTGATGGTCGCAGCGAACTATATATATGAGTTTTCTGCAGTTGAAAAAGCTGCAAGCATAGTGGTTTTAGTCGGCTTGGCGGCTTTTATCGCAGCCAAGACCAGCAAGGGCTCTGCATTTATTGAGTTTGCGAAAGAAGCCAGAACTGAAGTTCGCAAAGTTGTATGGCCAACCCGTCAGGAAACAATGCAAACCACTATTATCGTAATGGTTGCGACCTTGATTGTTGCATTATTACTATGGGGCTTAGATTCAATTTTATTAAGCCTTGTATCATTTATCACAGGTCTGGGGATCTAAGTTATGTCAGGAAAAATGCGTTGGTATGTAGTTCAGGCTTTTTCGGGTTTTGAACAGCGCGTAGCGACTTCATTGCGTGAGCATATCAAGATCCAGCAAATGGAAGACAAGTTTGGCGAAGTGCTGGTTCCAACTGAAGAAGTTGTTGAAATGCGCGCTGGTCAGAAACGTAAGTCTGAACGCAAATTTTTCCCTGGCTACGTATTAGTGCAGATGGAAATGTGTGAAGAAGCATGGCACTTAGTCAAAAGCGTGCCACGTGTATTAGGTTTTATCGGTGGTACTTCAGACCGCCCTGCGCCTATCAGCCAGAAAGAAGCTGACACTATTCTGAACCGTCTGCAGGACAACGCTGATAAGCCGAAGCCTAAGACTCTGTTCGAAGCGGGTGAAGTGGTACGTGTGACTGAAGGTCCATTTGCTGACTTTAACGGCGTAGTAGAAGAAGTAGATTACGAGAAAAGCCGCGTGAAGGTGTCCGTGTTGATTTTCGGTCGTTCTACTCCTGTCGAACTGGAATTTGGCCAGGTCGAAAAAGCCTAAGCAGAAATAGTTTGTAACGGGCCGCTGATTAAAATATAATCGCGGCCTTTTTTAACGTCAGGGGAGCCGTTTGAGTAAGTGTCCTCGCACTTACGAGGCGAATACCCTAAATTGAGGTGAAACATGGCAAAGAAAGTCACGGCACTTGTAAAATTACAAGTTAAAGCTGGTATGGCAAACCCGTCGCCACCAGTTGGTCCAGCATTGGGTCAACACGGTGTGAACATCATGGAATTCTGTAAAGGCTTCAACGCCCGTACAGAGTCACTGGAAAAAGGCATGCCTATTCCAGTAGTGATCACTGTATACAGCGACCGCTCATTTACATTTGAAACCCGCACCCCACCTGCTTCTTTCTTATTACTGAAAGCTGCTGGTTTAAAAGGTGGTTCAGGCCGTCCTAATACCCAGAAAGTGGGTAAAGTGACTGTTGCTCAGCTGGAAGAGATCGTTAAGATCAAACGTGCTGATTTAACAGCGGGTACTGACGAAGCAGCACTGAGCACTATTGCTGGTACTGCCCGTTCAATGGGCTTAGTGGTGGAGGGTTAATCAATGGCTAAATTATCAAAGCGTGCTAAATTAATCCGTTCAAAAGTAGATTCTACTCGTGAATACGCGATCAATGACGCAGTTGCGTTATTAAAAGAATTAACAGCTGGCAAGTTCGTTGAATCAGTTGATGTTGCTATCAACCTGGGTATCGACGCACGTAAGTCAGATCAAAACGTTCGTGGCGCTACTGTGTTACCACACGGTACCGGCCGCACTGTACGTGTTGCTGTGTTCACTCAGGGTGCTAACGCTGAAGCTGCTAAAGCTGCAGGCGCTGACATCGTGGGTATGGAAGACTTAGCTGAATTAGTTAAGAAAGGCGAGATGAACTTTGATGTTGTTATCGCTTCTCCAGACGCAATGCGTGTTGTTGGTATGTTAGGTCAGATCTTAGGCCCACGTGGTTTAATGCCTAACCCTAAAACTGGCACAGTGACTCCAAACGTTGCTGAAGCAGTGAAAAACGCTAAAGCTGGTCAGGTTCGTTACCGTAACGACAAGAATGGTATCATCCATTCTACAGTGGGTAAGGTTAACTTCGACACTGACAAACTGAAAGAGAACATCGAGTCTCTGTTAGTTGCTTTAAAGCGTGCTAAGCCATCTGTAGCAAAAGGCGTTTTCATCAAGAAAGTGACCATTTCTACTACTCACGGCGCAGGTATCGTTTTAGATCAGGCTTCTTTAGACGCCAAAATCTAATTCAGTCCTCTGAAATAGCTGCTTTACAGGAGCGCGTGGTTATTTTATAATCTCGCGCTCAAAAATTCGGGTAGAAGCCGGGCTTTGTTTACAAAGTTTTCGGCTTCCGTCCAAGACCGTAGGTGCCGCAAATTTTTTTAAAAGGCGTGGCTTAAAAGCACAACCTACGCAGACGGTGTTAGCCCCAGAAAGATTCCTATCAATCTGGCTCTCACCGTAAATCGCGCGTTAAACAGTATTTTTTTACTGATTAACGTTGTGTAGGCAACCAGACAATACCGTCTGGAAGAACCAGGAGTTAAGAGCCAATGGCTATTAAGCTTGATGACAAAAAAGCGATCGTTGCTGAAGTTCAGGAAGCTGCCATAGGTGCTTTATCTGCGGTAGTTGCAGACGCTCGCGGTGTTACTGTAGGCAAAATCACTGATCTGCGTAAGCAGGCCCGTGAAGCTGGCGTATGGATGAAAGTTGTCCGTAACACGCTGGTACGCCGTGCAGTAGCTGGCACCGAGTTCGAGTGTTTAAGCAACGCGTTCGTTGGCCCAACACTGATTGCATTCTCTAAAGAGCACCCAGGTGCTGCAGCGCGTATCTTCAAAGATTTCGCGAAAGAAAATGCTAAGTTTGAGCTGAAAGGCGCAGCCTTCAATGGCGCCACAGTAAGCATTGACGTTTTAGCATCGTTGCCAACATACAACGAAGCTATTGCACGTTTAATGAGCACTATGAAAGAAGCAGCAGCCGGCAAATTGGTACGTACCATCGCCGCAGTTCGCGACCAAAAACAAGCCTAAACGACGTAATTTTACGTTTTGTTTGGAATTAAAGTTTAATACGGGATACGTCCCCTTAATTTAGGAATCTGAGCAATGTCAGTTACTAAAGATCAAATCTTAGATGCTATCGCTGCAATGTCTGTAATGGAAGTTGTTGAATTAGTTAGCGCTATGGAAGAAAAGTTCGGCGTTTCTGCTGCTGCTGCTGTTGCAGTTGCTGCTGGTCCAGCTGCTGCTGTTGAAGAACAAACAGAATTCAACGTAATTCTGGCAGCTGTTGGCGCTAACAAAGTATCAGTAATCAAAGCTGTTCGCGGCGCTACTGGTTTAGGCCTGAAAGAAGCTAAAGATTTAGTTGAAGCTGCTCCAGCTGCAATTAAAGAAGCAGTTTCTAAAGCCGAAGCTGAAGCTCTGAAGAAAGAGTTAGAAGAAGCTGGTGCTACTGTTGAAGTTAAATAATCTAGATTTTTCTAGATTATACGCCTGATTTCAGGCTAGGCTGGTGGTGAAATAACCACCGGCCTTTTTGCGCTGTGGGACATTGATTTTCCCCACCCTAATGTTGCCATGTCGGTAACATTCAAGCCGCCCCTAGAGGGTAGGTAGGGTAAAAAATCAGCTAGCTGAGGAACCCCATGACTTACTCTTATTCTGAAAAGAAACGTATCCGTAAGGACTTCGGCAAACGTCCACAAGTGCTGGATGTGCCATATCTGTTGTCGATTCAAATTGAATCGTTCAGCAAATTTATCGAACCTGATCCAGAAGGTGGATACGGCTTAGAAGCTGCATTCCGTTCTGTATTCCCAATTAAAAGCTACTCAGGTAGTGCCGAGCTGCAATATGTCAGCTACCGCATTGGCGAGCCGGTTTTTGACGTCAAAGAGTGCCAAATTCGTGGTGTGACTTACTCAGCTCCGCTGCGTGTCAAACTGCGCATGGTTTTATTTGATAAAGAAGTACCAGGTACAATCAAAGATATCCGTGAACAAGAAGTCTATATGGGTGAAATCCCATTGATGACTGAAAACGGTACCTTTGTTATCAATGGTACTGAACGTGTTATCGTTTCTCAGCTGCACCGTAGCCCGGGTGTATTCTTTGACCACGACCGTGGCAAGACTCACTCCTCAGGCAAGGTTTTATACAATGCTCGCGTGATCCCTTACCGTGGTTCATGGTTAGACTTTGAGTTCGATGCCAAAGATAACCTGTTCGTGCGTATCGATCGCCGCCGCAAATTGCCAGCCACTATTTTGTTACGTGCGCTGAGCTTAAGTACTGAAGAAATTTTAAGTACTTTCTTCGAAAGCACCCGTTTTGAAATTAAAGACGGCAAACTGTTGATGGAAGTGGTCGCAAACCGCTTACGTGGTGAAACAGCTGCTTTTGATATCAAAGACAACGATGGCGAAGTGATCGTAGAAGCTGGTCGTCGTATTACTGCCCGTCATGTGCGTCAGTTAGAAAAAACTGGCATGACACTGATGGAAGTACCACATGAATATGTAGTAGGCCGCGTTTTATCAAAAAATTACGCTGACCGTTCAACCGGAGAGATTATTGCCGAGGCGAACGCAGAGCTCACACTGGAGCTGTTAGCAAAACTAGCAAAAGCGGGCTACGAAAGTTTCGAAACTCTTTACATTAACGATTTGGACCAAGGTTCTTATATTTCTGAAACCATCCGGATCGATCCAAGCAGCAACCGCATGGAAGCATTGGTAGAAATCTACCGTATGATGCGTCCAGGCGAGCCACCAACGCGTGAAGCTGCTGAAACTTTATTTGAAAACCTGTTCTTCTCTGAAGACCGTTACGACTTATCTACTGTAGGTCGTATGAAGTTCAACCGTCGTGTTGACTTCGAAGAAGGTAAAGGCGTAGGCGTTTTATCCAAAGACGATATCCTGGCTGTAATGAAGGTCTTAATCGACATTCGTAACGGTAAAGGCGAAGTGGACGATATCGACCACTTAGGTAACAGACGTATCCGTTCTGTTGGTGAAATGGCTGAAAACCAATTCCGTGTTGGTTTAGTTCGTGTGGAACGTGCAGTAAAAGAACGCCTGTCTTTAGGTGATCTGGACGCTGTGATGCCACAGGATCTGATCAACGCTAAGCCTATTTCTGCTGCGGTGAAAGAGTTCTTTGGTTCAAGCCAGCTGTCTCAGTTTATGGACCAGAACAACCCATTGTCAGAAGTAACGCACAAACGTCGTATTTCTGCGTTAGGCCCGGGCGGTTTGACCCGTGAGCGCGCAGGCTTCGAAGTACGTGACGTTCACCCAACACACTACGGTCGTGTTTGTCCAATCGAGACGCCAGAAGGTCCAAACATCGGTTTGATCAACTCGCTGTCTATGTTTGCTCAGACCAACGAATACGGTTTCCTCGAAACACCTTACCGTCGTATTGAAGATGGTATTGTGACTGACGAAGTCGATTTCTTATCTGCGATTGAAGAAGGTAACTTTGTTATCGCTCAGGCGAACGCCGAGTTAAGCGCAGAAAACCGTCTGGTTGAAGATTTAGTACCGTGCCGTTACAAAAACGAATTCACCTTAATGCCGGCCGACAAGGTTCAGTATATGGACGTTGCACCACAGCAGATCGTATCTGTTGCTGCTGCTCTGATCCCGTTCCTGGAACACGATGACGCCAACCGTGCATTAATGGGTTCAAACATGCAACGTCAGGCCGTTCCTACCTTACGTGCTGATAAGCCGTTAGTAGGTACTGGTGTAGAACGTGTTGTAGCCAAAGACTCTGGTGTAACTGTAGTGGCGAAACGTGGTGGTACTGTTGACTATGTCGACGCCAGCCGTATCGTAATTAAAGTACACGAAGAAGAAATGGTAGCCGGTGAAGCCGGTATCGACATCTACAACCTGACTAAATACACCCGTTCTAACCAGAACACCTGTATCAACCAGCGTCCATGTGTAAACCATGGTGAGCCGATTGAACGTGGTGATGTACTGGCCGATGGTCCGTCTACGGACTTAGGCGAACTGGCTTTAGGTCAAAACTTACGCGTGGCATTCATGCCGTGGAACGGTTACAACTTCGAAGATTCGATCTTGTTATCCGAGCGTTTAGTACAGGAAGATCGCTTAACCACTATTCACATTCAGGAACTGAGCTGTATCGCTCGTGATACCAAGTTAGGGCCTGAAGAAATCACTGCCGATATTCCAAACGTAGGTGAGTCTGCTTTATCTAAGCTGGACGAAGCCGGTATCGTTTACATCGGTGCTGAAGTGAAAGGCGGCGACATTCTGGTTGGTAAGGTGACACCTAAAGGTGAAAGCCAGCTGACTCCGGAAGAAAAACTGTTACGCGCTATCTTCGGTGAAAAAGCTTCTGACGTAAAAGACAGCTCATTACGTGTGCCTAACTCTGTCACTGGTACAGTGATCGACGTTCAGGTCTTCACTCGTGATGGCGTTGAAAAAGACAAACGTGCTCGTGAAATCGAAGAAATGGAAGTCAAACAGGCTAAGAAAGACCTGAATGAAGAATTCCGTATCCTTGAAGAAGGTATCTTCTCACGTGCCCGCAACCTGGTTGAAAGCACAGGCGTTGACCGCACTAAGCTGAACGGCTTACGTGGTGATGCTCTGTTAGGCTACAGCCTGGCTGATGAAGATAAGCAAAACGATCTGGAACAATTAGCGGCTCAGTACGAAGAAATCCGTATTGAATACGATAAGAAATTCGAAGCCAAACGTCGCAAGATTGTTCAGGGTGACGATTTAGCTCCTGGCGTTCTGAAGATTGTTAAAGTGTACTTAGCTGTGAAACGTCGTATCCAGCCTGGTGACAAGATGGCCGGTCGTCACGGTAACAAGGGTGTTGTTTCTACCATTGTTCCAGTTGAAGACATGCCATATGACGAAAAAGGTCAGCCGGTTGATATCGTATTGAACCCGCTGGGTGTACCGTCTCGTATGAACATCGGTCAGATCCTTGAAACTCACTTAGGCTTAGCGGCCCGTGGTATCGGTGACAAGATTGACGGCATGATCAAAGACCAGAAAGAAGTTGCGGAAATCCGTGCCTTCCTGAAAAAGGTCTACGAGCTGGGTGAGTCACGTCAAAACGTTGATATCGCTAGCTTCACAGATGACGAAGTGCGTCGTTTAGCAGAAAACCTGCGTAAAGGTTTACCTGTAGCTACTCCAGTGTTTGATGGCGCCAAAGAAAGCGAAATCAAAGAGCTGTTGACTTTAGGTGACTTACCGACCAGCGGTCAGATCACATTGTACGATGGTCGTACCGGCAATACCTTCGAACGTAAGGTTACTGTTGGCTACATGTACATGCTGAAACTGAACCACTTGGTAGACGACAAGATGCACGCCCGTTCTACTGGTTCGTACAGTCTGGTTACTCAACAACCATTGGGCGGTAAAGCTCAGTTTGGTGGTCAGCGTTTCGGTGAGATGGAAGTGTGGGCTCTGGAAGCATACGGCGCAGCATACACGCTGCAAGAGATGTTAACAGTCAAGTCTGATGACGTGAATGGCCGTACCAAGATGTATAAAAACATCGTGGATGGCGACCACCGCATGGAACCAGGCATGCCAGAATCTTTCAACGTATTGATGAAAGAGATCCGTTCACTCGGTATCAACATCGAATTGGAAGAGGAATAACCCCGGTTAGGAAAACTAATCGAATTGTCCGGGGCGGTACTCCGCCCCTTGCTGGTTAACCTCTTACAGGAGAGCAAAGGTGAAAGACTTATTAAAGTTTCTGAAACAACAAACTAAAACTGAAGAGTTCGATGTGATTCGTATCGGCCTTTCTTCACCAGACATGATCCGTTCATGGTCTTTTGGTGAAGTGAAAAAGCCTGAGACGATCAACTACCGTACCTTCAAGCCAGAGCGCGATGGTTTGTTTTGTGCACGGATTTTTGGCCCGGTAAAAGACTATGAGTGTCTGTGTGGTAAATACAAACGCTTAAAGCACCGTGGTGTGATCTGTGAAAAATGTGGTGTTGAAGTCACTCTGACTAAAGTACGTCGTGAGCGTATGGGTCACATTGAACTGGCCAGCCCAACAGCCCACATTTGGTTCCTGAAATCACTGCCAAGCCGTATCGGTTTGCTGTTAGATATGACGTTACGTGATATCGAACGTGTATTGTATTTTGAATCTTATGTTGTGACCGAACCAGGCATGACTTCTTTAGAGCGTCGTCAGATGCTGACTGAAGAAGAATATCTGGACGTGCTGGAAGAGCACGGCGACGAGTTTGAAGCCAAAATGGGTGCAGAAGCAATTCTGGACATTTTACGTGGCATTGAACTTGCGACGGAAATCAAACAAATGCGTGAAGAGTTGCCAACCATCAACTCAGAGACAAAGCGCAAGAAAATCAGCAAACGTCTGAAACTGATGGAAGCATTCCACACTTCTGGTAACAAACCAGAGTGGATGATCATGACAGTACTGCCAGTACTGCCACCAGATCTGCGTCCTTTAGTTCCATTAGATGGTGGCCGTTTTGCTACTTCTGATCTGAACGATTTATACCGCCGTGTGATCAACCGTAACAACCGTCTGAAGCGTCTGTTAGACCTGTCAGCTCCTGATATCATAGTACGTAACGAAAAGCGTATGTTGCAGGAAGCTGTAGATGCGTTGTTAGACAACGGTCGTCGCGGTCGCGCTATCACGGGTTCGAACAAACGTCCTCTGAAATCTTTGGCCGATATGATCAAAGGTAAACAAGGTCGTTTCCGTCAGAACTTGTTAGGTAAGCGTGTTGACTACTCAGGCCGTTCTGTAATCACAGTAGGTCCTACTTTACGTCTGCATCAGTGCGGTTTACCAAAGAAAATGGCTTTAGAGTTATTCAAGCCTTTCATCTACGGTAAGTTAGAAGCCCGCGGTTTAGCCACTACTATTAAAGCGGCTAAAAAAATGGTTGAACGTGAAGAAGGTGCTGTATGGGACGTTCTGGACGATGTGATCCGTGAACACCCGGTGCTGTTAAACCGTGCTCCTACACTTCACCGTTTAGGTATTCAGGCATTCGAACCTGTACTGATCGAAGGTAAGGCTATCCAGTTACACCCATTGGTGTGTGCTGCATACAACGCCGACTTCGACGGTGACCAGATGGCCGTTCACGTGCCTCTGACCATTGAAGCTCAGTTAGAAGCCCGTGCGCTGATGATGTCGACGAACAACGTTCTGTCGCCAGCTAACGGTGAACCAATCATCGTTCCTTCACAGGACGTTGTATTGGGTCTGTATTACATGACGCGTGATGCGGTAAACGCCAAAGGCGAAGGCATGATCTTCAAACATGCCAAGGAAGCTGAAAAAGCATTCCGTGCCGGTGTTGCCAGCTTACACGCCCGTGTCAAAGTACGTATCACTGAAGTAACTATTGCCGAAGACGGCACCCGTTCTTCAGTAACAGCAGTACGCGACACTACAGTAGGCCGTGCCATTCTGTACTCCATCATGCCTGAGGGCTTAGCCTTTGATTCAATCAACCAGGCTATGGGTAAGAAACAGATTTCACGTTTACTGAACGGCTCTTACCGTCGTATTGGTCTGAAAAATACCGTTATTTTAGCGGATCAGATCATGTACACAGGTTTCCATTACGCCATGTTGTCTGGTGTGTCTGTTGGTATTGACGATATGGTCATCCCGGCAGCCAAGGTTGATATCATTTCTGCTGCAGAAGCTGAAGTAGCAGAGATCCAGGACCAGTTCCAACAAGGTTTAGTAACGGCCGGTGAAAAGTACAACAAAGTCATCGACATTTGGTCAACTGCCAACGAAGCCTTATCTAAGGCGATGATGGACAACTTATCGAAAGAGTCTGTTGTGGATCGCGATGGCAACACAGTCACTCAACCGTCATTTAACTCTGTTTATATGATGGCCGACTCTGGCGCACGGGGCTCTCCAGCTCAGATCCGTCAGTTAGCCGGTATGCGTGGTCTGATGGCTAAACCAGATGGTTCAATCATCGAAACGCCAATTACAGCGAACTTCCGTGAAGGTCTGAGCGTACTTCAGTACTTCATCTCTACTCACGGTGCTCGTAAAGGTTTGGCGGATACAGCGTTAAAAACAGCAAACTCCGGTTACCTGACCCGTCGTCTGGTTGACGTTGCACAGGATTTAGTCGTGACTGAATCTGACTGTGGCTCAACAGAAGGCATCATGATGAAGCCACTGATTGAAGGTGGTGACGTCGTAGAAGGTCTGCGTGAGCGCGTATTAGGTCGTGTTGTGATCGGCGACGTGGTAGTTCCTGCAACTGGCGAAGTGCTGGTTGAAGACGGCACCATGTTAGACGAGAAGCTGTGTGATGCGATTGAAAAACACTCGATTGACGAAGTCTATGTTCGTTCTGTAATTACCTGTCAGACCAACTTTGGTGTTTGTGCCAAGTGTTACGGTCGTGATTTGGCCCGTGGCCACATCATCAACGCTGGTGAAGCTGTAGGCGTTATCGCCGCTCAGTCCATCGGTGAGCCAGGTACACAGTTAACGATGCGTACATTCCACATCGGTGGTGCTGCATCACGGTCATCAGCTGAGAACAGCGTACAGGTGAAGAACTCAGGTATCCTGAAGCTACACAATGCGAAGTTCGTACGTAACAGTGACAACAAAATTGTTATCACTTCACGTTCAGCCGAAGTCACAGTGTTCGACGACATGGGTCGTGAGAAAGAGCGTTACAAGCTGCCATACGGTTCTATTTTAGCCACAGACGACAATGCAAAAATCGTTTCTGGCCAAATCGTTGCAAGCTGGGATCCGCACTCTCACCCAATTATCGTAGAACGTGGTGCCAAGGTATCGCACAGCGATATCGATGATACCAACACTGAAGTTCAGCAAGACGACCTGACTGGTTTAACCCGTACTGTGGTGAAAGACCTGTCCAAGGCCAATGCGAAAGAACCTAAGTTAATTTTAGAAATGGACGACGGTGCATTACAGGAAATCCGCTTACCGAGCTTCACCACTATTGAAGTGACTGATGGTTCGAACGTAAAAGCCGGTGCTGTATTAGCTCGTATTCCACAAGAAAGCTCGAAAACACGCGACATCACGGGTGGTCTGCCACGCGTTGCCGACTTGTTCGAAGCCCGTAAGCCAAAAGATCCTGCCATCCTGGCGGAAATCTCAGGTGTTATTAGCTTCGGTAAAGAAACCAAAGGCAAACGTCGTCTGATCATTACACCAGAGCAAGGTGATTCTCATGAAGAGATGATCCCGAAATGGCGTCAGGTGAACGTGTTCGAAGGTGAACGTATCGAGAAAGGTGAAGTGATCTCTGAAGGTCCAGAGTCACCACACGATATTCTGCGCTTACGTGGTATCCACCATGTAGCCAGTTACATCGTGAACGAAGTACAGGATGTATACCGTCTGCAAGGCGTTAAAATTAACGACAAGCACATCGAAACTATTATTCGCCAAATGCTGCGTAAATGTTTAATCATTCACCCAGGCAGCAGCGAGTTCTTAGAAGGTGAAATGGCGGAAGTGTCACGCGTTAATATTGCAAACGCTGAACTGGAAGCCGCAGGTAAGATCCCTGCGAAGTACGAACGGTCGTTGTTAGGTATTACCAAAGCATCACTGTCAACGGACTCTTTCATTTCTGCGGCGTCGTTCCAGGAAACAACGCGCGTATTAACAGAAGCTGCAGTCGGCGGAAAATTCGACGAGCTGCGTGGCCTGAAAGAAAACGTAATTGTCGGCCGTTTGATCCCGGCAGGTACTGGTTTTGCGTATCACCAAAACCGTATCCGTCAGCGTCAACGTGTCGCCAATGGCGAAGTCGCTGAACCGGCGATGAGTGCAGAAAGTGCTGAACAAGCTCTGACTGATGCTCTGAATATGGACTTGTCTGGCAACGACGAATAGGTCGAAGCCGCAGATTGGGATGGTCGCCAGCAAATGACCATCCCTTTTTGTTCCTTGACAGGTCAAAGGTTGACCAGTAGAATTCCGCAGCCCCAAATTTGGGTGCGGAATTTTCACGTTTATAGGTAGTTATTTAACCAGGAGTATTT
This sequence comes from Rheinheimera soli, assembly GCF_021290985.1. Taxonomy (GTDB): domain Bacteria; phylum Pseudomonadota; class Gammaproteobacteria; order Enterobacterales; family Alteromonadaceae; genus Pararheinheimera; species Pararheinheimera soli. The sequence continues at coordinate 31,989 of NZ_JAJOYU010000024.1, forward strand.
AATGGCAACAATCAACCAGCTAGTGCGTAAGCCGCGCAGCCAGGTGGTCTCTAAGAGCACCGTGCCGGCGCTCGAAGCTTGCCCACAGAAGCGTGGTGTTTGTACCCGCGTATACACCACCACACCTAAGAAGCCTAACTCTGCATTACGTAAAGTATGCCGTGTTCGTTTAACTAACGGATTCGAAGTTACTTCTTACATCGGCGGTGAAGGCCACAACTTACAGGAACACAGTGTTGTTCTGATCCGTGGCGGCCGGGTAAAAGACCTTCCAGGTGTGCGTTATCACACCGTACGCGGCACTTTAGACTGTGCAGGCGTTAAAGATCGTAAGCAAGGCCGTTCTAAATACGGCGCCAAGCGGCCGAAGAACAAATAACTTAACTCCGTTAAGTAAGGCCAAACTAAGTAACTTTTTTCATTAAAAGTTTTGGAATCCCCTGAAGCAATCGGAGTTTCGAATGCCAAGAAGACGCGTCATAGGTCAACGTAAAATCCTTCCAGATCCTAAGTTCGGAAGTGAATTACTTGCCAAGTTCGTAAACGTCGTAATGATCGACGGTAAAAAATCTACAGCTGAATCAATTGTATACGGCGCATTAGACATCGCTGCGACAAAATCTAAAAAACCAGAGCTGGATCTGTTCGAAGTTGCATTAGACAACATTCGTCCTACTGTTGAAGTTAAATCACGCCGTGTGGGTGGTTCTACTTACCAGGTTCCATGTGAAGTTCGTCAGGTTCGTCGTAACGCTTTAGCTATGCGTTGGTTGGTTGAAGCTGCCCGTAAACGTGGTGAGAAATCAATGGCCCAGCGTTTAGCTGGTGAAATGCTGGATGCCGTTGAGAATAAAGGTTCTGCTGTTAAGAAACGTGAAGACGTTCACCGTATGGCTGAAGCGAACAAAGCTTTCGCGCATTTCCGCTGGTAAGACAGACCTTTTTAAGAGGATTCGATTGTGGCACGTACAACTCCTATTGAGCTTTACCGGAACATTGGTATTTGTGCTCACGTTGACGCGGGTAAAACCACGACAACTGAACGAGTTTTGTTCTATACCGGCTTGTCTCACAAGATCGGTGAAGTTCATGACGGCGCCGCCACGATGGATTGGATGGAACAGGAGCAGGAACGTGGTATCACTATCACGTCCGCTGCTACTACGACCTTTTGGCGTGGTATGCAGGGCCAGTTCCCTCAACATCGTGTAAACATCATCGATACACCGGGGCACGTTGACTTCACTATTGAAGTAGAACGTTCCCTTCGTGTTCTGGATGGTGCTGTTGTTGTACTGTGTGGTTCTTCAGGCGTTCAGCCTCAGACCGAAACAGTATGGCGTCAGGCAAATAAATACGAAGTTCCACGTTTGATCTTTGTTAACAAGATGGACCGCACTGGCGCTAACTTCCTACGTGTTGTGAAGCAAGCCCGTGACCGTCTGAATCACACCATAGTGCCTATTCAGTTACCTATTGGTTCTGAAGAGAACTTCCGTGGCGTGGTTGACTTGTTAAAAATGAAAGCAATCAACTGGAACGAAGCTGACCAGGGTATGACCTTCACGTACGAAGAGATCCCTGCGGAAATGCTTGCTGAGTGTGAAGAGTGGCGTGCAAACATGGTAGAAGCAGCAGCTGAAGCCAATGAAGAGCTAATGGAACGTTATTTGGAAGGCGGTGAGCTGACTGAAGACGAAATCCGTTCGGCCTTGCGTCAACGTACTCTTTCTAACGAAGTGGTTCTTGTGCTTTGTGGTTCTGCATTCAAAAACAAAGGCGTTCAGGCAATGCTTGATGCTGTGATTGAATACTTACCATCACCTACTGAAGTGAAAGCGATCAAAGGTATTAACGAAGATGAGTCAGAAGGCTTACGCCATGCTGATGACGATGCGCCATTTGCGGCACTTGCGTTCAAAATCGCAACTGACCCTTTTGTTGGCACATTGACCTTCTTCCGTTGCTACTCTGGTGTGATTAACTCTGGTGACAGCGTTTATAACCCGGTAAAACACAAGAAAGAGCGTATTGGTCGTATCGTTCAGATGCACGCCAATGACCGTCAGGAAATCAAAGAAGTTCGTGCTGGTGATATTGCTGCCGGTATAGGTTTTAAAGATGTGACTACAGGTGACACTTTATGTGACCCTGACCACATCATTACGCTGGAACGTATGGAATTCCCGGAGCCGGTAATTTCTGTTGCAGTGGAACCAAAAACCAAAGCTGACCAGGAACGTATGGGTGTCGCTCTGAGCAAACTTGCTGCAGAAGATCCATCTTTCCGTGTTCACACCGACGAAGAAACCAGCCAGACTATTATTTCTGGTATGGGTGAGCTGCACTTGGAAATCATCGTGGATCGTATGAAACGCGAATTCAAAGTGGAAGCTAACGTTGGTAAACCTCAGGTCGCTTATCGCGAAACTATTCGCGCCAGCACTGAAGTTGAAGGTAAATTTGTTCGTCAATCTGGTGGTCGCGGTCAATTTGGTCATTGCTGGCTGAAAATCGAACCTCAGGAAGAAGGCAAAGGCTATGAGTTCGTTAACGCTGTCGTGGGTGGTGTGATTCCAAAGGAATACATTCCTGCTATCGACAAAGGCATTATCGAACAAATGAAAAACGGTATCCTTGCTGGTTACCCTGTCATTGACGTGAAAGTTACCGTATTCGATGGTTCGTACCACGATGTGGACTCAAACGAAATGGCGTTCAAAGTTGCCGCCTCTATGGGCTTCAGAAAAGGCGCACTGCAAGCTAAGCCAGTGATCCTTGAACCCGTCATGAAAGTTGAAGTGGTAACACCGGAAGACTTCATGGGTGACATCGTTGGTGACTTAAACCGTCGTCGCGGTATCATCAACGGTATGGAAGATGCTCCTGGTGGTATCAAGATCGTTGACGCTCAGGTTCCTTTGTCCGAAATGTTTGGTTATGCAACCAGCATGCGTTCATTGACCCAGGGCCGTGCTTCCTATTCAATGGAACCATTGAAGTACATGGAAGCACCAAACAACGTGACTGAAGCAATTATTGCAGCTCGTAGTAGTACTGGTAGTAACGATTAATCACTTAATTTGGTCCACTTTAAGTTGGATCTATTTAACAGAAGGTAATTAAAATGGCTAAGGCTAAATTCGAACGTAATAAACCGCACGTTAACGTAGGCACCATCGGTCACGTTGACCACGGTAAAACTACTTTAACTGCTGCTATCACTAACGTACTTGCTAAGCACTACGGTGGTCAGGCATTCGCTTTCGATCAAATCGACAAAGCGCCAGAAGAGAAAGCTCGTGGTATCACGATCAACACGTCTCACGTTGAATACGATACACCAACTCGTCACTACGCCCACGTAGACTGCCCAGGTCACGCTGACTATGTTAAAAACATGATCACTGGTGCTGCTCAGATGGACGGCGCAATCCTGGTAGTAGCTGCAACTGACGGCCCAATGCCACAGACGCGTGAGCACATCCTGTTATCTCGTCAGGTAGGTGTACCTTTCATCGTTGTATTCATGAACAAATGTGACATGGTAGATGATGAAGAGCTGTTAGAGCTGGTGGAGATGGAAGTTCGTGAACTTCTGTCAGACTACGATTTCCCAGGTGATGACCTGCCGGTAATCCGTGGTTCAGCTTTAAAAGGTCTGGAAGGCGATGCAACGTGGGAACCAAAAATCCTTGAGCTGGCAGCAGCTTTAGATTCTTACATCCCAGAGCCAGTACGTGCGATTGATAAGCCATTCATCATGCCAATCGAAGACGTATTCTCAATTGCTGGTCGTGGTACTGTAGTAACAGGCCGTGTAGAGCAAGGTATCGTTAAAGTAGGCGAGTCAGTAGAAATCGTTGGTCTGAAAGACACAGTGACGACTACTTGTACTGGTGTAGAAATGTTCCGTAAACTGTTAGACGAAGGTCGTGCAGGCGAGAACATCGGCGCACTGTTACGTGGTACTAAACGTGAAGACGTAGAACGTGGTCAAGTATTAGCAAAACCAGGTTCAATCAAGCCACACACCAAGTTCGAAGGTGAAGTGTACGTATTATCGAAAGAAGAAGGTGGTCGTCATACTCCATTCTTCAAAGGTTACCGTCCACAGTTCTACTTCCGTACTACAGACGTAACTGGTTCAGTAGAACTGCCAGAAGGCGTAGAGATGGTAATGCCAGGCGACAACCTGAAGTTTGTTGTAGAGCTTATCAACCCAATCGCGATGGACGAAGGTTTACGCTTCGCCATCCGTGAAGGTGGCCGCACAGTAGGTGCTGGTGTAGTATCTAAAGTACTGGCGTAATAGTCAGAACTTTTAAAAAAGGCCCTTCGGGGCCTTTTTTTATATTCATTTTTCCTACATTTTGCCTGAAATCCGTATAGCGCTGCTGCTGTCATACCTTTAGTACAAAGAAGATCCGGATCTCTGCCAGTAATTCAAACGTTTGTTTGAATTTGCCTGATGAACATGCTAGAACTAACTCATCCGACCATTAGGGTTTTTCAAGGAGAGTTATTGTGAGTCACTACCAGGCCCCGCTGGCCGACATGTCCTTTCAACTATTTGATGTCTGGCAAGTTCAACAGTTTTGGCAACAACAAACTGAGTTAGCTGAACTGATTGATGCCGATACTGCTGCTGCCATTTTAGAAGAAGCTGCAAAAATTACTGCCGAAAAAATCGCACCTTTAGCCGCAGCTGCAGACGAGCAAGGTGTGTCTTGTGTTTCTGGTGAAGTAACAACTCCATCTCATTATAAAGAGTGCTATCAGTTGCTGTGTGAAGGCGGCTGGACTGGTTTGTCCGGCGATCCTGAATACGGTGGCATGGGGATGCCTAAAAGCTTGTCTGGTTTATATGACGAGATGATGTGCAGCGCCGATATAGCCTTCTCTCTATACCCGGGCCTAACATCAGGTGCTTGTGTAGCTTTATTGCAACATGCTGATGAGGCAACCAAAGCTTTGTATCTGCCGAAGTTATACAGCGGCGAATGGTCTGGCACTATGTGCCTGACAGAATCTCATGCTGGTTCTGACTTAGGAATTATGCGCAGTAAAGCCGAACCTACGGGCGATGGCATTTATCGTATCAGTGGCGAAAAAATCTTTATTACAGCAGGTGAGCACGACCTGACAGATAACATCATCCATCTGGTACTGGCTAAGTTACCGGATGCTCCTGCTGGTAGCCGCGGTATTTCTCTGTTCTTAGTCCCTAAGTTTAAAGTCGATGCCAGTGGCAACTTGGGCGAGCGTAACAGTCTGATTTGTAGTTCAGTTGAACACAAGATGGGCATTCATGGTTCAGCCACTTGTGTGATGAACTTTGATGGTGCCGAAGGCTACCTGATAGGCGAGCCACATAAAGGTCTGGCTTGTATGTTCACTATGATGAACTACGAACGTCTTGCTATGGGCAGTCAGGGCTTAGGTGCTGCAGAGCGCGCTTACCAGAATGCACTGGCTTATGCCAATGACCGTTTACAAGGTAGAACAGTAACTAAAGATGGCAATAAAGCCGATCCTATCATTGGTCACCCTGATGTCAAACGTATGCTGCTGAATATCAGTAGTATTAATGAAGCGGGCAGGGCCTTTAGTGTTTATGTCGGGCATCTATTGGATCAGGCCAAGTTTGGTAAGGATGCTAAAGCGCAAGCCCGAGCGAATTTACTGACTCCTGTTACTAAAGCTTTTATGACGGACAGAGGACTGGATGCTTGTGTTACAGCCCAACAGGTATTTGGTGGTCATGGTTATATCCGCGAATGGGGTATGGAGCAGTTAGTGCGTGATGTGCGTATTGCGCAAATCTATGAAGGGACCAATGGCATTCAGGCCGCCGACTTTATGTTACGTAAAGTAGCATCGGATCAAGGTACTGTAGTGTTAGATCTGATACGTGAGTTAACCGCAGGATTATCAGGTTCGGCAACAAAACAAATTGCTTCAGCGGCAGAGCGTTTCAAGTCAGCAACCCAATCATTATTAGAGCGGGGAAAAACCCAACCTGAATTATTGTCTTGGGTAGCCAATGACTATCTGGATTTAACCGGATATCTGCTTTACGCCTTTATGTGGGATAAGATGGAAGCTGCGTTAGATGCCGCAAAACACAGTGAAGATTTTATCCAGTCCAAACAACTTAAAGCTAAGTTTTACTACAGCAGAGTTTTACCTCGTATTGAAAGCCTGTTCAGCCTGATTGAACAGTTCCCTTCAGAGCTATCCTCAGCAGAACCAAAGCTGTTCTGATCGTCTTCTGATCATAAAGTACACCCCTGCTGTTTAATTATTCAGCAGGGGTTGTCTTTCTCAATCAGTTGAGTATAATGCGCGGCCAGCCATAATTTTGGCAGGCGGTTAACCAGCAATTGAATTGGTTAACGACAACAGTGCTCCCGATTGGGGAGCAAACGTTACATTGGTGCAGGGGCATTCTTCCATTTATTGATGGGTCAGAAAGCTTCTGTTTTATTTTGCTCTTTTTGCTCTTTGAGGCTTTGGTTTATGAGTAATCAAAGGATTCGCATCCGTCTGAAAGCGTTCGATCACCGTTTGATCGATCAGTCAACTATGGAAATCGTTGACACAGCTAAGCGTACGGGCGCGCAGGTTCGTGGTCCTATCCCACTTCCGACTCGCCAGGAACGTTTCACTGTATTGATTTCTCCTCACGTGAATAAAGATGCACGTGACCAGTACGAAATCCGTACCCACAAGCGTTTAATCGACATCGTTGAACCAACAGAAAAGACTGTTGATGCTCTGATGCGTTTAGATCTGCCTGCTGGCGTTGACGTTCAAATCAGCCTGGGCTAATCAGACAGGTTTTTAGAGAGGTTTAGGATATGGCTATCGGTCTAATCGGTCGTAAAGTGGGCATGACTCGCATCTTCACTGAAGATGGCGTATCAATCCCAGTAACCGTAATCGAAGCAACACCAAACCGCGTTACTGCCATTAAAACGCAAGACGTTCATGGCTATAGCGCATTGCAAGTGACTGCTGGCACAGTGAAGGCTTCTCGCCTGAACAAACCAGACGCTGGTCAGTTTGCAAAAGCTGGTGTTGAAGCTGGTCGTGGTCTGTGGGAATTCCGCCTGCAAGATAACGAAGGTGCTGACATCACTGTTGGTAGCGAGATTACTGTTGAAGTTTTCGCAGAGACGAAAAAAGTTGATGTCGTCGGTACATCAAAAGGTAAAGGTTTTGCCGGTACTGTAAAGCGCTGGAATTTCCGTACTCAGGATATGACTCACGGTAACTCTTTATCTCACCGTGCACCAGGTTCGATTGGTCAAAACCAATCACCAGGTAAAGTATTCAAAGGTAAAAAAATGGCCGGACACATGGGTGCCGAGCGTGTAACAGTCCAGTCTCTGGAAGTTGTACGTGTAGACGCAGCACGCAACATCCTGTTAGTGAAGGGCGCTGTCCCTGGTGCTATCGGTGGTGATGTGATTGTTAAACCTGCTGTCAAAGGCTAACGTCTGGAGGAGATGAGTGATGGAATTAGCATTAAGAGACGCTAAAGGCGTTCTTGAAGTTTCCGAAGCTACCTTTGGACGTGAGTTCAACGAAGCATTGGTACACCAGGTAGTAGTTGCGTATGCAGCTGGTGCCCGTCAAGGTACACGTGCTCAACTGACACGTTCAGAAGTACGCGGTGGCGGTAAGAAGCCATGGCGCCAGAAGGGTACAGGTCGTGCCCGTGCTGGTACAATCCGTAGCCCAATATGGCGTGGCGGTGGTGTGACGTTTGCGGCTAAGCCACAAGATCACAGCCAAAAAGTAAACAGAAAGATGTATCGTGGCGCGATCATGAGCATTTTGTCTGAATTAGTTCGTCAAGAACGTTTAATCGTAGTTGAAAACTTTGTTGTTGAAACTCCGAAAACGAAAGAACTAACAGCTAAGTTAAAAGCGATGGAACTGAAAGACGTTTTAATCGTGACTGACGAAGTTGACGAAAACCTGTTCTTATCTGCACGCAACCTGTACAAGGTTGACGTACGTGATGTTCACGGTATCGACCCAGTCAGCTTAATCGCCTTCGACAAAGTTGTAATGACTGCTGCTGCAGTTAAACAAATCGAGGAGATGCTAGCATGATCCGTGAAGAACGTTTACTGAAAGTGATTCTGGCTCCGCACGTGTCTGAAAAGAGCACCATTGCGGCAGAAACCAACAACACTATCGTGTTCAAAGTAGCTACTACTGCTACTAAAGCTGACATCAAAGCTGCTGTTCAAAAATTATTTGAAGTAGAAGTTGTTGGTGTTCGCACTGTTAACGTTAAGGGTAAGACTAAGCGCACTGGTATGCGTACAGGTCAACGTAGCGATTGGAAAAAAGCTTACGTTACTCTTAAGGAAGGCAGCGAACTTGATTTTGTTGGCGGCGCTGAGTAATTAGAGGAGTTAGGAAATGGCACTTGTAAAGTGTAAACCTACGTCACCTGGTCGTCGTCACGTCTTAAAAGTCGTGAACCCTGACCTGCACAAAGGCAAGCCTTACGCTCCTTTGTTAGAGAAGAATACTAAAACTGGTGGTCGTAACAACCACGGTCGTATTACTACTCGCCATATCGGTGGTGGTCATAAGCAACACTACCGTCTGGTTGATTTCAAACGTAATAAAGATGGTATCCCTGCTAAAGTTGAGCGCCTGGAATACGATCCAAACCGTACTGCTAACATCGCTTTGGTGTTGTATGCAGACGGCGAGCGTCGTTACATCCTGGCACCAAAAGGCTTAAAAGCGGGTGATACAGTACAGTCAGGCTTAGATTCACCAATTAAATCTGGTAATACTATGCCACTGCGCAACATCCCAGTGGGCCAAATCGTCCACAACGTCGAATTGAAGCCTGGTAAAGGCGGCCAATTAATGCGTTCAGCTGGTGCATTTGCCCAGATCCTGGCGCGTGACGGCGCGTACGTTACTCTGCGTTTACGCAGTGGTGAAATGCGCAAAGTTCTGGCTGACTGCCGTGCAACTATCGGCGAGATCGGCAACGCCGAACACATGCTGCGTCAATACGGTAAAGCCGGTGCGATGCGTTGGCGCGGTGTCCGCCCAACAGTGCGTGGTGTGGTAATGAACCCGGTTGACCACCCTCACGGTGGTGGTGAAGGTAAAACTTCAGGTGGACGTCACCCTGTTACTCCATGGGGCGTTCCGACCAAAGGTTACAAAACCCGTTCGAACAAGCGTACTGACAAGTTCATTGTCCGTCGTCGTGACAAATAATTTAATGTGAGGAATTGCCATGCCACGTTCTCTCAAGAAAGGTCCATTTATCGACCTTCACTTGTTGAAGAAGGTAGAGAAAGCGTTGGAAAGCGGTGAAAAGAAACCAATTAAGACTTGGAGCCGTCGTTCAATGATCATTCCACAAATGATCGGTTTGACCATCGCTGTCCATAATGGTCGTCAGCATGTACCAGTACTTGTCTCAGAAGAGATGGTCGGTCACAAGTTAGGTGAGTTCTCACCTACTCGTACTTACCGTGGTCACGCAGCCGACAAAAAGGCCAAGAAGCGCTAAGGGGTAAATAATGGAAGCATTAGCTAAACACAAATTTGCCCGTTCTTCTGCACAGAAAGCTCGTTTGGTCGCTGACCAAATCCGTGGTCTGTCAGTTGATAAGGCGTTGAATGTTTTAACTTACAGCCCTAAAAAAGCGGCTGACTTAGTTAAAAAGGTTCTTTTATCAGCCATTGCGAACGCAGAACACAACGAAGGTGCCGATATCGACACTTTAAAAGTGAAAACTGTGTTTGTTGACGAAGGTCCGTCAATGAAGCGGATTAAGCCACGTGCCAAAGGCCGTGCTGACCGTATCGTCAAGCGTACCAGCCACATTACTGTGGTTGTAGCTGATAACTAGGAGTGAGAAATGGGACAGAAAGTACATCCTACTGGTATTCGCCTAGGTATCACTAAGCCTTGGAGCTCAACCTGGTACGCGAATACAAAAGACTTCCCGGACTTCCTGGTTGGTGACTTTAAAGTTCGTCAGTATCTGACAAAAGAACTGAAAGCCGCTTCAGTAAGCCGGATCGATATTGAACGTCCTGCGAAAAGCATCCGTGTGACTATTCACACTGCTCGTCCAGGCGTGATCATCGGTAAAAAAGGTGAAGACGTTGAGAAACTGCGCAAAGCCGTAGCGACTATCGCTGGTGTGCCTGCTCAGATCAATATTTCTGAAATCCGTAAGCCGGAATTAGATGCCAAATTAGTTGCTGACTCAATCAGCAGCCAGCTGGAACGCCGTGTAATGTTCCGTCGCGCTATGAAGCGTGCGGTACAGAACGCAATGCGTTTAGGCGCTAAAGGTATCAAAGTTCAGGTCAGTGGCCGTTTAGGCGGTGCTGAGATTGCTCGTGATGAATGGTATCGTGAAGGCCGTGTGCCACTGCACACTCTGCGTGCTGACATCGATTACTCAACATCAGAAGCTTTAACTACTTACGGTATCATTGGTGTGAAAGTTTGGATTTTCAAAGGCGAGATCTTAGGAGCTATGCCATTGAACAACAACGCGAACGCCAACAACGACAAACAGCCTAAGGCGCCGAAAAAACCGGCTCCTCGCAAGGCTAAGTAGGAGTATTGAGCGATGTTGCAACCAAAACGTACTAAATTTCGTAAAGTGCACAAAGGACGTAACCGTGGCTTAGCGCTGGTAGGCGATAAAGTCAGCTTCGGTACTTATGCACTTAAAGCAGTTGAACGTGGTCAAATGACTTCACGTCAAATCGAATCTGCACGTCGTGCCATGACTCGTGCCGTTAAACGTGTTGGTAAAATCTGGATCCGCGTGTTCCCGGACAAACCAATGACGGAAAAACCACTCGAAGTTCGTATGGGTAGTGGTAAAGGTAGCGTGGAATATTGGGTTTGCCAGATTAAACCTGGCAAAGTCCTGTATGAAATGGACGGTGTGTCGGAAGAACTGGCACGTCATGCGTTTACGCTGGCAGCTGCCAAGCTTCCATTTAAGACAACCTTTGTAACGCGGACGGTATTGTAATGAAAGCAAGCGAACTGAAAGTAAAAAGCGTTGAAGAGTTAAACGCTGAATTACTGGGCTTATTACGTGAGCAGTTCAACCTGCGCATGCAAGCAGCTACAGGTCAGCTGGCTCAGACTCATTTGTTAAAGCAAGTGCGTCGCGATATCGCGCGTGTTAAGACTATCTTAACCGAGAAGGCAGGTGCCTAATGAGCGAAAAAAACACCCGTACCCTGCAAGGTAAAGTGATCAGCAACAAAATGGACAAGTCTATTACTGTTGCTATCGAACGTCACGTGAAGCACCCAATCTATGGGAAATTCATTACACGTACTACCAAACTGCACGTACATGACGAAGCAAACCAGTGTAAAGAAGGTGACATCGTGACTATTCGCGAATGTCGTCCTCTGTCCAAGACTAAGTCATGGACTCTGGTTTCCGTTGTCGAATCTGCATCTTAATGATTAAGATGTAAGCGAAAACGGCCCTTCGGGGCCGTTTTTTTCTCGTTCGACTAAAGGCTACCATTTGTACAAAAGTGCTGTTATAATCACGCGCCCTTTTGTTGGGGGTAGTTTATAGTCGAAAGCAGCGTAACCCGAGAGGGTTATAGTAGTGGAATAGCGGAGCACTAAGATGATCCAGATGCAATCTATGCTGGAAGTCGCAGACAACAGCGGCGCGCGCAGCGTAATGTGTATTAAGGTCTTAGGTGGTTCGCATCGCCGTTATGCAGCAATTGGTGACGTTATCAAGATCACCGTTAAGGAAGCAATTCCTCGCGGTAAGGTCAAAAAAGGTGACGTTCTGAATGCTGTGGTGGTGCGTACACGCAAAGGCGTACGCCGTCAGGACGGGTCAGTAATCCGTTTTGATCGCAATGCAGCAGTGTTGTTAAACAACAAGCTGGAACCGATCGGTACACGTATTTTTGGACCGGTAACGCGCGAACTTCGTGGCGATAAGTTCATGAAGATCGTTTCCCTGGCCCCAGAAGTACTGTAAGGAGTCACAATGGCTAATAAAATCCGTCGTGATGATGAGGTTGTTGTTCTTACTGGTAAGGACAAAGGCAAAACTGGCAAGGTTCTGAAAGTGTTAGTTGCTGAAGACCGTGTGTATGTTTCTGGCATTAATTTTGTCAAGAAACACCAGAAGCCAATCCCAGCGTTGAACACCCCAGGTGGAATCGTTGAGAAAGAAGCCTCAATTCACGTTTCAAATGTAGCGATCTTCAATCCAAAAACTGGAAAGGCTGATCGTGTAGGTTTCCGTTTTGAAGATGGCAAGAAAGTTCGCTTCTTCAAATCGAATAACGAAGTAATTTAATTGCTATTGGAGTAATACGATGGCGAAACTGCATGAAATTTATAAAGACACCGTAGTTCCAGAACTGTTTAAACAGTTCGGCTACACGAGCGTCATGCAAGTCCCTCGGATTGTTAAAATCACACTGAACATGGGTGTGGGTGAAGCAGTAGCTGATAAGAAGATCCTTGATAACGCAGTAGCAGATTTAACTGCTATCTCTGGCCAAAAGCCATTGGTTACCAAGGCTCGTAAATCAGTAGCTGGTTTCAAAATCCGTGAAGGCTACCCTATTGGTGCAAAAGTTACACTGCGTGGCGAACGTATGTGGGATTTCTTAGAGCGTTTAGTATCTATTGCTATTCCTCGTATCCGCGATTTCCGCGGTGTGAATCCTAAGTCGTTTGACGGCCGTGGTAACTACAGCATGGGCGTTCGTGAGCAAATCATATTCCCTGAAATCGATTACGATAAAGTAGATGCGGTACGTGGTTTAGATATCACTATCACTACTACGGCTCGTACTGATGATGAAGGGCGTGCATTACTTGCCGCGTTTAACTTCCCATTCAAGAAATAAGGTGTAGGGTCATGGCAAAACAATCAATGAAAGCGCGCGAAGCAAAGCGTGCAGTACTGGTAGCCAAATACGCTGAGCAACGTCATGCACTGAGAGATCTGATTGCAAATCCGACGACTTCTGACGAAGACCGTTGGGCAGCAGTTCTGAAGTTGCAGTCGTTACCGCGTGATTCAAGCCCTTCGCGTCAACGTAATCGTTGTCGTGTAACAGGTCGTCCTCACGGTTATCTTCGTAAATTCGGCATGAGCCGGATCAAGGTACGTGAAGCAGCGATGCGCGGTGAAATTCCTGGCCTTCGTAAGGCTAGCTGGTAAGAATCACGGGAGTAACAGCTATGAGCATGCAAGATCCAGTAGCGGATATGTTTACTCGCATCCGCAACGGCCAAGCTGCCAAAAAGTTTGCGGTTAAGATGCCATCTTCAAAAATGAAGGTTGCCATCGCGAAAGTATTAAAAGACGAAGGTTACATCGAAGATTTCGTTGTATCTGCTGATGTTAAGGCAGAGTTGGAAGTTACATTAAAGTATTTCCAGGGCAAATCAGTAATTGAAACTATCGATCGTGTTAGCCGTCCAGGTCTGCGTATCTATAAGAAACGCGGCGAATTACCAAAAGTAATGGGTGGTTTAGGTGTAGCTATTATATCTACGTCTAAAGGGCTAATGACTGACCGTGCCGCGCGCAAGGTTGGAATCGGTGGTGAAATCATCGGCTATGTAGCGTAACGGAGGGTAACTATGTCTCGTGTTGCTAAGGCCCCCGTCACGGTTCCTGCAGGTGTAACAATTACACTGAATGGCCAAAACCTGACAGTAAAGGGTAAAAATGGCGAGTTAACGTTGAACGTTAACCCTGCAGTCGAAGTTGTTATTGAAGGTAACGTACTGCGTACGACTCCTCGTGACGGCATCGCAAACGCTGACGCACAAGCGGGTACCGCTCGCGCGTTGATCAACAATTTAGTGACTGGCGTAACCGAAGGTTACACTCAGAAGCTGGAATTGGTTGGTGTTGGTTACCGTGCAAAAGCAGAAGGCAAGGTGTTAAACCTGAGCTTAGGCTTTTCTCACCCGGTTGCTTTCGAGGTGCCAGCTGGTATCACGATCGAAACCCCTTCTCAAACAGAAGTGTTGGTGAAAGGTTCTGACAAGCAATTAGTTGGTCAAGTTGCTGCAAACATCCGCGCGTACCGTAAACCAGAGCCTTATAAAGGCAAAGGTGTTCGCTACGCTAACGAAAACGTGCGTCGTAAAGAAGCGAAGAAAAAGTAGGGTAGGACGATGGATAAGAAACTTGCTCGTCTGCGCCGCGCTAAACGCGTTCGCAGAACAATTATCGAACAAGGTGCGAACCGCCTGGTTGTACATCGTACACCACGTCACATTTACGCCCAGCTTATCGCACCAAATGCTGAAGTGATTGTTGCTGCTTCCACTGTTGAAGCTTCAATCCGTGAATCATTGAAGTACACCGGCAATATCGACGCTGCTAAAGCTGTAGGTAAAGCGATTGCTGAACGTGCAGTGGCTAAAGGCGTCAGTAAATGTGCTTTTGACCGTAGCGGTTTCCAGTATCACGGTCGTGTACAGGCATTAGCTGATGCGGCGCGTGAAGCCGGTCTTCAATTCTAGGAGTAGATCATGGCTAACGTAGAAGCTAAACAACAATCTGATTTACAAGAGAAGCTGGTTGCTGTTAACCGTGTTTCCAAAGTTGTTAAAGGTGGCCGGATTTTCTCCTTCACCGCTTTAACAGTAGTTGGTGACGGTAATGGTCGTATCGGTTTCGGTTACGGTAAAGCGCGCGAAGTACCAGCTGCTATTCAAAAAGCAATGGAAAAAGCTCGTCGTAACATGACTCAAGTTGAGTTAAACGGTAACACTCTTCACCACCCGGTAAAAGGTATCCACGCTGGTTCCAACGTGTATATGCAGCCGGCGTCTGAAGGTACTGGTATTATCGCCGGTGGTGCAATGCGCGCAGTGTTAGAAGTAGCAGGTGTACAGAACGTTCTGTCTAAATGCTACGGCTCAACCAACCCAATCAACGTAGTTCGCGCTACTATCAACGCCCTGTCAGCGATCAAATCGCCTGCTCAGGTTGCTGCGAAGCGTGGCTTACGCGTTGACGACATTCTGGGGTAATTCGCCATGTCTAAAAAGACTGTAACAGTAACCCAAATTAAGTCAGGCATCGGTCGTTTACCGAAGCATAAAGCGACTTTAGTTGGTTTAGGCTTACGCCGTATCGGTCACACTGTAACACTGGAAGATACACCTTCAGTGCGCGGTATGATCAACACTGTGTATTACATGGTTAAAGTGGAGGAGTAATAAATGTTTTTAAATACGTTATCTCCTGCACCAGGTGCTAAAAAAGAGAAACGCCGTTTAGGTCGTGGTATCGGTTCTGGCTTAGGCAAGACTGGTGGCCGTGGTCACAAAGGTTTGAAATCTCGCTCAGGCGGTAAAGTACGTCCAGGTTTTGAAGGCGGTCAAATGCCTCTGAAACAACGTCTGCCTAAGTTCGGTTTTACATCACGTAAAGGCTTAGTATCTGCTGAAGTTCGTTTACACGAGCTGACAGCCGTAGCTGGTGATGTAGCTGATTTAGCAAGCCTGATGGAAGCTAATATCATCTCTCGTATCGTTAAGTTCGCTAAAGTTGTGTTATCAGGCGAGATCACTCGTCCAATAACAGTTAAAGGCTTAAGCGTGACTAAAGGTGCGCGTGCTGCGATTGAAGCCGCTGGCGGCAAAGTCGAAGAATAATAAGGATAGTACGCGATGGCAAAACCAGGTTCGGATACAAAAAGTGCAAAAGGCGGCTTCAGTGAGCTGAAATCCCGTCTGTTGTTCGTACTTTTGGCCATAATCGTTTTCCGATTAGGCTCATTTGTGCCAATTCCTGGAATTGACGCCGCCGTGCTGGCTCAATTATTCGAGCAACAAAAAGGCACCATCGTTGAAATGTTTAACATGTTCAGCGGTGGCGCCCTTGAGCGTGCATCTGTATTTGCACTTGGCATTATGCCTTACATTTCTGCTTCTATTATTGTTCAGCTGTTAACCGTGGTTCATCCCACGCTGGCTGAATTGAAGAAGGAAGGCGAGGCCGGCAAGCGTAAAATCAATCAGTATACACGTTACGGTACCTTAGGATTGGCAATAGTCCAGGCGATCGGTATTTCTACCGGTTTGCCAAATCTGATGCCGGGTTTAGTAGTAAACCCAGGTATTGGTTTTACAATCACTGCTGTGATCAGTTTAGTCACCGGTACCATGTTTTTAATGTGGTTAGGTGAGCAAATTACTGAACGTGGCATTGGTAATGGTATTTCGTTGCTGATTTTCACCGGTATTGTTGCTGGCTTCCCGTCTGCCATTGGCCAGACGATTGAGCAGGCACGTCAAGGCGATTTGCACTTTTTGCTTTTATTAGCGATTGGAGCCATTGTTGTTGCGGTTACCTGGTTCGTAGTTTTCTTCGAGCGTGGTCAACGTCGCATTGTGGTTAATTACGCCAAACGCCAACAAGGCCGTCAGGTATTTGCTGCCCAAAGCAGTCACTTACCTCTGAAGGTCAACATGGCTGGTGTAATACCACCAATCTTTGCTTCAAGCATAATCCTGTTCCCTGGTACAATTGCCAGTTGGTTTGGGTCAGGCGAAGGTATGGTTGCTAACTTCCTGCAGGAAGTGGCATTAACCTTATCTCCGGGTCAGCCGCTGTATATGGTTTTATATGCTGCTGCGATCATCTTTTTCTGTTTCTTCTATACTGCGTTGGTGTTTAACCCACGTGATACAGCAGATAACCTGAAAAAGTCTGGTGCCTTCATCCCTGGTATTCGTCCTGGTGAGCAGACATCTAAATACATTGATAAAGTAATGACACGTTTAACCTTAGCTGGCGCGGCGTATATCACCTTTATCTGTTTGGTTCCTGAGTTCATGATGGTTGCATGGAATGTGCAATTTTACTTCGGCGGTACATCTTTACTGATTATCGTAGTGGTTATTATGGACTTTATGGCACAGGTACAAACCCATCTGATGTCTCATCAGTATGAGTCGGTACTTAAAAAGGCAAATCTTAAGGGCTACGGCCGTTAAGGTAATTTTGCGGAGTTAAGTCATGAAAGTACGAGCTTCCGTTAAGAAGATCTGCCGTAACTGCAAAGTTATCAAGCGCAACAATGTTGTGCGTGTAATTTGTGTAGAGCCTAAGCACAAGCAACGTCAAGGCTAACAGCAGAAAAAAATTATAGGTCAGGGCTAGACTTTTTTGTCTAGCCCCGACTTATTGTTGCAATATGGCCGCCGTTTGAGTATCCTTACGGGCTTTTCAAATCGGCACCCTTTTAATCTTTTATAGGAGAACGTTAGTGGCCCGTATCGCTGGCATTAACATCCCCGATAATAAACATGCTGTCATCTCTTTGACGTATGTTTTTGGTATCGGTAAAACCCGCTCTAAAGCTATTTTAGCTGCAGTGGGAATTGAAGAAACTCGCAAAATCTCTTCTTTGTCTGACGCAGAGCTTGACTCTCTTCGTGACGAAGTAGGTAAGTACACTGTTGAAGGTGACTTACGTCGTGAGATTACATTAAACATTAAACGTTTGATGGACCTGGGTTGTTACCGTGGTTTACGCCACCGTCGTAGTCTGCCTGTTCGTGGTCAGCGCACTAAAACTAATGCGCGTACCCGCAAGGGCCCACGCAAAGCTATTAAGAAATAGGACGGGGTAAAACATGGCTAAAGCACCAGTTCGTACTCGTAAAAGAGTAAAAAAGCAAGTTTCTGACGGTATGGCTCATATCCATGCCTCTTTCAACAACACCATCGTCACGATCACTGATCGCCAGGGTAATGCTCTTTGCTGGGCAACTGCTGGTGGTTCTGGTTTCCGTGGTTCGCGTAAGTCTACGCCGTTCGCTGCACAGGTTGCTGCTGAGCGTGCTGGTACTGCCGCGTTAGAATATGGTCTGAAGAACCTTGAAGTGTTTGTAAACGGTCCAGGCCCAGGCCGCGAATCAGCGATTCGTGCTCTGAACGCAGCTGGCTACCGCATTACAAATATCACCGACGTGACGCCAATTCCACACAATGGTTGCCGTCCACCGAAAAAACGTCGCGTGTAACAAGCGCTTCTAGGATTATTGGAGAAAGAAGATGGCAAGATATTTGGGTCCTAAGCTCAAGTTAAGTCGTCGCGAAGGAACAGATTTGTTCCTGAAAAGCGGCGTTAGAGCAATTGATTCAAAGTGTAATTTAACTACTGCTCCTGGTCAGCACGGCGCTCGTCGCGGTCGTTTATCAGACTACGGTTTACAATTACGCGAAAAACAAAAAGTACGTCGTATTTATGGCGTATTAGAGAAGCAGTTCCGTAACTATTACAAAGAAGCTGCTCGTTTGAAAGGTAACACTGGCGAAAACTTACTTCAGTTACTTGAAGGCCGTTTAGACAACGTGGTTTATCGCATGGGTTTAGCTAGCACGCGTGCAGAAGCACGTCAGTTAGTTAGCCACAAAGCTATTATGATTAATGGCGCTGTGGTAAACATCCCATCTTACGCTGTGTCACCTGATCAAGTCATCGCTGTTCGTGAGAAAGCGAAGAAGCAAGCACGTATCGTTGCTGCTTTAGAGATTTCTGAACAACGCGAAAAACCAACTTGGATCGAAGTCGATACCAAGAAAATGGAAGGCGTTTTCAAACGTGTTCCAGAGCGTTCAGACTTGTCTGCAGACATCAACGAACAGTTAATCGTCGAGCTTTACTCTAAGTAGTAGGGCGTTTTCTTAAGAGAGGATAAAATGCAGGGTTCTGTCACCGAATTCCTTAAGCCGAGATTAGTTGGTATCGAAAAAATCAACCCAACTCGTGCCAAAGTTACTTTGGAACCACTTGAGCGCGGTTTCGGGCATACCTTGGGCAACGCGTTGCGTCGTATTTTACTTTCGTCTATGCCAGGTTGTGCAGTGACTGAAGTAGAGATCGACGGCGTTCTTCATGAGTACAGCGCCAAAGAAGGTGTTCAGGAAGATATCATTGATATTTTACTGAACCTGAAAGGTTTAGCCGTCCGCTTGGAAGACAAAGACGAAGTCACTCTGACTTTAACTAAGAAAGGTGCTGGCCCTGTAACTGCTGGTGATATCCAGCGTGGTGACGGTGTAGTGATCGTTAACCCAGAGCACGTAATATGCAACCTGACCGGCGAAACTGAATTCAGTATGCGTCTGAAAGTTGAACGTGGTCGTGGTTATGTTCCTGCTTCGGCCCGCGTATCCTCAGAGGATGACGAACGTCCAATTGGTCGTCTGTTACTGGACGCATCTTTCAGCCCGGTAGAGCGTATAGCCTACTCAGTTGAAGCTGCTCGTGTAGAACAGCGTACTGACCTGGACAAACTAGTTATCGACATGGAAACCAATGGCACAGTAGAGCCAGAGGAAGCAATTCGTCGTGCTGCGACTATTTTAGCTGAACAGCTGGAATTCTTCGTAGAATTACGCGACAAGAGCGAGCCAGAAAAACGTGAAGAGAAGCCGGAGTTTGATCCGATTCTGTTACGTCCAGTTGATGATTTAGAATTAACAGTTCGTTCTGCTAACTGCTTAAAAGCAGAGCAGATACAGTACATCGGTGATCTGGTACAACGTACTGAGGTTGAGTTGCTGAAAACGCCAAACCTTGGTAAAAAGTCGCTTACCGAAATCAAAGACGTGTTGGCTTCACGCGGTTTATCCTTAGGCATGCGCCTGGAAAACTGGCCGCCAGCAAGTTTGGTAAATAAAGACTAACCAGATTCCAGTTCCTGGTTTAGTAAGAAGGAATAGATCATGCGCCATCGTAAGAGTGGTCGTCAGTTAAACCGGAACAGCAGTCACCGTACTGCAATGTTCCGCAACATGGCTAGCTCGTTGGTGAAGCACGAAATCATCAAAACGACTCTGCCAAAAGCAAAAGAGTTACGTCGCGTAATCGAACCTCTGATTACACTGGCGAAAAATGATAGCGTTGCAAACCGCCGTTTAGCTTTTGCTCGTACACGTGATAAAGAAGTAGTTGGTTTGTTATTTAACGTGTTAGGTCCACGTTATAACGCCCGTCCAGGTGGTTACACTCGTATTCTGAAGTGTGGCTTCCGTGCTGGCGACAACGCACCAATGGCTTACATCGAGTTAGTAGACCGTCCAGAAGTGGCCGGCGCTGCATTACCAGCTGAAGAAACAGCAGCTGAGTAAGTAAGACTCCAAATAAAAAGGCCAGCGCAAGCTGGCCTTTTTTTGTCTGAATTTAGTGGCTGATATAAATGCATCCTTAAATGAGGGCCAATTTATTCTTGCTAAAAAGAGTACATATCGTGTTTGTTTGTCAATCGCCTTCGGTTAGTCTTGCCATTGCCTGTTTCTGAAAACCTGAGTGAGTAGCGGGTCAATAGGCGCATTCCCAGTTAAGATGTGAAAGGCACCATTATTTATAATCTTAGTGGTCTCACATTGTATATGTGCGCCAGAAAACAGTTTCCTTCAGAATTCCTACTACCTTTTGCATCAAACTTGTCTTTTAACTAATAGCTGTACCACGTAAAGCATGCACTACAGGTCGGCTCAATAGGGAACGCACGCAGCCGAGCACAATCAGTGTTGTTAACAGCAACACCGTTAGCAGCGCTATTGAGGCATTCAGTGGTGCTATCTGTAACTGTTGTGCAAAACTAAAAGACCAACCCAACTGCAAGCTCAGTTGCAAACTGCTGTAAGCAAGGATTAATAACAGCACAGCCCAAAGTAGTGGTTTCAAACTATCAACCAACGTCAGCTGCAGCAGATGCTGTGGTCGCGCACCCAGCGATTGGCGTACTGCCAGTTCATATTGGCGCAGCTGAATTTGTGTGCGGATCACCGCAAAAATACCCAGGCCAGCTAATGCCAGAGCCAGTAACGACAATGCAGCTGTGACGATGGTCGCCACTTTTGCATCCTGGGTATGTTCGGCGAAAATCTCCGCACTGGTATGGAAACGGAAAACTTTCAGTTGCGGATGCACTTGCGCCAGAGCCTGATTCACCAGATCACGGCTGAGGCTTTTGCCATCCGCCAGCCTGACCAGTAAATGTGGAAATGCAGGAGGTGTCGCTGGGGTGTAGACAGCCGCACTATCGGATTGACCGGGCAGCGTCAGATCGCTGACCACTCCAATGATCCGACTCGGCGTTGTTGCTCCTCGCAGGTACAGCACTTTGTCGATCAGTGAGCCGTCTGTCGCAAAATCGGCGGCAAGTCGATGGGCCAGGCTGGAGCTTATCACGACCACATTGTCCTGATTCAGCACTTGTTGAGGGCTAAACATCTCGCCACTTTGCAGTTGAAGCCCCAGCGCCTTCAGATACTCTGCGTCGCCGCTAAAACGATAGCTAGGATAAAGCCTCGTTGCATCGGCTTGCTGGCTAACCGATGACATGGCAAATCCGGCCTGCCAAAAGGAGATCGGCGGGTAACCACCCACGCCGACAAGCCTGGCGTTGCTTTGTTGTTTGACCACTTCGGCGGCTTGCACAAACAGTTGCCGACGTTCTTCATTTTGTGAGCTTGTCAGTAATGCTCCCTGCGTCAGGGCCACCTGATAAGTGTGTAAATCAAGCCCGGACGGCTGGCGTAGTTTGGCAAGCGCCTGCACAAAAATCTGGCTGCAGTAAATCAGCGTGACTAAACAAAACAGAGTTTGTGACATCAACAGCAGTTGGCGTGTACGTCCCGACACTTGCACAGTAGCGCCTTTGCCACTTTGTTGCAGGCTCTGCTGCAACTGGCGGTAATTCAGCTGCCGGGTGAGCCAGGCAGAAAGTGTCAGGCAAAGCACGACCAACAGAGCGATCGCAAAGAGTACACTCAAAGCTCCACTGCCAAGCTCCTGCAAACGGGGTAACGGACCGGCGTAACCTGCTTGGAGACTTTGATAACAAGCCTCTGCCACACCAAGACATAACAACAATGCCGGAATGGCTAATAGTGAAAACTCGGTCAGATATTGGCGAAACAGATGGGCTGGACGTGCACCCAGCGCAATCCGGATAGTCAAGGATCGTTGTTGTGCCATCGCGCGGCCGAGTACCAGATTGGCTATATTGGCGATGGCAATAGCGCAAAGCAGCATGCTGCCTGCCAATAAACTCAGGCTAAGACCAGCTGCGTCCCCCAGAATACGGCTACGCACAGGCTCCAAACGCCAGCGCACTGAACTGTTTTTCAAAAACGCATTGCTCTGGTTGGCTGCAGTAAATTCCGGCGCAGCCCATTGTTCAAAACTATGGGCTAATTGTGCTGGATTGCTGCCAAGTTTAAGCTTTAGCAGCAGATGCATTTGATTGCTGTTAAAACTCCAGTTTGGCGTGCCCATATCATGAAAATCGTAACTGAGCCAAAGATCAGTCGACCAACCAGGCGCTGCCAGTACTGGCTCGACAAAATGTGCTGCCAACACACCAACCACAGTAAATGACACGCCGCGAAATTGCAGTGTTTTGCCAAGCACCGCAGGGTCGCCGGCAAAATGCTGCTGCCAAACCTGATAGCTCAGAACCGTCACTGGTACCTGGCTATCGAGTCCTTCCGCCGGACTCAGATGGCGGCCCAGCGCCAGCGGTGCGTCAAACATCGGCAAAAATTCCGGCGTGACATAACCCAGATTAAAGGAAGGGTTGCCGGGCAGATT
Organism: Rheinheimera soli; assembly: GCF_021290985.1. Classification (GTDB taxonomy): domain Bacteria; phylum Pseudomonadota; class Gammaproteobacteria; order Enterobacterales; family Alteromonadaceae; genus Pararheinheimera; species Pararheinheimera soli. The sequence continues at coordinate 54,653 of NZ_JAJOYU010000024.1, forward strand.
TTGTGCCACATCAATACTGATATTGTGCAGCGCTTTGCTATCTGTTTCTGGCCAGTTTTGCCGGTAGATATCCAATTGTGCTTGCGCCGGCAGCCACTCCTTCGACACCTGCTTGTCTTGTTGCCACTGGCTGCCGCGCACTAATTGCAAACGTTCGGCATCGGGGTAGGGCAGAGGTGCCATAAATAGCTGATAATTCAGATTAAAAGTGGCCACTAAAGCGCCCAGCGTCAGGCCGAGTGTCAGAATAATGGTCAGGGCGTAAAGCTGCTGCTGGCGCAACAGTAACAGCGCAGTGTGGAACCAGTGTTGCAACATGCTTAATTTCCCTCCTGAGCTGAGCGGATTAACTGGTTTGCTGACTGTTGTAAACACTTTCGCAGCGGCAGTAACAAAGCACACAGCGACAAGCAAAGCAAACAACCGGTGCTGATCAGCAATAGTTCCAACAGATACTGTTCCATGGTGTGCTGCACTTGCTGATGAAGATAGCCACGCACTGTTAACACCAACAAAATGCTGCTCAGTAAGCCAGTTAAAAACGGCAGGGCATTGTCGCGCAGGAACAAGCGAACTATATAGTGTTTACTGGCGCCAAGAGCCAGACGGATGCCAATTTCACTGGTACGCAGCTGAACGTTATAATGAATAACCCCATACAATCCGATAGCCGCCAGCAACAGTGACAATAGTGTCAACACAATGGCAGCCCCTGCGGTCAGATACTGGCTTTTCAGCAGACGGGCTTTTTGTTGTTCTAATGAGTCCAGCTGATAAATCACCAGCATATCGCTGACGTGCTGCAGTGTAGCCATCAGTTGATGTTTCAGCAGTTGTTGCCCTGGTTTTAGCATGATGGTAAAGCTGCTGCCGCTGTACATGGGCCGGTAAACTCGGGGCGGCACTGTTGCCTCACCGGGTTTTTTCAGGCCTTGCACCACACCAATAATAACAAATGAAGCGTCCGCACCAGCGCTCAAATCAAAAGACAAGCGTTGGCCAACAGCCGTACTGTCAGGATAAAGATGTTTGGCCAACACATCATTAATGATCAGCACTTTGTCAGCAGTTTGTACTTGCTGTCTGCTGAAATCATGTCCTTCCAGTAAGGATTGGGCTGTCACCTGGAAAAAATGTTCATCCACAATTTGAGCCTGTGGCAACACAGTTTTTTGCGAGCGCTCATCAATCAGTGACCAGGTATTGCTGGCACTGACCAAAGGCGACATAGCGCGGCTTACCGCCTCAACTTGTGGCAACAGTTGCAGTTCTGTCGTGAGCTGACTGAGTACGGCATTATATTGTTCAGGTATCAGTGGTTGAGGTGTATTTAGCCGGACGTCCAGATTCAGCAGATCGGCAGTGGCAAAAACCTGCTGATCGCGCATGCTACTGACGGCACTGAGTAAAAATGTCAGATTAACCAACAATAATAAGCCAGCGACTGCGACCTGACTATATACCAGCGCCTGTCTGACAGAACGCGGGATCTGTGCAGTACTGCCTTTGCCGCCTGATGCCAAATGGCTTTGCAACTGTCGATAATTCAACTGACCACCACTCAGTTTGCCAAGGCTCAGTAGTTTTGCACTGCACCAGGCAAACAACATGACCAGACCCAAGGTCAATGCAATCGCCAGCAGCAAAGCGCTATAGCTGATGCTGTCATAACCAGAGAGTGGTAATACATCGGGCAGGTTGTGCCGAATAAACCAACGCCCGACCAGCGAAATACCCCAGCCGACCAGTGCCGAAAGAGCCATTAGCACTGCGATTTCACTCAACAGGACCAAGCGAACTTGTGCTGGTCTGGCCCCGAGCGCAGCACACAATGCCAGCTCTTTGTTTCGTTCCGCCGCCCGGGCTAACAACAAATTGGCGATATTAGCTGTGGCGATTAGTAATAAGGCGACAGCAGCTGTCAGCAGCAAATAAGCGGCCAGATTACTGTCGCCAAAGATCACCTGACGCAAGCTGCTGAACTTCATCTCAACCCGCCAACCCTGATAAAAGGGGATGGCTGCAACTTCTTGTTGCCAGGTTCGATCGACCAGATCGGTTAGGCTTTGCTGTGCTTGTTGAACCGGGATATCTGCTTTGAGTTTGCCAATAAAAATTCGCGGATTCGCTCTATCTCCCCAGCGACTGCGGATTGATTCAGTCGCTGGGTTAAAGTGCCAGGGTAGCCAGATGGCCGTTTGTCGCCCGGATTGAGAAAGTTCGGGCTCGACAAAATCAGCCGCTAGCACCCCAGCTACCTTATAGCTGTTGCCACGAATACTGAGTACTTTGCCAATAATGTCCGGGTCGGCAGAAAACAAGGATTGCCACACTGTATAACTTAACACAGCGACAGGTTCAGCCAGATCCGGATTGCTAACGGGCTGAAACAACTGACCAAGCTGAGGCCAGGCTCCAAGTGTCTGGAAAAAATCAGCCGTGATGTAACTGGTCGCGAGTTTGGGCTGATCAGGGTGTGACACCAACACTTCATCATCATAGTGAGCCAGGCCGACACTGGAGAACAGAGCCTGATCTTGCTGTTGCTGCTGATACAAATGCATCAGGCTGGCATAACCATAGGCATTCACATTGGGCAGGCCGGACTTATCAATCTGCAGTTGTTCTACTTTATATAGCTGTTCCGACTCAGGATAAGGTAAGGGCTGCAACACCAGATAATAAAACAGCCCTGTGGCGTTTAATAAAATGCCCAGCGTGATGCTCATCGTCAGCACAATACTGAGGGCAAAACCCCGGCGTCTGTGCAAATTTTTCCAGGCGGTTTTGAGCTGATATACAAACATAGTGCTGATCCTTATTCTTATAGTTGTTGGCGGATGCGGTTTATTATTAATGTGAGGCATACCAAAGCAGCCATCATGTTATTGTCCTTGCAACGCATAAATGGCAGGTTTGCGAATAATGCCCCACACCGACAGCAGTGATGTCAGTACTGTTAACAGCACAATCAGTACCAGTGGCAGGGCAAAACCGCCAGCTGACAGTTCCACTGTGAACATTGTTTGTCGCAGGCCAAGCCAGAGGATCGCCAGTAGCAATGCTGCCAGTACTAAACCAGCACAAACAGGTTTCAGGTTCTCGTTCAGCAATTGGCGAATAATAGTAGTTGGACGAGCGCCAATGGCCATTCGTACGCCTAATTCAAAGCGGCGCTGCTGCACGCTGTAACTCAGCACGCCATAAATACCTATAGCGGCAAGCAGGAAACTCAGTAGCACAAGAGTGGTAGTCGCAGCAGCTGTCAGATAGTTACGCAGCCGCACCTTGTCGATATTATCTGCAATGCTATAGATATTGGCTGCTCTATAGTTGGCAGAGACTTGCGCCATTGCCTGGTTGATGGCGGTTTTGTCAATCTGCATACCTGGTTTCAGTTGCAATTGCAGATTGGCTGTAGTACCAAGATTGCGGGTTAAGTAACTGCGGCCTGTCTCGTGCGGTGACCATAGATCCGGCAACTGATGATTAAGGCTTACACCTATAATCTCAAATGCGAGGCTGCCATTCGGCGAATACAGTTGCTGTCCAACTACGTTACCATCGGGTCGAAGCTGCAGTGCCAGAGCCTGATTAATGATCACCACCAGTGCTTGTGAGCTGATTTCCTGTGCCGTGAAGTTGCGGCCTTGCACTAATTTGATGTCAAACAGCGGCAGATAAAACTGATCGGTGTAAACCGCACGGCTGAACAACAGTTGAGTCGGGCTGTCTGGCGAGGCTATAAAACTTGCCGAACCATAATAACCATCAAAAGAAATCGGCGGATAATTGCTGACTGAGGCAGTCTGTACCGCCGGATGTTGTTGCAGAATATCACGCACCTGCATCAGCTCGTCCTTTTGTTGACGATACACCGCGCGTCGTTGTTCCAGCGGCAAACTGGCATCCGGAGCAGGTGTCATATCGTCAATGGTAATTTGATAGCGATCACTGCTGGTAAAACCTACTTGCTGGCGCAGTTGTTGTAACGACTGCAACAGCACTTGTGCACTACAAATCAGCAGCAAGCCGGCCAGCATCACCTGAGCGCCAATCAACAACTGTCGGGTACGGCCGCTGATTTGCACGCCGCTGCCTTTGCCACTGCTTCGCAGGTTTTGTTGCAGCGCCTGGTAGTTGATTTGCCTGCTGATCAGGGTCGCAAATCCCAGAGCCAGCAGCAGGCTGACCAACAGCGCAAAAGCCAAAGTCGGCCAGTCCATTCCCAGTTCGGTCAGTCGCGGCAGAGTGGTACCAGCATAAGCCCACAACAACGCATAAGCACCTTCGGCTACGACAAAAGCAACCAGCAGCGCTGTGCTGTCAGCAACCAAGTGAGTTCAGCCAACACAGAGCCCAATAAATGGTGTCGCTGCGCCCCGAGTGCTGCCTGAATACTCATGCTGCGTTGCTGGCGGGCGGCGTGGGACAATAATAAGTTGGTAATATTGGCTGCAGCGATCAGCAATAACAGCACACTGCCGATCAGCATCGACAGTGTTGCTTTACTGCTGTCCCCGTCCATCATCTGCCGCAGTGGTTCGGCATGAAAGCGCGCAGTGCGCCCGGCCTGAGCTGGTATTGCCGCAACTGCCTCCTGAAATTTTTGCTGAATTTGTGGCCTTAACTCTTGCTCGAAGGCCTGAAGCGCACCGGCGTCTTTCAGTTTCGCCAGATAAAAGTGGGCACCGCTGACATCGCCTGGGCTCGCATTCGCGCCAGGCGCATAATCCCAGGGTAACCAGATGTCATTCACACGGGCCGGGCCTGTCAGAGCAGGCTCTTGGAAAGTCGCTGCGGTAATGCCAATCACTTTAAACGACTGATTGCCTATCTGTACTGTGCGTCCTACTGTAGCCGGATCAGCCTGATAGTGTTCGCGCCAGGTTTTTTCACTCAACACAGCGACAGCTTGGTGACTGCCGACATCTTCATCTGCACTAAATGCCCGGCCATGTAATAACGGCATCTGGTACATCCGCATATAACCGGGCGTGGTGTAAGCAATCTGTACTTGTGGACTGTTTGCTAAATCCCGCAGCGTCATACCAACGTAAGAAAAGCTAAATAACGCCTGATCGCTTAAATGCTCTGAGGGTTTGGGGTAAAGCTGACGGAAAATGCTGACTGGCAGCACACGCGGATACATCACAGATCCGTCTTTTTCCAACCAAGCTGTGCTACCCACCACTAACTGATCTTCATCAGCATAGGGCAGCGGTGCCGCCAAAATTTGATAATTCAGATTAAACATGGCGACCAATGAACCCAATGCTAAACCCAGCGTCAGTACCACAGTGGCGGCATAGCCTTTGGCTTTGCTAAGCCTATAAAGCGCAGTGGAGAAGTCTTTGCGAGAAATCATCTTATTGTCCTTGTGCCGGAGATATCCGACCGGCATTGATTTGTCCTTGGTTCTGTTCCAGCAGTGAAACCAACAGTGCAAAAACCAGCAGACACACTAATTGTAATAAACCGAATACCAGCAACAGCCAGCTGCTTTGCAATGGCCAGACACTTCGTAAGGTGGGCAACAAATTCAGTAAGCTTATCAATAGGCCTAAGCTAATACCGCATGTAAAAAGTCGGCTGAGTTGCATCCTTCACTCCTTGTTTGGCAGCTTGTACTGCACAATACTGTGGCTGGCCGCTACGAACACAGTTACTGAGCCACAACCTGGCGTAAAGCTGTGGTGTGTTGTTGCATAGGTGTGCCGTCACTATCCAGAATGCGTCCATCCAGCAGGTGCAACTTGCGGCTTGCCATATCGGCATAACGTGGGTCGTGAGTTACCATGCACAGGGTGGTGCCGTTATTATTCAGTTCACACAACATATCCATCACGGCGTCGCCATTTTTGGAGTCCAGGTTACCTGTAGGTTCATCGACTAACAGCAACGCCGGGCTACCGACTAAAGCACGGGCTATCGCAATACGTTGCTGCTGACCACCGGATAACTGGTTAGGTCTGTGACCGGCCCTATGGGTCATATCTACAGTTTTCAGGCAGGCCATTACACGGTCTTCAATTTCAGATTTAGCAACAGACTGGCGGCGATAACGCAAGGGCAGGGCTATGTTGTCGAATACAGTCAGCTCATCTATTAAGTTAAATGACTGAAAGATAAAACCTATTTTTTCATTGCGGATAAAGGCCGCCTCGCTCAGGCTTAAACCACTGACTTCTTTGCCTTCAATCTGATAGCTACCACCACTGGGCATATCCAATAAACCAAGCAGAGATAACAAAGTGGACTTACCGCAACCTGACGGGCCGCAAATCGAAACAAAGTCGCCTGAGGAAATCTGTAAATCGATACCCCGTAACGCATGGGTTTCCATTTCATCTGTGGCGAAAATTTTGGTGATGCCCTGCATCAGAATAGTTGGGTGTTGCATAAAAGTTCCTTTGCTTAATAGTCTTTAACGCACAACGCTGACTGTGTCTGCGTCCTGAAATCCCGCCATGTCGGATAAGACAAATTGCTCACCTTCAATGGCACCTTGGTGTAGTTGTAAAAAGCGTCCGGCTTCGTCGCCAAACTGCACTGCTGTGGCGGATAAGGTATTAGTGTTTGGATCCAATTTAAACAGTCTGGCCTGGCTATGACTTTGGCTATTCACCGGGCGCTCCAGGTACAAAGTATTCGTCAGCTCTGCGGTAAAAATCTGTGCATCTATATTGAGTTCAGGGCGGGCTGAAGCAGGTATGGCGTCAACAAAAGTGAGTTCCACTTCGATAGTGCCTTCGACGACCTGGGGGGTGACCCTGCTGACGATGGCATCGGCTTGTTCACGCCTGGTGTTAATTCGGGCTTTTTGGCCGGGCCGGATTTGTTCGGCTTTGCTTTGAGATACCCGCACCAGTGCCAATAAATCCTCATCGCTGCCAACTAAAGCCAGCTCCTGACCTGCGGTTACACTTTGGCCCAGTTCAACCGGAACTCGCTGCAACACACCTTCAATACCTGAGCGTACTGTCAGTTGATCCAGTCGCTGTTTTAAACGCTGCTCACGAGCTATCGCCTGATTCAGTTGTTCTTGCGAAATGGTCAGAGCCTCCTGATTCACCAGCTTTAGCTGGTCCAGTCGCTTCTGTTGCAGTTGAACTTGTTGCGCCAGCTGAGATTTTTCCAACACAGTGGTCTGAAAACTTAATTGTGAAACTATGCCTTTAGCTGCCATTTCTGCTTCGGCGCTGTGACGTAATATCAGCATTTGATAGCGGGCATCTAATTCGGCAAACCGACCCTCTTCGGTTAGCATGTCTCGTTGGTTGTTTAAATGCTGACGGCGAAAATTGGCATGTTCCTGCGCTGTGGCCATGCTGGCCGTTTCAATTTGCTGCATCAGTTCAGGATCACTTAAACGCAGAATGATGGAATCTGCTTGCACTACAGCCCCGGCTTTTAATACTACTTCTTCTACTGTTGCTGGTGCTAAGGCGCTGATCAGCTTTTGTTTATCTGAACGCAATACGCCATAACCATCCACTGTAACTTGCAGATCGCCACGCTTCACAGTACCCAGCAATAAACCGGATTGTTCAATTTTGTATTGATAGCTAGGGGACGCAAACAAAGTGCCCATCAGAACCAAAGCCGCCAGCGCAGTAACAACTAACACGGGCTTCTTCCAGAGAGCTGCAGCTTTTTCTTTTTTTATATCCATACTGATTTTTCCGCCTTGCCTCTTATTGTTGGATCTAAGCACAGCCACGTCGAATTGTTGCAGGGAGACACTTCAAATCGGCGCAGCTATGCTTTTCTAGTGCAGCAAAGGGCATGCCATTGCGTAATTATCTGATTTATATGAAAATTTATTGGTCATTTAGAAGGTGGCGTCCGGGATCGGACGCTCTGAGTCCGGAATCGGACATTTAAATGGAGAAAAAATCAGTCTTGCGGCAAGGATAAAGTAGCACAAGAGCCTGTTATGCCGTCAGTTCTGTTAGTCAGGTTCAGTTCGCCTCCAAGTTGCTCAATGATCTGCCGGCATAAGGCTAAACCTATGCCCTGACCCTGAGGCTTAGTACTGTAAAAGGGAACAAATAGATCTTGCTGATTACTAAGGCCAGAACCCTGATCCAACAGCTGAATTTCAAGGTTGTGGTTTTGTTGGATAAAGTTAAGTTGCACTGTGCCTGCCGGGCTACCTGCTTCAATGGCATTTTTTATCAGGTTAATCAGCACCTGTTGTAACAACATCTGATCACTTTTAAATACCAGCTCTGTACCGCAGGCTTGTAGCTGACACTGTTGAAACAACAGCTGCAAAGAGTGAAACAATTGTCCGGCATTAATCTGCTGGTGCTGGATCCGCAGCTCTTTATTCAGTTCAGCATAACGGCTGACAAAGTCCTGCAAATGCTGACTACGTTCGCGGATCAAGGCCAGAGCGTCCTGATCACGGCCTGGCGGCAGTTTCTGTTGCAAATGTTCTGACAAACTCAGAACCGGCGTCAGTGAGTTACGAATTTCATGGCTCAGAACCCGGATCAATTGTTGCCAGGCTTGAAGCTGAGTTTCCCGCAAAGCCGCCTGAATGTTAATAAAAACCAGCAACTGGTGACGCTGGCCTTGATCCAAAAATCGACTTTGGCGGATCTGCCACTGTTTTGCTTTCTCTTTATTGACAAAATTCCAATGAGGCAGGGCACTCAGGCCCAGACTTTCTGCCGTCGCATGGCGCATACTTTGCCAGGGGCGGCCAAACAATTGGCTGAATTCGTTATTGGCATAACTCAACTGCTGTTTATGATCAAATACCAGAATAGGGGTATTTAACTGATCAATCAGCCGATACAGCAAAAACTGTTGTTCATCAAAATAGCTTTTCCGTTGCTGTAATTGTTCGCTGAGCTGCTGTAACTGGAGTTGCAGCTGCGCTGCTATCCCTTTCTGAAACACAGCTTTAGCCTGCAAACTGTAATCCTGATTTTGCATTGCTTCTAACTGCACACTGGTGCGACGAAAAGCTGCAATAGTTTGCTGTCTGACGAAGTGCTGCCACCTGGTTATGAGAATAAAGGCACAACAGCTACTAAGCCACACCCACCAATGCGGCCAGAACCAGCAAAGCAGTGTTGCCAATACCAAGCAAAGCACAGTAATCAGCAGTGACTGCTTACGGCTTTGCGCTTCTATGCTGTCAGAGTTCCAGGCCATGTTTTTCCAGTCTGCGGTATAAAGACGACTTGGTAATACCAAGCTTTTCAGCAGTTTTTTGTTTATTGCCCTGACAAAGTTGTAATGCCTGACGGATCAAGCTCAGTTCAGCCTGTTCCAGTGTCATCAAAGGTAAAACTGCGGCTTGTATTGCTACAGACTGTTGCTCATCCGGTAGTGCCAACTCTTTGAGTGAGATCTCTTTGTTTTGGGTTAACAACACGGCGCGTTCTAGCAGATGACTCAATTCTCTGATATTGCCAGGCCATTGATACTGTTGTAACCGGCTTAATGCATTGTGATGCAAAGTCAGGCCGGTCTTGTGGTAACGCTGGCCATGCTTGTGCAAGAAAAACTGGCAAAGCGGAGCTATATCTGCAGGTCTTTCTCTTAAAGGTGGTATACGGAATTCCAGCGTATTAAGGCGGTAATACAAGTCCTGACGGAACTGGCCATTTTGGATCAAGGCTGAAAAATCAGCATTGGTTGCTGCAATTAGTCTTAGATCGCTCTGTTCAGTCTGGCTGGATCCTACCGCTTCATACTGGCCTGACTCCAGTACCCGCAGCAACTTCGCCTGTTGCGCCAGTGGTAAAGTGGCGATTTCATCCAAAAACAAAGTGCCACCTCTAGCTAAGCTAAAACGTCCGGCTCGTGCTTCTTTAGCATCGGTAAAAGCACCTTTTTTATGACCAAAGAGTTCGCTTTCAAATAATGCTTCAGGAATAGCGGCCATATTGACTGAAATCAAAGGTCCGGCTGAACGGCCTGAATGCTGGTGTAGCCAATGTGCCAGCTGACTTTTTCCTGTGCCGTTTTCACCGGTCAGCAGAATATTAGCTTCTGTAGCTGCCACGGTTTGCAGTTGCTGCATCAGTGTCAGCATTTGCGAACTTTGCCAGACCAGTTCAAGTGGGGTTGATGACAGCTGTTGGTGCAGAGCTTTGTTGTGTCGTGTCAGACTGGACAACTTCAGTTGCTGCTGCAAAATTTGCTGCAAGCGCTGGTTGTTCCATGGCTTTTCAACAAAATCACCGGCACCTGCCTGCATCGCCTGCACTACTAAGGTGGTATTCGACCAGGCCGTCATCGCCACGACTGGAATGTCATACCCATGTTGTTGCAGGTAACGTAAGAAGCGCAGGCCTTCTTCACCTGAAGTGGTATCGAGCTGAAAGTTCATATCCAGCAGGATCAGATCCGGTTGTTGTTGTTGCAGCCATTCGCGGGCCTGTACAGGGTTTTCCAGTTCTTCAATGCTGTAGCCCAGATCTTCCAGCACAAAACGGGCTGCAAGTCTGACTTCGCGGTTATCCTCAATAAGCAGGATCAGGGGCTGATAATCCGGGCGCGTTTGCACCATCTATAAGTTCTCCATCTTCTTCTATATATAGAGCGGCTCTATATAGCTTGGTTAAGCTGATTGCTTCATTGCATATTCGGCACTATAGCAAAAGCACTAGCAAAATAGATGCCGAAGCAAAAAACCAGATCATTTTGTCGTTTAACTACATAGCTTGATCGTCAGGATCCGGTTGAGGATCCGTTTTTTGAGCAGGTTTTGTCTGGAAAATAAGCATAAAAACCAGATCCGGTTAAAAACTAAGCGGTCGAACAGCTTTTATCAAAAAAGATCTTGCGGCTTAGTCTCAGATCTCTATAATGCGCTCCATCGACAGCGAAGACGGTTTCCAAAGTGAAATAGTCAGCTGCTAAAGATTCTGAAAGTTGTTGATTATAAACAACTTTCGCTTCAGTAAAATGAAGCACTGCTCTTTAACAATAAGCAATCAATCATCTGTGTGGGCACTCACGGTTTAGATTCTGCAGCGAGCAATCGCAAAAAGAATATATATCAGTGAAGTGACTTACATAGTTATCTGTTCGAAAGAGCGGATGTTTTAAGTCAGTGATACTGAGCAGCTACTTCGGTGC
>NZ_JAJOYU010000025.1 GCF_021290985.1 Rheinheimera soli
TGGTCCGATACCTTTTCTCCGGGGTTCACAAACCGGTTAGTAACTTCACCGTCCGACAACGCCTTAATACTGTAATTTTTTAATGTCGCTGCGTTTTGTACCGTGGCCACAACCTGCCCCGCTTTGACCTTATCGCCAATTCGCACCGCCACACTTTGCACGACGCCCGGATAGACCGCACTGAGCCTGCTTTGCTGCTCAGGGATCACCGATACCACACCAAACAAATGCGCTTGAGTGCGAATACGACCTGAAGTCACAGGCTCGCTGATTAAACCGGACTCTTTTGCCACATCCGCTTCAAGTTCAGTACGTCCCTCGTAGGACTCAAAGTGCCAGGTATGATTTTGGCCTTTGGCACTGAATGCCACTTCCACTTCAAATGAATGCGGCTCTGCGACAGGCTCCTGACTGACCAACATCTCACCACGTGGGCGCAAAGTCAGCACATCCCGACGACCTCCCAAACGCTCCAGGGTCAGTCCGGCCTGATAAGTCTCGGGAGCCAGAGGCTCTCCATTATCAGATGCAAATAAACGAAACTCTGGTTTGCCACCGTTTTCACTGAGGACCACTTCCAGTGTCAGCGAGCCTTTTTCCAGTAAATGCCCGCCATTGGGACCTTTTTTCTCTTCGGTTTGCGCGTGTTCGTCAGCATGATCATGCTCTTCGCTGGCTTGTAACGGGCCACAAAACCCGGTGAATGCCGTCAATAGTAAAGCCGTTGATATAAAACGGATGTAATGGTTCATTCTTGTTATTCCTTCATGCGGGATGGTAATGCAGCAGGTCCGTTGACCACTAAAGGCATTCCCACCAGACGTTCGAGTTCGACTAACTGACGGTGAAACTGGGCCTGAGCGTCAATTATGTTGCGTTTGGCATTGAGCAAATCTTCATGGGCAGAGAGCAAATCCGTCATATCAAATATGCCGGTCTCATACCCTTTGAGTGTGCTTTGCACGACCGACTCCGCCGCCGGAAGAATGGCCTGTTGCTGATCATGAATTTGCTCTGAAAGCAGGGTTAATTGCTGATATAACCGGCCCGTTGAGAGCTGCAATTGCTGACGACTTAGCTTTAACTGATGCGCCGATCGCTCTGAAGTCACCCTCGCGGCCTCAATCTCACCGGCATTGGGGTTTGAAAGTGCCAAAGGCATGCTGACACTGAGCACAAACGCATTCTCATTCAGTTGCTCGTTACGGCGCACCCCAGCCCCGACAGTAAGGTCGGTTTGGCCATTGGCGATCGCCAGATTTTGCAGCGTGCCCGCCAAACGCTCCTGTGTCAGATAGAACCCAAGTTGCGGTGAGCTATCAAGTGCTGCCAACATCTCATTGAGGGATGGCAGCATCGGCAACACTGCCAACTGCCCCTGCACCGTATCGAAATCCGGTTCATTGGACCAATTGGCGGCTAACTGGCGTACTGCAACCTGCAGTTCGGCTTTGATCGCTTTTAAATCCATCTGGCTTTTGAGCACCCGACTTTTCAGCCGCAATACATCAGCGTCAGTGACCAGTCCTGCCCGTGACCGCTCTGTAGCAACCTGCAGTGCGTTTTGTTCCATCACCAGGCGTTCAGCGGTCCAGCTGCGCACCGTCTGCAATTCCAACACATCCAGATAGTCGGTCATGGTTTTGGCCAGAACATCCACCCGGTCGAGTTCGTATTGCGCCTGTGTCAGTGCTTTACCCAGACTTGCGCTCTCCAAACGGCGCTGACGCTTGTCGCCAAGTTCAATAAGCTGACTCAATGTCAGCGTGAGCTCTGCGCTTTTAACACCACTGAGGCTGCCATTTCCAAGGACGTTCTCCACAGAAACACCAAGCTCAGGGTTTGGTTTAAGACCAGCTTGTAGGGTTTTAGCTTCATCAATCCGAAGCTGATAAGGATAAAGTTGCAGCTGTGGACTGCTCGTTAAAGTTCTTTCTAACGCTGTAGTGATCGCAAGCTCTTGCGCCGTCACCGAAAAAGATGCGACACACAGGGGACGTCTCAGAAAACGGAAAATAAAGCACGTTAAGCCCATTGCAGACGCTAGATATTGACGAGTACGTCGGGTTTTCTCTTGTTTGAGTTGCCTCTTGTGGTAAGATAGTAATCAATTACTATCTTACAAGGAGTGCTCGTGGACACCCATCCAAAGCATCTGCCGGCCGATGAACGTCGTGCCGTAACTGTCGAGTCCGTCGTGGCGCTGGACGACACGTTGCTGCAATATCTGTCACCGCTGGGGTGGGAGCATATCAACCTGACCGGCGATTACCTATGGCGCAGCAGTGCCAAGGTCGGTGCGGGGAAGTTCAGGCCATTGCGACCGCTGCCACCGGCTTAGCGTGCTTTATTTTCCGTTTTCTGAGACGACCCCTCAAAGGAGATACGAGACATGATTGCTGAGCATTTTCCGCACAAAGCCAAAGACATTCCATACGAGTCATTGTTTCAGGCCGCCAACGACATCATGCTGCTGGCCGACGCGAACAACACCATCGTTGAAGCCAACGAATGTGCCGTCAATACCTACGGCTGGCCGCGCCAGGAACTGCTTGGGAGGCCAATCGACAGTCTGCGCTCGCCGCGCGGGCGCTTTGATTTTCCGGTGGACATGGAAAATCTGCGCCTTCGTGGCCAGCAGTTTTTCGAGACCGAGCATCAAACCGCCGACGGCCGCCGCTTTCCCGTCGAAGTCAGCGCATCCCTGATTGACGATACGCGCGGGGGGCTCCTGCTCAAAATTGTGCGCGACATCAGTGAGCGCAAGGCATTTGAGGCGCAAATCCATGAACTGGCCTATTTTGATCCGGTGACCCGGCTTGCCAATCGCCAGCTTTTTGTCGACCGTCTGACGCAGGCGATAGCCTTGTCACGTCGCGACGGCTTGCCGCTGACCTTGTTACTGATCGGCTTTCCAGATTTACGGCGCTATGCCTTTCTTGAGGAAGGGGCAAAAAACCTCTCTAAGGAAGCGGCCAAACGCCTTCTGGATAGCATCCGCGCCGAGGATTCCGTGGGCCGTATCAGCGATGGTGAGTTCGCCCTGCTCCTGCACGCCGACGCTCGTGGTGCTGAACGGGTTGCCACACAGATTCTGGCGCGCTTCGCTGACCCCTTCCCGTTTGGCGACAAGGAAGTGATCGTCGAGTGCGACATCGGCATTGCCTGTTATCCGGACGATGGTCGGAGCTCCGAGGATCTGCTGAGCGCCGCCCTTGTCGCCTTGCTGCCAGCCCTGTCCGAAAAGGGCAGTACCTACAATTTTCACACGCCCTGCCTGGGCCGTTCCGCTCACCGACGCCTTGAAATCGAAACGCATCTGCGGCGCGCCCTGACGCAAGGCGAACTGTTCTTGCACTATCAGCCGCAAATCGACGTCGTTACCGGCCGCATGGTTTCTGTCGAAGCGTTGATGCGCTGGCAACACCCTGTCTGGGGTTGGGTGTCGCCGGCTGAATTCATTCCGGCTGCCGAGGATTGCGGACTGATCGACTCACTGGGGAACTGGGCGCTGGAAACTGCGCTGGGTGACGCTTCCCTATGGCGTGACCAGGGTGTGGATTTGCGGGTGGCAGTCAACCTGTCGGCCATCCAGTTGCGCGACCCCCATCTGCTCGTCCGGATCCGGCGTTGCCTCGACAGACACGGATTGGCGGCCTCGGCATTGGAGATTGAGGTAACCGAAAGCACGGCCATGCGTGATGTTATCGACGCCCTAACTCATCTGCATGATTTCACCGATGCTGGCATTCATCTGGCAATCGATGATTTCGGCACGGGCTATTCATCGCTCGCCAGCCTGAAAAACATTCGTGTCGGGCTACTGAAGCTTGATGCATCTTTTGTCAGCGGCTTGCCGGAAGATGCCGAGAATGCCGCCATTGCCGCGGCCATCATCCGCATGGCCGACGCCCTGGGAGCACGTACCCTGGCTGAAGGCGTCGAGACCCGGGAACAATTCGACTGGCTTCGGGCGCAAGGCTGCCATCTGGCCCAAGGCTGGCTGTTCGCCCGGGCCCTGCCGGCGGTAGAAATCCCGGCACTGTTCCACCGCAACTTTTTAACTTCCCTATAGGTTAGTCACCATGTCATTTCACTCCATCAGTGCCCGTCTGGCTGCTTTTACTGTCTTTGCCGGGTTGTTGCTCGTCACCATTGCAGCCGTTGGTCTGCTGGGCGGAAAAAAGGCTGTCGATGCGCTTAATTCAGTTTATGAGGATCGAACTGTACCGCTGGTTGATCTCTTTCGCCTGGCCGAACTGCGCGCCGCCAACGAGAAGGAAATCCTGCTGATCCTGCAGCGCGACCCCCGTTCCCCCTTGTCCGGCGCGCACGGCCAGCCATTGAGTGAGCATTTCGCCAATTTCGAACGCCGTAGCGCCGAGATCAACGCGCTCTGGAACAAATATATGGCAACCAACCTGAGCGAGGAGGAAAAGCGCCTTGCAACCGATTTCGCCAGCAAGCGCTCGGCGTGGATTGAGCGGGTGCGCCCCCTGTTCGAGCGCACCAAGGCGGAAGATTACGCTCCGGAAGTATCCCGGGCCTTGCTCGCCGCCACACTGGATGAAGGCAAGGCGGTCAGAGAGGCGCTTGATGCCCTGGCGATCTATCAGGCAAAGACCGCGAAAGCCCTTTTCGAGGAAGAGCAACGCGATTTCCGCACCGATCTGATCGTTTTGGCTTTGGTGGGTCTGGGCGGCCTTCTCGGCCTCGGGGTCTACGCCTGGTGGCTGGCGCGCACGATCACCCATCCCATCAACCAAGCGGTGAGCGTGGCTGAGGCGATCGCCAACGGTGAGCTCAACCGTCCGGTTCCCACCGGTGGACGTGATGAAGCCGGGAGCTTGCTGGCTGCATTCGCGCTGATGCAGGACAGTCTGCGCACCATGGTCAGTGCCTCGCAGCGCAGCGCCGACGATCTGGCCTGCGCGGCCATTGAAATGTCTACTGCCGCCCAGGCTTCGGCCGCGGCCACCACCGCACAAAGCGAAGCCGCCTCGGGGATGGCTGCCGCCGTCGAGGAAATGTCGGTTTCCATCGATCAGGTGCGCGATCATGCCCGCGAGGCCCGTCATGTGGCAGCCAGTGCCGGCGAGGCCTCACGCACCGGTGGCGCGGTGGTGCATTCGACCAGCAACGAAATGCGACAGGTGGCAACGGCGGTCAACGACGCGGCGCATTCGATTCGCGAACTGGAAAATTACTCCCGGGAAATTTCGGCCATCGTTGATGTGATCCGTGATGTTGCCGATCAGACCAATCTGTTGGCGCTGAATGCCGCCATCGAGGCGGCTCGGGCTGGTGAGCAGGGACGTGGTTTTGCCGTCGTTGCCGACGAGGTGAGAAAACTCGCCGAACGCACCTCGAAATCGACCCAGTCGATCGCCAGCGTCATCGAAAAGGTGCAGTCCGGTGCCCGCCACGCGGCACAGGAAATGGAAAGTGGCGTCAATCGCGTCGGCACCGGGGTGGATCTCGCGCAACAGGCAGGAGATTCGATCATCGGCATTCAGGACGGTGCAAACCGGGTGGCAACGACCGTCGACGATATTGGCAGTGCCCTCGACGAACAGTCGGTGGCCGCCCAGGAAATTGCCCAGGGCGTTGAACGGATCGCCCACATGGCCGAGGAGAACAGCGTTCGTGCCCGGCAAACCTCAGTCGCTGCCGAGCGACTCAAATCGCTGGCCAGCGATTTGAAGGGTTCCGTCGCCCGTTTTCGTGTCTGAGCCACTGAGACGCCGACAAGGATTATCCAGACGATCGTTCAAGGGAGATTGAAGATGAAAGCCAGCCAATCGATTCTCGTGGCCACCGATTTCTCGGCGCCAGCCACTCTCGCTGTCGAACGTGCTGCCCGGCTGGCGAGGGAATGGCAGTGCCCGCTCAATCTCCTGCATGTCTTCAACCCATTCGCCTGGGAACATGCAGGACATCTGCTGCCGGACCTGCTCATTCGACACAACCCGAAGGTGCGCAGCGAGACGATGCTGAACCGACTTGCCGACGACATGGCCGTCCGCAACGCATTGTCACGAGTCGGCCGCCAGCTGGTGGTCGGGCGTGCCTCTGCCGTCATCGCCGATCACGCCGTCGTTAGTGGCGCCAGTCTGATCGTCATTGGCATTCGTGGCGAGGGCATCGTTCACGAACTGGCCCTGGGCGGCACCGCCGTCAAGGTGTTGCGCCGCAGCCCGTGCCCGGTGCTGGTGGTTCGCCAGAAACCCGTTCCGCCGTACCGGCGGATCGCCATCGCGACGGATTTTTCGGCAACGGCGACGCGGGCGCTGCGTGCCGCCCTGGCGATATTTCCGGAAGCACAACACATCGCGATTCATGCCAGTCGTGCGCCGTACGAGGGGCGGATGCGTCTGGCCGGTGCCTCGCCCGAGGATGTCGAGCGTTACCGCAGCGATGAACTGGCCGCAGCCGGACAGGACATGGACGCCTATCTGGCGGATGCGGACTATGAAGCTGCCGGTGGAATATCCCGCGTCATTGGTCACGGCTACCCGGCGGCTGTGCTGCTCGACGAATTGCGCCGAGCCCCCTGCGATCTGCTGGTGCTCGGCCGGCACGGTCAATCGGTGCTCGATGAGCAACTGCTCGGCAGCATCACCCTGAATCTCCTGCACCACGCGCCGTGCGACGTGCTGCTGGTTCCTTGATATTCGGGAGAGCGGAATGTTTTCCATCTACGGCATGACAGGCCAGGTATTCAGCGGCACGCTGGAGGCGATGAACCGTGTCTATCCGCTGGCGCGAGCCCGCAATACCCGAGGCGTAGCCCAGGAGGGCGATGAAATAGGTGTCGAGAACATGGCGACGCCATTGCAACGGGAGGCCGTCCGTGCCTATCGGAGAATGCTGCCCGACGACCTGGAGCGTGGTCCGCTGATTCATGCGGCCCAGATCATGAGCCATCCGGTCACGGTGCTCAACCAAAAAAACGCGGTTGCCGACGCTTGGCGCGTCTTCCAGCGTTGTGGAATCCACCAGGCACCGGTTCTGGACGACGCGCACCGGCTGATCGGGATGGTCAATGAGCGGGACTTGCTGACCGTCATCGATATCGACGGTGAACATGTTCTCGAAAATCTGCAACGGCGGGTGAGTGATGTCATGACCTCGCCGGTCGTGGCTTCCGTACCCGTGACCGACATTCGACGCATCGCTGCGGCGATGCTCGAAGGTGGCTTGAGTGCCGTTCCCATCGTCAATGAAAGCGAAATCATTGTCGGCATCGTTTCCCGTACCGATGTCTTGCGCGCGGTCATGACCGATCCGCCCCTCAGTCTGTGGCGTTGAAATACACCGGACGATTAGGACCCCCCTCATGGCGCCCCGCATTGTTCGCTATTTGACGAGCTATCGGTAAGTACACTTCGCGTTTATTCAGGATGCTATCGGACTTATCCTTGTCTCGAATGTCAATGAATCGAGAGAGGAATGATCATGATGACCCTGCAAGCCCGTGAATGGACGAAAGGCGCCCATCGGTTGCGTCACTATCCGGCCGACAGTACCCGCGCCAGGGCGCGCCTTGCCGTGTTGGCCATCATCGCCGGCGGCAACACCGACATCCGTACGTTCGACGCCCTGGAGCAACACGGTGAATTCCGCACGCTCGACCTCGAGCGCGAAGATTTCTTGCGCGCCCTGTTTGACCTGTGCTGCGATCTCCTTCGGACATCGGAGGGGAGGAATGGCAGAATATTTCCCGAAACACTTGATGCCCTGATGGATGAAATCCACAGCCAGCATGCGCGGCGCACCTTGTGCTGTCTCATGATCGAAAACATGCGGGCTGATCATGGCAGTGCCTTGGCCGGAAAACTCCGCCTCGGCGATGCCAGCCAGGATTGGCCTGCGCGTTAGGCACAGGGGTTTTACGAGATGTTCATCACACCATCGGAGATTCACCATGAATCCTGAATCCTTGCACGTATTGATTGCCTTCGATGGTTCGCCTTCCTCAATGGCTGCGGCTCGCAGCTGGTCGACATGGAGTTCCGCCCAGATTGCGCTCACAGCAACCTTGCTCACGGTTACTGACGGGGCCATGGAGAAAGAGGGAATTGCTCCTGTCTGTCACCCGCTGGCTGACGCGGTGAGTACCGCTCAGGAATGGTTTGCGCGCAGCGGGGTGAAAATGGAATACGTTGTCGTGGATGGCGGAACCCCGGCGACGAGGATCATCAACGAAGCCCAACATCGTCAGGCCGACCTGATCGCGATGGGAACTCGCGGCCTGTCACCGCTGCGCGGATTGCTGCTCGGGTCCATTGCGGCCGAAGTTGCCAGAGGCAGTCCGATCCCCATCTGGCTGATGGGGCCGCATGCGGCGATACCGGCCACACTCGGCCGGCGTCTCCGGCTACTGATCGCCGTTGATGGGTCGGCACATGCTGCCCATGCGGCAGCCTGGGCGGGGCGCATGGCGGCGCGTCTGGGCGAAGCATCGCTCGAACTGTTCAGCGTGCAGCCTGCCTTCTCTCCTTTCGAGGGCATGCTCGATGCCGCAGCAGGTGATTTTCGTCACTGGGGCCTGGGCGTTGGCGAAGCCGCCATCGCCGCCGCTCGGCATGCCATGGGGGATGTCGGCCATCAGGCGACTGGCGCCGTGGCAACCGGAGACGCGGTTTCCATGATCCTGGCGCAGGCTGAAGAGAGCGGAGCCGATGTCATCGTTGTCGCACCGCAAGGCGTCAACGTGTTACCAACAATGCAAAACTGATCCACTCCAACAATTGAAATCTGATCCACTTGTTTTCACTATGGTGCCTTTTCGGAGGCACTTTGATCACAAAAGAAGAACTCATGAAAATTCAGATTTTGCATCAGCAAGGCCTTTCACAACGTGCTATCGCCAAACAACTGGGCATATCACGTAACACGGTGAAGCGTTATCTTCGCGCCAAAATAGATATCCCAGCCTATTCGACTCGGACAAAAGGCAATTCGCTGCTTAACCCCTATAAGTCCTTTTTACATTCACGTATTGCACAGGCGAAGCCCGTTAATCTGTCTGGTGAAGTACTGTTCCGCGAACTCAAAGAGCTCGGTTATACCGGCAGCTTGTCTTTGTTACGTCAGTACTTGTACCAGTACCGAGGCAAACCTGTGCCAGAGCCTGTCGTTCGGTTTGAAACCGAAGTCGGTAAGCAAATGCAGGTCGATTGGGGACAAATGCAAGGAGGGAAAGAGCCCATTCATGCATTTATCGCGGTGTTAGGATATAGCCGGGCGATGATGGTGGTATTTACCGATAACATGCGTTACGCCACCCTAGAGCAGTGTCATCGCCTGACTTTTGATTACTTCCAGGGCATTCCCCGTGAAGTTTGGTACGACAATATGAAAACCGTCGTCATTGAGCGTGATGCGTATGGTGAAGGTGAGCATAAGCTCCATCAGGCGTTTTACCAGTTTGCCAAAAGCATGGGATTTATCCCAAAACTGTGCCACACCTACCGGCCTCAGACCAAAGGCAAGGTCGAACGGATGGTTCGTTATGTACGGGACAACTTCTTCCGCCCCCTTCAAACCAAACTGATGGCACAGGGTCAGGCGCTGGATATCAACACAGCCAATGAACAGGTCGCCTTATGGCTTGAAACCGTGGCGCATCAACGTATCCATGACACTACCAAATAAAAGCCAGCGCAGCGGCTGGTGGAGGAACGTAAAGCCCTGCAGGCGTTGCCACCCCGATTATTACCCGTGGCTTCTACGTTGCCAGAACACAGTTCGTTGTCGTCGTTAAGTGTGTTAAATCAGCAACCGTTGCATCATGACCTGAGTATCTATGACCAACTGATGGAGGTCATATGAACCTGCAATTATCACGTCTTAGCGAACTTACTTCAGCGTTACAGCTGCCTGGCATTGATGCCAATGCCTGCGATTTAGCTCAGCAAGCAGCAAAAGAAGAATGGGACTATCTGACCTTCCTTGAACAGGTTCTCCAGTGTGAAAAACGCTCTCGCCACCAGCGAAAGCAGCATATATTTACGCGAATGGCAGGCTTCCCAGCACTAAAAACATTGGAGGAATTTGATTATGCCTTCGCCTCTGGGGTACCCAAAAAGCAAGTCACGGAATTAGCCTCGCTGTCATTCATTGAGCGACAAGAAAACGTAGTCATGCTTGGGCCATCGGGAGTAGGCAAAACCCATATTGCAGTAGCACTGGGCTACAAAGCGGTTCAGGCTGGTATCAAAACCCGTTTTATAAGTGCATCTGATTTAATCCTGCAGCTGGCGACAGCACAGCGGCAGGACAACTATAAGCAAGTGATGCAGCGCTCAGTCGTAGCGCCCAGGCTACTTATTATTGATGAAATCGGCTATCTGCCATTTAGCGCACATGAGGCAAAATTATTGTTTGACGTGATTGCCAAACGATATGAAAAAGGCTCAGTGATCCTGACCAGTAACTTGCCATTCGGTCAGTGGGGACAGGTGTTTGCTAACGATACAGCACTTACTTCAGCCATGTTAGATCGGGTATTACATCACTCTCATATCTTACAAATTAAAGGAGAAAGCTATCGGATCAAAGAAAAGAAACAAGCCGGATTAATGGAGAAACCCAAGGAATAGTGGATCACTTTTTAATTGTTGCTGTGGATCACTTTTAGACTGTTGTTGACACAACGCGCTGGAGCAGGCAGCCCTTGGCAGCGTGTCGCAATCACTGTTGCTCTCGGCACGCTGTCCGATACTGCTCGTTCCGCGCCACTTGACTATTGATGACGCGGATTAAGGTCGTAACCGGAATTACGCCTTGGCCAAGATGACAGCGCTTGGCTTTCGCAAAACGAATGTTCAGCTAACCCATTTCTGAACCCACAATGCAAGTTGCGGATTGGGTGGGTTGTTATAGGTCTGATGAATCACTGGGGCCGACAGCCAGCGTTGCAGATCGGTATGGTTATCGAGGAAGGGGTTGTCTGGTTGGGCAACCTGATTCAGCACTACGCCCATCAGGGGCAGTCCGCGCATCTGGATGGCCTCGATGGCCAGCAAGCTCTGATTGACCGCACCCAGACGATCGGCTACTACCAGCAGAACGGGCATGCCCATGCCGGCAGCCAGATCGGCATTCAGTGCGCCGTGGGCGATCGGTGAATAGAAGCCGCCGGCACCTTCAACCAGCAGAAAGTCATCGTCGCCGACCCCATTCAGACAGGCAGCATGCAGATCCCCAATCTCAAGCGGCCGATTGGCCAGCCTGGCCGCCCACTCCGGAGAAACCGGCGGCTCATAGCGATATGGACAGACAGCCTCCAGCGCATCCATGGCGCCAGCTGCCGCGTTTAGCCGAACCGCATCCGAAGGTTGGAGAATGTCGCTTCCAGCCAGCTTCTCGCATCCGGTTTCGACGGGTTTGCGCACGCGCACACGTTGCCCGTTCTCCCGAAGCGCTTTTGCAACCTGGATGCCGATGGTGGTCTTGCCAACTCCGGTGTCCGTTCCGGTGATGAAAATGCCGCGCATTGATGTCTCTTTGCACCTCGGCCGCACCGATGGGGCGACCTGATTGTTGCCTTCAGAATTTGCCGGGCCGCAGCACTTCGACCTCGGAAAGGCACGCCACCATGGCGTAATTCGAGTAGTACCGTTCCTGCAAGTGCGCCAGCAGCGTTTCCGCCTGGGGGCGGGCACAGATGATCTCGATTCGAATGTTCTTTGATTCATCCCAGGTGGCGTCCCGCACCCCGCGGCTTCCTTTGCCGCGCGCGTCGCAGATGGTGTAGCCGCGAATCCCCAGTCGATCAATATCCTTGATCAGGACGTGCTCGAGGGTCGCTTCTGTAAACACGGTGAGCAGCGTGCGTTTTTCGGTCTGTATGGGGATCACGGCGTCGCTCCTGTCAGTTGGGTGGCCATCCAGTGATAAAGCGGGATTCCGGCCAGAATATTGAAGGGGAAAGTCACGCCCAGTGAACCGGCCAGAGACACGGCGGGATTCGCCTCAGGCACGGCGATCCGCATGGCGGCCGGGACGGCGATGTAGGACGCCGAAGCCGCCAGGGTGGCCAGCATCGTCATCCCGCCGACCGAGAACCCGAGCATCATGCCGGTGCCGAGGCCAAGACAAGCCGACAGCAGCGGCATGGCCAAGCCAAAAGCGATCAGGGACAAGGTGGTCAACGTCGGCTTGCGCGACTCGACCTATGTGCTCGATGGCCTGCTGTACCACGAGTCTGACTTGCGTATCGAGGAACACTACACCGACACGGCGGGCTTCACCGATCATGTGTTCGGCCTGATGCACTTTCTGGGATTCCGGTTCGCGCCGCGCATCCGCGACCTGGGCGACACCAAGCTGTTCATTCCCAAGGGCGATACTGCCTACGATGCACTCAAGCCGATGATTAGCAGCGACAGGCTGAACATCAAGGCTATTCGCGCTCATTGGGATGAAATCCTACGGCTGGCCACTTCGATCAAGCAGGGCACGGTGACGGCCTCGCTGATGCTGCGCAAGCTCGGCAGCTATCCGCGCCAAAACGGCTTGGCCGTCGCCCTGCGCGAGCTGGGGCGCATCGAGCGCACGCTGTTCATTCTGGATTGGCTGCAAAGCGTGGAGCTGCGCCGCCGCGTCCATGCGGGGCTGAATAAGGGCGAGGCGCGCAACGCGCTGGCCAGGGCGGTCTTCTTCTACCGATTGGGTGAAATCCGCGACCGCAGTTTTGAGCAGCAGCGCTACCGGGCCAGCGGCCTCAATCTGGTGACGGCGGCCATCGTGTTGTGGAACACGGTCTATCTGGAGCGTGCCACCAGTGCTTTGCGTGCCCACGGCAAGGCGCTGGACGACACGTTGCTGCAATATCTGTCACCGCTGGGGTGGGAGCATATCAACCTGACCGGCGATTACCTATGGCGCAGCAGTGCCAAGGTCGGTGCGGGGAAGTTCAGGCCATTGCGACCGCTGCCACCGGCTTAGCGTGCTTTATTTTCCGTTTTCTGAGACGACCCCACACAGCAATGCCAAGGCAACAGCGCCTTTGCAATAAGGGCGGGACATAGAAATTCTCCGTCAAATGTAAAATCACGTTGTTAACTAAAAACAATGATCTCAGGCATTTGGCGGGGGCACAGCAGGGGCATACGTCATGCTGAAGGCTTCAGCACGGGAAAACGGAACTATGGTCTGAACAACGGACTCTGCCGCTGCGCTTGTCATATAAGCGACAAAACACATCACATGCACATGGGGCTCATGTGGGTCGTCAACATCATTGACTGCCTCATTGGCGTGAGATGTTTGATGTTCATTGTGTTGGTGCGCAGCATTATCCCCGAAAGAAATCAGATTATGATGTTCTGTCGGTAAATGTACGACAATGCTGTCACAGGCTACAAAAGCATGATTAAGCATAATCGTAAACATAAACCACAATATCCATCGGGAATATTTAGACACAACAATCCTTTATGTTAAGTGCGTAGCGCTAATATACGTCTTGCACCATCAAGGACAATTATCCCAATGATACCGCCAATCACTAAATCCGGATAGCCCGATCCCGTCCAGGCGACTAGGCCACCGGCAACAATCACCCCGAGGTTCGCCAGAACATCATTGGTCGAGAATATTTTGGTCGCTTTCATATGCGCACCGTCACTGCGTGACTGTGAGATGAGATAAAGACATAAAGTGTTCGCTATAAGTGCCACACTCGCCATTACAATCATCAGCGTCGACATGGGTTCAGTGCCAGCCCAAAACCGTCGTGCTACTTCGAACAACACACCGGCTGCAAGCAACGCCTGCAACCAACCTGAAAGATGAGCAGCCCTGACTTTTTTGGTGGCGCTAAGGCCAACAGCCAGCAAGGCAACACTGTAGACAGCGGCATCGGCCAGCATATCTAACGAGTCGGCAATAAGGCCGGTGGATTGTGCCCAGACTCCGACAATAAGTTCTGTGACGAACATCACGGCATTAATCGTCAACAATTGCAGTAATAGTTTACGCTCGTCAGCATCGGCTTTGCTGTTTTCAGCTGACGCTGTTGGGGCGGCCTGAAACGGCGCTGAGCTCTGTAATGCAGCACCTAAATTTAATGCTTCCAGACGTTGGGTGATGGCGTCCGTACCGCCTTGATGCACCACATCAAGCTGCCGGTCTTGCAGGAAAAATTGCAACTGTAGCACCTGTGGCAATGCGCCAAGCGCCATCCGGATAAGATTTTCTTCTGAGGGGCAGTCCATCTTGCGAATGTGATAGCGGGTTTTGTGGTGCAAATCTGATGCAAAACACTCAGGCAACGGAGCATTTTCAGAGGCTTGCACCTGGGCTTTACATTGGCAATCTGACATAGCGGCCTCACGTTGAACAAGATACCGCCATTAAAAACTATAAAGCCACTTTAAGGTCAACAGTTTTTTCACCGATGTTGTACACAATCACTGGCACATGGATGCACCAGATTTTTCAGGATCTCACAGTCCTTGACCTGATGGTCATTCTGGCAAAGCGCCCGTAACGCCTGTAAATCCACTTTTAATTGATGAAGTTGGGTTAATTGCGTGTCTAAATTTCCCAATTGCTCATCGATCAGCGTATTGACCTGCCCGCAGGGTTGGCTGGGATCTTCACGAAACTTCAGGAGTTGCCGTACCAACGACAGACTCATATTAAAGGCCCGGCAATGCCGGATAAATTGTAAATCTTCGAGATGGCGCTGCTGATAGGTTCGATATCCGGAGGCGGTTCTTGCCGGAGCGGCTAACAATCCCTGTTTTTCATAAAATCGGATGGTTTCCGTTTCACATCCGGCCAGCGCCGCCAGTTCACCAATTTTCATTGCCTTTCACCAACTCTAAAGTTACTTTAAGCATTAAATGTATCATAATGCAGCCAGCTGAAACTGCATTTTAATTGATCAGGGATAGTGATGGAACCAAAGGTCTTGCTTGCCTATGAGAGACGTTTTGCATATATGGAGTTTGCCCATATTCTCGGTCAGCTGTCATGTGGAGTTACTTGAAGATGCTCTGGTAGGCCCTTCGCACGGCAGACTGGCGCGAAATGGCCGGGCAAAACTATCGGTTGTTGTAAACACCTTTTGGACATATCTTTGAGCGCCTGCCATCTGGCAATACGGGGCGGTCGAACGTCAGTGCCTTTAAGCCGATGTCCATTCCGGAAGAACTCAGAGAAATTTTAACGCCTGTAGGTAAAAAGTAGGGCTCGTAGTCCTCACCCTGCGCGCGTAAATGCACTTGAGCTATTCCTGATTCACTTGCCACGACGACCCAAAAGTCAAAGCTCGTTTTTTCGCTTGCAAGCATGTTAAGCCGATCAGGATAAATCAAGCTCAATTTCGTAAGAATAGATCGTGCTAGCAATTAGCGTTAGTCGAGAAACTGAATCTGATCCAGTCAGTTGGCACTGGTTTGTGAACTACAACACCTGCTCAACGTTGACTTCAATTGGGGGCGGTGGCCAACTGAATTTAGCCAACTAATTTGGAAGAGAATCTCAGAGCTCACGAAAAAACGAATGTCCACAAATAAGGCAAAGCAGCGATCCTTGTTGTCCTAAATTATTTTTGAAACGGCAAAATGATTCAATTTTGCCGCGTTAATTTCCCGACAATTTACCTAATTGCTGAAACCAAACTCACTAAGCACTTGCCTGCAAGATTGAAGCGCCAAACGCTCGTGACGTATCTTTCTCAATTCTTCACGAATATAGCTTTCCCTCTGAGGCGATAACTCCAATAAAATTTGGAGGCCGTTTTCTCTACCTGCCAGCATGGCCTCTTGGTCAATGAACTGCTCTAACTTCTGAGTAATGATGCCATTCCGTTCAGGCGCTAATGGTGGGGTTTCCGGAGCAGATTGCTGAAGGTCTTCCTTCAGGCAATTTTCAGTAGGTATTGAAAATAGCAACGGAGCTGTGCCAAGTTGCCTAGTGACAACTATCTTTCGCTCATCCGCAAGACTCAAACTAACTCTGTGAAAAACCTGCTTTAGATTTTTACGATTGTACTCCTGCAATCCAGCATGCTTCGCAAACAACTCCATTAATTGAGTCCCGGTCTTGGCGTGGCCATCTGCAAGTGTCGCTAGGATAAAATTTACAACTTCCTTTTTTTCGTTTTGTTTCATTACTATCACCCCTCAGATATCTAAGTTTTCTGATGCCTCAAGAGCATCCTGAACGTCAATTCCCAAGTACCGGACCGTACTTTCAATTTTCTTGTGGCCAAGCAACAGCTGAATAGCCCGGATATTTTTATCGCGCTTGTAGAGGATGGATACTTTGGTTCTGCGCATGGAGTGCGTGCCATAGAGACTTGAATCTAGTCCGATCGACTCGACCCACTTATGGACAATTCGATCATAAGCACGAGTCGTCATGTGAGGAATACTGTGTTTTCGCGATGGAAATAGAAAATCATCGAATTTTAACGTCTTCGATTCGACCCAGGCTTTGACGGTTTTACGTGTCTGAGGTGTGAGCTCGAATTGGACCGGTGTACCTGTCTTATGTTGCATGATAATGGTTCTGGACAAGACCTCACCTGATCTCATTACATCAGACACCTTGAGCGATACCAAATCGCAGCCGCGTAACTTGGAATCTATCGCTAAATTCAGCAACGCCAATTCACGAGTGTTCTTTGCAATTTCGAGCCTGGTTCGCATAGCCCAGATCTCTTGCTGCTTCAATGGAGCCTTCTGACCGATGATCCGGCCCTTATTCCATGCAACACGTTTGTCCATGATGACCTCCCGATTTTTTGAGAAACCATAGGGTGAAGTCACTTGGTATATATGCAAAGCTCTCGAAAATAAAGCTCAAAAACACACAAAATTAGGAAGGCTTTTTCAGTGAATTCCGCTCTGCATCCGAAAGCGGACGTTCGTTGTGAAAAACAGCAATGTCAGCTTTTGGCACTAAGCGGTTATCCGATTTACTTATACTCAAACAACTGAAGCTATTCGAACTGAATCGACCGAAGATTGGTATTGCGGTCTAAAGAGGACTTATTCGCCAAAGCGAGGAAAGTCATAGTGCTTAGCAGACCCTGTCCAGCAAGGATGCTGGACAGGAGCCTATAGGGACATATTTACGGCGAGTCTGCGTGCACTATGGCTTTTCCGCCGCCACCTTCGCCAACCAATGAATTGCTATCCCATTTGGCAGTTCTGATGGACATAGTGCATCGTAACTCAGCGCCATTAAGGCGCCGTAATCACCTTATTCGCCAGTACTCTGGCTTTGCCTAAAAAGCCAGACCAGCGGATGTTAAAGCGGATTAAGCCCCAGTAGGTTAAAGGCACCAGCAATAAACTGGTTAAGGTTGAAAACACCAAACCACCAATGATAGCGATTGCCATAGGCGCATAACTTGGGCCATCACCACCTATGCTGGCATCACCAAAGGCCAGTGGTAACAAACCTAATACAGTAGTCGAGACTGTCATCAGAATAGGTCTTAACCGTGCTTCACAGGCTTCAATAATCAAAGGCACCAACTCTGCATCTGGGCTTTCGTGGCGTAATTGATTAATACGATCCACCAATACAATACCGTTATTCACCACTATCCCCATCAACACCAGCATACCTATCATGCCCATAATGCCCATAGAGGTGCCTGTGAATAAAAAGGCCCAGAACACACCAACAAAAGAGAACAGCAAAGAGCCTATAACTGCTGTTGGCATAATCAGGGACTCAAACAAAGCTGCCATCACCAGATAAATCATCGCCACCGCCAGCAACATATTAATTTGCATAATGCCCTGAGCTTCATCCTGATACTGGAAGCTGCCTTCAAAAGACCAGGCATAACCTGCAGGTAATTGCAGCTGATTTAAACGGGTTTTCAGCTCTTCTTTGGCTTTATCCATAGTCAAGTCCTTGCCCATATTCATACCTATGGCAAGGGTGGTCTGACGGTTAAAGCGGCGTATTTCCGAAAGCAGTGGCGCGACTTTCAATTCAGCCACCTGAGCTAAAGTAATCACCACATTGTCTTTCACCAGAACAGGAATAGCGGCCAGCTCTGCAGGAGAATGACTGACTTTCTCGTCATACAAGACCCGAAGCTGTACCTCGCCCTGATCTTCTGAACGGAAGGTGCGTAAGTTGGTACCACGCAGAGCCAAACTCACAGCCTGAGCTACTGAGCTCGCATCTAAACCCTGACGTTGTAACTCTTCGTTGTTCAGCAGAATTTGCATTTCAAACTGACCATCTGATATCTCAGAGCGCACATCTTCCAGGCCTTTGATTTGTGAAATAACAGGTACTACATCTGCGGCTAATTTGGTCAGCATCTCAGTGGATGGGCCGGATAAATGCACCTGCATGCCACCACCACTGTCGCTCCAGCCAAAGGTAGGCTGAGAGCGCACCAGTTGCGGCCAGTTTTTACGAATAGTTTCTTTAATTTCAGCTACAGGTTTGATCAGCGGATCGTTAAACATAATGATAGAGATCGCATGATTGGCAGTGTAATAACTGTACACAGACTCAATTTCATACTCTTCTTTGTGCTGATACAAATAGGCTTCCATCCGGTCGACTTCCTGCTCTACCTCGGCAAGGCTGTAATTGCCCTGCACGTTGTAATTCAGAAAAGCCCTGCCGCTATCACCACCATCTTCATCACCACCAGAAACAGCGCCTATCGGAATAGCGATACTGAACAATAATAAAAATGCGATGCCAGTGGCCGCTTTAGGGGAGCGCATCACCCAACGTAAACAGCGGCCATAAAACAGCTCCAGTTTGCCGGGCGCAGCATTATCACTGCTGTGAATTTGCTTAATTTTGGTGGTCAGGTAAGGAATTAAGGTTAACGCCATCAATAAAGACACACCAAGCGCTATGGTAATGGCTATGGCAACGTGTTCTAAAAACACAGTCACATCCACTTTCTGACCAATGATATTGGGCAAAAATACAATAGCTGTAGTGGCTGTACCCGCAAGAACGGCCAGACTGACCCTATGCACACCCAGTTCTGTAGCCCTTTTAGTATCAGGATCGGCAGCGCGTTCACGAAAGATACTTTCGGTGACTACCACTGAGTTATCCACCAGCATACCTACGGCCAGCATCAGCCCCATCATACTCAGTATATTTAAGCTATAACCGAGAAAATACATAGCCCCCAGTGTAATAACCAAAGAGACAGGCACGGATAACACCACCACTAAAGTGGTTGGGATATGACGTAAAAACAAATACAACACACCAAAAGATAACAAGGCACCAATAGCACCTGAACTTAACAGGTTAGATAGAGAGTCCGTCACCCCTTTGGCCGTATCATCCATCAGAAATAAATTAATGCCATTAAAGGCAGGATCTTTACCCGCAGCATCGACCACAGCAATAGCGGCGCGGGACACATCCACCAGATTAGCGTTGGATTCTTTAAAGACGTTCATACCTACAGCATAAGTTTGATGCAAATGCCTGCCTTCAGTACGTTTTGGCAATTCCAGTACCACATCGGCCACAGCGCCTAAGGTTAAACCTGCGCGTATAGGTAAAGCCCGAATTTCATCCAGATTGGTAAATTCACCCACAGGTTTTACCAGAATGCTTTCATTGGAATTGCGCAGCTCCCCTGCTGTCATTGCAAAGTTACTTTCCTGTAGCAACTGCACCAGTTGCACCGGGTCTACCTGCAAATTACGCATACGTTGTGGGTCGAGACGAATAGTCACCTGACGCTTATCAACGCCATAGAGCTCCACTTTAGACACCCCAGGCACCCGCTCTAACGGGCGTTTGATCACACGTTCAATCAAGTCATAAGCCATAGCCAGGTCACGATCACTGGAAATACGCAGCTGGAAAATGGGCATATCGGCGGTATTAAATTGATACACCATGACCCGCTCTACGTCTCGTGGTAACAAATGGCGCATATTGTCTAAACGTTCGCGCACTTCAATACTTTTGGTATTGATGTCTTCTTCCCAGTTAAATTCCAGCGAAACACCTGCGCTGTTTTCTCTGGAAAAACTGCGCATCTTTTTAATACCAGTCACAGTGGCCAGTGCTTCTTCCACCGGTCTGGTGATTAAACGCTCTATTTCACTGGGAGTCGCGTTTGGATATGGCACATCCACATAAATTTCAGGGATGTCGATGCCAGGAAATTTTTCCAGTGGCAGCATGCGGCTGGCGATTAAACCAAATACCAGCAAAGACAAAAACAACATACATAAAGTAACAGGCCGGGTTAAGGCAAAACGGGTGATGGCTAAAGGTTTATGATCCATGGCGCTACTCCTTAGCCGCTTGTACATCACGGGCTGTCAGACGATACAGCACAGGAATAAACACCAGTGTCAGTAAGGTCGACAAACTTAAACCCCAAATCACAGTAATAGCCATGGGAGAACGTATTTCCGCGCCATCACTGCTGCCAAGCACCATAGGCAACAAACCCAGCACTGTGGTTAAAGTCGTCATCAATACAGGGCGTAAACGGGTAGCACCGGCTTCAACTATGGCATCAGACACAGCCATTCCCTCATCACGCAACTGGTTGATGCGGTCAATCAGTACTATGGCGTTATTTACCACTATACCGGCCAGCATAATCAGACCAATAAAGACGATGACAGAAACCCGGGTACCGGTTAACCACAAACCAAGCACAGCACCAGCACCAGCCAAAGGCACAGTAAATAAAATCAGCAAAGGTTGCAGCAGGTTTTCAAACTGCGACGCCATCACCAGATACACCAGAAACACCGCCAGCAGTAACGCCATCATCAGGGAGTTAAAAGAACGTTCCATTTCTTCACTTTGCCCGACAATAGTAGCGCCTACGCCATAAGGCAGAGTTAACTGTGCCAATACGTCTTT
The DNA here is from genome assembly GCF_021290985.1 of Rheinheimera soli. Lineage (GTDB taxonomy): Bacteria > Pseudomonadota > Gammaproteobacteria > Enterobacterales > Alteromonadaceae > Pararheinheimera > Pararheinheimera soli. The sequence goes on from NZ_JAJOYU010000025.1 coordinate 20,869, forward strand.
AGCTGCGATTGTGCCTTGCTCCAAGTCACCGTAAGCCAGATTCGCACTCACCAAAGCCACACGCTGCTGGCCAATACGGGTAATTTCGCTTGGGCCAATTTCACGTTTAATATCAGCCACAGCAGATAAAGGCAGTGGTCTTTCGCTGTTTGGATTAATGATAATTTGCGACAGCTGCTGCTCTGAATTACGGAAGTTTTCCGCCAGGCGCACCCGGATATCCACTTTACGGTCGTTAATCGAATACTGGCCTGCCACTTCACCCCCAATATAATTGGCCACACGTTTGGACACATCGGCCGCAGTTAAACCCAGCTGAGATAATCTATCGTGGTGAAAATGTAGGGTAAGTTCCGGCTGGCCTGAACGTAACGAGCTTTTGATATCAGTAAATCTGTTGTTGGCAGCTAACAGTTTTGCCAGTTGGTCGGAAGTGGCTTTTAAGCTGTTTAAATCATGGCCTGACAGTTCAATTTCCATTGGAGTGCTGAAACTGAACAGCTCTGGTCTGTCAATTTTTGCAGTCAGAGCCGGCATGGTGCTGACTGTATCGCGGAACAACTGAATAAGGCGCTCTTCATCGGTCTTAGTGGCGCTGTCTTTTAAGATAATATTTAAACGACCCCAATGACTGCCACCCACATTTGGATCCACAGTCATCTGCTGCCCAGTACCGGCCTGAGCATAACTGCGATCAATTTCAGGTTGCAGTGAAGCCACAGCAGCCAACTGCTTCAGTACTTTGTCAGTACGCTCAATGGCACTGCCAACAGGCAACTGCACTTCAACATAAAACTCGCCCTGACTCATGCTTGGGATCACATCAAAACCTAAACCCGGGATCAGCGAATAAATCAGCGCTGTGATGCCTATAGTAGCGGCCACCACCAAAGCTTTTACTTTGAGGGCTGCAGTTAATATGGCGCGGTAGCCCGACTCCAACGCTGCTAAAAAAGCCTGCACCAGATTAAGCAAAGGGTTAAAGATAAAGCTTAATGCTTTAGCCACAACACGGAACAAAATGGTCAACAAGGTAAACAAACCTAAAAACAAAAAGCGAACGCCCAGATACAGCAGATGGAATGGTAACAGTGGCCATAAATACCAACGAGAGGGTTTAATAGTTAGTTTGCTTGTTTCACCTGTAGAAGCAGCAGCTGAAGCTGAGCCAGTACGTTCACGGGCTGCCATAGCCGGAATAAGTGTTAATGCCACCAATAACGACGCCAGCAAAGCATAAGTAACAGTTAAGGCCTGATCTTTAAACAGTTGTCCTGCCACACCTTCAACAAACACCAGCGGAAAAAATACCGCCACTGTAGTTAAGGTGGAGGCTGTTATCGCCATGGAGACTTCACTGGCACCTTTTTTTGCCGCCTCCATAGGAGCCATGCCTTGCTCTTTGTAGCGGGCAATGTTTTCTAACACTACGATAGCGTTATCCACCAGCATACCTATAGCCAGGGCAATACCACCTAAACTCATAATATTTAAGCTGATATCCTGCGCATACATCAGATTGAAGGTGGCAATCACCGACAACGGAATAGACACGGAGATCACTAACGTGGTCCAGACATTACGCAGGAACAAATACAACACCAGCATGGCCAGAATACCACCGGCAAAAGCGGCAGATTTCACTTCATCTATGGCTTGTTTAATAAAGGTAGACTGGTCATACACTAAGGTAAGCTGATAACCGGCTGGCAGATTCTTTTGCAGATCCGCCAGCTTGGTAGTGACTGTTTTTGCCACTTGAACTGTATTGGCGTCACCTTCTTTATAAATAGAAATTTCAATGGCTTCTTTGCCATGCACATAAGTAATGCTTTGACGATCAACAAAGGCGTCCCGCACTTCGGCAATATCTGACAAGCGAATTTGGCTTTCACCTACTTTGGAGATATATAAGTTACGGATTTCGTCCAGGGAAGCAAACTGGTTAATGCTACGAACTAAATAGTCATTGCTACCGGTTTCTAAACGGCCACCAGCCTGGTTAATATTTTGCTCTTTTAAACGCTGATTGATAGTGCTGATATCCAGTTTTAACTGGCTAAGTTTTTCATTATCAATGAGGATTTGAATTTCCTGCGTTAAACCACCATCAGGTCGCACCGCAGCCACGCCGGGCAAAGATTCTAAGCGGCGGCGTAAATCTTCTTCAGCAAAAGTACGTAAGCTCACCAGTTGAGCTGGAGTTAAATCATTTTTTTCATCCCGGCTTAAAGCCAGACGAACCACAGGATCTAAATTCGGATTAAACCGCAGCAGTAAAGGCTTTTTCACGTCTAAAGGTAGATACAGCACATCGATTTTCTCGCGTACTTCAAGGCCTGCCAGATCCATATCTGAGCCCCATTCAAATTCCATAATCACATCTGAGCGACCAGCACGCGACACTGAATGTACTTTACGAATGCCTTTAACAATACCCACGGCTTCTTCAATAGGCTTACTGACCAGTTGCTCGACTTCGGCAGGAGCTGCACCCTGGTATTCAGTACGGATAGTTAAGGTTGGGTAAGACAAATCAGGAAGTAAATTGACGGCCAGTCGCCCCATAGCAACCAGACCAAATAACATAATGCCTAAAGTGAACATCCACATGGTGACCGGACGTGCAACGGCTGTATCCACTAGTTTCATAGAAGATCCCTAAATTTTTTTTGTAGTTAGTAATGGCAGGACTTTCGTCCTGCCATTAAGGGAGATTAGTTAGCTTTTCGCAATGACCTGAACAGGGCTTTGCTCTTTTAAACTGGCTTGACCTGCAGTAACCACCTGGTCACCTTCAGTTAAACCTTCAACCACTTCAAACATGCTGTCGGATTCATAACCTGTGGTGATAGCTTTGCGTTCTACTTTGCCGTCTTTATTCACGACAAAGACTGAACTGCTGTTGTCCATCGCCATCACTGCACGTTTTGGCACTAATAACGCAGCATCTTTTGCATCATATTGCACTTCAACCTGAGCAAACATACCGGCTTTTAAGGTCAGATCGCTGTTATCCACAGCCACTGTGACACGGGCTGTGCCTGTAGCTGCATCTACCACCGGAGAGATACGAATAATTTTGGCTTGTTTGACTGGCATAGCGGCAAAGTGCAAGTGAGCAACCTGGCCCACTTTAGCGCGAGGCAACTGATGCTCAGGTAAGTTAATCACCGCTTCTAAGCGCTCTTGTGACACAATTTCAAACAAAGCTTTGGATGAATACTCAGTGATCAGCTGGCCTACTTTGACATGACGACGAGCCACTACACCACTGATAGGCGCGATGATCTGAGTTTCTTTTAACGCCAACTCTGACAAAGCCACAGAAGCAGATAAAGATTCAACCTGCCATTTTAACTTGTCGTACAAGTCAAAACTGACCAGTTTTTTCTGATACATCGTCTCTAAACGCGCTAGTTCGCTTTTTAACTGACCTAATTCAGCTTTGCCTTTGGCTAAGTTTAACTGCTGACGTTCAGTATCTAAAATAGCCAGCACTTGTCCTGCTTTGACCACATCACCTTCTTCAACAAACAGCTGCTGTACTATGCCAGTAGACTTGCTGTTCACTTCAGCGTCCTCTTTGGCTTCCAGCGTGCTAGTGGTGCGGTACAAACTACTGATCTCACCGCGACTGACTACAGCAGCCTCAACAGGAATGCTGATCACAGTGTCTACTTTCGCAGTATCAGCACTGCCTTCAGCGCTGCCGCATCCGGTTAATACTAAAGAACTGGCCAATAAGGCAGTGGTTACAGCAGTCGCAAGCAATGAGCGGGTTTTCATAATTAATCCTTGAATAAACAAAATCGAATCAGTTGCAGAGGGATTGCATCCCTTATGCCATCTCGAAAAATATAAATAAATCCGTTTAAAAACAACTAGATAAAATAATAAAACATAAAATCAGCCTGAGTTCATTTTTAGCCTTTGGTAAATTTCACTACTTTTTAGTCAACCAAAGATCCGACCAGTAGCAGAATTTGCCAGACTTAGAGCATGTACTCTAAGTCCCTCCCCCTCTATAATGCCGCGAAATTCAATACAGGGTACAAAAACAATGTTACGAAAAGCTTCATTACCATTAGCAATCAGCCTTGCTTTGGTCAGTCAGTCTGCTTTTGCCGAAGGCTATAAACTATTTGAACAGTCAGTCAGTGCCGCCGGCAATGCTTATGCAGGCCGTGGCGCTCAGATCACAGACGCTTCTTTGGTCTATTCTAACCCTGCTGCATTAACCGAATTAGAAGGCGCGCAATTTTCTGGTGGTGTAAACCTGATTTATGCAACAACCCGTTACAATGACGCCTCGGCCCAAAGCGCCAATGGTATGGCTGTGACTGGCCGTGACTCAGGTAAGCTGACCTTGTCTGAGTTAGTACCTTTTGCTTTTTACAGCGACCATATCAGCGATAACTTAAGCTGGGGTATTGGTGTCTATGCACCTTTTGGTTTGTCATCCGATTACAATGATGATTGGGTAGGCCGTTATTTTGCTGATGAAACCGCCATCAAAGTGGTGGCCATGCAGCCGACTCTGGCCTATAAACTGAACCAAGCCTGGTCTGTTGGTTTGGGTATCAATATTAATTACGCCGAAGGCACTTTATCCAAATACAAAGACCACTCAGGTTTATGTGAACTGGGCACCAACATTAATGGATTATATGGCGCTGATGTTTACAACGCCGCCTACTGTGACAGTCACTACGAAGTAAATGGGGATGATGTAGCAGCAGGTTATAACTTCGGTATTCATGGTGATTTAGGTTCAACCAAACTGGCGTTGGTGTATCACTCAGAAGTGAAATACAACTTAAAAGGTGACTCAGAAATCACCAACACGCCTATTACTGGCGCAAATGTGGCTGGAAATCCAAACTTTGTTGTAGTGGCTCCAAACCTGCCAGCAGTCAGCTTAGCTACAGGTAAACTGGCTGCTAATAGCTATCTGTCAGAGCAAAGTAAACTGGATTTAACCACTCCGGCCAACCTGGCTTTTAGTCTGGATCAAAAAATCACTGATGTGTTATCTGTACAAGGCAGTGTGACCTGGACAGGCTGGAGCAGCTTTGAGTCTATTGATATTGTCAGCGATGACAGCACTCCAAGTATTTCTTTAAGCACTCAGATGCCACAAAACCTGAATAAAGCAGGTTACATTGGCTATATCCCTGAGCATTGGCATGATACCTGGTCCTTCTCTTTAGGTACCACAGTGCACTACAACGACGAACTGACGTTAAGAACTGGCCTGGCTTACGATGAAAACCCAATCACGACCAGCCATAAAACAGCACGGGTGCCAACAGCGGATCGGATTTGGTGGACCTGGGGTGCAACCTGGGCTCTGAGCGCAGCCCAAAGTGTCGACTTTGCTTATGGCTATATGTGGATGAACAAAGTCAGTATCGATGAACACGAATACAACGCCAATGGCGACCGTATTTATAACTCTGGTGTGCAAGCGAATTACCGCAACAATGCGCAAGTTCTGGCCGTGCAGTGGAACCACAAGTTCTAAGCCTACTCAAAAAGCCTTGAACACCTGTGTCAAAACCACCGTTTTTACGGTGGTTTTTTGTCTCTGGCAAAAGCCACCAAAGTTGTGAGATTATTTTTCGCTATAAAAAATGGCCACATCCTGTGGCCATTTTTGCTTTACAACCTATCACCTACCAGTGAATTATTTAACCAGCGTTATTTTGTATCCACTTGGAGCTGTAGCAGATGGTTCTGCTGCCAGGATATAGTTTTTACCCGCTTCCAATTGCTGTGTATCTGTTTTATCTAACAAACTGATGGTGCCGTTGTCTGCCACGTGGACCAGAGAAATAGAATAGAAATCTTTTGGCAAGACTAAACTGGCGTACTTTTTAAATTCCAGTGCTTTGACATGAAACTTGGCGCTTTCAATAGTTTCGTTTTGACGAACAAAATAGAAATGCAGATTTTTGAAATCAGGCACCAGGTTGGCCACGTTGATTTCATGTTCATGAATTTGCGGCAGATTTTTTTCAGTAAAATTCACTAAACCTACTTTTTGCTCAGCATCACGGAACAACAACACCGACTTGCTCTGGCCTGCGTTAATAGTCAGCAACACATTGTTTAATAACAACTGGTTGTTTTCGTTTAACACAGCGATGCTGTAATCGTTTTTGTCTAACTGGATGTAATCTGTCAGCGTGTCCTGCACTAAGTCTGCAACAGGTAAATTGTTGATGGCGATCTGACCTTGTTGGTTGTCCAGGCTGTTGTAAATACGCACTTGTCCTTTCGCCAGACGATGTTCAAGGGCATCCACTGTGCTTGAGTTGCCAACAATGTCTAAAGACACTTGTTGCTGCATAGGGCCTAACTTGTCACGCACCACCATCACATAGCTGGCGGTATATTGGAAGTTATAAGCTGCGGCTTCAAAAAATGGGGTCTTGCTGCCTGCTGCGGTAATATACAGCTTGTACTTACCACGTTTGAGCATTTTACCTGTGGTGGTAATGGTTTTAGTGGCGACAGACTCTAACAAAATTGCTTTGCTGAAATCGTCAGCTTCTGCTGCGGTGTAAATATCTACCTTGTCGTAGTTAGACGATAAATTAGCAACAAAAACCCGGAACTGGTCGTCAAATTTTTCCTCACGTGCGTGAGTTAACGACAAAATGCTTGGGTTCGCTGCATCACCAGCCATCAGCAACAGAGTTTTGTCTCCTTTATTCAGCGTGATGTCTGCTTCTTTGATTAAAGCACTGCTGGTTGCGTTTTTCAGCTGATATTTGTAACTGCCAGGCTCAATAGCAAACATATTAGAAGCATCACCAAAAACAGCAGAGCCTGCAGCCTTATTGTCGACGGTGAACGTACTGTTCGCACTATTGGCAGCACCATTGTAAAACTGCACATAACCCTGGGTAAAACCTTCTTCCGCTTTATCATCTGAGCCGCCACCGCAGGCGGCCAAAGCGATCAGCGAAAACAAAGGCAAAGCCAGACGACTGGCGCGCTGTATCATGTTCATAAAGCTATCCTGTAACTTGGTTGTTAGTTCGCCAAGAGATTATGTATAGCCTTATGAAAAACCTAGCGTTTTTACCAACACCAACAGTTAATAACAGCCTTTAACAAATAAAATAAAACTGACTACTATTGAGCTATTGCAAAGTTATATAAAGAGAGTGATCTAAACTTAAACTAAGGCGGCAGGCTCATGGCCTGCCATCTTTGATTTAGTGTGTTTCAAGTTTCAATGAACCGCTGACAGTGCTCATTTCTACACTACCTTCGCCTTTGCCTGTGCTGAATTCGAGGCTACGACGTGGACCATACTTTGCTTTGTTCGCTGTATGGCTGGTGAGCTCATTTTTAATAGAGCCTCCGGCATTGGCAACCAGATTAAATTTAGCGCTGATGCCTTTCTCCAGTTTCAGCTTGGCATCACCACTGACAGTGCTGACTTCTATGCGTGGCATCAAACTACCTTTGAGTTCAGCATCTAATGAACCGTTGACCGAACTCATGTTCAGTTGCTGCACCTTTGTCAGCTCCAGATCGGCTTCGCCGTTGACCACTGACACAGAAACTTCAGACGCTGAAGATTTGGTATCAATGCTGCCATTGACTGCATCAATACTCAGCCTGCCTTCTGAACCACTGTCTTCAATTTCACCGTTGACTGTGCTCAACCTAATACGGCCATTATTATTCACACTGGTAATTTCGCCGTTCACGGTTTCCAACTGAATAAACTTTTGCAGTTTTTCAGCATACACAGAACCATTGACCGTACTGATTTTGGTGCTGCCCTGAACCCCTGACACCCGAACGCTTGAGTTTACGCCCTGAAACTCCAGTTCTGCCCCCAGCGGTACTTCAATTTTTAAACGTGAGCCCTGGTTATCTTTATCGTCCCAGTCCCAGCCACTTTGATTGCGCATATTGGGCATTTTTACTTTAAAACTGGTAAAGCCATTTTTCGATTCAATGTCATAGCCTTCGGCTTTTTCATCCAGAGTCCCTGAGACTTTAAAACGTCCTTCGGATGTTGCTGTTATTTGCACATCACCGCGCATATTTTCAATAAAAATCTTTTCATTGTTAGCCACTTGCAGATTCTCATTGACAGACTCTGCCGCCCATAAAAACTGGCTGAATACAGACAAAGCGAGGCCTAAAATCAGTTGTTGTTTCATCATGTTACTCCAGATTAAACCAGGCCCGACTGGACCACTTTTTGTAAATAATTCTGCTGTTGGCTATACAATTGTTTTAATTGTTTTAATAACAGCGCTTCATTCGGATTGTATTTCAATGCCATTTGCACCTGAGCTATCGCCTGTTGCCACTGTGCCAGCTGTTGCTGCCAGTCGGCATATACAGGGTCAACCGTTTTCATGCTGGCCAGCTGCTCTGCTTTGGCTTGCTCGAAGCTGTACACTATAGCGGTTTCAGCATCCAGCATTTGAGGGTTAAATACCAAAGGTTGCACAGGTGTCGCTGGCTGCCAAAATAAAGTCACAGCGAATAACACCGAAGCCGCGCTGGCAACATAAGCGCTGGCAAAAGGTACAGATAACCACTTATTTGGTTTTAACTGCACCACTTTTTCCGTCATTGCTTCAGGGTCAGTTAAACGCTGTTCCAGCTCTGGCCATAAATCGCGGGATGGTTTCAGCTCAGCAGATAACCCGGCGATCAAAGCATCCAATTCATGTTCAGTTTTCATCTAACCACTCCCTTAATAACTGCCGTGCTCTGTGGTATTGCGATTTTGAACTGCCTTCGGCTATGCCCAACAACTCTGCAATTTCCTGATGCTGATAGCCTTCTAAGGCAAACAGCACAAACACAGCTCTTGCCTGATGGGGCAAGCGTAAAATTAATTGCTCTAACTCACGACTCTGGCCTAATTCAGCCCCAGCCACTTCAGGTAGTTCTTCCGTAGCCAGTCGCAGCAGCTTGTCCTGACGCCATGCATCGATCGCGGTGCGGCTTGCAATGCTATGCAGCCAGGTGCTGAAACTGCTGTCACCACGAAACAATGTCAGTTGCTGCCAGACCTTTACAAATACTTCCTGACAGGCATCTTCTGCTTTACTGCGATCCGCCAGCAGCCGCAGACAAACCGCATAAACCCGGCCACAATGCTGCTGATAAAGCTGCCTGAACGCCACACGGTCGCCTTGTTGTGATAAGCGCACCAGATCATCCATGGCTAACACTTTCTGTTCCGGACATTCAGACCTTAACATCCCGTTCCTGTTGTTTTATTGCTGTTGTTATCTGTTTAGTCGCACGCACAGTGGCAAAAGGTTTAAATGCAAAAATAAAAAACTTCTAAACAGGTAGAGTTTTCAGCCCATACTATAGCTGAGTGACTGATTTTTAATATGAATTTTGTTTGGTATTAGACAGGATAATCTGACAGACTAAAGCTATATCCACTGATAAACAGGAGCAGAAGGTGCAGAAAAAGCTTCAAAAATGCAGCTTGTTGTTTCTTTGCCTGTTTCTGTTTACGGGCTGCACCAGCCCGCACTTTTTAAAACTGTTACCCTCCACCCAAAAAGCGCTGGAAGCGAATCAACTCTTTAGTTATCAGTATGCCCGTATGCAGCAGATGGGCGCGAAGGAGCTGGCTTTGTATTGCCCGGATCTACTCAGCTTGCCGGATGAAACCGCCAATTAAAGTCTGCTGCAACTCAGTTGTGCCCAGTTTTGGCTGTCATCGTCTCACTTAACCAACACAGAACTGCAGCAAGCCACCACTTTATACAATCAAAGTCTGACTCATTTTTTGCAGTTGATGCTACCCAAACAAAAATACCGTCATCCTGCGCTGCGTATTGTATTGGAGCCTCCTGTGGATGAAACCGGTTTACCATTTGAAGACTTTGTTCTGGCCAGTGATTTTCAGGCCATTAAAAGTCATCACCAAAAAATAAAAGGAACAGGTTTAGGCGTCAGTCTGGTGGGCGCACGGGAAAACACCGGCACAGGCTGGGATAAAAATTATCCGCCAGAGGGCATTTTCCGCTCTGTGACTGTGACCCTAAAAGAGCTGAGATTTACCAAAGAGATGCAAATTCAGCTGACACTGCAGGGACATCTGATGCAAAGTGCGGCGCAGCTTCAGCTGACATCAGCGTCTTATCCACTGTTGTACGACGCTGCCAGTAGCTATTTATGGCTGATGCAGCAGGCCAAGCTGGTCGATTTGGAACTGCCGGGCTTATTTAATGCCGAATTAGCTGACAATAAACTGGGGATTTACAGCGTCACGCCACTGCAGAACGACAAACAACCCTTGCTGATGATCCATGGCTTAAATTCCAGCCCACTCATTTGGTACGAATTAACCATGGCGGTATTGCTGGATGAAGAATTAAAACAACGCTATCAGGTGTGGCATGCTTATTACCCTTCCGGGCCTCCGCCTTTTTACAATTCGATGCGTATACGCAAAAAGCTAGATGAATTGCATGCAGTGCTCAAAGCCAATGGCGGCACAACAGAGTTGGATCAATTGCTGGTGGTTGGTCATAGCATGGGCGGTATTATCAGTAAAACCCTGATCCAAAACACCGGCTATATGCTGTGGGATTTAAGTTTTACAGAGCGGCCGGAGCAACTGGGTTATGCACAGCAGGAACTGGATAAAGTGCAGGATATTTTTATTTTTAACGCCAGACCCTATATCGACAAAGTGGTGTTTTTAGACACTCCGCATGGCGGTTCTGAATCCTCTGAATCTATACTGGCCAAAATGGCTGGTTGGTTCATTAACTTACCGAAAAACTTTACTGCATTGATGAGCAACTTTATCCAAAAACTAGGCCCGGATAAGGTAACTTTACCTATGCGTGAATACCTGAGTGGTGGCGGTAGCCCCCATTCAGTGCAAGTACTGTCGCCTCGTCATCCTTTATTGCAGGGTTTAAATAAACTGGATTATCAGCGACCTGTGTATTCTATTGTCGGCAGCGATGGTGCCTTATCCTGCAAAGACGAAAAAAGCTGCAGTCAAATCACTGATGGCGTAGTGCCATTTTTTAGCGCGCATCAGGCCAAAGCTGTACAGGAAATTATAGTGCCATCGCGCCATAACTCTTACCAGTCCCCTCAAGCCCTAGAGTTTTTACTGCAAGTGCTCAGGCAACCTGCCGGAGAGGCCAAAATCGTGGGCAAAACAATCGAATAAGGCTATACTCGCCGCCCTTTTTTCTGACAGGTGATCTTATGTCTGCTCCTTATCTTGCTGTTGATTTTGGTACATCCAACTGTGCCGCTGGTTTTATGCTGGAGCAACAGCCGCATTTATTAGCTTTGGAGCAGGATGGCAGCCGGTATTTAAGCTCGGCTTTGTATATTGAACGCCAGCGTGATCCGGACGATGAAGATGCCTACCTGTCCGCCAGCCTGACCCGTTTATTAGCGCAAAACAGCACAGTGCTGGTCGGCAAAGCTGCGCACGAACGTTACAGCATGGATCCCTTAGGTGGTGTATTTATCCGCTCACCGAAGTCGATGCTAGGCAGCCGTTTAACGCCAGCTCAAACTGAAATTTATACTCAGGTAGCCACTTTATTGTTAGGCCGGATTAAACAAGGTGCCGAGCAAAAATTAGGTCATCAGGTAGAGCGTGTACTGATTGGCCGCCCTATCCATTTTCAGGGCATAGATTTAGCGCTGGGCGATGAACGGGCTTTGGCGATTTTAAATCAGGCCGCAAGCCGGGTTGGATTTAAAGAAGTAGATTTCGCTTATGAGCCGGTCGCAGCAGCTATTGAGTACGAGCGGCATTTAACCCAGGAGCAACTGGTGTTGGTGGTGGATATTGGCGGTGGTACCAGCGATATCAGCCTGATCCGTTTGGGGCCAGAGCATAGCCAGAAGTTTGATCGCAGCGGCGATTTACTGGGCCACAGCGGTAAACGTATAGGTGGTGTGGATATGGATATCAAACTGACCATTTACGGCTTAATGAAACTCTTTGGCCGGCAGAGTCTGGCGCTGGATGGCAAACCTCTGCCTGGCGCGCTGTTTAGCGATGCTGTGAATATTATCGATATTCATGCGCAGGAGCGGTTTTACGCTGAAAAAACCTATGATGAACTGCTGGATTTAAAAGATTTGGCGGCTGAACCACAACTGTTAAACCGCTTTGTGCAGGTGTATCAGCAGCATTTAAGTTATTACCTGAATCAAAAAGCTGAGCAAGCCAAAATCGGCCTGACCGAACATGCCGCAGTGGATGTGTTGCTGGATCGTATTGATCAGGGCCTTTTGCAAAACCTGTCGCAACAACAACTGATGGATGCTTTGTATCAGGAGTTATCTGGCATCAGTAAGCTAATTCAACAGTGTTTACAAAGTGCTGGCGTAAAACCAGACAGTATTTTTGTCACAGGTGGCGCGTCTGCAGTGCCAGGCGTACAACAAATGCTGCAGCAGTTATTACCTGATGTGCCGGTTATACGCGGTGATCAGTTTGGCTCTGTGGCTATGGGCTTAAGTAAACTGGCTTCGCTGCGTTTTGGTTAGGGGCGTTTTAGCGACTAATGCAGCTTTAATTCCACTCAATTCACTAAACTGCACAAAAAACCAACAATAGCGCTGGTCGCACCGGCGCTTTCCCGTTACAATGCGCGGCTTTTTGCGTGGGCCAATTGGGGTTCGCGCTTTTATTTGAGAAATTTAATGTCATTTTCTGCTTTGGGTTTAAGCCCAGCTTTGGTTGAGGCCGTACATCAGGCCGGTTATACCCAACCTACCCCTATTCAACAACAGGCCATTCCTGCTGTGTTACAGCGTCGTGATCTGTTGGCTGCCGCTCAAACCGGCACAGGCAAAACTGCCAGCTTTGTATTACCTATACTGCAAATTTTATCAGCACAGCCCATCCAGAAACCTCGTCCGGTCAAAGCGCTGATTTTAACGCCGACCCGTGAACTGGCGGCGCAGATTGAAGAACAAATTCAAAAATACGGTAAAGAGTTAAGCCCAAAATTAAAACACCATGTGGTGTTTGGTGGCGTTAGCATTAACCCACAAATGATGGCGTTACGTGGTGGCGTGGATATTTTAACTGCCACTCCCGGCCGTTTATTGGATTTATTAAGCCAAAACGCCTTAAAGCTGGATCAGGTGCAAATGCTGGTTCTGGACGAAGCCGACCGTATGCTGGATATGGGCTTTATCCGCGATTTGAAAAAGATTCTGGCGTTACTGCCAAAAGTTCGTCAAAACCTGCTGTTTTCAGCCACCTTCAGCAATGAAATTAAAGGCTTAACTCAGGGTTTACTGCAAAACCCGCTGATGATCCAGGTCACACCGGAAAATACTACTGTTGAAAAAATTGAACAGCAGGTGTACTTGCTGGGTAAAGGTCAGAAAACTGCTGCTTTATGTCAGTTAATCACTGAAAACAAATGGCAACAGGTGCTGGTATTTATGCCAACCAAACACGAAGCCAACCGTTTAAGCGAACAGCTGACCTTTGCTGGTATTCCATCTGCAGCTTTGCATGGTAATAAAAGCCAGAATGCCCGCACTAAAGCTTTGGCTGACTTTAAAGCCAACGAGCTACAAGTGTTAGTGGCGACTGACGTTGCTGCCCGTGGTATCGATATTTCCCAGCTGCCTTATGTAGTGAACTTTGCATTACCACGTTCACCTGCCGATTACGTGCACCGTATAGGTCGTACTGGTCGTGCCGGTAAATCGGGTTTAGCCGTCTCTTTTGTTGCACCTGATGAAGTTCCACAATTAAGACAGGTCGAGCGTTTAATTGGTATGAAATTGCCAAGCCAAAGCATGAATCCGGATCCATTACCAGATGCAGTGACGGCTATTGCGAAAGCACCTCGCCCACCTCGTCCTGTGCGTAAACCACAAGGTGAGAGCGCGAACAGCAATAAACCACGAGCCAATGGCGGACAAAAACCAGCCTCAGGTCAAAAACCTGGTCAAGGCCAAAACCAAGGTCAGGGTCAAGGCCAAAAAACAGCTCAAGCGCCAAAGCCTCCACGCCGCTTTGAAGCACCAAAAACACCTGGTATTCAGACTCAGGCAGCCGGTCATATGGCCACACCTGCGGCTGAACACAACAACGGCAACGGTCAACGTCGTCGTTTTAAACCTAAGCCTAAAGCCACCACAGCGGCTTAAGTGACTTAGGTATATCAGGTAAAAGGCGGATGAAAATTCGTTTAGCCAAATACCTGGCCGACCATGGCCTCTGTTCAAGACGAGCCGCATCAAGGCTGATTGACGAAGGCCGGGTTTTGGTGAATCACCGCCCCGCCAATCATATTGACCATGTCAATTCTGACGACCTTATTCTGGTCGATCAGCAACCTTTTGCTGCTATCGCTGAAAAACACTATCTGTTGTACCACAAGCCTGTGGGCATAGACTGTAACCTCAATCCTGAAAAGGCTGACAGCCTGTACCATCTGCTGCAACAATTCCCTATGCGGCTATTTCCGGTTGGACGGCTGGATAAAGACTCTTGTGGTTTAGTGCTGCTAACCAATGATGGTGAACTGGCACACCATTTGTTGCATCCTGATTTTTACCATGAAAAAACCTATCAGGTGACGGTAGATAAAGCTCTGACAACCCAGGCTTTAGAGCAATTGGCGTCCGGCGTCAGCTGGACTGTTGGCCCTCATAGCTATCAATCCCGTCCTTGTCAGGTGACTCAATTGAGCTCCGATCGTTTTGAAATTGTGCTGACCCAGGGCTTAAACCGGCAAATTCGCTATATGTGTCGTACTCAAGGCTTTAAGGTGCTGCAGCTCAAACGTATTCAGCTTGCTGCATTTAACCTCGCTGATTTGGCTGAAGGTTGTTTTCAAACCATCAGCCTGAATGCTGATTAAAGCAGGTTATCAAACTCCATTTTGTGCTGTAGAGTGATCCTTCATAAAACTACTGAAAAGGACACAAAATGAAGCACTTAGCATCCTGCATCTTTACTGTTTTCTGCTGCGTTGCTTTACCCTCAATAGCCTCGGAGCCTGCAACACTGCAAGGCAGCTGGACACTCAAATCTGCGGTTTACACCAAGGCCGATGGCACTGTGATCACCCTGTCAGACGAGGATTTGAAATCGGTGAAAGTCTTGTCCAAAAGCTATTTCAGTTTTGTCACAGTGAATAAAGACGGCAGTTTCAGCAGCGCTTTAACAGGCACTTACCAGTTGAAAGGCAGTGACTATCACGAAACTCCACAAACAGGTTCTGTCGCCAGCATGCTGAATAAAACCTATGAATTTAAAGCCAAAGTCGAAGGCGATCTCTGGCATCACAGTGGTATGGAAGATGGAATGAAAATTGAAGAGGTCTGGGTAAGATTGGATTAGCTTGGCAAAGACTGGATTAATCCAGTCTTACCACAGCAGAGAAATCAAGCTGCTGCCACTGTGCATTTTGATGAGTCACCAACATAAAACCTGCCGGATAACTCTGTAAAAAGTGTTGAAGCATAGCCAACGCCTGAAAATCCAGATGATTATCCGGCTCATCCAGAAGCAAAAAAGGCGCATATGGCTGCAACGCCAAAATCAATAACAACAACTTCATCCGCTCTCCGCCGCTGAGCTGCTGCGTTGGTAGCGTCAGGCGCTGTGCACCAAGTCCTATACCAGACAAAGAGGTTCGGATCTGCGACTCCTGCTGCGACATAGTAAGAGCTCTGATGGCTTCTACAGCGCCTGGGAAATTATCCAGTAAAGATAAATGCTGATCCAAATACCAAAGCTGTTGTTTTACCTGCACCAACCCCTGTATTGGCTGAATAAAACCTGCTAAGACCTTAAGTAAAGTCGACTTGCCACTGCCATTACTTCCAGTGACAACACAGCGCTGCTGCACATTAAGCTGAAAAGATAGAGGTGCTTTTGAGCCATAAGGTAAAACCAGTCCGTCACAATAAAGCAAAGGACCGCTGCACGCTTTTGCAGCGGCGGCAGACGGTAGTTTTGGCACATCACGGTAATCTAGCTGTAGCTGCAGCTGTTGACGCTTGGCACTTAACTCCTGCTGCTGAGCCTGCACCTGAAGCTGCAAACGACCATGGCTTTGTTCAGCCTGCTGAGCTTTTCTGCCCAGTAAAATAGGTGCCTGATTGGCATGGGTTTTATTCTTTTTGGCCTGATGATGTTTTTGCTGTTGCTGCTCAAGCAAACGCTGTTGTTGCTGTTGCTGGCTTTTTTGTTGTTGTTTTAACTTGTCATTTTGCTGCTGCAACTGCTGCTGTTGCCGCTGGCTCTGCTGCAAAAAGTCCTGGTAGTTGCCCTGATATTTTTCCAGCCCTAAAGGCGATAACTGGTAAATACAATCTACAGTCGACAATAGCTCCACATCATGGCTCACCAGCAAATATCCTGCCTGATACTGCTTTAATTGCTGCTGAAGCCATAAACGAGCTGGTTGATCCAGATGATTTGATACTTCATCGAGCAATAAAAAATGCTTCGTTGCAAAAGCCTTTGCCAGCCGCAGTTTCATCAACTGGCCCCCGCTTAAAGCACAAAGTGGCAAAGCGGGATCTATGGGCAGATTTAACTCGAGCAACCACTGCCTAAGCTCTGCTTTAGCTAACCAGCGATCGCCAATGCGATCAAAATCAGTTTGGTCCAAACCGCCAGCCTCTACTCGCTCTAAAGCGTCAAACACAGCATCTAACCCCAAATAACAGCAGATGCTTTGGTTAAGATCCGGCTCCAGCTGTGACAGGTAATAAAATGGCTGCTGCCAAAGCAGTTCACCGCTGTAACTCAGTTGAGTTTCCAGACCGGCTAAACAGCGTAAAAATAAGGATTTACCACAGCCATTTAACCCAACCAAAGCCTGGGCTTTGCGCTGAAGTTGCAGATCGATAGCTGGGTGTAAAAATTCCAGGCCCGGATGGGTCCATTGAAATTGGCGACATAATAAAACGGCAGATGATTCAGACATACAGACTCCTGAAATACAGGACGACTGTGTTCACAGACAAAAAGAAAAAACGATAAATACCTGTTAAACAACAGCATTCCTGATGATTTGTAAAATAACGACTACAAATTTTCGGGAATTTAGTTGTTCATTTCAGCAGTACTCGAAGTGGAAGTGACATTATGCTAACAAGCAAAACAAAGTGGACGCAAGTTATTTCAGGGCGCTTTTGATGCACTGTGCTTTAGCCAAAGACTTAAAACTAAGGTCAGCATAAACATCAGTAAGGAACCTGACACTATCCCATTCCAGCCCCACTGCTGCCAGAATGGCGATAAATACAAACCACCAGAACTAGCACCCAGATAATAAAACACCAGATACAAAGCGCTGGCACTGGCTTTGGCTTTGACCGCCTGCTGATTGACCCAACTGCTGGCCAGCGAATGACAGAGAAAAAAGCCAAAGGCACTGATAAAAAAACCAAACACAATCAAAGGCAAGGCATTAAAAACTGTCAAGGCTGTGCCCAGCATCATAATGGCAATACCCAGCGCCATGCCCAAAGCAGGATGAATTCGCTGCCCTACTTTGCCAGATAAAGCAGAACCTACAGTGCCGGTTAAGTAGGTAATAAATAACAAACCTATCCAGCCGCTCGATAATACATAGGGTGTATCAGACAAACGGAAAGCGACAAAAGTATACTGATTTAAAAAGATAAAAAAGTTAAGGCCGCCAATCAGATAGGTCAGCAACAAAGTTTTCTGGCGCAAATGAAACCAGTTATCGGCCATAGCTTGTTTGAGCTGAAAGGGCTGCTTTTGAAAATAACTGGATTTAGGTAAATAACGCCAGACCAGATAAGTACAAAGCACACTACCCAGCCCCATAGGCCAGAATACCCATTGCCAGTGATTCATTTCAGCAAACCAGCCTGACAATAAGCGCCCGCTGATCCCTCCCAACGAATTAGCGCTGATGTAATAGCCAACAGCCACCACCATAGCCGTTTTACTGAACTCTTCGCCCATATAAGCGATGGCAATAGCGGGCAGGCCACCTAAACAAAAGCCCTGCAAAGCACGTAGCACCAAAAGTGACTGATAAGACTCCACTTGAGTCAGCGCCAGCGTGCTCAGCGCCATACCGCCCAGACTCCAGAGCAATAAAGTACGGCGACCGTAGGCGTCCGACAAAGCCCCATACACCAATAAAGACAAGCCAAGTGCCAGTGTGCCAATGGCGTAGCTCCAGCTGGTTTGTAGTGGTGTCAGTTGAAATTCGCGGCTAAGCAGCGGCAACAAAGGCTGCAGCATATGCAGGTTGGCAAACACAAATACAGCAGCCAGACAAAGCGCAAAACTGGCGGCATAAAAAGCAGGTGTGTTTTTTTCAATCATAGAGGGAATCATCAACACAACTGAGCCAAAAATTCAGGCTCACAAAAGATGGCTAAGTATACCGCGCTTCCGGTTACTTTTACTTTGTTTTAATTCAAGAAAGACGGCTTAAAGCTGTTCTGATCGCAGGGCTGTACATCAAGGTCAGAGCTTAAGCTCTGACCCATCTTCTGCAACTTTGACCTTAGTCACCAGCAACTGGTCAATTTTGTAGCTGTCGATATCGACCACTTCAAACTTGTAGCCCTGAAAGATCACAAAGTCGGTGCGTTTCGGAATCTTACGCAGCATATACATCATAAAACCGGCAATGGTTTCGTAGTTTTCATCATCCGGGAAGCTATCGATATTAAAGACCCGCATCACATCATCCAGTGGAGTTAAACCTTCCACCAGCCAGGATGCTTCGTCACGTTGCACTATTTGCTCTTCGTCAGAATTCACCAGTTCGCCCATCACTATGCTCATTACGTCTTTCAGTGTCACCATACCCACTGTTAAGGCGTATTCGTTCAGCACTACGGCAAAGTCGATACCGCTGGATTTAAAATGCGCCAGCACTTCGTATAACGACAACGAATCCGGCACTATTAAAGGCGTGTGGATCATGCCTTCCTTGAGTAAGTTAATAGGCTGCTGATGCAACACCTGCATCAGAATATCGCGGCTGTCGACATAACCCACTACTTTATCCAGGCTGTCATCACAGACAATAAATTTGGCATGGGGATGTTCGGCAATTTTGTTTTTAATACTGTCTGCTGTTTCTTTTAAATTGAAGTAAATTAAGCTTTCGCGTGCTGTCATAGCTGAGGTGACAGTGCGGGAGTCCATATCAAACACATTTTCCAGCAAGGTACGTTCCTGCTGCTGCAATACGCCCGCCTGAGCGCCTTCATCCATCATGGCCACTATATCTTCTGGTGTAATTTGATCGATACGCTGCATAGGTACGTTAAAGAGTTTGAATACCAGGTTCGCCAGACTATTAAAAAACCACACCAAAGGTTTAAAGATCACCAGCATCAGTAATACAAGATTCACCACTGAAATGGCTACTTTTTCTGGCGATAACATTGCCAGCCGCTTTGGCATTAAATCGGCAAATAAAATAAACAGCGACGTGACAAAAAACACCGACAAACCAAAAGCTATACCTTCGTTGGCGGGGCTTTCAAAAAATAAATTTAGGAAACTTAGGATATAAGGGGTAAACGCAGCCTCACCCAAAATACCACCTAATATAGCCACCGCATTTAAGCCAATCTGGGCTATGGTGAAAAAGCTACCGGGGTTGGATTGCAACTGCAACACCAAAGCAGCGCGGGGTTCACCGTCCGACGCCAGCTGTTTTAAGCGAATTTTGCGTGAAGCAGCTAAGGCTATTTCAGACATGGAAAAGAAGGCACTGGCACTGATCAGCAGCAACATAATCAGTAAATTTTCTAGCAGGGACATAAAATCACTCTTTGTTTCAACAGGCTTTGCATAAGTGAAAAGCCATCAGGTTTTAATGAAAATCACTATACCGCTTGTCAGTATACGACTTAAACTGTGTTTTCCCAGCATAAGCCTTTAAAAAATGTTTAAATTTGAACCAGTTACCCTATGGCAGATTTAGTACCACGCATCCAGCAAGCTTATTTTCGTAACGGCCCGGAGCATAGATCCGGCGCCGACGTCAGCTTTTTGGATATAGTAAAAATTTTTGGTTTCCAAAGTATTAAAATCGGCCGCTGGGTCACTGCAGCAGAGCAACAACTAGCGGCTAACCTGTTTTTTGATGCGTTATCCGACCTGATGCTGCTGTTGCAGGTGCCGGAACAAGTGATTTCACTAAATCAAAGCCTGAGCCTGAATTTTGGCATTGGCGGTCAGCAAGGCAGCTGCGCATTTTATCAGCCGCAAGGCCGTTTACTGGCTTTGGCTAAAAACGCCGGTGGTGGCAGTTTGGCGCATGAGTGGTTCCATGCATTTGACCATTATATTTGCAGCAAATTATTCAGCGACGAGCTTCCTGCTGGCGCTTTTGCCAGTTCAAGCTGGCTAACTAATGCTACTGTCGCCCCTCACCCACTGAATCGGTATCTGGATCACAGTTTTGCCACGCTGTTTTTATCCACCGACTGCGCTGAATCAAACAGCTATGTCAAAACCTCCGCCGCTTTTGATCAAAGCCATGGCATTTATTACTACGCCAAGCCGGAGGAACTGGCAGCTCGGGCTTTTGAGCATATGCTGCAACAACAAAAACTTAAAAACAGCTTTTTAGTCAGCGGCACCTTAAAAAGCAAAGCAGCTAAAGCAGGCTTATACCCGGATTCTGCGTTGTCTTCCTTGTTGGCTCAGCACTGGCTTGGCTATTTTTCTTTGCTCGGCCGCGCACTGCGTTAAGTTCTGTTGTCCGTAAAAGCCATGGCACAAAAATTGAAGAGCATCCTGTACTCAGCAAATACTGACAGTATTTTGACCAAAGGAGCGTAACGATGAGCACAACATGGCGTACAGAGCAACTACGTCGTTTGAATCAGACAATGAAAGCCATAGAAATATTGGCTGAACATCCTGATTTAACGGTGATTTATCAAGGCAAAGCTTGGGGCTATCGTGATTTACTTGAGCTCTCTGTCAGAATATTCAGGCTGGCCAGACAAGAAGGTTTTGATGTACAGGCTTTTGAATTGTGGTTTGCTAAAGATGCTGAACTATTTGCACATTATGGCCTGGAATGGCGGGTGGGTTGAAGCTGTGCTGCGGCAAAGATCAGCAAGCCAATGAGTGGCCTGCTGATCGTCATTACACAAACAGCCAGACAGAATCCTTATTGATCATTCTTCTCTGCAATTTTCTGCAGGTTGGCATTGATCTTAAATAAAACAATCAGCAGCTCACACCAAATACGGGCACCCACAGCGCCACCAATCAAAATACCTAATCCTACCAGAAAGCCACCACCATAATCGGAGAACATTGCGCCTAAACCACTGAATACGGCAACAGCCAATAAAATCCAATACACCACAGTAATGATTTTTGGCGTTAACATGGCATCAAAGAAGAATATGTTTTTCATTACGAAGTCCTTTTATTTATATGTTATCCCAGAATTCCAGCGACCTTTGCTAAAGCAACATTGGGATCAGTGTCAGTTCCGAATGAACTAACTTGTTTTAAAGTAATAAAAAAGCTGATTTATTTCAATGGCGTTGTTGGGCAGATGTTTTGATAAGGGCTCAGCACAAACCAGATGCCCTACGGCGATGTTAAGTGCATAAACACGACTCAAAATATTGTATTATCGCTCCTTTAAAGCATATTTAACTCTACAAGTGAACCATCTCAATGTGGCTGAATGAACAGCAAATAACCAGTACTGCGATCCGAGCTTATCGAAAGACTTTATTGCACTCCAGTCCCAATCATATCGTGATTGATCATTTATTTGATCACAACAAACTCGCTGAAGTAAGTCATGTTTTACAGCAAGAACAACATTGGAAAACACAAAAACATAGCTACTCAGCTTTATATGTGAATGACACTAAATGGCAAAAAACTCCCGCCCCCCAACGTTTCGTGCAGCGGGACATTTGGGACCGCTCCGCGCCAGGTGCGGACAAAAGTCCTTCAGCTGTAGCTTATGAGTTTTTGTCATATTTACGTGGCGATGAATTTATGTCTTTGTTATCACGCATCTTTCGTGTGCAGATAACAGATATAAACGTGGCGAAACCAGAGGTTAACACCAATTATTTTCGCTTAAGTGCCAGCGATTTTGTCAATCAACACGCGGATGACTCACCAGGCAGAGAAATTTGTATGCTGCTTTATTTAAATAAAGACTGGCAGCACGATAACGGCGGCGAACTGGTCTTTATGGGGAAGGATGATAAAGCCGTGACTATCGCGCCTTTATACAACCGCTGCGTATTGTTTGATCCGTCATCAGAGGGCTCTGAGCACTGGGTAGAGGCTGTGAATGGGGAAACTGCAGGCAGCTATCGATATAACCTGACTAGTTGGTATTGGTCGGAGTGATGGGTTATTTGACTGAGGGAGTTTAATAACGGACCTGGTAGCCCAAAATCAAATCGAAAGAATGGTCGCAATCAATACTTTTACATTAGCCAAACAATCCGCACTGACTTGATCTACCTTTTTAAGCCTTCGGGCTTGTGCATCTAAGGACTTTAACTGATCGGTCAGAATAACGCCCTGCGTTTTTTCTGAGCCAGTAACAGCCACTTCAAAAGGATAACCTTTCACTTGACTGGTGATTGGACACAACCAGACAAAACCAGTGATCTTATTAAACTGTTTTGGACTTAATACTAGTGCAGGCCTTTTACCTGCCTGTTCGTGGCCTGCCTGAGGATCAAAATCAATAATGACAATATCACCTGCATCAGGAATTGGGCTCATAGTAGCTCCCTGCCCTCGACATCATTCACAAGTGATTGATGTTTGTTTTGGGCTGTAACCCTGGACAGCAATTCTTCCAGTGAAGGTTTACTGGGTGTAATCACGATCTGGTTACCTTGCTGCTGTATTTCGACCTTGTCGCCAACCTGCAAAGACAACCTGTCCAGCAAGTCTTTTGGTAAACGAAGGGCTGCACTGTTACCCCATTTAGCTATGGCTATAGACATAAATACCTTTTTCAATGGATATACATTGTAGATACTTTGGAGTATAGATGAGGGGTTAGGATGGGGCAAGGGGAAGGTATAAGCTTTTGGCGACAGCAGCGCCGCGGGATTATTCCGGGCATCCTGCCCTCTGTTGGCAATGCTATTTCCAGGGCCGCCCTAAAGCGCGTGCCGGTTTGCTTCCGGCAAAGGGGGCGAACCAAACTGACTCCGAGAGAGGGATTGCCAGCACCATCCATGGTGCTGGCCCTGCGGGCCGCGCTAAAGCGCGTCCAAATTCGCTCCCGGCGAATTTGTCGAACATAGGGTTCGAACCAAATCCTCGCTCTCCGGTTTAAATGAAAAAGGCCCACGCTTTTGGCTTGGGCCTTTTTCATTTAATCTGGCGGAGAGAGAGGGACTCTCCACCACTTTGAATTTGCTACGTAACCCTTTGATTTATAACAAGCACGATAACACATCAATTGGTTATATTATAGGTGTGGCAAAGTCTTGTGGCAAAGTTTTTCGCTGTTTTTCGTTACAACATAACCAAGCGAACACCAAAACAGATCGGCAACTGAAGGATGTGGTTAGGTAAACTTCGGCCAAGCTGATGTATTATTTCTTAGTATTAAACGCGGATATTTAGATGATCGTATTGAGTGAAAAATTGCGGCTCTGTGTATGCCAATGAAAGTGTTCTGTCTAATCCAGCGCTGTAGGAGGGACTCTATTTTTAAGAGCACGACGATATATTGACTTTTATTTTCACCGCCCATCAAAAGTCCCGCGTCCTAGGACACAGGACACAGGACACAGGACACAGGACACAGGACACAGGACACAGGACACAGGACACAGGACACAGGAAAATTCGTCGCACGCATCAGTTAAACAGTCAAGGGTAGAGATTACTCTATTGAGTTAACAGCCCATCAAGCCGCCTTATTCTGTGAATAACCACTTATAAGCAACTGAAGAGCTTCAGGGCTACAGTAGATCCATTCTCTGTACGTCTGTTTGTCGCGTTTAAGAAAGTATTTATTTAAGGCAGCACTTAACGAAAATGGGTGCGTAATAAATCTGTTTTTTGTAAAAAAATGCAGTTTCGCTGAATTATCAGCACTCATCAGATAGCATAAGATTCGATTATCGTCGCTCTCTTCTGACAATATTTCGCGAGATATATAACAGCCTACTCGATCAACAACACACTGCGCAAGAAATGGAATCACGTGACAATAGACAGCGTAAGTTTTAACGTTTATCTCTTCAAACTCAGTAAAGTCTGAACTTTTTAGGAGTAATGCCTCTTTACTCACAATACACCTGAGCGACGATTTGGAGCATTCGTACAAGTTACCATATCCCATGATTATCAAATCTCTGTTTTTGTCATCGAGATCAGGATTCTTATTTCCGGGTTGTAGTAACGATAATACATGTTTACGATCAATCTGCAGAGACTCAGTTTCCTTTTCGTCTAGATTAATCAGATCAAA
This sequence comes from Rheinheimera soli, assembly GCF_021290985.1. Lineage (GTDB taxonomy): Bacteria > Pseudomonadota > Gammaproteobacteria > Enterobacterales > Alteromonadaceae > Pararheinheimera > Pararheinheimera soli. The sequence continues at coordinate 45,348 of NZ_JAJOYU010000025.1, forward strand.
AAGGGATGTGTCGGTGTCAACATTGATCACACTTTTTGAAACTTGCTGAGAAGTGTTCAACAAAGCCATAAGTTAGCTCTCCTTGTCTTAATACTGACAAGCGATTATAGCACAAAAAACACAACTCAAACCTTTGATTTAAATTGTGTTTTACTTGATTTTATTGTGATGAAAAAAAATATTAAATATCAAAAATCACGCCAAAAAACGGTTGTTTTTTAAATAGCGACGACAACCGTTGAGAAACTGAGAAAAGTGATGAAACTACTAAATACCTACGAAGACCGCGAAGAAGCAGAAGCTGCGGCTCTAAAAATCACTGGTGAAAAACGACTAGCTAGTGAACGTGATAGTACAGTCGTTATTTACAACCTATTTGGTCAGCCAACCTGGGGCAATTTTTATGCGCTGGGAATGTTTAACTTACAAGAATTAAAACTCATTCTTGAACAAAGAAAAGCTCAACAAAATTTCAGTCAGCAACAGCATATTGAAATAATTGGCATGCTCCGGCATGTTTCGTCCATGTTCGAACTTGCAATACCGGAGCATTGGCTTTAAAAATGTATCTGAGGCTTTTAACCCTTCATACTTTGATTAACGAAACGGATGAATACTGAATTCTTCATTTAGTGTCCATCGAGCACCATCACTCCCAACCTGGGTTACAACCCCATGTTTCTCTAGCTCTTTGAGTTCACTGTAAACATCATCATAGTCAAGTGTTGAAGCCTTACATCTGTTACAAACAGCTGAAATCTCATTAAGGAGCTCAGCCGCAGTTCTCTCAGTCTTTTCGGGGAAACACAGCAGAACTAGTGCAGCATTGCGACTGAGATTAACCTTTTTCTTGAAAAAGTACTCGATAAGCTTCACTAATGCGCCAAGAAAAGGAATGAACGAAAACAAATTGATCGAATAATCTCCGTCCACCGTCACTAAGTCTTTAATAAACTTTATTAATGTTGGAAGTTTTTCTACTAAAACGCCGCCTTTACCATCACTACCCTTTACGGTAACTAAGCTCAGCCTTGCATAATTAGTCTGGTAATCATAGTGGTGAGAGGCAGTTCTTACCTTTAAACGCAGCCCGTGTAGAAGACGCTGCGCAATTTCATCGTTCTCTAACTGATCCCTACTAAATGCAGGTTCCCCAACAATTTTAGCGAACATTTTTTGGAGATAATCTTTATCCTCCATAAACAGCACATGACGCTCTTCCAATGCCTCTTTGGGATCAGAGACGTTCAGCAAGTCAGCATAATGGGTCTCAGATACGATAAACGCATTTAAGGTCAAATCTTCATCAGCAAGTTTTGGCTCTAATGTTTTTATTTCTCTGTATAAACCAAACTTTGCATCATCAAGGTTCAGGTTTCGAATGCCCTTGGGGTCAATTAAACTTAACCATTGCTTACCGGTAGCATCATCCACCAGCCACAATAAAAAGTCGGGATAGAAATTACCTGCGGTGGCAAACCCTAAGCCTTTAGATTTTGTGTCGGCATTGCGTAACAGATACAGGCTCTTGTCACCGATGATCTCTTGTCCTCGACGTGATTCCACAAAAGCCTGAATGTCTTGGACAAAAGTAATCTCACTGGGCGCATCAAAAGCGGTTGGTCGCATCTTTAACGGTAAATCTGCATTTTTCTCAACAGACAACAGAGGATAATACAAGTGCCTATCGAAGGTCACTGCAATCATCCCCGGTGCGTTCCAGTCTTTTGCTTTACCGATATCACCCTTGGTGACAATAGCTTGCAACTGCTCTAAGCGTTCAACGTAAACATTACCATCATCCGTATCCTCGATTTCGAAGTGATACATCTTGATCATGCCTGGATCGTCTTCCTGTACTTGCATTACTTGATAAAACTGTCCTTCATAAGCATTTTTCAAGGTGTGATAAAAGCGCTCGGTATAATCTAGCAGCATACGAAGCATGATATCTTCCTGCTTTCTCACATCGGAAAACTGCTTAATTTCCAGTTCAGATTTTGGAATGAGTAAGGTGTACCAACCGTTAGATACGCTGGTTTCGCCCATGCAAAAGTGTTGTAAACGTTGCTTATCAAGGCGCAGGTTAGACCAACCACGCTGCAATTTAAAATCCTGCACCGCAAGATATAAACGGTCAAAGTCAAAGGCTGCAATAACCTTATAATCTAGCTTACCTTCATAACGGACGTTAACTGGTGTGGTATCGCCTTTACGCGTCGTATCTATTGCTTCAAGCTTTGGATAAAGATCTAGTTTAATGTGTGGCAACTTGACCTTACCCGCGAATTCAGCTGGCACCTGATACAACTCAGGAAAATGCACACGCTTAAAACCGTGCCTCTGGTTATCTTTAAAACCATCCTTCAGCTTTAGCGTTTTAAGCTTGGTTGCTGGCAAATTTGCTCGTGTTTCGAAATTGAGCTCTAATATCTCATCGCTTGGTGTAACACCCTCATCCTCAAGGTATTGCTTAAACGTCGCCATGTAATCTGCACGCACACCAAATATATTCAGTGTTTCAAGCTTGTCTAAATGGATCCCTTTTGGCCGTTGCCCCGGTGTACTTCGCTTTAATGAGTAGTCTCGCCCTTTTAACCGCACCCCACGGCCAAATAGTTGAATAATCTGGGAGCCTTCACCACGCCCCATATTTAACAAGCCCATGGTAGAAACCCGCCAACTGCTCCAACCTTCGGTGAATTTACGCGAGCCGATCAAAATATGCAGTTTAGAATCTTTAGCGTTAAGGGTGTGGAACAGCGATTTAGCAAAATCATCGCGTTGGTAATCAAAGGCCGTGTCTTCCTCACAGAGCTTATATAGCGATGGAGAATCGCCGATATTAACCAAGCCAAAAGGCTCTGAACTACCAACCTGCAGAGCCAACTCGCCTTTACTGCCAATCAGGTTTAATACCCTAAGCCGTTGGCCGGAATGCGATGTATTAAATAGTTTCGCCAGAATATCCGCATAGATATCCTGAGATCCATTGATTAACGCCGTAAAACGCTTCTCAAAGATGTTTCGATCTTTGGTATCCAAAAGCCGGGCTTTATTGTCAACCAGGTCTTTAATCCAACTCTTTGCCTGGCTTTCATGGTTTAAAAACCAAGCCAGAAAACGCAATACTGCATGAATATCTGAATCTTCACCGCTTACCGTATTCCCCACAAAGACCCAAAGCGGTTTCTCAATATTAAACTCGCTTAGCTGTTCTTTATGCTTATTGAACAGATATTGCTGCTGATAAAAGCTTAGCAAACAGGCTGTGAAATATTCGTACCTGCGATCGTCGTGCTTATCCTGCTCCGGATTTAAGTTGAGGATAAGTGACTCTTTGCCGTAACCATCCTCATAAAAAAACTTATAGGAGTAATCGAACAGAATAGATTTGCCATAAACCTCACGCGTTGCCTGAATACGCGCATCACGCTGCTCTTCAGTATCCAAGGCTATTAGCGCTAATTGTTCATCAGTCAGCTTAGCTAATGCTGTGGTTTCGAACAGCAGTTTGGCTTTTTTCTTTCTTATCTCGTCTTCAACTGCATCGACCGTTTTACCATCTGAAACGGCCTGGCCAAATGTCGCTGAATATTCAAATGCGAAGCCATCACGGGTTAATTTATCGCGACGGCGCATCCAGGCTCCAGCTGCAGTACCAGTACCTTTGTGGCCTTCATCAATTAGAACCAGGTTTTTACCCTCAAAAGCTTCTACAGCAACGGTTTTATCACCCATTTCGTCGGCAAGCTTATTGATATCTATAACTTCAATGGTTCCTTTAAACGGGGTTCTTTTGCTTTTGTCGAACAGCTGAATTTGCGAGAAGCCAGAGTCGTACAACTCTGTCATATGCTGTTGCGACAATCGCTCGTCCGGCGTTAATAAAACAATCTTGTCAGGGTAAGCATGTGGGTTACCGTTCTGGAAATAATGCAAATACTGCAAAATATTCACATGTAATAATAAGGTCTTGCCTGAACCCGTAGCATTCCAATACGCCAGCTTGTTGAGATCTTCAAGAATGTAGCTTCTAAACTGATTCGCCCTATCTTTAGACGTCAGGTTATTTTCTGCGTTATAGGCAGCCAATTCTTTATTCAGGCCATCCAACAGTTCTTGCTTGCGGTTAAAATGCCAATCAAGGTAAATCTCTGTAAAAAGCAAAGACAGATACTGAAAATATTTCATATTCAGTATCGTATCTTCCTTTTTATTCCGATGCTCAGTGATCGTTTGCCAATGTTTCACAATGTTTAAATCGTAACGGCGCAAATCGGCTAAATCGATGCGTTCAACTTCAAATAAGTAGTTGCTTAGCTCATGAAAAAACAGGCTTTGCCCATCCTCATGAATACCTTCAAAACGATCTTCACCAAGACGCATTTTTAAACCTTGCAAGGTTCCGTCTTTGAAAAAATGGAACATAAAGCGGTTTAACACCAGCTGTTTGTGAAAGCTAAGCTTACTATTGCTTTGCTTTTTAACCGCTTTACCGGCAGTCTGAGTCCTTGCCATTATTAAGCCTCCTCTGCAAACATCAGGCTTAAAAACTCAGGCTCAATCTGGCGTAGTTTCAAACTGCGAGTTACTTCACCCTGCTCAGTATCCACGGTAAAGGCTGTCGGCAAATTATGGTCGCCATTAATGTAGATAACGTCGAATGTCTGTTCTTTAGCATACAGATCCAAACGGTTAGCGTATTTTAAAAGCTCTTCATAACCTATCTTGTTACAATCACGCCATAAGACCAGTGTGCGCTCACCCGTTGGTAATGTACCCTCAATACGAACATAACCGCGTTCGATATTTGATTCCATAGATTTCACGTGTAAGCCAATCAGATAGTTGAAGGTATCTACCAAATCAATATTCTTTTGGGTAGTTGCACCTGCTGAGTCAGCAGAAATATCCATTTTATAATCAAAAGGTTTACGGAAGTGCTCAACATTAATCAATGAGCCTCTACTTTCCGTCTCGAGCATATATTTGATCTGGTATTCATTATCAATACCCGTTCTCGACTCAGAGAAAAGATCAGCCATCGCTTGCGAGTTTTTTAATTCTATATTTCCCAAAGTATCTTCGTAACTTTCAATTTTAATGACCTTAAATATGCTTTTAAGACCTTTATCGCGTGAAAGTGGCTTACCTGCTCTCCAATCTGGTGAATAATTCACCTTTTGGACTCTAGCTTTAAGTACACTTTCAAAATATTCTCCTTGCTCTACGATAACAAATTTCAGACTTTCGTTAACGCTTCGACGTAAATTTAATGACGCATGCGCAGTTGTTCCTGAGCCAGCAAAAAAATCTAAAACAGTTTTCTCACCCTTAGATTTACCAATACACGCTAAAATAGAATTTTCAACCAACCCTATAGCCTTCGGGAAATCAAAAGGTTTGTCATTAAAAAGTTCTTTCAATTCTGCTGCGCCATAGTTAGCAGAGGCATATTCTTTCTTATCCCACCATGTAGTCGGCAGAGCATCTGCATCCATTCTTGTTTTGAAATCTATGCAAATATTGCCGTCTCGAACTCGCCTAACTCTGTATTCAGAATACTCTTGAGCAACTCTGACATGGCCTCTTTGCCAGTTTTTTTCTATCTTGCGTCCGTCTTCAAACTTGTCTGGGTAAAGAAGTAATTCATCATGTTGAATCTCTTCCAAAACTAAATATTCTTGATTAGCGTCGTCCCATTCTAATTTTGGAATGCGTATCTCATCTTTAGCTGTAACAACAATAGGATAGTAAAGTTTTGGTCTGTCTTGACGCTTGTCATTACTTCCTGCACGAATAAAATTCATCCAAGAGTAATGGCCCAAGTCATCTTCAAGCGGATATCGTCCAAGCTTAGCCTCATCATATCCAATAGATGCGGGTATTGAATCCTCAGAATTTCCATAGAAAATGGCATATTCATGAACTGGTGAGAATTTCCCTTTAGTTTTTCGACTTTGAGGATTAACCTTTACTACTCCTACACCAGCTTCTTTAGGAAATATTTCTCCCATTAACACACGTAATGGTGAAACCTCTTGATCATCAATGGCTACAGTAAGAAGAGTGTTTTCCTTCATAAGTGACTTAGCCAGCTCCAAACGGTTAAACATGAGAGTCAACCAGCTAGAATCTTTAAAACCATTTTTATATAAAATTGCTGAGGCATCCGTGTTATAAGGGGGATCTATATAAATGCCATCTATATTTTTGTAATATTTAGATTGCAAAAGATTAAGCGCTTGGTAATTATCACCGTGAATCAAAATCCCATTAACTTTGTTATCTAGCTCGTCGATTCCGCTAAGCACATCCGCTTTAAAGGATTTATCAAACAGTTCTGTATCAATTGTAAGACCTCTAAAACCTTTAAGAAGCGCAGTATCGTCATAGGGCTTGTCAACCAAACCTAGATTTACCCACTGTTGCCATTGAGATTTATTTTTTGACACGACCTCCAATTGATCTTCGCTCAGATAGTCAATGCTAATTAAGAATTCAGCATCAACTACAAATTTTCTTTTGTTCCATAATTTCTTTTGAAAGTTTTCTAACTGTGATAAAAACGAGATAATTTCTCCAGAACACATACGCAAACACTGGATCATTCTTAGCTGCTTTTCAATATTCGCAAACACTTCAGAATTTTGTAAATTATCAAGATTCATCACTTCATTTTTGATGTAAAAATCTAGCTCATTCGTTAAAAATCCAGCCAAATCTTTATGAATAAAATAATCTGCAGTATTCCTTTGAGCGTAGGTGGTAAGATGCTTTTCCAAATTAGTGCGATTAGGATTGCTTTCTGTTGGCGCTCGGTTTGCTAAATCTGCCCAATGCTGCTGAACCTTTGCATCAGCTAATATCTTAGAGATTGCTTCTTGCACCAATACATCTTGCTTGGTACCTTTCTTAACCGCTTTATATTCAAAATGAATGACAAGCTCTTCAAGTTCAAATGCTTGGCCTTCTTGAATAACGCTTGTTCTAACAACCTCAACAGGGTTATAGGGCTGCTCGTACTCTTCACCCTCTTCATCGAGTTTGGAGCGCACATGAGGCTCTATAAGCACAAAGCGTCTGTCTGCATCGTTGTCTTTACGGTTATCTTTTGCTGTATCTGCGGTTAGCAGTTTAAAACTAACCTTGCGTCCATCGGAGAGCTTGAAAGAGTAATTGGCAAAATTTTCACCACTTTTAATGTAGTACTGGTCTTTATTGGCCCAGTGCAGCATCACTTCTTCACCGGCATAAGGAATAGCGTAAGTATCGCCTTTATAACGACGCTGGCTGATAAAATCGCCGTTATCGTAATAGCGGGAGAAAAAGGTTAGTAAATGGGAGTACACGGCATTTTCATGCTCACTGGCACCCGATACCGTTGCGGCAAGTTGCTTTTTAAACTCCTGCACTTTAGGGCTTTGCTCGGGTTCGAAACCAGCATCAGTTGCTGCTTTTATTGCGGCCTGTAATTGTTGTTCTAAATTGGTTTTATTGGCATTCCCGGCATCAGCAAGCGCTGCCTGAATTTTTGCTTTTAGCTTGTTATCGAGATAATCGTTAATCTCCTTTGCCCGCATATTCAGAATGCGATAAATGCCAAAATCCAGCTCGGGCTTATCAATTTGGAAAATCTCTTTTAGCTTTTTAACCAGCTCGTTGTACTTACTCATAGTCTTCTCTTAATTTGGTTGTCACTGACAGCTGTCTGGGCATAGCTGTTGTACTGTGATATTTAATTGGTTCATTAATTCTTGTTGTTCTGCCCAGTCGCTGTCTGTCGCATTAACAACTTGTGCTCTAGCGGCAACCGCAGTAGCTAAAAATTTTCTATCTGATGGATCAAAGTTATTTACTGGGAGCTCTGCAAAACCAAGATTCTCGTCATCAATCGGAGTAATTGTGACTAACTCGATATTCTTTTGGGCATATTGATTGTCATGGAGGTACTTGAAAAACATATCGCCAACACCTGGATTACCAGCATAACTAAGGTGTTTGGCATATTCATCCATTATCAAACTTGTTTGATCGAGGCAAATTGATAGCTGATCGCAACATGCTAATAGCTTAATACAAGCCAACTCACAATCTATTGAAGCTTGTGGTGAATGACCATTTGCCACAATTGCAACATTGCTATCAATTACTTTTTTGGCAAGATTACTCAACACTTTGCCCCGAATTTTGCTTGGCTTTTCGTTTTAACAAAGCTGCCCTACGAGTGGCGGCAATTTCAGCCATTTCGTCACCAAAAAAGTTTTCTGGCCAATTATGAATTGAACCAAATTCATCTAATTGCAGTGTTTCATAAATTGCACAGCCTTGTTTTGTAGAGAAGAAGTAAAGCGCAATGTCGTTTTGCTCAGCACTGTTATCAGCAACTCTGCGCTGTAAACGCCGGATGAAGTGTTCACTATGACTTTCGACAATTACTTGAACATTGCGTGTTTTAGATACAGTTAGAATTAAATCAGCAAGCTCACTTTGCACTGATGGATGCAAGTGAATTTCGGGCTGCTCTAATAAAACAGTACTACCTTCGGGAACGTAATAGAGTAACACCAATACTGGTAATATTTGTGATACACCAAAGCCAACATCTGTTAAGCCGACCTCACAGCTGCCTACTTCTTTTTTTACCAAGGTTCTAAAAATATTCGAATTCGGTGCAACTTCTTCCACTCGGAAAGAATGAATTAAACCTAATGCCTTCAGCCAGTGGGCTATCATTTCTTCGAAAGATTTACTGCGTTTTTTATAGCCTAGACTTCTTTTTTCATTGCGAGTTGAGGCAGCCAATATAGCATTAATCGTGAGTTCACCTCTAATTCCAACATCTGTCGGACTAGTACCAGACCACTGATAAGTTCGTTTCGGGTAGTCTCGAAGCGGCCCTAAGTAGAAAATTTTATCCATTGCAGCTTCAAAAGAAGCTTCAAACTGGCTGAGAAAATCCGCATTCTGATAGTAAGTTTTAGCTTGATCAGGAAAAAGATAATTTTTGGTTGGCTTTGGTAATTTCCACATACGACCTTGAGTACGTGTAAAACGAAACTTTGAACTCCCCTTTGCTACAAGATCAAAATCTTTAGAATCAGGTTTTCTTTGTATAGAAAATTGATGGTCCGCAAACTCATAACCTAAAGCTTTTACCCCTAAAAGCTTTTCTTCTAGGCCAATAGAAGAGGAGACTTCTATGCTAGAGGCTTTAAACAAAACACTAGTTGAGCTTTTTTCAACATCTTGTATTCTTAACTCTTTTGGTAGGCCCCAGGATAGAGCCCAGGAGATATCTTTCGTCGTATCGTGTTTGAATACCACATCATGATATGTTCCCAATTCTACAAGCTTATCATGGCCACCAAAGTCCGCAGCAATTGCCCTGTCACTATTGTCTTTACTTTGTTTAAGCATGAGTAAAAAGTGAATTAAGCTGCTTTTTCCTGAACTATTTGTACCAAAAAGTCCGGTAACCATACCAAATTTTATCGCCAGCTTTTCCCAAGCTTTAAAATTTTTGAGCTCTAGCTTCTCTAACATATATGGCTCCTAAATCACGACCCATGGCACAGTAAATAATTCTTTAATTTCGGTTTTTTGCTTCATGCGTGCTTCTAAAGCAGCAATAAGCTCGTCTCGTTTTTCCGCAATACTGTCTTCAACGTCCCAGATGTTCTGCCGCAACTTGCGCTGTTTTAGCTCAAGATCTTTAAGTTGCTGTTGGAACTGTTGTTGGTCATCGACAGAAAGAGCATGGCGGCTTTCGCGTTTTAGTGACTTAATCTGATTTTTTGTATCCGTAAGCTCTTGCTCTGCTGCAAGCATTTTATCATCGGCCCATTTATCTAACTTATCCCGCTCATCCTGAAAATACCTATTATTGGTATCCATCGCTATGGCTAATTGAGCGTCTATATTGCGTGTTTGCGCATCACGTAATTTATCAGGTATGACAAGTAATTCTGTTGACTCACTCACTTCGGCACCAACGTTAAACAGTTTTTTGCATGCCTCAGAATCAATGAGTTGTCCTGCATCGGTAATACCTGTGAATACCAAGTGCTGCTCAATATTAAAGGCTTCAATACTCAGCAGATGGAGCGAAATCCAACCTGTTTGCCCTTGCAGCTTTCCGGCGACCGACACTTTACCATCATGTTGTTGATAGTTGAACGTTAAGGTGCGTCTTGGTGTTAAAGCGTCTTTTGCGCTATCGATAACATATTCGCCTAACGGATGGCTGATTCGATATAGTCGCGAGTGTGTATCCGTGGTCTTTAGTTGCTCATCGCCCCGCCGGATAAACTGATATTGACCTGGCGACTGCTCTGCAACGTGAGATGTAAGTGTGAAACTGTAGTCTGCTTCACTAAATACCGCGTGTTGTTGTAACTGATGTGTAGTTACAGCCCAAAACCAGCGCCCGACTTTGTCTAAACGCTCTTTGGCTTGGTCGAGTTTAATTTTTAATAAATCATGAATATCTTCATCAAAATGCTCAAGCAAGACCTGCTGTGTTTGCTGCATTTTCTGGTTAATGTCGGCTTCAAGCTCTTTTTGCAGTGCAGCAAAAGCTGTTTCTATCTGTTCTGGTGAGCGGCATTCTTGGTAGATTTGCTGAATACGCTTTTCAAAATCGACACCACTTTCTAATGAGCCAAGTACCGTGTCTGACGCACCGAACACGCCATCGAATAAGTTAAACTTCTCACTGAGTAATTCTAAAACCCGCTGATCAGCATAATTGCGCTGATTGACAAAATTTATCACGACGACATCAAACTTCTGACCATAGCGGTGGCAACGGCCAATGCGTTGTTCTACTCGCTGCGGGTTCCAGGGTAAGTCGTAGTTAATCAACAGCGAGCAGAACTGTAAGTTAACCCCTTCAGCTGCAGCCTCAGTTGCGATCATGATCTCGGCGCTATCCCTAAAATAGTCTATCAGCGCTGTTCGTCTATCGACCTGAGGCGAACCAGTAATGCGATCTGAACCGGCATAAGTTTGCTGCCATTGCTGGTATATCTGTGTTGCTTCGGGATGGTTGTTCGAGCCACTAAAAGTGACCAGTTTATTTTTAAATCCTTGAGCTGATAAAAAAGCAGCCAGATAAACTTGTGTGCGTTTTGACTCGGTAAATATTATCGCCTTTTGCTCAGCACCCATTGAACTCATTTGCTCAAAACCAAGTGATAGGGCTTTTAGTAGAGCATTGGCTTTTTCGTCGTTGCTAATATCCTGCGCTTGTTTAATGTAAGTGCCGAGCTCCTTGATCTCGAGCGTCAGCTTTTGATGGTCGATAGCTTCTTCAACATGCTCCTCAGGAACAAGAGCCTGTAAATCGTCTTCATCGAGATAATCCGTTTCGATATCATCATCCTCGATGATCTCAAGTAAGACATCGTCAGTGAGTTTCTTTTTGTTGTTCTTTAAGTCAATAAGACGGCGCTGCATCACCTCAAGGGTGTTTAGCACGGCAAAAGAGCTTGATGCTAAAAGCTTACGTAAAATTAAGCCTGTCAAATGCCGTTGTCGCTTTGGAAGCGCGTAGCTATCCTCCTTATCTAAAATGGAGGATACCGCATCATAAAGTGCGAGTTCTTTTTCTGAAGGCGTAAAGGGAATAGTGATGGCTTTGCGCTGCGTATACTTAACGTACTCCAGCACTTGTTTGCGCAATGTGCGCTTAACAAAGTGAGATAAACGTTTTTTCAGTTCCAGCTGGTCACTGTCGCCTTGCATAAACTGTTTACGAAAGGCTTTATCATCACCAAAGAGATGCTCGTCTATCAGAGTAGACATGCCATACAGCTCCATAAGGGAGTTCTGCAATGGCGTTGCGGTTAGCAATAATTTCTTTCTACCGAATAACGCACGCTTTAAGGCCTGGCCAATTTTGTTGCTGTCGCGATGGGCGTTTCGCAGCTTATGTGCCTCGTCAATTACCACGAGATCCCAAACCTGACTGACTAGCTGCTCTTCAAGCTTTGCTGCATAGTTGTATGACATGATTACAACTTGCTTGTTGTTTAAGGGATTATAGATGCCCTCTTTCTGCAACTGATTGAAGGTTCTGGCATCCAGGATTTGTGAAGGTAGGTTGAACTTATCCATTAACTCCTGTGCCCACTGGCGGCGCAGTGATGCAGGGCAAATGATTAATAACTTACGTTTCCGTTCAGCCCAATACTGACATAGCACTAAACCAGCTTCGATGGTTTTACCAAGACCAACCTCATCGGCTAACACCACACCTTTGTTCAATGGGTTATCAAGTGCAAAAAGTGCAGCGTCTATCTGATGTGGATTCAGATCGACGCACGCATCAAATAACGATTGGGAGAGCCTATCAACACCATTATTGGCATGCAGAATGGAGAGTTCGTGTGCGAAGTATTTAGCGTGATATTCCGTTATCTTCATGATTGATCTTAGAGCAAAACAATAATACGTCACCTTACCAGAGATTTATTGTTCTTTGGAACATCGTTTGTGAGCTGGCACGACCTAAGGCGAAGCTTGATCAAGAGCTGCGCGCCCCTGGCCATAGAGAAACCTTGCGTAAGACCGCGCGATCATTTCAGCTGCAATGACTTTAATCAGGTCTGTACACCATCCCAGAAACCATCAAACCGCTGCTGTTTTTACCGGTCTATAGCCAGCGGCATAACAAAATAGAAAAGCTCTGGCATGAGTTGAAACGATTACTCGCAACCAGCGCTTTCAAAGATGGATGAACTACTGGAGCAGGTAGACCATTTTATGGAAACGGCGGCCCCGTTTCCTTTTGGTAAACATAGACTGAATACAATGCATCACAATTAGGAATTGTGATTTAGGACAGATTGTATTTCAATTCTCTTTCCTTGAAGGCGGAAATACCTCCTTCCAATATATGACATACATGCTCTCTGATCCCAATGTCTTGGAGGGCATAATGAGATTTTGCCTCATACTCTCCATAAGTTAATTCTAAGCTCCCGCTGAAATAATCGAACTTAGAACCAAAGTTTGGATCATCATCATTTTGTCCCTTCTGATCTGCAACTATTACACACTCAGCGTCCGCAGCAACGACTAAATTAGCATTGTGCGTAACTAGGATTATTTGACGTTTTTGTTTGCATTTTCTAATGAAATCTTTGAGTTGCGAATAGATTGTACGATTATCTAAGTTGTCTTCGGGTTGGTCTATTAAAATTGGGTGAGTAGAATTGCTCAACTCAAGCATTAAGCTGAGTAGGACCAAACCACGCTTGCCAGGTGACATTTTTACAATATCGTCGTTTTTGTAAGTCACAACGAAATCGACCTCAAAATAATCACCATACAGATGCTTAAAGGCGTCTATGAGCTTCACATTTTTCCTCAAAGGCGGGGCGTCCTTTGACAGTGCTCTTTTTGAGATAGCGTCTATGTCTTCGATGAAAGAATCAAGGTTGAATTTATATTCGCCGTCTCGATAAATTGAGCCTAAAAATCCATTTATGTTACTGTTTCTGTTGAAACAGCTTGTGAATAGATCGAATTTTCCGGGTGCAATAATCAACTTAGCTTCGATCCTAATGTCATCATCAACCTGAAAATTTTCGACATTTTCGCACAGGGATTGATAAAGCCTGTACAACTCTTTGAAACTGGAATCGATTTCAGATCTGCACTTTTCCCCATTTTCTTTAATGACTAACTTTTCTTTCAGTTTTTCATTTATTCGAGCGAGCTTATCTTGCTCTCGTTTTAACGACGTATTGAGACTTTCAAGCTCAGCAGAGTCTTTCACTTTAGATTCGAGTGGCACCAGATGACTTGAAACCAGATGGACTTTATCTTCTATAGCCTTCACTCTCAAAGGGATCGAATCTTTAATTTCTTTTATCTTTTCAATTTGTTCGTTAAAAACTTGGTTTAATTTCGAACGCAGACTGTTTCCTAATTTCGCGCTCACCGATGACTTGTCAGAAAAACCAGAATCAATTGAAATATCAGACAATAAGTCTTCTACCCACTGAGTTCTCTTGCTTTCGACACTGCGAATCATAGATTCTAATTTAGATGTGAAGTCATCATATTTCCCTTTGGCTTTTTGATATACACGCCTCTTCATGGAAAGGGATTTAAATGCTTGCTCATCATTAGGAGTGAAATTTGAAATTTTCCTAAGTTCAGCGGTTCGTAGCTGAATGCGGTCTATTTCCTGTTGGATAGATTTTACATTCCCAATCTCAAGTGCTTCTTCTTGAAGCTTTTTGTAATCGTCAGCTAACGAGAATCGTCGGTCAATTTTGTCCGATATTTGCGTTCGAATAGTCTTGATTGTACTAAGCGTTTCTTCTGAGAATTCTTTATATCGTGGGTTTTGAGAGAGAACACGAGAAATTAACGAATTAAGACTTTCGCGTCCCTGCTTATCGGCCAATTCATTTATGTAAAACTGTGGAATATAAGTGATCGCTTTTGCATTGGCGCCAAGTTCTGAGAGTTTCGAGACCTCACCGTTCCCCCACTCAACTTCGAAATCTATGCCTTTCAGATCATCATACGTGGGTGCACGCGCTAGACCCGCATTATTTGTCACTTCAGAGTTATTTATTGTCCGAGCGATGTGGTACAAAAGCATGGATTTGCCAGACGATTTACCGCCAATAATTGTGTTTAAATCCGAATTTAAAGCAATCCACTTTGTGGGGAATAAGTTCAATCCAGATGAATCTAAATAACGAACGCGTCTGATCACTTGGTAGTTAGGTTTATTGACTGGCGAGATATCCTGGATTTTTACCCTATCAGACTCGAACACGACCTGTCTCAGACCGTTGAATGAAGGATCGGCTTTAATCCAGCAATTCCTTCGCAAATCAGGTTCGAATATTTTCCCAAAATCGTGAGCATCTGAGCCATGTATACAAGGAATAATTTTGCCATACTGTGCAATGATATCTTCTCTAGTTCTTCCAGCACCACCTGTAAAATGTTTGATATCACTTGGGTTGCTTGAAAAGATAAGATCGGTTAGATCATAAATATTTTGCCGGACGCCTTTAAAACCATTTTCCCTGATCCCTGAAGCACCATCTTTTGAAGAATTAGCAACAGCAATTAGGGAGTTTGTCTTCAACCACGTTTCAGACTCATACCACGAACAGAAAGCATCGATAGATACTTTGAAATTATTCATGCCCTCTCTCAGGGCTGATTTCCCTGTCAGACCTGCAGTAATTGCAGAACCAAGACTTTCAAGTTGTGATTTTTCGCAGCCATATTTTTGGCTGCGATAGGTAAATGTCAATCGAGCAAGAGCCTGGTTTATTTTGCTCACATGATCAGAATCACTGGGATCGACCAGAACGTGAATGTTAATTCCTTTACTAGACTCCGTTTCTGGAGTGACGCGAAACTCAATATTTGGTATCAGTAAGTCGATGTCTTTAAGCCTCCCATTCTTTCGGTATTCAAGCATTTTTTCGTAACCGGAGATTGAATAGTAATCAGTAACTCCAATTACAGAGACATTATTTGATTTACTCTCGATTTCAGAGATGTACCCTTCCCAATCTTCGCGGTACTGAGATTCCAAAATTGAGTCTGGGGTATGAACATGAAGATCCCAGCGTCTCCACTCAGAACCGTGCTCAAATACTTTCATAACCAATCCTTAGCAATTACCGAATTCAATTACAATATCAGTCTTTGTGACAAAGTCGATCAGTCCTTGCGAACAAAATAAAAATTCAAAAGCATACGGAGAAAATAAAGTCTCCCTAACGCCACCAAAAGCTAACTAAA